>JBDRZU010000001.1:0-1389684 GCA_039804105.1 Caldifarciminota bacterium
AGGGGAGAACACTGAGTTTATAGTTGAGTTGATAACGCCGGTTGCTATGGAGAAGGAGTTAAGGTTTGCTATAAGAGAAGGTGGAAGAACTGTTGGTGCCGGTGTTGTAACTGAAATATTAGAATAAAGAGGAAAAGATGAGAGAGATAATAACAATGGTTTGTTCAGAATGTAAAAGAAAAAACTATATGACAACAAAGAATAAGAAAAAACAGACAGAAAAACTTGAACTAAAAAAATATTGTAAATTTTGTAGAAAACATACTCTTCATAAAGAGGCAAAATAAATGTTTAGGGCAGTAGCTCCAATTGGTAGAGCGTCGGTCTCCAAAACCGAATGTTGGGGGTTCGAGTCCCTCCTGCCCTGAATAAAAGGAGAATTTATGAAATGGTGGAAAAATTTTATTGAGTATCTCAGAGAAGTTAAAATTGAATTGAAAAAAGTTGTTTTACCTGATTCAAAATCTCTCTGGGGTTCAACACTTGTTGTTATAGTTGTATCGATTGTTTTGGGATTTGTTGTAGGAGGATTTGATCTTCTTATATCGAAAATTTTTAGTTTATTTACGAGGTAATTATGGATTGGTTTATGTTGCAAGTTTATACTGGGTATGAAAAAAGAGCAAAAAAGTTGATTGAAGAAGAGTTGAAAATAAAAAATCTTCAGGATAAAGTTGACCAGATCTTTATACCTGTTGAAAATGTTGTAAGGATAAGAAAAAGTAAAAAAGTGGTTCTTGAAAAGAACCTTTTCCCTGGATATGTTTTTATCCATATGGAGGATTCAAAAGAGATGATCCAGTTTTTAACACAGATATGTGCGCAAACAACGTTCATATCTGGAAGAAAAAAACCTGTAAAGTTGAAAGCAGAAGACGCAAAAAAAATAGATGAACTTTTAAACAATAAGGATAATGTCAGAGAGGTTCTCGAGATTCCTTTCAGAATAGGTGATAATGTAAAAATAATTTCTGGGCCTTTCAGAGATTTTAATGGTGTAGTTGAAGAAATCGATAAGGATAAAGAGAAGATGAAAGTAACAGTAACAATTTTTGGTAGATCAACACCTGTTGAACTATCATTTACACAAGCCGAATTGATAGGCAAATAAAAGCAAGGGGGAGATAAATGGCAAAAAAAGTAGTTGCTATCGTAAAATTACAGGTTCCCGGAGGAGCTGCAACTCCAGCACCACCGGTTGGACCAATTCTTGGACAACATGGAATAAACCTAATGCAGTTCTGTAAGAATTTTAATGCAAAAACAGAAAAGCAAAAAGGTTTGATAATTCCTGTTGTTGTAACGGTTTATCAGGACAAATCTTTCACATTTATCACTAAGACCCCTCCAGCTTCTGTGCTTCTTTTGAAAGCAGCTGGACTTGAAAAAGGTTCAGGTGTTCCTAACAAACAGAAAGTTGGAAAGGTTAAACTTGAAGATGTGAAAAAAATTGCTGAGTTGAAAATGCCCGATCTTAATGCAAAGGATCTTGAAGGCGCTATAAAAATGATCAAAGGAACAGCTCGTAGTATGGGCATCACAGTGGAGGAATAATGAAAAGAGGAAAGAGAGTTATTGAAAACAAAAAACTTGTTGATAAAACGAAAAGGTATTCTATAGACGAAGCTATAGATATTTTGAAAAATAGCAAAAAAGCAAAATTTGATGAAACTGTTGAACTCGCAATACTTCTTGGAGTTGATCCAAAAAAATCTGATCAGATGGTGAGAGGTGCTACAACTCTTCCTCATGGAACAGGGAAAAAAGTAAAAGTGCTTGTTTTTGCTAACGGTGATAAAGCAAAAGAAGCGGTTGAAGCAGGTGCTGATTATGTTGGGGAAGATGATCTCATAGAGAAAATATCCAACGGATTTATGGATTTTGATCTTGTGATCTCAACTCCTGATCTTATGAAAAAGATCGGAAAACTTGGAAAAATACTTGGAGTAAAAGGCCTTATGCCAAACCCAAAGGTTGGAACCGTAACAAACGATATCTCAAAAGTTGTTACTGAAGCAAAGAAAGGAAGAGTTCAATACAAAATCGATAAGAATGCAAACATTCATACGATCGTTGGAAAAATTTCTTTCAATAAAGAACAATTAAAAGAAAATATAATCCATCTCCTGACTGAGATAAAACGCGCAAAACCTCAGTCAGCCAAAGGCACTTATTTTAAAAGTGTCACATTGTCAACAACTATGGGTGTAGGAGTTCCTCTCGATACAGGGGAAATAAATTCAATCAAGTAAGGAGTAAAAATGGGCAATCCTAAAAAATTAGAACTCAAAAAAGAAACCGTAAAAACGATTGCTCAAAAATTGAAAGATGCAAAAGGGGTCTATCTTTCGGATTTTAAAGGTATGACCGTTGAACAGGTGAATGAGTTGAGAAGAACTTTTGATAAAGATAAAATAGAGTACAAAGTTATAAAAAACAGTACTCTATATTTTGCTTTCAAAGAGGTTTTTCCAGAGGAAAACATTGATATCGCTCTAAAAGGAAACACATCTGTTGCTTTTTCTTATGGAGATCCTGTTACACCTGCTAAAACGATAAAAGAATTTTTCAAAAAATACAAAAATCCGAAAGCTAAAATGGCAATTGTTGATGGGAAATTGTTTGATCAGAAAGCTGTTGATAAACTTGCAGAAATTCCTTCAAAAGAGGAGTTACTTTCCAATCTCGTTGGTTCAATACAATCCCCCATCTACAATTTTGTATGGACTCTAAACGGCATCATCAGTGAATTCGTTTATACGGTTGAAGCTATTAAACAAAAAAAAGAGAATAATCAGTAAGGAGGAAAAATGTCTGAAAATAAAGAAAAAATCATAGAGATGATCGAAAAGATGACGGTTCTTGAACTTGCAGAACTTGTTGAAGCTTTAAAGGAAAAATTCGGAGTTACAGCAGCAGCACCGGTCGCTGTTGCTCAGGTAGCACAGGGTGGTGGACAGCAGTCAGCGGAAGCTGAAAAAACAACAGCAACAGTAGTTTTACATTCAGCAGGGCAATCAAAACTTCAGGTTATAAAAGTTGTTAAAGCGATTCTTAACATAGAACTCAAAGAGGCAAAAGAGATCGTTGATGCAGCACCAAAAGAGATAAAGAAAAATGTTCCAATGGAAGAAGCTGAAAAGATAAAAGAACAACTTGAACAGGCAGGAGCAGTTGTAGAGTTGAAGTAAAACTTTAAAAGGAGGGGAACTACCCCTCCTTCACAACAAAAAAGGAGTTGTGATTAAATGAAAAGAATATCTTTTGCAAAGTTTAATTCAAATGTAAAATTACCATACCTTTTGACGATACAAAAGGAGTCCTTTGAACAATTTTTACAAGCAGATGTTCCTGCTGATAAGAGAAAATATCAGGGATTACAAAAGGTTCTTAAAGATGCGTTTCCAATAGATGATACGAATTCAAGGTTCAGTTTGGATTTTGTTAAATATGAACTCGAAGAACCTTTGTATTCTTTTGAAGAATGCAAATACAAAGGTCTTACCTATGCTGCACCTTTGAAGGTTACATTGAAAATGATATATAAAAATTTCAATGAAAAAACCGGTGAGCCAACCGGAACCATAAAAGATGTTATCGAACAGGATGTATTTTTATGTAGTATTCCATTGATGGGTGAAAATGGTACTTTTTTGATAAATGGTATTGAAAGGGTTGTTGTCAGTCAGATTCACAGATCACCTGGAATATTTTTTACTATGGATGAGATGGAGGGTGGGAAATACTATTATACAGCACAGATATTACCAAACAAAGGATCTTGGCTTGAATTCAATGTTGATACAAACGAGATAATGTATGCAAATCTTGATCGAAAGAAAAGGTTTCCTGCGACGATTCTTTTAAAAGCATTTGGTTATGATAGTGTTGAAAAAATTTTTGGGCTATTGTTTTCAAAAGAAGAGTTGTCTTTTACAGAAAAAGATGTAAAAAATTTTGGACAGGAATTCAATTCGAAAATTTTATTTTCAAATATAATTGATAAGAAAACTGGTGAAGTTCTTTTTGAAGCTGGAACAGTTATCACTCCAGCAGTTTTAAACTCATTACTTGAAAGAGAGATTTCCAAAATAAAAGTTGTAAAAACTGAAAATGAAACAGCGTTAAATGTTGTTTTGAATACTCTTAAAAAGGATCCAACAACTGGGATGGAAGATGCTCTTGAAAAAATCTTCTTTTATCTTAAAGGTACAAATCCGGCAACAACTGAAATAGCACAAAAATTTTTTGAAGCAGCATTTTTCACAGCTGAAAGGTATGAACTTGGAAAAGTTGGAAGATTGAAATTGAACGAGAAACTCGAACATAAGATTGACCCAAACAATTTTGCATTGACAAAAGAGGATCTGATACATTCGATCAAAAAACTTCTGTTTGCTGTTGACCCAAAAAATCAGTTCGATTTTGATGATATAGATCATCTTGGAAGTAGAAGGATTAGAAGGGTTGGTGAACTACTCGAAAACCAATTCGAACAGGCATTTGCAAAGATGGCTAAAAATATTAGGGAAAGAATGATGATGAAGGAACAGGTCACACCAAAAGAACTTATAAATGCAAGACTTGTATCTTCAACTATTCTTTCATTCTTCTCAACAAGTCAATTGTCACAATTCTTGGAACAAACAAACCCACTTGCTGAACTGACACATAAAAGAAGGATCTCAGCGTTAGGTCCAGGTGGTTTGACAAGAGAAACTGCTGGATTTGAGGTGCGCGATGTTCATCATTCACATTATGGTAGAATATGTCCTATCGAAACACCTGAAGGACAGAACATAGGACTTATCACTTCACTTTCAACTTATGCAAGAATCAATGAGTATGGTTTTATTGAAACACCTTACAGAAAGGTTGTTAAAGGAAAAGTAACGAATACTGTTGAGTATTTAACAGCAGATCAGGAAGATAAATATTTTATAGCACAGGCAAACTCACCTTTGAATGATGATGGAACATTTAAAAACAAAATGGTTCTTTGCAGAAAGAAGGGAGAATACCCACTTGTACCTGCTGAAGAAGTTGATTATATAGATGTCTCTCCAAAACAGATAGTCAGTCCATCAACATCACTCATACCATTTTTAGAACATGACGATGCGAACAGAGCGTTGATGGGTTCAAACATGCAAAGACAGGCTGTTCCTTTGTTGAAACCATCTTCACCAATAGTGGGAACAGGAGTTGAAAAACAGATTGCGATTGATTCCGGTGCTCTTGTTATAGCAAAAAATGATGGTGTTGTTGAAGAGGTAACAGCTGACTATATTAAGATTAAACTTGATAACAAAACAACAGAAAATATTTTTGATGAGGAAGCTGGATACGACATATATAGGTTGAAAAATTTTGAAAGAACCAACCAGGATACAACAATAATTCAAAGACCACTTGTAAATGTTGGTCAGAAGGTAAAGGCAGGAGATATACTTGCTGATGGACACTCGTGTGAAAAAGGGGAACTCGCTTTAGGTCAGAATGTTCTTGTAGCATTTTTACCATGGTATGGTTACAATTTTGAGGATGCTATAGTTGTTTCTGAAAGGTTGTTAACTGAAGATGCTTTCACTTCGATACATATAAAAGAACTCGAAATTGTTTTAAGGGAAACAAAACTTGGACCAGAAGAGTTCACAAGAGAACTTCCAAGTGTGAGCGAAGAAGCTGTTGCAAACCTTGATGCTAACGGAATAATAATGATAGGTTCAAAAGTACAACCTGGAGATATCCTTGTTGGTAAAGTTACTCCAAAAGGAGAAATAGAACTCACTCCCGAAGAAAAACTTTTAAGAGCGATATTTGGAGAAAAAGCGAGTGATGTAAGAGACACATCACTTAAAGTTCCACCGGGAATAAGTGGAGTCGTTGTTGATGTGAGAGTCCTTTCAAGAGAAAGTAAAAAGAAAGAGATAGTTGAAAAACAACTGATAAAAGAAGTTGAAGAAAAGATTAAAAGAATTATGAAGAAAAGGAATGAATATTTAAAAGAACTTCTCGTTGATAAAAAGTTGAACGAATCTTTGAAAGATATCTATGGTAAAGTCGTCGTTAGAAAAGGCACAAGAATAACACCTGAGATGATCAAAAAACTTGATTTCTCAAAGATAATATTTGATAAGGAAGTTTTACCTGATGATTACAAAAAAGTTAACAAAATAATAAGAGATGCAAGTAACGCAATAAATAAGATAAAAAATAGAATAGGAGAGGACTCAATAGATCAGTTACATGGCGATGAGTTACCAAACGGTGTTTTAAAGGTTGTCAAAGTGTTTATCGCACAGAAAAGAAACATACAGGTTGGAGATAAACTTGCAGGAAGACATGGTAACAAAGGTGTGATAGCTAAAATAGTGCCTGTTGAAGATATGCCATACATGGCTGATGGAACTCCAATAGATATAGTGTTAAATCCACTTGGAGTATCAAGCAGAATGAATATTGGACAGGTGCTTGAAACTTTACTTGGCTATGTTGGATACAAAAAAGGCGAAAAATATTCCTCACCAGTTTTTGAAGGCGCTACAATTGATGAGATAAAAAAACTTATGAGTGAGGTGGGAAATCCAACTGGGAAAATGGTTTTGTACGATGGGAAAACAGGTGAGCCGTTTGATGAACCTGTTACTGTTGGGAACATGTATATGTTGAAACTTTCACATATGGTTGAAGATAAAATACATGCCAGAGCTACTGGCCCTTATTCGTTGATAAGCCAGCAGCCTCTTGGTGGTAAAGCACAGTTTGGAGGTCAGAGGTTTGGTGAAATGGAGGTCTGGGCTCTTGAGGCATATGGAGCCGCATACACATTACAAGAGATGTTGACCGTCAAATCAGATGATGTTAAAGGAAGAACCGATCTATATGAATCTATAGTAAAAGGTAAAAATCCACCAGAACCAGGATTACCTGCAGCGTTCAATGTCCTTGTAAAAGAGATGAACGGATTGTGCCTTGATGTTATTTTAGGAAAAGAGGAAGATCTGAAAGATGAACGTAATGAGAGAAAAGAACCTTTAGAATAAAAAGGAGAAAAAAATGGCTGAAGATAAAATCAAACAGAAAAAAATCCTCAGACCTATAGATTTTGATTATATACAGTTAAAACTTCTCTCACCTGAAAAAATTCTACAACTTTCAAGTGGTGAAGTTTTAAAAGCTGAAACAATAAATTATAGAACTCAAAAACCTGAAAGGGATGGACTTTTCTGTGAAAGGATATTTGGACCTGTAAAGGACTATGAGTGTAACTGTGGTAAATATAAACATGTAAGATATAGAGGGATCGTTTGCGAAAGATGCGGTGTTGAAGTGACATTGTCGAAAGTTAGAAGAGAAAGGATGGGACACATTGAACTCGCTGTTCCAATAGCACATGTATGGTTTTATAAATCAACTCCATGCAGAATAGGTATTCTTCTCAATATGAAAACACAGGATCTTGAAAAGATCTTGTACTATAATGCTTACGCAATTATAGATCCAGGAAAAACTGGTCTTGCAAAAGGTGATGTTATAACTGAAGAAAAATATCAACAACTTCTTGATGAATACGGTGATACTTTTAAGGCGATGATGGGCGCTGAAGCGATTTATGAACTTTTAAAAGATTTAAATCTTGATGAACTTTCTTTAGAGTTAAGGATGCAGGTAAGAAACGAGAGTGGGAGTGATAGTTCCGATAAAAAGAAAAAGATTTTGAAAAGGTTACGACTAGTTGAATCGTTCAGAAAATCTGGAAACAAACCTGAATGGATGATACTTTTTAGATTACCTGTTATTCCACCAGATCTGAGACCACTTGTAGCTCTCGATGGTGGAAGATTCGCAACGAGTGATCTTAACGATCTTTACAGAAGAGTTATTTCAAGAAACAATAGGTTGAAAAATCTTATCCAGACAAACGCCCCAGACATAATTTTGAAAAATGAAAAAAGGATGCTTCAGGAAGCGGTTGACGCTCTTCTTGATAACACAAAGAGAGGGAAACCGATAAAAGGTAGAGGAAACAGAGCGTTAAAATCTTTGACAGATTCATTAAAAGGTAAAAATGGTAGATTCAGGCAGAATCTTTTAGGAAAGAGAGTCGACTATTCTGGAAGAAGTGTTATCGTTGTAGGTCCTGAATTAAAAATCTATCAGTGTGGACTTCCGAAAGAGATGGCCCTCGAACTTTTCAAACCATTCATAATACAGAAACTCGAAGAGAGGAAAATAGCAAGTGGAATCAAAAACGCTAAAAAGATTATAGATGCTGAATCAAAAGAGGTATGGAAAATCCTTGAAGAGATAATCGAAGATCACCCTGTTCTTCTCAATAGAGCCCCAACATTGCACAGATTGGGTATTCAGGCGTTTCAGCCAGTTTTGATTGAAGGTAAGGCGATAAGATTGCATCCTCTTGTTTGTACTGCGTTCAACGCTGATTTCGATGGTGATCAGATGGCTGTTCATATTCCACTTTCTTATGAAGCAAGAGTTGAAGCACAACTTTTAATGCTTTCTGCAAACAATCTTTTGTCACCAGCACATGGTGGTCCCATTGTGACTCCTACACACGATATGGTTGTAGGAATGTACTATTTAACCGCTAAAAAGGATGAATTGAAAAAAGAAATTGGGGAAAAGGTTCTTGATAGTTTTGATGAAGCGTATTATCTTTATGAAAATAAAATTTTGAAAATCCACACTCCTGTGAAGTTTGTATACAAAAATCAGGTGTTCGAAACGACAATCGGAAGAATTATTTTTAACAGTTTCTTGCCTGAAAAGTTAAGGTTTATTAACGATACTATCGATAAAAAGAAACTTCAACAACTTCTTTACAACGCTTTCTGGAATGTTTCCAACAGGGAAATGATAGAACTTCTTGATAACATAAAAGAGAAAGGGTTTTATTTCTCAACGATCTCAGGATTGACTTTTGGAATAGATGATATGATCGTTCCAAAAGAAAAGGATGAAATAATCGAAAGAACACAGAAAGAGGTCGATAGAATTAACAGAGAACACAGCAAGGGGGGGACAACAACTGAAAAGGAAAGATATGAAAGGGTAAAAAGTGCCTGGTTGAAAGCAACAGATGACATTCAGAAGATCGTTGAAAAGAGGTTAAAAGAGGATAAAAATGGTTTCAACCCAATATATATGATCGTTGGTTCCGGAGCGAGAGGAAACATTGAACAGGTCAGACAGTTGATCGGTATAAGGGGTTTGATGCAAAGACCTCAGAAAAAATTAACCGGTGAAGAGGTTATTGAAACTCCGGTAAAATCAAATTTCAAGGAAGGATTACAGGTTGTTGAATATTTTATTTCAACACATGGTTCAAGAAAAGGATTAACCGATACAGCGTTAAAAACAGCTGAAGCAGGTTATCTTACAAGAAAACTTGTTGATGTTGCACAGGATGTTATAATCACAGAAGAGGACTGCGGAACGATACTCGGTATAGAGGTAACACCGATAAGAGAAAAAGGTGTAGTAAAAAAATTGAGCGAACTTGTTGAAGGTAGGTTCTCACTTGAAGATGTCTATGGAAAGGATATCGAAAAGGGAATAATCGTTCATGAGAATGAAGAGATCACTCATGAAAAAGCGTTAAGATTGGATGAGGAAGGAATAGAAAAGATAAAGATAAGATCAGTCCTTACTTGTGAAGCGAAACATGGATTGTGTCAGAAATGTTATGGAAGAAATCTTGCAACAGGAAGGTTGGTTGAAATAGGTGAAGCTGTTGGAGTCATGGCTGCACAATCGATAGGAGAACCGGGAACACAGTTGACATTGAAAACCTTCCATATCGGTGGTACTGCTGGAGGATTGGCAGAAGAAACTTCAATCAAAGCGAAAGAGGAAGGAAAAGTAAAATTTGTTCATCTAAAGATTTTGAAAAATGAAAAGGGTGAAGACATAAGTGCTGGAAAGGATGCAAAGATCCAGATACTTGATGAAAACAACAAAGTTAAATATGATCTGAGTGTTCCCCCTGCCTCACATATCCTTGTAAAAGATGGGCAGATGGTAACAAAGGATACAGAACTTTTCACAAGGGATCCTTATTCGACTGTAGAACTTGCGAACTATTCTGGAATCGTGAAATTCAAAGATATAAAAGAAGAGTATAATGTTAGAAGTGAAATAATTGGAAGCGATGAAATTTTTGTTGTCATTGGAACAAAGGATAAAAGTTTAAATCCTCGAGTCGAAATAGTAGATAGAACAAACAACAATGTTTTGAGAAGTATTTCAGTCAAAGTTGGATCATACATAATGGTCAAAAATGGAACAAAGGTTGAACCTGGAACCATTATTTTGAAAACTCCTAAAGCTAAAGCAACAGCAAGTGATATAACAGGTGGACTTCCAAGAGTGACAGAACTGTTTGACGCAAGGGTTCCAAAAGAGAAAGCTGTGATTTCAGAAGTCGATGGAATAGTTGAAATTGGAGAAACCAAGAAAGGAACAGGAGAGCAGATAGTTTATGTTATAACACCAAATGGTAGTAAAAAGGAGTACAGGATCCCAAGAGGCAAACATATCCTCGTTTATGAAGGAGAAGAGGTTAAAGCGGGTGATAAACTGTGTGATGGTTCTGTTGATCCACATGATTTGATGAGGATTAAAGATATTGGTGATGTTGCAAACTTTTTGATGAACCAGATACAGGAAGTTTACAGAGCACAGGGAGTTAACATAGATAACAAACATATATCAGTTATTATACGACAGATGATAAAATATGTTAAAATCACCGATCCAGGTGAAACAGATTTTATCCAGGGTGAAATAGTTGAAAAGAAAGATGTTGACCTTGAGAATGAAAGGGTAAGAGAAAGAGGTGAAAGACCAGCTCTTTACACAAGGTTGTTGATGGGTATCACAAAAGCATCGTTGAATGCAAAATCGTTCATATCAGCAGCATCTTTCCAGGAAACAACAAGAGTATTGACAGATGCAGCAATAAATGGTAGCATAGATTATTTGAATGGCTTAAAAGAGAATGTTATAATCGGAAACCTGTTGCCAGCAGGAACCGGTTTTAGAAAATTCAGAAAAATTGAAGAAGAGGATATAGAAGAAATTTTTACAGATAATGAACTTTATCAACAAACATCTGTAACGGAGGAGTAAATTGTATGCCAACAATTAATCAACTTGTAAGAAACAAAAGGAAAAAAGTAACTAAAAAGACCAAATCACCGGCTTTGAAAGCAGCACCTCAGAAAAGAGGAATATGTGTTAGAGTTTATACAACCAAACCTAAAAAACCAAATTCAGCTCTGAGAAAAGTTGCAAGAGTTAGATTGTCAAACGGGTACGAAGTTACAGCGTATATTCCCGGTGAAGGTCATAATCTTCAAGAACACTCTGTTGTTTTGATAAGAGGTGGAAGGGTTAAAGATCTTCCTGGAGTTAGATACCATGTTATAAGAGGTGTTTACGATTCCGCTGGAGTTGAAAATAGAAGAAGATCAAGATCCCTTTACGGTGCAAAAAAACCAAAACAAACTACATAAAGGGGGTTTTAAAATATGCCAAGAAGAATTAGAGTTCTGCCAAAAAGAGAGTATGCAGATCCAAGATACAAGAGTTTAACAGCAGGTAAATTCATCAACAACATCATGAAAAAAGGAAAAAAATCTATAGCACTTAAAATTTTTTATGATGCTTTGGAAATCCTTGCAAAGAAGACAGGAGAGGATGGTTATCAGGTTTTTGAAAAAGCGTTAAATAATGTTAAACCTGTTGTTGAAGTTAGACCTAAAAGGATCGGTGGAGCCACATATCAGGTTCCTATGGAAGTTAAACCTGAAAGAAAACTTGCTCTTGCTATAAGATGGATTCTTGAAGCCGCACATGCAAGAAACGATCATTCGATGGCTGAAAAGTTAGCGAATGAACTTTTAGCATGTTATAAGAAAGAGAACAGTGCTGCTTTGAAGAAAAGGGAAGATACTCACAGAATGGCAGAAGCGAACAAGGCCTACGCTCATTTCAGATTTTAATTTTTAATATTTTTAAAAAGCCCATTTATCAATGGGCTTTTTTTTTATATGGAACAGAATATTGTAAGAAACATTGGAATAATAGCCCATATAGATGCAGGTAAAACTACAACTACCGAAAGGATTCTATTTTATACAGGGAAAATACATAGGATCGGGGAGGTTGATGATGCCACAGCCACGATGGATTGGATGGAGCAGGAGAAAGAGAGAGGAATAACAATAACATCCGCTGTCACTTCTGTGAACTGGAAGGATTACAGGATAAATATCATAGATACCCCAGGTCATATCGATTTTACCGCAGAAGTTGAAAGATCTTTAAGAGTTCTCGATGGTGCTCTTGTTATTTTCAGTGGTGTTGAAGGTGTTGAACCCCAATCTGAAACTGTATGGAGACAGGCGGATAGATACAATGTCCCAAGGATATCATATATCAACAAAATGGATAGAAGTGGTGCTGATTTTGATAGAGTTGTTGAAAGTATGAGAGAAAAGTTCCCTGTTGAAATAATCCCACTTCAAATCCCCATTGGTAAAGAAGAGGACTTTGTAGGGGTAGTTGATCTTATTGAAATGAAAGCATATATATATAATGATTCAGTGGATGAACATAAATATATAGTCACAGATGTTCCTGAAAGCTTGAAAGAAAGAAGTCAAAATGAAAGAGATTTGTTAATAGAGAAGTTGGCAAATTTTGATAATGAGATTCTTGAAAAAGTTATAGAAGGTAAAACTATATCAAATCAAGAGATCATCAACTCAATCAGAAAGGGAGTCATAAGTTGTAAGATAGTTCCAGTGTTCGCAGGTTCTTCCAAAAAAAATAAATGTGTTCACATGTTACTCGATGCGATATGTTATTTTTTGCCTTCTCCTCTTGATAGACCTCCAATAGTGGGAATCAATCCGAAAACTGGAGAAGAGATTATAAGACATCTTGATAAAAAAAGTCCCTTCTGTGGATTGATATACAAAATTGAAATTGATAAACATTTTGGAAAACTTGGATACATGAGAGTTTATTCTGGAAAACTTGAATTGAAAGATCAGGTGCTCGATACAACTTTCAACGAGAAAGTGAGGATCACAAAAATCTTCATGATACATTCCAACAAGAGGATCGAGGTTGAAAAATGTGAAGCTGGAGACATCTGTGGTGTTGTAGGATTGAGAAGTTCAATCACAGGATCAACTATATCGGATCCAAAACATCCTATAGCGCTTGAAAAACCGGTGTTCCCTGAGCCTGTAGTTTCAATATCAGTTGAACCAAGAAGAAAGGATGAAGAAGAAAAATTAAACGAAGCTTTGAAGAATATGCAGGAGATGGATCCAACATTCAAAGTTTTTATGAACAAAGATACAGGACAACTTCTAATCTCTGGAATGGGAGAATTACATCTTGAAATAATTGTAGATAGGTTGAAAAGAGAATACAATGTGGATCCAAGAGTCGGAAAACCTATAGTCACCTATCGTGAAACGATAAAAGACAGAACAGAAGGTGAATATGAATTAAACAAGATCATTGGACAGAAAACGGTTTTTGCTTATGTTAAATTATTGATCGAAAAAAATGAAAAAGATTATTTTTCTTTTGAGTCGAAAGTTTCCAAAGATATGTTACCTCTTGAATTCATAAAAGCTGTTGAGGATGGAGTAAAATCAACAAGTTCAAGTGGAATAATAGCTGGGTTTCCTGTGGTTAACATAAAAGTAATCCTCGCTGAAGCAAAATATGATATCAATTCGTCAAATGAGCAATCCTTCAATTTTGCCGCTTCGATGGCATTTAAGGATGCTTTAAAAAAGGTTCCAAACTATCTCCTTGAACCCATAATGAAAGTTGATATATTCGTTCCAGATGAGTTCGTTGGAGTTGTTATCAACGATATAAACTCAAGGTATGCAATGATAAAAGGTATCTCAAAAGAAAATGGAATGACAACGATAGATTGTGAGGTTCCCCTTTCCGAAATGTTTGGTTATATGAACGATCTTAGAACATTAACTCAGGGAAGGGGTGTTTTCAATATGGAATTTTTGCAGTTTAAAGAGATACCTAAAGAAAAACTCACCAAGGTTAAAGCCGATTTAGGTATTTTTTAACATTTTGTTGACTTAAAAAATCTTAACAATATAATATCTTTTATGAAAAATTATTATGAAATTTTAAATGTGCCTGAAAATGCTTCAAAAGCCGATATTAAGAAGGCATATTTTGCATTGGCAAAAAAATATCATCCCGATAAACTCGCTCAGGAGGGAACTAAAAACGAAAATATATTTGCAGATATTGCTGAAGCGTACGATGTTCTCTCGGATGATAAAAAAAGGGAAGAATATGATGAAAAACTTAAAAAATTTAAAGAGGGAATAAATTTAGAGGAAAAGAAAAATGATGAAAAGTTTGAAAACTATTATCTGAAAGCAAAAAAGAAAGTTAAAGAAAAAAAATTCAAAGAAGCAATAGATCTTTTTAAAAAATTGGAAATGCATTATAAATACAAAAACAAAAAACCATCGGATGAATTCTTTTCACTTTATGGTTATTCTCTATTCTTTTCAGGAATCGATAAAAAGAAGGGTATTGAACTTATGGACAGTTCGTTGACTTCTTCCAATTTTTCTGATCAGGAAATTATTTTAAATCTTGTTGAAGCATATTTTGAAATGGGAAAAGATGAAAAGGCAAAAGAACTTTTTAAATTGGCTATAAACTTAAACCCTAAAAGCAAAAGGGCGTTTCTTATTAAACAAAAATATTTTAAAAAGAAAAGAAGTTTACTTGATATAATTTTAGGGAGGAAGTGATGGATTTTGATTCGATCCTAAAAGATAGTGGCGAAAAAATAACAGGATGTGTTGCAGTTTCACTTGTTGGAACTGATGGTATAGCTCTCGCTTCTTACACAAAATATCCTCAAGCAGATCTATCTCTTGCAGATGCAGAACTCGCAACACTTGCGATAACAGCTGAAAAAATTTCAAAAGAGATAGGTGCTGGTGAAATGGCTGAAATTATACTCATTACAGGAAAAATGACCATTGTTACTGGTATGATAGGGAAGGATTATTATATCTATTATGCTTTAACTGGAAAAGAGCAGAATGTTGGACTTGCAAGATATGAGATCAAAAGGTTAGCAGGAGAACTTTCCCCTGTTCTTTATGGTTGATGACTCTCTATTTTTTTCTATACATATTTTCTATTTATTTTGGTTATTTTTATAACAAAAACGGTTATTTAATTTTCCCTCTGTCCATATTGATATTTAATACTTTACTCAAAAAAAAATTTTTACTTTCGTTATCAATATTGATAGTTTTTTTATCAGGTTATATTCTAAGTTTAAAGGAAAAGATTGAGTTAAAGGAAGGTTTTTATGAACTCGAATTATCCGTTAAAAAAGGTTTTAAGTATGGTTATTTAACAAAAAGTGATAGAATTAAAATTTTTTTGAACACTGATCTTATTTTTCTTGAAGGTGATAGGATATATGGAAAGTTCAAAATTGAAAAAATAGATTTTAATAAAGATCATGAAAAGTTTCTTGAAAACTATGATGTTTTTTTCAAATCTACGATTTTACAGATAGATTCTGTTAACAGTGAAAATTCAATCGATAGATTAAGAACGATCCTTGTTAACAGAGTAAGAGAAAGGTATCCTGAAGAAAAGATTTCAGGTTTTATAAATTCAATCATCATTGGTTACAGAAAGGATCTTGATTCAAAGTTGAAGAGAGATTTTATAAATTCTGGAGTCATCCATCTTCTTGCGATAAGTGGTCAACATGTTCTGATAATTTATTCTTCTCTTTTTTTTCTCCTTTATTTTTTTCCAATCAAAAAAAAGTTAAAAGTTATACTATCAATACTGATTCTAATTTTTTATTCTTTTTTAACATACAATAATCCACCTGTTGTGAGATCTGTTGTCTTTATTACCATTTTTCTTCTGGGAGAGTTACTGGAAAGAAAGGTTGATAAAGAGAGTTTAATTTTTTTAACATTAATTTTTATGCTGGTTTTCAATGATAGTAATTTCAAAGATAATGGATTCATTTTATCTTTCCTTGGGGTATACGGTATTTATATTTCAAACGAAGTGTTAAACCTAAAAGGGGGACTTTTTAAAATTTTTTTGACCTCTGTTGTAGTTTTAATTTTAACTATGCCTTATATGATGTATCAGTTTAAATATGTCTCTGTTGGTTCACCTATTTTCACAACAGTGCTCTATCTTCCTTTTTCATTTTTTATACCTTTATCTTTACTTTCACTTTTACCATTATTTGGTTTTCTTCAATATCCTGTAGTTTATATTTTTAAATTTATAGAAAAGGTAGTTTCCTTTTCTGAAAAAATGTATCTTATGTATGAATTTCAGATAGATCTTTTTATTTTTATATTCTTTGAATTGAGTTTAATCACTTTGTTTTACAAAAAGTATAAAATCTCATTTGTTTTTTCTTCGATAATTTTTACATATGTTATTTTAAAAATCAACCATTGTTTTTATTAAAACCGATATTTTTCTGTTTGAGATCCTCTTCAATTTTTATCTCACCAAAATTTTGTTCATACTTTTCAATACTGTCCTTTAAAGATTTATAAAACATTTTCGCATGTGCTGGAGTCATGATTATTCTTGTGTGAATGTTTGCTTCAGTTATACCAGGTAAGAGTTTTGCAAAATCAAAAATAAATTCTGATGATGAATGAACTGTCAACACGAGGTTTGCATATTCACCTTCTGCGACTTCCTTATCGATTTTGATATTTATGTTTTTTTCATTCATATTTTAACTCCTTCGATTAAAAATTTTCCATTCTTATAAAACAGTTTGTCATCAGCATATATTTCTCCATATTCTCTCATATCACATAAAAGATCCCAATGGAGTGAAGAAAAGTTTTTCGAACCAGCTTCTTTAAATCCATTACCGAGAGCGAGGTGTATTGTTCCTCCAATCTTTTCATCAAAAAGCATATTTTTTATGAATTTTTTTATCCCATAATTCGTTCCTAACGCTGCTTCTCCTACGATTGACGCACCATCATCTATTTTTATTAACTCTTTCAAAAGTTCCTCTCCAGTTTTTGCTCTATATTTTACAATCTTTCCATTTTTGAATTCAAGGTATATGTCTTCGATCTCTTTCCCCATATAAATACCTGGGAAAGTGAATCTTATTTTTCCATTAACACTGGTTTCAACAGGGCTTGTGAACACTTCTCCTGATGGAAAATTGTTATGTCCATCAGAGTTTATCCATTTTCTTCCTTCTGATGAAAAATGTAAATCCGTATCTTTAGCGATCATTCTGAAATTCTTCTTTTTTGATAGAAATTCTATTATTTTATTTTGCTCTCTGTGTATTCTTTTCCATTCTTTTGCTGGATCATCTTTGTTTAAAAAACATGCATCTATTACGAAATCCTCAAGTTCTGATAATGACATATTTGCTTCCTGTGCCCCGGAGTGCGTTGGATAGTATGTTAGTACCCACCTCATATTTCCTTTTGCAACCCTTTCAGAGAAAATTTTGTTCAAATTTTCTCTTGCTTTCATCGATTTTCTTATTTTTGTTGGATCAATACCTGAAAGTGTTTTAGAATTTTTCTCTCCACCTATGGAAATTAAAACATCAAAATTTTTGAATATGTATTCATCGATAGGTGAAACGAATTCAATCAACGTTTCACTCGCTTCCTTATAGAATATTTCTGAAAATTCGCTATCAACAATTTTAACTTCACAGAAAGCACCTCTTTTTGTTACCTCTCTATATACTTCTTTTAAAAGTGGTATGGTTTCACTTGAACCTCTCAGAAAAACTTTTTCACCTTTTTTTATCCCTGTTGAATAATCAACAAGTGTTTTTGCCCATTTTTGTATTCTCTTATCCACTATCATAAAAACTCCTTATTATTGACTAAATCTTTTTAGAAAGTTATAATTCATTAAAATGAAAAAAATTTTTTTCATATTTTTTATTATAATCTTTTTATCATTATTCTCAAGTAGATATGTGAATTATGATGATTATCTTTATTTTTTTTCTTCCAACATCTTAGAAAATAAAAATATTTTTGAATTCCAAAAAACGGAATTTGTTTTCAATGGTTTAGAGTTGACACCTTCGGATGGAACACATACGATACTACCTTATCTTATCTTTCATTTTTTTCATAAAATAAGTTATGGGAACATATTTGTTTTACATCTTTACTATTATTTTTTAGCTGTTTTAATTTTTATTGTTGTTTCTTTTTATTTAAAGAAATTAAAAATCGACAACCACGATCTTGTTGCTTTTCTTTTCACTTTAAATCCAGCATTTGCTTTGTATTACAATTCTTTTATGATGGATAGTTTGTTTTTCCTTTCGTTTCTTGTGTCTTATATTTTACTTGAAAACTTTGTTGAAAAACAGAATATAAAAAGTTTTTTAATTTTTCTTTTCTTTTTTTCGTTTTCCATTCTTTTATCATATATAAACCTTTTTTTGGTTCTCACATTTTTTTTCCAGTTGAAAAGATTAAGAAAAGGATACTTTATTGGTTTTTTGATCTTTTTTATTTCTCTCCTATTTTTTATCAAAGTGTTCAATTTAGGCGCTGATATTTTCAGGTCTTTAAAATGGGAAGGGTCAGAAAGGTTTTTAAACTATCATAAAACCTTTAGAAAGATAATCGGTTACATTATATGGATCGGGTTTTTTTCAATCCCCTTTACATCCTATCGGAATTTGAAAGATCCGTTATTTTATCTATCAACAATTATTTCAATAATTTATTTCATCGTTTTGGAACAAAATATGATCAACATCATCATTGGAACAACCTTACTTTCGATGGGTCTATTTTCAATTTACAGGGTTATGTTTGAGAGTGATGATAAAAAATTTAAAATATACTTTGCTTTATTTTCATTATCGATCATTTCCTTATCACCAATGATAGTAGGGAGATATCTTTACATATCTTACTTTTTTTATTTCGTTATTTTTACAAGATTTTTTTTAAAAAATGTTAATTTAAAATTTTCTTTTTTTTCTACCTTTATTTTATTATTTTTTCTTTTCTATTCTGATCTTTTGGCAACAAATTCTTACAGAAATTTAAAGTTTAACAAAACTGAAAATGGATACTTTATCGGTGAATGGGGTTATAGGTATATAGCGGAAAAGAACGGTTTAAAACCTATGAAAAGGCTGTTTACATCTTTACCCGAATCCTCGATCGTTTATATTTCAGATATTGAAAGAATGTATAGTCCCGACAAAGATTTCATCGTTCATTTAAAACCTCTTGTTAGTGAATCTTTGAATAATTTTTTCTTTAAAACAATTTCAAAAATTGATCGCTGTGGTTATTATACAGATCTTTATGGTGTTTTACCATTTTCTTTTGGTAACGATTTCTCAATATCACATACGGAGTACTTATTTTTAAAAAATGGAAACCCTAATTTTATTGCTAACAAAGGAAGATTGTCTTTTATAGGAAGTGAAGTTGTGATTATTTCAAAAATTAATGATACAGTAAAAGTGTTAGAAAAAAATTTTGAAAAAGTAAAGATATGTTTTTTTGATGATTATAATGTGTTAAAAAAATCTGATGGAATAAAATTGTTTATTCATTATTCCGATGGTGAAATTGAAGAGTTTTTGATAAAAACAGATGAGGATGGTTTATTACCAATAAAAAATAAACGAATAGATCTTATAACTTTTGATAAAAACAGAAATGATAAATACGATTGGTTTGGAATAACATTTTATTGATTGTGAAATCGATTTATTGACTAATTTCTCTGTAATGTTAAAATTAAGATCATGAATATGAATGAAAATAAATATATTATCAAGGAAACAATTGCAACAGGAGGAATGGCAACAATATATAAGGGTGTGCAAATTTCTCTCAACAGAGAAGTTGTGATTAAAAAATTGCACCCACATTTAAGTCAGGATGCAAATTTTGTAAAAAGATTTAAGAGGGAAGCATCGATTCTTGGGAAATTGAAGCATGAAAACATAGTTTCAATTATCGATTTTTATGAAAAAGAAGATGACAAATTCATCGTTCTGGAATATATAAAGGGTAAGTCATTAAAGAGCGTTATAAATGAAAAGAAAACAATACCTTTTGAATATGCACTTTTTATTTTAAAAGAGGTCTTAAAGGGGTTATCGTATATCCATTCGCAACAAATTTTACATCGAGATTTGAAACCAGATAATATAATGCTATCTGAGGATGGCACAGTAAAAATTACAGATTTTGGGCTCGCGTTTGGAAAAGAACTTATAAATGTCACAAATCCTGGAACGTATATTGGAACCCCTGCATATTTTCCTCCAGAGCAACTTGCGGGAAGAGAGATCACAGTTTCGTCCGATATATTTTCCCTTGCAATAACGGTTGTTGAGATGATAACAGGGAAAAATCCTTTTGAAGGAAAGGATCAATTTGAAACTATAAACAATATTCTTTATTTTAGAAATTTGGATTTTGATTATGATCCAAATAATATCCCACCACTTTTTATTGAACTCATAAATTCTATGTTGAACAGGGATCCATCCAAAAGACCTGCTTCTTGTGATGAGATAGTTGAGAAAATTGATAAATTTGAAATCTCCATTACAAAAAATGATTTAAAGGAGTTTGTTTTTTCTCCCAAAGGTGAGGATCAACATCTTAAGTCCTATATAAAAGTCAAAATAAAAAAGAGAGGTAAATATACAGAACTTGTGGTCTTTGTTTTTTTATTGTTAGTTCTTATGTCCATTATCTTTTATCAATTCTACTTTTTTACAAAGAATGAAAAAATAAAAACTGTTTATATAAAGGAACAGCAGGTTGAAAAATTTTCTCTTTTTATAGTAACACAGCCGAAAGATGTTCAGATATCAATAAACGATTCTATAGTTGTTTTAACACCTCAAAAAATTTCACTCGAAAAAGGTAAATATAGAATTTCATCTTTAAATCCTGAATATGAAAAAATAGATACCATTTTTGATTTAACAAAAAATGATTCAATATTTTTTGAACTGAAAAAAAAGGAGATAAGGGAAGAATACGGTTATCTTGTGGTAAATGTTGTTCCTTGGGCTGATCTTTATATAGATGGTATTTTTATTGATCGAACACCTCTTTCGAAAAACATTAAACTGAAAACTGGGAAACATTTGATAAAGTTGAAACATCCAAACAGAAAAGAGTATTCAAAGGAAATTTTTGTTGAGAAGGATAGAGTTTTAAAAATTGATGTTGAACTCGAAAAAGCGTTCGGTTATTTAAAAATAGTCGTAAGACCATGGGGAAAAGTAACAATAGATGATAATTATATTGGACTCACACCTATAGGTGATTCTATCAAACTTTTGATTGGTCCGCATAGAATAAAAATTGAGAATCCAGCATATCAACCGATAGAGGATGAAATTTTCATTAAAGAGGAGGAATTATTAAAAAAAATTTATTCCTTTTAATTTTGATCATTCCGTTTTTAATTTTTTCAACCACAATAAATGATATAATCATCTACTATGAAACTGGAGAATATAATAAGGTTGTCTCAGAAGGGGAAAAAATATTTAAAGATTTTAAAGATGATATGGGAAAAGATGATCTTATAAATCTACAAACATATATAGCATTTTCATATATTGCTTTAGGTGATACGATAAATGGTCAAAGGTATTTTGAAAATATTTTAACCCTTGATAACAATTATACTTTGAACGAAGAATTCGTTTCTCCCAAAATAGTTCAGGTGTTTTTGAAAGCAAAGGAGAGGATAAATTTTTTGATAAAGGAAACACCATCTTATTTTAAAATCGAAACTGAAAGCAATTTGAATGTAAACAAAAAAAATATTATCATTAAATCATTAGTTTTCCCTGGATGGGGACAGATGTCCATCGGTGAAAAGAATAAGTCGATTGTTTTGGGATCGATTTTTCTTTCTTCAATTATAGGAAGTGTGACTTCTTACATTTTCACTTTGAATATGAAGGATATGTATATGAAATCGACAACCGAAGAGGACGCTATTAAGAATTATAATCTCTATAACAGTTGGTCGAAAGTTAATCGATTTTTTATAGATGTTTCATTCTCTGTTTATCTTTTTAATATTTTTGATATTGTATGGTAAAATTTTTGAAAATTTTTATATTGTGTCTTTTTTTATATCAGGGTTGTTATATTGATCAACCACATGAAGCGTTACTTGATCCTGAAAATCGATTTGGTAAGAGTACTGTTAAAATATTATGTTATGATCATTTCCATAATCCACTCCCTGGAGTTGAAGTTAGTATAAACGATACTTTATCAAAGATAACAGATGGTAATGGTTATGTTTCTTTCTCAAACGTTTTGAAGGGTAATTTAAAAATAAAGTTTAATAAAGAGGGATATTCAACATTTTTTATTGATACTTTTCTCTCTTCTGGTATTCCCCTCGAATTGGTAGAGTATTTGAATTTTGTTCCACAGATTGAAACATCATATGTTTATTCTTCTGTTAAAAGAACTTATGACATACTTGATAGTTTAAAATACAATGTAAATTTTATAGTGAAAGTTTTGGAAAAAGATTCAATTGATGATATTTCTCTGGCTTCAATCAAATTCGATTTTGGTGAGTTCTCTTTTATCAAAGTTTATGAAGGAAATTTTATAAAATGTTCTTTGAATTTCAACCGGCTGAGTTCACCATTAAACATTTATGATCTGATAGGAGAGAACGCTTCCATTAAAATCAAGGATGTTTATGGTGAAAGTTTGATTGTCAAAAATTTGACACTGATAAGGTTTGTTGAATATATACCTACGATAGATTATCCCTATGAGGCACAACAAGTAGATTACCCTTATATTTTCAAATTCAGAACAGATAAGCCATATTATTCCTCTTATATCAACTTATCAATAAATGATGAAAACGATAGCATAATTTTTTCTGATTCTTTTTCGATTTATGATACTCTGTTTGTTTACGAAAAGATACTTAAAGAAGGAGAGTATAGATTTAATGTTAGAGTTTATGATCTTTTTGGAAATTTTTCAGAAAATTCTGTAAAATTTTTTTCAAAGTAAAGGAGTTTTTATGACAAAAAATTTACCTGAAAATGTGAAAGTTTTAAAATCTCTTTATGAGGCGAGTGAAATTATTAACTCTATAAGGGATTACAATGAACTCCTTGAAAAGATAATGGATATAACCTTGAATGTTCTCAAAGCTGAAAGAGGATTTTTAATGATACTTGAAGATAAAACTGGTGAGATGAAAGTGGAGGTTGCCAGAAACCTTCATAAAGAAAACATTATCAACTCGAAAGAGATTTCTATGACATCCGTATATAAAGCTTTGCAGGAAGGAGAAATCGTTTTAACTTCTGATGCGAAAACCGATCCACGTTTTTCACAATCACAATCGATAGCACTTTACAATCTCCGCTCGATTTTGGTTGTTCCATTGAAAAGGTTAAACAGGATTATCGGGGTCATATATCTTGATACACAAACCAACAAAAAAATATTTTCGCAAGAAGAGATAGAGTTTATGAATGCATTTGCAAACCTTGCAGTTCTAAGTATAGAAAATGCGAAATTGACAAACTCTCTTGCGATGGAAAATTTGAGTTTAAAAAGGGAAATCTCATCTTTATACAATTTTGAGGATATTATAGGAACAAGTAAAAAGATGAGAGATGTTTTAAGGTTGATCGAAAAGGTTATAAACAGTGATGTCCCTGTCCTGCTTGAGGGTGAAAGTGGGACCGGAAAAGGTCTTATCGCAAGAGCAATACATTTTAATTCTCCACGAAAAGATAAAAAGTTTATCACACAGTACTGTGGAGCTCTCCCTGAAACTCTGCTCGAAAGTGAACTTTTCGGATATGTGAAAGGAGCATTTACTGGTGCTTTAACTGATAAGATTGGGCTCTTTGAAGCTGCAGATGGTGGAACATTTTTTCTTGATGAGGTTGGGGATCTTTCAATTTCCACCCAAACAAAACTATTAAGAGTTTTACAGGAACATAAGATCAGACGTCTTGGTGATACGGAGGACAGAAATGTTGATGTAAGAATAATCTCCGCTACGAACAGAGTTCTTGAAGAAGAAGTGAAAAAAGGCACTTTCAGAGAAGACCTTTTTTATCGGTTAAAGGTAGTAAAAATAGTCATACCTCCTTTACGCGAGAGGATTGAAGATATTCCGATCCTCGTTAAATATCTTATCCATAAATTGAGTGGGAAAAATAAAAACATTGAAGGAGTATCGAGTGAAGCGATGGCAGCACTTCTTAAATATGATTGGCCTGGTAACATAAGAGAACTTGAAAATGTTATACAACATGCGATAGTGATGGCACAGAATGAAATAATCACTATCGATGATATACCTGAAGAAATTTTGAACAAACGAAAAATAAAAAGAGAATTCTATTCGAAAAAGTTAAAGGATGTCGAAAGAGAGCATATTTTAAATGTGTTAAGAGAGAACGATTATTCAAGAAAAAAAACAGCAGAGGTTTTGGGAATAAGTTTAAGAACTTTACATTATAAACTAAAAGAATACAATATTGAAAAAAAGAATGAAAAAATTGAGGAGGAAAAATGAAATTAGTTGAATGTGTCCCAAACTTTTCTGAAGGTAAAGATATGAATGTTATTAAACAGATAACTGATGCTATAGAATCAGTAAATGGAACAATTCTTCTTGATGTTGATCCTGGAGCAGCCACCAATAGAACGGTTATAACTTTTATTGGGACTCCTGAAGCTGTCCTCGAATCAGCATTTCTTGCTATAAAAAAAGGTTCAGAACTTATAGATATGACAAAACATAAAGGTGAACACCCCAGAATGGGAGCATGTGATGTTTGTCCATTTGTTCCTGTTAGTGAAATCAGTGTTGAAGAATGTGTTCAACTTGCTAGAGAACTTGGAGAAAGAGTTGCAAACGAGTTGAATATTCCGGTTTACCTTTATGAATATGCTGCAACTGAACCAAAAAGAAAATCTTTAGCAAATATAAGAGAAGGAGAGTATGAGGGACTTAAAGATAAAATAAAAGATCCAAACTGGAAACCAGATTTTGGTAAAGCGGAATTCAATCCAAAAAGTGGTGCTACCGTCATAGGTGTTAGAGATTTTCTGATCGCATACAATATAAACCTTAACACAAAGGATGCTAAACTTGCAACACAGATTGCAAATGTTATAAGAGAGAAAGGATATCCTAAAAAAGATGAGAATGGGAAAATCGTAAAAGATGAAAATGGAAACACGGTTTATATCCCCGGACTCTTAAAAGAATGTAGAGCCATCGGATGGTTTGTTGATGATTATAATATTGCACAGATATCAATAAATCTTACGAACTGGAAAGTAACTCCTCCTCATATTGCTTATGAAAAAGCAACAGAGGAGGCAAATAAAATCGGAGTTAAAGTAACCGGTTCAGAACTTGTTGGTTTGATTCCAAAAGATGCTTTAATAGAGGCAGGTAAGTTTTATCTGAAAAAACAGGGTAAATGTACAGGAATTCCTGAAAAGGAGATCCTTTATATAGCGATTAAATCATTGGGACTTGATACTCTTTATTCTTTTGATGTTAACAAAAAAGTTATAGAGTATGCGTATGAGAGTAAGATGAAAAAGAAAAAACTTATAGATATGAATCTGAAAGATTTTTGTGACGAACTTTCCACTGATTCTCCAGCGCCGGGTGGTGGTAGTGTCGCTGCATTGTCTGGCTCAATTGCTGCATCACTTGTTTCAATGGTTGCTAATTTGACTTTTGGAAAAAAAGGATATGAAAAATATAATGATGATACTGAAGAGATCTCTTCAAAAGCACAAAAGGTAAAAGATTTGATGCTTGAACTTGTCGATCTTGATACTGAAGCCTTCAACTATTATATGGAAGTTTTTAAAATGCCCAAAAAAACTGAAGAGGAAAAAAGAACAAGAGATGAAAAATTAAAGGACGCAACGAAAAAAGCTATTTATGTTCCAATGAAGACATTGGAAACCATAAATGAACTTTTACCATATCTTGAAAGTATAACCAAAATCGGAAATGTAAACTCCATCTCTGATGCGGGTGTAGCATCTTTGAATCTTATCTCTTGTGCTGAAGGTGCATATATGAACATTCTTATCAATTTAAAAAATCTAGATGATGCAGAGTATAAAAAGAATACAAAGACAAAGGCAAAAAATATTCTTGACCAGATAAAAGAAAGATGTGAAAAAGTAAAAAATGATGTTTATAAAATTATTGAATAGAGAGGTATCTGAATTTATCTTTTGTTTTTGAATATATAAATGAAGGTTTTTTGTCTATAAATTTTATGTAGAGATCATCTATTTTATATATATTATTTAAATCAATTTTACCATTGTTCAATTTTTCACAGTCATGCATTGCTACAAATTTGTTTTTAATTACTTTGATCGACGGGATCAGAAGAGAGAAAATTATTGCAACCATTGTTAATATAGCGATGTATTCACTTACACCAAACCCTTTTTTCATTCTTTTGTTTAAAAAGTATTCTTTTATGATTGAAATGAAAACCAAAAATAAGAGAATAATGTTTGTAATGTTCAAAAATATAATGAATGTAAAAATAAGGGCACCAAAGAAGAAAAAATCCTTATTTATTTTTTTTAAATCCAAACTTTCATATTTGATCATAAATAATGAAAGTAAAAAATTTGTTACAAAAACGTAAATGGATAAAAATATTTGATTCAATTGATTTATTTCAGGAGTTTGTTCAGGTTTATTGAAAAAATATAATGTGGTTAATATTATTGCTCCAGAAAGATATGGATAAAATATTTTTTCCACAGAGGATATATTGAACTTTTGAGTTTTTTTCAACAATTTAAAAAGAATAACCTGAATAAAAATAAATATAAAAAAGAAAACGAAAAGTTTTAAATCTGTGTAAAGTTTGTTCAAAAATATAAAAATTACCAACATGATTAAAACAGAAAAAATTTCATATTTTTTTGTTATAAATTGTTCAGATGAGATTTTATAGGATAAGAAAAAGATAAAGATTATTATGAATGGGTCAAAAAAATTCAACTGGAACAAGAATGAAATGTAAAAACCAATCATCGGGATTGATATTAAAAGACCTGTCTTAAAATTATTTTTAAAACCTAAAATTATTTTCTTTTCAAACAAGAGAAAAATAATAGATGCTGTAAATACAAACCCCATCATGCCTGGAATGAAAGAACCTGTAATTGGGATGAGTTTGTAGAGTATAAAAAGTGAAAAAGATAATGATATAGAAGTGATCAAATAAAATATATATTCCATAATAATAAATCCTTTTGGTTATTTTATATTTGTATTAAATCTAAGTCAATAGAAAATGTAAAGATTCTATTACGGTGTAATTTATAAAACAATATTTTTTCATAAGTGTTATTTTTAAATTAAAATAAATAATAAGTAACATTTGGCACAATTTATGTTATCTCCTATCAAAAAGGAGGTGTTATGGTTTATGAAAAGAAATCCAAATTGGAAAGCGAAGTGACTGAAAGCGATTACAAAAGTTTAATAGAGGAAGTCGAAAAGAAAGCGGATGAGTTTGAAAACCCAAAGGAAATGTATAAGAAAAAAAAGCGATTCTCGTTCGCTTATATTTTCATTTTTGTAAGTGTTCCCATAATTCTTTTTGAAATTTTCATATTATTTTTCTATAAGGGAACCCATAAAGAACAATTTTCAAACCAGATTGAAAAAGTAGCTCTTCTTCAAATGGATTCTTTAAATCCTTATCAAGAATTGATACTTTTCAATAGGTTGATACTCGATTATGGAAAGAATAAAAAAGTTTTTCCTGAAAATTTAGAGGAAGTTTCTAAAAGTTATAATGTTTCTAAACCAAGATATCTCTATTATACTAAAGATGAAAATTTTGGATTTATTTTGAAAATAAATGATGATTCTATAAAATCTCCGACATTTTCTGCTAAAGGAATAATTGTCCAGAAATAAAGGGAGGAATTATGTTAAAAGAAAAGAAAGGTTTCACACTCGTTGAGTTAACAGTTGTTATCGCGATACTTGGTATTCTGGTTTCCTTATCTGTCCCATCTTTTATAAAGATTAGAGGCGTTGTCAGACAAACGATTATGAAACATGCGATCAAAACGGTTTACAATTATGAAAGGCTGAATTTTTTTGAAACAGGTCTTTATGTTCCAGATAATGGTAATTATTGGGGGTACCTTGTTGTTAATCCTGATAACAGTTACTATCCTGAGGATATCGATCTTGAAAAACTTCCTTTCAAGTTTCCACAAAAATCAAGATACATATACTATGTTTTTTGGTACAAGTGGTATACTTTTGATTACATTTGTGTTTACGGTATAGCGTCAGTTTGGGATGGCAACGATCTTGATGGGGATTGGGGATACGATTTCTGGTATGTTGATAATTACCAAGAAGAACCTTATCCGATTTCGAATGATCTTGCAAACGAAAATTACTACTGGTAAATTTTATTTTTAGTGTTAAAATTAAAATATGGAAAATGTTGAAATAATAAAGGGTGATATAACCGAAATGGATGTTGATTGTATAGTGAACGCAGCAAACATAACACTTCTCGGTGGAGGTGGTGTTGACGGTGCTATTCATAGAAAAGCAGGTCCTGATCTTTTAGAAGAATGTAAAAAGTTGAATGGGTGTAAAACAGGTGAAGCAAAAATCACAAAAGGTTACAGATTGAAAGCAAAATATGTAATACATACCGTTGGTCCTATCTATTCAGATGGGAAAAGGGGAGAGGATAAACTTCTTTATAATGCCTTTTATAATTCTTTAAAATTAGCTAAAGAATATAATCTAAAGACAATTGCGTTCCCTGCCATCTCAACAGGAGCATATGGATATCCGAAGGATGAAGCAGCAAAAATCGCTTTTAAATCCATTTTTGATTTCATCGAAGATTATGGTGAGGTTTTTGAAAAAATCTATCTCGTTTTATACGATAATATGACTTTTGAAATCTTTAAAAAGATTTTTGAAAGTTATTCTAAAAGGAGCGATCTATGAAAATTTTGATCGTTTACTATTCTCTATCTGGAATAACAAAAAAAGTTACTGAAATTTTTAAAGAAACACTTGTGAAAAAATATTCAGTTGAAGTTTTTGAAATAAATACTGAACCGGAACTTTCGGAAAAGAATATAAGAAAAGAGTTTAAAATAGTCTCTTATCCATCCGTTGAAAATTTTGACTTGATAATAGTTGGTGGTCCTGTTTGGGCTTTTGGATTAAACTACCCGCTATTAACTTTTCTAAAAGGTCTAAAAAATATTCAAGGAAAAAATTTTATTCTATTTGTAACGATGGGTTTCCCTTTTGGTTGGATGGGAGGAAACAGAGCGATCGGAATCATGAAAAAAATAATAGAAGAGAAAAATGGTAAAATAAAATACACCTTCTGTTTAAACCGAATGTTCAAAAATATACTGAAAGAAGCACAAAAAATTGATTTTGATAGATTCATTAAAACATAGATTTGTTTTCACATTTGTTTGTTTCAAACTGTATTGTTGTGTGAGTTATTCCATATTTTTCTTTTAAGAGTGTTTCAATCTTTTCCATAATTTTACATGTCTGAGATAACATCATATCCTCAAGTTCTACATGTGCTTCAAAATAGAATGTTGTTTCATTTGTCATCCATGTATGAACATGATGAATATTTTTAACTCCATCTATTTTTTCTATATCCTGTTTGATAGAATCGTAATCGAGTTCAACAGAAGATTGCATAAGAATATCTATCGATTTTTTGAATATGGAATAAGTTTGAAAAATTATATAAGAAGATATTAAGAATGTGAGAACAGAATCAACGGAATAGATTTTATGGAATTTAATAAATAATGCTCCGATAATTACAGCTATAGAACTCAATGTATCTGATAACAGATGAAGGTAACTTGATCTTATGTTTAAACTTTTTGAAGAATCTTTGTGCAAGATAAAAACAGATATCAGGTTGCCTAAAAAACCTATAATTGAAACGAAAAGAAGTATGTTCGTATTTATAATTTCAGGTTTTATAAATCTTTTTACACTTTCCCAAATTAGAAAAAAAGAGGTTATCAAAAGAAAAAATGAATTGAATAATGAAACCAGTATTTCAGCCCTTTTGTACCCAAAAGTTTTTCTTTTATTTTTTTCTTTTGTTGAAATTTTTATAGCAAAAAGGGAAAGTAGAAGAGAAAGAGTATCAGCAAAATTATGTAAACTATCTGACAAAAGCATTAATGATCCTGATAAAAACCCTCCAACTATTTCAAGGAGGGTTATCAAAAGATTCAAAATTATTGATGCTATGAATTTTAAATTTATACTATCAATTTCTTTTTTATGATCATGATGATCATGATGATCCATAAGATGTTATGAATGTGTTTAAATTTTCTTATATATTCAAATGTTCCTTTAAAAGTTTTTTTATAGCTTCAGGTGATAGGACATGACCATAAGCAAGAACTTTACCATCGACAGCTATTGCTGGAGTCATTTTAACTCCCATATTAATTATTTTGTTTATGTCATTAACTTTTTCAATTTCATATTGAAGTGCCAATTCATCCGCTGCTTTTTTAGCATTCTCTTCAAGTTTTACACATTTTACACATCCCGGACCTAAAATTTGAATTTTCATAAAACCTCCTGTTTAATTTACTAAACCAAAAATGAATCCTGCGATAGTAGAAAGTATTATAACATAACTAACATAAAAAACTGTTTTCTTTGTTCCAATTATGCTTCTTATGACAAGCATATTTGGTAATGAAAGTGCAGGTCCCGCTAAGAGTAAAGATAATGCTGGGCCTTTTCCCATGCCAGCATTCATCAGACCTTGAATTATTGGGACTTCTGTTAAAGTAGCAAAATACATGAAAGCTCCGACTATCGAAGCGAAGAGGTTTGACAAAATAGAATTCCCACCTACAAATCTTGAAATCCATGTTTGGGGTATTATTCCAAGTTTTCCATCAGGTGTTCCAAGTAAAAAACCTGCTATAAGTATACCTGAAAAAAGTAATGGTATTATCTGAAAAGCAAAATCTTTTGTGGTATCAAGCCAAAATCGAGATTTTTCATTACTTTTGAGTAACAGTATTACAAGGATTATTATACCCGTTACAAAAGTTATAATTGGAGATTTAAAGGTTAAATAAAAGATTAAAAGAACAAGAGAAGAAATTAAAAGGTATAATGTTTTTATATTCAAAAGTTTTTTTAAAGAAAATCCTAATATCAATGTAAAAATGGAAACCAGCAACCATTTTACTTTAAAAACTGAATACCAGAATCCTGTTGCATTATCTGTTTTTGCCCAATTTGAAAAAACAAGTATTCCAATCATAGCAAAAAAATAGATTAAATTTAAAATAAAGTAATTTCTTTCATTTTCATTATCATTTTCATTCTCATTTAAAAATCCATTTTCGTCAGTTAACTCTTTTTTTTCTCTAAAAGTTAAAGCCATCATTATACCTATTATTATAGAAAGAAAGATTGAAAAAATTGCCCTAAAAAGTCCAATCTGAAAACCGAGAACCTTGGCTGTTAAAATTATCGCAAGAACATTTATTGCAGGTCCAGAATATAAGAAAGCTATAGCTGGTCCCAACCCTGCTCCTTTTTTATATATACCTGCGAATAGTGGTAGTACAGTACATGAACAAACTGCAAGTATCGTTCCAGAAACTGAAGCAATAAGGTATGCAATGATTTGATTCGCTTTACTTCCAAGATATTTTAGAACAGTATCCGATGATATGAAAACACCCATAGCACCTGCTATAAAAAATGCTGGGATAAGGCATAAAATCACATGTTTTTGAGCATAATCCTGTAAAAGAAAAAAAGAGGATAATATGGCATCTTGAATAGTTTTTGAGTTGATTGGAATAAAATACGCGGTTAGAAAAACACCTAAGATCCAAATAAGTTTTTTTAGATCATCATTCATTTTATAACTCCTTTTACAGTTCTTGCAAAATAATATAAGAATAAAAATAACATTGTTATTCCTATTATTTTTCTAAAAAATTGGATGGTTCTATTTTTAGAAGCAAAATCAATATATTTTGAAAGTAACTCTGTAAAACCACCACTCAAAATTATGAAAAATATATGACCTAAACCGAATGATAAAAGAATAAATAAAGATTTTAAAATATTATTCGAACTTTTAAAAACTATAATAAAGATGGGAGCAAAAAAAGCAAAAGTACAAGGCCCTATGCCAGTTCCAAAAAGTAATCCTATTAAGAAACTTACAACTTTTAAATTTTTTACTTTAAATATTTTATCGAATTTAATATTAAAAAAATCAAAATTCAAAATGTTGAAGAAATATAGTGTTAGTAACAAAAAAATTAAGGAAATAATTATATTGTTAAAAATTCCTAAATCCCCAGCGATCCTTCCAAGTAGCAATGAAAGAGTTCCAACGAGTATTAGAGAGATTAAAATACCAATGGAAAATATAGATGATATTACCAAACCGTTAATTTTTGTGTTTTTCTTTGATTGAATTATGTATCCGATTAACAAAGGTATACTTGAAAGATGACAGGGACTCAGCATCAAACTCAAAATACCCCATAAGAAACTTCCGATGATCGAAAAGATGAAAGAAGAATAAAGAAGTTTGTAGACAAAGTTGAATATATCCGCTATCATTTTTTAACACCTTTACTTTTTAAAAACTCAAATATCTCGTCTTTTGGGAAGAAACCTTGATGTTTAAAAATAATCTCTCCTTTGTTATCGATAAAAATTTGGGTTGGAATGACTCTAACAGAATATTTTTGTGCATATTTAAGATTTTCTCTATTATTTAGATCATAAAAAACCACCTGAACATCGTTCGGGAAGGAATCCTTTATTTCCTTCATTATGGGTTGCATCATCTGACAGGGGATACAAGTTGTTGATCCTATCTCTATAAATGTTATTTTGTAATTGCCAAAGCTCAATTTTTCAGGAACACTTTCAGTTGAAGACCTTACATTCTCATTCGGTGTGCAGGAAAAAAATGAAATTATTATTATGAAAGAAATAAAATTAATGATTAAACTCTTCATCAACTATCTCCTGAATTTTACTTTTAATAAATTCTCTCATTTCTCGAATTTTTTCAATCGGATGGTTTTTTATATCTTCTAGTTCCCAGTTTAAACTTTTTTTTGAAGGAAATATTGGGCAGACCTCTTTACAACCCATTGTCACAAGGTAATCAAACTCAATGTCAGGGAGATCAAAAAAACCTTTTGGTTTAAGATCTGTAGTATCAATACCGATTTCCTCAAGTACGATTTTTGCATTAAGATTTATCTTTTCAACAGGTCTCGATCCAGCAGAGTAAGCTTCAATATAATCAGAAAAAAATTTTTTTGCAACACCTTCGGCTATCTGACTTCTAAAACTATTTTCTACACAAGCAAATAGGACTTTTAGTTTTTCTTTTTTCATATGACTCCCTTTCTAACATATTTAGGATCAATTTGTTTGTTTTATCTTTTGTATTTATATTGTAAAAAACTTTTTGTGCTACCTTTTCATATTTTAATATACCACTTTCGGTTAAAATTCTTAAATGTCTTGATATTCTCGGTTGAGACATTTTTAGAAGTTCGGACAATTCGCAAACACACATTTCTTTATCTATCAACAACATCACTATCTCTAACCTTGTTTTATCTGAAAGTGCTTTCATTTTTTTTAAGATCTCGTTGTTTTTTTTCATCGATATACCTCCACTCTCGATAGCCTATGTTTATAAGTTTTTCCTTATATAAAAAAAACTTTATATAAACTTTTGTTTAAATATAATCCAAAAAATAATCCTGTCAAGATATTTTTTGTTTGTTGACTGAAAACTTTTTATTTTTTATAATTTATCTATGAAAAGATTAACTTTCATTCTGTTGTTGGTACTTTTTTTTATTATACCTTTTCTTTTGATATTTCAGTACGATATATATTCATACCATGTATGGACATACAACTCCCTAAAATTTGGACTCGATGAAATTTATAACAGAAACAACTATTTTGACAGGTTCTGTGATTATCTTCCGTTTGGTTCTTATATAGCGATTTTTCAAGGAAAGATTATCTCTTTGTTTATACCTTTGAAACTTCTGTCGGTTCCATATTTGAATTTTTATAAAATTTTCCCTCTCCTTGTACTTTTTTCTCTCTTTATTTTTCTTTATAAAGAAAAAATACCTTTATTCAAGATTGTACTTTTGATCATTCCATTCTATATTTCTATCGTCTCAAATGGTCAATTTGATATAGTTATTCTGTTTTTGATTTTTGTTTCTATCTTTCTCTTTGAAAAAAAAGATTTTGTTTGTGGAACTTTTATATTAACTTTACTTTTTTTCAGTAAACAAACTGCACCCTTTTTTGTGTTGCTTATATTTCTTCATTATTTGAAAGAAAATTTTAATAAAGTTTTTTTCTTTAAAACCCTTTTAACATTTTTGGGAACAACATTTTTAATGTTTTTTCCATTTATTATTACAGGAAAGCTTTTTGCAACTTTGAGGTTGATATATGAAAATTCAACATACATGTTGCCATTTTCAGGTTATTCCTTTAACCTTCTTTCAATTCTTTCCTACAATCATAACCTGGATCCAACGAAAAACTATTTTAACCTATCTTTAACTTCGTATTCCTTACTTTTAATGATTACAGGGTTAACCATTATAGGACTTTTTGTAACGGGAAATGTTTTTAAAAAATTATCTTTATTCTCTTTAATCTGGTTCAATCTACTTGTAGGATTGCGAGAGAACCACATACTTTATCCATTATTCTTTTTGTTTTTTTCGATTGATGGAAAAAGCAAAGGATTTAAACTTTTATTTTTACTGTTCTACTTTATGTCTATATTCAATATAATTTTTTTCTTTTTTAATTTTCTTAGTAAAACCATTTTTTTAATTTTTTCATTTATATCAGTTTTTTCATCATTTATACTTTTTGTTTTGATATTCAGAAAAAATTCCCAACATTTATCAATCACACGTATAAATTTTTTGAAAGATTTTTCATTTATTTTCGTATCGTTTATTTTTCTTGTTGTGTTTATGCCTTTAAAAAATTATGATAGAACGGAAAAAAATTTTTTTGAACACGTGATAAAGTCAAACGATATTGTTGAATTTTCTAAGGATAGGTTCATAGATCTTAATGTTAAAACTTATTCCCCATTTTCACATTTTCTATCTTTAAGGATGTCGGATCTTTCTTACATAAAATTTAAAAACTTTAACTCAAAATACAAAAATTTGAAGATCTTTCTTGATGTTGAAGGGAATGATTTCGCTGAATTGATAATAAATGATTCTTTAAAAATAATAGTTAAAAAGGGTAAAAATCAGTTTGTAAAATTTAATGATATATTGATTTTAAATGATACAATATTTTTAAAATCAAAAACATTTAGAAAAAGAGCAAATCTTTTAATCTATAATGTGACATTTTAATTCTTGATTATTTAAAGAATCTCAATTATAATAAAAATCTAAATAAAAAAAGGAGAAAAATGGTTTTACTTGATGGTTTCAATCTTGATCTTTTTAAATTCAAAAAAATCGTTTTTGATCTTGAAGAGGTAAAAATATCAGATTCCGCTTTAGAAAGAGTCAAAGAGTCGTACGACATCATTGAAGGAATTGTGAAAGAGAATAAAAGGGTTTATGGAGTAACAACCGGATTTGGAAAACTTGTTGATGTAACGATCCCTAAAGATAAAATTGAAGTTTTACAGGAAAATATTTTAAGATCACATTCGGTGGGAGTGGGAGAACCGTTTTCATTTTTTGAAGTCAGAGGAGCGATCCTTTTGAGAATTAATACTATTATTAGAGGAAACAGTGGAGTTTCACTTGAAACTTTAAATGGGTTGATACAGATTTTAAACAAAAGGATATATCCCTATGTTCCTCAAAAAGGTTCTGTTGGAGCAAGTGGTGATCTTGCGCCTTTGGCACATATAGCACTGGTTCTGATAGGTGAAGGTGAATGTATTGAAAATGGTAAAAGGGTGAAGAGTATAAAAGTTTTAAATAAAAATAAAATTAAACCTGTTAAATTGAAACCAAAAGAAGGACTCGCCTTAATAAATGGAACTCAGATGATGACATCAATTGCAGGATATTCTCTTGTGAAAGGTGAAATACTTTTGAAACTTTCAGATATTGTAGCAGCGGCATCGGCAGATGCTTTGCTTTCAACTGATGTTCCATTTGAAAAGAGAATTTCAAATATTAGAAACCATCAAGGGCAAATTGATAGTGCTTACAACATTTACAATCTTTTGAAGGGATCAAAGATAAGAAAATCTCACAAGAACTGCTCAAAGGTTCAGGATCCATATTCGATCAGGTGTATACCACAGGTTCATGGTGCCGCAAGAGAAGTTTTTTATTTTGCGAAAGGTGTAATAGAAAAGGAGTTCAACTCTTCAACGGATAACCCTCTCGTATTTACAAAAGAAAAAGAGGTAGTTTCGGGTGGTAATTTCCATGGTCAGATAATCGCAACAGTTTTAGATTCGTTGAAAATAGGTTTATGTGAACTTGGTAACATTTCCGATAGAAGATTGTATAGATTACTTGATCCTATACAAACTGGACTTTATCCCTTTTTAATAAAAGATGTTGGCATCAACAGTGGTTTTATGATGCTACAGGTCACAACGGCGTCACTTGTATCAGAGAACAAAGTCATTGCTCATCCTGCAAGTGTTGATTCTATACCAACCTCACTTGGACAGGAAGACCATGTTTCAATGGGAACGATTTCAGCAAGAAAACTTAAAGATGTAATTGAAAATAATTTTTATATACTTTCTATAGAACTTTTTGCTGCGATGACAGCTTTGTATTTAAGAAAACCCCTTACAAGTTCAAAACCTTTGAATGAACTGATGAATTGGTTCTTTGAAAATATAAAACCTATAAACGATGATAGAGCTTTCTATCTTGATGTTGAAAAGATTTTTGAGATGACATATTCTGGTAAAGTTGTTGAAAAGGTTGAAAATTATTTAAAATTAAAATAGGAGTTTTTATGAGAGAATATAAACCTATACATGCCCCAAGAGGAACAAAACTTTCTTGTAAATCCTGGCAACTTGAGGCACCGATGAGAATGCTTATGAACAATCTTGATCCGGATGTTGCAAAAGATCCTGAAAATCTAATAGTTTATGGTGGAAGGGGAAAAGCGGCAAGAAACTGGGAATCATATTATAAAATTATTGAGACATTACAGAATATGGATAACGATGAAACATTGATAATGCAATCAGGAAAACCTGTTGCTGTTTTCAAAACACATGAATGGGCACCAAGAGTTTTGATAACAAACTCTTTACTCGTTCCGAAATGGGCAACACTCGAAGAATTTTTAAGATTGGAATCGATGGGACTCACATGTTATGGGCAAATGACTGCTGGTTCATGGATCTATATTGGAACTCAGGGGATACTCCAGGGTACTTATGAAACATTTTATGCTATAGCAAAAAAACTTTACGGTGGGACATTAAAAGGGAAATGGGTTTTAACAGCAGGACTTGGAGAAATGGGAGGTGCACAACCACTTGCTGCTGTTATGAACGATGGAGTTGTTATAGTTGTTGAAGTTGATGAATCACACATAGATCGAAAAATAGCCCAAAGATATTGTGATGTCAAAGCGAAATCGCTTGATGAAGCATTAAAGATGAAAGATCAAGCACTCAAAGAGAAAAAACCACTTTCGATTGGACTTTTAGGTAATATTGCTGATATTTTACCTGAACTTGTTAAAAGGGAAATATATCCTGATGTTTTAACTGATCAAACAGCAGCACACGATCCTTTGTATGGTTATATTCCATCAGGTTATTCTGTTGAAGAAGCTGCTGTTCTTAGAGAAAAGGATAGAAATGAATATTTGAAAAAAGTTTATGATTCGATAGCAAAACATGTGGAAGCGATGTTAAAAATGCAGGAAAAGGGAGTTAATGTTTTTGAATATGGAAACAATTTGAGACAGAGAGCTTTTGATAACGGAGTGAAGGATGCTTTCAAAATAGTTGGTTATATGCCTGCTTATATAAGAGATCTTTTCTCAGAAGGTAGTGGTCCTTTTAGATGGGTAGCGTTGACAGGTGATGAAAAGGATATTTTTGAAACTGATAAAGCATTACTTGAAACTTTCCCTGAAGATGAACATTTAAGAAAATGGATTGAGATGGCAGAAAAACTTGTGAGATTTCAGGGACTACCTGCAAGGATCTGCTGGTTAAAACAAGGGGAACGAGCTAAATTTGGTCTTGTGATAAACGATATGGTCAAAAAAGGAAGATTATCTGGTCCCGTTGTTATCGGAAGAGATCATCATGATACAGGTGGTGCAGCATCACCAAATCGAGAAACGGAGGCGATGAAGGATGGTTCAGATGCTATTGCTGATTGGCCAGTTTTAAACGCTATGCTGAATGTTGCATCTGGAGCAACCTGGGTTTCTTTGCATCATGGTGGTGGTGTTGGAATAGGTTATTCGATTCATGCTGGACAGGTTATACTTGCTGATGGAACAGAAATTCAGGCAAAAAAGATTGAAAGGGTTTTAACAAACGATCCTGGACTTGGGGTTGTAAGACATGCTGATGCAGGTTATCAGATAGCTATAGATACGGCAAAAAAAGAAAAAATAAAAATGCCAATGCTTGAAAAATAGATTATGAAAATGATTTTAAAAAACATTAAACAGATTGTTTCATGTGATGATAAAAAGGGTTTTGTTACGCTGGATGATATCGATTCACCTTTATCTTCAGCAAATACTATAGTGATAGAGGAAGGAAAAATAAAAAGGATTGGAAAAGATCTTGAAGAAACAGCAGATAAAACAATAGATTGCTCTTTATATATTGTGACTCCCGGTTTTGTTGAATCACATACACATCTTGTTTTTTCTGGTTCAAGATCTGATGAGTTTTTGATGAGAGCACAGGGGGTTCCTTATAAAGAGATTGCAAAAAATGGTGGTGGGATAAGAAAAAGTGTAAGGTTCACAAGAGAAGTCAGTTTCGAAAAACTTTTTGAGGAATCAAAAGAACGATTAAAAAAATTTTTAAAGAAGGGAGTAACGTCGATTGAAATAAAATCTGGATATGGACTTGACAGGGATACAGAGTTAAAACAGTTAAGGGTGATCAAAGAGTTAAAAAAATCTTTTCCTATGGAGATTAGATCAACATTTTTGGGAGCACATGAGATACCTGATGAGTTTAAAGATAGAAGAGAATACTATATTAAATTTTTAAAAGAAGAGATGATCCCTTATGTGGCACAGGAAGGACTTGCTGATTTTATAGATGTTTTCTGTGAAAAGGGAGTTTTTACAAAAGACGAGGCAATTGAAATCCTTGAAAAGGGAATCGAATATGGACTAAAAGCAAGAGTTCATGCTGATGAGATAGAGAACTCCGGTGGTTCTTTTGTCGCAAGAGAGGTGAAAGCAAAATCAGTGGATCATTTCAACTATCCAGACGAAAATGATCTTAAGTATCTTAAAGAAAACAACACTGTTATAACACTTCTGCCTGCTACAAATTTCTTTTTAAAATTAAAAGGTAGACCACCAATCGAAAAGATGAGAGAAGTTGGGAATATCGTTGCTATATCAACGGACTTCAATCCCGGGTCTTCTCCATGTTATTCGATGCTTTTTTCAGCAACGATCGGTATGATAAATTATGGTTTAACATATGAAGAACTTATTTATGGAATAACTTTGAACCCAGCTTTTTCACTTGATCTAAAAAATAAAGGTTCTATTCAAGAGGGTCAGGATGCGGATATTTTGCTGTTTAAAAGAGATGATTACAAAGAACTTTTCTATTTCACTGGAGATGATCAACCTGATCTTGTCATTTTAAAAGGGGAGATATTGGATTTTGGAAAAATTTAAAGAACTGATTAATGAAGGCAAAAATATTGAATCATTAACACAAAGAAGTGAATTTTTTATCGATCTTTTCTCTAAGTTAAAATACAAAGATTATTATGGATCGATTATAGTGCTATACAATCTTTTCGATATTTTTGAGGATAGATTTCAGGTTATTTTTCATCTGTTCAACCATTTTTTATATTTAAAACTTTATACGGAAGGATTGAATTTTGTGAAATACATGGAAGAGAGAAAGAATGATTTTTTTGCACTATCTTTGAAATATCGATTACCCGACAATTTTTCAGATAAAAGTATTGAAGAGTTAAAAAAAAATTTAAATCTTTTAAGTCAAAAAAAAGATGTTATGAGTTCTTCTTACTATGAACTTGCAGTCAGATCTAGAGGTTTGATAGATAGTGATATAAATGATGTTTTTTTCAGAAAAGCGATAGATTGTTCATCAGATGATGCTAAAATCAGAGTGATTTTAAGATATTCTGATATCCTTTTAAAAGAAGGTAAAGAGCAAAAATCGATAGAGATTTTAACCTCTTATATAAATGAACTTGATAGTGATTTCCTTCAACTTATGTATAAACTCGCTTCAATATATGAGTTACAAGATGGGAGGAAAGCATTAGAGGTTTACGAAAAAATTTTGAAATATGATCCTGATTTTCTTGATGTTCAAGAAAAAATAAGTAAATTGACAAATCAAATAAAAGGGTATAATATTAAAAATATTGAAGATAATGTTGATCTACAAAGAGAGGATCGAAATGAAAATCATATTCACTTTTTATAAGTGAGGATTTATGAATTATGAGTCATTCTTTCAAATGTCTTTCGAACCTTTTGCAAATATTCCCGATACGAGATTCTTTTTTGAAACCAATCAACATAGGATGGCTCTTTTAAGGTTGATGCATGCTGCTGACAAAATGAGAGGTTTTGCTCTTTTGGTTGGAGATGTTGGAACAGGCAAAACTACAGTAGCAAGAAAACTCCTTGCATATCTTACTAGAAATCCAAAATTTCAAACAGGTCTTATTGTGCTCACACATGAAAATTTTTCTGAAGAATGGCTTTTCACAAGGATCGCACAGATAATAGGGTTAAAGGATACGACAAACCTTATGAAGGACCCGATGAACATACTCACAAGACAACTTATAAATCTTGATAGGGAAGGTAAAAAAACTGTAATCCTTATAGATGAAGCGAACAAACTTTCTGATAGTAGAATAGTTGAACAGATCAGAGGTTTTTTGAACCTTGAACTGAACGATCGTAGAATCATAACCTTTATACTCATAGGAGTTCCTGAACTTGAAAGACATATACTTCAGAATGAATCTTTACAACAAAGGATTGCGGCAAGAACCTATCTGAAATCACTCTCAAGAGAAGAAACTTATGGTTATATAAAATACCGATTATCTGTTGTTGGAGCTAACATCTCATCTATTTTTACACCTGACAGTATAGATCTTATTCATTCATATTCAAACGGACGTCCGAGGCTGATAAATACTATTTGTGATAATGCTCTTCTGGAAGCAGCTTTTTTGCAGAGGGTTCCTGTTGACTCGATGATGATCGAAGAGGTGTCTGAATCACTTGGGCTTAAAAAACAATTTGGAAACTTTAAAAGGGAGCTATAAGAGGTAAAACCTATGGCAACTTTAAGTGAAGCTAAAGAAAAAGCGTTACAACTCGAAAAGAGTGGAAGATTTGAGGATGCTATAAAAATCTATATGAAAATTATTGCGGCGACGAAGGGACAGCCGGATCCTGCAATCTATAATAAAATTGGTGATCTTTACATTAACAATTTAAAGAAAAAGTCTGAAGCTATTGAAAACTACAGAATGGCAATGAACATTTATGTTCAACAGACATGGTTCCCCCTTGCAATAGCGATGGCAAAAAAGATTATCAAACTTGATCCTGATCAACTTGAAATGTATGAAACTGTTGCTGATCTACAAAAGAGAGCAGGTTCAATTGGAGAGGCGTTGAATTCTTATATTCTTTTTGCAGAAAAAGCGATTCAACAGAAAAACATAACGATGGCCATAGAGGGTTTCAAAAAAACACTTGAACTTGTTCCAGAGAAGGTGGAGATAAAAGAAAAACTTATAGATCTTTACATTCAGGAAAACAATCTTGAGTTTGCGCTCGAATACTTAAAAGATGTTGAATCATTTTATTTAAAGAGAGGAGATTTACCTCAAGCATCGATGACGAGGAAAAGAATCTCTCAGATAGAATCGAAACTTGGAATAAAAAAAGAAGAAATAAAGGAACCAATCAAGGAACCTCCGAAATTTGAGGAGAAAAAGAAAGAGATTATTGAAGAGAATCTTGAAGTGGATCTAACTGAACTCACCGAAGATTTAGCAAAGCAACTCGATGAAACATTCTCAGGGGATATTTTTGAAACAAAGTCAGAACAGAAGGAAGAGAAAAAAAATCTTGAAGAGGAAAAATTTGAAGATATCTCTTCAATATTCAAAGAGGATGCCACAAGTATAGAATCTTATGTTGAACTTGGGAAACTCCAGGAAGATCTCGATATAAAGAGCGCTATTGAATACTATTATCAGGGTGCTGAAGCATATTATAACGCTGGGAATTTTAAAAGAGCACTTGAAGTTTATACAAGGATCTTCGAACTCGATAATGAACAAAAAATCGCTTCTGAAAAAATTATTGAACTTTCAAACAAGACCGGTGATTTTAAAGGTGCTATAATGGTTTTTCTTTATTTTGCTAACAAGGTTAAAAATGAATCAAAAGAAAAAGCAAAATATTACATAGATACGATTTTGAAAGTTGATCCAACCAATAAAGAAGCTTTAAAAATAAAAGGCGAAATCGAGCAGGTAAGTACAGTCTTTGAAAAACCTGTTTTTGAGGAACCCAAAAAACCGGTTGAAAAACCTCAACAGACAGTTGTTCCAAAACAGCAGAAAGAAGAAAAAGTTGAGGACTTCCTTACGTCCTTCAAAGAGGATGTTTTAAAAGAATCTGAAAGTTTTGATATATTCAAAGAGAGTGAGCATTTAACAGCTGCTGATATTCTCAAAGGCAAGAATGAAGGTGGTAAACCAAAGTTTAAAGTTGAGGAGGGACAAAAAGAGGCCAAAGATGAGTCCTTCTGGTCTTTACAGGAATTGCTCGACGAGTTAAAAGATGGGCTCAATCAAAACATTTCAGAGGAGGATGTATCGAGTCACTATGATCTTGGTTTATCCTTTAAAGAGATGGGGCTGTATGATATGGCTATTGAGGAGTTCCAAAAATCTGTAAAGAATAAAGATTTTGAAATGAAATCACTTGAAATGCTCGGGCAATGTTTCCTTGAAAAAGGGGAACTTGATCTTGCGGAAGAAAGTTTGATAAAAGCTCTGTCGATGAAAGGAAAAGCGGAGATTGAGTATCTGGGTATAAAATATACTCTTGGAAAACTTTATGAAAGAAAAAATATGTTCAAAGAAGCCCTAAAACTTTACAATGAAATCTATGCTGTTGATTCGAAGTTTGAAGATGTAGAAAAAAGGATAAACACTCTGAAAAATTTAACAAAGCAGGTTGAAAAACCTAAAATGGAAGTATCAGGTAAAAAAGAGGAAACGAAAAAGGAAGAGTTCATTGATTTCTCCTCAATTTTAAAACAGGAAATAGGAGAAGATTTCAATCTTGATGATTTTAATGTTGATGAATTCAACATCGATTCTTTTGATGATTCAAAAAGTGATAAAGGTAAAAATAACAAAATAAGTTATATGTGATATGGATTACAACAACTATTTTGGTTTTAATCTGGCCCCATTTTCAAGTTCTCCTGATGAAAGATTCTACTACAATTCTCCTTACCATTCGAAAGCTATAATCAAACTTTTACATGTTGTTGAGCAAAGAAGGGGACTTGCTGTTTTGATAGGAGATATCGGTACAGGAAAAACAATGATATCAAGGAAACTTCTTGACTATTTTTCATCTAAGAGTGATATTTTTGAAGTTTCCCTTCTTGTGATAATACATTCGGAAATAACAGCTGGTTGGCTTTTAAAAAAAATTGCTATCCAACTTGGCGCTAAAGTTGAAACCGATGACAAGATAGATATAATAGGACATGTTTATAAGCAACTCTCCTATCTTAAAGAGAAGAGAAAAAGACCTGTTGTTATGATAGATGAGGCGAATATGTTAAAGAGCAAAGAGATAATGGAAGAGTTGAGAGGGCTTTTGAATATAGTTGATAATGATGGACATCTGATTACCTTTCTCCTGTTTGGAATGCCTGAAACCGAAGAAAATTTAAAACTTGACCCACCACTTTACGAAAGGATAAGTGTGAAATTGACATTGAATCCTCTCGATCTTGAATCAACCATAGGATATATAAACCACAGGATCAAAATAGCTGGAAGAGAAGAACCTCTCTTTTCTGCTGGTGCTATGCAACTCATACATACATTTTCAAAAGGTAAACCAAGGTTGATCAACACTATCTGTGATAACGCTTTACTTGAAGCGTTTATCGAAAAGAAAAAGTTCATCGATGAGGATATAATCAAACAGATATCTTCGGATATGGGCTTGAAATGAACAATATCATTGCAGATTTACATATACACTCAAATTATTCTGATGGCAACCTTTCTGTTGAAGATATATGCAAACTTTTAAAGATAAAAGGGATAAAATATTTTTCGATAACCGATCATGACTCAAATAGATCTTACGAAGATGCGAAGTTTAATTCAAAAAAATATGAACTTGAATATTTCCCCGGGATCGAATTCTCAACAGTGCATAAAAAAAGGCAGGTTCATATACTATTTTATGGAAAAAACATGACGGAAATCGGAAAAGAACTTGAGTTGAGAAAAAATGATAGATTTTCAAGAATATTGAAAATGGTTGAACTTTTGAAAGGATTCAACATAAATATAGAAAAAGAGGATCTTTTTTTCGAAGCAAAATATTCTGAATCGATCGGGAGACCTCATCTTGCAAGGGTTATGGTGAAAAGAGGTTTTGTATCAAATCTGAAAGAAGCTTTTGAAAAATATATAGGTGATGATAAACCTTGTTATGTTCCCAAAAAGGAGTTCTCAGTCAAAGAAACTGTTGATATGATTCATAACTATAAAGGGTTAGCTGTTCTTGCACATCCTTATGAAAATAATGTTGTTGAATTTATAGATGAGATTATAGATTATGATATAGATGGTATAGAAGTTTTTTCACCAAAAAACAATCAGTTCAATATCGAGTTTCTACGAGAAAAAGCGTTTAAAAATTCTTTGTTGATAACCGGTGGTACAGATTTCCATGGTGATGGAGAATACCAAAAGTATGGGTTGAACAGTTTGAATTTTGAGGAATTCTATAATGTATGGAGGAATTTATGAATATAGAACTTTTAAAAAGTTTGATTCAACAGAATGAAAAAAAGATGTTACTTGTAATACTCGATGGAGTTGGAGGAATACCTGATAGCTCAAAAATGACTGAACTTGAAAAAGCAAATAAGAAAAATATGGATGAACTTGCAAAGAATAATGATCTTGGATATATGGTTCCTGTTGATATAGGGATAACACCGGGTAGTGGCCCCGGTCATCTTGCTGTATTTGGCTATGAACCAACGGAATACCCTATTGGTAGGGGTATACTTGAAGCGTTGGGACTCGATATAAAGATAGATGAAAAAACCGTTACTGCAAGATGCAATTTCGCTACAATGAATACAGAGGGTAAAATAATCGATAGAAGAGCTGGAAGGATATCAAGTGAAGAAAATATAAGATTAGTAAAAAAATTGAACGAGAATTTTAAAGATTTTGGGAAATATAAAGTTGAATTCTATTCAGGGAAAGAACATCGATTTGTCCTTGTGGTGAGAGGTATTGAAAACGATGCCTATGTTAACGATACGGATCCACAGGTTGTGATGGAAAAACCTTTAAAAGCAAAATCGATCAAAGGGAATAGTGAAGAATGTGCTAATATAATAAATGAAATCTTTGAAAAAAGTTTGAAAATTTTAAAAGATGAACAAAAAGCTAACTGTATACTTTTTAGAGGTATTTCAAAAATGCCGTCAATAGAACCATTTAAAGATCGTTATGGATTAAACCCGGCATGTATAGCCACCTACCCTATGTATAAAGGATTAGCATCATTGGTTAAAATGGATATTTTGAAAACAGGAGAAACTTTAAAAGATCAGATAGAAACTTTAAAAGAAAATTATAATAAGTATGATTTCTTCTTTTTTCATGTTAAAAAGACAGATTCCTATGGAGAGGATGGTGATTTCGAAAATAAGACTAAAGTGATAGAAGAGTTTGATAAACTTCTTCCAGAAATACTCTCTCTTGATTTTGAAGTTGTTGCGATAACTTCAGATCATTCAACCCCATCGGTAATGAAAGCACACTCATACCATTATGTTCCTTTACTTTTCATCAACAAATACCCAAGACCTGTTGATGTTAAAGGTTTTTCAGAAAGAGAGTGTTTGAAAGGATCGATTGGAAAAATCTATTCAAAAGAACTTATAGTTTTGATGCTAGCTGCTTCATCCAAATTGAAGAAGTTTGGTGCATGATGAAAAAGTCAGGATATGTTTCTATAATTGGTAAACCAAATACAGGTAAATCAACACTTTTGAACAGAATTTTAAAAGTTAATATTTCTGCTGTAAGTAAAAAAGCTCAGACAACAAGAGCTGCTGTTCTTGGTATATATAACGATGAATCTTCCCAGATAATCTTTTATGATACTCCAGGAATAATAAAGAGTAAAAATCTATTAGAAGAAGAAATGATGAACGATATTGAAAGGGTACTCAAGGGATCAGATATAATAATCTATATCCATGATAACAAAAACTGGGTGGATGATAAAATAGAGTTTAAAAAAAAGAAGGATACTGTTGAACTTGTTGTTTTGAATAAAATCGATCTGATAACCCAGGAAGAAGCAAACATGATTTTAAATAATCTAAAAGAAAAATATTCTCTTGAAGTCATACCTGTTTCAGCTTTAACGGGATATAACATCGATAAGTTAATAGAAGAGATAAAATCTAAACTTCCCCACGATATCTTATTTTACCCTGAGGATATGATAAGTGAAAAACCCGAAAGATTTTTTGTCGCTGAATTTGTAAGACAGATTGTTTTTGAAACATACGGACAGGAAATTCCATATTCAACTGGTGTTATAATTGATGAGTTCAAAGAAAGGGGAGATGGAAAGGATTATATAAAAATCATTCTTCTTGTCGAAAGAGAATCACAAAAGAAAATTCTTATTGGTGAGAAAGGAAAGATGATAAAAAAGGTTGGAATAGAATCAAGAAAACTTATAGAAGATTTTTTGGAAAGGCCTGTTTTTCTCGAACTTGTTGTAAAAGTTTCACCCGATTGGAAAAATAAAAAAAATATTATAAGAAAAATGTGGGAACAGATATAGAGAGGTTTTTACCTCTCTATATCATTATTGGGAATATAATTATTTTACATAATCCGAAATAACATCAGCAAGTCTTTTGACACCTTCAACTATCTCTTCTTTTGTTGGATATGAAAAGTTGACTCTGAAAGAGTTCTTTTTGTTTCCATGCGCATAAAAAGCACTTCCCACAACGTATGCTACATTTTTTTCTATTGCAAATTTAAACATTTCATCACAATCATAACCCTCAGGTAAAGAAACCCACAAAAACAATCCACCATCAGGTTTTGTCCATTTTATCCCTTTGTTTTTTGGCATGTATTTTTCAAGTGATTCAAGCATAAGTTCATTCTTTTCCTTATAAATTGATATAGTCCTTTCAACTGTTTTTTTCAGAAGTCCTCTGTTTAAGAATAATGCTGCTATGAACTGATTAAATGGAGGTGTGCAGAGATCTGTTGCCTGTTTTGCTACTATGAATTTATCGATTATCTCTTTCGGAGCAACAGCCCAACCCAATCTGAATCCTGGAACAAATATTTTACTAAATGTAAACAAGGCGATAACAAGGTTATTTTTGTCAAGTGAAAGAAGTGAAGGAATATTTTCGTTTCTGTATCTTATCATTCTGTACGGAGAGTCCTCTATTATCATAATTTTTTCTCTTGTGGCTATTTCAAGTAACTCTTTCCTTCTTTTTAATGACATCGTTACACCTGCTGGATTATGAAAATCAGGGATAACATATATGAATTTTGGTTTTATTTTTTCTTTTTTTAACCTGTTTATCGTCAAGTCAAGAAGATCTGTTTTGATACCCTCTTCATCGAGTTCAACATCGACCATTCTGCTTCTATAACTGTTGAAAGCACTGATGGCACCAACATAGGTCGGAGATTCTACAATGCAGGTATCCTGTGGATTCAAGAAGATTTTTCCGACAAGGTCAAGTCCCTGCTGACTTGCAATAGTTATACTGATATTCTCCTCTTTTACAGATACATTTTCACTCTCTTTCATAAGTTTTATCAGTTCTGAAAGAAGCATTGGAAGTCCTTCTGTTGAACCATATTGCAAGGCCTTTGCTCCATATTTGTCATAAACTTCCTGTGTTATTGTTTTTAGCTCTTCAACAGGAAACGACTCTGTTGATGGGAGCCCTCCAGCAAAAGATATTATCCCTTCTTTTTGGGTTAATTTTAATAGTTCTCTTATGACCGATCTTTTCATCGATTTAATGTTATCTGAAAAAAGTTCTTCATAATTTATCATAAATAACTCCTTTTATTGTAATATTCAAAATTTTACCTTAAATCTTCTTAAATATCAAGAATTTTATTTTAGAAGATTTTGTAAAGAATCATATAAAAGTTCAGAAATGAGTTCAAATCCCAAATAGTTGTTGTGACAGTCATCAACAAAATATTTGCTTTTATCATCTTTCTCGTTAAAAAATTTCTCAAGATCTATTAGTTTTATTCGATATTCTTTTGAAATTTTTCTCAAAATCTCATTATAAATCGCAACATTTTTTCTAAAATCTTTTTCACTTTTGTATTGTTTTATGTTATAAGGTCTTGTCAGTAGAACAATTTCAAATTTCTTCTTTTGAGATAAATTTACAAATTCAAGAATATTATTTTCATAGTCCTGAAGGGATACTCTTGGAAGATCATCGAGCCCTTTTTTTGAAGATAATTTTATTTTTTGTGATACGATAAATTTTACAAAATAATAGTTTTTTAAGTGACCATAAAAATGTAACAAAACGGTTGGAAATTTTCTGTATTTATCGTATCCATAAAAAAATGTTGAAGCATCATTCCATCCAAAGGAAACGACTAAAATATCTGGAGAAAATTTTAATATGTAATGTTTAAACCTTAAAAGTCCCTGATAGGAAGTGTAACCTGTGACTCCAGCATTTATAACTTTAATATTATTCCTCCCTACATTTTCAAATCTTTTCTGAAGAAGATAAGGAAAAGAATGGATATCTTCACCTTCAGTGTTGGAATCACCTATGCAAAAGATTCTAAACTCACCCTTAACTTTCTTTGTATTTTGGAGTTCTCCTTTAAAACCAAACCTGTTATATGGATATTCACCCCTTATCGGTTCCCAGAAAAAAATTGGGTTGAATATCAAATGTAAATTGTCTGTAACTTTGATCAGAAGATCTATATCGTTTGTTAAAAATTTTGTATCAATATCTTTAAACCTTTCATTTATAACTGAGATATCCTCAATGTCATCTGAAATTTTAAGAGTGTATATTGGAGAGTAGAGTTTAATTTTATCAAAATAAATCAACCAGAAAAAAATAAATTCCAATAAACCAAAAAAAATTATAATTGTTGATATAAACTGGGAAATTAGGATAAAATAATTCTTTTTATACAATGTTTTTAAAACATTGTAAAACTTTTTTTGTGTGATAAAAACTAAAATCGAAAAAAATATAATAATGATTGTAAAGATTAACTTAAGTTTTCCATTTAAAAAAGGATTTAAAATGTATCTTAAGAAAAAAAGTGTAACAAGAAAAATTGCTGTTGAGAGTTTATAAAGTTTGTTCTGGTATTTTAAAAAGAGGAAAGGAGAAATTAAAAAAAAGAATAATATGATGATTTCAACAACATGTATCATTGATTTAATTATATAATGCCTTCCGAAAAAAATCAAATAGATTGAAAAATTTTTAATTCGATCTAAAATATATTTATGAAGTATATTTTGCTTGATGATACAGGTGATCTTGGTATAGAAGTCAAAGGATACCGGTTTTCAGATCTTTTTGAAAATCTTGGAAACTCGATTTTTGATCTTATCGTTGAAAACAAAAATGTATACATTTCATTTGTTGAAAGAAATTTTTTGAATGAGGATACTCTCGAAGATCTGATCATAAAATTTTCAAACAGTTTAATTTTGAGTTTTGAATGTAAAAAAATTGTTGGGAAAATTTTGAAAGTAAATTTTAGTGTTGAAGATAACAAGTATAAAATAAATTATAAAATATTTGGTGAAAGATTTGATCCCTCAAAACATTTGGTCAGAAATGTTTTAAAATCAGCCACATACCATAATCTTGAATTTAAAGATCAAAAAAAGTATAAAAAGATAAGGTTGTATTTTGATCTATGAGTTATAAAGAATTTTTTAAAAGGATTGATGAAAATAAGGTTATTATTCCAAAAGGGTCCGTTGAAGGAATGAATGTTGATTGTGTAATTTTTGTTAACAGGGAACTCGAAAAAATAATTGAGGATGACTCAATAAAACAGATAATTAATGTTTCAAAATTACCTGGAATAGTAAAGAAAAGTATCGCTATGCCTGATATACATTCTGGATATGGTTTCCCTATCGGTGGAGTTGCAGCCTTTGATATAAAAGATGGAATCATTTCTCCAGGTGGAGTTGGATATGATATTAATTGTGGTGTTAGGTGTATTAAAACAAATTTAAAAAAGGATGAGATAAAAGATTCCGTAAAAGAACTTTTGACAAAAATTTTTCTTGAAGTCCCATCGGGTGTTGGAAGCGATGGAAATGTTAAATTGAGTAAAGGTGACCTTAAAAAAATAGTTTTAAAAGGGGCGAAATGGGCTTTAGAAAATGGTTTCGGGGATGGTGAGGAAATAGATAGAATAGAATCTTCTGGATGTATAGATGGTGGAGATTATGAAAGTATAAGTGAGGAAGCATTTGAAAGAGGAATATCACAACAGGGCACTTTGGGAAGTGGGAACCATTTTCTTGAAATAGATTATGTTTCAAAAATTTTTGACCAAAATGTTGCTGAAAAATTTGGACTTTTTGAAAATCAAATCGTTATAATGTTGCATACTGGATCAAGAGGTTTTGGACATCAGATATGTACTGATTATGTTCTTTATTTTTCAAAGGAGTTCAGAAAAGAAAGTAAAAGTTTACCTGATAAACAACTCGTTTATGCCCCATTCAGTTCAAATTCTGGTACGATGTATTATCAAGCGATGGTTGGAGCTGCAAATTATGCATTTTGTAACAGACAGATAATTGGTCATCTGATAAAGAAAACGATTTTAAAATTTTTTAAAAGTTCAGGAAAAGATTTAAAAGTGGAACTTTTGTATGATATAGCTCACAACATTGCCAAAATCGAGGAGTATGAGATAGATGGTAAGAAGAAAAAACTTATTGTTCACAGAAAAGGTGCTACAAGATCTTTTCCGAAAGGATATCAACAACTCCCTTCCATTTATAGAGAAACAGGACAACCTGTTCTCATTCCTGGTGATATGATTTCAGGTGGATATATACTTGTTGGTGGAGAAAAGAGTGTTTATGAAAGTTTTTGTTCAACATGCCATGGAGCTGGAAGAACCTTATCGAGAAAACAGGCGATCAGGTTCTCAAAAAAAACTGATGTTTTTAAAAAGATAAAAGAAAGTGGAGTTTTTGTTTTATCACAGAGCAATCGAACAATTATTGAAGAGATACCTCAGGCTTATAAAAATGTTGATGATGTTATAGAAACTGTAAAAAACGCGGAACTCTCTTTACCTGTTGTAAAACTTTTACCTCTTGGTGTTATAAAAGGTTAATTTATTGACATAATTATTTTTTTTGATAATATTTAATTCTAATTATAAATTGAGAAAGGAGTTAAAATGACTCTTGAAGAAAAATTGTTAAATCTTAAAAATAAAAGGGAAAAAGCTTTACTTGGTGGTGGTGAGGAAAGAATAAAAAAACAACATGAGAAAGGTAAACTCACTGCAAGAGAAAGGATCAATATTTTACTTGATGAAGGATCGTTTGAAGAGTTTGATATGTTCGTTGAGCACAGATGTACAAATTTTGGAATTGATAAAACGAAGATACCAGGTGATGGAGTTGTTACAGGGTATGGCACTATAGATGGAAGGCCTGTTTTCGTTTTTTCTCAGGATTTTACTGTTTTTGGTGGTTCTCTATCAGAAACTTTTGCAGAAAAGATCTGTAAAATTATGGACATGGCTGCAAAAAATGGGGTTCCTGTTATCGGACTTAACGATTCAGGTGGAGCGAGGATCCAGGAGGGAATTGAATCTTTAGCAGGTTATGCGGAAATATTTTTGAGAAATGTTATGTATTCCGGTGTGATTCCGCAGATATCAGCTATAATGGGCCCCTGTGCTGGCGGTGCAGTTTATTCTCCTGCTATAACAGATTTTATCTTTATGGTTAAAAAAACTTCCTATATGTTTTTAACTGGTCCCAAGGTTGTAAAAACAGTAACGAATGAGGATGTTGATGAGGAATCACTTGGGGGTGCTTCAATACATTCAACGAAATCTGGTGTCGCACATTTTGTTTTTGATTCTGACGAAGAAGTTTTAAAGAATATTAGAAAACTTTTCTCTTTTCTCCCTTTGAATAATAAAGAAAATCCACCCGTGATAAAAAATGATGATCCGATTAACAGAGAAGATATAAGGTTGAATACGATTGTTCCAGACAATCCGAATAAACCTTATGATATAAAAGAGATCATTAACATCATAGTTGATAATGGAGATTTCTTTGAAGTACAGCCATATTTTGCTACAAACCTTGTGATAGGTTTTGCAAGATTTAACGGAAGACCTGTTGGGATAGTTGCAAACCAACCGAAATCACTTGCAGGAGTTCTTGATATCAATGCATCTGAAAAAGGGGCAAGATTTGTCAGGTTCTGTGACGCTTTTAACATACCACTTGTAATACTTGAAGATGTTCCGGGATTTTTACCTGGTACTCAACAGGAATATGGAGGAATAATAAAAAGTGGAGCAAAACTCCTTTATGCTTTTGCAGAAGCAACGGTTCCAAAGATCACAATAATTTTAAGAAAGGCGTACGGTGGTGCCTATTGTGTTATGTCCTCAAAACACATAAGAGGTGACATAAATTATGCCTGGCCAACAGCTGAGATTGCTGTTATGGGGCCTAAAGGTGCAGTTGAAATAATTTTTGCAAAAGAGATAATGAAGGCCGAAAACAAAGAGGAAGCTGAAGAAAAATTTGAAGCGGAATACAGAGAAAAATTCGCTAATCCTTATTCAGCTGCGGTTAGAGGTTATATAGAAGATGTTATAGAACCAAAAACGACAAGGTTCAGGATAATAAGAGCATTAGAACTCTGTAAAAACAAGATGGATACAAATCCACCCAGAAAACATGGAAACATACCATTATAAAAATTATGAAAAAGTTTAAACTAAAATTCATCGTTACCCTTTTTGTTTTTAATCTAGTTTTTTTTCTTTCCGGTTCAGAGACAGGGGATATAGAAGTTAATCCATATTTTCTTCCAGTTGTTGGGATTGTAGCAGTTTTTAGTGGACTTATATTAATACAAATTTTTATAAACATTTTGAAAAAAGCTTTAAACCCCCCACAGAAAGGTTTCAAAGATAAAAAGGTGGAAGATTTCAACAAAAGTATTCTTGAAAAGATTGAACTTGATGAAGAGGAGTTGGTTGCGATATCAACAGCTCTTGTACTTGAGTACAAACTTCATCATACATTGTCAAAGGATAAATTAACAATAAAATGGGAGGATAAACCTCCATATTGGTTTTATGCAAGGAGTAAAAATGGGTGAATATGTTTTTAATATAAACGGTAAAGATTATAAAGTAAAGGTAAACTCTCTTGAAGAAAATGTTGCAGATATAGAGATTAACGGTAAAAATTATAAGGTGAATTTCAGGCAGATAGGAAGCGTTGATCAAACTGCAAAAAAGGTCCTACCTTCACAATCACCTGATAAACCTATATTACAAAGTGAGAAGAAAAGTGAAGGAGAATCTGTGAAAAAAGTTCTTGCTCCGCTTCCTGGGGTTGTTTTGAATGTTTTGGTAAAAGAAGGTGATCATGTTAAAGAAGGTCAAGATCTTTTGATTATGGAAGCGATGAAAATGGAAAATGCTATACATTCTCCATATTCTGGAAAGATTTTAAAAATCAATGTAAAGAAAGATGATACGATATCTGAAGGAGATATACTCGTTGAGATAGGAGAATAAAAAATGGCCCATATCTTTAAAACTTTTTTTTCGATGACAGGTTTTGCTAATCTTGATTATAGATATCTTGTGATGATTTTTGTAGGAATTTTTTTCATATACCTTGCTGTTACCAAAGAGTATGAACCACTACTACTTCTGCCTATAGGTTTTGGAATACTCATTGGTAACATACCTATAATGTTAGGTTTAAAGATCGGGATCTATGAAAGTGGAAGTGTATTGAATTATCTTTATTTTGGAGTTTTACAGGGAATTTATCCACCATTGATTTTTCTTGGAATAGGAGCGATGACCGATTTTTCAAATCTTTTATCGAATCCAAAAACTCTACTTCTTGGGGCAGCAGCACAACTAGGAATTTTTACCACTTTTATAGGAGCTTATCTTTTAGGATTCACCCTTCCAGAGGCAGGTTCTATCGGAATCATCGGTGGTGCTGATGGTCCAACAGCAATATTTTTAACTTCAAAACTTGCCCCAAAACTTTTAGGACCGATTGCAATAGCAGCATATTCATATATGGCACTCGTTCCAGTTATTCAACCACCAATCATGATGCTTTTGACAACAAAAAAGGAAAGGTTGATAAGAATGAAGAAACCAAGGCCTGTTAAAAAAACTGAAAAGATAATTTTTCCGATTGCGGGTTTTATCATAACAGCAATGATAGTCCCAGCAGCGATACCTCTTTTGGGAATGTTGTTCTTTGGGAATCTTTTGAGAGAGAGTGGAGTAACAACAAGGTTAGCAAAAACCGCATCATCTGCTCTTATAGATATATGTACCATTATGATAGGAATATGTGTTGGTGCATCGACACAAGCTGATGTTTTTCTAACATCACAATCGATAAAGATTTTTATTCTCGGTGCTCTTGCTTTTGCGTTCTCTTCAGCAGGTGGAATACTTTTCGCAAAATTTTTGAATCTGTTTTTAAAACCTGAAGATAAGATAAATCCCTTAATCGGTTCTGCAGGTGTTTCAGCTGTTCCCGATTCTGCAAGAGTTTCAGAAATGATGGGACTTAAAGATGATCCTGAAAACCATCTCTTGATGCACGCAATGGGACCGAATGTCGCAGGTGTTATTGGTTCAGCAATAGCAGCAGGAATCTTATTATCATTCTTTTTAAAATAAGTTATTGTCAACATCCATAATTTTTAATATAATTAAAAAATGGAATTTAAATCGATTTTAGGGAAAAGGGTCTTTCTTTCAATATTTTTAATTTTTTTGATTCTATCGGATATAATATTTTCAATCTATCTTAATGTTATTATAAGTTATTATGAAAACGATTATCTAACAGACAATTATAAAAAAATCACCGATTTTAAAAAAAGATATGATAAAGAGTTTTCCGATTTCAATTCTTTACAAGAATTTCTTTTGAAGAAACAAGATTTTTTTCAAAAGGATTTAAACTCTTTGAATCTCCACTCATATTTTATAACCGATTCTTCACTTTATCCTTTTATAGTTTCAAAAAATTTTATTTTCAAGGAGAGTCAGATAAGATATTTTTTACTTCCCCTTTTAAAAGAGAATATCAGTATGAGGTTCTTTTTTAAAGATCTCGATATTTATACCTCTAAAATCACCAATGGAAAGAATAAAGATTTTTTTATGATATTAAATTTTAAAAGTAACAACTATTTTTTGAAAAGAATCCTTTTTTACTTTTTGATCTATAAATTTATACTTCTGATTTTAACTGTGATAAGTATCGTATCGTTGTTGAAAAGTATAGAAAGACCAATAGAAAAAATGAAGGATATAGTTAAACTTGTAGGAATGGATCTTAACTACGATAATCCTGACAGTTTTGTAAAAGTTTTTAAGGACTCACTTGAAAATCTTGTTGAGACTCAAAGAATTGAAAAGGACGCTAACATAATTTTAAAAAATAAAATAAAAGAATTGGAAGAGAATTACAGTTTAAGAGAAAGTTTATTGAAACTGTCAGAGATAACATCAGGAATTGCACACCAGTTAAACAATAACCTTGGCTCCACAATAGGACTTTTGCAAAAAGGTCTCGAAAACAATGATATGGATCTTGTAAAAACTGTTATTGAAGATTTGAAAAAACTTTCTTTGTTCACAAAAAAATTTATCGAATTTTCAAAGGATGAAAAACCATATTTTGTTGAAGTAGATTTAAAGGAAATATTGAAAAATGTTGTTGAAAGATTTCCACTTGAATATGTTGAAGATTTTCCTGAAGAAAGTGTTATGATAAATACAGACCCTGTTCTGTTTGAACAGGTTCTATTTAACATCTTCGACAACATCGATAAATACTCTCAAGGGAAGAAAGTAGAACTTGTAATAAAGAATCTGATTGAAAAAATTGAATTAGAGATAAAAGATTCTGGTCCAGGTTTTCCCAAAAATATTCTTGAAAAACTTTATAGTCCGTTCAATGCTGATGCGAAAGGAACTGGACTTGGAATTCCTACGATAATAAAGATTTGCACTATACTTGATATAGATTATATTTTTTCAAATTTTAACAATAGAGGCAAAATTGTTCTCATTTTCAAAAATGAAAAAAAGAATTCTGATCGTTGAAGACAATACATCGTTTAGAATCTTTCTTAAGGAAAGCTTAAAGGAAGATTATGATATAGATGAAGTAAAATCGGTTGCTGAATTTGATCATATATTTGCGAAATTCAAGTATTCTCTTGTAATACTTGATATCAAATTACCAGATGGCAGCGGAGTTGATGTGTTGAAAAAGATAAAGAACATAGATGATCAGGTTAAAGTGGTTATACTTACTGCTTATGGTGATATTCCTCTTGCAATCGAATGTATAAAAAAAGGAGCAATCGATTTTTGGCAAAAACCTATAGATTATGATGTTTTGAAGAAAAAAGTGAAAAATATTTTGAAGGATACTCTTTTTAATGAAATTGAAAAAGAATATGTTGGGATTTCAAAAAATAGTTGTGAGATAAGAGAAAATATAATGCAGTGTTCTTCAAGTGATGTGAGTGTGATAATCGTTGGACCTGTTGGCTCTGGAAAAACGCTTGTATCTGAACTTATACATAAGTATTCCAACAGAAAAGAGAAAAATCTTATAGAGATAGATCTGGCTTCCTTTAACAGGAATCTTATCGAAAGTGAACTCTTTGGTGTGGCGAAGGGAGCATTTACAGGTGCTTACATATCAAGAGATGGTCTTTTAAAAAAATCGTATGGGGGAACAATTGTTTTAAAAAATATTGAAGAAGTTGATTTTGTGATACAGGGAAAAATTTTGAGATTTCTTGATACAAAATCTTTTTATCCTGTTGGTTCAAACAGAGAAGAAAAAATTGATGTAAGAATAATTTCTGTTTTTTCTGAAGAACCTGAAAACCTTGTTGAAAAGAACTTGCTAAGAAAAGATCTTTTGTTCAGATTGAATGTTTACAGAATAAAAATTTTACCTTTAAAGGAAAGAAAAGAGGATATTCCAGTTTTGGCAGATTTTTTGACTGAAAAAGTTAGTAAAAGGTTATCTTTGAGAAAAAGAAGTGATTATGATTCTTTTGTTGAAAAAATATTGGGATTTGAGTTTGAAGGGAATGTTAAAGAACTTGAAAACCTTATTGAAAACTATCTTTTAAAAAAGGATTTTGAATTGAACCTTAATGAAACAAAATTTGGATTAAAAGATCTTGTAAAAGAAAAAACGGAGGAATTTGAAAAAGAAGAAATTTTGAAAACTCTAAAATTGGTCAACTGGAATAAAATGAAAGCAGCAAAAGTTTTAAAGATAAGTTATAGAAGTTTACTTGACAAAATCAAGGAGTATAAAATTGAGAAATAAAAATTTTATACTTAAAAATGTAAGATATCACGATACATTAAGAAATTCAATTGTTTTCAGAGAGAAGATTTATATAAAGGATGGGAAATTTTCATTTGATGTTGATGAAGGAGAATGTAAAGGTTTCATACTTTTTGATTGTTCAAAGTTTTTACTTTTCCCATCGTTTGTGCAAATACACACCCATATCTGTCAAAATCTTGCAAAAGGTTTTGCAGAAGAGATGGGACTATATGAATGGTTACAGAAGAGGATAATCCCTTATGAAAGAAAATTAAAGAAGGATATATTATCATTATCTTGTAAACTTTCCCTTTATGAACTTATAGATTCAGGAACAACAACTATATTAGATATGGGAACTTTTGAAAATCAGGAAACGGTTTTTGATGAGATAGAAAATTCAAATATAAGGGGATTTTCAGGTAATGTCTTTATGGATAGAAAGTTTGGAGGTTTTAAAACTGAGGTAGAAAGATATGAAGGTTATACGAAAGATTTGTTTGAAAGAATAAAGGATTACAAAAATGTAAAGTATGTGTTATGCCCAAGATTTGTTCCAGGTGTTACAAAGGAAGGAATAAAAACACTTTTAAAATTGAGAGATAAATATGATCTTTTTATCCATACACATTCTTCTGAAACTTTACAGGAGAATCTTTTTACATTAAACCGGTACAATATGTCAAATGTGGAATTCTTTGATGGATCAGGACTCTTTGAAGGTAATGTTATTCTTGCACACTGTATTTTTTTAAACAAAAATGATATCGAAATTTTAAAGAAAAAAAAGGTTAACATTGCACATTGTCCTTCTGCGAATGGAAAATTGAAAAATGGGATCGCTGATATTACAAGTTTTTGTGAACAAAAGATAAATGTTGGTTTAGGATCGGATGGTGCTCCATGTAACAACAATATGAATCAAATATTTGAAATGAGATTAGCAAAACTTTTTCAAAACATTAAGTATGGAGAAAAAGGGATATCATCCGCAAAAATTTTTCAAATGGCAACGATAAATGGTGCTAAGGCGCTTAAACTCGAAAATAATCTTGGATTCATTAAAGATGGGTTTGATGCTGATTTTATTTTGGTAGAAGATGATGTAAATGTTTCTTCTTTTGTTGTGGATCCAGCTTCATCGTTTATGTTTTCAATCTATCCTGAAAATATCAAATATGTTTTTTCAAAAGGGAAACCTTTAAAGTATAATGGTAAAGTTCTTGCATACGATAAAGATGATCTTTTAAAAGAAAGAAAAAAAATTTTAAAATACCTTTTTTCTAACAGGTTTTGATTCTTGAATTATTCCAAAATCAACTGTGAAATCCGATTTGAGTTTATCAACGTTTATATACATTATTAGATTTGGAAAAACGAATTGGTATCCTTTGGGTAATTGTGGAATCTCAACTATGTAAGCACCCATTGGGAGATTTGAGATGGTGTAAAATCCGTTCATATCAGTATAGGTATACTTATCTGAATCTTTTATCCTTACTATTATTCCTGGAATACCCTCCTCATTCTCATCCTTTACACCATCCTTGTTTAAATCTATAAAAACATATCCAGATATTGAGCCCAATTTGATAAGAGGTATATCAACACTTTTTTTTGTGAAATTTTCGACCTGAACAAAATAGTACTCTTTTATATCAAAATATGCTGGCAACTTTTTTTTATCGATTGAAATTTTATATCTACCTGGTTTTAAAAATTTAAAAGTGTAAAAACCATTCTTATCACTTTTTGACACTATTGAATCGTTTAAAACGATTGTTAAATTGTTTATTGGCTTATCATCACCATCGAATATCTCGTTGCTGTTTTTGTCATAAAAAACTCTTCCATTTAAAATTCCAGTATAAATGTTGTCAAGAACACCAGTGACTTCCAGTTTTGTCTGTATTTCAAATTGAACTCTTTCAAAATATCTGATATTTAGTTTGTTGCTAAAATTATAGTTTTTATAATCAATTGAAAAATCGAAATGGTTTCCAAGATATGATATTCTATGTATGTTCCCAAAGTCAACTCCATATTCGAATGAAAAAATTTTTTCTAACTTCCACCTTACATAGTTTGTTATAAAATAATCATTTATGCTATCTTTTTTTGTTAATTTGAATGTTGAACCAATGTTTGTTCCGTTGTAAAAATTATAAGAAATGTTTGAATAAAAATTCAAAGTTTTGTAATTTACAAAATCATTTTTTGAAACATTTGAATTGAAATAAAAATTTCTATACCATCTTGATATGTTTAAGGATGCAACTTGCCCGAATGGATTTTTCTGACTCAGGTTTCTGTATATGTCATAGGAAATATCGATCTTTGGTAAGAACGATAAACTCAAAGAATTCTTTACCCCAAATCTTTCATAAGAGGAATTGTCAGAAGTGCTTATGTTGTATCTTGTATAGTTTAAAAAGAGTGATGTGAAATTTAAGATTCTTATTGACTGGAAAAAGTTGAAGTGTGTTCTTTTATTTTCTCTGTAAAATATTGAAAAATCAGAAAATTTTTCTGGATCATTTTGAAAGGATAACGATGTTGAAAAATATTTTGTTAAGAAATAAGTTTTTAGTGAGTACGATATGTTTGAAGTGGTAGAGTCGAGTATTGTATGGTTAATATGATTTTTGAATGTGACATCAAAATTCAACCTATCGAAAAATTTTAAAAACTGGTTTACTCCGATTATGTTTTGTGATATAAAAGGTGAGTAAAAAGAATTATCCTCTCTTGAAAAAACAAAAATTTTTGTGGTATCATTTTTTGTAATAGACAATGGTAATAAAGTTCCGATTAAAATCCTATTTAAGTTATTATTACCAAAATTTTGATTTAAAAAACTATTATCTTTACCTATTAAAAATTCAAACCCTGTAAATTTAAACCTTGATGAGAATTTGAAACCTCGAAAATCAAAATATAAGAACCTATAAGGTAAAATATCTCCTGCTTCAAATAAAATAAAACCATTTTTATTATCAAAATAATTTATTGTGGAAAAATAAAGATTTAAAGGGAAATATTTATAGAGTTGAATATAAAAATCTTTTTTTGAGTTTTCCTCATCAGAAAAATATCGAACATTTATATACGGAGAATAATATTCAGAATTGGAGTATAGATAATTATCAATCGAAATATTGTAATAGTTTTCAGCGAAAACTATTACGAAAAGTAAAAATGTAAAAAAAGAAAAAAATTTTTTCATTCCCTAATTTATCGTAATCTTCTTTTCACCTTCAAGAAGTTCATTCCCCCCATAATCTATATTGACTTTTATCGTATAATCACCTTTTAAAAGTTGAGTTTCAACTGGAAAAGAAATTGTGGTTCTTATTTCTGGAAGAGACACTTGTTCAGGGATCTCCAATTGATAAACCATTTTTTCATCTTTAAAAATTTTCATCGATGCTTTAACTCTCAAATGAACATTCCCAGTATTTTCAAAGATCGCTTTAACTTTGTATTCTTTTTTATCAAATTCAAGCCCTGTGATATCACCATTTTTTACTGTTGTTCCTGCGATCGTCGAGTATATCGTGCAACCAACTCTTCCAGCAACAAGTAGCATGCTTGATCCTGTTGGATTGAAAGGCGTTGATTCGAAAAATATCATCGACCAGTAATCACCAAAAACGTTTTTGGGGACAGAGAGTGTAAATCTGATATCCTCAGAAGAGTTAGGATTTATGTTGAACTCTTGTGGATTAACATAGATCCAATTTGAACAGGAGTTTTTCAATTTACCTGCTGTAAAATACTTAACGTTGTTATCAATATCAAGACTCCAATCAACAGCGTATATTTTAACATGAAGGGTAGAGTCTGTTGTATTTTGAACATTGATCGTAAAATTTTTGATCTCCTCAGGTCTCACTGTAAATTCATATTTGGGAGGTGAGATGTTAAAACCGATCTGGGGGAAAATGTTTATAAATAAACTTAAAATCAAAATTGTTTTAACAAGTTTTAGCATCCCACCTCCACAAATTTTATAAACTTGTTATAGTGTAAGTTAAAGTGACTGTTGCAGCAGGATCAATTTCAGGATCAGAATCTTCCCATTTGAACTCTATTGCCTGATTTTTGGTAACCCAGCCGTTAAGTTTTGGACCAGATTCAACATTTATAAGTGATGTTGAAAATGGTGTCCATGGTGATGCTGGGTTTGCTGTTCCATCTGCTGTTTTGGGTGTCCCTGCTGGTGCAAAATAAAGTTGTGAAACTGGGATTTCTGGGTCAAAATCACCTGATGCCTGAACCTCTAAATTGTAACCATTTTTAGCATTGCAAAAAATGTCCATAAGTATCTGTGTTTCTGTTCCATTTGGGAAATAGTATGCAGGAAAACTTGTTGGAATGGTAACTGAAGTCAGATCGAATATCAATGCACCTGTATTGTTTATGTTTATACCAACTCTTGCTGGAATCAGAATTTGAACATCAATGTTGTCTGATGCTGTTGCAGCAAAAATCGGTACAACAAGAAGAGAAAGCACAAAAAGTGCTGTTAAGGTTGTTAGAAGTTTTTTCATAATACCTCCTTAGTATATTGAGTTTAATGTGAATCTCAATTTTGTGTTGTATCTTCCAGATGGATCATCCCATTTTATTTTCATTCTAAAGTCAAGATCGATATCATGACCATTATCTCCAGTTCTATCTCCGGATCCTATAGTTACAGGTTTTGAAAGCGATAGAGGAGTAAAGTTCCCTTTTTTCGCTCTTATTTCAAGTCGTTCAATATCTATGATATCTCCATCAGTTGAAACAAGATTTTCGAGAGGTTCAACTGTTAAAACCCATTTGACATTGCTTTTTACTTTTACAGTTATACCTTTGAGTTTAACAACCTCCTTCATATCAGGTTTTATCTCACCCAGATCAATACTTGAAGAAGAAAGTTCAAGAAGTAAAATCTCCTGGTTTTCGAAATTAACATCGGTTTCAACACTGTAACCGGAAAATAATAAAATAGGCAAAAAGATAAAAATCCAAAAAACCAATCTATTCATATTCTAACCCCACTTTTTGGTCATCTTTAACCATGTTTTCAATTATCTCACATATCTGTAAAAATTCTGAAGGGTAATTGAAAGAATAAAATATGTTATTGTTTTTACGTAACATCTTTAAAAACTCAATATCATCAGCATTTCTCAAAAGTACCATAATTTTTGATTGTGGAATTATTTCATTTAAACATTTTATGATTTTGTTTTCATTCATATATGGAAGATCTGATGTATCTAAAATTATGATATCCGGTTTGTTCACAAGAGCGAATGTCAGAAGAGATATTGAATCAACAAAATGGTTGAAAGTTTCAACCCTCTTTTTCATCTGCTCTATGAAAGATTTATCAGACGAAAGTACTGTTATTTTCTTCATACAGGACCATGAAATAAGCAATTATTATGCCAGAATTTATAATCTTATAAACATATTTATTATCTTAACTTAAACTTCATATAAAAATATAAGATATAAAAAGTGTGGCAAAATGGGACAAAAATTTTTAAATTCCCCATTTTTTCAATTTTCTATAGAGTGTTTTTCTATCTATTCCAAGGATTTTTGCTGCTTTGGTTTTATTTCCACCAACGGAATTTAATGTCTTTAAAATTTCGTCTTTTTCCAGATCTTTTAATGATTCTTTTTTTATACCATTTTTTAGTTTTAAAATCGAATAGGGAAGTGTATCCGGAAAGATTCCTTTACCCTCAGTTAATATTATCGATCTATCGATAATATTTTCAAGTTCCCTTATGTTTCCAGGCCATGAGTAATTCTGAAAGAGAGTATAAATTTCTTTATCTATTTGAAAATCTTTTGGGTCTATATTTCTTTTTTTAAGTAAAGATTCTATTATTAATGGAATATCCTCAAGTCGATCTTTAAGATCAGGCAGTTCTATATGTAAAGTTTCCAATCTGAAAAAAAGATCCTCTCTAATTTTCCCTGATTTTAAAAGATCGTCAATTTTTTTGTTTGTTGCTGCGATTATTCTTGTGTCAACAAAAATATCGTTAACTCCACCAATCCTTCGAAAACTTTTATTTTCTATGATGTGCAGGATTTTTGCCTGACTTGATAAAGGAAGTTCTCCAATTTCATTCAAAAAAATTGTTCCATTGTTTGCTATTTCAAACAACCCATATTTTCTTGTGTATGCTCCTGTGAAAGCACCTTTTTCATATCCGAAAAGTTCGCTTTCAATAAGAGTTTCCGGTAGAGAAGCACAGTTTTGCATAATAAAAATTTCATTCTTTCTATCTGATTTTTGATGTATGTATTTTGCCATAGTATCCTTTCCTGTTCCAGTTGAACCAAGTAAAAGAACAGGTAAATCACTTTTTGCATATTTTTCTGCCTTTTTTACAATCTCTTTCATTTTCTTATTGTTAGTTTTTATTTCAATTTGCTCCTCTTCCTCTTTGATCTTTTCGTAATCTGATTGTTCAATCTTTTTATTGATTTTTGACAAAATTATTTTGATATCTTCGATTTTAAAAGGTTTCGGGAGAAAATATGCGCCCTCTTTTAATGCGAGTTTCGTTTGTTCAAGTTCACCATATGCTGTCATGATTATTATCTCACAATCAGGTGAAAAGTTTTTGATTTTTTTTATCAGATCGAATCCGTTTATGTCTGGCAGATGAACATCAAGAAAACATATATCTATATTCATCTGTTCAAATATTTCAATCGCTTTGAATCCGGAAAATGCCTGTATTATGTTAAAATTGTAATGTGTTGAAAGTGCATCCTTCAATGTTGCTGAAAAAAGTGGTTCATCATCAATTATCAAAAGGTTAATCTTCCTTCCCATAATGAGTATAATATAGTAAAAAATAAAATTTTCAATACCTTAACACTTTCAATCTATTGACAAAAAGGGTTAAAAGTATAATATATCAAAATATTATGGAGGAAAAAGTTTTAGGAGAAGTTGTTGAAATAAAAGATGGTAAAATTTTCATCAAAATCGATGTACCATCTTCATGTTCTTCCTGTTCTCACTCAGAAGAATGTTCAATATTTCAAAAAGATCAAAATAAAATTGTTGAATGTGATAATATCTCCTGCGAAGAGGTTCAAAAAGGTGATGTTGTTGAGTTAAAGATTGAACAGAAAAAGATTCTTATTCTTTCAATAGTTTTTTATATTGTTCCAACAATTTTGATCTTCTTGTTTTCTTTGGTTGGGTACTTTCTTAAAAAAGGTGAGGGATTTACGGCATTATTTGGATTTTTGGGTTTCCTTTTTTCTTTGGTTTTCATATTTATATTCAATAAAAAGAAAAAAGATCAATTTAACCATAAAATAGTGAGGGTATTAAAATGATAAAAGAGATTTTGTTTCCAGTTTTAGTTATGGGTGGATTATCCATTCTACTTGGTGTTTTGATTCTGATAACGATGAAAGTTTTTGAAGTAAAAAGAGACGCTGTTGTTGATGAAATTCTATCGGTTCTTCCAGGTGTTAACTGTGGTGCATGTGGTTTCCCTGGTTGTGAAAATTTTGCAGTTGAAATGGCAAAAAAGGGGGAACTTTACAAAATTTGCCCAGTTGGTAAAGATGAGGTTGCAAACAAGGTCAGGGAGATTTTGAAAAAGAAGAAAGAAGGAGTATCAAATGGTTAAACTTTATACTTTTGGAAAAAGTGGAGTTTTCCCTGAAGAAAGAAAAGAATACACTGAAAATAAAAAAATAGAAAAGTTTGAATCTAAAGAATATCTATACCTTGCTGTGAACCAGCATATTGGTGCTCCAGCAAAAGTTTTGGTAAAGGAAGGTGATAGAGTTTTAAAAAATCAAGTTGTTGCTTCAGGAGAAGGTGGAGTTACATCGATGGTTCATTCTCCTGTTTCTGGAGAAGTGGTTCAAACAAAAAGTATGGTTTTCCCTGGTGAAATCAAGAATGATGTTCTTGTTATAAAAAATGATTTTAAATATGAAAAAGTCGCTGGAACAGATGAAAAAAGAGAGTTTAAAACTGATAGAGAGAATTTTATAAATGAAATAAAAAATGGAGGGATCATAGGAATGGGAGGTGCTGGTTTTCCTACTTATGTTAAGATGAATCCTCCAAAGGATAAAAAAATTGATCTTTTCATAGTTAACGCTGCTGAGTGTGAGCCATATCTTACAAACGATTATAGAGTGATGCTTGAGTTTAAAAATGAATTTTTAAATGGTATAAGTTTGATTCTTGATAATCTTGGTATCCCAAAATCAATTGTTGGTATAGAGGAAAACAAAGAAGAAGCGTTTGAAGAGTTAAAAAAAGTTAACACGGATAAAAGGATAGAGTTTAAACTTTTAAAAACGAAATACCCTCAGGGTGCTGAAAAACAGTTGATATTCGCTTTAACCAGAAGAGTTGTTCCAATAAGGAAATTACCGTTTGAAGTTGGTGTTATAGTTCAAAATGTTTCAACAGTTAAAGCGATATATGATCTTATTGTTTTTAACAAACCTTTGATTGAACGAGTATTGACATGTTCTGGAAAAGGGATCGTTGAACCGAAAAATATTCTTGCTCCAATTGGAGTAACTGTTTCGCAGATCGCAGATTTTTGTGGTGGAATAAAGGATGATTGTAAATATCTTATAAACGGTGGACCCATGATGGGAAAACCTTTTACGGATATTGAACTACCAGTAACAAAAACAACATCTGGACTTTTGTTTTTAACTGATGAAGAAGTGAGTGTTGAAGAAGAGAGTACATGTATCAGATGTTCCAAATGTTTATCTGTTTGTCCGATGGGACTTAATCCAACATACTTGAAAGAAGCATCTGACAGAAGAGAATATGAAAAGATGGATGATGTTCTTGACTGTATCGAATGTGGTTCTTGTTCTTTTATATGTCCTGCTTCAAGAGATCTTGCAGCGAGTATCGTTAAAGGTAAACAGAAATATACAAAATATTTGAAGAGAGGTAAATGATGCAAGAAAACAGATTTGTCATGAAAAGTGCTCCATTTCTAAGGGGGAAAGAGGATATAAAAAGCATCATGTGGACTGTGGTTGTTGCTCTTTTGCCAACTACTCTATGGGCTATCTATCTTTACAGATACAGAGCGTTAACGGTTATTCTGTCATGCATAATTTTTACACAACTTTTTGAGATAATTTTTTTGAAGATAAGAGGAGTGAAAAATCTTTTTGAAAGGGCTTTTGATGGAAGTGCCTTTATTACAGGGCTACTTCTTGCTTTGAATCTTCCATCAACTTCACCATGGTGGATGTGTGCTGTTGGTTCTTTTGTAGCGATGCTTTTTGGAAAGCATATTTTTGGTGGACTTGGGAACAATCCATTCAATCCTGCACTTGTTGCGAGAGTTTTTCTCCTTTTGTCTTTCCCATCACTTATGACTAGGTGGACTGTTGGTATCAATCTAACAACTCAAACTTTTGCAACTCCACTTGGAATGTTAAAAACACAAGGGGTATCATCAGTTTCAAATCTTGATTACTGGAAACTATTTTTTGGTTTTCCGATAGATGGTGTTGGCGGCGGGTCGATCGGAGAGATTTCTGAATTCGCTATCCTTATAGGAGGATTACTTTTGATATTCAGAAAGATTATACCGTTTTTTATCCCCTTAATTTACATTTCAACAGTTTTTGTTTTTACTGCGATTTTTAACATTATAGATCCAACAAAATATGCTTCTCCATTTTTCCATATGGTTACAGGTGGACTTTTCCTTGGAGCTTTCTTTATGGCTACAGATATGGTGACAACACCGATAACCAAAAAGGGAAAGATGATATTTGCTTTTGGATGTGGTTTGATAACTTCTCTTATAAGACTTTTTGGCGCTTATCCAGAAGGTGTATCTTTCGCTATACTGATTATGGAAGCTTTATCTCCAACTATAGAGAAGTTTACAAAAAATAAAAAATTTGGAGAGTGATATGAAAGATAACATAATTCAAATCGCTAAACTTTTTCTTGTTGCTGTTGTTTCAGCATTTTTACTTTCCTATGTATATTCTATAACAAAAGAACCGATCGAAAAGGCAAAGAATGCTGAGATAATGGAAGCTATCAAAAGTATCGTTCCAGGAATTTCTGATCAGATGATAATTAAGGATACACTACTTGTCTCAGATGTTGAAACTATTCCTTTGAGGGCTTACCTTATTCTTAATCAGGATTCTTCTATTTATGCTTATTCAGTTCTTTCATATACAAAAAAAGGTTATGGTGGAACGATCACGATAATGGTTGGCGTTGATAAAGATTTTAAAATTACCGGCATATACCCACTGGAATTTTCTGAAACACCTGGACTTGGAACAAAAATGACTGAAAAGAGTTTTAAAGATCAGTTCCTTTCAAAATCTTTATCGACATTCAATTTCAAAGTTAAAAATGATGGTGGTGATATTCAAGCGATAACATCTGCAACGATAACCTCGAGGGCAGTGGGTGATTGTCTGGAAAGAGGATTGAAAATTGTAGAATACAATTTTAGAAAAGAAGTTTCAGATTCCTCTAAAACAGAGGAGGTTATAAATGAATAGTTTAAAAAAAATATTTAATGGAATATGGACAAACAATCCTGTTTTGGTAGTTTTACTTGGTTTTTGTCCAACACTTGCTGTTTCTACGACAGTAAACAACGCAGTTGGAATGGCATTCGCTGCAACCTTTGTTTTGATATCTTCTAACATCGTGATCTCGTCGATAAGAAAATTTGTTCCCAACAAAATGAGGATCCCAGTTTTTATAATAGTGATTGCAACTTTTGTTACAATAGTTGATCTTGTAGTTTATGGATATTTCCCCAAACTCCACAAGTCCCTTGGAGTGTTTATACCTCTCATAGTTGTAAACTGTATTGTTTTTGGACGAGCGGAAGCATTTGCATCCAAAAACAATGTTTTTGATTCTTTTCTTGATGGGCTTGGAATGGGAATAGGCTTTTTACTAACGATTTCAGTTCTTGCTATCATAAGAGAAGTTATTGGTAACGGAACATTTTGGGGAGTGAAACTTTTTGGAGAATCCTATTCTCCAGCGATCGTTGCTATTCTTCCACCAGGTGCTTTTTTAACTATCGGATTGATGCTTGGAGGTATGAACTTTATAAATATAAAAAATAAAGAGAAAGAAAAGATGAAACAAAAACTTGAAAAAGAAAGGTTAAAAACTCAAAAAGAGGTAAAGTAATATGTTAAAATTATTGATTATCGCAATCGATTCAATGTTGATTTCGAATATTGTTTTGATGAGATTTTTAGGTATATGTCCTTATATCGGTGTTTCAAAAAAACAGGAAACAGCTGCTGGAATGGGCTTTGCGGTTATCTTTGTTATGGTGATGGCAACACTCATCTCTTACCTTTTACAGATATATGTTTTGAATCCTTTGAAACTTGAATATCTCCAAACGATAGTTTTTATTTTTGTTATCGCGGCTCTTGTACAGATAGTAGAGATCACAATGAAAAAGATAGCACCTGCATTATTTGAAGCATTGGGGATATATCTGCCACTTATAACAACAAACTGTACGATTTTGGGGGTTGCAATACTGAACATTCAGAAAAATTACAATCTCATCGAAACGATAGTATTTTCATTTTCAACAGGAATAGGATATTTTATCGCGATATACCTTTTTGCAGGTATAAGAGAAAAACTTGAATGGGCTGATATCCCTGAACCTTTTAAAGGTCCTGCGATAGGTATCATCACTGCGGGATTGATGTCTCTCGCTTTCTTCGGATTTACAGGTCTTGTAAAGATGTGATGAGAAAAAATATAATATTTTTAATATTTTTTATTGTTTTATTCGTCAACTGTTCAACTGTGGTTGAGAAAAGGAAAAATTTTCTTTTTTTTGGAAATATCAATGTTGAAGTAGTTCTTTATGGTGAAAAAGATTTTGATTTTGAAAAAGTTTTCAAAGATCTGGAAGACACTTTAAAAAAACTTGATGATTTCTTTTCAAAATACAACAAAAATTCTTATGTCTATAGATTTAACAATTGTGAAAGTTTTATCGAGAAAGATGATGAGTTTTTAAAGTTATTAACCATAAGTGATTCTTTGAAAAGGTTAACAGATGGATATTTCAATGTTTTCATAGAACCTTTACTTTCATACTATAAAAGATGTGAACAACATAATATAGAACCCGTAGAAGATTCGTTGGAATTCTTTGTAGAACTTATCAATCAGAACGATCAGATTGAAGTAAAAGGTGAAAGGATCTACAAAAAGAATAAATATGTCTCTGTTGATTTTGGCGGAATAGCAAAGGGATACTTTGGTGATATAGCAAAAGATATGTTGATCAAGAGGGGGATGAAAAAAGGACTCATCAACCTTGGTGGAGATATAGTCTGTTTTAACTATCTTGACAGAAGACCTTTCAAGATAGGTGTGAAAAGTTTTGAAAGTGATAGTATTGTAAAAGTTGAAGAAATTTCAAACGGTTCAATCGTAACAAGCGGTGACTATTTTAGATTTTATACTATCAAAGGTAAAAAGTACTGCCATATCATAGATCCAAAAACTGGTAAAACAGCATCAAAAATACATTCAGTAACAGTTATCGCAGATAACGGGAGTTTGGCTGATTGTCTGGCAACAGTTTTAATGATCGTTCCAGAAAATAAAAGGGAAGAGATTTTAAAAACATTTTCGAACGTTAAAACATATATACAAAACTAATCAAAGGAGTAATAATGGATAAAATAATAATAATCGGTGGTGGAATAATTGGTGGTTCAATCCTTTTCCATCTCTATAGAGAAGGGTACCAGGGAAAAGTTGTTGTTCTTGAAAGAAAAAGTCAACTTTCTCAGGAATCAACATCACTTTCTGCAGGTGCTTTTAGAAATATATGGTCAACGAAAGTTAATTTAAAGTTGACAAACTATTCGATAAACGCCTACAAAAATTTTCATGAAGAATTAGGGACGAATATTGGTTTTGAACAGATAGGATACCTGTTCACCTATTATGAAAAAGAGTTTCAAGCGATCAAGGATTTTAAACATGTCTGGGACGAAAATGGTGTAAAAACTGAACTTTTGAAGCCAGAGGAAATAAAAAACTATGTGCCCGGTTTTGTTCCAACGATCGATCATATCGATCCAGAGGTGAATGAAGTTTTAAATATGAAACCGATAGCGGGTGGACTTTTTGGACCAGACTGTGGTATTTTCAATCCAACAACTGCTTCGAATAGATATTTTGAATATACAAAAGAAAAATATCCAGAAAAGGTTGAAATAAAGTTAAACAGTGAAGTTAAAAAGATAATTTTCAGTGGAGAAAAAACAATTGGTGTTGAACTTATAGATGGAACAATTATAGAAGGTGACCTTGTTATTCTTGCTGCTGGAGCATTTTCCGGGGATATTTTGAAAAGATCGATTGATGATGAAAAATATCATATCCCTGTTGTTCCTTGGAAAAGGATGCTTTTTACTGTTAAAATGCCAAACATTGAAGGTTTTGAAAAGATACCTATGACGATAATCGATAACGGTGTATATTTCCATCCTGAAAAAGGAAATCTTATAGTTGGAAGAGCTGATCCAGATCAACCTTTTGGTTATGACTATACTCCAGATCCAAAATATTACGAAGAGCAGATGAACTACTATATGGCAGCAAGGATTCCAGGAATGGAATATTGTAGAATAATTTCTCCTCAATCGATGTGGGGTGGATTGTATGAACATAATACGAAGGATAAAAATGGTATAATAGGTTTTCATTCAAAACTCAAAAACCTTTTCATCTCTACTGGATTTTCAGGACACGGTGTTATGGAAGCACCAGGTGTAGGACTATCTGTTGCTGAAAAGATTTTGACAGGAGAATTTAAAACCATAAAAGAAGTTGAAGATTTAAAATTTGAAAGGTTTGAAAATAACCAGTTGATTAAAGAGACAATTGTGATATAATTATACTCAAGGAAAATATGAGTAAAGCGGTTTCAAATTTCAATTATGATATAGATGCGATTACAAGGTATTATATACCTTTGCTTGAACTTGAAGATAGAAAAAATCTTTTTAAAAGAGATTATGAGGATTGGTTCAATCTGATAACTTTACTTGTTGAAGCGTTAAAAATTTATTCTGAGGATCCAAAAATCGATTTCAACAAAATATTCTCTGAGTTGACAGGGAAAATTCCCTATACAAATTCAAGAAGAAAAAAGTTGGAAAAGGAGGGTGGTGATTTGATTTTCACCCTCTTTTCTGATTCGATCGTTGATTATCTTTTTAATCTGAAGATAGATGTGGGGAGAAGGAATCTGATCAAACAAACAGTTATCAAATTTAAAGAGGATGCAAAAAAGAATCTCTCGAAATTGAATTGATAATGTATGTTTTAAATATATTTTCGCTTTTTTCTTTTCTCTTATCCATATTTTTTTCTTTTGTTGTGTTTTTCAGAAAAGATATAGGTTCTGAAAAGAACAACCTTTTACTCTTTTTATCAACATTCTCTTTTGTTTCAATAACAACTTTTATACTCAATCTAACCTTTTTTGGTCAAAGATTTAAAGTTACATATTCTTTATTTTTTCTCTTTTTTCTTTTCTACAACTATTTCCTTTTTTTCTTTTATTTTGAAAAAAACATAAAAAATGTTGGAATCAGAATTTTCTATCCAATTTTTGCTTTTATTGTTGCTGCTTTCGTATATATACTTTCACCTGTCTTTCTTGATACAACCTGTCCTGAAAAAATCTTTTTCGTCGATAAATTTTTAAATGAACTTGAATATTTTTCTTTTTTCATTTTTCCTTTCTATACGATAATTCTACTTTTTGCAATTTTTCAAAAAAGAATATTCTTTGTTTTTATCGCTTTAATCCATATAGTTTTTTATATTCTTCTTACTTTTGGAATTTTAAATTTTTTGAGTTTGATTTTTTTATATATGATTCTATTTTTAACTCCAGTTTTTGTTTTTTTTGATTTTTTTCAATTAAAACAATTGAATTTAATAAAGACCTTTGATTCGGATGTTATAATCAACAATTTTGATTTTGGAATAGTGACACTTGATTCAAAAGGAAAATTGGATTGTAATATTTTTTTCAAACAACTTTTGTTGAACGAAGAAACGACTCTTGAAAAGTGGTTCGAACAAAACAAAGGACTACTTGAAGAACTTGAGTATGACAGTTTCTTTAATAGAGAGTTTTTGATAGGCAAGAGGGAATATAATCTTATTATAGAAAAAAGAAGAGTAAGAAGTGGCTTTACAAATTTTGAAATGTTTATTCTATTTAACTATACAAATGTCAAAATACTTGAAAAGATGTCAAAAGAGTATACGAATTTTGTGTTCAACTCACTTCTCGATCGAATATACCAGTTCAATATACAGAACCAGTATAAAAAGATGTACGATTTTTTGAAGGGTTTTGCCCACAACTCTTTTTCTATGATTTCCGTCATAAGAGCCGGTTTCGATTATATACTCGATAATATTGATGAACTTGATAAATATATTCATACGAAAAAACAGATCCAACTGAAAAGTGTTTTTGAAGAAAAGATTAACCTTTTACAAAAAACTTTGAATCTGACCGATGTTGGTGTTGCTAAACTGATGGAATCTTTTAAAATTTTAAACAACAAGATTAAATACGAGTATGAGGAAGGAAAAACGAATTTCTCTCTGAATGACTTTGTTAAACAGGAACTTTTTTTCTATATAACAAATACCGAATACAAATATACTATAAATATAGAGTCAAAATTGAATGAAAATTTAAGGGATATTGTTTTCGAATATAGAGTTCTATCAACAATATTTCACAACATTTTAAATTTTGTTATCTCTGAAATGATTACAACTCATATAAAAAGGATTTTGGTCGAAACTTATGAGGATGATGGAAGGATGATACTCCGTATTGAATCAACAGCAAAAAATTTTGATAAAGAAAAAATTGATGATATACTTAAAAAATCTATATATGTATCAGATGAAAGATATGCCTCATTTATAAACGCTTATCTCATGATTAGATCCACAGGATCAATTTTAAAAAGAGTTGATTCTGAATATCTCATTTTTGAAATAATACTCAATGAGTAAAATTTCTATTATAGTTTCAGGGGGTGTCTCACTCTGTACATATGAGGTTGGAGTTTTAACTTCTTTTTACCAGTTGTTTCTTGAAAATGATGATATAAAATTCGAAGTTGTTGGGGGTTCTTCAGCAGGAGCGATATCAACATTTCTGTTTGCATTCTCGGTTTTTAATGGAAAGAATCCATATTTTATGGCTGATACCATAATAAAAAGTGCTGATATAAAAGATCTTTTGTCGGAAGATGATAGATATGTTTTTGATTTTGATAATCTAATTCATATTTTTGAAAAAACGATAGATAACAGAGAAAGATGTGAATTCTATTATGGTTGCGAAGATTGTAAAAAATATAGATCTTTAAAATTCTGTAAAGATAAAATATGTGTTAAAAAAACTGATACTGATATAAAAATTGTTTTCAATGTTACAACTTTACAACCTGTCTTAAAAGACATTAAGGATGCGGTGTTTTTAAATGTTTTCACTTTAAGGACACACAATTTTTCTTTTGTATTTGATCTGAAAAATTTTTCTAATAAAAAGCTGTATAAAATTTTAAAATCCTCTGCTTCGTTTCCATTATTTTTCCCACCTGTAAAATATGTGTTTAAAGAAGAAGATACTCGTGAGTTTTCGAATTTTTATGAAGACAAACAACTTGAAATTGAGTTAACCGATGGTGGAGTTACACAGAATTTGCCCTTGAAAATCATTTTTGATAACATTAAAGATAGTGAAAAGATAATTTTGATAGTTCCACATCCTGATGATCCGAAGTCAATAATTGAAAATTCACAGGTAACTAATGGATTTGATTTTTTTGATACAACCTTAAAACTTTTAGATGCAACTTTTTACCAGTCGTATTATTCTGATCTCAAATTATCTTTTGAGTTTAACAGGATCGAAAAAAAACTTACAGATCTAAGAAATAAGATAAGAGAATCTTTTGAAAATTTAAGAGAAGATGAAAAAAAAGTTGTTGAAAAATTTTTGAAAGATTCTTGTTTGGATATAAAAAATCTTGATAAAGATATATCAACAGGTAAAAAGATCATGAAGATTGATATTATATCTCCAGAAAAACCTTCCGAAGAACTCGGTGGTGAAATAATGAAACATTTTGGAGGTTTCTTTGATAAAAGAATAAGATATAACGACTTTCTCGTAGGTTATTTTGATGGATTTGAATATTGTAAAAATCTGGGTTATAAAATTGAACCTCTTTTCGACCAAAATGATATTGATCAAACGATTGGAAAGATTGAGTTTAAAAAGATCAAAAATAAAAAAATTCTGATTATACTTTTTCTTAAATTTTTAGTATCCTTTTGTTATCCATATAGAAAAAACTTTTTGATTATTTTAATACTGTTTGTTTTAAAATCCATCATAAAAATTCTTGAAAATTTTCAATGAATGAATCCATAAGAACAAGTGTTTCCATTTTCATCTGAAATCACTGTGAAGATCGTTTTTCCTTCAAGATCATAGAAGATTTCATTTTTAAGTTTTATAGAATAAGTTTTTTGTTCACTAAGTACTATATCATATTCTTTTGTAAGAATATCGCCTTGCTTTCTATTAACTATGTTTACTGAAACTTTTATTCTATTTTTAGAATCGGTTTTATTTTTTATTTTAAAATTTAAACCCTTTTCTATTTTAATATCAACCACCTCAAAATTTTGGGGGATTTTTATGGAAGGGGTATAAGGGATGGAGGAGAGATGAAGGTTTGAGGTGGTTGATATATTTTTTTCCAGTTTTGGTAATTTCAAAACTATTTGGATCGACGCAGATGAGGTAGTTTTTTCTTTTGCAAAGATGATCGAAGAAAATAACAAAAGAAGAATCAAAGTTATCATTTTTATTTTTTTCATAAGACACCTCACTTCTTTGATAAAGTGAGGTGCATCTATTATGCCAAATTAAATTATTATTTTAGAGATAGTTATGGAGATGTGGATGTATTGGAAAAGTTACAGGTGTCTTATTTTTTTTCGATTCTTTCTAAAACCTCATTTAAATTATCTTCAATATTTTTATAATCTTTATCCTTCAACCAATCTTTGACCTTTTCTAAAAGTTTTTTTCCTTCCTCAATTTTTCCTGTTAATACAAGTGATCCAGCGTAATAGGGGAGTGATTCATAATGGATTTCAAGAAGGTTTTTCTTTAAAGATTCATCGAGAACAGGTCTTAAAACCTCCAAACATTTTTTATACTCCCCCTGTAAAAAGTAACAGTTCCCTTCTATCTGATAAACATCAATCCATCTTTCTTCAAGTTTGTTCTTTTTGATCTCTTCTTTTGCCATATCTATATATGTCTTTGCTGTTTCAAAATCTCTATTTTCGGTTGAAAGGAGTGCAAGGTTGAGTATCCAGATAAATCTTGTGTTCGAATATGGAACCTTTATTGATAGATCGAGTGCCTTTTCATAGAAATCATAAGCATTCTTGTAATCTTTAAGCACATGGTAACATACTCCGAGGTTACCGGTTATTGTTTCAAGAAGTAGATTGGATTTACTCACCTGTGCGATTTCCATACCTTTGTTGTAATAATCGATACTTTTTTCAATATCTCCCTTGTTGAAAAATATTCTTCCAAGTATAATATAAATAATTGCCCTTTCTGATGAGAGGTTTAAGAGTTCTGCCAGTTTTAATGCTTCAAGTTCAAATGAAAGGGAATCGTCTATCTGTCCAAACTCTCTCAGGTTTGTTGCTATCGAATGCAAAACTCTGAATTTTTCAAGAGGCAGATTCAAATTTTCCATCTCTTTAAGATATTTTTTCCCAATATCGATTGCTTCTAAAATGTTGTATTTACCTAAAGGAAAAAGGAAAAACATTTTAACAAGTGTTGAATACCCATTTAATCTATCATTTTTTTTAAAATATTCATTCGCTATGTCTTTGAATATTTTTTCAGAATTTTCATAGTCCCCAATTTGAATCAAAGTTGAGGGTAAGCGTAAAGAAACTTTTGTTTCAAGATCCATATTTTGATATTCTGTTAATGTTTTTCCTATGTATTCTTTTGCTTTCTCGTCATTCCTTAAAACCATTACATATGTTATAAGATCAAGAATTTTGGTTCTTGTTTTTGAATCTTTCACTTTTTCAATATCAAATGAAGAAAATTCTTCTTTGATATTTTCAAATTTTCCTTCTTTGAAAAAAATTTCAAGCATAAAGTATCTGTAAGTATCTTCATCCAGAAGTTTTTTGTTTTCTTTTAAAACCTCTTTCATCTCATCAATTCTTCCTTCTTTAAGAAGAATATAAAAAATAGTTTTAATAATTTCAGGATCCTTTTTTAAACTGTTGAGTGTTTTAAAATAAACTATGTGTGAATAGTTTAATTTGAAAGGTGGGATTTCTTTTACTGAACTTAAAAGCCCGAAAGCTTTTTGATAATCGTTTGACTTATAGAAGTGCAACCCTGCTTCAAAATTTTCTCCAATTTTTAAGTAGAATTCTCCGATCGTTTTATGTGTGTTTTTTCTTTCTTTTAAAGGTATTGAATGGTACAGATGGCTTTTTAATATTTTATTTTTGAAAGTTATAATGTCACCATTTTTTTCTATAAAGTTTCTTTCAATTAGATCGTTGATACTATTTTCATCCAATTTTTTGAAGATTCCCAAAAAATCTTTGATTTTTATAGGTTTTTCAAAAAAGGACAGGTATTTCAAAAAATCGAACTGATTTTGTTTAAGATCGGAAAACATTATCTGAGAAATTGAACTTATATCCTTTGATACGACATCAGTATCTGAAGAAAAATCCCATTCACCGAAAAAATTTATTGTAATTTTACCTTTTTCAACAAGTTCTTTGAAGATGGTCGTGATTAAAAAGATATTCCCTTTTGTAAGGTCGAACAGGTGTTCTACAACCTTTCTTGATGGCTTTATTCCAGTTCTTATAAACAAAAGTTCAAACAGTTCCTCTTTTTCAGGGAAATCAAGGATTAGATCTCCAATTTTTTTGTTGAAAAGAAAAATAACTTTTTTTGAAAAATTTGTTGTTTTGAGACTTTCGATCAGTTCAAGTGAATTAGAGTCAAGGTATTCACAATTATCAAAAATAAAAATATCATAATCAGAATTTTTCAAACTCTCTTTAAAAATCTGAATTCCAAGATCTTTTTGTATATCCTCATCTATTTTTATTTGAGAGAAATTTTTCAAAAGAATATTTTTTTCTCCTTCAAGATAATTGAATTGGAAATATTCAGCGCTCAAGTTGTTTTTAAAAATATGGGATGAAACCAAATGTGTTTTTCCTGTTCCTTCCTCTCCTCCTATTATCAGGAGATCTTTTTCTTTTAAAATATTTTCAACCTCTTCCAGGTAGGAGTTTCTATCATAATATGGATTATAAAGAGGAACCCTATTTTTATTGTAATTTTTAGGAATATATAGATTTATTTTTCCTATACCTTTAAGATTCGAATTTTTTTTGAATTCGACTTCTAAAAACCTATTATCCTCCATGATATTTTTATCTATCAAAATTTCTCCAAAATCTGCTTCTGTTGATATTCTTGCTGCTCTGTTGATCGTTTTTCCAATAAGGTTGTATTCTAATCTTTTTGTTCCATCTGAAAACCCGTTAAAAATATATCCCGAGGTGGCTCCACCTTTTACACTTTCTTTAAATTCACTTTTTAAAATATCAAATATGAAATCTCCCATGATCAAAGATGGAGAACTTTTAGCAAATGGAATACCTGAAACACACATCAATCTTATTCCATCTTCATACTGTTCGATTTTATTTATGTGAATCCTTCCATAGTTTAATTTTAAAATTTTCTCTGTAGTTTCTAGATCCTGTGTATAGATGAATAAAACCGAAACATACGAGAAGGATCCAAAATTTTTTTCCTTTTCTATAAACAGTTTTTTTACATCAGAATCAAGTTTTAAATTTTTTTCAACATCATTTTTAATTTTTTCATCTATGTTATTTGTTTGTTTTAAACTGTACTCAAAAATTTTTGCCTTTTTTTCCTCTTCAAGTGCTGATCTGATCGTTTCACCATAAAAGAGTGGAATAATACCACCATTGTTTTCAAAAAGGTGAATCTTTATTTCTCCATCTGCAACCCCTGCTCTAATACTCAAAACATTTCCCTCTTTTTTTGTAAATTCAACCATATTTTCAAAACTTTTCAAACCAGCATTTAAATTAGGGAAATATGCAAGTATCGCATCACCACTATAGTTTAATATATCACCATTGAAATTGTCTATAATATCTGTAAAATTTCTAAAATAATATTGTATTATATCTCTTATCTTTTCTGCTCCTTCATAGCCCTCAGACATCAGATTTTCAGAAAGTTGTGTGAAACCTGAAATATCTGTGAATGTGACGATCCCTTCAATAGTATAATCTGTTAAATCAGGGGAATAGATTTTCCTTAATATTTTTGGAAAAAACAGATTTTCAAAATTTTCCATAAATTATTTCAACTTTATTCCCAAACTGATCGAAAAAGTATGCAACCAGTTTTTTACATATCCATCATATCTTGAATTGTCATCTTTATTTGTTCCTTCAGCACCACCGCCAAGGTATCTGAGATTTAAAAATATTTTTGAAAAAGAGTTAACATTGTAAACGAACCTTGTTGAAATATCAAATATCGCTCCAACAAAATCATATTTTGAGCCTGTGATATATCTACCCGAAGCATAGAAACCATCGAACTCATTTTCAACAAAAACTTTTGTTCCAAGTTCAGATTCTGTTTTAAATTTAAATATCGGAACCGGACCTATATTGGAATTTGTAACAAGGTTTTTATCATCAGAAAAGGATATAAATGCGTTTCTTAATTGGAATGATAAACCTACATATATTTTATTTTTGTTGAAAGTTAAAATGTTATAAATATATGAAATTCTATAGAAATCGAAACTGTAAAGAAATTCCATATTTGAATTTTTTGGGAAAATAACAGAATCAACCAATATGGTATCTTGTAAGAATGCTTCTGTTTTTAAAGTCAATGGCTGATATAAAAATGTTAGAACATGTTTTTCGTTTATTGCGATTTCAACTGAATACCTTTCAAATGGATAAAGATTACTTTGATTTCCATCTTTCACATAGTCAAAATATGTACAATCTTTTCCAAACTGGATCTTATGAAAAAAAACATTCACAAATCCTTTTTCGTAAACAGGATAAATTTTTATAACATTTTGTTCATTGTTGAAAGTGAAATAATTTTCGTTTGCTAACAAGAAAATGAAAGAGAATACAAAAATCATAAATGGAAAAAATTTTTTCATATAACCTCCAATCTAATAAATTATAGTCCCTAAAAGATATAAATTCAATGGATTTGAATGTTTAGTTTACAAGTATTTTTTTTATTGTATAATTATATTTAAAATGACAAAGAAAATACTTTTTTTTATATTAATTTCAAATTTATTCTTACCTCTATCTATTTACTCTGATGACTTTTATGGTTATGTTTTTGAAGAAGAAAAGAATGAGCCGTTAATGTTTTGTAATGTGTATGTGGTTAACAAAGAAAAAGAAATATTAAAAGGAGATCTTACAGATGAAACAGGTTTTTATATAATAAAAGATATTCCCTATGGAGAATATTATCTTATAGTTAACCTTATAGGTTTTCAGAGTGAAACATTAAAAGTTTATTCAAAAGGTGAGGATCTAAAGGTAAAAAACAATTTCAAATTGAAAATAAAAAGTTTGGTTTATAAAGGAAGCGAAATTACAGCAGAAAGAAGTGAATTCAAAAATGAGATCTCTATAAGTAAGAAAATTTATAAAAGGGAAGAATTAAAAATATCCGTTCCACTTGTTGAAAATGATATCATGAGATCTTTTCAATTACTCCCTTCTGTTACAGCATCATCAGATTTTTCATCAGCACTTTATGTAAGAGGTGGAGCACCTGATCAAAACCTTATACTTTTTGATAATGCCTTAATATTTAATCCTTTTCATCTTGGTGGTCTTTTCTCAACATTTGAAATAAACTCTATAGACAATGTGACTTTTTATGCTGGTGGGTTTCCATCAAGTTTTGGAAACAGATTATCGTCTGTGATAGATATGAAAAGCATTACTCCAAAAGAGGAAAAAAGTCACACGGTTATTGATGTATCAATGTTATCTTCAAAACTACATTTTCAGTCAAAAGTTTATAAAGGTTTTTCTTTTTTTGTTTCTTTCAGGAGGACATATTTTGATCAACTTCTAAAACTTATCAGATTCGATTTCCCATATTATTTTTATGATATCACTACCGCTTTAAATTATAGGATGAACGAAAAAAACAATTTAAAATTATCATTTTTTCTTGATCAGGATATACTTGATATAAATCTTGATACGGTTTCTGTTGCTGATGTAAGATGGGGTAACAGGATGGTTTCTCTTGAACACTCTTTTCTTTTGAATAACAGTTCAAACATTGTTTCAAACATCTATTATTCAGATTATAAAAACAGGATGGATTTTTTAAAATTGGTTCATATACATTCGTATATATATCAATATGGTGGGAAAACAAAATTTGAGAAAAAATTTGGTGAAAACAATTTTTATACTGGTTTTGAATTTTACAGGGATAGTTTTGATTATCTCTTTACGATTTCAGATACAGGTGAACTTTTAAATTTCAAAAACAATCCTTACTATTTTTCAACATTTTTAAACTATTCTTATAAAAGAACTGGTTTTTATATTTTTGATTTTGGTATAAGGATAGACAGATACCAGTTCATCAGAAAATTTTTCCCAAATCTAAGAGGATCTTTCAAATACTTTATTGATCAGAATTCATCTTTTACTTTTAGTGTTGGTGATTATTATCAGTTTATAACTTCAGTAAAGCAGGAAACAGGTGATTTCTCTTCGATTTTTGGAGAAACATGGTTACCAGTGTCTGAAAATTTTGAACCTTTAAGATGTTTACATTACATAGCGGGATATGAAAAATGGTTTTCTAACGATTTATCTTTAAACTTTGAAATGTATTATAAAGATTATAAAAATCTTGTATACACAACTTTGATGGATATTTTTTATAATCTTGATGATCCTGTTAAAGGTTATAAAACTACAAAAGGTTATAGTGAGGGGTTTGAAATACTTTTGAAAAAAAGTTCTGGAAATCTTACAGGTTGGATCGGTTATTCGTATTCAAGGGTAAGGATGCTCAAAGATTCAATCTATTATCCGACCTACTATGATAGAACAAACTCTTTTATATTAAATATTTCCTATCTTTTAAAGAATGGAATAAATTTTAATCTTGTGATAAACTATGGAAGTGGTTTACCTTATACTGCTGTCGTAGGTAAATATATGGATTATACATTCGATCCAATAACAGGTGAATATTATAGAGGATGGTGGAGAGAAATAGAATCAGATTTCAATAGTGCAAGGTTTCCACCTTACAAAAGGGTTGATGTTGGAGTTTCAAAAAAGTTCAAATTCAACAAGTTTAATCTTGGACTATCTTTGAATATAATAAACTTGTTCAACTTTAAAAATGTATATTTTTACTATTACGATCATTCTGTTTCTCCATCAAGAAGAGAGGATTTTACCATGTTCCCTATAATTCCAACAGTTGGAGTTCAATGTGAGTTTTAAAAAATTTTTATTTATGATATCTATAATTGTTATGCTTTCCTGTTCGATAGTAGAAAAAGGAGAGTACAACACAACATATTATATTTTTTCAGTTTTGAAAGTAGGAGATGACAGGATAAGAGTTATTGTTGATTCAACTCTTTCGATAAAAGATTCGTTGAACTCAGAGAACAATTTTGTTTTGGATGCGATCGTTAAAATAAATGGGAACACTGCTTACGTTGAAACTCTTGATGTTGATAGTACTGGCTATAAATATGTATATCTATTAAATGAAGAAGTGTTATCTGAAAAGAACTATGAGATAGAGGTAAGAGTTGATGATAAAAGTTTCAAAGCGAAAACTTTCACTCCAAAACATCTGGATTTTTTAATATACTCAGATTCTTCACAACTAAAAATTGATAGTTCTCTTATCTTAATCTGGAACAGTTCTGGTATCGGGTTTTATATGGTTCAGATAAACCAAAAGAATGAGTATGGAAGTTTTTATCTGTTTCAAACTGGTATTGAGAATGATACTTTTCTTCCACTTTTCAACATTTCATATCTTTTCCCAGATAGTGGAACTTATGATTTTTTTGTGATCTCTTGTGATTCTTCATATTTCAAATATATGACCGATGAAAAGTTCTCATCTTTTGAGAATGGGTATGGTTTATTCGGTAGTGTGTCTGTTGGGGTTTTGAAAGATGTGAAACTTTTTAAGTGAGAGATTTTATGAAAAAGTTTATTAAAAATTTTTTCTTTTTTTTCATCATTTTTTTACTTTTCTGTAACTTTTCAGTTGAAAAAAAGAAGAAGCAACTTTTAAAGGAAAGCGAAAAATATGATCTTAAAGTTTGGGCAGAGTTCATTTTAAAAAACTCGGAAGACGTTGACATTTTGAATTTCAACAGAAATAATTTTATAAACAACCTTCTTGCATTAAGGGAAAATTTGAAAAGAGTGACTTGGAAAGACAAGATAGATGATTCATTACTTTTTCATTATGTTATCCCTTTGAGAGTATCACAGGAACCCCTTGAGAATTTTTATGAGATTTACAAAGACACACTCTATGAACTTGTAAAAAATCTTTCGATGAGGGATGCCGTATTTAAAATAAACGAATGGTGTTATACAAAAATCGAGTATAAGCCAACAGAACCATACGATCAGAACGCTCTCACAACATTAAGAAGAGGTTTTGGAAGATGTGAAGAGATGATGATTTTGTTCATAAAATCGTTAAGAACTGTTGGGATTCCTGCAAGAGAAGCGTATACACCTTACTGGCCATTTACAAACAGTAACCATGCATGGTGTGAAGTTTGGGTTGATGGTAAGTGGTATTTTTTAGGTGGAGCAGAACCATCAGATCTTAACAACTCATGGTTTAAAGATGAAGTTAGAAGAACAGGTGTTGTTCTTTCTCCAGTTTTTGGTAAAGGTCAAAACGGTTTTGATATTTTGAATGTATCAAAAAATTATTTTTCTCCTGTAAAGTTGAAAATAAAAGGTGAGAAGAATGGCATTGTTTCAGTTTCAGTTTTTAATTTTTCTGGATTGTTACCAATACTTATAGATACACTTTTAGATAGTATGGAGTTTGAACTAGGGAAAAATTCATATTTTTTGTTTGGTTATAGAGAGGGGAAAATCGCCTATCAAGTAGTCGATCTTTTTTCTGATACAACAATCTATCTACGATTTGATAAAGATGGTGTTGAAGATATGTCTTTTGTTTTAAAAGTATCGGATGTTGAAAAAGAGGGAAAAGATGTTTTTTATAATCCGAACTTTGATTCTTTGAACATTATAAGAAAAGATAATTTTGAGAAACTTGAATATAAAGATGATACAAAAGATAGTTTGTTAAACAGGATACTTAAGGAATCAAGGGGAAATTTCCAAACAATTTTGAGATTTTATGAAATCCTTAATGATGATCAAAAAATTATTTTTAAAACATTTTTGAAAAATTTTTCATCAAAAGATCTTGTTTCTCTTGATACTGTTGGACTATACAAAGAGATAAAAGTGATAAATTTTCCCATAAAAGGTTTTGATGACAGTATAGTTGAAGATTATATAATATCACAAAGGATCAATTATGAACCTGTAAGTTTTTACAGGCATGAACTTTTAAAGAGGTTTAAGAAATTTAAAGACTCTGATCCTGAAAAGATATATGAAAAAATTTCTGATTGGATTGAAAAAAATATTAAAGATGATAATTCAAAGAATTTTTATAAAACTATTAAAACACCCCTTGAAACTTACATTCTAAAAAAAGGTAGTGAACTTGAAAAAAATATTTTGAAAGTTGCAATAATGAGGAGTTTGAATATTCCAGCGAAACTTAATTGGGATATGAAAATAGTTTCATTCTATAGTCAAAATGGGTGGGTTGACAAAAGTTTGGAAGAAAGAAAAAATTTTAAAAAGTTTGTTTTTCTGAAATTTTATGAGAATGGTAAAAATGTATCGAAAGAAAAAAATATTTATGAGGACTATTCGATTGAAAAGTTTGTAAATAATCCTGATATATTTGAACCTGAGATAGTTGAAAATTCTGATTCCTTAATAAAAATCGAACTCGATGATAACAATTATTACCTCATATATGGATTAAGAGACAAAACAGGTTCATCTTTTGGATATATCAAAAAAATAATTTCTGATACGATGAATGTTTCTCTCGATAGTTTAAAAAATTTTTTAATTTCCCCAAATCTGACTTTTAAAAGTTTTAAGAATTTTCAAAAACTCTTAACCTTTAAAACTGTTAACGATGTAAAGAAATTGTTGTTATTTCTTGACTTGAACAATGAAGAATCCATTTCTACCTTTCTTAACAATAAAGAGTTTATAAAAAAATTTGATGGTTTTGTTTTTATTTTTGTAAACAAAGACGATGAACTTTTAAAAGGTTTTGGAAACGAAAAGATAGCAGTTTTTAAAGTGTCAAAAGATCTTTTTAAAGATTTTGATGTTAATGTGCTTCCAACCATTATCGTTCTTGATGGTGAAAAAACTATTTTCTGGATAGAGGGCTTAAACCTTAATTTAAAAAATTTTATCAAATAAGGAGGGAGTATGGATTGTCCTCATATCGATCGCTGTCCTTTTTTTAATGATAGGTTGAAAGATATGCCTTCAATGAGTAACATCTACAAAAGAAACTATTGTAAAAAAGATTATGAAAAATGTGCAAGGTTTAGAGTTTCCGCTGCTATCGGGAAAGAGAATGTTCCACTTGATCTTTTTCCAAACCAGGAAGAAAAAGCAGAGAAAATAATAAGGGAGTTCAAGTGATAAATTCTTTGATTTGTTTACACAAAGTTTAACTTAATATTGAATATTTATTTATTTTCTGTTATCATATATATTTAAAAATAGGAGATGTATGGAATTGAATTTTTCAAGAAGGATGAGTATTATTTTGAAAAAGAGTGAACAGCGAACGAGGGGGCTTAACAGGTCAAAAGTTGAACCGTATGATATTCTTTTGACGATTATTTCTGATAGGGATCTTGCAACGAACAATTATATTATAAATTCAACAAAAAGTAAAAATCCAGAGGTTTTAGATATCTTAAAAGGTATCTTAAGACAGTATGTAAGAAAAAATGAAGAGAACATTGACAATATAACCTTTGATGTTACAGATTCTGAGGAAACAAAAAGGGTTTTCAACGAAGCGGAAAAGATCGCACTTGAAAATGGAGAGGTATATATTGAACCAGAGCATTTTGTGATTGCGATTTACCATTTAAATCAAGAATCGAAAGAATCCCTCGACTCAATAGGTTTCAGTATTCAAACATTTAAAAATCTTGTTAAAAATCCAAGTTTTAGAATGAAAATAAAAGATGAGGAAGAAAAAAGTGGAATAGGATTGGATGAAACTAGTCCAACACCACTTGCAGATTATCTATGTAAGGATTTAACAAAACTTGCAAAGGAAAATAAACTCGATCCTGTATACGGTAGAGAAGAGGAGATCGCAAGAATAATTCAAATTCTTGGTAGAAGGAAAAAAAATAATCCTGTTCTTATTGGAAAACCTGGTGCAGGGAAAACTGCAATAGTTGAAGCCCTTGCTGATAGAATCGTTAAAAATATGGTTCCCGAAAATCTTAGAAATAAAAGGATTCTCTCTCTCGATGTAGGAATGCTTGTAGCTGGAACAAAATATAGAGGCCAATTTGAAGAAAGATTGAAAAATCTGATAAAAGAAATCGAAGAGAACAAAAATATAATTCTTTTTATAGACGAACTCCATGTGATAATAGGTACAGGTGCAGCAGAGGGTTCAATAGATGCTGCAAATATGTTAAAACCACAACTTTCCAGAGGTGATATACAGTGTATTGGTGCGACAACTCTTTCGGAGTATCATAAATATATTGAAAAGGATGGTGCTTTAGAAAGAAGGTTTCAGCCAGTTGATATAAAAGAGATGACACCTGAAAAAACTCTTGAAGTTCTATACCATATAAAAAACAAATATGAAGATTTTCACAATGTTGAATATACAGATGATGCTTTAAAGAGTGCTGTTTATCTATCTGAGATTTATATAACAGATAGAGTGTTACCTGATAAAGCGATTGATGTTATAGACGAAGCAGGTTCAAAAGTCAACATGGATTTTTCTTTCAGAATAAACAAACAGATTGAGATTTTAAACAACGAACTGAATGAAACCATAAGAGAAAAAGAATATTTCACTTCTGTTAACAAATTCAAACTTGCAGGAGAAAAGAGAACAAAACAACTTGAAATTGAAGAAAAGATAAGACAGTTGAAAGAGGGGATATCAAAAAGAACCAACAGATTGAAAGTAAACGAAAAAATAGTAAAAGAGGTTATTTCACAATGGACTGGAATACCTGTTGATAAACTCAATATGGATATACAAAATGATTTGATCAAATTAGAGCAGGAGTTTAGAAAGGATATAGTTGGACAGGAACATGTGATTACAAAGGTTTCAAAAGCGATAAAATTAACACTCCTTGGGATAAAGGATCCTGTAAAACCAAGAATTTCAATGTTATTCTTAGGTCCATCTGGTGTAGGAAAAACCTTTTTTGCAAAGAAAATTGCTCAGATTCTTTTCACAAAGAAAGATTCTTTTATGAGATTTGATATGTCAGAATATTCATTAGAGCATGAAGTTCAAAAGTTAATCGGATCACCTCCAGGATATGTAGGATATGAAGAAGGTGGAAGGTTGACAGAGTTTGTCAAAAGAAATCCTTTTTCACTCCTTCTTTTTGATGAGATAGAAAAGGCACATCCAAATGTTTACAATATCTTTTTACAGATACTTGATGATGGAATTTTGACCGATTCATACCATCGAACGATAGATTTTAAGAACACGATTATAGTTTTTACTTCAAACATTGGAACATCAGAAAATATTTTCAAAAAAGATATAGGTTTTTCAGAAAAGGATTATGATGAAGAAAAATTCCAGAAAGCTATCATGGAAGAAGTAAAAAAGAATTTCAGAACAGAATTTTTGAACAGGTTGGATATGATAATAGTATTCAACAGTTTAACTGAAGAGAACATAAAAGAGATAACATTTAAAAATTTACAGAAACTCTCTGAAATCTATTCAAAAAAAGGTTATAATATATCATTCTCCCATAGAGTGGTTGATTATCTTTCAAAAAAAGGATTTGATAGAAATTTTGGAGCAAGAAATGTTTCAAGGGTTATACAGGAAAATATCGAAAATTATATAACCGATGAGATACTTCATGATAAATTTACCACACACAATGAAATCTTTTTTGATGTCGTAAACGACAGGATACAGGTTTTTTATGGAGAGATCATAAAACAGCGTGAGGAGGAAAATTGAAAAAATTTTATCTGGTTTTTCTATTTGTTTTTGTTTCAACATTTTTGTTTTCACAGAATATTATATCTGAAAGGATTTTTGATATTGAAGTTGAAGGAAATAATTTTACTTCAAAAGAATTTATAATCAATAGATCAGGTATTTACATTGGTTCTCCACTCACAGATAAAGATATCGAAAATGGAATAAAAAATCTTTTTTCAACAGGTTTTTTCCAGCAGGTTGAAATTACAAACGAGAAAAAAGATTTTAAAGATATTGTAAAGATTCTTGTTGTTGAAAATTTGAGGTTAAAAAAAATAGTTTTGAAAGGCAATAAAAAAGTTAAAGAAAAAGAATTGTTGGATTCTCTAACAGTGAAAGAGAATGATTTTTTAAATGACTACGCTATTTTTAAAATAAAAAGGGAGTTGAAAAATATATATTTTAAAAAAGGATTTTTAAATGTTCAAATAAACGATTCTCTTGGGGAAGCGGAAAATGGACAGGTTAACCTTTTTATTTTTATCAAAGAGAATGAGTCTGTCAGGATAAAAAAGATTGAAATAATCGGAAATTATAAAGTTACCGATAAAGAGATAAAATCAAAGATGAAAACGAAAGAAAAAGGTTTTTTACAGGACGGACTCTTCAAAGAGGATGATTTTGAAGAGGATAAAATTTTGATAGTAAATATTTTAAAGGATAAAGGATTTATCGATGCGACACTTGACTCGGTTGTTAAAGAATATTCTTACGATAATAGATTTTTATTTTTAAGAATATATGTTAGTTTAAACAATTTTTATAAGGTTGGAGAGATCTCTTTTTCAGGAAATGAAAATCTAAAATCTAACGAAATCGCAAAGCAGATTAAAATCAAGGAAGGTGAACCTTACTCTTATAGCAAGGTTAGTTCGACATTGTCGGCAATCTATGAAATGTATATGGATAGAGGATATATAAATGTAAATGTAAGAGAGGAGTATCTAAGAAAAGATGGAGTTTTGGATATCGATTTTAAAATAGTTGAAAACAAACTCGCTTACATCAATGAGATAATAATATCAGGTAATGAAAAAACAGAAGATTTTGTTATCAGAAGAGAGATCCTTTCAAAACCAGGGGATATATTTAAAAGAAAGGATCTTGTTTTGAGTTTTTCAAATCTTTCAAGAACAGGGTATTTTGAGAATGTTCAGATAAATCCAAAACAGACAGAATCGGAAGAAAAGGTGAATATCGAGTTTTTAGTCAAAGAGAAACAAACCGGAGAGTTTAACATAGGTGGTTCATACAATCAGGTTGATGGACTTACAGGAAACATAACCATAAAAATAAAGAATATTCTTGGAAAGGGATTATCTACAGAGTTTTTGCTTGAAAAGGGAGCCTCGATATCGAATTTCTCATTCAGTTTTACCGAGCCATATCTTTTAGGATATCCTGTTGTCGTGGGAACAAGAGTATACTTTACAACAAAGGATAGAACATACTATTACGATCGAAGGATAGGAGGTAGTTTAACAACAGGGTTCTTTTTATCTGAGAGGTTGATGACAAGATTTTATACAACATACAAACTTGAACAGGTCTATACCTATGCAGATTCTTCATATCTTTCAGTTCTCGATCCATGGATAAAACAGTTTTTGGGTGATAAAAGAATCCTTTCAGAAATATCACCATCAATCGTAAGAGATTCCCGAAACAGTGATTTTTTCCCTGATAACGGTGAACTCATGGGTGTTTATACAGGTTTTGCTGGAGGATATTTAGGTGGACAGATAGATTATTATAAAATGAATCTTGATTTTAGAATCTATAGAAAACTTTTCTGGAAGTTTGTGATAATGGAAAGGTTCGCTTATGGATTCATCGACTCATACAAAGATATAGAAAACATTCCTCTATCTGAAAGGTTTGTTCTCGGGGGTGTTGGGAATTGGGGACTCAGAGGTTATCCAGATCGAAGCATAGGTTATGCTATTGATGGATATGTCGTTGGTGGAAGGGGAGCGATGCTTTTAAATTCTGAATTGAGATTCCAGTTGAACGAGATGGCATATCTTATACTTTTCTTTGATATTGGGAACAGTTATAACAGCATTTCTGAAGGATTTAAAAATAGGTTCCTCCCACTCTATTCGGGTATGGGTCTTGGGGTAAGATTACAGATACCGATGGTTGGAATTATGGGTATTGACCTGGGTTATGGATTCTCGAAAACTGAAAATGGATACGGACAGAGATGGGAACCTCATTTCCAGATAGGAACATCTTTTTAGGAGGTTTGATGAAAAGGTTTTTTATTTTGATGATCATAATTTTTTTAATCTCTATTAAATTTTATGCTGAAAAGATAGGATATATAGATTCCAAAAGGATTTTTCAGGAGTATAAAGGATTGAACGATATCAATAAAGAAGTCGAAAAGGAATTGTCTGAGTGGAAAAGAAAAATAAATATTCTTCAACAGGAAATAGATTCACTTGAAAGAGTTTACAACGAGCAAAAGGAAATGCTTTCAGAAGAGTTGAGTTCAAGAAAACAAAAGGAGATCAATGACAAAAAGGACTCGTTGAATAAATTTATTAAAGAAATATATGGAGAAGGTGGGAAGTCAACAACGATAAATCAACAGATGTTTAAACCTGTTGTTGATAAGATAAATTCTATAATAAAAAAGATTGGTGATGAGGAAGGTTTTACGCTAATACTTGATTTTGCAGATGGTAACATACTGTATGCAAAAAAGGAAATAGATTTGACTGACAGAATAATTGAAGAACTCAACAAGGATTTTTTCGTTCCAGTATCGGTTTTACAAAGATACATAGTTTACGATTTTGTTGCTGAGGATAAGGAAGCAAGAAATGAACAGTATCATATAAAACTTGCGAAAGCATTGTATCAATCTTTAAAAATTGAAAACAAGTTTGAACCGATAAGCATCAACGAAGTTAATTCTTATCTACAGAAGATGGGAGTAACAAATATTGAGAATTTAAAACCTGTTGATGCTATAAGTTATGCCTTCACTTTGAACGCTGATTACTGTTTCACAGGAAAAGTAAAAATGGTTTCAGGAAAAATCATCGCTGAGGTTTCAGTTTACGATGTAAAAAAAAGAAGGATTGTTCAAACTATCAATAAAGAAGCAACAAACGATATTGAATTTAATAATAAAATATCAGAATTTATATCCGAAATAAAATTGATACTCAAAAAGTGAGGTGTTATGGAAGAAAAGAGTAAAGAGATGGATATTTTAAAAATAATGAAAGTGATCCCCCACAGGTATCCGATGCTTCTTGTTGATAGAATAATCGAAATCGATGAAAAAAGAGTTGTCGGTAAAAAATGTGTTTCGATGGATGAACATTTTTTCCAGGGGCATTATCCCGAACATCCTGTTATGCCTGGAGTTTTAATAATTGAATCTTTAGCACAAACAGGTGCAATGCTAATCTCCTACTATATAGAAAATATTGATGAAAAGGTCCCATATTTTGTAAAAATCGATAAGGTAAAATTCAGAAAACCAGTACTGCCTGGGGATGTATTGAAAAACGAATGTGTGTTAAAAGAACACAAAGGAAACTTTTTTGTTCTTGAATGTAAAGCTTATGTTGATGAAAAAGTTGTCTGTGAAGGTGAATTAACAGCTGCAATAGTTGACAAGGAGAAATGATCGATGTTAAAACTTTACAATACTTTTTCAAAAAATGTTGAAGATTTTCAGACCTTATCACAGGATGGAATTGTTAGAATTTACTCTTGCGGAATGACTGTTCAGGACACCCCTCATATAGGACATATACGAGCTTTGATCACAGTTGATATTTTAAAAAGAGTTCTAAAACTTGATGGATATCAGGTTTTTTCAGTTTATAATTTTACTGATATCGATGACAAACTGATAAAAAAGATGACTGATACCGGGATTGATTATAGAATCATATCACAGAAAAATATCGATGAGTTTTTTGAAGTGTTTAAAAGTTTGAATGTACTTGAATTTGATGTTTATCCACGTGCGACAGGGCATATCGAAGAGATAATAGATTTGATTTCAAAGTTGATCGAAAAAGGTTATGCTTACAAGGCGGGAGATGATATATACTTTCGAGTGTCAAAGTTCAAAGATTATGGTAAGCTTTCAGGAAAAAAGTTGGATGATCTTATAGAGGGGAAAAGGGTTGAAATAAATGAGAATAAAGAAAATCCTCTCGATTTTGTTCTATGGAAAGGAGTTAAAGAAGGTGAACCCTACTGGTATTCACCTTTTGGAAAAGGTAGACCTGGATGGCACATAGAATGTTCAGCTATGAGTATGAAATATTTGGGAGAATCTTTTGATATACATGCTGGGGGTCAGGATCTAATATTCCCGCATCATGAAAATGAGATCGCGCAATCTGAATGTGCTACAGAAAAAAAATTTGCAAGATATTGGATACACAATGGCATGGTTAATCTCAAGGGTGAAAAGATGTCAAAATCTTTAGGAAATGTTTTTAAAGCAAAAGAGTTACTGGAAAATTATGGACCAAATGTTATAAGGTTGTTTCTTTTAAAAACACATTATCGAAAGGATATAGAATTTTCATCTGAAAGGTTGGAAGAATCAAAATCAGCTTTTAAAAGGTTGACTCCATATCTCGTCGATAGTTATGATGAAAATATAATAGATGAAGATATTTATAAAAAATTTAAAGAATCTCTGTTTGATGACTTGAATACACCTGAAGCTGTTGGAATACTTTTCGAAACTGTTAATCTTATCAATAGAAGGGAAAAAGATGAGCAAGTTTTGAAGAATACAATCTCAAAGATGTATAGAGAACTTGGGTTTATTTTTGAAAGGAAAGATAAAAACGATCTTGTGGAACAACTGATGGATATACTTTTAAAAGTTAGAGAGATTATGAAAAAGAACAAAAATTATGAGATGTCCGATTTTATAAGGGAAGAACTCAAAAAAAGAAATATTATTGTAAACGATTTAAAAGATGGGGTAAAATGGAAGATAGAAGATTGATCTCGTATAACATTTTAGAGGATGTTTTTACTAAAAACATTTCTCTTAAAAAATCTTATGAGGCAAGGGTTTTTGGAAAAGATAAAAAAACTGCTTCATATATTAAAGAACTTGTTTATGGTGTTGTCAGAAACAAACTTCTACTCGATCATCTTATTCAACAGACAACAGGTAAAAATGTTCATGATCTTGCAAAAAAAACACAGAACCTTATCAGAATGGCTATATATGAAATTCTGTATATGAACCATAAAGAATATGCGGTTTTATCAACAATAGTTGAGATTGCAAAATCACAAACAAAGAACAATGAAAAGTTTGTTAACTGGGTTTTAAGAGAGTTCTTAAGAAACAGAGATAAAATATCAATACCTGATGATGATTCTTTATCAAGTTTGTCCATAAAGTATTCATTCCCTGAGCATTTTATAGAATATCTTTTACAGGAGGTTGGGCTCGAAAGAACGAAACAACTCCTTGAATTTTACAATTCAAAACCTTCCACATACGCTTTCAGAATAGATGAACTGGAATACAGAGAGTTTAAGGATAATGAAAGGTTGACAAAAAAAGAGTATATCCTTGATCCCGTTTATCTTAATATTTTTAGATCTTTACAACTCGAGGAAACAATAGATGAGGTTTTGGATCTATGTGCTGCACCTGGTGGGAAAAGTTTTCTTGTGAAATCTTTTCTTCCAAAATCAAAAATCGTAGCGATAGATAAAGATCCTGAAAGAATAGAAATGATGAATCGAAATATAAAAAGATTAAAATTGAGAAATATTACAACTTTTGCAACAGATCTTTTCAAATTGAACCTTGATAAACTTTTCGATCTTGTGATACTTGATGTCCCATGTACCTCTACAGGTACAATAAGGAAAAACCCTGATGTTAAATACAACTATAGAAAGAAAATTGATGAACTTGTTGAAATACAGAACAGAATGGTTGAAAAAGCTGAAGAGTTCGTTAAAGAGGATGGACTGCTTTTATATATCACATGCTCAATTTTTAAAGAAGAAAATCATGAAGTGATTCAAAATTTTTTGAGAAAAAATAAAGATTACAAACTTATAAGTCAGTTTTTCACATTTGGAGATCCATTCAATGGTGGTTATGGAGCACTTCTAAGAAAAACAGGAGGATGAAATGTTTGATAACACAGGTAAGATCATCACGATATCTCTGATAGTTTCAATAATAGTTTCTGTAATTGTATCAACTGTTGCTGTAATTTTCATAACACCTCTTTTACCTAATTTTAAAAAAGATTCAAATAAAAGTTCAGTCGAAATGGTAGAGGTGCCATTGGTTGAAGGTATTGATTATGAGAAAGCAAAGATTATTCTCCTGAACAAAAGTTTAAACCTTTTTGTAGAAGCAGAAAAAACGAGTGATAAAGAAAAAGGAATAATTCTTTCACAATCACCATTCGCTGGTTCAAGTGTTATGAAAAATAGTGTGATCAATGTTGTAATAAGTTCTGGTAAGGAAATTGTTGAACAATCAAAAGTTGATTCTCAAAAATTGATAACTCTCCCTTATTTTGTTGGTCTGAATATAGATGAGGTAAAAAGAGAGATAATAAATCTTGGATTGAAGATAGGTGATGTTAAATATGTTGATGATGAAAAGTATCGAACCGATGTTGTTGTTTCAACAGATCCGGTTGGAGGGGTGAGGATACCTGCAGGATCTGCTGTGAATCTGAATGTTTCAAAAGGTGTTGTGAATGTTGTTGTTCCAAATGTTAACTCTTTAACTAAGGATGATGCTAAACTAAAAATTACGAATGCTGGACTTTTTGTTGAAGAAATAATATATATCACCGATGTAGAATATCCTTTCGATATAGTCATAAAACAACAGCCAGCAGCTGGAACGAAAGTCAAAAAAGGAACAGGTGTAAAAATATGGATAAACAAGGAAAGAGAATGAGATTGTCTTTTTTTAAAGTCAACGAAATAAAGAATGAAGTAAAAAATCTTGATATTGACAACAAAGGTAAAAAGTGGGGATGTTTGTTGACACTCGTTTCAATACTTTTTGTTTTTGTTGGGTTATTTTTGGGTCAAATAATTATGCCTGTCTTGTTGAAAACATCAAAGGAAATCAAGGTCCCAGATGTTACAGGTATTACTATAAGTCAGGCAAGAACTAACCTTGAACTGGCAGGACTTGACATGAGAATCGCAGGTGAAGAGTATTCGGAAAATGTCCCAAGTGGAATAATCATTTCTCAGAATCCCTTGCCAAACAGTACGATAAAATTCAACAAAATAGTTGAAGTTATCGTTTCAAAGGGAACAGAAAAAATAAAGGTCCCATTCGTTAAAGGTTTACATATTTCGAACGCAACGGATCTACTTTTAAAAAATGGTATAATAGTTAACGATACCAATTATGTTTTCGATAACAACTATGCTGAAAACATAGTTGTGGGAAGTGAACCTTCCGAAAACAGTTTGATTTCAAAAGGTGGGACGATTTCTCTTTATGTTTCAAAGGGTAGGATAGAAAATTATGTTCAGATTCCAAACTTTGTTGGATTATCTTCAGATTCTGCTTTAATAATCTCCTCAAAACTTTTAAAGTACATTAATCTAAAGATAGATACGATCAAAGGTAAATACGAAAATTTCTATGTTATAAAGCAGATCCCTGATAGTGGGCAGTATCTCAAAAAAGATGATACTTTAAAGTTGATTTTAAAAGGAAAATGATGGATAGAGATATTCAGATAATACCATCATTGTTATCAATAGATTTAAATAATCTTCAACGAAGTATAGCATCCATACCTTCTTCTGTAAAAATTTTACATCTTGATGTCATGGATGGTCATTTTGTCGATAATATAACTTTTGGTCCACATTTTGTAAAAGTTGTCAGAGAGTTAACTGATAGATATCTGGATGTTCATCTTATGATAGAAAACCCTGATAAATATTATGACAGATTCATTGATTCTGGTGCTACCCATATATCGTTCCATATTGAAACAACAAAAGATCCTGTTCTTCTTATCAAAAGATTAAAGAAAAGAAAAGTAAAAGCAGGTATCGTTTTAAACCCTGAAACAGAACTTGAAAGGATAACACCATATCTTGATTTTGTTGATTATGTTCTTGTTATGTCTGTTCATCCAGGTTTTGCGGGTCAAAAATTTTTAAAATACACTTTAAAAAAAGTCAAAAAGTTGAAAATCTTAAGAGGAAACAGAAAGTATAAAATCGAGATCGATGGAGGGATAAACGATAAAACTGGAAAAGATGCTATAAAAGCTGGTGCAGACTGGATAGTTTCCGGTTCATACCTCTTTAATGGAGATATAAGAAAAAATTTAAAAAGGATTATTGATGGATAAGAAAGGAATTCTTATAGTTGATTTCGGGTCTCAATATACTCAACTGATTGCAAGAAGAATAAGAGAACTTGAAGTGTTTTCAGAGATAGTTCATCCTGATGGAATAAAAGATGTCGAATTGAAAAACTATTATGGTCTGATTTTATCAGGTGGTCCAAACTCGGTATATGATAGAAACTCTCCAGATATTAAACTTGATCTTGTAAAACTTGATATACCAGTTTTAGGGATATGTTATGGAATGCAACTTTTAGCAAAAAAGTATAATGGAAAAGTTGAAAGATCAAAAAAAAGAGAGTTTGGATTTGCTAAGTTTAACATATTAAAGGGTGAGAAACTTTTCAAAAATATTCCAAAACAGATAAATGTGTGGATGTCACATTCTGACAATGTTGTGAAATTGCCAGATAATTTTTACAGAACAGGTTACAGTCATAATTGTAAATATGGCTCGATGGAAAGTAAAAATGGCAAAATTTTTGGATTGCAGTTTCATCCTGAGGTTTACCATACAGAGTATGGAAAAGAGATTTTAAAAAATTTTGTTTTTGAAGTATGTGGAGCAAAAAAGAATTGGACAAGCAAGCATCTTATAAAGAATATAATTGAGAATATACAAGAAGAAGTTGGCGATGGATATATTATAGGTGGATTATCAGGTGGAGTTGATTCAACAGTAGCAGCGGTACTTGTAAAAAAGGCAATTGGAAACAGGTTGAAAGGTTTTTTGATAGATACGGGACTTTTAAGGATGAACGAAGGAAAGGAAGTGATAGAACTTTATAATAAAAAATTAAAACTTAATGTAAAATATGTTGATAAAAGTAAAGTTTTTTTGAAAAATTTGAAAGGTGTAACTGATCCTGAAAAGAAAAGGAAAATTATCGGAAAACTTTTTATAGAATCATTTGAAGATGAAGCAAAAAAAATTAAAAATGCAAAATTTTTATTACAGGGAACAATATATCCTGATAGAATTGAATCAAAATCTACTAAAGGACCTTCGGCTGTTATAAAGAGTCATCATAATGTTGGTGGTTTACCTGAAAGGATGAATTTTAAATTGATAGAACCTTTGAAAGATCTTTTTAAAGATGAGGTTCGAACGATAGGTTTAAAACTTGGAATACCATCAAATTTTATAAGCAGACACCCCTTCCCCGGTCCAGGTCTTGCGATAAGAATAATTGGAGAAGTAACTGAGGAGAAACTTGAAATTTTAAGAAAGGTTGATGCTATATACATTGAAGAGTTGAAAAAAAATAAAATTTATGATGAAATATGGCAGGCGTTTGCTGTTTTTTTACCTGTTCAAAGTGTTGGTGTTATGGGTGATGAAAGAACTTATGAAAATGTGATAGCACTCAGGGCTGTTACCTCGACTGATGGAATGACTGCTGATTTCTATTGGTTTGAAAGGGAAATTATACAGAAGATTTCTAACAGAATAATAAACGAAGTAAAAGGAGTGAATAGAGTAGTATATGATATATCATCAAAACCGCCTTCAACTATCGAATGGGAATAGTTTCCCCAAAATATTTTTCTTTGATATGGATGGTACTCTATATCTTGGAGATAAACTTATCGATGGTTCAGTTCAATTTTTGAACAGATTAAAGGAACTTGAGATAAAAAGAGTTTTTTTATCGAACAATTCTTCAAAGAACAGAAAAGATTATTATAAAAAATTAAAAAAGATGGGTTTTGAAGTTTCGATCGATGAAATTTTTACATCTTTGAATGCAACGATTTTGAAAATGAAAAGAGAGAAAATTGTAAAAATTTTTCCTCTTGGGACTCCTTCCTTTGAGGAAGAGTTGAGAGAGAATGGTTTTACAATAACCGATAAAGATCCTGAAGTAGTTTTACTTGGTTTTGATAAAACTTTAACTTATGAAAAGATTGAAAAAGCTTACAAATTTTTGATGGAGGGCAAACGGTATATAGCGACACATCCCGATATACTCTGTCCAACCGAAGAAGGTTTTATCCCAGATATAGGTTGTTTTATCAGTATGTTCGAAAAATGTACCAACAGGTTACCAGAGATCATCGGAAAACCGAATGTTGAAATGCTTTCAAACATTTTAAAGTTTTATTCAATTGAAAACTGTGATGCAGTTATGGTTGGCGATAGATTGTACACTGATATGAGAATGGCTATTGATGCAAAGGTTATATCCGTTTTAGTACTTTCAGGAGAAACCAAACTTGAAGATTATAAAAACTCAAACCTTCAGATAGATATTGTTTGTGACTCTGTAAAAGATCTTTTTGAAGTATTCTCATTATGAAAATTTACATAATCGGAAAAAATGGACAATTAGGTTATGACCTTGAAAGGGTACTTTCAAAAAAGTATATTGTTGATGGTGGTGGTAAGGAAAAATTTGATATGAAGAAGGTTGATGATTTTTTAGATTTTATAAAAAACAAATACAACATTCTTATAAACTGTTCAGCGTATCTTGATGTTGTATTAAGTGAAAAATATATCAAAGATGCTTTTTTGATGAATGCAAATCTTCCAACGGTTATCGCAAAATTCTGTTATGAAAATAAAATTAGATTTTTTCATTTTTCTACTGATTATGTTTTTGATGGTAAAAAGAGAACTCCCTACCTTGAAGATGATAGATGTAATCCTTTGAACAATTATGGTTTGTCGAAATATGTTGGGGAGCGTATGATACTTGAAAACAACCCTGATGCAAAAATTTTAAGGGTTAGCGGTTTATATGGAAAACGGGAGAGTAGATCAAAAGGATACAATTTTGTTTCGTTTATTTTAAAAAAGACCGAAAATAAAGAAGCAGTATCGGTTGTAGATGATCAGGTATTGACTCCAACATATACTTATAATATAGCAAGACAGGTTGAGAAAATTATAGATTATGATCTTTCTGGAATTATCCATTCTACAGATGAGGGTGAAACGAGCTGGTATGGTTTTGCTCTTATGATAAAAAAGATTATGAAACTTAGTATAATAATAAAACCAAGAGATTCGAAAGGTCTTTTCCCTGAAAGACCTTCATATTCTGTTCTCGAGAATAGAGTTTTAAAAGATAATGGAATAAATCTAATGAAGTGTTGGATGGAATCTTTAGAATATTTTTTAAAAGTGGACTTGAAAGGATGAAAATATTTTTCTATTCGATGGGTTGTAAATTGAACCAAACGTTAACAAAAAAATATGTAGGAAAAAGTATAGAACAAGGATACAATGTTTGTGATGACCCTCAGGATGCTGATATAATCCTTCTTTCATCGTGTGTTGTCACTGATACCTCGCAGAAGCAGTTCGAAACAATTTTAAAAAGAATGAGTAAAAGATTCCCTGAAAAAAAAATTAAAGTTATAGGGTGTTACGATATAAATCTTCTTAATGAAAATGTCGAATATATAGATCAAAATGATATTTTTCAATCAAAAAAATTTTACATTAACAGAACAAGAGTGGAAGTACCAATACAGATTGGATGTAACAGTTTTTGCTCTTATTGCATAGTTCCTTATTATCGGGGTGAAGAGAAAAGTAGAAGTATTAAAATTATTTTAAAAGAGGTTGAAGATTTATACAGGAATAATGTTAAAGAGATAGTGTTAACAGGCGTTCATATTGGTAGATTCAGTGATGAAGGTAAAAATCTTGTGGATCTTGTGAATCTGATTGTAGAAAAACCGATTGAAAGGATAAGATTATCATCACTTGATATAAATGAAATCGATTTAAAAGATATTGAGAAAATGGCAAAAATAAAAAAACTTGTTCCCTTTTTCCATCTTTCATTACAACATATATCTGAAAAAGTTCTGATGACTATGAAGAGAAAATACAATGTTAAAAGAATTAAAGAGATCATGAACGCTTTCAAAGAAAATTTTGATAGACCGATGCTTGGTTGTGATGTCATCGTTGGTTTTCCGTTTGAAACTGATAGAGATTTTATGGAGATGGTTGAATTTTTTGAAAAAAGTTATTTTTCACATTTTCACATTTTCCCTTTCTCGAAAAGAAAGGAAAGTTTGGCATACTATTTTGAAAAGGTAAAAGACGCCGAAATCCCAGTAGAACGGAAAATGGAAATTATGAGAAGATTACATAAAGAAAAAAAAGAAGAGTTTTTAAAATCGTTAAAAGGTATCAACGAAACTATTATTTTCGAGAGTTTAAAAGATGATATGATTAAAGGAAAAAGTGAAAGATATTTTGATGGGTATTTAAAATATGAAGATAAATTTAAAAAGGGTGATATCATAAAAGTAAAGGTATTAGATTTTATTGATGGGAAGGTTTTCTGTGAAGAAAGAAACTTTTAAAATTGTAACTTATGGTTGTGAGATGAACGATTATGACAGCCAGGTCATAAGTGCGATACTTAGAAAAAATGGTTTTCTTGAAGTTTTTGATATAGAGGATGCGAACATTGTTGTTGTCAACGGTTGTTCAGTGAGAGAACATGCACACAAAAGAGCTTTGGGATTCATTCAGAGTTTGAAAGGAAAAAAAAAGAAAAAAAGATTTATAATTGCTGGATGTCTTGCTAAAGCACTTGAGAATGAGAATATTCTTATTGATGAGTCCTTTATAGTTTCAACAGAATATGAAAAACTTCCTCAAGTTTTAGAATTTGAGAATTTCAAGGAATTTCAAATAGTTTCAGAGGGTAATTACTCTTCAGTTTTAAGGGATACTGATTTTACCTTGAATATTCCAATTATGAAAGGATGTAACAATTTTTGCTCTTACTGTATAGTCCCTTACCTTAGGGGACAGGAGATATCTTTTAGCAAAGAAGATATTATAAAAAATATACAGTTGAACAGAAACGAAAAAACAAGAGAAATAATGCTCCTTGGACAGAATGTGAATTCTTATAGATACGATACCTATAATTTTGTTGGGATTCTTGAACATGTCGCAAAGAAGTTTAAAGATTTAAGGATAAGATTTTTAACTTCACATCCAAAAGATTTTTCACCTGATATAGTTAGGTTGATGGCTGATTATGAGAACATCTGTCCACATCTTCACCTGCCTGTTCAAACTGGATCGGATAAACTTTTGAAACTTCTCCACAGGGATTATACTGTAAAAGATTATAGAAACAAAATTGAGATATCACGGGAAATACTTCAAGATATTTCGATAACAACTGATATTATGGTTGGGCTTCCCTATGAGGAAGAAGAAGATTTCAATGAAACTCTTAAACTAATTGAAGAGATTGGGTTTGATGATGCTTTCATGTATAAATTTTCAAAAAGGAAAAATACCTTTTCATATTTTATGGACGATTGTGATCAGAAAATTTCTTCGGAAAGGTTGAAAAAAATCATACAAGCACAAAGATCGTTAAAGGATAAAAAATTAAAAAAACTTGTTGGAAAAGATGTAGAGGTTATAATAGAAAAATTAAGTAAAAAGAATATAAACGAATTTTACGGAAGGGACAAACATAACAGGAGTGTTGTTGTGAGAGGTAAGGATATAAATATTGGAGATAGGTTGATAGTAAAAATAATGGAAATAAGAGGGATAACTCCTTTTGGAATAAAGATGAGGTGAATATGAAAAATTTTATTATTTTTTTGAGTATTTTTTTGATTTTTAATTCTTCTTTCACACAGGATTTGAGAGAACTTTATGTAAAGGGTGATTACAAAACTTTAAAATTGATACTCGATTCTGTTAAAGAAAATGATCAGTGCCCAAGTTCTCTCTATTTTTATATTGCTGAACTTTCAAACGATGTGACATTATCTTTGAACTATTACCGAGTCATTGAAGAAAAATATAAAGATTCACCTTTTTATCCTTTAACACTTCTTCGAATTGCAAAATATTACACACTTTCGAAGGATAGTTCAAAAGCGTTGACTTATTATAGAAAATTGGTTTCTTTAAAAGATAGCAGGACATTAGAGTATGCTTATCTGGGAATCATAGGTATATATGAAAATTATGCTGACATTAATAATGCTAATTACTGGGTCTCAAACTTTGCAAACGAAGTTGGATCTAGTGCATTTTTAAAATATTTTTCTACAGGTGAAAAAACTAAACATTCTCAAATAAAAGATAAGTTTTATTCGATTCAGATAGGATCTTTTAAAAATAAGGGTAACGCTGAAAGTTTATTTAAAAAATATAAGGACAAAAGTTATGATGTGTTTATCGTTTTTGAAGAGAACCTCTACAAAGTTCGAATCGGAAAGTTTAAAAATGAACAGGATGCGAAGAGTTTTTTGAAAATTTTTCAAAAAGCTGAAACTGTTCCCGCCTGGATAGTTTATGGAGAGTGATATGAAAGAAAAAGATGTCCCGATACTGAAGCAATATAAGGAGATTAAATCAAATTTTAACGACTCCATTTTACTTTTTAGAATGGGTGATTTTTATGAAACTTTTTATGATGATGCGAAATTTATAGCATCTGTACTCAATATAACATTGACCTCAAGGGAGTATGGAGAAGAAAAGATACCTCTCGCTGGCTTTCCAATAAAATCGGCAGATCATTATATAAGAAGGTTGGTCTCAACGGGAAAAAAGATTGCTATTGCCGATCAACTTGAAGAACCTTCGAAAAATGTAAAACTTGTAAAAAGGGGAGTGGTTGAAGTAATTACACCCGGCACTATAATGAGGGAATCTCTGCTTTCAGAAAAAGAGAACAACTATTTTGCTCTCGTGTACGCTTTTGATGGAAAAACTGTTGTATCAACTCTTGATATCTCAACAGGAGATCTGTTAGTTTATGATTTTAAAAACGGAGAAAATATCTTTGATTTTCTAAAAAACAAGGATATAAAAGAGATAGTTTCAAATGAAAAATTTAAGATCGAAGAAAAAGAAGTAAAGGTTATAGATAAAAGTTTTTTTGATTTGGATGATTGTCTACAAGTATTGAAAACACAGTTTGGCATAGAAAAAGTTGAAAGAATAAAAAATCTTGATGAAAAACTCATAAGGGCAGCTGGAGCTTTGTTATTGTTTATTAAAGAAGCATACTCAACCGATCTGCAACAGGTGAAAAATTTTGAATATATAGATCTTTCTAAAAGAATGATCCTTGATAGTCAGACCTTGAGAAACCTTGAAATATTTACAAGAAGTAATGGAGAGTATGAAAACTCATTTCTTTTTGCTATCGACAGAACGAAAACTCCAATGGGTGGTAGAACTCTAAGGGAAGTTTTGAAATCACCATATAACGATCTAAACACTATAAATATAATTTATGATAACATTGAAAGAATGATTTTAAAATTTGATCTTGTAAAATCTATTGGAACACTTCTATCTGAAGTGGGAGATGTTGAGAGGATCAATGCAAGGATCGCATCAAAAAGGGCAACACCAAGGGATCTTGTAAACCTTAAAAAATCTTTAAAAGGTTTTATCAAAATAACAGATATTGTTAAAGATCTGTCAATCGAAATTTTTGAGATTGAAAAAAATGTTGTAGAAAAAGTAATACAGTTGATAGATATTTCGATTGATGAAAATGTTATTCTTGATGGTGAAAAAGAAAAATTTTTTAAAAAAGGATTTGATCAGGAATACGATAGATTAAAAGAGTTATCCTTGGAAGGTTCGAAAGCTATATTCATGATGGAAGATGAGGAGAAAAAGAGAACAGGGATAAACAATTTAAGGATAGGTTATTCAACTGTGATGGGATATTATATTGAGATAACGAACTCAAATCTTGATAAAGTTCCAAAGGACTATATCAGAAAACAAACTTTGAAAAATGCTGAAAGGTTTGTTAACGAAAAGTTGAAACAATATGAGATAGAAATTTTAACTGCTGAAGAAAGGTTGAACAAACTTGAAAAAGAACTATATGAAAAACTTATAGAAAGGTTATCGTTATTCTATGTTGAGTTAAAAAAAGTTTCAATCTATATTGGTAGAATAGATCTTTTATATTCATATACAGTTCTATCATATGAAAATGATTATACAAGACCCCTTATAGGTGATTTTTATGAATTATATATTGAAGATGGAAGACATCCTGTGATAGAAATGGTGAACAGAAATGAAAGATTTATTCCAAACTCTCTTTATATGGATGAAAAAAGATCTTTGATTCTTTTAACTGGTCCAAATATGTCAGGTAAATCAACCTACCTTAGACAAAACGCTTTGATAATTCTTATGGCTCACATGGGATTATTTGTTCCAGCAAAAAAAGCTAAGATACCATTAACTGATAGAATATTTACCAGGATAGGTGCAAGTGATGACCTTTCAAAGGGTGTTTCAACATTTATGGCTGAGATGCTTGAATGTTCAAACATCATTGAAAACATGACTGAAAAAAGTTTTATAGTTCTCGATGAGATAGGACGGGGGACATCCACCTTTGATGGATTATCTATAGCATGGGCGATAATAGAATACATACATGATCTCGAAAAATCCCCTAAAACTTTGTTTGCTACTCATTACCATGAGTTAACAGAATTGAGATCAAAGTTACCAAAAATGTTCAATATGACAGCAAAGGTAAGAAAGTATGAGGATAAAATAGTTTTTTTAAAAAAGATTGTTGAAGGAAGTTCAGACGAAAGTTACGGAATCGAGGTCGCAAAGATGGCAGGTCTCCCATCGGAAATAATTGAGAATGCTTCCCAGATTCTTTTACTTTTAAAGGAAAGTGAGATGAATGTAAAAGAAAAGATGAGAGTTGTTTCCCAACTTTCACTTTTCAAAAGTGATGGAGAGAAGGAAAAGTTTGAAAATATTATCAGAATGATATCTGAAAAAGATTTGAACAATATTACACCGATCGAATCCTTACTGTTTTTAAATGAGATAAAAAATAAAATTGAAGAATTAAAAGATTGAAAATTTTATAGTATAGATTAATTATAAAAATCAATCATTTTTTTCGTTGTTTAAAAGAACTTTTCTTGGTTTTGAACCGTTTGCAGGTCCTATTATTCCATTTTTTTCAAGTTGTCTTGTGATCTTTGCAGCTCTTGGATATCCCAATTTAAAATACGACTGAATCATACTTGTTGAGATCTCTTTATGTTTTAAAACAAACTCTTTGACCTGTTCAAACAATGGATCGAGTTCATCATCATCTTGGAAATTACCTTCAAGATTTTGAGAGTTTCTTATATTTTGAGTGTAACCTGATTCTTCTATAGGAATATGATAAACCGTCTGTGTTAAAATCTCTGTCAGTTTTTCTTTTTCGATTTGAAGTTCATCATAGTATTGTTCTACAAACTCTTCTATCCTATACTCACAACCCGGAGTGTTTGATGGGTTTGCTATACATTGGATCAGTTCATTTTCGATTATGAGTTTTGCAAGTTTTGAAGGGTCTTTTACCTGTTGTTCAAAAAGTTTTTTCATGTATGTCTCTGCCCAGAGATTTACAATATTTGTTGCTTCTTCTGTTTTTATGAAAGCACCATGTGCTCTAACGATTATTCCTTTTTGGGGTGGAATGTAAAGCATATCACCTTTTCCAAGAAGTTTTTCAGCACCAGAGGTATCGATTATCGTTTTTGAATCTGCTTTCGACGGAACCTTGAACGATATTCTTACAGGAAAATTGGCTTTAATTGAACCTGTAATGATATTCACAGATGGTCTCTGTGTTGCAAGTATCAGGTGTATTCCAACAGCTCTTGACATCTGTGCTAACCTAATAATATGTGTTTCTATTTCTTTTGAACCTGTCATCATCAGATCAGCCATTTCATCTATAATGACTATTATATATGGTTTTTTCTTATCACTTTTTTTGTTAAATTCGGTTATATCCCTTACTCCAAGTTTTGCAAAAGCTTTGTATCTTAAATCCATCCATTCTGTCAACTCTTTAAGCATCAAAACAGCTTCTTTTGAATCTGTTATGACAGGTCTTTCGAGATGTGGTATCCCATTGTAAATTGATAACTCTATTCTTTTTGGATCAACCATCAAAAATCTAACCTCTTCAGGTTGTGCCTTGAACAGTATTGATGCTATTATTCCATTTATGCACACTGATTTTCCACTTCCTGTTGTTCCGGCTATAAGAAGATGTGGCATAGAGGAAATTTGAGCGAAGATTGGATTGTTCTCAGTATCTCTTCCTATGACAACTGTTGTTGGATCAGGATTTTCTAAAAATTCTTTTTCAGTTAAAAGACCTTTAAGAAAAACCGTTACTCTGTTTCTGTTTGGAATTTCGATTCCAACAGCTGATTTCCCGGGTATGTGTCCCAAGACCCTTATTGATTTTGCTTTCATCGCAAGGGCAAGATCATCTGAAAGTGATGTGATCTTGTTAACTTTGATACCTGGTGCTGGTTCAAACTCATATGTTGTTATAACTGGCCCAACATTGACATTGACGACTTTACCATCTACTGAAAAATATTTCAACTTTTCTTCCAGAACTTTTATATTCTGGTTGATCTCTTCTTCATTTGCTCCCTCTTTTATTTTTGGAGGATCTTCAAGATAATCTAAAAACTCTTTTTTGAATTGATCGTTTAAAAGTTCTTTGTAATCTATCTCCTGTTTTAATTGTGAACTTATCAAAACTTTTTTTCTCTTCTTTTCTTTTCTCTTATCGTTTTCAACAATCGGCTCTTCTTCCTCCTTATTCCCATCTCCATCATCACTAAAACTCTCCTCAACATCTTCATTATTATATGCATCATCTTTATTTTTTGAAATTCTTTGATGCATTCGAGTAACGAATTCGATTATGTATTCAGGATTTGTCAAAAGGACTGTGGAAATGATTAAAACAAACGATATAATCAGAGTCAAACCTATATTCCCAAAATATTGTGAAAGCTTTGCTGATGTTCTATCTCCCCAAAATCCACTTAGTTCAGGATTATTTATGATGTTACCAATTATGATTGGAAGTAGTGTTATCTGTATCACTGAAAGGATTGATGGGAAAAAAATCTTTCTGAAATTTAAAATCAACCCAAGCCCGGAATAGAGTAAGAATGTTGGCAAAAAGAAAGCAACAACTCCAAAAATCTGAAAAGTTTTTTCAGAAATAAAATAACCGATCAAACCTCCGAGATTCTTTTCCCGGTTTTCACTTTGAGTGTTATGAATATCATAGTTAAAAAGGGATAAAATTAAAAATAAAGAAATCACGAGAAGAACTATGAATATTATGTAGTTTGATAGTTTCTTGTTTTCTGAAAGTCCTCTTTTTTTGAATTGAAAAATGATTGTTAGAAGATAAATCGATGTTGATATAAGAAAAAATATTTTAGATAACATAAAATAATTCTAACTTCCTTATATCAATTGTCAACAGGCAACCTTTTTGTATTCATCAAAAGTGAATCCGATCAATTTTTCCATCATTTTTTTAGAAAAATCAAATTTCACATTTGCTATTTGATAGACATTAGATATTTTAAGTGATGAGCCCACCTTTAACGCTGAAAGGTAATCATCTATAGCTTTTTTTGGATTTTCTCTATAGTTTATCCACAGTTGTAATGCTCCAAGTTGTGCTATTCCATATTCTATATAATAGAAAGGCATTTCAAAAATGTGTAATTGTTTATGATATGATATTTCCAGATAATCTTCATAATCTGACCAATCGACAAATTTTTCAGAAAATTCGTTGTAAATATTTTTGAAATATTCCTTTCTTTCAGATGAAGATATATTTTCCTTTGAGTAAATAAAGTGTTGAAATTTATCGACAACAGCACACCATGGGAAAAAACTTATAATGTTTTCCAGATGTTTTTTCTTCGCCTGTCTTAATGATTGTTGATCTTTATAGAATATGTCCCATCTATCATATGTCAAAAGTTCCATTCCCATTGATGCAAATTCAGCAATTTCAGATGGAGTACTTTTATAAAAGTATGTAAAAAGATCTTTCACAGCCACAGTATGAACCGCATGGCCTGTTTCATGCATGAGTGTTTTCATATCAGAATGTACACCAGAACTGTTCATGAATATAAAAGGTAGACCTGTTTTGTATAAAGGATAGTTGTATCCACCAGGTGCTTTTCCTTTTCTTGATTCAAGATCTAAATGTTTTTTCTCGACAACTTTTTCAAAAACTTCTCCAAATCTTTTATCAACAGAGTAGAATACCTTTTTGGATTTTTCTATAAAATCTTCAGTGTTTTCAAATGGTTTTAAAACAACTTCATCTGACGATGTAGCAGTTAAATCGTATGGTTTGATTTTATTAAGATTCATCTTTTGTTTCTTCTCTTTTATTATCTCTCCATAAATTGGGGTTACAACCTCTAAAACAGAATTATGAAACTCCTCACATTCTTTTATCCCATAGTCAAATCTTTCGAGTTCTCTGAATCTGAGTTCTACATAGTTTTTGAAGTTCGCATTTTTCGCTTTTTGATTTCTCAACGCAGTTAATTCTGATAAAATGTTTTCTATTTTATCAGCATATTCCATTCTTTTTTTTACAACAGTATCAAAAGCTTCTTTCCTTTCATCCCTATCTTTGCTCTGTAAAAACAATGCCATCTGAGGAAGGGTGTACTCTTTTCCTCTGAAATTTATAATGATACTACCGATCGTTTGTTGGTATTCCATCGTTTTCTTTGTTATCTCTGTGTCTATCTGAATGTTCTCTTTTCTGAATATTTCAACTTCATTTTTAAATCTTTTAATTAAAATTCCCCATTTTGACTGATCGAGTTTAGAGAGATATTCACAGTTAACGATCTTCTTTAAAATTTCGAAATTTACCTCTTTCAATTTTGGTTCAATCTGATCGTTGAAAACCAGAAATCTTTCGCGGTATTCTTTGTTCTGTGTATCTCTCGTCATATTTATATAAGCCCAGCCGTAAGATTCTGAGAGAAATTCAGATATCGAAGAAAAATCTTCAAGTAATTCTAAAAGGTCATGGTCATTTTTAATTTCTCTGTTCAAAATATCATCATAATATTCTTTTAAATCATCCCATTCTTTTATTTCGAAATTAAGATTTTTAAAATTTTTTTTCATCTTTTTCTCCTTTTTGGAGTTGAATTTTTGCAAAATTTTGGTAATCTTTGTTAATGATTATTAAAAAGTTAAGTATAGTTAATTTTAGAAATTTTTCAAGTAAAGTTTTTGCTTTTGATAGAAGAACCATTATCACTGGAATGAATGGTTCAGGGAAGACATCGATTATTGAGGCAATATATTATTTAACAAATTTTAAATCTTTCAGAACTGGTAATGATAAAAAAATTGTAAAGATAGGAGAAGATCATTTTATTATAAACATTGAGGGAGAAAGAGAAGGTGAAGATTTTACTGTTGGTCTTTTATACAAAGACAACAAAAAAGTTTTATCTTTAAATGGTAATCGATCGCTTAAATTAACTGAGGGTTTTGGGTTTTTCATTTCTGTAATTTTTTCAACCTATGATAAACTTCTTTCTGACAGAATGGCTATATATAGAAGGAAGTTTATGGATAGGATTATATCAACCATAGATAATGAATATTTTGAAAATGTAGTTCAGTATCATTCGATTTTAAAAAGAAAAAATTTTGTTCTTAAAGAGAATGGTGACAAAAGATTGCTTGAAACATATTCTTTGCAACTTTCAGAAAAATCTGATTATATTTATGAAAGAAGGATAGAGTTTATTTCATATTTTGAGGATCTTTTGAACAATTTGTATGAAAAAGTTTTTGAAAAAAAAGGTCTTGTAAAGGTAAGATATTTTTCCTCAAAGGATAATGGAGATTTTAAAAACACCTCTCTTTTTGAAAAATTTAAAACAAACATTTCACTTGAAAAAGAAAAAAGAAGAACGATTTTTGGACCACATCTTGATGATATCGTTATAACTGTTGAAGGAAAACCGATAAGTGATTTTGGAAGTGAAGGCGAAAAAACATTACTGGGTATAACTTTGAAGATTGCTGAGTTAAATCTTATTTACGAAAATATAGGTGAGTATCCAGTTATACTTATTGATGATGCTTTTTCTGAACTCGATAAAGTTAAAACAAGTAAACTTCTTGAAATTTTTGAGTCCTATCCACAGGTGATAATAACATTCCCCAAAAAGTGGGAAAGTTTAAAAGATTACACCCTGATAGATCTTGATAAGGATAAGGCATGAATATTTTAACTGTTCTTTTGGTTGCTTTTGGACTTTCTCTTGATGCTTCCGCTGTATCTCTTGTCTGTGGTTTGAATGAAAAAAGAAACAGATTTCTCCTATCGATAAAACTTGGAACCTTTTTTGGTGTTTTTCAATCGTTGATGTTTATTGTTGGTTATTTCGTTGGATTCGGATTTTCAATTCTTATAAGTAACTTCGATCACTGGATCGCATTTTTACTTTTACTTTCAGTAGGAGTGAAAATGTTATACGAATCTTTCAAAAAGGATCAAAAAAAATGTTTTGATACAGATTCAATTTTTGTTCTTTTAACACTTTCCGTAGCAACGAGTATAGATGCTCTTGCTGTTGGAATATCTTTTGCTTTGTTAAGTTTTGATGTTCTCAAAACAACAGTTTTGATCGGAATCATTACATTTTTTGATTCCATACTGTTTACGATTCTTGGAAGATTTTTCAATAAACTTTTAAACAACAAATCAGAACTTGTAGGTGGTTTGATACTTATTGGTATTGGAATAAAAATTTTGTTGGAGCATACTTTATGAAAAATTCTGTTTATTACAGATCTCCAATTGGTCTTATACTTATAGAGGAGAATGGTGGAGTTATTACAAAGCTTGATTTTGTTAACAAAAAAAATGTTAAAATTAATACTTGTAAAAGTGAAGTTTTAAAAAAAATTTTAGAGCAACTTGATCAGTATTTCAAAAAGAAAAGAAAGAAATTTTCAATTAAGGTTTTTTTCAGTGGAACTGAGTTTCAAAGAAAGGTTTTAAAGAAAACAAGTGAGATACCTTATGGGAAAACTGCTACATATTCGGATATAGCAAAGTTGATTGGGAACCCAAAAGCTGCAAGGGCTGTTGGAAGTGCTTTAAGACAGAACAAAGTACCAATTATCATTCCATGTCATAGAGTTATTGGTAAAGATGGTGGTTTAAAAGGTTTTGCTGGAAAAATTAAAGTGAAAGAATTTCTCTTAAAACTTGAAAATCCGGATTTTAAAATATAAAAATATTTTATTCAAAAGAGGTTTTATGAAATTCAACAAAAATATTAGAAATATCGCGATAATTGCTCATGTTGATCATGGTAAAACAACACTTGTTGATTCAATGTTTAAACAGAGTGGAATCTTTAAAGTTAGAGATGGGATTGAGGAGAGGATAATGGATTCCCTCGATCTTGAAAGGGAGAGGGGGATAACGATAGCAGCAAAAAATTGTGCCATAAATTATAAGGATGTAAAAATAAATATAATCGATACTCCAGGCCATGCTGATTTTGGAAGTGAAGTCGAAAGGGCTCTGTTTATGGTTGATGGAGCGATATTACTTGTTGATGCATCTGAAGGTCCATTACCTCAAACAAGGTTTGTTTTGAAAAAAGCTCTCGAAAAAAATTTGAAAATCATTGTTGTTATAAACAAAATTGATAGAAAAGATGCAAGGATAAAAGAAGTTTCTGATGAAATATTTGAACTTTTCATATCATTAGATGCAACAGATGAACAACTCGACTATCCTGTTTTATATGCTATCGGTAGAGATGGAATAGCAAAAAGAAGAGTCGAGGATGATTCAAAAGATCTTACTCCACTTTTTGAAACCATCTGTAATTATATCCCAGCTCCAATTTACAAAGACGATGAAATATTCCAGATGCTTGTTTGTGATCTATCATATTCTGATTACCTTGGTAGGTTAGCTATTGGAAAAGTTGTTAACGGAAATGTGAAGAAAAATGATCAACTTGTCCGTATAAATTCTGAAAAAAATATAATACCTTTAACTGTTACAAAACTTCAGGTTTACGAAGGTAACAGGATAAAAGAAGTTGATAGTGTTGAGAGTGGTGAAATAATAGTTCTTGCAGGAGTTGATGATGTAAAAATCGGTGATACGATATGCAATAAAGATTTTCCGGAGAGTTTACCTGGAATATTCATCGATGAGCCAGCAATATCCATGGTTTTTACGGTCAACACTTCACCACTTGCAGGAAGGGAAGGTACGAATGTTCAGTCGGGGAAATTGAGAGAAAGGTTATACAAAGAGACATTGAAGAATGTTGGAATCCAGGTTGAAGATGGTATTGAACCAAACACTTTTATAGTGAAAGGAAGAGGTGAACTCCAATTATCCATATTGATAGAGAGTATGAGGAGAGAGGGATTTGAACTTACAGTTGGAAGACCAAAAGTTATTTTCAAATATAAAGATGGAAAAACTTTTGAACCTATAGAACATATATTCATAGACACTGAAGATAAATATGTTGGTATAGTTACAGAAAAATTATCATTAAGAAAAGGTATCATGTACAACCTTTCAACAAATGCTAACGGAAGAGTAAGAATCGAGTTTCTGATCCCTTCGAGGGGGCTTATAGGTTATAGATCAGAATTCCTGACAGATACGAGAGGAACAGGTATTATGAATGGCTATCTGAAAGGGTATGAAGAGTATAAAGGAGATATACCATCAAGAACAACAGGATCACTCGTTTCGGAAAATGAAGGAAGGGCTGTTGCTTACGCTTTATCTTATCTTGAAGAGAGAGGGCGACTTTTTATAGTTCCAAATGATCCTGTTTATGAAGGAATGATAATAGGGGAACACAGTAAAGAGAATGACCTTAATGTTAATCCAACAAAGGAAAAAAGATTATCAAATATGAGATCTGTTTCAAAGGATGATTCCATAATTTTAACACCTGTGATTCCGATGACATTGGAAAAGGCGATGGAATTCATAAAAGATGACGAGATGATTGAAGTGACACCGAAGTCGATACGTTTGAGGAAAAAGATTTTATCATCACTTGAAAGAAAAAGGTTAAGAGGAGATAAGAGGGAAGAATATGGAGATGATTTATAAAGTTATTTTAAAAATTCTTGACTGTTTATGTTAATTTAAATATAATTAATTTTTATGAAAAAATTAAATTTAATCATAACTTTGATTTCTATTTTTATAAAATTATTTGCATTAACTGGATCAAAGATTGATAATTCAGTTGGTGCCATATATATTCCCCAAAAAATGTTTTCATATGTTGATTATTTTAAATTCACCTCAACTTTTGATTCTTTGAATTTGAATTATTTTACTTTTTCCAGCGAAATGGACACTTGTATTTCAGAAACATTTGAAAAAATAGTCCCCCACATTTCAATTGACTCAATAAAAATTTCAGATTTTGATTATCTTATTATACTTGGCGGTAAAGGAATTTTAAACGAACTTGAAAACAAGAAACTTTTAAAACTTATAAAAGAGTGTGATCAGAATAAAAAATTTATCATAGCCATAGGTTTTGCTCCAGTTTTGCTTGTAAAAGCGAATGTTACAGATGGGAAGTATGTAACGATGACAGACACCTATGTTTTGTATGAAAAAGTGAAGGATAAAAAATTTAAGTATATTGATAGAGATATAGTTTCATCTAAAAATCTTATAACAACGCAGACAAACAATAACCTTGATCTTCTGATCAAAAAATTTTTTGAGATTTACAATGGTACTTTTGATTCAAAGAGTTCTGGAAAGTAAAATTTTTGTAGAAGAGAAACTTTTTTCATCAACAGGTAGAGGTCTTTTGATTTTTGTATGTTTTAAAAAGGATGATTTGAAAAATCAACCTGATTTTGATAAAGTGGTGAAAAAGGTTTTAAATTTTCGAATTTTTGAAGATGAAAACAGAAAATTTAATAGATCGATCGAGGATGTAAAAGGAGAGATCATGCTTGTCTCACAGTTTACACTTGTGAGTAGAAATTTTGATGGAAACAGACCATCTTTTGATGATTCTCTTGGATACGAAGAAGCAAAGATTCTGTTTGAAAAAATGTATGAAAAATTTAAAGAGAAGATAAAAACTGAAAAGGGAAGTTTTGGTGAATACATGAGGGTCCATCTTATAAATGATGGGCCAGCGACATTTATTCTGGAGTTCTGATGAAGAGTATGACAGGTTATGTTAAACTTTCAAAAAGTATAAAAGGTTATGGGAGTGTTACCTGTGAGATAAGGTCTGTTAACGGGAAGGGACTGAATACAACTTTTAAATTACCTTATGAACTATCGACACTTGAAAATGACCTTAGAAAAATAATTTCAAAGAAGATTAAAAAAGGAAACATTTCAGTGAATTTTTTTGTTAACTATTCAAGTGATTATATTCAAAATTTTGTTGAAACAAGAATCAAATCCCTTGAAAAGGTTATGGGAATGGAGAAATATGAAAAATTTTTGCCTCTTGTGTACTCCGATGTATCAAATTATATTCCACTTGTAAAAAAGGTTGAAAGGGATACACTCCTTTCCATTGTAAAACTTTTTAAACTTTCACTTTCATCATTTATAAAATATAGAGAGGAAGAGGGAATGGAGATAAAAAAGATAATCCATCAGTATATAAAGATTTTGAATTCAAATATAAATTCGATTAAAAACCTTTCAAAAAATATTGTAAAAGAAAAAAAAGAAAAACTGAAAAAACTTCTCGGTGAATATAATGAACAGTTAAAAAATGAGTTGATACTTTACGCTGACAAAGTTGATATAACAGAGGAGATAGATAGATTTAAAATTCATCTCAGGAGATTGAAAAAGGAAGAATCCGGTTCATCCATCACATTTGTTTTACAGGAATTACAAAGGGAAGCGAATACGATTTCGTCTAAGTCAGAGGATGTAAGAATTATCGAAAAGGTTATAATAATAAAAGAGATAATTGAAAAGATGAAAGAGCAGGTAGCGAATGTTGAGTAAAGGTTTTTTGCTTATTCTATCATCTCCATCAGGTGGAGGAAAAACGACATTATGCAAAATGATTCTCGAAAATGTTAAAGATACGGTTTATTCGATATCAGCGACGACGAGGGAAAAAAGAAAAGGTGAAACTGATGGAAAGGACTATTATTTTTTGACTGAAGAAGAATTTTTACAGAAAGAAAAAGAAGGTTTTTTTGCTGAAACTGCTACCGTTCATGGAAAAAGGTACGGAACACCCAAAAAATTTTTGGATGATATGATAGAAAAAGGTAAAATAGTCGTTATGGATATTGATGTGGTTGGAGCTATCAACATTATGAAAATATATCCAAATTCTGTTTCGATTTTTATAATGCCTCCTTCTATGGAGGAACTTGAAGAACGACTCAAGAAAAGAAGTAGAGATGGAGTTGATGATATCAAAGTACGCCTTGAGAATGCGAAAAAAGAGATTGAATTTTCGAAACATTTTAAGTATACTGTGGTCAACAGAAACTTAGAAGATGCTTTTCAAAACATAAAAGAAATTATAGAAAAAGAAAAAGGAGGATATAGATGAAAGTTGTTCCAATCGATGAGATTTATAAAAAAGTAAAAAACAAATATCTTGCTGTTGTTCTTATTGCAAAAAGAGCAAAAAAATACAATCAGGAAAACTATTTGTATTTTAATTCAAAAAATGAAAAACAACCGGAAAATCTTATTAAAAACGAACCTGTAAAAGATGCTTTTAATGATTTCTTTGATGGATTACTTGATGAAAGAATAAAAGATTATGAGTAAAATCCTTTTAGGTGTAACTGGTTGTATTTCTGCTTATAAATCTGCTTCATTGATAAGGGAGTTCAAAAAGAGTGGAGATCAGGTAAAAGTTATTCTTACGGATAATGGTGCCAGATTTATTACACCTTTAACTTTAAGAACTCTTTCAGAAAACAGAGTTTACACCTCTCTATTCGATGATGAAAATGAATGGTCAACAGAACATATCAGTTTGAGCAGATGGGCTGATATACTTGTGGTTGCACCAGCATCAGCAAACATTATCGGTAAATTTGCCTCTGGAATCGCTGATGATCTTCTTTCAACAACCTTTCTTTCTTTTGATAAGAAGATTTTAATAGTTCCAACGATGAACAAGAGTATGTATGAGAATAAAGCAACAGCTGAGAATATAAAAAAGTTGAAAGAAAGAGGAATATTTGTGATGGAACCAGAAGAGGGTTTCCTTGCGTGTGGAGAGGAAGGGAAAGGAAGGTTTCCTGAAATCGAAAATATTTTTCTTTTGACAAAGAGGTTACTTTATCCTCAAGAAGTTTTAAAAGGTAAAAAAATAATAATAACAGGTGGTGGGACTTTTGAAAAAATTGATCCTGTTAGAGGGCTAACAAATCTTTCATCAGGTAAAATGGCTCTCTCTTTTGCAAAAGCAGCATATTTTAACAAGGCTGAAAAAATACTTTTCGTTCATGGTAGAATCGATCAAAAACCTTATCATTTTTCTGAAAATATAAAGGTTGAAAGTTCTGAAGATATGAAAAAGGTTTTGGAAGAGAGAATCGATGAATATGACATCCTTGTTATGGCTGCTGCTGTTACAGATTTTAAACCCGAATATAGTGAAAATAAAATAAAGAAAAAAAATGATCTAGAGTTAAAGTTACACACTACCGAAGACATTTTAAAATCTTTTAACGATAAGAAAATATTGAAAATTGGTTTTGCTCTTGAAAGTGAAAGCCATATCGATAATGGTCTAAAAAAAATGAAAGAAAAAAATCTTGACTATATAATAGTAAACGATCAAAACAATCTGGGAAAAGATAAAGGAACTGTTACGGTCGTTGCAAAAGATGGAAAATTTTTAAAAATTGAAGATCTTGACAAATTTGAAATTGCTTTAAAGGTTTTTGAATGGATAAAATTTTGAAAAATATAACCGATATATTAAAGTTTGAAAAAAAATTTTATAATAGAAAGTTTGTTTTAACCGAAGAAATTTGTATAGTTTCTCCCATGGAGATTTTGAAAGAAGAGGTTTTAAACTGCAGAAGTTGCCCAATACAAAAAACTATAAAAAATAAAGTTTTTGGAACGGGGCCTTTTGATGCAAAACTTATGATAATTGGTGAAGCACCTGGTGCAGATGAAGATAGAGAAGGTTTACCTTTTGTTGGAAGGGCTGGTGAAAAATTGACCAAAATGCTTGAATACATAGGTATAGATAGAAAAGATGTTTTTATAGCAAACATTTTGAAATGCAGACCTCCGGGAAATGCTGATCCAGAACCAGAACAGATATCAAACTGTTTCCCGTTCCTTAAAAAACAGGTCGAAAGTATAAAACCCAAAATAATTTTGACTTTGGGAAGATACGCTGCAAGTGTTGTTACGGGCGAAAAATCTTTGAAAATGGCTGATTATTTGGATCGCGATCTTGTTTCTATTTTTTTTGAAACACCTGTGGTTGCGACATATCATCCCGCTGTTCTTTTACATTCAAAAGGGGAGAGATTAGAGGCCATAAGAAAGCAGATAGCAAAAGATCTGAAAAGATTGAAATCGAGGATGGAAGAAATATGTTGAGAGAAAAAAGTTTTTATTCAAGGGAAGCAGAGATGGCTGTTCTTGGTGGGATAATACTCGATGCTCAAAATATTTTAAACGATATAATACCTAAACTGAAAGAAGAGCATTTTTATTTTAGTGAAAATAAAAAAATATATTCAACGATAGTTAAAATGTATAACAATTCTGAGAAAGTTGATATAGTTACACTGAAAAATCGTTTGAAAAGGGAAAATATTTTAAATGAGGTTGGTGGTGATGAATATTTACAGAAACTTGTCGACCAACTGGATCTTTTACCTCATATAGATGAATACATCAAGATTGTTGAAGAATATTATGTTTTAAGACATCTTTTGAAAACAGCAAAACTGATTAGCGATAGTTGTGCAAGTGATCTTGAGGTTGATACAATAATTGAACAGGCGGAAAATGAGATCTTTAAAGTCAGAGAGGGAAGGTATAAATCAGATATTATCCCAGTTTCTGAAAAGATAGGTGAAATTGAAAAGATGATAAATTTTTATATCTCGAGAAAAGAACCTGTAACAGGTCTTCCAACTGGCTTTTCAGATCTTGATAAGATGACCACTGGATTTCAGAAAGGTGATTTTATTGTTATAGCTGCACGACCTGGAGTTGGTAAAACGAGTTTCGCTTTAAACATTTTGATCAACCAGTGTGTTAAAACAAATCCCGATGAAGAAAAGAAGAAAGGGTTGATATTTTCACTTGAAATGACTTCAGAGCAGTTGATACAGAGAATGTTGTGTTCTTATGCCAATATAACTGGAACAGCGTTAAGGCAGGGTATTTTAAAAAAAGAAGATATCCATAACCTTTCTGTTGCGTACAAACATTTTTCTCAATCAGAAATTTATATAGATGACTCAACAAAAGGAACCCCTCTTGATATAAGGGCAAAATCAAGAAGAATGGTTCTGGATAAAAAGATTGATTTTATAATTATCGATTACATACAGATGATGCACCTTGACAAAAAGGTAGAAAATAAACAGGTTGAAATATCTGAAATATCAAGATCGTTAAAATTACTTGCGAAAGAATTACATATACCTGTTATCGCTCTGGCACAACTTTCAAGATCAACAGAGAAGAGAAAAGAAAAACCGATACTTTCCGATATAAGAGATTCAGGAAGTATAGAGCAGGATGCTGATGTTGTTATTTTTATACATAGAAAGTTTAAACCCGGGACAACTCTTGATGATGCTACTTTAATCATTGCAAAACAGAGAAATGGCCCCACAGGAGAAATTGAAATTTTATTTGATTCTGCAAGAACTCTATTTAAACAAAAAGTGTGATTATGAAATTGTTGTTTCAAGAATTTATTATAAATTTTGGTGAATTTTTTATACTCTTCTGGAAAGTTTTGAAATCGATAAAAAAAGTGTTTAAAAATAGAAAAATTGTTGCATACGAAATGTTTGAAATAATAAATGAATCTTTGGGGATATTCGTTCTCGCATCGCTTTTTGCAGGGATGGTTGCCGCATATCAAACAGCGTATCAGGCAAGAAACTTTTTACCTTTAATATACATACCAACACTTATTACCCAGGCTGTTATACTTGAAATTGGGCCTCTTCTTGCTGGAATTGGATTTTCAGGTAAGGTCGCAAGTCAAACATCTGCTGAAATATCTTCGATGAAGATAACAGATCAACTTGATGCTTTAGAACTTATGTCGATCGACCCAGTTGAATACCTCGTAATGCCGAAAGTTGTTGCAACGATGATTATAATACCTTTTTTAACACTTATATGTGAATTTTCGGTAGTTTTTGGTTCTTTTATAATATCAATTTTAACTTTAGGAATTTCACCTAACGAATTTCTAGAAGGTACAAAAAGAAGTTTTTATTTTTATCAGTTATATGGTGGGCTTTTCAAATCGATAGTTTTTGGAATTTTCGTAACGATGGTTGCCTGTTTTTTTGGTATGAAAGCAAAAACAGGTGCAAGATCTGTAGGTAAAGCAACAACATCATCTGTTACAGTATCTTCTATATCTGTAATAGTTCTTGATTATTTTATAACAAGGATCCTATTTTTATGGTAGAAGTGAAAAATCTTACAAAAAGTTTTGGTAAAGAAGGGGTGTATGATATCAACCTTTCCATTGAAGAGGGAACTATATGTGCAATAATTGGTAAAAGTGGTTCAGGTAAAAGTTTACTTTTAAAAAATATTCTAGGGTTGATAAAACCTGATAAAGGGGAAGTTTACATAGATGGAGTTAATATTCATAAAGCAAAATATTCAGATATAAAACAGGTGAGAAAAAAGATGGGAGTTCTATTTCAGAACAACGCTCTTTTTGACTCGATGAATGTTTTTGAAAATGTCTCTTTACCTGTTGTTTATAATGATCCTGATTATGATCTTAACACTTTAAATCAAGAAGTATTGAATATTCTTACTCTACTCTCATTACCTGATATTAGAAATAAAGAAATAAAGGAACTTTCTGGTGGAATGCAAAAAAGGGTTGCAATTGCAAGATCTTTGATCACAAACCCTTCAATACTTTTTTATGATGAGCCAATAACTGGACTTGACCCTTTAACAGGAAATAAAATAATAGAACTTATAAAAGAGATACATATAAAATTGAAAAAAACAACTGTTGTTATTACCCATGATCTGAGAGGTTTCATCGATTTTATAGATCATATACTTTTGCTTGATAACGGTAAAGAAATTTTCTGGGGCACAAAGGAAGAATTTTTTTTATTTGATAACGAGATTGCAAAATCGTATTTAAAAATGGCGGGTCAAAATGGAAGATAAAAAAATTTTTATAATCGGTCTTACGGTTTTTATCGGTATTGCTATCTTGATCTTTTTAAGTTTTTTCATGAACAAGGTAAGATTTTTTACAGACAATAATTATGTTCTTGTAAAATTTTCTCATGCTGATGGTGTAAAGGTAAACGATGAGGTAAGATATAGAGGTGTAAAGTGTGGGACGGTGGTTGATGTTGTTTTAACAAGGGATTATGTGCTTTTAAAATTATGGTTGAAAAAAGATTTTAAAGTTGGAAAGAATTCTTTTGTTGCTATACAGGATCTTGGTATAATTGGTGGAACAAAATACATATTCGTTCAACCTTCTGGTGATACACTCTATAGATATCCTTATGATACACTTGTTGGAGTTAACAGAGATTTTAACATTTCTGAGATTGGGATAATAATATCTGATATCAGAGAGATGGTATTCAACGCTATTCCATCAAAGGAGAGAGTTGAAAAAATAGTTGATACCCTTTTTTCCGCATTGAAGAAGATAAATGATCTGGTTGAAAAAAATGATAAGGATATAAACAGTATAGTTACCAAACTTTCATACAGTTCAGATAAAGTCAGTATGATAGTTGATTCTTTGTATCCTGCGATGTTGTCATTGAAGAAAGAGATAGAAATTTTCTCTGAAGGGAGTGGGAGTGTAAAAAGGATACTCAGAGAGGATACTGTTTATATAAGGTTGAATGAGAGTTTGAAAAAGTTGAACAGGATACTTGATGAGATAGAAAAAAACAAAATAGTAAAGGGATGTCTGTGAGCAAAAAGGGAAGTAAAAGTTTTGTTTGTTCAGAATGTGGTTTTAAAAGTGTTAAATGGTTAGGAAGATGTCCAGAATGTGGTATGTGGGATACTTTTATTGTTGAAAAAGATGATGTTAAAAGAGAAAGGGATATAAAACCCGTATCCATTGATGAAATAAAACTTGAAAATTTTTCAAGGATAAAATTTCTGGATAACTCTTTAAACAGAGTTTTTGGTGGCGGTCTCGTAAAAGGTTCAATTGTTCTTCTTGCAGGGAATCCAGGGGCTGGGAAATCAACACTATCTTTGAAGATAATAGAAAAATTACCTGATGATGTTAATGTTCTTTATTTTTCATCTGAAGAATCGTTTGAACAGATAAAATTAAGAGCTATCAGAGTTTTGAAAGAGAAAAATTTCAAGATAATCTCTTCAAATCTTTTTGAGGATCTGGTTGATAATGAAAAGGTTTTAAATTCATCGGATGTTGTAATCATTGACTCTATTCAGATGGTTGGATCAGAGAATGTTCCAACGATTCCTGGTTCTCCAACAACTGTGAAATACATAATGGGGGAGTTGATAAAAATTGCTAAACAAAAGAACATTTCAGTTATCATAATAGGACATATAACCAAAGATGGAAGTGTCGCTGGACCTAAAACTCTTGAACATCTTGTGGATGTTATACTCTATCTTGATTCTTTAGAACACGAGAATCTAAGAATACTTAAATCAAACAAAAATAGGTTTGGTTCAACCGATGAGATGGCGATATTTAAGATGGAAGAGAATGGACTTTTAGGTTTAGATAACATCGACAGAATAAATCTTACAAATGGAGATAAAGTGGGAAGAGCTATATCTTGCACCGTTGAAGGTAGTATGCCTCTTGCTTTAGAGATCGAATCTTTGATATTCTATTCAAAATATGGTGTTCCACAGAGAGTTCCTACAGGTATAAATATAAGAAGGATGCAGATGCTTGTTGGAATATGTGAAAAGTATCTTGGAGTTGGTTTTGGGAATATGGATATTTTTATAAACGTTTCTAATGGCATAACGATTAAAGATCCACAGATAGATCTACCGATAATAGTTTCAATGTTGTCATCTTTTAAAAATAAAATTGTTAGTAAAGAAAATGCTTTTATTGGGGAAGTTGGTTTAACTGGTGATTTGAGATCAAGTAGTAATATTGAGATGAGAATAAAACATTTAAAAAATATTGGAATAAAAAAGATCTTTATTCCTTATGTTGAAAGGAGTCAAACTGATACGGATATAGAGATCATAAAAATAAAAAATATTAAAGAGATTAAGGAAATCTTATGATCTATAATTGGGTATATAAAGAAATAGAAAACAATCTGGATTTGAAAGAATATGCGAAAAGTTTGAATTCTGATGAATATATATTAAAAATACTTTTAAACAGAGGAATTGAACCTGAGAAGTTTGAACAGTTTTTAAACCCTGATGAGAAAAATTTTTATGATCCTTTTTTAATGATTGGTATTAAGGAGAGTGTTGAAAGGATCAAAAAAGCGATCGAAAAAAATGAAAAGATTCTTATCTATGGTGACTATGATGCTGATGGTATAACTTCTACAGCGATGCTTTACAGATTTTTTAAGATGATTGGGATAACACCCTACTTTTTTATACCACATCGTCTTGAGGAAGGATATGGTGTTTCAAAAAATGGTATCGATTTTGCTTTAAGCAAAAATGTTACATTGATGATAACAGTTGATTGTGGAATAACTGCATTTGATGAGATAGATTATGCGAGAAGAAAAGGTATTGATGTTATAGTTACAGATCATCATGAATTTTCAGATAAAACACCTCTTGCATATTCGATAATAAATCCTAACAGAGATGATGAAACTTATCCTTTTAGATCACTTGCTGGTTGTGGAGTCGTATTTAAACTTATACAGGCATTAGGTAAATGTTTAAACCTTGATTTTTCAGTTCTGGATAATTTTATTGATTTTGTAACATTGGGAACTATAGCAGATGTTGTCCCACTGATAGATGAAAACAGAACTATTGCTTCAATAGGACTCAAACATCTAAAAAATGTTAAAAACTATGGATTGAAAAGCTTGATAGAGGTTTCAGATTTACAGAAGGACCTTATCAACTCATACCATGTTGGTTTTATTCTTGCTCCAAGGATTAATGCTATGGGACGGATGGATAATGCAACAAAAGCCGTTAATCTTTTAATAACCGATGATAGAAAGGAAGCAGAGGAGTTGGCGAAAGAGTTGAATAAAAAGAATAGATTGAGACAGGAAGTTGATCAGGATGTTTTTGATGAAGCGATTGAAATGATTGAAAGAGAATCTCTACACAAAAAACAAACGATAGTTATAGCAAAAGAGAATTGGCATGAGGGTGTTATAGGTATAGTAGCGAGTAGAATAGTGGAAAAGTATAACAAACCAACCATTATGATTTCGATAGTCGATGATATAGGTAAAGGTTCAGGAAGATCAACACAAAATTTTCATCTTTATAATGCTCTAAAAGATCTTGAAGATATCCTTCTTTCTTTTGGAGGACATCGTCTCGCTGCTGGTATCACACTGAAAAAGGACAAAATAGATGAATTTAAAAGGAGATTTGAAGAGTATGCAAAGGTTTTGAATGATGGAAAAGATTACGAAAGAAAACTTGATATAGATTGTATCTTACCTTTGGATAAAATTGACCTTGATTTTTATGAAAAACTTGAAAAACTTGAGCCGTTTGGTTATATGAATCCCCAGCCCGTTTTTCTATCGAAGAATGTCAACGTTGTAGGTTATCCTTTGATGCTTAAAGATAAACATTTAAGGTTATGTTTAAAACAAGAAAATTATTCTTATGATGCTATCTGGTTTAACAATGGCAAAGAGATGATCTCAAAATTAACTCAACCTGGGAAACAGTTTGATGTTGTCTATAACATTATGAAAAATGAGTATAGTGGGAAAATACTTTTGCAGTTAAGAATAATAGATATAATGGAGTCAGAGTGATGAAAAGAGAAAAAGATTTTTTGATTTTTGAAGATATATTTTCTGATTACAATATCGCAATATCGTTGAGAGATAAAAATTTTGTAAATGAAAACGATATGAGTTTTAATTTTCAGGAAAATCAAGAAAATAGAGAAAGATTTTTTTTAAATTTGAAAATCGAAAATCTTTTTAAAGTTAGAAACAAACAGATACATTCAAAATTGATACATAGAGCTGAAAAGGATATCACAAAGGAAGGGGATGGTTTATTTAGTGACGATAAAAATTATGCTCTCTATCTTTTAACAGCTGATTGTTATAACATTTTTTTTACAACCGATAATGGAAAGATTTTTGGATGTCTACATGCTGGTTGGAAAGGAATAATAGAAGGTATTGTTGAAGAGAGTTTAAAATTTTTCAAAAAGGATACAAGAACTTTGGTATTGCAGGGAATATGTGATAAACATTTTATTGTTGAAGAAGATGTTAAAAACCTTTTCCAAAAAAGGTTTGGAGAAAGTTATATAGGAAATTATGATAAAAAATTTTCGATCGATTTAAGAAGGATAATAGTTGATATTTTAAAGCAACGATCTGATGTCGAAAGTATAGAACTCTGTAATGTTTGTAGAAATGATATACTTTTTTCTTATAGGGAAGGGGACATTGATAAAAGGAACATTTCAATAATATGGAGGAAAATGTAAGATGAGAAAATTACTTGGTCTTTTCATTTTTATAGTTTCTTTTAATTTTCTTTTTCCTTATGAGATAAAAGTTGAGAAGAACAAATTCGATTGCCCAACGAATTCAATTCTAAAAGAGCCCATAAAGTTAAAACTTTATCATGAAAAACAGGATTCAGTTGATGAAAAAAATTTTCTCGTTGTATTCGAAAAAGTTTATGGAGATATTGAGGTCGAACAGGATAGTTTAAAATTTGAAAATGGAGAAATATTTGTGTATCCAAAAATTGGCAAAAAGATGGGTACAAACATTTTGAGAGCAAATGTGTTTTATAAAGGGTATCAAATTGATAAATTTGATTTTAAAGTTGTTGGTTTGAACTGGATTGAAATAATAGTGATACTTTTGGGAGGACTTGGGTTATTCCTTTTCGGAATGAAGTTTATGTCTGATTCTTTACAAAATTTTGCAGGAGAGAGAATAAAATTTTTCATCACAAAGATGACGAAGAATACTTTTTTTGGTGTTTTAACAGGCGGAATAGTAACATCGTTTATACAGTCTTCCTCAGCAACTACTGTCATTGTTGTTGGACTTGTGAATGCTGGACTTATGACTTTAACACAATCTATTGGAATAATTATGGGAGCAAATATAGGAACGACGATGACAGCACAACTGATAGCGTTCAAACTGGAATCTCTTGCTTTGCCTGCAATAACTGCTGGTGTTTTAATGATACTATTTGGATCAAGAAAGGTTAAAATAGCAGGTGAGACGATTTTTGGTTTTGGTCTTTTATTTTATGGGATAAGTTTAATGTCCTCTTCAATATCACCTTTAAAGGAATCACATAAACTTGTTGAATTTATGATGAAATTTGAAGATTCTCCAATACTTTCGATGTTGACAGGGATGGTAATAACAATGATAGTTCAATCATCATCAGCAACTGTTGGTTTAACAATGGTAATTACTGTTCAAGGTTTGATAGGAATCAACACTGCTGTTCCTCTAATATTGGGAGAGAATATAGGAACAACGATAACTGCACTTCTTGCTTCACTCTCATCTAACATTAATGGGAAAAGGGCTGCTATAATACATTCTCTTTTTAATGTTATAGGTGTTTTTTATATGATGTTAAGTATATATTTTGTAAAGGTAAACGGTGTTCCCTTGTATTATAAATTTTTGGAATTTATAACCCCAGGAAACAACTTCGCAGGTGAAAATGTACAAAGGTATATAGCTAATTCACACACATTTTTCAATGTTTTTAATACGATCGTGTTCCTACCATTTGCAAGAATTTTGGAAAATATAAGTAAATTTTTAATAAAAGATAAAAAAGGTGTTAAAGATAACTTCTTTTCACCAAAATATCTTGACAAAAACCTTCTGTTGAACCCACACCTTGCGCTTTACAATGTGAAGAAGGAGATGATGGAAATGATTGATGTTGCATCACAATCGATTGAACTTGCAACAAAAATTTTAATTGAAGGAAATCAGGAATTTATCGAACAGGTTAGAAAACTTGAAATGAAAACGGATATACTTCAAAATGAGATTACAAACTACCTCATTTCGATTTCAAAAGAGGACCTAACAGATCAGGAGTTTTCACAGATTCCCGTTCTGATACATTCTATAAATGATATTGAAAGGGTTGGTGATCATTCGATAAACATCTTAGAGTTTGCCTCGATGATTAGAGATAACAAGATTGAACTTCCTAAAGAAGCATATGAAGAGATAAAAAGTATGAGTGAAGTTTTACAAAAAATGATGAAGGAAGCGTATTATGCTATAGAGGATCTTTCTCTTGAAAGGGTCAATGAAATTTTTGTTCTTGAAGAGAAATTGAACGATTTTGAAAAAAGGTATAACAGAACACATCTTTTAAGAGTTTCAAACAAATCATGTTCAAGTGATTCAGCAGCAATTTTTACAGACATTTTAACTTCATACGAAAGATGTGGAGATCATATAACAAATATAGCTGAAGCGATAAAAAATAAATTTCAATGGAGTAAAAATGATAAAGTTTAAAAAACAACTTCAAAATATTCAAAATTATATCCCTGGTAAACCTATAGAAGAGGTCAAACGAGAACTTAACCTGAAAGGAGAAATTTATAAACTGGCTTCAAACGAAAACCCTTTGGGAATTTCTCCAAAAGCGTTAAAAGTTGTAAAAGAATCTTTAAAAGATTTGAATTTTTATCCTGATGACAACAATTTCTATTTGAAAAAAAGATTATCTGAAAAAATTGGTGTTAGTCAGGATATGATCGTTTTAGGAAATGGCTCGGTTGAAATAATAAACAATCTTGTATTCGCTTTTACCGAAAAAAATGATAAAGTTTTGCGTCCAACACCTTCATTCATTATGTTTAAGATTTCAGGAATTTTAAATGGATGTAAGGTCTTTGATGTTCAACATAAAGATTTTAGAACTGATATATCTTCAATCGTAAGTATGTTAAAAAGATCAAAATTTAAAATTCTTTACCTTGACAATCCAAACAATCCACTTGGAAGTATGATTTTTGAGGATGAACTTAAATATTTGCTGAAAAATGTTCCCTCTGATACATTGGTTTTACTCGATGAAGCATACAACGATTATCTTGATGATAATGTGAGAATAGATTCAACAAAATTTTTAAAAAAGTATAAAAACCTTGTTATATTGAGAACATTTTCAAAAATTTATGGACTCGCAGGGTTAAGGGTTGGATATGGCATTTCAAACAATGAAATAATCTCTATACTTCAAAAGGTTAGATTACCTTTCAATGTTAACCTTCTTGCTCAAAGAGCAGCACTTGCTGCACTCGATGATGAAAAGCACCTAAGAAAAAGTAAAAAATTAAACGATGAAGGATTAAAGTTTTTAACTGAAAAATTGAGGGAAATGGGTTTTTATGTTATTGATAGTTACACGAATTTTATAACTTTTGACTGCAAGTGTAATGGAAAAACTATTTTTGAAAAATTGCAAAAAAAGGGAGTTATTGTAAGACCAATAGATAATTATGGACTTGACACATTTTTAAGAGTAACAACTTCAACTGAAAAGGGAAATAGAATCTTTGTTCAAAAATTAAAGGAGGTTTTAAATGAAATTTAACGATATCGTAATAAAAGCGAAAGAGAGTAAAAAGGTTTTATCGGTTGCCTGTGCTGATGATGAAACAGTTATCAAGGCATGTTATGATGCATACAAAGAGAATCTTTGTATCCCAATTTTTGTTGGAGATAAAGAAAAGATCAATGAGATAATAGAGAAAAACAATCTTGAAAGAAACCTATTTGAGATCGTTGATGAAAAGGACAGAGTTTTAGCATGTGAAAAGGCTGTTAAACTTGTAAGAGATGATAGGGCTGATTTTTTGATGAAAGGTTTTGTTGATACATCCGTTCTTGGAAAGGCGGTTTTGAACAAGGAGTGGGGGTTGAGAACAGGTAATGTTCTTTCTCATGTTTCTCTTTTCGAAATCGATAGATATCATAAACCTTTCATATTAACTGATAGTGGGTTTATTATAAAACCTGATCTTACGATGAAAGTTAATATAATAAACAACGCTGTTATGGTTATGAAAAAATTTGGTATTCAAAATCCAAAAGTTTCAATCCTTGCCGCTATCGAAAAAGTTAATCCTGATATGCCAGAAACTGTTGATGCAGATAATCTGAGAAAGATGAATAGGGAAGGGCAGATAAAAGATTGCATAGTTGATGGTCCTTTGTCCTTTGATGTAACTGTTTCAAAAGAATCAGCAAAACATAAGAAAGTTACAAGTGATGTCGCAGGTGATGCTGATATAATGGTAGTTCCAGATATCGCTTGTGGAAACATTATGGCAAAAACACTTATTTACTGGACAGATTGTAAATTTGCAGGTGCTATAGTTGGAGCAAAAGCCCCTATCGTTCTTATTTCGCGATCCGATAATGAAAAAAATAAAATGATGTCAATCGCTTTTGCTGCTGCTATTGGAAAGTTTTAATAGATTTTGTTCTGAAAGGTATGGTGGGAAATAGTTTTCTTTTAGGTTTTCGTTAAGTTTGTTATAAATTTTTTCATCGTGTACCAATTTCGAATGGATAATTTTTGTTGAATAGGTTGAAAATTGACTTTTGAAAAATGATAGAGAATCATTTTCTTTAAATCCACCACCGAGACCTATATATTTTATATTTCTTTCAAAACAAAATCTATAAAATTCATAGATCAAAAATATATTTGCATTATTTTTTTTACCCTTTTCGGTAGAAAAGTTGGCGACATAGTAAGATGTATCATCCGAGTAAAAAAATAAACTTGAAGCGACTTCTTCATCGTTAAAGAATGCTGAAAATTTAATGCTGAAAGGTGCAATGAGTAATTTTTTTAAACTTTCTTCATCATAGAAAAATTCATTTTTATATTTTAAAGTACCTTTAATAATCCCAATATCTTTATCATTTTTTACTGTTTTTACTGTAATTTTTTCTTTCGCTTTTTTTATAGAATACCTTGTTCTTGATGGTAAGTTCTCAAGATATAAAGAAGGATTTTTATCAGTTTCTATTACAAAAAATCTTGATGATTCATTTTTTTGATCAAGTTTAAGTATATTGTTTAAGAATGGATTATATCTTATGAATTCACATACGATTTGATTTTTTTTTATAAAATTCTTCAATTCAGTATAAAATTCTTTGAGTTCATTATCTGAATAATTTTTTTTGATCAGAATCCCTTGATAACCAAGAGAAGAAATAGATTTATAACCATTGAAATTTACGATTAAAAATGGATAGAGAAAAGCATCCGTCTCAATTTTCGAAAGTTTGAAAAATTCTATAAATTCATCGGTGAAAAAGATATCTTTCATTTAACTTCAACTATTTTGCCAAGGAGTTTATCTTTGTTGACCAATAAAAATGCCCTTTTATCTTTATCATACAAAAATTTTAATACAAATTTTTTTTGATATTTTTCCCCCAAATATTCATCTGATGAAATTTTGTAAACTCTATACCCAAAGAGTATATTTTTGTTAGAAGAGAAGACATAGTAAAATCCATCATCCTCAGAAAAATTTTTTTTACTCTTTTCGAATTCGGTTGAGTCATCTTTTTCTAAATGTTGTTCAACATATTCTGTAAATTCGTTTAACAAGTTTTTATCAACAGTTTTTCCATCCCATTCATTTAAAACTTTTCTTGAAAATGCATATCTTTCCTTTTGTATAACAATTGAATCGTATTTGATCTTTTCTATCAGAAGATTTTTTACGACGAAAGGTTTTTTAAAATATTCAAAAATTTCTTCATCTTTAAAACCTTTTTCAATTTTTTCAAAATCGATTTTTAAATCATTCTTATGCATGTTAAAATAAAAATCTATACTTTTGTCAGAAACATCTATACCTTCCTCTTTTGCAATTTTGAAGAAAATATGATTTTTAACTATCTCGTCAACTATGTTACAATCAAGAACATAGTCGAGTGAGTTGATTATTTTATAAAACTCTTTGTATCTTAAAAAATACTCATAAGAAATCTTTTTATCATCTATTGAAAAGATTGTTTTACTCTGATATTTTGAATAAGTTAAGTATGTTGTAATAAGAAAGAATAACATTATTAAAAATAGAATATTAAATTTTTTGTTTTTCATAAAATCGTTATATTCTGTTTTATTACTTCATTTAAAAATAAAAGGTAGGAAGGATGAACATTATTTTTGTATCTCTCAGAATGATGTGGAACAAAACCTTCCTTATTGTATTTTATCAAGAGATTTTTTATTATGTCTATATTATAATTCTCTATTTGTGATAAAATTAAATTTATAATGTTTTCATCTATTGGGAGTATATATTCATCTGAATAAAAATCGAAATTTTGTAAAAAAAGTTCAGCCAGAAGTTTTGCAGATTTATATTTTCTTAGGAATGGAGTTATATGGACACGGGTGCATCTCTCTGAAATCTGCTGAAAAATTTCATTTGTTCTTATCATCTGATGGTTTGCAAGGTATTCGTTTTTTATCTTTTCACCTATATATTTTAAATCAGGCCTTTCCTTTAAAATATGGAAAGGCCCTGAATGTGCCTGTATGATAAATTTTGCTATGTCAACCTCTTCTACAAATTCACCGTAAAGGTTAAGTTCATCCTGTAAATAGTTATGCATCAATAAACCTCTTTCCACCCGATAAGTTTATAGAATCTTAAGTCCTGTTCAACTGTTTGTGACAAGGCATCTTTCGAATACATGAAAAACATTCTTTTGTTACCTGATGTGTGTATATCATCGATGTAACCTTTGACCATCATAGCACCCAAAACCCAGAAGTCGTAGTTACCACCAGGGATTGAATTTTCAAGTAAATTTTCTTGAATGTATAAGAGTCCTTTATGTTGAAAACTTCTTGAACCTGCTCTTAATCTTACACTTCCATTGACCCATATTATTCCAACTGTTTGAGAGTTGATCGTTGGGATTTCTATTACTGAACCTGGCCCTGCACCCAATTTGAAATATCTTATATTAACAGGATCATTTACAAGAGATGTTTCCCAGTTTATCGCTTCATTCATTTCTGCTTCAGAAGAGTATCCTAACACCTCGTAAAGTTCAGGTATAACAAGATCATATTTGATTATTATATCTGGGTTTCCAAAAATGTGTGATTTTGTTGCTCCATAGTTGCCAACACTTGAAGATGTTGTTGCAATACCAGCAAGACAACCAGCTCTTGTGCAGTATGGATCATATTCGAGACGGTTTATGTTCCATGTGTGTTTATAGTAGTTATAAAAATAATGGTTCTTCCCAGGATGTGAATCAACAGAATCTATCTCAACATGGTAAAGCGGTTTTCCTGTTGCATATGAACCGGTTCCTGACTGAACTGCCCAGCATGAAACAGCAGGTGTTGATGAACCTGGTTGAAGTGGTGCAGAAGTTGTTGGGTCAAAAGGACAAACATTAAATGGAGTTGAAAGAAGATGGTTGTGTCCACAAACATAAACATCAGTATTACCTGTCATCTGCCAGGCAATAGTTGATGAAGATAATGCTGATTGAACTTTTATGTTAACTTCCTGTTTTGAAATCTCAGCAAGAATCTTTTTTACCGCTTTACCAGACCTTGCTGTTATTTCAACCAATTCAACTGGTGGGTATTCGACAACAAGTGATGGTGGCCCCAAGAATTGTTTTTCAGTTTTTGAATCATAATAATAGATTTGAGTTTTATCCTCATTTGTTTTGTGTCTTATTGTTAAAGAAACACCTTCCTCATACTCTTTTGTTGTATAGTCCATCTCAGGGTTGTCTGGATCAAAATTATCGAGTTCTGTTTGAAGTGAAGTTTTGTAAAAAATTCCAGTAGTTGAATCATCCCGATCTGAATGATCCTCAAAAAGTATCACTGTTGTCCAGTTTGGATTCAAAGGAACAGAAGTATCTCCGATAAATGCTGGATCTGAAGGCGGAAGATTCATCCTGTGTTTTATTTCATCAAGTGCTGATTCAGCAACAGATATGACTTGAACTGAGTGCGCTTGATAGATAGAAATTGCTGTTTCATTTTTTATTGTGAAAAACATTCCTGCTGCAAGGAGTGATAACATCAAAAGGATCATTATGGTTGTAACGAGTGCAATTCCTTTCTTTTCCATACAAAACTCCTTTAATTTTTAGGTGGAAGTGAAAGTTTGGTTCCCCTTGTCTCACCAAAAGTCATCCAGATTTTTGGTGAAATACTTCCAGAAGGTCCACCTGTATTTGAGAAATTACCTGAATAGTAAACTTTTAAATACAATCTATCCGCCCTTGTCATAGAGAAACCATGATTTATATAGATATCCATCGATGATTCATCCTCATCGTTCATAATTGAACCTGTTCTTTTTATTGAATCATAAGTCGCAGCGTTTAGAGTTGAGAATAGCAAAACTCTTGAAGTTTTTGATCCAAATGAATCGGTCTTATAAACTTCTATATCAAAATATTTTGGTTTTGTTTCAACATCAGGATCGGTAGTCATTCCATAACCGACAAATCTCCAGATACCAGGATATATCGTATCAGCATAAGGTATCCCTTTTTTAGTGATCCATTCTGCTTTCATTCCTATTTGTGTGACAAAAGGTTTATGTATTAAAACATTGAAGATTTCAATTGAATCACCAGCAATACCCATTACCCTTGAGTTTACGGTATTCATATATCTTGGAAGAGGGAATTGCCCGGATGTTCCAACACCAGAATAGTAAGTTCCGCCGAAAGCGTAAAGGTATAAAGTATCATCATATAATGAATCAACATATTCATTTGTTAAGAAAAGATATGTATAACCTGCCTGGTTGACTATCATAAAATAGTTATCAGACATATCATAAACAGACCAGTTTCCTTCATCTATACATATTACTTTTACAAGACATATCTGACTTCCCTGAACGGAATCAGGTATATTCCAATAGTATGTATATAATGTATCACCTGATGATGGTGTTGGATAGGATTGTTCATCAATATATCTCCAATTGTCTCCACCATCAACAGAATAGTAGTAAATCAGTTTTTTTATTACCTCTCCAGAATCGTTTGGTGTTGCATAAACTTTTATATCGTATGAAGACCCTGAATGCCATATTTCTCCACCGTTTGGAACTAAAACTCTTAAAGTTGGTCTTGTGCCTGTCGCTTTCAACATTCCAAATGCAATATAACCTTCCTCTCCTTCATCAAGGTATCCTAAAACAGCAGAAGTTGAAAGTATTGAAAGAAGGGGTGTACCCTGTGTGAACCCAAGTTGGTCGTTAAGGTCAATATTACTTGGACCAAAACTATCATTTGGTGTTACCCAGATATACAACGATTCTCCAGCGTTAACATCGAGATGGAATATACCAACAGAATCAACCGGTGAGGAATACGATTTTGTACTGTTGTTCCACACAGCGACCTGTAAATCTGGAACACCTGGTTCTGAGTCCATTTGCCAGAAACCATCAGCATTTAAATCTTCAAACACAATTCCTGAAACTTTTGCAGCAGGGGTCTCTTCCATTCCAAAGAATTTTTTGTACTCCTCTTCATTTGTAAAATCTCTTGACGAGTTTGTTATTGTAAAATCAAAATTTGATGGAGTTGTTGGCCTATAGAAAAGTTGTGGTGTTATTGAAGCAGTGTAAACTCCTGGAACAACAGCATAAACCCATAAACCATTTTCATCTGTAAGAGCGACTTCTCCTGTTGAAAGTTTTACTTTCATCCCCTCGATACCATCCTCTCCGGAATCGTATTCACCATTTTTGTTTTCATCAATATAAACATGACCTTTTACAACGAAAACATCTATTGATGTGTTTCTTGTTATGTTAACATCTGTTTGAACGGAAGATGTTAAATATTTTCCTCTGAAAGGTGTCTGTGATACTCCCGTTACTTTTACTGTAACTATTTGAATCTTATCAAGCATTTCATAATCGGTTATTGGTACTAATGCGTTTGCCTCATTTTGATTAATTTCTCCATCGTTATTTGCATCACCATAGAGTTTTAAAGGAGTTGTTGGATCTCCATCATCATCATACCAGTAATGGAAAATTGGAGTTCCCGTTGTCTGTGCAGGATACCTATCAGGACCTGATACAATTGAGACAACCTGATGGTTTGACCAGTTGAAAGGTGAACCTGGTGGTAAAATATATTCAATATTCAGTCCTGAATCGTAAAGTCCATAAACTCTTTTTACTAAACAATAATCATTTGGATTTTTTGTTAATGAGGCAGGGGAGTTATCTCTATCATCCTGGTTTATTATACCATCATTATTCCAATCGAGTGTATAAACAACAGTTTCAGCACCTGTTTGATAATGGACTGGAGGATAATAGTGTGCTGGTCTTTCATCAAGAGATGATGTAACCTTCATAGCTCTCGGTTCCTGTGGATTCTCAGGAGTGTCTTGATATGGTAAAAGGTTTGCGTTGAAAATCAGTTCATAAGGTGAAGCGTAGACCAATCTTCTTTGTGGTGATGTTGAAGTTTCATCAACATCTATGCTATAACCTGCTGCTCTTATATCCCTTATCATGTAATCAACTGCGATTCTGGCTGACTGTTGCGCTTGAGTCATAAGATCAACTTTTTGCTTTGAATTCTGAGAGTTCACAAAAACCGTGATAGCAGCACCGACTATTATTGAAAAAATTGTGATTGCCAGAAGGAGTTCAAGTAAAGTGAAACCTTTCTTTTTCATAATATCTCCTTACTATTTTGAAATATAAGTTTTCATCGTTTGGGAGTGGTTTAAACCGCCACTTCCACCAACCTGTTGCCAGGAGACTGTAACTTCAACAAATTTCATATTTGTTGCAGGATGGTTATCCGTAACAGTGTATGTTCTAACAAACTTTGAATCTATAGTATCTGGACCATGTGTTCCTTCTTCAAGTTCATCTGATGTGATAGGTAAAGTTCTTAAATATTCTATTGTGGCCTGGCAGATTTCAACTGCCTGGGTATTCTGCCTTGTGAGTAATGTTGATCTCATTGCGGCAGGGAAGAGTGCAGCAAGTCCAAGGATTCCGATTGCAAGTATTATTGAAGAAACTAAAAGTTCAAGAAGCGTAAAACCTTTTTTCATCTTTCCTCCTATTCAGTGCCTTTTAAAATATATCCTGATGGGAAAATGTAAATCATACTCTGTCTTGAAGTTGCAGAATCGATAACCTGTATAGCATATACAGCATCAGTTTTTCCTCCTGGCATAAACTCTATAGGTGAGTCAAACGAAAAGTCCTGTTCATTTATAAAATCGTATGTAAAAACTCTTGATGGAAATCTGTAAACATTATTTCCATATTTGAACGAATCTTTTGCAAGATAAAATGTTGTTATAATATTTTTTGTTGCTGCTTCCTGTCTTGCCATGTTCAACTGGTCAATAATGTTGTTAACTGTACTGTTAAACTTTGCTTGTCTTGAATTGAATCGAGGTACTGCAAAACCAAGAATCATACCTATTATAACTATCACAACAAGTGTTTCTATCATTGTAAAACCTTTTCTTACCATACAAAACTCCTTTTTGAAAGGAAAAAATGCAATTTTTATGCCAGTTTTTTATTTTTTAAGTCATTATTTTATAGGGATTTATTTAGAGAATTTTATAAAAATTATAATATTTTTAGGAAATTATGAACAAATTTTCATAGTATTATATCGACTGGAGAATTACACTTTGAACATTTTTTGTCGTTTATCCCTATCGTGTTTATATCGTAAAAGTTTCTTTCGATTAACAGGTTGGAACAAACGGGACAATATGTGTTTGAATAGTTATTATCAAATAGATTTCCCAAATACACATAATACAGTTTTTCTTTTGCTAAGTTATAAAACTCAAACATCTTTTCAGGTTGTGTCGGCGGAATTTTATATTTATAGTTTGGGAAATATCTTGATATATGGAAAGGTATTTTGTTTGAAATTGAACTTATGAAATCGACCATAAGTTTGAATTCTTCAAGATTGTCGTTCTTTTGTGGGATCAGAAGGTTTGTGATTTCTATATGAACTCCCATTTCGTGTGATAACTTAATAAAATTTTTTACACTTTCAAGATCTCCTTTTAGTTCTTTTTTATAAAAGTCACTGTTAAAAGATTTCAAATCTATGTTTGCTGCTTTTATAAAAGGTAACAGTTTTTTCGCTGGTTCTTCATTTATTGTTCCATTTGTTACAAGAACTATATCTATCTGTTTTGAATATGATTGACCAAAATCATATATATATTCATACCACATCAATGGTTCAGTGTATGTGAATGCTATTCTTTTTCTACCTTTATTTTTTATCAACCTGTAAAGTCCATCAACTGGAATGAATTCTGCATCAAAATAATTTTGGGATATATTATAATTCTGACAGAATGGACATTTCAGGTTACAACCAAACTGTGCAACAGATATTATATACTCTTTTGGATGGAAATGGTAAAGAGGTTTTTTTTCTATTGGATCATCAGCGATTGTCATAACTTTACCATAATTTATTGCTATGAGTTCTCCATCTATATTTTCTCTTCCAAAGCATAAACCTGTTTGTCCAGGAGTGAGTATACAAAAATGGGGACAGAGTGTACATTGAACTTTTTTATTATCAAGTTTTTTGTAGAAATAGGAAATTTTATTTTCCATAAAAAAAAATTATATATCCAAAAAAATACAGGTCAATAGATCTTGACTTTTTTCAAAAAATGTTGATAATGTAAACAAATGTTTACATAGGAGTTTTTATGGATATTTTGAGTGAAAAAGAGGAAGAGGTGTTAAATTTTATAAATATTTACAACAAAAAAAATGGTTATCCACCGACTGTGAGAGAAATATGTACTGGTTTAAAGAAAAAAAGCACGAAAGGTATTTTTGTTCATCTTTTGAATCTTGAAAGGAAGGGATATATCGAAAGATTAAAAGGTCTATCAAGGGGAATAAAGATAAAAAAACATTTCAAAATGGAAACGATCTCTGTTTTGGGTAACATATCTGCTGGAAGACCTCTAATCTCTGAAGAGAATATCGAAGATGGTTTTCTTTTCCCCGACAATGTTGAAGGAAAATTTTTTCTTAAAGTTAAAGGTGATAGTATGGAAGGTGCTATGATATACGATGGTGATATGGTTCTTGTTGAAAAAAGTGAAGATGTAAAAAATAAGGATATAATAGTTGCTTTTTTAAATGGCGAGTTCACATTGAAAAGGTTTATCGTTGAAAAAGGTAAAACTTATCTAAAAGCGGAAAATCCCAAATATCCTCTTATAGAAATAAAAAATGGTGATGATTTTCAACCTTTTGGAAAAGTTGTTGGAGTTTTGAAAAAGTTATGAACAGAGAGCAAATTTTTGTTCTTGCTTACTTTGGAAAAGGCAAAATAGTTCCAAAAACATTTTTTTGGAAAGGCAAAACTATAAAGGTAGAGAAGATGACTTATTCATGGAAAACTGTTGATGAGGATGGAATAAAGATACACTTTTCAACTATGTCAGGTTCTTTTTATTATCATCTTGTTTATTCACTTTCAACGAACAGATGGTACCTTATAGAGGTGGAGAGTGCCATCGTATGATCTGGTGGGCTCATCTTGATATCGATTCTTTTTTCGCTTCAGTTGAAATCGCATCAAGACCATACTATAAGGATCTACCTGTTGCTGTTGGTGGAAGTGAACATTCAAGGACCGTTATAACATCAGTGTCCTATAAAGCCAGAGAATATGGTATAAAAGCGGGAATGCCTGTTTATGAGGCATTATCAAGATGTCCACATCTGAGAGTTGTAAAACCTGATATGGAAAAATATCTTTCAATATCGAAAGAGGTTTTTAAAATAGTTCAGGATATAACAGGTAATGTGTTTCCTTATTCTATAGATGAATGTTTTTTTTGGTCCATGAAAAAAGATTATGTAATTTTAAATTCATTGATGATAAAAAAAATAATAAAAGAAAAACTGAAAATCACAGCATCGTGTGGTATATCAACAAAAAAAATCGTTGCAAAAATAGCATCGGATGAAAGTAAACCGGACGGTTTTTTTGTGGTTGATGATCCTTTGAATTACATAAAAGAAAAGGAAATAGAAAAAATTCCAGGTATAGGAAAAAAGATAGAAAAAAAATTGAAATCGTATGGAATCTTTTATGTTAAACAGATAGATGAAATTCCTTTTTATGTTTTGAAAAAAATTTTTAAACATTATGCGTATTTTTTGAAAGGATTAACGAATTTAAAAATAAGTGATGATATTTATAGAAAGATTGATATAGCAAAATCTGTTGGAAATACACACACATTCTCAGAAGATACTTTTGATAAAGAAAAGATTCTATCTTATATTTCTTTAATTTCAAAACACATAGAAACAAGATTACTTGATGATTTTTTTGAGGGGAATAAAATAACTTTGACTGTAAGGTATTCAAATTTTCAAACATTTACGAAACAGAAAAAACTTGAAAGATATATACATGATTGGAAGGATATTTTTGAGGAAACAAAAAGAATATTTGAGAAAATAAATTTAACTTTACCTGTGAGATTGGTCGGAATATCGATAGGTGGAATAAGAAATAGAGGAATATATCAGGAGTTATCTTTTAACAAAGATTTTGATAAACAAGAGAGATTGAAAAAACATATTGAAATGATAAAAAACAAATATGGAGAATCATCGATTTTAACACTTAGAGATCTTTATGTGAATGATAGAAAGATAAGAGGAAACAGAATAATTTTTTGATGAAAAGTGTAATCCCCCTCACCCTTTTTTTGTTTTTTTATAGATTGTTTAGAGGAAATATTTCAAAATTAAATTTCCCAAAAAACTCAAGTATCATTTTTGATAGTCAACAATAAAAGAGTGATTTTAAAATATAATATGATCACTTCCTATTGATATTACACTATTTTGAATTATACTAATAAAATGAAACTTTTTGAGGAAATTTTAACATTTTTAAAAGATAACAGTGTTGAATTAAAAGATAAAAGGGTGCTTTTGAGTTTTTCAGGTGGACCCGATTCGACTTTGTTATTCTATTTTTTACTTTACTGTCAAAAGACTTTCAATACCTATTTTGAGTGTTTTTATCTTAACCATAATGAAAGGGATGATGTTTTAAAAGAGGAAAACTTTGTAAAAAAAATATGTAAAGATAACAATGTCAAATTGAATTACAAAAGCGAAAAGGTTTTGGATTTAAAAGAAACAAAAAAGTTGGGTTTTGAAAGGGCAGCAAGAGAGTTAAGAAAAAAATATCTTTTAGATGTTTTCAAAAAGAAAAACTTCGATTATATATTTACCGGGCATAATTTGACTGATGCTGTTGAAACATTTTTTATAAATCTTCAAAGGAATACTGGAGTTAGAGGTGCATCATCGATAGATCCAGTTGAGAGTGTTTTTGTAAGACCTTTACTTTTTTTAAAAAAGAACGATATATTGAACAGTTTGAAAAAAGAAAGTATAGAATACATTGAAGACCCTACAAATTTGAACAAAAATATTGTTAGAAACAGAATAAGACATGATCTTATTCCTGTTCTTGAAGATTCGTTGAAAGATGGTATACACCATTTCAAAGTTTTTTTTAACAACTTGAAAGAATTTGAAAATGGGTTTGAACAACTTTTATTTGAATATTTAAAGATTTTTCAATATGAAAATGATTCGATTGTTATTGATATTTCAAAGATTTTGAGTTATAATAAAAAATTAAGAAAAATTTTAATATATATTGCTCTTTCAAAGTTTTTTTATATAAGTAAGAATATCCTCGATGAAGTTGAAAAGATAATTTCATCCGACAAGAAAAATATCGAAAAAAAGATAGGAGATTTTTATTTAGAAAAAAAATATAACATTATAGAGGTATATAAGACAAAAGAGGAAGAAGATTTAAAGGATTTCTGTGAACTTAAATTGAACAGAAAAGTTTATTTCAACGGTTTTGAAGTTTCTATGAAAAAAGTCAAATCAAAAAATGTCAGGTTTGATAAGAACAGATTCTATTTCACAATCGATTGTGGGAAAAGATTTTTTGTAAAAAGGTATGAAAGAGGTGATAGGATGACATTGTTTAATTGTGATTATGAAAAGAGAATAAGTAAAATATTGATAGATTTAAAAATTGAAAAAAAATTGAGAGAAAGATTGCCTGTTATCGTAAACGAAAAAAATGAGGTTCTGGTTTTAGGGGATTTGAAAAGAAGTGACCTTTATATTGTTGATCTTGAGAAAGAAAAGGAGTGTATACAATTTTATGTCAAAAGAGTATGTTGAAATTTTTATAACAGAAGATGAGATCAAAAAAAAGATAGATGAATTAGCAAAGATTCTGAATGAAGAATACAAAGATAAAAAACCTGTCTTCATAGTTATTTTAAAAGGAGCTTTTATTTTTGCTGCCAATCTTATTACAAAATTGAATTTTCCTTTGAATGTTGATTTTATGATAATAAGTTCATATGAAGGTGAAAAAACGAGTTCCGGGAAGGTAAGGATCGAGGAGGACATCAGTATAGATATTGAAGGTAGAGATGTAGTTGTTGTTGAGGATATTATAGATACAGGTTTAACCTATAAACATTTAAAATTAAAACTTCTTGCAAACTCTCCAAAAAGTTTAAAACTGATCACACTTCTTGATAAAAAATGTAAGAGAAAAGTGGAAGAAAACCCTGATTATTCTTGTTTTGTTATAGATGACCATTTTGTTGTTGGTTATGGTCTTGATTACAAACAGATGTACAGAAATCTTCCATACATTGGGATCTTAAAGGAGGAATAAGTTTATGAAGAAAAGGAACATAAAAAAAATATACAAAGGAAACGAAGATAAAGCGAAATGGACTATCTGGATAATAACACTTCTTCTTTTGCTTTTTTTACCAAACATAATAGGGATCTTCACTTCTCAGGTAAAACAGATAGATTATTCTACTTTTTATAATGAATTGATGAACGGAAAGATTAAAAGTGTTACGATTGTTGAGAGGAACATCTCTGGAGAATATAAAGATGGTGGACAGTTTAAAACCATTATTCCTTATGATGATAATACTCTTGTTCAAAAGATGGTTGAACAGAATGTAAAGATAACTGTAAAAATCCCTTCAAATTTTTGGGGAGAAGTTTTACCTTATGTGATTCCATTGATCACATTTTTTGTTCTCTTCTATTTCTTTACAAGATCGATTTCGAACAGTCAGAATCGTGCTTTTACTTTTGGACGATCAAACGCTGTGATGGTTTTAACACCAAAAGTTACTTTTAACGATGTTGCTGGTGCTAAAGAAGCAAAAGAAGAATTACAGGAGATAATAGATTTTTTAAAACATCCTGGGAAATATATCCGTTTGGGCGGAAGGATTCCAAAAGGAGTTTTACTTTTGGGTTCACCTGGAACAGGGAAAACATTGATGGCAAAAGCTGTTGCTGGTGAAGCGAAAGTTCCATTTTTTTCAATATCCGGATCAGATTTTGTTGAGATGTTTGTTGGAGTTGGGGCTTCAAGGGTAAGAGATCTATTTCAAAGAGCAAAAGCGAATTCCCCATGTATAGTTTTCATCGATGAGATAGATGCTGTTGGAAGACATAGAGGAGCAGGTATAGGTGGAGGTCATGATGAAAGAGAACAGACATTGAACCAACTACTTGTTGAGATGGACGGATTTCAAACAGATGAAGCGGTGATAGTTATGGCTGCTACAAATAGACCTGACATACTCGATCCGGCACTTTTAAGACCTGGGAGGTTTGATCGAAGAATAGTAATCGATAGACCTGATGTAAAAGGAAGAGAGGAAATTTTTGTAATACATACAAGGAAGATTCCACTTGGAAAAGATGTTGATTTCTCAATTCTTGCAAAAGCGACACCTGGTTTTACAGGTGCTGATATTGCCAATATGGTAAATGAGGCAGCACTTCTTGCAGCAAGAAAAGATAAAAATGAAGTGAATATGGAAGAATTTGAAGAAGCGAAGGATAAAATTCTAATGGGACTTGCAAGAAAATCAGCTGTGATATCTGAGAGTGAGAGAAAAATAAGTGCATATCATGAATCAGGTCATGTTATCGTCTCAAAGAATTTGAAAAATGTTGATCCTGTATTCAAAGTTACAGTTATTCCAAGAGGAATGGCTTTGGGAGTAACACAGTTTTTACCAATTGATGATCGACATATGTATTCGAAAAATTATCTTCTTGATAATCTTGCTTCACTGCTTGGTGGAAGAGCCGCTGAGATCCTTGCTCTTGGTGATATCACAACAGGTGCAAGTAACGATATTGAAAAAGCAACTGAAATTGCTCATAAAATGGTTTGTGAATGGGGAATGAGTGAAAAGGTTGGAACAATACAATATGCAAATCCACATGACTCAATTTTCCTTGGTCGTGAGATAACTCAGAGGAAAGATTTTTCTGAGGAAACTGCGAGATTGATTGATTCAGAGGTGAAAAAAATAGTTGATGAAGCGATGCAACGAGCACTCAATATACTTAAAGAAAATCTTGATAAATTGAACAAAATGGCGAACTACCTTCTTGAAAGGGAAACACTCGATAGTGATGATATTGATAGAATAATGAAAGGTGAAGAACTTGAACCCTTGAAAAAGGATAATACCAAAAAAGAGGTAAAGAATGAAGAGGATGTCTAAAAGAAGTATAGATTTGAAAAAGATAGAAAAAGGTGTTCAACTTATTATTGATGCACTTGGGGAAAAGATAAACAAGGATGGAATGAAGGATACTCCAAGACGAGTTGCTTTGATGTATGAGGAAATATTTTCAGGTTTATTCAAAGATGTCAATAAAGAGATTAAACTTATAGAAACTAAAAATCAGGATGAGATGATCGTGTTAAGATATATTCCTTTTTTTTCAATGTGCGAGCACCATCTTCTACCTTTTTTCGGGTATGTTCATATTGCATACATACCTGCTAATAATAAGATAACCGGTTTTTCAAATCTGTTGGAAGTGGTTGATACGATTTCCAAAAGACCACAGATACAAGAAAGAATGACGACTGATATCGCTGATACTCTGAACAAACTTTTAAAACCAATGGGGATTTTGGTTATTGTTGAAGCACAACAGATGTGTCTTTACATGAGAGGGATAAAAAAACCTGGAGTTTATACAACAACGAGTGCTATAAGAGGTGTTATGAAAAAACCGATAACAAGGGAAGAAGCATTAAATCTCATAAAAGCAGGTGAAAATAGATGAAAATATATATTTTGAAAAAGAATAAAAAAAGTTTTAAGGAGTGGATCGAAAAAACAAAATGTGATCCTTATTCTGTTGAATTGATGGAAAAAAAAACATATTCATACATTATTTTTTTTAAAGATGCAAGAATAGAATTTGCAAACATTTTAAAGCAGACAGCACTTTCTGTCGGTTGTGATTGCTCAATCGCAAAAGATGTGATTTCAGGTAAAACTGACAGTTCTAATATTTTACTTTCTGCTACACTCTCTCAAATTTTCAAGATGAAAGATAAATTGAAAGGACAACCGTTTTCACTCGAGAAAAGTATGAATCAAATTATTGAACTTATAGAGTACAAAGATTGCTTTTTTGTTGATGATAAAGATTTACTATCTCAAAAAAATTTTCTGATCATGGGGATTTTAAATTTAACACCCGATTCTTTTTACGATGGAGGGAAATTTAATAATATTGAAAAAGCGTTGATAAGAGTTGAACAGATGATCGAGGAGGGCGTTGACATTATAGATGTTGGTGGACAATCAACAAGACCTTTCAGTGAACCGGTAAGTGTTGATGAGGAGATAGAAAGGGTTATGCCTATCATTGAAAATGTTTTAAAAAGGTTTCCCGAGCTTCTGCTTTCTATAGATACATATAACTCAAAGACAGCATCCTGTGCTTTATCAGCAGGAGTAAAGATAGTAAACGATATAAGTGGTTTAAATTTTGATCCTGAGATGAAAAATGTTATTGCAAATAAAAATTCATCTGTGATTTTAATGCATATAAAGGGGACCCCAAAAGATATGCAGGTAAATCCAGAATATGAAGATCTTCTGCTTGAAATAGTTGAGTATCTTGAAAAAAGTGTTGAAAATGCTGTTTCTTCAGGTGTTGATCCATTAAAGATCTCTGTTGATCCTGGTATCGGTTTTGGGAAAACTGTTCAAGATAATCTGAAAATTTTGAATAATCTTGAAATTTTTAAGTCCTTAAAAAAGCCTATAACACTTGGAGTTTCAAACAAAAGTTTCATAGGAAAAATTTTAAACAGAGAAACACAAGAAAGATTATACGGAACAGTTGGAGCAAATGTTTCTGGTTTTTTTAATGGTGCAAAAATTTTCAGAGTTCACAATGTTAAAGAAAATTATGATGCTCTAAAAATTGCATCGGAGGTTTTGTGTCACTAATAAAAATCAATATCCTGGATATATTGGACATCATCATAGTTTCAACCATTGTTTACCAAGCATTAAGATTTTTAAAAGGCACAAGAGCTGTCCAGATGTTTATTGGAATATTCCTGATCTTTCTTGTAACATTTGTTTCCGATATTTTAAACTTTCGAGGTTTAACTTGGATATTAAATGGTCTTAAATCGATATGGATAATATTTTTCATAGTTGTTTTTCAACCTGAAATCAGAAGGGTTCTTACGATATTAGGTAAATCGAAATTTGTGAGATATTTTATAAAAGAGGAGAGAAAAACTTATATAGATGAAATAGTTAAGAGTGTCCAAAAACTTGTTGATAGAGGGCTTGGTGGATTAATAGTTCTTGAAGGCGATGTTGGACTTAAACATTTTTATGAAACTGGAACAGGTTTAAACTCTGCGATAAATTCTGATCTTATAGTTTCAATTTTTTCTCCAAAATCTCCACTCCATGATGGTGCATTGATAATTAAAGATGAAAGGATAGTTGCTGCATCCGCTATTTTACCTTTATCTGAAAATCCGATACAGGGAGTAACTCTTGGAACAAGACATAGAGCTGCTTTAGGACTTTCAGAGGAAACAGATGCACTTGTAATAGTTATATCAGAGGAAAGAAGAATGATTTCGATTGCCGAAAAAGGAGTTTTGAAAAGAGATGTTGATTCACAAACCCTTGAAAAAGAGATTTCGAGATTTTATCTTTAAAATTCTTCTTATCTCTTTTGTGTTCATAAAGATTTTTTCATTTGAGAACAACAGTGATAAAAATTTTGATGATACTATAACTGTTTTCAACAATCAATATTTTTCAGATGTTTTGAAAATTGCGGTTCCAACAATTGTTGTTGGAGGAGTTATTCTTATATCTCTTAACAAAGATTTGAGATGGTATTTTGCTGATCGATGGACAAGGTTCACAAGCCCAAACCATGCTGATCCTTCACAAGCAAGAGATTTTTACTTTAAACCATTGTCAGAAGAGATCGCACAGGAAACACAGTGTGATAAAGGTGTTCATTTTATTTTTTCTTATCTTCCCGTTTTACCTCTTGCAACACTATTTGATAGATCTTATAACATTATGACAACAGGCAAAATTCCTAAAAAAATTTCAAATTGGTCTGTTATTCTTTCTTCTTCAGTTGTAGTAGGATTTGGAGTACTTGAAGAGTATATGGATGGTCATCAAAAAGGAGAGGGCTTTAGTGTTTATGATCTTACTGCAAACATTTTGGGAGTTTTTAACGCATTACTCAAACATTATGGATACCTTGAAAATGTAGCTTTTTATTGGTCTTTCAATAGAGAAATGTTTCGAAACTCAGAATATTATACAAAATGGCCATGGTGGATATATATGGCTGGATATGAATTTTATGTTAACATTGATATTTATCCATTTATAGAAAAAAATCTTGTGAAAAAAGATAAAATGCTTTATAATCTTGTTGAAACTATAGGTTATTTACCTGATTTTAAAGGTTTTTGGGAATTAAGGTTTGAAAGATAAAATATAGGAGGATGGATGAAAAAATTTGATTATCTTTTAGGAGTTCTACTCTTTATAATTGTTTTATCGGTTTATCTTTATACAGTAACTCCAACACTTCCATTCTGGGATTGTGGAGAATTTATTTCCTGCTCGTACTCGTTGGGTGTCCCCCATCCCCCAGGAACTCCTTTGATGATACTTCTTGGAAATATGATCATAAGAATACTATTTTTTGTGAAAGAAGTTGCCTTAAGGGTTAACCTTTTTTCTTCGATTTCAAGTGCACTCGCATCTGTTTTTCTTTTCTTTATAATATTAAAGGTCTTCAGAAGAATTGAAACTTTCAAAGATGAAAAATGGAATTATATTTCTGCTTTTTTCTCTTCTCTTTTTGCTTCCTTTATATATTCATTCTGGCAATCAGCTGTTGAGGCGGAAGTTTATAACCCTGCTGTTTTAATGATACTGATTTCAATTTTCCTGTGTCTTGTTTGGTGGGATAAAATAGATGACAAAAATGATGATAGGTATGTGATGCTTGTAATCTATATAACTTTACTTTCTATAGGTATCCATATGCTTTCACTTCTCGCCTTACCTGCTGCTTTGATATTTTTTATTGTTGTTGCATGGAGAAAATATTATGATCTTTCTGTTTCGCTTATATCTTTTGGTGTATTGTTTTCGTTCCTTTATCTTGCTGTCACAAAAGAAAATTTGGTTCTGCTGATAGTTGGTTTATTCTTATCGATCATTACAGTTGTTCTCATAGATTCTTTCAATTCTCAAAGAAGGGTAAACTATAAAAAAGTTTTCTCATACCTTGGAATATACACATTTTTAATTCTGATTGCAGTATCAACCTATGCTGTTTTGATAATAAGGGCGAAACAAAACCCTTATATAAATATAGCAGCACCTGTGACGATGAGAGATCTGTGGGATGTTTTCAACAGAAAGCAGTACGGACCAATGAATCTTTTACCAAGAAAAACTGATTATGGTATAGGAACGATTCCTGCATATATTGAGCAGATCAAAGTTTTTATAAGATATTATACCTGGCAATTTTCGCCAATATATAGGCCCGAAGAAGTTTTAAATCCATCTGTCCTATTAAAAATTCTCTCATCACTTTTAGTTTCAATAACCACGATCATAGGGTTTTATGGTATATATGTTCACTATAAAAACGAGAAAAAAACCTTCATACTCATAGGTATAGTTTTACTTCTTCTTTCTTTTGGACTCATAACATATCTAAATCTGAAATATTCACCATCGGATCCGAATCCTCTACATGTTGAGAAAGAGGTCAGAGAAAGGGATTATTTTTATGGCCCTTCCTATTTCTTATTTTTCTTTTTCTTCGCTTTTGGAATAAGAGAATTTTTTGAAAGAACAAAAAACAGTAAAAATCGCATTAACTTTACATCAATATTTTTGATCATCTTTCTTGTTGTAATCTCTATTTCACCAATTTTTGCAAACATAAGGTCAAATGCAAATAGGAGAAACAATTGGATTGCAGATGAATATGCGAAAAATATGCTTGATACACCAAGGGATAATGCTGTGATGTTTACAAATGGTGATAATGATACATATCCGCTCTGGTTTGAACAGGTTGTTAGAAATTATAGAACACTTGACCGAAAGAATCGTAAAGGTGTTATGGTATGTAACCTTTCACTTTTAAATACTCCATGGTATATAAAACAGATGAAATCTTTTGGAGTTCCTATCAGTTTTACAGATGAAGAGATAGATAATCTTATGCCTGTCAGGATACCAAATGGAGAAATACTCTATGTTAGGGATCTTGCAATAAGAAATATGATTTGTACAACATCTGGAATAAAATGTACAAAAGATATTCTTTACTCAAGCACAGAGGAATTTAAAAAAAAGGTTCTTGATAATTACAAGGCCGATTCTATAGAAATATATTTTTCGGTTACAGTTTCAGATGATGCGAGAAATGCATACAAGCAGAATTCTGTTCTTGAAGGTTTAGCATACAGAATAGTTTCTACCGAAGAAGCAAAGAAATATCCTTATATGATAGATGTTGAAAGAACAAAACATAATATATATAACGTTTATAAATACAGATATATTCTTGATGAAAAAATTGTTAAAGATGATAACATAGATAGAATAATGACAAACTATGCTGCTGGATTTTTGCAGCTTGGAATATACTATGCACAGATAGATTCACTTGAAAAATCAATTGAATATTTAAGAGAGGGCAGAAAATTTTATGTTTATGACAGAAACGCTGTTACCTTACAGATAACAAGATTTCTTATGGATCTAGGGAAATATGAAGAGGCTGAGAAAGAGATAATATATGGTAAATCACTTGATAAAAAAGGAGAAAAGACACAGATATTCGATTTTCTACTCGGACAGATATACTTGAAATTGAACGATTATCAAAAATCCTTGGAATTGTTCAAAAAGTATGTTGATTCTGATCCAAAAAATGCGATGTTTTTATCTGGTCTTATAAAAGTATATTATAAACAAGGGGATAATGCAAATTTTGAAAAGATCGTTCAGACTTTAAAAACCGATTTACAACTTCTCGGGAATATCATAGGATTCTTTTATATGGAAAAAGAGGAACCTGAAATTTTAAACAGATTACTTGATCTATGGGATATTATAAAACCCGGTGATGAGCAGATACAGCAGATAAGAGAAGAGATAAAAACATGGGCGAAATAAAAACACATTAACCTGTGAAAAGGTAAAATATATGCCATTTTTAGGTGCACACCTATCAGTTTCTGAAGGTTTTTTAAAAATGTTTAAAACCGCTGATATGATCAAATGTTCAGCGGTTCAAATATTTGCTAAAAATCAGAGAAGATGGGAAAGTAAATTTTTTGATTTAGAGGAAATAGATGATTTCAAGAAGGGCTTCAATTCTTCTAATGTCAAATATGTGAATATTCACGCTTCTTACCTTTTAAACCTTGCATCAAAAGATAAAGAGATTTTCAAAAAGAGTATAGATAATCTAATTGATGATCTCAAAAGGGCAGAGAAACTAAAAATAGATGATGTTGTTTTCCATCCAGGTAACCATCTTGGTGAAGGGGAAGAATACGGGATAAAAAGAGTTGCAGAAGGACTTAATATTGTATGTGAAAAGACCGATTTTGGGAACATACTCCTTGAAACGACAGCAGGACAGGGGAGTTCGATAGGGTACAGATTCGAACATTTAAGAGATATAATTGCAAAAACAAAGTATGAAAAGAGGTTGTTTGTCTGTTATGATACATGTCATACTTTTGAAGCAGGTTATGATATCAGAGAAAAGGATGTCTTTGAAAAAACATTTGAATCTTTTGATAGAATAATAGGCCTGAAAAAATTAAAATTGTTCCATTTAAACGATTCTAAATATGATCTCAATATGAAAAAGGATAGACATGAATTCATCGGAAAAGGATTTTTAGGATTAAAATCTTTTGAAATACTTTTGAAAGATAAAAGGTTTAAATATCATCCGATGATTCTTGAAGTCCCGGGTGATGTTTCAGATTATGAGCACGATTTAAAAATTTTGTATTCTCTGTTATGAAAGTTTTAAAGATTTTTCTTCCAATTCTAATCTTCATATATATTTTTTCTCAGGATGTATTGAATCTTGAAAAAAAATTTCTTGAATACAAAAAGGAATTTGATGGATATAAACAGTTGATTGAATTTGATGAGGTCAATAACCTTGTTATTTTCAAAAGTTTCTATAAAGATTATTTTTTAGGAATAGATTCGCTAAAAACAAAAGAGATCTATTTCGCACAGAAAAATGAAAAGATGATCAGAGAAATGTTGACTGCGAATTTCAAAGAATCGTTTAGAACTTCAACTTCAACTGGTCTTATAGGTGATATAGACATCCCTATAACTTTTGGTAAGATGAAATCATTTTTTGGTGAAGGTGGAAAACTCGTTGTGGAAGGTTCCGAAAGGATAGATTATTCGGGTAGTAAAACTTTTGACCTTACTGCTATTGAAAAAGGAACCGCTAATATTTCGTGGATTCCTGAGTTTATGCTTAAACAACAACTTATAGTCAATGTGACTGGGAGTGTCGGAGACAGGATAAAAGTTAATCTGAAACATAATAGTGAAACTGAAAAAAAATCTGACAATACTGTTGTTCTTGAATACAAAGGACTTGATGATGATATAATACAAACAGTTCAAGCTGGAGATGTATCTTTGACTTTACCGGGTATAAAACTTATCGGTGGGACACCTCAACACAAAGGACTTTTTGGAATAAAGGGAAGTGGACAACTTGGGGGGGTGAATTTTACTTTTGTAGCTTCAAAAGAATCTGGAGAGAATGAACAGAAACAGTTTGTCGGAAATACGAGTGTTGATTCTATAAGAATATATGATATCGATTATCAAAAAAATAGATTTTTTCTTTTAGGTCTTTCGTCCTCAGATTCTATAATACTTCTGAATGTGTATAAAGATGATGGTATTGGTACAAATAATGATGAAGAGGGAGTATTGCCGGCAAAGTTATACTTGAATCCTTCAACGAGAGATTCACTTTTTTTTGTGGGTAATTTTTCTTTGATGATTCCTGGTGAGGATAAGGATTACATTTATTATAAGAATGGACAGTTCATAGAATTCACTTCTACACTTGCATCTTCAGAAGTGATTGGAATATCATATATTGTTAAAAGATCTAATGGCCGAATCGATACTGTTGGAAATTTTGGATATGTTGATACACTGGTCTTAAAAATAATAAAACAGAAGGACGACTATCCTTTTTCTCCAACATGGGAATATATGATGAAAAATGTTTATTCTTTCAACTCTAAAAACATCATTCCAGAAAGTTTTAAACTTTCGATAAAAAAGGTTAATACAGGATCAGGAGAGGATTATGAGTTACAGGGGAATACAACCTATCTCAAACTTTTGGGACTTGATCAGAACAATGACGGAAAGATTGATCTTAACTATGTAGATTTCAATAGAGGTTTTTTGATTTTTCCAACTCTTTATCCTTTTGATTCTGATAGTTTGATAGATAAGGATTCTATTATTTACTGGACAATAGAAAGTGGAACTTCCGTTGGAAGAAAATATTATCTTGATATAAAATATAGTGGTAGTCAATCTGTGTATTCGTTGGGCACTTTTAACATAATCGAGGGTTCCGAAGTTGTCAGAGTTAATGGAGTGACTTTAACAAAAGATAAGGACTATACTATCGATTACGAATATGGAATAGTCAATTTTTTAACCGATGTTGTAAACTCTCCAAATGCACAGATAACAATAGATTATCAGTACTCACCATTTCTTTCTCTAACATCTAAAAATCTTTTGGGAATGCATTTAGATTATCAACTTTCAGATAAACTTTTTGCAAATTCGAACTGGTTATACAACACTCTTTCATACAATCTTGAAGATTATCCCAAAATAGGAGAGGAACCACAGGAGATACTTCTTGGAGAGGGAGATGTTTCATACAATGAAATTTTTTATTCTTTAAGTGATCTTGCGAACTTTTTACCATTCTATAATACTACTTCTCCCTCAAAGTTTTCAGTTGTTTCCAAAATGGCTCTCTCTAAACCTGAAAACAACAGTGCTAAAAAAGCTTCGATCGAAAATATGGAATCGGTTATTGTTTCAAATGATCTGTCTATAGATAGGAAATCATGGGTTTTTGGTTCTTTACCTTTTGGTTTTGATCCAAACAATCTATCTTACAAGTATTATTGGTATAATTCGATTGAACTTGTTGGTAATATAAATTCTTTGTTACCTGATGTAGAAAAAACAAAAGATGTTTCCGTGATGAAAATCTTTATGGATAACTCTGTTTCCTCTACGAACACATTCATCTCTTTGAACCAACTCATTTCAAGAACGGGAATCGATCTTACAGACATGATGTTTTTAGAAGTTTGGGTTAAAGGTAATGAAGGGAAAGTTGTTTTAGAGGTCGGGAAAAATATTCCTGAAGATATGGTCAGAAGGAGAAAAGATAAAACTCTTGCCGGTCCTGATGGTATTTTACAAACTGAGGATAAAAACAATGATGGAATCCTTGATGTAAATGAGGATACAGGTCTTGATGGTGTATATGGTTCTGATTCTTTAAATGTCCCAGGTGATGATGGTAATGATGATTATTATTATTCTTTGTCCCAACAATATTACTATGACAAAATAAATGGAACCGAGAATAACAATCTTTTTGATACGGAGGATCTTGATAGAGATGGTTCTTTGAACACGAGAGATGATTATTACAGGTTTACTATAAATTTAAACTCTGATGAAAACCTTGTTTACAAAAATCCGATCACAAACTGGAAACTTTATAGAATTCCAATACAATCAAATTCAGTAGAAAAAATTGGAAATCCGGATCTTAAATATATTAAATATGCACGTCTTTACTGGTATGGAATTTCAGGAAATGATACACTCTCGATATATCAAATTTCAATGATAACAAACAAGTGGAAAAGTAAAATTGTAAATGGTGATAGTTCCAAATTTTTCTTTGGAGCGAAAAACAATCAAACTGATCCCGATTACTACCCACCTTACAATCCAGGTGTTGATTTTAATGGTAAACCCAAAAGAGAACAGTCGATGGTTATCTATTGTAACAATTTTTATCACAACGAATCTGGAAAAGTTTATAAAGTTTTACCAGTACGCGAAAGTTATGAAAGGTATCAAACACTCCAGTTTTACATCAGATCAACAAACTCTGATTCATTCAATTTCTATTTGAAATTTGGTGGTGATTCTTTAAATTATTATTTTATAAAGTATACTCCAACATCCAAATGGGATACTGTTACAGTTTTTCTTGATTCACTTGTGAATTTGAAAAAGAATAATCTTGATAAATCTTTTGCTGAGAAAGATATATATGGATTCTTTGGTTCTCCATCTTTAACAAATATTGGATATCTTGAACTGTATGTTCAAAATATTGGAAACGATTCTGAATCTACGGAAATTTGGATTGATGATATAATGGTGATTAACCCAAAGAATGAAATGGGTTATGCTGGAGATATATCATCTAACCTTGAAATCCCTGAACTTTTAAATATTTCATTTTTAACTGGAATTAGAAATCCTTATTTTAAAACTATAAGTGACAAGTATGGTTCAGGAAATTTTAACAGCAATTATAGATTTTCTTTCTCATTAAATGGTGAAAAACTTTTGCCTGAATTTTTTGGAATCATTTCACCTGTAACTTTCTCCTATTCAAAATCGACTAACAGACCTGTGTACTATATTGGTTCAGATTACACTCTTACACAGGAAGAGATCAAAAGATTTTCAAATTTCACAACATCTTCAAATTTCAGTGCAAGTGTTAAGAGGTCAAATAATTTCACGAACAGATTTTTACATTATATTTTTGATATTCCTTCATTATCCTATACGAATTCATCATCTAATAATTTGACATATAATAGAACAGATTCGACAAAAACAAATTCTGTTTCTTCAAATTTTGGTTACAACTTTAACATTTTACCACTAAAAATTTTAAGAAATTTTGAATTTTTTTATTTCCCATCCAATATTACTTATAACCTTTCCTATTCAACAAATGAAACAAAATCATTTTTGCTTGGAGAGAATGGTTTTGTGAATGTTGGAGGAAATTTTTTGAAGAATTTTAACAGATCCTTTTCAACAAGATACAAGATTTTCAGATCTCTCGAACTGAATTATTCGGATAGTAAAATACATGATCTTTTACAGAAGAATAATGAATTCTTGGGATTTTTAGGAAAAAAAATTGGAGAGAACAATAGTATTAATATCAACTATAACCCCGTGTTTATAAGATATTTGACTCACTCGTTAAATATTACGACAAATTATTCTGAGAGAAACAACAGTAATCTTTATTCTCTTGATTCTTTATTTTCAACAGATCTTTCTCAAAACACAAGGTTATCCTTGAATGGAAACTTTGATTATGCAAAGATATTAAAACTTGTTACTCAACTCAGAGACGAATCAAAAGATTCTATCGCTTTGACTGGATCTCCTCACTGGATTGCTATTTACTTTGAAAAATTTTTGAACAATTTTTCCGGTCTAAACTATTCGTTTTCTACGAATAGAACTTTATCTTTCAACTATGTTAAAGGAAATCCATCGTTCTTGTTTAAAGTAGGTGTTTTTGATAGTTTGCCATCCGATTACTTTTCTTCATATTCCCAGGTAAGAAACAACAATAACTATTCATATTCTTTTTCATCTGGTTTTTCGATATGGAATTTTGATGTCAGAGGTTCATATTCGTTTTCTTTTAACAGGAGTGCACAGAACCAGAATATAATTAAGGATACGAATAAAAAGTGGCCAAACATCTCTTTAACATTATCTAATATTGAGCAGATAAAACCTCTTTATAAGTTTTTTAGATATTTGAATGCTTCAACAAGTGTTTCTAAAGGTGAAATATTCTCTTTTATGAATGATACAATTTTGAACAGAAACAGTAATTCTCTAGACTTTTATCCACTTATAGGGTTATCAGGTGCAACATTTTTCAATTTGAATTTCAATTACAATTTTAACTATACAAATTCTGTTTCGAATTCTTATTCAGGGATTGAACTTTCGCGAGAAAATAAAACATATTCGAACACTCTATCTTTCAACTATGCTTTTTCTTCACCATCGGGTATAAATATACCTATTATCAATAAAGTTCTAAAATTCAAATCAACTTTAAACACTGGAATAGATTTCTCTTATACGAAAGTTCAGGATCTTGACATTACCAACAACAATCTTGTCGAGGATAAAATCCTTTATGATATCAAACCTAGAGCGGATTACAATTTCACCAACAATGTATCAGGTGGTATTAACTTCACATTTTCAAGAAGTGAAGATAGAAAGAGGGGAGATAAGAGACAACTTATAAGTTTGGGGTTCTGGACTCTGTTTAGATTTTAATCTCTTCTATTGTCTTTTCAACAAAAAAGTTTTATAATTATAATAATGAAAAAGGATAAAACTTTTTTTTATCTACTGATTTTTCTGTTTTCCTTTTTACTTTTCTGGTTTTTTGTTTCAGTTATTGTGAATGTAGTCCTTGATAAACTTATTGATATAAATCTTAAAAATAAAAGTGAAAGATACCTTCAACAAACACTATCCAACCAGCAGATTTCTTTGATCGATGAGGATCTGGTTGCTGTGATAGTTTTTGATAATGAAAATTTCTATCAAAATAGTATAATTTACAAAAATGATATGTTTGAGGTGAATGATCTTTCATCCTATCCCAAAATTTATAAATACAATCTTCCAAATGAGAATAGATCAATACTTTTTGTATATAAAGAAACCCAATCAAAATTTAGATTCGCTTTAATCTTACAATTTATTTTTGGTAGTGCACTGTTCGTATTTATCCTTTATTTTATGTTCGTTTTAAAAGATAGGAGACAAAAAAGTATTTTGAGTATTGTCGAATCTATAAAAAATGGTGAATTTGATAATAAAAATGAGAGTGATGAATTCTATGATTTATTCTCGACTATAAATGAGATAGTAAAAAAGAAGGAAAGTGAAATTGATAGGTTAAAAGGAGTTATAAGTATTTTAAAGGATCAGAATTTTTCTTTAAAGGAGATGGATAGTGCAAAATCAAGTGTAATTGAAAATATTTCTCATGAATTGAAAACTCCATTAACTAAAATAAAAGGTTATCTTGAGTACATGTATTCTGAAAAAATGGGAGAATTGCAGCCAGCTCAAAAGGATGCTTTAACTGTTGTTATAAAAAATGTCAACTCAATACTAAATCAGATTGATAAAATAATAAAATATGCAAAATCAGAATACATAAACCTTGAAAGAGAAATTTTTGATCTTAGAAAAGTTTTAAAAGATATTGTTGACACATATATTCCTATTTCGAATGAAAAAAATATCAAGATTGTTCTTGATACTTCAAATCTTGAAACTCCCATTTATGCCGATAAGAATGCTCTTGTAGAAGCATTAGATAACATAATAAATAATGCCTTGAAATTCACTCAAAAGGATGGTAATATTACTATAACAGGATATGAAAAAATGGATAACAACAATCTTTATGCTGTGATAAGAGTTGAGGATACAGGAATTGGAATACCAGCAGATAAAATCGATAAGATATTTGACAGATTCTATCAGGTCGAACAAACAAGTTCAAAAAAGTATCCTGGAATGGGCCTTGGACTTGCAATAGTAAAAACGATTATAAATGCTCATAATGGAACTATTGATGTATCTTCTGTCGTAGGAAAGGGGACAAACGTGAAGATAGTTTTACCTTTAAAGGTTAAAGGAGGGGAAAATGAAGCAAAAGGATGAAAAGGTAAAAAAGATACTTATAATTGATGACGATGAGGATATAATAAGTTTGATAAGGATCATTCTTGAAAATGAAAGTTATACAGTCATAGGTGCTTTGAGTGGTGATGAAGGAATCAAAATGGCTTTGAAAGAAAAACCTGATCTGATATTACTTGATATAATGATGCCAGGAACTGATGGATGGGAAGTTATGAAGATGCTCCATACTGACGAAAAAACGAGAAAAATTCCTGTTGCAATGTTAACCTGCAAAACCGATGTTAGAGATAAATTAACTGGTCTTCAGGAGGGAGCAATAGATTATATAACAAAACCCTTCTCCCCTGAAGAGTTGATAACAAGGGTAAACAAAATATTTAAAATCTTAAACTGAGATGGAGTGTTGATGAACGAAAAAGATTACTTTCAGATGCATACAGAATGGTTAAGGTATAAAAGTTGTCTATTCGATATGAATACAGGTCTACCTGTACTTCCTCTTGTAATCGAAGATATCAGAAAACTCTCAGATGATTATGGTAAAGTTGTTGTCATCTACATTGACATTACCAAAGATATAGAGTCGTTGTACGGATGGCAGATGTATGATAAGTTGATTCGACAGACGGTTAATTCAATATCATTTTTGAAAAAAGAAATACTTCCAGAAAATACGATCATCACACTTACCGGCGTTAGAAGTGGAGAGATCCTACTTTTTCTTTCAACCGATAAAAATGGTAATATACTTTCCAACGATGATGTTGAAAAAATTGAAAGAAGGATCAAATCAAAAATTGAGAATGAACTCCCAGGATGGGAACCGAACTATATTTTTGCGACAAAAGTTTTTAGAACAGGATATTCATTTTTCACAAAAAGTCCAACAAGAAGAATGGAAAGAACAATTTTTCAAGCAATTGATAAAGCAAGAAGAATCATTGAAAGACAGAAAGAGGAAGCGCGACTCGATAGAGATCTCAACCTTGAATACATAATTGCAAACAACGAGATAAACACTGTGTATCAGCCAATAATCGATTTAAAAAATGGTGAGATTCTTGGATATGAAGCTTTGTCGAGAATAACTAACGATTCGTTTCTTTCAAACTCTGAAATTCTTTTTTCCTATGCTGTTGAAACAGATATGCTTCTTGATCTTGAAAGAATATGTAGAACGAATGCTGTGTTACATCTACCAGAAAAACTAAATGGTAAATTACTTTTTTTGAACTCGAGTGCAAAAGGTATCTATGATCCTGAGTTCAAGTCAAAAAAATTTGAGAACTTTCTTGAAGAACATTCTATACCAAAAGAAAATGTAGTTATTGAGATAACAGAGAAACTCGCTGTAACTGATTATCAATCGTTTGACAAATCGGTAAAGATTTTAAAAGATAAAGGTTTTAAAATCGCGATAGATGATATGGGGGCTGGATACTCTTCTTTAAGAACGATCTCAGAGTTGAAACCAAACTTTTTAAAATATGATATGGCTCTGATCAGGGATATACATAAAAATTTAATAAAAAAAGATCTTCTTGAAACTCTTATTCCTTTTACCGAAAGATTGGGATCAGAGATAATAGCAGAAGGTATCGAAACTGAAGAAGAATTCGAAACTTTGAAGAGTATAGGCATAAAATATGGACAGGGTTTCTTTATCGCTATTCCTGAGAATCCTTTCCCTAAAATAAAAATTAAAAGTTAAAGTGAAGATAAAACTTTTACCTGAGTCGGTCTATTCTTTCATAGCGGCTGGTGAGGTAATCGATAGACCTTCCTCAGTTGTGAGGGAATTGGTTCAAAATTCAATAGATGCCTTTTCATCCAGTATAACAGTTTCTATTAATAAGGGGGGAAAAGAACTAATCAATGTGATAGATGATGGTGAAGGGATGGATCGAGAGGATCTGATTTTTGCAACGAAAAAACATGCAACAAGTAAAATCAATACGATCGATGATCTCAAAAACTTGAACACTTATGGTTTCAGAGGAGAAGCATTATATTCAATAGGTCTTGTATCAGAGTTGTTTATAGAATCAAAAGTTAAAGAGGATGAGATTGGAAACTCGATAAAGATAGATTCTGGAAATCTTATAGGGATAGAAAAATCATCGATTGAAAAAGGAACGAGTATTGTTGTAAGAGATCTTTTTAAAAATATTCCAGCAAGAAGAAAATTCTTAAAATCTGATCTTTATGAACAGAAAAAGGTTGAAGAGGAATTCATTTACCATTCTTTAGCAAATCCTGAGATAAATTTTAGACTCATAGTTGATGGTCACATCGTTTACAATTTAAAATCAAAAGATTTGAAGGAAAGAGTTAAAGAATTGAAAGGTGAAAATTTTGTGAAAAATAGTTTTCTTTTGGACTATTTTGAGAAGGGCATACGTGTTAAAGGTTTTGTTGGGAATCCAAATCTTTTCAACGATTTAAAATATAAAGTTAGTATCGTATTCGTAAACAGAAGGTTTATAAATTTCCCTCAGATAAAAAAAGCAATTTTTAGTGCTTTTGGAACTCAACTGAAAAAAGGATTCACTCCGTATATCGTTTATATAGAGATATCACCCGAACTTGTTGATTTTAATGTCCATCCGATGAAAAAAGAGGTTAAATTTTCTTCGGAGAATGATCTTTTCTATGTTGTGAATCGAGCTGTCAGGAGTGGACTGATTGTTGATAAAAAATTGATTGAAATTGAAAAAAAAGAGAGCAATGTTGATTTTTCAAAACCGGATATTTTTGTAAGAGAGGAAAAACTTTTTTCAGAGGTTGATTTTTATCTTTCTGAGAAAAAAAATGTGGTTCAGGGCCAGGAAAGTTCAAAATTCTGGCAGTTTCAGAATTCATACATTTTTGCTTCAGTTAAAAATAAACTTTATATAATTGATCAGCATGCTGCAGCCGAAAGGATTGCCTATGAAAAACTTTTGAAAGAGAAGTCAAAAATTACTTCTCAGAAACTTTTATTTCCTTTTACTCTGAGATTGAATTCAGAAGTTTATATTTTTATAAATGAAAATATCGACAGGTTTGAAAATTTAGGTTTTTCGATAAGGGTTTTTGATAATAACAAAATTCTTGTTGAATCTATTCCTTCGATAATAGAAGAGGATTTCAACAAAGAGGATTTTGAACAATTTGCCAATGAAATCTATAATGTTGGTTTTGGAACAGAATTTGATGAAATTTTAAAAATCATAGCATGTAAATCCTCAATAAAAGCAGGAAAAAAGTTAAATGTGAATGAGATGGAAGAGATATTCAATCAACTTTTCGGTTGTGAAAATCCTCACTCGTGTCCTCATGGAAGACCGACTTTTATCATTTTTGAAACAGATGATTTTGAAAGATGGTTCAAAAGAAAATAGAACTTTTACTCGGGGAGACAGCATCTGGTAAAACTGAATATTTAAAGGAAAGATCTAAAAAAGAAAATTTTGTAGTTTTCAATTGTGACTCAAGACAGATATACAAATTTCTTGATATAGGTACAGCAAAACCTGATAAAGAATTTTTGGGTAAAGTTTTTCATTACTTTGTAGATATTGTTGAATACGATCAAAAATTTTCAGCAGGAGATTTTTTAAGAAATTTTAATGACTACTTAAATAGAGAGGACAGAAAGATAATTTTAAGCGTTGGAACACCATTCTATCTGAATTCGATTATTTACGGACTCGATGATATTCCAGAAGTTTCAAAGGAAACAAAGGGAAAGGTACAATTAATAATGAAAGAAAAGGGACTTTCTTACCTTTATGATCTTTTGAATAAAGTGGATCCGCAGAGAGCACAGGAATTAAACAAAAATGATAAACAGAGAATAACAAGGGCAATTGAAGTGTACTTTGAAACTAAAAAACCGATAAGTTCTTTCTACAGGAAGAGAAAAAAAATCGGTTTTAAAGTTGAAAAAATGGAATATCTTTATAGGGACAAAAAAGAATTACAAGAAAGGATAGTTAAAAGGGTTGAACGAATGGTTTTTTCAGGACTTGTTGAGGAAGTAGAAAAAATAAAAGTTTTGTATGGGGAAGAGATTTTTTATGAAAAACCTGTTATAGGTTATTTTGAAACATTTGAGTATATTAAAGGTCTTATATCGAAGGAAGAGATGAAAGAAAAAATTGTAAAAAACACTCTTTCACTTGTAAAAAGGCAGAGAACATTCTTTAAAAAAATTATAAAGGACTTGAACCAGCTTTAAATATTATTGATTTTAAAAAGATGTTGACAAAATTATTCCTTTTAATATAATAAAACCTAAAAACAGGAGTAAACAGATGAAAAAATTTCCATTTTTAGAAATAGCGATAGTAATAGCAACAGCAATTCTTCTTTATATTTTAATATATCCAGGATATGTTAAAAATAAAGAAACCAACAATAATTACAGTATGATTTCTAATATTTACGCTTTAAGAGCAGCATACGAAAAATATGTAGCCCTTGATAACAACGGAGAACTACCTTCAAAGATCGAAAACAAAATATACCAATATTTAAAAGAGTTTAATGTAAAAAATCCATACACAAATGAGGAATACAAAGAAGGTGATATAAAAATATATAACCTTGAAAACACCCTTGATATAGTTGATAACACTCTTTCTGGAAAACATGGGTCACAGAGAGGAACCCCGGGGACTTTTGCTATAGGATTTTTTATCCCGGATCTTACAACCTACAATGAACTTGTTAACAAACCAAACAAAACCAAAGATGAAATAAAGAAATTAGAGTCGATAAAACTTGAAGTGAAAAAGTATACTGTTATAGGATTCAATCAGGACTCCATTCCTGTTACAACGAAAGATATGACAGGTGAACGATTGGAAGTATTTTTCCTTCAAGGAGAAAAGACATCTACTGATTAATATTTTTCAATATCAACTTTTTCTATCTTATCTTTTAAATCGATCTTGAGAAACCTGTAAACTATTTTTGTAAAGTTTGCAGGTATATCTGAAAGATAAAGTTTTATATCTCCAGAAGATTCTTTTGAATTTTCAAGATAGTTATCTTCAAGTATATGTTTAACTGTTCTTGCGGTTTGTCTTGCAGAATTTACTATCGAAATTCTTTTACCGCAGATTTTTGATATTTCCTTTTCAAATAATGGGTAGTGCGTACATCCAAGGATTAGAGTATCAATATTTTTGTTTATGAGTTCCGTTAGATAATTTCTCAATACCAGTTTTACGATCTCTCCTTTGAAGAAACCTTCTTCAGCGAGAGGAACAAGTAGTGGAGTCATCTTTGAAAAAACTTTTATCTTAGGATTGAACCTTTTTAAAACTTTTCTGTATGATCCTGAACCGATTGTTGCTGGAGTTCCTATGACCCCAATTTTTAAATTATTTGTTATCTGTGAAGCGTATAGAGCGTTTGGTATGAGAACGTCCACGAATGGTATTTTTTTATACTTAGATTTTAGTATATCCATTGCGTTTGATGAAACTGTATTGCAAGCAACTACTATTAATTTTACATCTTTGTGAAGTAAAAAATTTGTATCCTGCAGAGCATACTTTTGAATTGTTTCAACAGATTTGATTCCATATGGAACCCTTGCAGTATCACCAAAATATATTAAATCCTCATGTGGTAATACCTTTCTTATCTCTTTCAGAACTGTCAGTCCACCAATTCCTGAATCGAAAATCCCTATAGGTTTATTTTGTAAATTTTTTTTCATGTTCCTTTATAAAATCCCTTATACCTTCAAATATTACCTGAGTGAGTTCATCCCTGTAACTTTTGTTGTTTAATTTTTTTTCCTCTTCTTTGTTTGAAATGTAACCACATTCTATAAGTATCGCTGGCATGAAATTCCCTTTTAAAACATAGAAACCTGCCTGCTTTACTCCTCTTTCAGAATCCTTAAATTTTTTTTCATATTTTGTTTGAATAAGTTCTGCTAATCTCGATGATTCATTTAAAAATTCATTCTGAGCTAAATCAAAGAATATAAAATCCAATCCTTTTTTTTCTGCTTCTGGCAGATCAAATGTAACTGAAGCGTTTTCTCTTGCCTCTACAGCTCTTTCCCAGTCGGTTTTTGCTGTTGAAAGGAAGTATGTTTCAAATCCTTTTGACTCAACGTTTTTAGATGCATTGCAATGTATTGATACAAAAAGCGCATTTTTGTATTTATTTGCAAAATTTGTCCTTTCCTTGAGAGAGAGAAATCGATCGTCATATCTTGTTAAAACCACATCAATATAACTCAAATTTGATTTTATTTTTTCTTTTAACCTTAACGATATATCAAGATTTAGATTTTTTTCTTTTGTTCCGTTGTATCCTATTGCACCTGGATCTTTTCCGCCGTGTCCTGGATCGATTATAATAGTTTTGATAGTTTGGGGTTCATTTTTGTTATCATTTTTTTTCAATTTGATGAAATTTATTTTTATCGAATCCTCAAACATAAAAAGAGTATCGAATAAAAATTCTGGAGAAAATGTGATTATATATGTTGAGCCATCACTATCGTTGATCGGTTCGGCAACTCTTATGAGATTTTTTGAGTTTTTAAATTTAAAAGAATCCTCATGGATAAAACAATTTTTAAAAAATAGTATCAAGTCCCTTTGAGTTAACTCATAATCGGTTTGCGGAGTTTTGTTGAAAAGGAGTATGATACTGTTTTCGTTTTCTTTGATTTTTTTTAAATATATTTTTTCAAAATATTTGATGCTATAATCAGAATAGGATGTATTTTCTGGTAACAGTTTTTCGAATATTTGTTTTATACTTTTGACTGGCAGAAAGATCTGTTGATCTCTGATAATGGGAGTGTAAGATATTTTATATGTGGAACCACCTATTTTTACATAGGGTGAATTTATAAGTAATATAGCATAATTCCTGTTGGTTTCGATCGTGATCTCTTCCTGAACCTTTTTAAATTTTATTTTGCCGTTGATGGAGTTAATAAAGATGTTTAGATCGATATATTCTATGTTATCAAACCTCGCTATCTCTATGGAATCCGATATTCCATTTTTTATGATTTCAAAAAAATCCTCTGGATAAATATTTTGTGAAATTAGGATGAAAGCCAGAAGTAAAAAAAGTGGCCTAACAAAATTACCTATATTTTTTAAGATCTCTTGAAATCTCTCTTTCATAATCTTTTCTCTTAATACTCTCTTTTTTGTCGTACAACTTTTTACCTTTACATAAAGCGACTTTAATTTTTACTAAATTCCTTTCATTTAAGTATACTTCAATAGGTTTTAAAGTCAAACCTTTTTCTTCAACCTTTCGTAACAATCTTTTGATCTCATTTTTATGCATAAGGAGTTTTCTTTTTCTTTTTGGATCGATGTTTGTATGTGTTCCAAATGGATTTTTGTCGATCGTCATATCATGAACAAAAATTTCGATTTTTTCTTTATCTATTTTACAGTATGCTTCTTTTATTGAAAATGCACCTTTTCTTATCGATTTAACTTCATCTCCTTTTAACACGATTCCAGCCTCAAATTCCTCTAATACTTCGTAATCGAAAAAAATTTTCTTATTTTTTTGTAAAATTTTCATCTTAGTTTCAAAAATTTTAAAACCGGTTTGTCCTCAACGAGAACGAAGAATAGTCCATTCTTCAATCTTTTTACATCAACATATTCTTTTGCATTGCATTCGAAAATAGTTTTCCCTGAGATATCTATGATCTTTACATGTTTCTGGATATTGTCATTAAACCTTATCAAATTACAGGTCGAATCAAAAATCACTTTTTCATAGTTCATATCTTCAGGATAGAATGAAAAGTTTATCGTTTTTTCAGTTTGTCCACTATAAGAAATAAAATCTATTTTGTAACTTGATTTTTCTTTAAAATTTTTATCTTTCAAAACAACAGTTTTTCCGAATTTTGAACAACTATCTATAAATTTAAAGTTATCGTCTATACTTTTATAGAGTTTTATCTCTTTATAATCTTTATCAATCCTTATAGTGACAAAGAGTGTTTCATCTATTTGTTTACAAAAATAGGAAAGTTCGTTCAAACCCTGTAAATCTGTCGAATCTATAACAAGCCAGTATGTAGTGTTCAATAAGAGTTTCCTTGAAACACCTTCGTTCCACCCATCGTACAAAAGATCAGAAGGATTACCTGTTCCATCATCAAAGGGAGATGAATCCCCACATCCTGCGACTTTCCCTTTTCCATATCTTGAAATAGTTAACATAGAATAATTTGTTCCGTAAAGTGCAATCGCTGTTGATTTTAAAGATTTTGGTATCATTGTCCCGGCGTGAAAATAAAAGTATCCAGAAACTTGACCGAATGGGCCGTTTGTTATTGTATCATTTGCTGTTGAATATATATTTGTTGAATCTGAAATATTGTTATATCCTTCTCCAACTTGCTGAAAATGTATTCCAAATGAATCTGAACCGAAATCCTGCCATATTTCAGGTGAATCCCACCCATCTCCATCTCTGTCGGATGATACATGGTCTGCAATCATAAAAAGTGATCCTCCATCTCGTATGTAATTGAAAATATTTGTTTTTTCTGTTGATGTGAAAGGATTTTGTGGTTCACAGACCACATAGAGATCAAAATTTTTCAGATCAAGTGGACTTGATGAATTATATCTAATAGGAGAATCTGGTGGTAATGTAAAAACCTGAAAAGTGATTATCTCGCCAGTTGTTGAATTGGTTATGTATGCGGTATCAAGTTCAAATCCCCATGCTGATATTGCTCCATCCCAATCGGTTTCATTTGTTGGATTCTGAGGGAGGGGAGTTGGATAATTCCTATCGATTACCCAATCAGCGTTTCCTGCTGTTTGATTTTTTGTATAGTCGAATAAAACTTTTTTTACTTTTGCTGGAAGAGAAATGGTATAAGAAAATGTCGAACTTACAGTTCTGTTGTTTTCATTATCCTTTGCTATTATGAAATAATCAACTGTTCCAGATGTTTGTGGTGGAATTGTAAAAAACCTTTTGGAAACTTTAACACTGTCATGAAAAACTGTTGACCAGATTCCACCGTTAACTCTGTAATATAATGAATCTGTTGAAACTGAAACATCATCTGTAATATCAGCTGAAACAGTAACTATATCAACTGGTGTTACAGTTGTTGGTATCCTTTGAACATTTGTTATTACTGGAGATGAAGTTGTTGAAAGTGTATCACCAAAATAAACTGAATCTATATAGATTGTTCCGTTTCCTGTAAAACCGGTTAGATCATAAAATCTAAATCCAACTCTTACATAGTAACAGTTTGCAGGAGTTGTGATGAGTGTTTCTGGAAAAAATTGCCATAAGTTTGAATTCCCAACAGAATCGAGAGTAAAATTGTTTGAAAGAAAAGTGTATGTTGAACCATAATAGTTTAGATAAATTTTTGCATATAGATATTGATCATTATCGTAAACATAAGATTTTATTCTGTACACTTTATTTGGTAGAACTGGAATGTATTCTGATACAATATCGGTAAGAGACTGATTTTTTGTGAAAATATTTGCTTTTAAACTGTAATTTCCTGAAAATGAAAATGTAGATTTTTCGATAAAAAAGGAGTCGGGAAACAAAGAATCTGGAAACCAGTTCAAAGGATGATTATTATCAGCCCAGTTTTCAAAATCACTGTTCAAAAGAAGGTTCGATTGAAATGAGAAAATAAAACATATAAAAATTGATAAAATCAAAAAAAATTTTTTCATTTTACACTTACCTTATTTATTTTTTTATTCATTTTATTTTATACCGATAAAAAAAGAATTGTCAAGTAAAATTGGATATTGATTTTTTGACAAATTGTTATAACATTTAAAAAAAGGAGTATATTTGAAATCTATAGATGTTTATCTTTATTTGAGATTTTCAAAAGACGAAAAAGAGGATAAAAAAATTGAAGAGAAAGTTCAAAAATTTTTAGATGAACAAAAAATTTACAGAGTGATAAAAAGGTTTACAGATGATCCTGATTCTGAGGATCGTGGACTTGCTGAACTTTTTAACTATGCACGAGTGAACGAAAGTGTTAAGAAGGTACTCGCATATTCAAGAGAGAATATTTCTCCTGATGATATTTTTACTATGTGGGTTGAAAAGGAACTGATCAAGTATGGTGTAACTGTAAGATACATTGATGAAAAAATATCGGATTCTATCGATTATGAAATTTTAAGGGAAAAAATTATAGGTGCTTTTGCAAGGTATGAAAAAGAAAAACTTCCAAACAAACTCGCTGCACATAGAGTTTTAAGAACAGTTGAAAAAAGATTAAAATCGAGTGGTAATTGTCCGTTAGGTTATAAATATGTTGGGAAAGTCAACGATAAAAGAATAGTTGTGGTAAAGGAAGAAGCAGAGATAGTTAAACTTATCTTCAACAAATATTTAGAGTTCAAATCTCTTGGTCGATTAAAAGAATATCTTCAGAAGAACAATATAAGGACAAAAAGGGGGAAAATTTTTTCAAGACAGGCATTGTACAACATTTTAACAAACAAGTTCTATATAGGTTTTTTGTCATACAACTATTATAAGTATATTGAAACCGAAAAAAACAAGAGGAAACCTGTTTTAATCGAGGAAAGAAGAGTTGAAGGTAAACATGAGAGGATCATCGATAGAGAAATTTTTGAAGAGGCGAACAGAATACTTGAAGAGAACAACAAACATAAAAACGATCTTATTTGATTAATGGAAAAAATAGTTGTTAAAGGTGCAAAGGTCCACAACCTTAAAAATATATCCTGCGAAATTCCCAAAAGAAAATTCATCGTGATAACCGGCGTGAGCGGATCTGGAAAATCATCTTTTGCTTTTGACACTCTCTATGCTGAAGGTCAAAGAAGGTATGTTGAATCACTATCTTCCTATGCGAGACAGTTTTTAGGGGTTCTCGAAAAACCTGAGGTTGAAAGAATCGATGGCCTTTCACCTGCTATTTCTATTGAACAAAGAAGTATTGCAAAAAACCCAAGATCAACCGTTGCTACGATAACAGAGATATATGATTATTTAAGAGTTCTCTTTGCAAGAGTTGGCGATATATACTGCTATAACTGTTCAAGACCTGTTATAAAGATGAGTGTTGATCAGATAGCTGATGAAATACTCTCATTCGCAGGAAAAGTTATAACGATCCTTTCACCAGTTGTTAGAAATAAAAAAGGAGAATTTAAGGAATATTTTAAAATTTTGATGAAGAAGGGATATACAAAAATTTTAGTTGATGGACAGACGAAACGGCTGGAAGAGGATATTATACTTGAAAAAAACAGGTTACATAATATTTCCATAATTATAGACAAGATAAAAATTGATAATGTTAGCAGAATGCGTTTGACACAATCTTTGGAATTGGCTTTAAAGGAATCTTCAGGGATCGTTTCGATCTTAACTGAAGATGGACAGGAAAAATTATTTAACACCTCACTTTCATGTCCTTTTTGTAACATATCTTATGGTGAAATCTCTCCAAGAAGTTTCTCCTTCAACTCTCCTATAGGTGCATGTCCAGTATGTCATGGACTTGGATATAGTATAGAGGCAGATGAAGAACTAATAATTGCTAACGAGGAGCTCTCTTTATGGGAAGGAGCAATTCATCTCTGGACTGATATATCAAAAAGAACAGATCTTTTAGAACTTGCAAAAATTTTAAAAGTTGATCTAAAAAATAGTTATAAAGAATTACCTGCTTTTTTTAAAAGAATACTATTTTATGGAATAAAAGATGATGATTATATGTCCTTCAATATTCCAGAAAATTTCTCGTTTGAGTCGATAACAGAGTATTTGAAAAGGATCTACCATTCAACGGATTCGGATTGGATGCAACAGGAAATGGGTAAATATCTAATATTTGCAAAATGTAAGGTATGCAATGGCGCAAGATTGAAAAAAGAGTACCTTTCAGTTAAGATTAACGGTTTAAACATATATGAGATGACACAGATGAATATTTATAACTCTCTTGATTTTTTTAAAAATAAAATTTCTTTTAATGAAACGAAAAAAGAGATTTCAAAAGATCTTATTAAGGAAATAATAAAAAAACTCGAATTCCTTGTAAATGTTGGAGTTGGTTATTTAACATTGGAAAGATCTGTTGAAACTCTATCAGGTGGTGAAGCACAGAGAGTACATCTTGCAACACAGATCGGAAGTGGATTAAACGATGTTATGTATGTTCTCGATGAACCTTCTATTGGTTTGCACCAGAGGGATGTTAAATTGCTTATAGAAACTTTAAAAGATCTTAGAGATAGAGATAATACTGTCATAGTTGTTGAACATGATAAAAATTTTATAAAAGAAAGTGATCATATAATAGATTTTGGACCTGGTGCTGGAGATTTTGGGGGCAATATTGTTTTTCAAGGTAGTTTTGAAGAGATCTTAAAATCGAAGGATTCTCTGACAGGAAAATTTTTGATTGGTAAAGAAAAAGTTTTTGAAAGAAAAGAGGAAAGAAAATTTGATGATAACAACTTTATTTTGATAAAAAATGCCTGTGAGCACAATTTAAAAAATATTGATGTGAAGATACCACTTGGATGTTTTGTATGTGTAACTGGAGTTTCTGGCAGTGGGAAATCGACTCTTGTCAATGATATTCTTTACAATGCTGTCAGAAGGTACTTAAAAGTTTCGAGAATCAAACCAGGAAAACATGATGGTATAGAAAATTTGCATTTTATAGATAAGGTTATAAACATAGATCAATCACCTATAGGTAGAACTCCAAGATCGAACCCAGCAACATATACTGGAGTTTTTACATATATTAGGGATTTCTTTTCCCAGTTAAAAGAATCAAAAATGAGAGGATACAAACCGGGTAGATTTTCGTTCAATGTCCCAGGTGGAAGATGTGAATCTTGTGAAGGAGACGGATACAAAAAGATTGAAATGTATTTCCTTCCACCAGTATATGTTCAATGTGATGTTTGTAATGGAAAAAGATTCAACGAGGAAACTTTGCAGGTTAAGTATAAGGGTAAAAATATTTCAGATGTTTTGAATATGACAGTTATAAACGCTATGGAACTTTTTAAAGATATTCCTAAAATCATTAAAAAGTTGGAAATTTTGAACGAAGTTGGACTCGGTTACATTAAACTTGGACAACCTGCTGTTTCTCTTTCAGGGGGTGAAGCACAAAGGATAAAACTTGCAAAAGAGCTTTCGAGAACGGACACCGGTAGAACTTTGTATATTCTCGATGAACCTTCAACTGGATTACATTTTTATGATGTTAAACTTTTACTTAAAGTGCTTGACAAATTGGTTAAAAAAGGTAATACTTTAGTTGTGATAGAGCACAATCTTGATATCATAAAATTTGCTGACTGGATAATAGACCTTGGGCCTGAAGGAGGTGATGAAGGAGGAAAACTTCTTTTTCAGGGAAAGTTTGATGAATTTTTAAAATGTAAAAATTCTTATACTGCTGAGTACTTAAGAAAAGAGAGATAAGGAGGAGTTATGTCTCCATCACTTTTCTGGATAATCGTTGCTGTTGTTATGTTTATAATCGAAGTCTTAACTCCATTTTTTCTATTTGTTCTATTTTCTTTTGCTGCTTTAATTTCATCACTTTTCTCTTTATTTTTTCCGAAACTTGTTTTTCTACAAATCCTTATTTTTGTTGTCCTTTCGATCATTTTTGCTTTCACGATAAGAAAAATTTTCATAAAATACCTTTCAAAGGATGATAAAGGCGGGTTGAAAACTAATGTTGATTCTTATATTGGAAGAGTTTGTAAAGTTGTTACAACTATCGACAACTCAAAAGATCAAGGTATATGTGAGATAGATGGTGTAAGATGGAGAGCATATTCTGGTGATGGGAAAGTTATAGAGAAAGATGATTTTGCCAGAATCGTAAAAGTCGAAGGGTCACATCTTTATGTCGTTAAAAATGAATAGATTTCTTTTGGTTATAATCTTTCTTTTCATTTCTGGATGTTCGTTATTTTACCCAACAGTTTATGAAGTTTCCAAAACTATGGAGATAGGCGAGATCATTGCTGATTCCATTATAATTGAACCAGGTTTCTATTCTGTTTTATTGAATTCAGATTATGTTCTTGACATTTTCTTCTTCTCTTCAAAAAAAGGTTTTGATCTTTTTAGAGATTCATCAAAACTTTATTCAGAATATCTTGAGTATCCGTTAACTTTTGTTGCAAAATCTTTTATAGATGAAAGATTTTATATCTTTGAAAACAAAAAATTATATTTTGTTATCGATAATTCTGATATTGCAACAGAAAAATCTGGGAAACCAAACATTTATTTTAAAATAGGAAAAGAATAGGAGTGAAATGTGGCTGATGTTATTCTGAAAAATGTAACAAAAGTTTTTCCAAATGGCTATGTTGCGTTGAGAAACATTAACCTTGAAATTGAGGATAAAGAGTTTGTGGTTTTTGTTGGCCCTTCCGGCTGTGGGAAAACAACACTTTTAAGATGTATAGCCGGACTGGAACAGGTAACTGAAGGTGAGATAATCATTGATCGACAAGTGGTCAACGATGTCCATCCGAAAGATAGAGATATTGCTATGGTTTTTCAAAATTATGCTCTCTATCCTCATATGAGTGTTTATGATAATGTTGCTTTTGGTTTGAGGACAAGAGGGTTTTTAAAAGAAGATATAGATAGAAAAGTTAAAGAAGCTCTCGAAATCCTTGATATAGAAAAATATGCAAAAAGTAAACCGAGAGAACTGTCAGGTGGACAAAGACAGAGGGTTGCAATCGGTAGAGCGATCGTAAGAGAACCAAAAGTTTTTCTTTTTGATGAACCACTCTCAAACCTTGATGCAAAAATGAGAGTGTCAATGAGAGCAGAAATTTCGAAATTACATAAAAAAATAAATACAACGATAATTTATGTTACACATGATCAGACAGAAGCGATGACGATGGGTTCGAAAATTGTTGTGATGAACAATGGGGAGATAATGCAGATCGCTGATCCTGATATACTTTACAATAGACCCGCAAATCTTTTCTGTGCAACATTCATAGGTTCACCTCAAATGAACATTTTTGAAAATGTTTATGAAAACGGAGAAATTAGATCAGATTTCTTCAATTTTAAAGTCAGATTTGATGTTAAAGATTTAAAAAATGTGTATGTTGGTATAAGACCGGAAGATATCTATATTGATAAAGAAACTGAAATTTATAGCGAAGGGGTTGTTGAACTTGCTGAATCTTTAGGTGATGTAACTTTTCTTTATGTTAACATTTTTAATAAAACTGTTGTTTTAAAAACAACTTTACATAAAAGATTTAAAATTGGAGAGAGTTATAAAATCTATTTTAATAAAAATAAATTTCATTACTTCAACATGGAGGATTCGAAACGGATAGAACCTATTATCTGATTCTGATATCTTCAGTTTTACTCCTTGATAATAGGATGTTATTTCAGTCGTTGGTCAGCGAACCTGTCTTTATATTTCCAGTTCTTTCATTTTTTCTAAAAATCAGTTTTGATAACTCTATTTTATTGTTGTTGATACTTTTCCAAACATTATCAATTTTCTCTCTTCAACTTGGAAAAGTAACACCTCCAAATTTTCAGATAGGATTTGTATCATCATTGTTAACATACAGTTTTTTGAGATATCCTCTTTCTTTTTCAATACTTGTTGGAATTTTTTCCTCATTGATTTTTGGTTATTTTTATATTATAAAAAGGAGAATCAATTTTTATCTATCAAGAAGTTTTAAAATAGAACTTGCTCTATACCTCTCAATAATGATAACATTTTTTTCTTATCTATTTTTTCTTTATTCTGAATATTTTCTTTTGACAAAACTTCAATTGTTTAAAACTCAACATAATAATATTTTTATTGTTTCCATATTTTTAACACTCACACAGATAAAATATGTTAAAGTAAACAAAAAAATTGAAACTATTTTATTTTTTATGGGAATTCTGTTGGGTTTATTTTTATGCTTAAAAATAAAATTAAATTGGTTTTAAAATCACTTTTCGTTCAGGTTTTGTTAAACGAAGACGAAATGCAACTATCTGGTTACAAAATACTTACAAATGGTAAATTCAACCATCACATAAACTCAAACCCCTATTTTGCAACTATCGTTTCAGGTTTTATATCAAAGGTTGATGACTTAAAAAAAATAGAGATTTTTGCAAGCATTTCAGCGTTTATTGGAGACGATCTGTTTTGGAACAATTTAAAACCTATAACTTTGATGGTATCTCTTTTTGTTTATATTTTTAAAATCGAAACTTATTTTCTCTTAATTCCTTTCTTAATATATTTTTTTTCAACCAATACTTTAAGGTTTATCGGTTATGAGTATGGAGCAAAAAATAGTGAAACTCTCGGTAATTTTTATTCTTCTTTTTTCTTCAAAAATTTTAGATTTTTCCTTTCAAAAGTTAAATATCTTTTGTTTGGATTCTTTACAATCTTTTTACTATATTTAAACTTAAAAATATTGAATTTAGTTAATTTATATGTTATAATCTTTTTATTATGTATATGGGTAAACATTTTATTTAAAGAGTTTGCCTATATTTTTTTATTTATTTTAGGAGTTTTGTTAGAAGTACTTTTTAAGGTTTTGTTGTGATGATAGAAAAAGAGGTAATTGTAAAAAATAAACTTGGATTACATGCAAGGCCAGCAGCTCTTCTTGTAAAGAGTTTAGGTAAATTTGAGTCAAAAGTTGAAATACAGAGAGATGATCTGCTGGTTGATGGAAAATCGATTATGGGTATTATGATGCTTGCTGCTGAACAGGGGGCAAAGTTGATATTTAGAATCGAAGGATCTGATGAAAAGGATGCGATGGATGCTGTAGAGGAACTTTTTGAGAAGAGGTTTTATGAGGAGTAATATAATTTTAAGGGGTTATCCTGCATCTCCAGGTCTTGTGAAAGGCAAAATAAAAATTTTGAGTAATAAGATAGAAGTTATACAGGAATATGATGTTAACGATATAGAAAAGGAGGTCGAAAGATTTTTAACTGCAATTGAGGAATCAAAGCGTGAACTACTTGAAAATAAAAAAAACATTAAGGAAACGGTTGGTGACCAGTATGAGGAAATTTTTGAAGCGCAGATTCTTGCACTTGAAGATATGAGTGTTATAGAAAAAAGTATAAAAAATATAAGGGAAACAAAAAAGAATGCTGAATCAGTTTATAAAAATGTTGTATCTGAAATACTTGAAAAAATGCAAAAAACGGATAACAAATATCTTAAAGAGAGAAGTTTTGATATAATAGATGTTATGAACAGAGTTTTAAAAAGGCTAAAAAACAGGGATGAGGAATCTTTACAATCCTTTGAAGAAATAATAATAGGTGCTTTTAACCTGACTCCAACTGAAACTATGAAATTTGATAAAAAAAGTATACTTGGAATCGTAACAGAAAGTGGAGGAATGACAAGTCATTCATCTATATTAGCGAGAGCACTCAATATCCCTGCTGTTGTAAATGTTAAAAACTTTCTTTCAAATGTTAACGACGGTGATATCGTTATAGTTGATGGTTATACTGGAACTGTGATCATTGATCCAGATGAAAATTCTGAAAAAACTTTTAAAAAACGAAAAGAGGAATACAAAAATTACAATCTCAAGTTAATGGAGATGAAGGATGAAGAATCTGTGACCATAGATGGCAGAAATATAGATCTATCGGCGAATATAGAACTTCTTGAAGAACTTGGTGAAGTTAAAAAGTATGGTGGAAGGGGAATCGGACTTTTTCGAACCGAATTCATATTTCTTGAAGAGAACGGATATCCCACTGTTGAAAAGCAAGAAAACATATATAGAAAGATAGCAGAATCGGTTTTCCCTGATTCTGTTATTATAAGGACTGTTGATATTGGAGGTGATAAACCGATTTATGTAAGAAACAAAGAAGAAAATCCATTTTTGGGTTTTAGAGGTATCAGGGTTTCGCTTGGTAATGAAAAAATCTTAAGGGACCAGTTCAAAGCGATATTGAAGGCAAGTTCTAAAAAAAATTTGAAGATAATGCTTCCCATGGTATCGAAAATAGATGAAGTTATAAAAGCAAAAATGGTTTTAGATGATATAAAAAAGGAACTCTTTAACCAGCAGATCGATTTTGATAAAGATATTGAACTTGGAATAATGGTTGAAGTTCCCTCTGCCGCAATAATGGCTGAAGAGTTTGCAAAGTATGTGGATTTCTTTTCACTTGGGACAAACGATCTTACACAGTATACACTCGCAGTTGATAGAAACAATAATAATGTTTCCTCATATTTTGATTCTCTTGATCCTGCTGTTTTAAAACTTATCAAGTTCACGATCGATGCTGCTCATGAGGCAAATATATGGGCGGGAGTATGTGGGGAACTTTCTTCTGATCCAATAGCGATACCGATTCTTGTTGGACTCGGAGTTGATGAATTATCGATGTCTCCCATCTTCATACCTGAGATTAAGATGATAATCAAACAACTTTCCTATGAGGAAACAAAAGAGATCGCAAAAAACGCTTTGCTTTTGAAATCATCTGAAAAGGTGAGAGAGTATATGAAAGGAATAATTTCTGAAAAATTCCCAAATCTCATAAAATATTTTCTTGGAGAGTTCTATGACAAATAGTGATATGTTATCACTCATAAAAAGTTTCCCATCATTTTTTCTTGATGGTTTTAATCTTGATGACAAAAAGTTCGAACTGAAAAAAATCGAAAACATTGTATATACTGGAATGGGAGGAAGTGCGATCGCTGGAGATGTTTTGAAAGAAATCATCTATCCATTCTCTCCTGTTCCTTTCGAAGTTGTAAGAAATTACAATCTTCCACACTATGTAAACGAGAAGACCTTTTTAATTGTATCATCATTTTCTGGGAACACTGAGGAAACCTTAAAATGCTTTAAAGATGGGTTGAACAGAAAAGCAAAAATTTTAACACTTTCCAGTGGTGGTGAATTGGAAAAGCTCTCAAAGAAAAATGGGATTAAAAATATTAAACTGAATCTTGATTGTCCACCGAGAGCGGCACTTGGTATGACTCTTGGGGCTTTGTTAAAAAAGATGGTTTACATTTTAAAGGATAAAAATTTTGAAAATGAAATAAATGATGCTGTTCTTAAACTATCAGAATACTCTTTTGATGATGAAAATGCAAAGAAGGTAGCAAAAATTTTAAAAGGTAAAATAGTTAATATTTATACTGATTCGAACTTTTCCGCAGTTGTCAGAAGGTTTTCTAACCAGCTTCATGAAAACTCAAAACACTTTTCTCATTTCAACTTTCTACCTGAAATGGATCATAATGAGATAGTTGGGCTTGAAAAGCCGGCATTTATAAAGTCGAAAATCTACATTTTATTTATAATCTTTAAACAGATGAATGAAAGAAATAAAAAAAGAACGATGATAACAAATAAAATTTTAAGAGATTGTGGTTTTCAGACGATGATATTTGAGTTTGATGATCAAAATAAGATTTTCAATATTTTAGATAGTATAATAACTTTTGATCTTATATCATATTACCTTGCGATCGAAAATCGGGTTGATCCTATAAAAATTGAAAGGATCGATATTCTTAAAAAAAGGATGAAAGAATGAAAGCTATAATACCTGCAGCAGGTATCGGTAAAAGATTGCAACCTCTTACATTCTTTTTACCAAAACCTTTATTCTATGTTGGAAGTAAAAGAATAATAGATTATGTTATTCTTTCACTATCGGAAGTTGAAATAGATGAATATATTATAATTGTTGGATACAAAAAAGATATGTTGAAAGAATACCTTTTAAAGAATTATCCTGACAAAAAATTTACATTTGTTGAACAGGAAAAACAATCTGGATTAGGTGATGCAGTTTTTATAGGATTAAAAGAGATTGGTGAGAATGATTATCCTTTGGTTATCCTTCTCTCAGATACCATTATCGATATTGATGTAAAGAAATTTTTGAAAACAAAAAACTCTAAAATCGCTTTGATGGAAGTAGATGATCCGAAAAGGTTTGGTGTTGCAAAAATTTCTGAGAATTTTGTTTTAGATGTTGTTGAAAAACCTGAAAATTATGTTTCAAACAAAGCGATAGTTGGTTTCTATTACTTTAAATCTTCAAAAAAACTTTTTGATTCATTAAGGTATCTTTATGAAAACAACATTAAAACAAGAGGTGAAATACAGTTGACAGATGGTATAAAAAAATTGATAGAAGATGGGGAAAAGATTGAATATGGTGATGTTAAAAAATGGATTGATTGTGGTGATTTTGAAACTCTATTGAAAGCAAACAGTTTATTGTTAAAAATCGAAAAAAGAAAGAATTTTATAGATCCTACTGCTTATTTGGAAAATTTAAAGGTTTCAAAAAATTGTTCAATTTTCAAAAATGCTAAACTGTTTAATACAAAAATTGAAAATTCAATAGTTGGAAACAATGTTGTTTTAAAAAATTGTAAAATAAAAAATTCGATAATAGGCGATAATTCAAATTTGGAGAATTTCAAGGGTTCAATAATCTGTGGTGAAAATACAATAATAAAAAAATAAAAAAGGAGTAGAAGATGAAAAGATTTTTAACTTCAGAATCGGTGGCGGAAGGGCATCCTGATAAACTCTGTGATATCATATCGGATTCCTTACTCGATTCTATACTCGAACAGGATCCAAATGCAAGGGTCGCAGCTGAGACGATGGCAGCTACGGGCATGATAATAATAACTGGAGAGATTACAACAACATGTTATGTTGATACTCAAAAACTTGTTAGAAATGTAGTCAAAGAGGTTGGATACACGGATCCTGATTATGGTCTTGATTATCAAACCTGTGCGGTTGTTACATCGATACAGGAACAATCTCCAGATATAGCGATGGGTGTAAACATCGGTGGAGCAGGTGACCAGGGGATGATGTTTGGATATGCGACGGACGAGACACCTGAACTTATGCCTATGACAATATCCTATGCTCATAAACTTATAAAAAAAGTAGCTGAACTTAGAAAATTTGGTGATCTTGATTATCTTCGCCCTGATGGTAAATCACAGGTGACTGTCGAGTATGATGATGGGGTTCCAACAAGGATAGATGCTATAGTTTTGAGTGTTCAGCACAATCCTGATGTTGACAGGAAAACGATAGAAAAGGATATGAAGAATCGAGTGATAAATGAAGTTATCGATAGTAAGCTGATAGATTCAAGAACAAAGATTTTTGTTAACCCAACCGGAAGGTTTGTTGTTGGAGGCCCACTTGCTGATACTGGTTTGACTGGTCGAAAAATTATCGTTGATACCTATGGTGGAATGGCAAAACATGGTGGTGGATGTTTTTCAGGTAAGGATCCATCAAAGGTTGATAGATCAGCAGCGTATATGTGTAGATATATTGCAAAAAATCTTGTTGCTGCAGGTGTTGCAAAAAAAGTTGAAATCCAGGTCGCATATGCTATTGGTATAGCGGAACCAGTTTCAATTGCTGTTGATACTTTTAACACTTCAAAATATGATGATGAAAAAATCGTGAAAGTTATAAGAGAAATTTTTGATCTGACACCAAACGGTATAATAGATCAGTTAAAACTCAGAAGACCTATATACAAAAAGACAGCTGCCTATGGGCATTTTGGAAGAGAAGAAGAGGGTTTCACATGGGAAGTTTGTGATAAAGTTGATGAGATAAAAAAGATTTTAAAATAAAGAGGTCAAGATGAAGTATGATATTAAAGATATTAAACTTGCGGATAAGGGTTTGAAAAGGATCGAATGGGCTTATCAGGATATGCCTGTTTTAAAAAGTATCTATGATGAATTTTCAAAAAATAAACCTTTGAAGAGTTTGAAAATCGGTGCTTGTCTACATGTTACTTCAGAAACTGCAAATCTCATGAGAGTTTTAAAAGCTGGTGGTGCAGAAGTTTTTTTATGTGCTTCAAATCCTTTATCCACACAGGATGATGTCGCTGCATCACTTGTTAAGGATTTTAAAATCCCGGTTTTTGCAAAAAAAGGAATAGATGATAAGGGATATTATAACCACATAAAGAGTGTTCTTCTGAACGAGCCAAATGTTACGATGGATGATGGTGCTGATCTTGTAACGATGCTTCACAAAGAGTTTGTTCAACTTTCAAAAAAAATTGTTGGTGGAACAGAAGAAACTACAACCGGTGTGATCAGGTTGAAAAGTATGGAAAAAAATGGAATCCTGAGATACCCAATAGTTGCTGTGAACGATTCGTATACAAAATTTATGTTTGACAACAGATATGGAACAGGTCAGTCAACCATAGATGGGATACTTCGTGCAACCAACAGGTTGCTTGCTGGTTCAACATTCGTGGTCGCAGGGTATGGCTGGTGTGGTAGAGGACTCGCTTTTAAAGCGAGAGGTCTTGGAGCGAATGTTATAGTTACTGAAGTTGATCCAGTTAAAGCTCTTGAGGCATTGATGGATGGTTTCAGGGTTATGAAAATGGATGATGCCTGTAAAGAAGCTGATTTTATAGTTACTCTGACAGGTGATATAAATGTAGTAGATGAAAAACATTTCAAAATTATGAAGAATAATTGTATCGTTGCAAATTCGGGTCATTTTGACGTTGAAATAAATAAAAAAGCTCTTGAAAAGTTGACCCTTAGAAAAAAAGAGATAAGACCATTCCTTGTAGAACATACTTTAAAAGATCAGAAGAAAGTATATCTTTTAGCTGAAGGAAGGTTGATAAATCTTGCATCAGCAGAAGGACATCCTGCATGTGTAATGGATATGTCTTTTGCAAATCAGGCGCTGTCAGTAAAATATATAAAAGAAAACCATCCAAAACTTTCCAAGAAAGTTTATAAACTCCCTGATGAGATCGATGTTGATATAGCAAGAAGGAAATTGAAATCTATGGGAGTTAAGTATGATAAACTAACAAAAGAACAGGAAGAATATTTAAAATCATGGGAAGAAGGGACATAAGAGTTACAATTGTTGTTCCCATCTTCAACGAAGATGGGAACATTGAAAAACTTTATGAGGAATTGAAAGATAGTTTAAGAGATTATGAATATGAAATAATATTTATTGATGATGGTTCGACCGATAATTCTTTTAAAATTCTTGAAAGTTTATCTTTAAAGGATTCGAATATAAAAGTAGTTCAACTCGCAAGGAATTTTGGACAATCCGCTGCTTTCCAAGCAGGTTTTGACAACGCAAAGAATGATATTCTTGTAACAATAGATGGAGATCTTCAAAATGATCCGAAAGATATACCATTGATGATAGATCACCTTTTGAAAAATGATTATGACATGGTTGTTGGATGGAGGAAGAAAAGACAGGATCCTCTCTTTTCGAAAAAGATTCCTTCACTTATTGCGAATAGGATAATTTCATCTTTTTTAAAACTTAAAATCCACGATACAGGTTGTACTCTTAAGGTTTTCAAAAGATCGGTTTTAAAGGATCTGAACCTGTATGGACAGATGCATAGGTTTATCCCATATCTTTTGTATTCAAAAGGTTATAGAATAGGTGAAGTTAAGGTTAATCATAGAAAAAGGTTTAAAGGAAAAAGTAAATATGGGTTTTCAAGAATAATAAATGTTCTACTCGATCTTTTAACTGTAAAGTTTCTTAACGATTTTTCAACAAATCCGATATACATAATTGGAGGACTATCATTTTTATCTTTTATCTTTGGAATAATTTCCTTTATTTTACTCATTCTTATGAAGATCTTTCAGAATGTTGATATGACTGGTAACCCTTTACTTCTGATATCGGTTTTCCTGTTTTTGATTTCAGTTCAACTTTTAATGATTGGATTGTTAAGTGAAATTATCATAAGGACATATTTTGAGACAACAAGGAAAGGAATTTATAGAGTGAAAAGATTCTTGGGTGATGATAAAAAATAAAAATATCCTTGCTTTATGTACAACAGCATTTTTCAACGATCGTGGTTGTCATACAAGAATTTTAAAGATTTTGAAATTTATGGAAAAAGAAGGTAACAGGATTGATATACTTACATATTCATACGGGAGAGATTTGAACAGCTTTAAGATATTTAGAATTAAAAGATTGTTCAAAGATTTTGATCCTGTTGGATTCCATCCTTTGAAAATTCTTTTTGATATTCAAATTTTTTTCAAAACTTTAAAAATGCTACAAAAAAAAGAATATGATTACCTTCTGTCTTTCACACATGAAGCGGGAATAATCTCTTTGATGATAAAACTTCTCTATGGAAAAGAGTATGTTCTTGACTATCAGGGATCACTTTATTCTGAAATGACAATCTCAAATCCTGTTTTTAGATTTCCTCCATTTTCTTTTATAATTCGTTTTGTCGAAGAAATAGTTGAAAAAAAGAGTTTTGGAATAATCTATAACACTAATTTTAATTTTAAAAGGTCAAAAAAGAAAAGCAAATTTTATGTCAATGACGATATTTTTGAAGAGAATAAAAAAATTACACACGATGTGAACAAGGATAAAATGTTTAAAATCGTCTGGCTCGGTATCAACACGAAGGTTCAAAATTTAAAAGGTTTTCTTGAAATAGCAGAAAATATTCTTAAGAAAAAAAAGAATGTAGTTTTTTATATAATATCTTTTCCAATAAGTAAAAATACGAAAAACAAGTATAATGTATATCGTGACAGAATAATTTTTCTTGAAAAGATACCATTTGAAAGTTTACCGGAATATTTAAAGGACGCTGATATGTGTATCAGTACAAAACTTGATTCAACAGAAGGCAGTGGCAAACTCCATCTCTATAAGAGATTTTGTAAAAATATCTTGTCTCTTGATTCAAAAATTTCAAGGGAAGTTTTAAATGAAGTTGAAATCGTAAAAAATGTTGAAGAGATGGAAGAGAGAATTTTAGAGAGGATCCGATGATCTTTGAGCTGTTTTTGATCATTATTTCGATTATACTTTTAATATTTGATTTAGAAATTTTAGTAATTCTTTTACTTTTGTTACTTTTCATTTTCAAAATATATCTTTTTTTGAAAAGACAAAACAGAACAAACAATCATAAAAAGTATTTTATTACATCTTCATCTTTGACAAATAGACTACTTTATGACCTTTTAATCGCGAACGTTTTGGAAGGTGAATTTTTTATACCATCAAAAGAAAACATTGATAACTATAACGAGTTTACCTTAAAGACGATGCAACTATTAAAGAAAAGAGGAACAATTTTTTATTCGAATGTTGATAACAGAATTTCCGATATATTATCCTATTCATATAAAAATAATTTGATTTTAATAATTACCGAAGAAAAGATACCAAAAAATCTGTTAAAGATGTTCAATATTAAAATTATTGATCTTTCGTCTTTTGAGAACAAAAAAGAAGAAGAGTATAAGGGGCTAAGATTTAAGGTTAAGGTGATGGAAAAAACTGAAGATGGTTATTACTGCAAGAGAATCGATCAGAAAGAAGTAATAATTTTTTTGAAAGATGGTGAGTATCCTTTAAACGAAGATGAAGAATTGGATGTTGAAGTTGAAAGTATTTTTGAATCTCCACAAAAAAGGATAATATATGTTAGAAGAATCTAATGATTGTTTATCTTTTGTGGTCGTAGGTGCAGGTAAATCGAAAAGATTTTTGCATCACAAAAAGAAGATTTTTTATAAGATTAATGATCAGATTCCAGTTTTTATTTTTTTATTGAAAAACATCAAAGATGTTTTTAAAGAAAAAGTTGAAATAATATTTGTTCATTCAAGTGAAGATAAACAAGAGATTGAAAGTTTATTAGATCATTATAATTTTGATTATGTCAAACTTGTTGAAGGCGGAGTTGAAAGACCTATTTCAGTTCTAAATGGACTTTCAAAATGTTCAAATGAAATTATTTTTATCCATGATTGCGCAAGACCTTTTTTAAGTGAACAACTTTTATTTTTACTTTATAAAAGGTTCAAAGAATCAAAAAAACCGATTGCACCTTACATAACGCCGAACGATACTGTTAGAATCTTAGAGAATGGTTATGTAAAAACATTAGATAGAGACAAGGTCATGCTCATTCAGACACCACAGGTTGTAACAAAAAGTTTGTATCTACCAATTTTAAAAAAGAATATAGAAGACAAAATTTTTTTGACAGACGATTTAGAATATCTAATTAAAGAAGGAATAGAAGTTGAATTTGTAGAAGGTGATAGAAATAATATAAAAATAACAAACCCACAAGATATAAATATTGTTGAAACAATTTACAAAGGATGGGGAAATGAAAGTTGGAATCGGTATTGATGCTCATAGGTTTTCCAGGGATAGAAAACTTATCCTTGGGGGAATTGAGATCCCTTATGAGATGGGACTCGATGGTCATTCTGATGCTGATGTTTTAATACATGCTATTATAGATTCGATTTTAGGGGCACTTGGAAAAGGTGATATAGGTAGAATTTTCCCAGATTCAGAAGAAAAGTATCGAGGGATTTACTCTATACTCTTACTTCAAAAGATAAAAGAAAAATTTAGTTTTGAAATTATAAATCTTGATACTGTTATAATTTGTCAAAAACCAAAACTTTTAAATTATATGGATAAAATGGCTGAAACGATCGCACAGACACTTGGAATTGAGAAAGAAAAAGTTTCAGTGAAAGCAACGACGACCGAGTATATGGGATTTACAGGTAGAGGTGAAGGCATCTGTGCTGTTTCAATAGTTCTACTAAAGGAAAAATGATGAGGAATAAAATATTTATTTTTCTGATAATTCTGTTTTTATGTTCTATTTTATTCTCTGCTGAAAATGGTAACAGGATTATAGATTTAATGAAAGAAAAGAATATTCCCCCTGGTTTTATAATACTTATTATTTCCATGTTACCTATTTTCGAATTGAGATTGGGACTACCTTTAGCGATAACACTTTTTAAAATGAATTATTTCAGTGCACTCTTATTTTCTCTTTTAGGGAATTTTATTCCAGTGATACCTATTCTTTTACTCTTGAAAGGGGCTTACAAAGTTTTTGAGAAGGTAACACCCATAAAAAAGTTTTTCGATTGGATAATCGAAAGAACAGAAAAAAAATCTAAAGATATAAAAAAATATGAGTTCTGGGGTCTTGTTATTTTTGTAGGTATCCCTCTTCCAGGAACAGGTGCATGGACGGGGTCACTTGCAGCTGTGATATTGAATCTCGATTTTAAAAGATCTCTTGTGGCGATAACTCTTGGAATCATACTTGCTTCTATCATAGTTTCGATTTTTATTTTCATGGGTAAAATTGGAGTTATTATCGCATCTTTGCTTCTTTTAATAATATATCTGGCAGAAATTTTTAAAACAAAAAGATATGAAAAGTAGTTGTATAATCGTTGGTACTTTTTCTAAAAATGAGTCTGAAGATAGGATCAACAAAACAATACTTGAGATGAAAGATCTATCTTCATCACTCGATATGGTAAGCAAAGAAGATGTGATTCAAAAAATCGAAAAAATAAATCCTGCTTTTTATATTGGAAAAGGGAAGGTGGATGAAATTCGTCAGATGGTTGAAAAGTTAAAAGTTGACTCTGTTATATTCTCAAACGAATTATCACCTTTACAAAAGAGAAATTTAGAAAAATATCTCAATGTAAGTGTTGTTGATAGAACAGAGCTGATTTTGAGGATTTTCGAAAGGAATGCGAAAACAACGATATCAAAACTTGAAAGTGAACTCGCAAAATGGATTTATATGCTACCAAGGTTAACGGGGAAAGGGATCACGATGTCGCAGACAGGTGCTGGAATAGGAACAAGAGGCCCGGGAGAGAAAAAATTGGAAGTTGAAAAAAGATATATCGAAAAAAGGATCGAAATTTTGAAAAAGAAGATTAAAGAGTATCAAAAAAGTGTGAAAGTTAAAAGTGAGAAAAGGAAAAATCTTTTTAAGGTTACACTTTTTGGATATACGAACGCTGGCAAAACAACCATAATGAACAGGTTAACAAGGAACAGATTTTATACTGATGATAAACTTTTCACCACACTTGATACTGTGACCAGGAAACTTGAAAAATATATAGTTGTTACAGATACGGTCGGTTTTCTTGGTGATTTACCACATGAGATAATAGAATCTTTTAAATTAACTATAGAAGAAGCATCTGATTCAGATTTAAAACTTTTTGTTGTTGATATTTCAGATCAATATATAGATCTTGTTCTTGAAGATATGGCAAAAGTGATTGAACAGTTAAAGTTGAACAAGGGAGATATTGTATATGTTTTTAATAAGATCGATTTGCTTTTAAATTACAATAGAATAAACTATTTCAGTGATGTTTACAAAAATTCAATTTTTATTTCAGCAAAAACAGGAGATAATTTTGAAATGTTGAAAAAGGTTATTCTCGAAAAGTTTTATAATTCTCTTGATTATTTTGAAATTTCCTGTGATGATGAAATGTTGGAAAAAATTTTGAAATATGTTAACAGATTCGGAATAATAGTTGAAATGAAGAGTGATCTTGAGAATAATTTAAAATTTTATATACCAAAAAGATATTCAAAATTTATCAGAACAAATTTTTTATAATTTTTTATGGAAAAGTTATCTATAATAGGTTACGGTAGGTTTGGTAAAGTTTTTAAGAGAAATTATGAAAAATTTTTTCAACATAAAAAAGTTTATTATATTTATGATAAAAGATTTAAAAAGACACTGAACCTTACAAAACTTTTTTCGTCTGATATAATTTTAATATCTGTGAACGATGATTCAATTTTAGATGTTTTAAAAATCATAAAAAATTTCGATAAAGAGGTTATACTTGTTTCAGGATCCTGTGAGTTGAAACAAGCAAAGAAAATTTTGAAGAGAGCATCAAATGTATCAATATTTCATCCGATTCAGTCGTTTCAGAAGAACGATAGACCTGAAGTGTTCAAAAATATTTATGCTACCTGTGAATCTGAAAAGAGATCAAAGTTTATTGATGATTTTTGTAAGGTAAACAGGATTAAACTTTTAAGATTAAAAAATATTAAAAGAAAGAAATATCATCTATCTTCAATGTTAGCTTTAAACTACACTCTCACACTTCTTTCTATTTCCGAAAATCTGTTTCAGATTTCAACATCTAAAAATTTTGGAGTAAAACCATTTTTACCCGCATTACAAACTCTTATCAGAAAACTCGGTTCGAAAAAAATTAAAAATGTGATATCGGGACCTTCAATAAGGAAAGATGTGAAATTGATCAAAGAAATTTCAAAAAGTATAGATGACTCCGAAGTAAAAAAACTTTTTTTGCTTCTCGATAAAGTAACACGGGAAAAAATCAAATGAAAACTGTTGCTGTTGACATAGGAAATTCAAAAATTAAAATTGGATTGATTTCAAAAGATGTTTTGAAAAAAGTTTATACCTTTGATCAAAATGTACCGGAAAAAATTTTAAAATTTTCTCCAGAAAGAATATACGCTATCTCTGTAAACAAAAAAAACAAAAAGATTTTTGAACAATCTTGTTCCAAAAAGTTTGATTTTAATGTGTTATTTCTTGAAAAAACAAAAAATGTTTTTGAATCCGAATACTCTTATGAAAATATTGGTATAGATAGATTTGTTTCTGTGTATTATGCAATAAAAAGAAAATTATATCCTTCATTGTTAATAGATCTGGGAACAGCTGATACTTATGATTTTATTGATGAAAAAGGGAAACATCTTGGTGGGTTTATTTCAGCGGGTTTACAGACAATATCCTATGCCCTTGAAAGAAAAACAGATAATCTCTTTAAAGTGGAAACATCCACTTTTGATGAAAAAGTTGGTAAAGATACAGAACAGGCATTAAAGAATGGAATATTTTTGCAATGGATTTCTGGAATTTTAACTTTTATTGGTTTTGGTAAAAAAATTCTTGGAGATTCTAAAATTATCATCACTGGTGGTAACTCGTATCTTTTACAGGATTATATAAAAGATGCAATTTTTGATAAAGATTTTCTGTTAAAGGCGATAAATGAATATGGAAAAGATTTTTTTAGTTAAAGAGGTTGAAGGTTTAAAAGAAATTGTTGATTTTATTTTAAATTTAAAATTGTCTACTCCGGTAGTATTTCTTTATGGAAACCTTGGTGCTGGGAAAACAGAATTTGTTAGAGTGTTCGCTAAACATTTCAAAATCGAAAATGTTTCAAGCCCGACTTTCAATATTGTACATGTTTATGAAAACGAAATGATAAAAATAACCCACATAGACCTCTATCGGATAACAAATATAAATTATGTTTTTGAACTTGACATATTCCAACTTTTTGAGGATTCAAATTTTACTTTTATCGAATGGCCTGAATTACTTGACCATATTGATCTTAAGCATTATCATTTGATAAAAATTTTTTTTGATGTAGAGAATGAAAAAAGAAAGGTAAAGATTATATGTTAGATGTTTATATTTCATCTGTGACTTCACAACTGACAGTTTTATTGGTTGGTGATAATTTTAATATTTTTAGAAAAGTTGAAGATAAAGATTTTCTCGTTGAACTTCCTAAAATTTTCGATAACGATGATTTGAAGAATATTTTTAAAGGAAATATCTTAAAAAATGTTTTTATCCTTTCTGGAGTTGGCAAACTCACAGGGATGAGAATAGGAGAGGCATTTGCAAAAGGTTTGGTTTTAGGTGATGATGAAAATAAGATCAAAAGATTAAATGCTCACGATGTGATATCATTTTCAGTCAAAAGTGATAAAAAAATTCTTTCAATCATAAAGATTAGAAAAAATTCATATTCTCTTTCATTGTTTTCAAATAAGAAAGATTTTAAAAGATTGTCCAACAATTTTGAACTTTCAGGTGAGCATGTTAATAGTTACATTAAAAAAAATGAATTTTTTATTGTTGGTGAAGGTGCAAGAGATTTTGACAAGAGTTTGGATGAAAAATTTTTATTTCCAGATGCTTTAAAAATGCACGATTATATAAGAGGTTTTTATGGAAAAAGTGATGGTTTTGATTCCGGCATGCAATGAGGAAAGATTTATAAGAAAATTGATCGAAGAGATAAAACAAAAATATGGTTTAAAAGTTATAGTTGTAGATGATGGTTCAAAGGATAAAACTTTTGAGGAAGCGAAGAAGATCGCTGATCATGTAATAAAACATTCCCAGAATCAGGGGAAAGGTCAATCAATAATAGATGGTATCAATTTCGCTTTTGGAAAATCTGAGTATATTATTCTCATGGATGGAGATTATCAACATTCACCTGATGATATTGGAAATTTCCTTAAACAAGATTATGAAAATTTTGATATGTTGGTTGGGAAAAGAAAAATGAATTTTCAAAATATGCCTTTTGATAGGTATCTTACAAATAGAACTACCACACTTGTAACATCACTTCTTGCAACAAAAAGAGTTTTTGATTCACAATCAGGTTTTAGAATGGTTAAGGTTGAATCGATTAAAAAGTTGAATTTAAAATACAAAAGGTTTCAAATCGAATCGGAGATGCTTATAAAAGCTGGAAGGATGAAGATGAATATAGGTTATGTTGATATAAAAACTATTTATGGTGATGAAAAATCAAAAATAAACAAAATACTTGATACATTAAGATTTATAAAAATGTGTTTGGAGATCTTATGTCTTTAAAAATTCTTCTATCAAACGATGATGGCTTTTACGCGGAAGGTTTGAAGACATTGAAAGAAATTTTAATCTCTCTTGGACATCAGGTTTATATAGTTGCTCCATCACAAAACCAATCAGCAACAAGTCATTCTCTAACTTTAACAATTCCTTTGAGGATCAACAGAGTTAATAAGAATGAATATATAACAACCGGAACACCAACAGATTGTGTTTTGATAGCAACACATGGATTGATCAAAGAAAAGTTTGATTATGTTTTTTCAGGGATAAACCATGGACCAAATATGGGAGAAGATGTGATATATTCTGGAACTGTTGCTGCTGCAATGGAAGGTGTTTTGATGAATATACCCTCTGTTGCTTTTTCGATGGCTGCATTTGAAAATGTTGATTTTGCTTATGCAAAGGATGTTGTTCCAAAAATAATCGAACTTTTAAAACTTATAGGTAAGAGAAAAAGGTTGCTTTTGAATGTGAATATACCAAATAGTTCTATAAAAGGTTATAAAATAACAAAACTTGGAAGCAGGATATATTCTGACTCACTCATAACAAAAATTGATCCGAGAGGGAAAAAATATTACTGGATAGGTGGAGAGAAACCTACATACAAGATAAAAAAAGGCACAGATTTTGAAGCGATCGAAAAAGGTTATGTTTCTATAACACCGATAACATTTGATTTAACAGATTTTAGAATGTTAACTAAAATTAAAAAGGTAGCGAAAAATGTCTTTTGAAGATTTAAGAAAAAAGATGGTAGAACAACAGTTAAAAAAAAGAGGTATTAAAGATGAAGAACTTTTAAAGGTATTTGAAGAGATACCAAGAGAATTTTTTTTACCAAAAGAACTTGTTAACCTTGCTTACGATGATTCTCCCATTCCTATAGGTTTTGGACAGACGATTTCACAACCTTATATCGTTGCAAGGATGACTGAACTTTTAGAGGTGAAAAAAAATGATAGGATTCTTGAAATTGGAACAGGTTCAGGTTATCAGGCAGCGATTCTTTCAAAACTTGGGAAAGTTGTTTTTACTATCGAAAGGATAACAGAATTAAAAAAATTTGCAGAGTCAAATTTAAAAAAACTTGATATAAAAAATGTTTTTTTAGTTACAGGTGATGGAACTATCGGTTTATCGAATTATGCGCCTTTTGATAAAATAATTGTTACTGCGGCATCTCCACAGATACCGAAAAACCTTGTTGACCAGTTATCAGATAAAGGTATAATGGTTTTGCCATTTGGAGATATATCTTTGCAGGTGTTAACGAAAGTTATTAAGTCAAATGGTGAAATAAAAGTTGAAAAATACGACTACTGTAGATTTGTGCCTTTGCTTGGTAAATATGGATTTTTTGAAAACGGGGTGTAGCGCAGATGGAAGCGCGCTTGGTTCGGGACCAAGAGGTCGCTGGTTCAAGTCCAGTCACCCCGACCAAATGCAACTTTTATCAATTTCTGGGTGAGGATATTTGCTCGCTTGCCTCGACTTCGGCTGCTCGCTTCGCAAATTCCCTTATATTTTGGGATTAAATCAAATGGACGGACAAAATCAAGAATTATTTTTCTATCAAGCAGGCGGCGGTTCGTTCCAATTTTTTCTACGAACGATTTAATTTCATCAAAATCGTTTGACGAAGCCAGTTTTTACGCTTGATAAGCGGATAAAATCCAATCTATCAATGGTTCAATCCAATTGTTTCCCTTTCGCCCCAAATTAGCCTTTTTCTGCAGAAGGGTAACTTTGACTTTAATGAATTCTTCTTTTTTAGCAGTATAAATATCTTTCTCAATTGAACCATCCAAAAAAAAGCATTTAGCAATCTATCAAGTTTTTGTTCTATTTCTTTAATTTCCTTTTCCAGATTTTTGGCCAAAGATTGCAAAGACTGGATATTTTCTTTTTCCCATATCTCAACTTGTGCCAACATCTTTTCTTTCCACTCTTCGCAAAGAGCGACTTTTGAGTTTTTTTATAATTTTTCAACTAGCAAATCTTCTCTTAGATATCTTTGAGAGCAAGGACCGACCTGTTTTGTGCAATGATAGTAGCGGTATGTTCCGTCATTGCCATGCGCCCATTTCGCTGTAATTGCCGCGCTGCACTCACCGCATTTAAAAAGTTCGGTGAATGGGAAATAATGTCTTTTTTTCGAATGGCGTGGCTTAGTTCGGTTTTTCAAAACTTCCTGCACTATCTCAAAAGTTGCTCTGGAAAAAATTAGTTTAAACTTATCCTCATAAGTTTCACTATTGTGGACAATCAAGCCAATGTAAACTTTATTAGTTAACATTCTTTGGATTGTTGCTTTACAAAGTGGCTTTCCGTTTTTACTTATCACGCCCCAAAATTTAAGCTGTTCTCCTAAACTTTCTAAAGTATGTTTTCCATGGCTATATTCTTCAAATGCCCTTTTAATTATTTTTGATTTTACTGGGGCTAGTTCTATATTTCTTGTTTTGGGATTGTTCACATAGCCAAACGGCGCAAGTTCGGGCCATTCTACGCGTCTCAATTTTTGTCTAATCCCGCGTTTTACATTTTCGGACAAATTATCGAAGTAGTATTTACTCTAGCCAAAGTCGACTTGAAGCATAAAAAGTCCTTGCGGAATTGGCTCAAACCAAAATGTAGGAAAACGCAAAGAAACGATCTTGCCAATATAAATAAGATAAATAATTTGTCCGCTATCAACACTGTTTCTAGCTAACCTGTCTGGATGCCAGGCCAAAATCCCAACAGGTTCTTTTGATTCATAAATTTTCTGTATCATGTTATTAAAAACTTCTCTTCCGAGTTCTTTGCACTTTTACTTTCAATAACCTTTTCAGCAATAAAAAGATTTTCTCTTTTAGCGTATTCCATCAACTCAGTTAATTATGCTTCAATGGACATCACTTGTTTTTCTTCATCTTCTGTTGATTTGCGAGCGTAAGGAAAATATTTTATTTTCATATGTTTTCTCCTTAAATTTTAAAAACTGGCTTCGTATTTCCACCAAAGGCGGAAAAGAAAAAATTGAAAACAAAATTTTCATTTTGTGCGTTGCTTTGCAACGTCGAACTGCCGTTGGTCGCAATTACTGAACGAAGCACGAACATATTTTGAACAAAATCATGACTAACATGTTAGTCGCCTTCGTCGACGCACATCCACCTCCTACCCAACAGAAGCGGCGGGAAAAAATTCCTTCCCTCAGACCCGTTTCCTTTTTGCCGCCCGCCATGCCCGCTTCGCGGGCGTGCCGCCGATTTTTAGGAAAGAAAAAATCAAAAAACTCTTGACATTATTAAAATAATTTTGTATCATAATTATAAATTGTTATTACTGCATATATACATCAATACTATAATGTCAAAAGAGATTTCGCAAATGGGTAAAAATATAAAAAAATTAAGAGAACAAAAAGGCCTGTCCCAAGATTGGCTTTCTAAAATAGCTGATAATTCCTATAACACAGTCATAAAGTTAGAGTCGGGCGATATTACCAATCCCTCAATTGACACGCTTCAAAAATTAGCCAAGACTCTTAATGTTTCCGTTGATGATTTATTGAAAGTGCCAAAATAAAAATATGAACGATTACAAAGAACGAAAATATTTATCTTCGATAGAGGCTGCCAAGTATTTAGGTATTACCGTTGAAATGCTACATAATTTAGTTAGATCAAAAAAAATCAAATGTATTATTGCAGCAAGCGGACAAAAACGCTTTGATTTAAGAGATTTAAAAGAATACGAAAAAACAAATCTTAAAATAGATAAAGAACATATTAAGGAAATAGAATTGCCTGTGGAAAATGTATTGAGCATTAATAATACTATTCAAAAAATCTTTATTAAAAATGCTATGAGCATGGATGAATTAAAAGATGATTCAATCCATTTAATGGTTACTTCACCGCCTTATTTCGATGCCAAAATGTATACTAAAAAACCGATCAAAAACGATTTAGGTAATATACATGATCTTGATGAATGGTTTGAGAAAATTAGTGCGGTTTGGAAAGAGGTCTTTAGAGTTTTACAGCCGGGGAGAAAAGCATTCATTAATATCATGAATTTACCTGTAAGAGACAATGGAGGATTTAAATCTTTGAATTTAGTTGGTAGCACTATAGATATAATGGAGAAAATTGGATTTATCTTTAAAAGAGATATAGTGTGGCATAAAACTCATGGTGTTAAAGCACATTTTGGAACTTATCCATATCCAGGCGGAATTCTTATAAATAATATGCATGAATTTATTTTGGAATTTAATAAACCTGACAAAAAGGGATTTAACAAATATGGACATCTAACTAAAGAACAAAAAGAAGCATCCAAACTTGATAAAGAATTTTGGTTATCCCTTAAAAATACTGATGTTTGGCTTATGAAGCCGCAGAATAGTGGTGATAACCGTTTACATGTAGCCCAATTTCCTTATGAGTTACCTTATAAAATAATTAAAGCATTTACCTTCGTTGGCGAAACAGTATTAGATCCATTTTTAGGAAGTGGTACAACCTTAAAAGCAGCGGCAGATTTAAAACGAAATGGTATTGGTTACGAGATTGTTCCTGAAATTGCAGAAACAGCGATAAAAAATTTAAACAATTATCAAAGTAAATTATTTGTCTAAAATTATGAAACAAGACGCAAAAACAATTTATGCTCAATCAAGCGATATTAAGTCTAGAACTTATCTAGAATATCGCAAAGATATGAAACAAAAAGCCATTGCAGAACTAGAAGTTTTACCTTGGCTACGAGAGAAAGTTAAAGAGAAAGATAAAAAGGCTACAGTAGAAAAATTTGGTGGGGATAAATTTATCTGGTTTTTGAGAAAGGGAGGAATTACCAGAGAACCTGATTTTGTCATTAGATATTCGGACGGAAAAACTAAATTCGTTGAATTTCAATATGCAAAAGAAGAGCTAAATGCTTATGATTTTAAAATTTCTAAAATAGCTCCCCGAGATAGAACTCTAAAGAAAAGAGTCCCTAAAGATGATACAGAAATTTTATATGTTATAAAACCAACTAACAAATTCGCTATTTTATATCCTTCTTGGATAGTTAGAAATTCAAAAGAAACAGTAGCAGCAGCATGGGGCAACGCCCCAGTATTTAGAGTACCCGCTAATAAATTCAAAAAAGTTTTAATGACAGATAATAGCTTAAATAAAGTTTGTGACTCTATAGATAAAAAAATAGCAATTTTAGAATTTCAACATAAAGCTATTGAAATTGAAAAAGAAAAAATGTCCTACCTATTACAACAGGTTGTTGATGAAAAAAAAATTTTGAAAATAATTCCTCAAACATTAGATGGTTTTTTTAAGGTTTGTTTTATACTCAATCATCTAGAAAAAATTCCTATTAATGCTAATTTATGGCTTATCTACCTTTTGTCTTTTTTGAATACAAAATTAAACTCCCTAGAATTATTTCAGTTAATTTATAGTTTAGATTTTCTTTATTTAAAAATTGAGTTAAAAGAAAACGAGTTAAATAAATTAGTCGAAAGCTTAAAAGAGATTCAAAATCAGATTAATGAATTTTCAAAACCAGATGGTTCATATCAATCCGATAAAACTATATCGCCATTAGAAGATACAAGATATTCATTATTCTCAATAAATATTCTTGAAGATTTAATACAAGATGTTTTGTATTATTATGGAAACAAAGTTAATTTGAAGCCCATTACTAGAATTTATCAAAATGTTTCAGATATAGAGAAAACCTTTGAATTTATTTCAAAATAGGTATGGAAAATAGAATTAAGCATTTAGAATTTATACAATCTATAAATCAACAGAATGGCTAATAATTCATTTATAATGAAAGTCTGGTCGATAACTTTGATTGCGGTTTTTTTGCTTTATCCTCAAAAGATGCTAACAAAAATTATATTGTCATTTCTCTCTTGCCTGTTATAATTTTTTGGATTCTAGATAGATATTTTTTATCTAGAGAAAGAGCATTCCTTTGTTTATATAACAAAGTAAGAAATTTACACGTGAAGGATATTGATTTCTCTTTAGATATTTCAGAATTTAGAGAGCGAAAAAATAATTGGTTTCTGTCGATTTCTTGCATACAGTTTTATTTTTCTATGCTTCTTTAATAGATGTTATGTTAATAATTTCATATCTAATCAAGTAAAATTATGGCAAGACGAGTATTTTTTAGTTTTCATTATGAAAGGGATATTTGTCGAGCAAGCCAAATTAGAAACAGCTGGATAACAAAACCAGACAGAGAAACCGCTGGCTTTTGGGTCGCTGCTTCGTGTGAGGAAGTAAAAAAGAAAGGCAAAGAAACAATTAAACGATGGATTGATAATCAACTCAATGGCACATCTGTTACGTTAGTGTTAATAGGAGCTGAAACCAATGAGAGCAAGTGGGTTAGTTATGAAATTCAAAAAAGTTATCAAATTGGAAATGGTATGTTGGGTATTTATAATCGTAATATGAAAGATCAGTATGGACGAACTTATTATAAAGGTAAAAATCCATTTTATAATTGGTCTATTACAAGAAATACTCAAAAAATTCTTCTTTCATCTCTTTATCGGACTTATGATTGGGTTTCTGATAATAGATATAAGAATTTAGTTGATTGGGTAGAAAAAGCGGCGAAAGATGCTGGAAGATAAAATCGGCGGCTCGCCCACGAAGCGGGCATGGCAGGCGGGCAAAAAGGAAGGGGTCTGGGGGAAGGAATTTTTTCCCGCCCTTTAGTTTTGAGTGTCGCGGGGGCGACCGTATTCGAAGACGACGCAAAGATTAGTCAGAATTTTGTTCAAAATATATTCGTGTTTCATTCAGTAATTGAGAAAATTTTTAAATTTCTTTGTTTCTTGACACTTTTCATGATTTAAATAAAATCAAATTTTTAAAAGGAGGTAATATGAACAATAAATTTTTCACATTTATTAAACCTTATCTTGCATTCATCGACAATGGAGATTTCTTTAAAAAACCATTTTTATGGCTTTACACAATTTTAGCGTTAATCAATCTGATTATTCCTATTTATATTCTTTATGAAGCAATTGACAACAAGATTTTTGATGCTGGGGCAAAACATGTTTTTATATTTTTTATAGTTTGGTTGATAATAACTTTTGCAAGTTGGGTCAGTTTTCAGTTGTGGTGGGATAGAAGGTTTAAAGTTGTTTCCATATCGAAAATGGGGGACGATTTTGTTGTGATTCCAATATTTTCACATTTTGTTCAAACAGCAGGGGAATGGATAGGAACATGGCTTGGTATCGTTGGTTTTTTTAGTTCTCTTCTTGTGTCTTTATTTATTGGAGAAGAGGGTAGTAATTTTATGCAAAATTTAAACCTTGGTTTTTTGAGTTTGAATTTCATATTTATTATTTTAATGCCTGTAATTGGTTTTCTGATAATAATTGTAACAAGATTTTTATCTGAACAGTTCAAAGCGATTGCGATGATCGCTAACAATACGAAAAAAAGTTGAAAGATTGAAAAGTTTAAGATTTACAATGGGGGTGTTATAAAACCCCCATTCTTTATTAAAAAAATTTAAAAAAATTGTTCTTCGATCTTTTGAATATTTTCTTTTATCAATTTTTCAATCTCTTTTATCACAAGTTCTGAATATTTTTTACATTTTGTTTTATTAAGATCAATTTTCCCGCCATTTTCAGAGTAAAGTATTGTTGAAGCAGGTGATGGTATAGATTCAAAACCTTCTATAGAAATATTGTAAAGATTTTTATCGTTAATATATTTTTCATTTATCTGTTTATCATCTATGATTTTTACCATCGCTGTTTCATCAACTCCACCATGTCCACCTTCCTTACCAAAAACTTTTTTACAGAAAGGATATCCAATGATCCACCAATGGATTATAAAGACAAACATTCCAGTTTCTAAAAAGATTTTCTTTTTTAAATTTGAAAGAACTTTATTGTTGCCACCATGTCCATTCATAATGATAAGGTATTTAAAATTTTCCTTTTTCATCGATAAAGCGATGTCAAAAATTAATTTTTCAAAGGTCTCATCTTTTAATGTAACAGAACCTGGATATGGTAAAAGTGAAGATGTGATCGAGTAGTGAACAGGCGGGTAGATAAGCCCATTGAGTTTGTCAGCAAGTTTTTCACAAATATATTCGGGGATTATCGTATCTGTTCCATTTGAAGTTATCGAATGTGCTTCAAGAGTTCCTATTGGAAGAAAAGCAATATCACATTTTTCTTTCAATTTTTTTATATCTCTCCAGTTGAGTTTATCTATTCTTCTTTCCATAAACACTCCTTTTTCTCTATTATACTTGTTAATTTTAAAAAATCTATTATAATTTTTTTATGCAAATTTTTTTATTTCTATTCATTGTTGTTGTTTTAATAATTATAAATTTTATTTTCTTTAAATTTTTTGAGTTAAAAATAGTTTCAAAAATAAAAGAGAATGAAAATTATTTTAAAGATCAGGTAATTCAGTCATTGAATCAAAACATTGAGAAGATTGAAAGAACAAAAGATCTCATTTCAACAAATGCTATTGAAACTTTCAAAGTGATCAACAATTTAACGGATTCTTTAAGTAAAATAAGCGAGGACCAGAAAGTTGCAAATGAACTTTCTAAAGATTTAAAATACTTTTTCGATCGGCCAAAACTCCGAGGAGGATTTGGAGAGGTTATTTTAAAGGAACTTGTTTCTGATATTTTACCTTTAAATATGTATGAAGAGCAGTTTAAATTACCTAACAATTATATAGTTGATCTGGTTATAAAGTATAGGGATCTTTTGATACCGATTGATTCGAAATTTCCCTCTGAGGATTATAAAAGATACTATTTTGAAAAGGATGAAAAACTAAAAAACGATTATTTTAAAATTTTTATAAATCAGTTGAAAAAAATAGGAGAATCAGTTAGTTCAAAATATATAAGACCTGAAGATGGAACATCGGATTTTGCAATCATTTTTATTCCTTCAGATTCTATTTATATTGAAGCAATACAACAAACTTATCCTGGTGGTGAGAAGAACGATCTTTTTGAAACCCTTTTGAAAAAAAGGGTGCTTCTTGCAGGACCTTCAACATTTTTTGCTTTTTTAAATGTTATACTTGCAGGTTTAAAACAATATAGATTTGTTGAGATTTCAAAAGAGATTATCAAAAATGTTGAAAAATTGAGTAAAAATTTAGAAGAGAATTCTTTGAATTTACAAAATCTTGAAAAAAAAGTTAACGAACTGAATAAAAGTTATGAAACATTGCAGAAATCTTTTTCGAAAACTGAAAAAAGTTTTAAAAACATTTTGAGTTTTGAAAAGGAAGAGAGGGAAAATGATGAAAAGAATTTATAGATTCATTCTGGTGCCAATGTTACTTTTAATACTTTTTGGTTGTTCAAATAATGATATAAAGGTAAGTTTCAACAGGATTGGGAATTTAAAACCGAAATCCCCTGTTATTTTTGAAAGTGATTCTGTTGGTTTTGTCCATAAGATTGAGTTTCTTGATTCGAACTATCTTGTTCATATAAAAATAACTGAAAAAAAGGAATTCTTAAATTATAATCCTTATTTTTACCTGATCGACTCAGATTCTGATGCAAAGATTGTAATTCTTGATGATCCTTCAAAAGGTTTCAATGATTTTGATGAAGAAAAGATTTTTAAAGGTGGAAATGAACTCGATTACTATCTAAAACTTTTTTCGTTAAAGTTAAATGAGAAAATAGATTCTTTGAAATCAGATGAAAGGATCAAAGAGTTAATTGAAAATTTGAATCTAAAATTGAATGAACTGAAAGATAAAGGTGAAGAAAAATATGAGAAAATAAGACCCGAAATTGAAAAAAATATTGATGAAATTTTTGAAAAAATGAAAAAAAGTTTTAAAAGAGAAGAGTTTGAAAGTTTAAAAGAGAAGATTAAAAAGTTATTTTAAAAATGTTCTTTTTAATTTTAAGTGTTGTTTCATCGGTAATAATAGGAAATCTTTTAAAGCTCTTTCAAAAAGATAAAGAATTTTCAATACTCTTGATACTTCTTTCAAACTATTTTATAGCAACCTTTATAAGTGTTCTTCAGTTAAATGTGTCAAATTTAACTTTTAATTTTTATGATATAATACTTGCGATCTTTGTTGGAGTGCTCTATTTTATAAATTTTTTAATTTACAATAAAAATGTAAAAGAAAATGGTATATCTTTGTCCATATCTGTTATGAGAGTTTCTCTTATTATACCTTTATTTCTTTCAGTTTTTCTTTTTAAAGAAGGTTTGACTATTAATTTGCTATTAGGATCATTTTTTATCATTCTTGCACTCCTTTTGATTGGAAAGTTGAAAGATAGAATAAACATATCATTATTATTTCTCTTATTTTTTAATACGGGGGTATCAGAATCCGGGTTTAAATTTTTTGACGCTTATGGCAAAATCAACAACTCCCTTTTTTTATCTATTCTTTTTTCATCAGCATTTATTGCTAATTTTCTTTTTTTTCTTATCGCAAAAGAAAGAATTAGTTTTAAAAATATACTTTATGGAATCATGATTGGAATCCCTAACCAATTCATGTCATTTTTTTTTCTTAAATCTTTAAAATATATTCCTGCATCAATGGCGTATCCATTTCTTGGTGGAGGTGTTGTGTTGGGAGGTATTTTTACTGATATGATATTTTGGAAACTAAAACCATCTTTTAAACAGAATATTATTTTGATTTTACTTCTTTTTGGAGTAATCTTTCTCAATTTAAAACCTTAAAATTGAACTTAATATTGACTAAAATTTTTAATGATTTAAAATAAAAAATTATGGATAAAGAAAAAATTTTTAAAGAGATGATCACGAAAAATTGGGAAGAAATTTTAGAAACAATTTTAAAGGGTCTTAAAAAGGAATTTAAAAAAAGAAATTTTGAAAATTGTGTTATAGGGCTTTCAGGAGGTATTGATTCCTCAGTAGTGCTTTCGATTCTTGTAAAAACCTTTGATAGAAAAAATATAAAACCTCTTTTTATGCCTTATAAAACGACTTCCCAAACTTCTTATGAAGATGTTGAAATTTTAGCAAAAAAATTTAACATCGAATATGAAACTGTAGAGATAACACCTCAGATTGATGTGTATTTTAAAAATGAAAAAGAATCAACGGATGATTATATTTTGAAATTAAGAATTGGAAACAAATGTGCAAGGGAAAGGATGTCAGTACTTTTCGATAGAGCTCTCAAATATAAAGCACTTGTGATTGGAACGAGTAATAGATCTGAGATAATCATGGGTTATGGAACCATTTATGGAGATCTTGCCTGTTCAATCAATCCTATTGGAAATCTTTTTAAGACACAGATTTTTGAATTTGCAAAATTTCTGGAAATACCTGAAAGGATAATCTTGAAAAAACCTTCTGCTGATCTCTGGGTTGGGCAGACAGATGAAGGTGAAATGGGAATAGATTACAAAACGATCGATATTATATCTTATCTATATTTTGATAAAAAGTTTCCTGTTGAAAAAATTGAAAGTTTTGGTATCGAAAAAGAAAAAATATTAAAAGTTATTTCAAATTTTGAAAAAAATAGATTCAAAAGGGAATTACCGAAAATTTTAAAAATATAAAAGGAGATTTTATGGGGGAGAACAGTAAAATCGAAAGATTATTAAAAGATGGTGAGGTTCTTTTTAGAGAAGGTGAGATTGGAGATGAGATGTATTTGATAAAATCAGGAAAAATAAAGATTGTTCAAAAAATTGGAGATGAAATGAAAGTTCTTGCTGTGCTTTCAGAGGGAGATTTTTTTGGAGAGATGGCATTGATCGATGGTAGTCCAAGATCAGCAACAGCGATAGCAGAAGGGGATACTGAACTGATAACTTTTGATAAGGTTGCTTTTAGAAAAAAAATTGGTGAAGAACCTTTGATAGAATATATAATAACCGAGTTATCAAAAAGATTGAGAAGGGCTGATGAACAGATTAAATTTTTAATGATAAAGGGAGACGAAAAGAGATTGATCGCCTTTTTGATAATGAAAGCACAGGATGAAGGGATAAAACAGCAGGATGGAAGTTATCTTATAAATATCGACTTTAAATATGAAAACATTGCTCCACTAGTTGGAATGAGTGTTGATAAATTGAAAAGATTGATCGAGAATCTTGAAAAGTCAAATTTAATAAAGATTTATAACGATAAAATCATTATAAACAATTTAACAAACCTCGAAGAGTATCTAAAATATGTTTCCTTAAAGGAGAAGTATGGAGAATAAAAAAAAGAAAGCTGGAGGACAAGCACTAATCGAAGGTGTTCTTATGATGTCAGAAAATGGATATGCTTTGAGTGTTAGAAAAAAGGATGGAAGCATAATAACCGAATCAAAACCTTTTCAAAAAACTGTTAAAAAGAATAGATATTTGAATTTTTTCCCACTAAGGGGAATCATAACTTTCGTTGAAACATTAAAAATCGGTTTTGATAGTTTAAACAGAAGTGCTGATATTTATTATGACACAAAAGTTCAAGAGAAAAACAGCATAAAAAATTTTTTTGAAACTTTTTTTACTTTTTTTATTGCAATTTTTATAGGGTTTTTTCTTTTTCTGTATCTTCCGATCCAAATTGTCCAGTTATTGAAAGTAGGTAATCAATTTTATTTTAATGTTTTAATAGGTTCTATAAGATTTATCTTCTTTATCATTTATCTGATTTTGATATCTCAGATAAAAGATATAAAAAGAATTTTTATGTACCATGGAGCCGAACACAAAACTGTTTTTGCGTATGAAAACGGTGATGAATTGACAGTTGAGAACGCAAAAAAATATTCAACAAAACATCCCCGTTGTGGAACAAGTTTTTTGTTTATAACTCTTGCGTTTGCAATAATTTTTTACTCTATTGTTGATACATTTGTTTTTTCTATTTTTAAAATAACAAATTCTCCTATAAACAGATTTTTGAATCATATTATCTTTTTACCAATTATTGCGACGATCTCTTATGAACTTCTTTTTCTTGCTGAGAAATTTTCAAATAATCTTTTAATAAAAATTCTCATATTTCCCGGTTTGCTTTTTCAATACATTACCACAAAAGAACCTACAGATGACATGTTAGAGGTATCAATAATTTCTTTAAAAGAATCTTTAAAATATGATCTTAAGGAGTGAGAATGCTTAAGGAAGCTTTGGAGATAAAATTAAAAGAGTATAAAGAGATGGAAAATATGCTTTCCGATCCTTCAATAGTTTCAGATAATAAAAAATACAAAGAAATTTCGAAAAGATATGCTGAAATGGGAGCACTCGTCCAGAAGACAAATGAATATTATAAAACTCTTGAACAACTTGAAGAGAATTTACAACTATTAAAACAGGAAAAAGATATTGAAATGAAAGAATTGATAAACCAGGAAATTAAAGAAATCAATGAAAAAATAAATAGATTGGAAGATGAACTCAAAGTTCTGCTATTACCGAAAGATCCAGAGGATGAAAAAAATATTATCTTTGAAATAAGGGCTGGAACTGGTGGAGAAGAAGCTGCCCTTTTTGTTGCTGATCTTTACAGGATGTACAAACGGTATGCTGAAAGTAAAGGATATGTATTTGAACATATAGATTTTCATCCAACAGAACTTGGGGGATATAAAGAGATGATATTTGCATTAAAAGGGAAAAATGCATATGGAAATTTTAAATTTGAAAGTGGTGTACATCGCGTCCAGAGAATCCCTGAAACCGAAGCGAATGGCAGGATACATACATCAGCGGTAACTGTTGCTGTTTTACCTGAAGTTGAGGATGTTGAACTTGAAATAAATGAAAAAGATTTAAGAATCGATATATTCCATTCATCAGGTGCTGGTGGACAGAATGTTAATAAGGTCGCTACTGCGGTAAGGATAACTCATTTGCCAACGAACACTGTTGTAGTTTGTCAGGATGAAAGGAGTCAACATAAGAATAGGGAAAAAGCGATGAGGATTCTCAAAGCACGCTTGTATGAAAAAATAATGAAAGAACAACAGGAAAAGATTTCTCAGAACAGAAAAAATCTTGTTGGAACTGGGGATAGATCAGAAAGAATAAGAACATACAACTTCCCTGAAAGAAGGGTAACAGATCATAGAATAAACTTAACTCTTTATAGATTGGAAGAGATACTCGATGGTAACCTTGATCTTCTGATTCAACCTTTAAAGGATGAGGATATGAGGATAAAACTGCAGGAGTTTTATGAGAAAGGTTAGTGTCACCCCTAAAGATCTGATAACTGAATCGATTCTCATTTTAAAAAAGCATAAAATTAAGGAAGCTAAACTGAACGCTGAGCTCATAATGTCCCATTGTATGAATGGTGATCGGATATATCTTTATGAAAATTATAACAAAAGTTTAACGAAAATAGAGCAAAATCTTTTTAGATCACTTATAAGAAGAAGAATTAAAAAGGAACCTGTGCAATACATAATTGGTAAAACTGAATTTATGGGACTTACTTTTAAAGTAAACAAAAATGTGTTGATCCCGAGACCTGATACTGAAACTCTTGTTGAATTCGCTATAAAATATTCACTTGAAAATAAAAAAGATTCAAATTATAGAATTCTCGATTTTGGAACAGGAAGTGGAAATATAATAGTTTCTCTTGCAAAATATTCACCGAATTTAAAATATTATGCAATAGATCTTTCAAGAGGTGCATTGCTTATTGCAAAAGAAAATGCAAAAATAAATGGCGTTGATAAAGATATAATTTTCATTCAATCAAATGGATTTTCATCTTTAAACAGTAATTTTAAATATGATATGATACTTTCAAATCCTCCCTATATACCAACTTCGGTTATTTTAAAACTTCCAGAAGAGATAAGATTTTATGAACCTGTTATTTCTCTCGATGGTGGTGATGATGGATTAAAAATCATTAGAATAATTGTAAACTCTGCCTATAAATATCTTAAGAAGGAAGGTGTTTGTCTTATAGAAATCGGATACGATCAGAGTGAACAGGTAGAAAAATTGGTAAAAGAAACCAGAAAATATAAAGATGTAAAATTTTTAAAAGATCTCTCAGGAATAAAGAGAGTTATATTTTTTAAAAAAATATGAAAAGGATATTCTATTTTTTGAATGAGGAAAAGAGAGGTTGTGCGCAAGCACTCGATAGATTAAAAAGATGGTGCAATTATAACAGGGTGGATGTTTACCCTATTGAGACTTTAAAAATTTTTAAAGGTAATCTTAAAGATTCTTTTGTTATTTCATTTGGTGGTGATGGAACCATGCTATCTGCAGCAAAAACAGCTATTTTATATTCCCTTCCAGTTATGGGAGTTAACCTTGGTTCCCTTGGATTTCTTTCAAATATAAGAGAAAGCGAACTTGAAAAACGTCTTGATATGGTAAAAAGTAAAAATTATTTTATACAGTTATGTAACCTTCTTTCAACAAAAATTAAAAATACTTTTCTTACCGGCCTTAACGATATAGTTATGAAATCAGAGGATATTCATCGAATGATAAAAATAAAAGTACTTGTAGATAATAAAGAGATCTCCACAATATCTGCTGATGGGGTTATTGTTTCAACTCCACTCGGCTCAACTGCATACTCACTTGCTGCTGGTGGGCCAATCGTTTATCCTGATATAGATGCATTCATTATTACACCAATATGTCCACATTTGCTTGTTCAAAGACCAATAATTGTAAAAAGTTCATCAAAAATAACGCTTATTCCAATTTCTAAAAATGCTATAATCTCTGCTGATTCTCAAAAAGTAATAAAGATTTCGGAAAATCAAAAAGTTATTCTTTCAAACTATTCAGAAAAAATAAAAATCATTAAATTTGATGATTTTGACCTTTTTGATATTTTGAAAGAAAAATTCCATCTTGGAAAGGATCCGAGAATATGATACGAGAATTGATTATTGAAAATCTCTTATTTTTTGAGGATAACAGAATTGAATTCAAAAAAGGTTTCAATGTTATAACAGGTGAAACTGGTGCAGGGAAAACTGTTCTTGTGAATACTCTTTTAAATCTTATTGGTGAAAAAATAGATCTTACACTTCGTAACAAAAATCAAGATGCTTCAATCACTGGAGTTTTTGAAATTTCTGATGAAATATCGGAAGAATTGAAAAATATAGATATATATGTTGAAGATGAACTTATAATCAGAAAGGTTATAAAACCCAACAATAAGAATACAATCTATTTGAATGATTCTGTAATAAGTTCAGCAACTTTAAAAAAAATAGGCATACTTCTCTTCGATCTACATGGCCAATATGATCATCAACTTCTTTTGAAAAAGGATAATCATATTAAAATTATCGATAGAATTTCAGATACTGAAGATACACTATCAGAATTTATTGCAAAGTACAGGGAATACAATGAACTGTTAAAAAAATTCAACTACTTAAAAGAGCAACTTGATACATTTCTAAAAGAAAAAGAATTTTATGAATTTGCTCTTAAAGAATTTGAAGAAATCGATATAGAAAAAATCGATGAGGTAAAACTTAAAGATTCATTATCCGAAATGGAAAACTTTGAAAATATCAAAGAAAAAATCGATTATTCTTTAAAATTGTTGGAAGAGAATGAAATAAATATAAATCTGCTTTTGTCAGATCTTAGGAAAAGTCTTAAAGAGATCTCAAATAAAAGTTCAAAAATTTCAAAAATCACAGAAAGTGTTGACCTTATAATTGAATATGTTTCAGATATTTATAAAGAACTTTATAATTATGGAGAAACTTTATCCTATGATAGAAATGAACTTGAAAATCTAAGAAATACCTATGATAAACTTGAGAGTTTAAAAAGAAAATATAACAGAGATCTTGTTGGTTTGATAAAGTTTAAAGAAGAAATTTATTCTAAGTTAAAGATAGCAGAGGATCCTGAGGGAGAATTGAAAATTCAAGAAAATATGTTGATCGAGGTAAAAAAACAACTTGATGAGTTGGGGCTAATACTTCACAAAAAAAGAGTTAGAGGTTCAAAAAAATTTGAGGAGTATGTAAATGAATGTTTGAAAAATTTGAATATGAAGGATACTAAACTTAATATAAAGATTGATTTTTCTTTAAAAAACTTTAATGAAATGGGTTATGATGATGTAGAGTTTTTTATAGCCAACAGATTCAATGAAGAAGGACAACCGTTGAAAAAAATTGCTTCTGGAGGAGAAATATCAAGGATTATGTTAAGTATTAAAGATTATTTGAGAAAAAAAGATCCTGTTATGACCATGATTTTTGATGAAATTGATATTGGAATAAGTGGAGATACAGCAACAAAGGTTGCAGAACTTATGAAAAACATTTCTAAATTCAAACAGATTATCACCATCACTCATCTTCCCCAGATAGCAGCAAAAGCTGATAATCATATTTTTGTTTCAAAAGATAACAAGAGCATAAAAGTTAAAGAACTTAACGATGAGGAAAGAGTTAAAGAAATAGCAAGATTACTTGGAAGTTCTGAATCATATGAAACAGCGTTAAAGCATGCTAAAGCTCTCTTGAAAAAATGATACTTTCGATTTTTGTATATTCAACAATATTTTTTTATTCCTTTTGTTATGGGGTTTTTATCTTTGCTAATAAAGATTTTTCCTTTTACTTTGTTACCGGTCATTATAATTTTATAGTTGGATTTTTACTGTATCTTATCATAAGATTTTTTTTTAAACCGTTGAAAGAAAATATAAGTTTTTTTGAAACTTTTCAACATGAATTGACACACATGTTTTTTGCATTTATTACCTTTAAAAATATTTATTCATTTAAAGCATCATCTAAAAGTGGTGGACTGATAAAAACAGAAAAAATTAATCCTATTGTTGCACTCTCTCCTTATACGATACCTTTGTTTTCCAGTTTTTTTATAATACTCACATTTTTTATAAAAGAAAGATATTTGAATTTTCTTTTTTTCTTTTCCGGGTTCTTTTTTTCCCAATTTGTTTCTGCAACACTCAAGGACATCTTGTTTGTTAAGCAACCCGATCTTGAGAGGTATCCTGTAATTTCTTACCTTATCATTCTCGTTTCAATATTTTTCTTTATCTTTTTTTTCTATCTGTTTATTATTTATGGAATCAATCTTTTTATTATAGTTCCTAAATCTACTTTTTATATTTTATTTTCAAAATGAAAATTGTAAAAGTACTTTTACCTGTTGATATAGATAAAACATTTGATTATTGTTTTCCAAAAGATTCAAATGTGAATCTTTTTAAAGGGGATATAGTTCAGGTTGATTTTAGAAATAAAAAATATCTTGGATTGGTTTATGGTTTTTCAGATCATAGTGAAATAAAAAATATTAAGTCGATCGAACAAAAGGTATATGATAAAGTTATCTCAGATAAGATATTTGAATTCATAGAATGGGCATCAAAATATTATTTCGTTTCAAAAGGATTGATTATAAAGAATTATTTACCATACAATATTTCGATACCAAGAAAATATGTTTGTGTCTCAAAAGATTATGAATATATTGAACTATTTTATGAAACGAAAAAAAGGCCTCTATCGAAAAGTGAGGTTGAAAAAATAACAAAGGAGAAGATCGATTTTTTAATTCAAAGAAATATAGTGAAGGAAGATCTTTTTCCATACACTGAAGGGAATCATAATGAAAAGATTTTAACAGATGAACAGGAAAATGCTTTTTCAATTTTAAAAGAAACTTTTGATAAAGGAGTATTTAGAACATTTTTGCTATATGGTCAACCTGCAACAGGCAAAACTGAAGTATACATAAAATTTGTGAAATATGTTTTTGAGAATTCAAACAAACAGATTCTAATTTTGCTTCCTGAAATTGGCCTTGTTGAACAGATTTCCAAAATATTTTCGAAGTTGTTCGGTTCATTGAACATAGCAAAGATCCATTCAGAACTTTCAAAAGGTGAATTCAATTTTCTGTTTGAAAAAATAAATTCTCAACATAAAAGGATAATAATAGGAACAAGGTCTGCTATTTTTTTACCATTTAAAGATCTTGGTGCTGTAATAGTTGACGAGGAGCAAGATATCTCTTATAAACAGTATGATATGGCTCCATTCTATAATGCAAGGGACTGTTCAATATATCTAGGAAAACTTTTTTCTTCCCCGGTTCTACTTGTTTCTGCAACTCCATCTCTTGAAACCTATTACAATGTTTTGAATAAAAAATATGAACTTTTAAAACTTGAAAACAGATTCCTTGGAACGGAAAAACCCGAAGTAAAAATTGTTTATAACGAGTATGATTGTAAAAAGATTTCTCAAATCGCAATAGATGAGATATCAAATTCTCTTGACGATGGAGAACAGGTTATAGTTTTTCTTAATCGAAGAGGTTATTTGAATCTTTACAGATGTGTTGATTGTGGAGAGTATTTCAAATGTGAAAATTGTTCGGTTTCATACTCTTTTCATAAATCCACCAATCGTTTTATTTGTCATTACTGTCTTGATGAAAAACCATTTGATTCAAAATGTAAAATTTGCGGTGGCAAGTTGATCTCTGCAGGAATTTGGGGGACTGAGATGGTTGAGACGATTTTTAGAAAAATATATAAAGATAGAATAATAGAAAGATTTGATATCGATTCAACATCAAGAAAAGGTGAAAGGAACAGAATAATCGAAAATTTTATCAATCATAAAATTGATATACTTGTCGGAACACAGATGGTTTCAAAAGGTTATGATGTTCCAAATGTTTCAACTGTTCTCATTTTAAATTTCGATTCTACAATAAATCTTCCAGATATAAGGAGTATGGAAAGGTTTATGCAACTTCTGATACAGACCTCTGGAAGAGCCGGTAGAAGGGAAAAACGAGGGAAGATAATAATTGAAACCGCTATAAAAAATCAACAGATTTTTGATATAATTCAGAATCTTGATTATCAAAAGTTTCTTGATGTTGAGATCGAAAAAAGAAAGGAACGAAATTTCCCTCCTTACAAAAGAGTATTAAAGATAAGCCATAAAAATAAAAACAGAGAAGATGCATGGAAAAACATTAAAAAGATATATGATATTCTAACACATAACAATTCTTATAGTGATATAAAGATTTTCCCACCAGGTTTTAATTTCATCGAAAAAATTAAAAATCATTATAGAACCGAAATATTTATATTCTATAAAGATTTTAAAAATGTCCATAAACTTTGCGAAAAGTTAAAAAATGTAAAGATTGAATTTTACATAGATAATGATTATTTATAGGAGTATACTATGTTTAAATTTTTGAAAAATACCTTCAGATCGTTCAGATATTACAATTATCGGTTATTTTTCCTCGGGCAGGGTATATCATTGATAGGGACATGGATGCAACAGGTAGCTTCTCCGTGGCTGGTTTATAGAATAACGAATTCACCTTTTTTACTTGGGTTAACATCATTTGTAGCTTTGAGTCCAAACATATTCATCACACCTTTCAGTGGTGTGGTCGCAGATAGGATTGATCGAAGAAAAATTTTGTATTTTACTCAGATTAACATGATGTTATCAGCGTTTCTTTTAACATATTTCTATTTTAAAGGTAGAGGATATGTGTCCTATCCAATCATTTTATTTTTATCTTTTTATACAGGGATTATGAATGCACTTGATGCTCCAGCGAGACAGGCTTTTGTTTATGATATAGTTTCGGATAAAGTCGATTTACCTAATGCTATCGCTTTAAACAGTGCAATGTTCAATGGAGCAAGATTTTTCGGCCCAACATTTGCAGGTATTGTTTTGGCAAAGTGGAATGAAGGTGTTTGTTTTTTGATCAACGGAATCAGTTTTATAGCAGTTTTGATCGCTCTGTTTTTCATGAAACTTGAAAAACATGACAGGGTAAAACTGAAAACAATCAATTTTATTGATGAGTTTAAAGAAGGTTTAGATTACACATTTAAACATAAGGGAATCCTTTCTATACTTGTTATAGTTGTTATAATTTCAATTTTTGGAATGAGTTATCCTGTTGTGCTTCCGGTATATGTTAAAGAGATTTTGAAAAAAGGTGGAGATACATTAGGATTTCTGCTTTCGTTCATCGGAATAGGAGCTTTGACTGGTGCGATCTTTATAGCTTCTTTGAAAAATATAAATATTGTTGTTAGACAGTTTTTTCTTGCGGGATTGATTTTTGGAATCTCATTGATTTCCATCTCTTTTGTGCGCAACATATATTTTTTGTATATATTTTTGTTTACGCTTGGTTTTGGTGTTGTATCCCAGGTTTCATCTGGAAACACATTGATTCAACTTTTTGTTGATGATAAGAAAAGGGGAAGAGTCATGAGTTTATACAATATGGCTTTTTTAGGTTCTGCTCCGATTGGTAGTTTGATCGCAGGATTTTTAATAAAGCAAAATGTTCTCGGAATCTCAAGAACTTTACTTGTTCTTGGACTTATTTGTGCATCCACATCATTTTTTCTTGTGTTGAACAGAAAAGAGTTCAGAAAAGTGTTCAAATAGTTTACTTCCTAAAACTCAAAATTATACCAAGAACTATGGACCATAAAGCGGCAATACCTATTTGATAATCTTTGGGTAATAAGAATGTGAAAGTATGTGCTGGTATCCAGAACCAGATTAAAGAAATTAGAGAAAATTCGATACCTTTAAAATCTTTTTTCCACATTATCAGATTCTCCACGAGCCGATGGAACAACATCATCTGGGGCCCAAAAAAAATATTGGTTAACGCGGAAAGAGAAAAAGCGTAGAATAATGTCCCTTCCTTTACATTGAAGAACATATTGTTTTCAATCAATGCTTTTAAACTACCTTTACTTCCAGTAAAACCCATTTTTATCATTATACCTAAAATTCCCCATCCCAATATTTTTAAAATTATTTGAAAAAAGTTTCCGATATTTTTTAATCTTTTTCGTATAGAATACGAAATAACTTCTCCTAAAAATCCTAGTATTGCAAATTGAAGGAAAGATGAAATTATAGGGTAAGTTTTTACAAAATGTAAATATTTATCCATTTTTTCTCCTTATTTTAATTTCAAATTATATTTTAAATCCTCATGTAATCAACAAAAATTTTATCTGTTTATTGACATGTTGAGTCAACTTTATATAATTGATAAATAACAAAACAGGAGAAATAAATGAAGTTTATTGAAAGAATGGCCAAATGGTTTAACAAAAAGAAAGTTTTATTGGAGGGCGGTGGGGAACAGGCAATCGAAAAACAGATCCAGAGTGGTAAACTGTTTGCAAGAGATAGAATAGAGTTGCTCCTTGACAAAGATAGTTTTGTTGAAACCGATCTTTTTGTTGAACACAGTGCAAAAGATTTTGGATTATCAAAGAAATCACTTGCTGGTGATGGTGTTATAACAGGTTATGGAAAAATAAATGGAAGAAAAGTTTGTATATTTGCACAGGACTTCACAGTTGCAGGTGGTTCACTTGGTGAAATGCATGCCCTAAAAATTACAAAGATTATGGATCTTGCAGCTAAAATGGGGGTTCCACTCATAGGATTAAACGATTCTGGAGGAGCAAGGATTCAGGAGGGAGTTTCAGCATTGGCTGGTTATGGTAACATATTTTTCAGAAATGCGAGATTATCTGGAGTTATTCCCCAAATCTCTGTGATTCTTGGACCATGCGCTGGGGGAGCAGTTTATTCTCCTGCTTTAATGGATTTTGTTTTTATGGTTAACGATCTTTCAAAAATGTTTATAACTGGACCTCAGGTCATTAAAACAGTTATAGGAGAGGACATCTCGATGGAGGAACTTGGTGGTGCTTATACACATCACACAAAAACGGGTAATATACATTTCTTTGCTTCGAACGAATATGAATCATTCTTTCAGGTTCAAAAACTCCTTTCATATATTCCAGACAATTGTTATGAGAAACCCAAAAGGATTGAACCCAAACCTCCCAAGGAAACAAAAAGTATTGAAGAGATAATACCTCACGATTCCAAAGAACCTTATGATGTAAAAGATGTGATTTATAGTATTGTTGATGATTCCGACTTTTTTGAAGTTCAATCTGGTTGGGCTGAAAATATTGTTGTTGGTTTCGCAAGAATTGATGGAAGGAGTATAGGAATAGTGGCAAACCAACCTGATGTTCTTGCAGGAGTTCTTGATGTTAACTCTTCTGATAAAGCCGCAAGATTCGTTAGATTCTGTGATGCCTTTAATATACCCCTTTTAACACTTGTTGATATGCCTGGTTATTTACCGGGAATAGATCAAGAATATGCAGGAGTCATAAGACATGGAGCAAAGTTGTTGTACGCTTACTCTGAAGCAACTGTACCAAAAATAACTTTGATCTTGAGAAAGGCTTATGGTGGTGGATATATTGCTATGTGTTCTAAACATTTGGGGGCAGATCTTGTGTTTGCTTTACCAACTGCTGAAATCGCTGTAATGGGACCAGAAGGCGCAGCGAATATTATATTTAAAAAGGAGATTGACGAAAGTGAAGATAAAGAAAAAACCAGACAACTAAAAATTCAGGAGTATATCGAAAAGTTTGCTAATCCTTTTGTTGCTGCATCGAAAGGTTATATTGATTCAGTTATAAATCCCGATGAAATAAGAAATATGCTTATAAGTGCTTTCGAGATAACTGAGGATAAAAAAGAGAATCTCCCAATCAAAAAACATTCAAACATGCCGGTGTGATTATGGAAAAGAAAAAAAATAACATATCAGTTGATTTTGATCAGTATCCAACAAACATCCCACAGGATTATAAATTACCCATAGATACCACTCTTGAAGATCCATTCGAAGTAAGATCTCCAATACCAGGAATCATTACGAAAGTTTTTGTTAAAGAGAGGGATAAGGTTTCAAGTGGAACAGTGTTGATGATACTTGAAGCGATGAAAATGAAAAACAGAATCTATTCGAAGGTGGAAGGGGAAATAAAGGAAATCTATGTTAAAGAAGGAGAAAGGGTTGTTAAGAATCAAAAACTCTGTAAAATCGAATAAAATTATTTTCTTATTTCTATCTTTATACTTTATTATATTTCTTTTTGGTGATTATAAATTTTCATACCGTTTGAAAGAATATTTTGAAAACGATTCTTCTTTAATAAATTTTGATATTCTGACGAAAGAAAATAGTATCATTTTTAAAAATGAGAATATTAGATACATTTTCAAAGAAAATAGTGATACCTTTTATCTTGTAGATGATGAAAATAAAACCGTAACTACTCTTTCTTTTGAATTTTTTGATTTCTTTTCATCTTATCTTGATAAAAATATCCTAAAAAATAAAAAAATGAATTTTGTTAAGGATACTGTATTAACAGGTATTCCGGTTAAATATTTTAGTATGGATATAGATTCTTTAAAAAGAATAAAAATGTTTGTAACAAAAGAAAACTTTGAACTATCAAAAATGATCAAAAGGTATAACAAGATTTTGAAAAGTTACCTGAATGTTGATTTTGAGATAATATTTGATTCGATTTATGGAGGTATTCCTGTTTTGTTCGAATTTATTAATGGGAAGGATGTTGATGTTGATATGCAACTTTTGAGTTTTCAAAAGGATAATTTTGAGAGGGAATTTGTGATACCACAAAATTACAAAATTAACAGATGAAAAGAAGAAAGCGGATAGTGAAAAAAATAATACTCTGTTGTATTCTAATGATTTTTACTAATATATATTCTCAGATAGTTTTACCTGATGCGAGTTTTGACCATAAATATTTTGATTATTTTGAACAAGGAATAAATGCAAATTTTACCACTTCGCAACTCTCCAATTCTTTTAATCTACTCTATCTATGGAATAGCGACTTTTTGACAGGACTTGGTTTAAAAGTTATTAATTATGGCACTATCGATTATACAACTGTTTTGGATACAACCAGCGAGCCTTCTCCCATTAATTATCCATACATAATTAAGAATGAAAATCTAAATAAATTAAGTTTCACTTTTTTCTTTGGTAAAAAAACAAAATTTTTGAATTGTCTATTCAACCTGAATTTCAACTATTTAAATTTTTCAAAGAATCCAATAATATTAACAAATTCTCTTAATATTGAAAAAATTTTAGCTGATTATTCTCTTTTTTTAAATTTTTATGATTTACTTCCTGTTCAAAACTTTGGAGAGGATTATGAATATGTTTTTGAACCTCAGGGAGATGTCGGTTTTTCAAAACTGTTCAAAAAAGATGCATCATCTTTAAAAATATCCTTTGTTGTAAATTTCTTAACATATCTTGATGATGGATATACTTTTGTTTACAAATTTCTTTCTTTATCTCCATCCCTGGAGTTAGATTACAAGTATAAAAATATTGCACTTGTTTTAAATACTTTTTCAGAGAAGTTCGAAGTTTCATTCTTATACACTTTTTCAGAAAAGTTTGCCATATTTTCAAGTTATGGTAAAAATTATTCAAGTTTTCAATATTTTTCGATTGGTATAAATTTTAAAGGAGTAAATAATTGAAAAAGATAATTATCATCGGATCTGGTTTTGGAGGACTTTCTGCTGCTGCTTTTCTTTCAAAATATGGTTTCGATGTAACGGTGTTAGAAAAGAATTCTCAGATTGGTGGAAGAGCTTCAACCTATTTTGAAAAAGGATTTCTTTTTGATAAAGGACCTTCATGGTATTTGATGCCTGAAATTTTTGAGAGGTTTTTCCAAAATTTTAATAAAAATTTTTTTGACTATTATAAACTTATAAAACTTGATCCAAACTATAGGTTATTTTTTGAGGATGGTCAGATAATAGATATACCATCAGATATCGAATCGATAAAAGATATTTTTGAAAGTTTAGAAAGAGGAAGTTCTAAAAGGTTAGAAGAATATATTTCGAATGCGACATATCAATACAATCTGATAGATAAATTTTTGTATAGAAAGTATGAAAGTATTAAAGATGTTATTGATCTAAAACTTTTAACGGATGGAATAAAACTCAATATTTTCCATTATATGGATGGTTATGTAAAACGATTTTTTAAGAGCAAGAAATTGAGACAGATTCTTGAATACACAACAGTTTTTCTTGGTTCTTCTCCATATAATACACCAGCATTCTATTCCATTATGAGTTATGTTGATTTCAAGTCGGGAGTTTTTTATCCTTTTGAGGGTTTTTCTAAAGTTGCTCAATCTTATGCAGAAGTTGCAAGGGAGTTTGGATGTAAAATTTTCCTTAACAATGAAGTGAAAAAGATAGTTGTTAAAAATGGAATAGCAAAAGGTGTTGAAACCAACAATGGTTTTTTTGATGGTGATATAGTTATTTCGAATGCAGATTTTTATTTTACGGAAAACTATCTGCTTGAACCTTCCTATAAAAGTTTTGATGAAAAATACTGGAATAAAAAAATTTTAGGGCCATCAGCTTTTTTAATCTTTCTTGGGATCAATAAAAAAATAGAAAAATTAAAACATCATAACCTTTGTCTTGTTAACGATTGGGAAATACATTTTAAAACTATTTTTGATATACAAAAAATGCCTGAAAATCCATCCTTTTATATATCGGTCACCTCAAAAACAGATAAAACGACAGCACCTGAAAATTATGAAAATCTTTTTGTCCTTGTGCCAATATCTTCAGGTATTGATGATAACGATCATTTAAGAAAAGAATTTTCTGAAAAAATAGTTAACAGAATTTCAAAACTTGTTGGTTTTGATTTAAAAGAAAATATTATAGTAAAAAAAGTATATTCTATAAATGATTTTATAGAAGATTATAATTCATATAAAGGGAATGCTCTTGGTCTTTCCCATGCTAAATTTCAAACTGCAATTTTTCGATTGCCTTATAGAAGTAAAAAAGTGAAAAACCTATTTTTTGTTGGACATTATACACATCCGGGAATCGGAGTCCCAATGGTAACAATCGCTGGAGAAGTTTTATCGAAAATTGTCAAAAAAATTTATGATTAACAAAACCTCTTATCAAATTTTTAAAAACGGGTCAAAAACATACTTTTATTCAAGCGTATTTTTCCCTATAACAGTAAGAAGCAGGGTTTTTATCCTTTACAGTTTTGTAAGAAAAGCTGATAATTTTGTTGATTCTGTTCCACAAGATAAGGATGGTTTTTACAGGTTCAAGGATGATTTTTATAAGAGGTTGAAAGGGGAGAAGGTTGAAGATGTGGTGATTGAAAGTTTTGTTTCTCTTATGAAAAAATTTGATATCAAAAAAGAATGGGTCGATTCATTTCTTGATTCGATGGAGATGGATATAAATAAAAAAACATATTTAAATCTCGACGAAACTTTAAAATATATGTACGGATCAGCGGAAGTCATAGGTATTATGATGTGTAAAATTATGGGACTTACAGAAGAGTCATACCATTATGCAAGAAATTTAGGCAGAGCGATGCAATATATCAATTTTATAAGAGATATAAATGAGGATAATCAACTTGGGAGGTTGTATCTCCCACTTGATGTTTTGAAAAAATATGATCTAAATTCTTTAACCTATGAAGAGGTTTCAAAGAAAGACGAACGATTTAAAGAATTTCTAAGGGAACAGTTAGATCTTTATTTTAAGTGGCAAAATATTGGTGAACAAGGTTATAGATACATTCCAAAATATCTTATGGTTCCAATCAAAACAGCATCAGATATGTACAAATATACAGCGAAAAGAATTTATGATAATCCTTTCATAGTTTACAAGATCAAAGTTAAACCAAGGATCAGAAGAATTGTTTTCACTGGTATAAAAAATATTTTTAATACTTTTTAATATGAAAAAATTATCTCTTATTCTTATATTTATATTAGTTTTTTATATTTTTCCGAATAACCCATATAAAGAGGAAATCGATTATGAAAAATTGAACTTTATTAGGGAAAAATATTATATAGCAATCGAAAATCTTGATACGACAAAGTTTTTAGAAAATTATATGGAAAAAAACTTTGGAACCGATATTTCCCAATATAATCCTATTCTTATGTCATATTATGCATGTCTAAAGGGTCTCGAGGGTAAGTTTGAAAAAAACATTCCCAAAAAAGTCAAATTTGTGTTCAAAGCGATTTCGATAATCGATAGTTCTGTTAGCAAATTTCCTGATTGTCTTGAAATCAGATTCTTAAGGTTTTCTTTTTATGAAAATCTCCCAGATTACTTCAATGTATCAAAAAAGAGAAATGAGGATTTAAAATTTATTTATGAGTATCTGCTTCATAAAGATTTTTCATTCGTTCCTCGAAAGATTCAGGTTGATATGATAAAATTTATTGTTTCAACAAGAAGATTGAGAGATAATGAAAATTTAAAACTGATAAGGTTATTGAATGAGTAGATATCTTTTGATCAATATTATCATTATCATTTTTCCTTTAATAGGTTCTATTTTATTGTACAAATATACTCTAAAAAAATTGATATCATTTTTTATATCATTTATTTCGGTCGGAATACCTTTTATAATCTGGGATTCGGTAGCAACAAAAAGGGGAGATTGGTTTTTCAATTCGAAATATGTTAACACTACAAGAATTTTTGATCTACCTTTAGAAGAAGTACTTTTTTTTATTACCGTTCCTTATGCATGTTTATTTCTATATGAAGGAATAAAATTTTTTGTTTTTGATACAAAAGTAAAGCCATTGCCAAAAATTGTTATAACATCTGTAGGATTAACTTTTATTCTTCTTGGTGTTTATTTTATTTTTACTCCCTACACTTCAACCATTTTCTTTGTTACGGGATTAACATTTATAATGTTATCTTACTGTTTTAATTTTCTTCTTAAAAATGTTCATTACTACATTTTTCTTGTGCTTATTTTTATTCTATTCTTTATTTTTAATTCATTGTTAACTGGAATTCCAATCGTTTTATATTCTAAAAAAGCGATCACAAATATAAGGATCGGAACAATTCCTGTTGAGGATTTTTTTTATAACTTTTCATTGCTGACTCTCTATCTTGGAATTTATGAATTGATTAACAGAAAATTTTTTACAAAAGAAGTATAAGTTCTCTGACTATTTTTGCAGCTGCTGCTGAAGAGATTCCTGAAACGTCATGTTCAGGTGAAAGTTCGACGATATCGGTTCCAATGATTTCAAAATTTTTAAATTTTAATAGAAAATCTATGAACTCTTTAAAATTTAACCCACCTGCTTCAGGTGTTCCTGTTCCTGGAACAACAGAAGGATCAAGAACATCGAGATCTATTGAAATATAAATTTTTTTATTTTTGATAAGATCAAAATCGAAAGAATCAGGTCGCTCATTAAAAAAGAGAAGTTTTTTTGAAAATTCGTACTCTTCTTCTGTATAAGATCTGATGCCGATCTGACATATTCTTTTCTCACCAATCAATTTTGTACAATTTCTTATTACACATGCATGTGAAAATTTAGTTCCCATATATTCTTCTCTTAAATCTGCATGAGCATCAAAAACTATTAGAACAAAGTCGTTGTAGAAATCGTTGAAAGCTTTTATTATCGGATAAGTTATCGAATGCTCCCCGCCGAGAGAAATTATTTTTTTGTTTGATTTTAAAAGTTTTTTTGTTGTTTTAAATATTATTTCATTTGTTTTTTTGATGTTTCCTAAAGGTAATTCAATATCACCCATATCGAAATAATTTTTCGTATGGATATCTTTTTTTTGATAGTTTGAAAAAGTTTCAAGGTTCCAAGAAAAAAATCTTAATGAATTTGGTCCATTCCTTGAACCTGCTCTAAAAGATGATGTTGAATCGAAAGGATATCCGACGATAACGATTTCAGAATTTTTTTTATCCTCTGATGATTCGAGAAAATTATAGATCATAGATCTTTTTAACAAAGTTTGGCAAAGCGAACGAACTTTTGTGAATCTCGTGGTTGTAATAGTTTAAACTTTTTTCAAAAGGTTTTATTAATTTTTTATCTTTTACTTCTATGTCGAAATTTTCTTTTGAGCATATCATAAAATTCCACATCCCAGATGGATATGTTGGTATGAATGCAAGATAAGGTTTTACATGTTTAAAAACTTTTTTCATCCTTTCATATATAATTTTAACAGATTCTTTATGAAGGTATGGACTTTCGGCTTGAACTGTTAAAAAGCCGTTTTTACTTAAAATCTTATGACAGTTTTTATAAAATTTTTCTGTAAAAAGTCCTTCACCTGGTCCTATTGGATCAGAAGAGTCAATAATTATGAGATCAAAATTTTCATTTGTTTTGTTGACAAAATCAATTCCATCTCCAATTATGATGTTAGCATTTTTTGAAAGATTTTTTGTTAACTGAGGGAAAAATTTTTTAGATGATTTTACAACTTCACCATCGATTTCAACCATTTTTATTTTTTTAATGTGTTTATATTTTGAAACTTCTCTTAAAGTTCCACAATCTCCACCCCCAATTATCAATACATTTTCTATATCAGGATTTATATTTATCGGTATATGGGTTATCATTTCATGGTAAACGAACTCATCCCTTTCTGTAAGCATTACTAGTCCATCTAAGATCATTACTTTACCATATTCGTATGTGTCAAGTATCACGAGGTCCTGATATTTTGTTTTTTTTCTGTAGAGTGTCTCTTTGACTTTAAAAGTGATCCCGGTATTTTTTGTATGGTATTCTGTGAACCAGATTTCGGTTTGCCCGGAAGTGTTGAACTCTTTCATTTTCACTCCCATAGAACTACAGCTGCGAACGCTGTTCCGATTCTTTTAACTCTATGTTCACATGCTTTGCTTTGAAGGGTAAAATTTGAAATACCTCTTACTTTCATCGCCTCTTCCGCCATACTTCTTACAATATCTTCAATATCTTTTTTTCTTCCGTTTGAGGAATATTCCATTATAACACCTGGTAAAGAATCATCATCAGGTTTTGCTGCAGCAACACCAGCAGAAATGTATTGACCTGTCATATCAGATGTGATCGATGCATAAGCAACCGGAATAAAACTTCCCTGGGGAATCTTTATGAATTTAACATTTTTACAATAAGGTGGGATTATTGAAGATATCTTAATAAGATTCATATTTCCTATTTTTGCGTTTAGAAGTGCACAGTCAAATGAATTCAATTTTGAAAAACCTTCTGAATGCCCCGCAACAAAGAAAAATCTTTTCGGAGTAAAAAGGTTCATTTTAAACTCCTATTTTTTCTGTTGAACTTTTATCAGTTTTGTGTTTCAATGTTCCATCAACATCAAAAAGTCCTCTTTTAACTTCCATCATGGAAGTTTCTTTAGCTTTCAATTTTTTTACAAGGTATTTGAATGAGATCCAGGGGTCAAGAGTGTTTCCGCAAGTGTAGATGTCTATCGATGCGTAACCATATTCTGGCCATGTGTGGATCGTGAGGTGGGATTCCGCTATTACTACAACTCCGCTAACTCCGAAAGGTGAAAAGTGATGAAAAGAACTTGAAATCACTGTTGCTCTTGCTCTTTTTGCTGCTTCAACCATGAGTTGTTCGATTTGAGCAACATCGTTTAAAATCGCTGAGTCACATTTGTAGAACTCAGCAAGAATGTGTTTACCTAGGGCTTGCATTCTTTCATACCTCCATAATCTGAAGTTAAAGGGTTTAACTGATACCTACACAAAAAAAGACACATACGAAACTCCTGTTTTGAAGGTATTATATATTTTTTTTTTATAAATTCAATAGGAAAAATTAAAAATTTTTTTATTGACAGAAAAAAAAATGGTTTTAATATAATAAATAGAAAGGGGGGAAGATGTCAAAAAAGAATATTTTAAAAATTTTGTTAATTCTATTATTGGCATCCTGTGCGAAAACTGGGAAAATAGAAGATGTGGATTGTTATTTGATCAGTATCAATGGTCCTTCAAAAATCTCTGTTGGAGAATCTGCAATATTCAACATTGTGGGTTATGACCAGAATTCAGCAGTGTTGAAAAATTCATCCTGTATAAAAAATGTTGACTGGGAATTACAAGGGGATAACATTTACATAGTTGAAAAGAAAGAGAAAAATTTTGTCAGAATTAAAGGTATAAAAAAGGGAATGTTCTGTATAAAAGCAACATATAAAGATCATAAAACTTATTTGAGTGTTACAGTAGAATGATTTTTATTGGAGATACCTTGCTTTTAATCTCTCATGCAAATCAGGATAAACATCCTTTATGCTTTCGATAAGATCAGATAATTTTAAAAATTTTTTATTTTTACTATAGATGGTTGTAAGGTATTTAATATTTATGGTATCCTTATCGTTTAACAGGTAGAGTTTTTCGAAGTAAAATTCTGATGAATCATTTTCATTTTTTTTATATTTAATTATACCTTTAAACTTGAAGAAAAAAATTGAATCATTAAAATTTTTTAAATCCATTCTTGAGATTATCTTTTCTGATATATCGAGTTCATTTAAGAGGATATAATTTTGAACTGATTCCTTTGAAAAATATTTTTGGTTTTTTTCTAAAATTTTGTCATAATATTTTTTTGAAAGATTTAAAGAATCACTTTTAAAAAATTCTTTTCCAAGATTTTCAAAAATTTCCTGATCATATTTTTCAGTGTTGGTCAAAATTGAATCCATTTTTAAAAGTAGAGGAAAATTTTTAGTTCTGTTGTAAAGGTTTAAAAGTTTTTTTAGAACGATCAAAGAATCTGGATAACCTTTCAATGTGTTGAAACAGTAAACCTCGACGGAATCATAAAAATTTTTTTCATAAAAATTGTCGATAATGCGATTCAAAGCGTAAAAATCATATTCTGTGTTTAAAAGTTTTTTAAAATAGTTGTTACTCTTATCATACTTTTTTAATTTATGAAAAATTTCAGCTGCGAGAAAAATGTGCCTTTGGTTTTTCTCATCAATATTTAAAACCTGTGAGATATAATTTTCAGCAAGATTGTAATTTTTAATTTTATGATAGTAGTTTGCAATCGAGAATAAAGCATCGATATCATTATCATCAAGGGATAAGATTTTTTGTGCTGCAAAAAGTGTTGAATCGTTTAAATTTTTTCTTTCGAAATAAAAAAGTTTCAGTTTCATCAGTTTTATACTGTTTGGGAAATATTTGATCGAATAATTTATTTTTTCCAGAAACTTTTTATCATCTTTTTCTAAAAGACATTTATTTAAAAGATAAAAAACTTCTTCATCATTTTTTAAGTTTGAAGCGATCGTTAGATAATGGATCGCTTTGTCCAGATTATTATTCTGGTAATATAAAAAACCTATAAAGTAGTAGGGTTCATATTTTGAGGAATCTATTTCTTTTAAAACATTAAAAAATCTTAAACTTTTTATCGTATCATTTTTTTCAATATAAAACTCTAAAGAGTCAAGAGAATCTGAAAAAAAATCTATAACTTCTTTTGAAAAAAAGTTGATTGCAAAAATTATTAGGAAAATAATGATAAAAATTTTTTTCATATAAAACATTATAAAAGTTTATTTTTCATAGTCAACAAACAAAAGAAAGTTATCAAAATTAAAAATTAGTTGACAAAATAAAATAAATTAGTATAATTCATCTTGACGGGGTTGAAGATGGAAAAAATTAAATTTTATATTATCGGATTTATTGTTTTTTTATTTGTACTTTTAAATATTTGTTATATACTTTCCCGTGGCTAAAAAATAAATCCAAACGATATTGAACTTGGTGCAGAGAAGTTTAACTGAAGATCATATTTTCTTTTTATTATCATTCCCATTTTTATTGAAGGGAAGGGAAAATCGTTTGTGAATACATCATCAAATCTATCATCAGAATATGAAATAAGTTTTATAGGCATGAGTATTCCACCGCCAATATAAAATAGTATTCCCTGTTTTACTGTTTCTTTTAACTCTCTTATATAATAATAAAAAGATAGATCTGGAATTATCAAAGAATATACACAATTAGATTCTATATTAATAAGTCCTACTCTTTCTTTAACGACTCCACCCCCCATCGAAATTCCGATCTGTGGTCTTAAACTCAAATTTTTAACTTCAAACATCTCTTTGATATCAAGTCCATAAGAGACACCAAAAGTTCCAATATATGATGTTGTATTTGCTGGTTTTGAAAAAACAAAATCAAAATGGAGAAAATTATCAGTTTTTGTTTGTGGATAAATAAAAACAAAGAGAAAAACAAGAATAATTATAACGATTTTTCTTTTCATCATAAACTCCTTTGTTGAAAATTATATTAATATGGTTATAATTGTCAACATGAAAAAATTTGTAAGAGTTTTATTGTATATATTTCTGATTTTGCTCATAGTTGAACTTGGATTAAAAATTTTTTTGATATTTTTTGAAAAGTATTCAAGTTGGGAACAAAGATCTAATCTTTTTATGGAGGATAGTTTACTTGGATGGAGAGGGGTACCTAATAGGAAAGTGATGGTAAAGACATTTGAGAGTAAATTTTTAGTTGAAACAGATTCTTTAGGTTTCAGAAACACAATCTTCCCAAAGAAGAACAAAAAGGGCAAAAAGATATTGATGTATGGAGATTCATTCTTGTGGGGCTACCATTTAAACAACGATGATTTGATATCGAGTATGTTATCAAAGGAGTTGAATGTTGAGGTAAAGAATTATGGTATGGTTGGATATGGAACAGATCAGGAGTACCTTTTATTCAAAGAGACAGTTGAGGATAATTCTGTTGTTGTGTTTTTGTTTTTCAACAACGATCTTGATGAACTTTTAAGAGATAACATAGGAACGAAAGCATCAAAGCCAAAATTTATTTTAAAAAATGATTCAATCATTCTTTTAAACTATCCTGTTGATAGAAAAATTGTTGAACAAAAAGTTGTTAATGAGAACAAATTTGAAAATTTTGGATTTTTGTTTAAGATCACAAGAACTTTAAAATTATCTCTGTACAAAACAAAAATTTATAGAGTGCTTTCATCTTATTTACAGTACACAAGTTTTGGGAAGTTTTTATACGAAAAGAATCTCCTAGAGCCAGATCTTTTAAATCCCGATGAGGATGTTTTCAATTATATCAACTGGCAGGAATCAATAAAAATCTATGACCACCTGATGAAAAAAATAAAAAAAGAATGTGAATTGAGAGGATGTAAACTTCTTGTTTTTGTAATACCTTCAGAATGGACATATCAGCAAGATCTTATGAAAAAACTTGAAAAATTGGAACAACTTTATGGATATAATGATAGATATGAAGAGGTGATGGATAGTGTTCTGAATGTTTTGAGAAGAGATAAGATAGATTATATTTATCCATTGGATGAGTTTCGTAAAATTGATACGAAAGTGAAATTGACAAAAAAGTTTGATAAACATTTTTCAAAAGAAGGCGCAAAATTCGTAAAAGATCTTTTGAAAACAAAAATTGAAGAGAGTTTAAAGGTTGACATATATTAAGGTTAATGATATTATAAAAATTTAAAAATAAAAAAGGAGTTATATGTATAAAATTTTAACGATCAATCCCGGTTCAACTTCTACAAAGATAGCGGTCTATGAGGATGACAAAGAAATTTTCAAAAAAACTATATCTCACCCTGAAAGTGAGATTTCAAAATACAAACACATAGTTGATCAGTATGAATTCAGAAGAGCAGCAATCGAGGATACATTAAAAGAGAACGGTTTTAACATAAAAGATTTTGATTGTTTTGTTGGAAGGGGAGGACTTGTAAAACCGATTCCTTCTGGAACCTACAAGGTAAATGAAAAAATGATAGAGGATTTGAAACATTCTCCCCTTGGAGAACATGCTTCAAATCTTGGTGGTATGATTGCATATGAGTTTGAAAAAGAGACTGGAAAACCCTCATACATAGTTGATCCTGTTGTTGTTGATGAGATGGATGATATTGCAAGGATAACTGGGTTCCCTGAGATCGAAAGGGTTTCAATCTTTCATGCTTTAAATCAAAAAGCGACAGCAAGAAGAGCAGCAAAAGATCTTGGAAAAAAGTATGAAGAAATAAATCTTATAGTCGTTCATCTTGGTGGTGGAATATCTATTGGTGCTCATAGAAATGGAAAGGTAATTGATGTGAACAATGCGCTCAACGGTGATGGTCCTTTTGCCCCAGAAAGGGCAGGTTCTGTTCCAGCATGGGGTCTGTATAAATTTATTACTGAAACAAAAATAGAGGAAAAGGATTTCAAAAAACGTTTAGCTGGAAAAGCGGGTATAGTGGCACACCTTGGAACAAATGATATGAGAAAGGTTGAAGATGAAGTAAAAGCTGGAAACAAAGAGTATGAAAGAATCTATAAAGCGATGGCATACAATATAGGGAAATGGGTTGGAATGATGGCTGCAGTTTTACATGGAAAGGTTGATGCGATAGCGATAACAGGTGGACTTGCCTATGACAAAATGTTTGTTGGGTGGATTGAAGATATGATATCATTTATCGCTACAATAAAGGTGTATCCGGGTGAAAACGAAATGCAGGCACTTGCTCTTGGTGGACTTAGAGTTTTAACGAAAGAGGAAAGTGCTAAAGAGTATAAATAAAAGTTTAATAGGAGGAATAATGCTTGAGATAAGAATTCATGGAAGGGGTGGACAGGGTGGTGTGATAGCATCTAAAATCCTTGCATATGCTTTTGCTATGGAAGGAAAATTTGTGCAGGCATTTCCTGAATTTGGAGTTGAAAGAAGAGGAGCCCCTGTAACTGCCTTTATAAGAGTTGCTGATCAAAGGATAAATATCCGTTCAAAAATTTATGAACCACAGCATCTTATAGTTCTTGAACCAACTCTGTTAAACGCTATAGATATCACGGAAGGTTTGAAAGAGGGTGGTTTTATCGTTATAAATACCAAGAAAAAACCCACCGAATTGAATATCAAAGCGAAAAATAGTAAAATTGCAACTGTTGACGCAACAGGTATTGCTTTAAAACATAGATTGGGTTCATCTGCAGCACCCATAGTAAATACAGCGATTTTGGGTGGTTTTGCAAAAGCAACAGGTTTTGTGAAAATAGAATCGATAGTTGATGCTATAAAAAAAGAGGTTCCAATTAAACCGGATGAGAATGCTCAGGCAGCTATAGATGCATACAATTCTACAATAATGTAATAAGGAGAATTTATGAAAAGAGTTGGAAAAAAAATAATATTTGAAAAAGAGAGTGATCTCCCTCCAAATGCTATGTCTCTCGGAACAACAGAGTTCAATGAAACTGGATCATGGAGAAACGAAAGACCGGTTGTTGACAAAGCAAAATGTATTGCTTGCGGTATCTGCTGGAAATATTGCCCTGATATGTCGATAAAAGAGGATTCTGAAGGGAAGGCAGATATTGATTATGTTTTTTGTAAAGGTTGCGGGATATGTGCAGCAGAATGCCCGGTAAAAGCAATAACAATGATTGAGGAGGAAAAATGAGTGAACAAAAAGTTATAATGGGTAATCATGCCCTTTCTTATGGGGCCGTAACATCGAGAGTTCAGGTTATTGCAGCATATCCAATAACTCCTCAAACTCAGGTTGTTGAACTGCTTTCTGAAATGTGTGCTGATGGGACTCTTGATGCTGAATTTATAAAAGTTGAATCTGAACATTCAGCAATGGCTGCCTGTATAGGGGCATCTGCAGCGGGAGCAAGAGCATTCACAGCAACGAGTGCACAGGGGCTTGCTTTGATGCATGAGATGCTTCATTGGGCTGTTGGTGCACGACTTCCAATAGTCATGGGAAACATCAACAGATCTATGGCACCACCATGGACGATCTGGTCAGAACAGACAGATTCTTTATCACAAAGAGATACTGGCTGGCTCCAGATCTATGCTTCAAGTAACCAGGAAGTTTACGATTCAGTTTTAATTGCATATAAAGTTGCTGAAAATGAAAAAGTTTCTTTGCCTGTGATGATAGTTCTTGATGCATTCTTTTTATCACATACTTCTGAAAATGTAACTCTTATTGATCAAAAAGATGCTGATAGATATCTGAAACCATACAATCCCAAATATAAACTCAACATAAAGGATCCACACACTTTTGGTGGATTAACAACTCCTGACTGGTATATGGAACTTAGATATAAAATCCAAAAGGCGATGGAAGATTCTATTGAAGTTATCAAAGATGCACAGAAAGAATTTAAAGAGATGTTTGGAAGAGAGTATGGACTTGTTGAAACATACAAATGTGAAGATGCTGATACAATACTTGTTGCAGTGGCAACAGCAGCATCAACAGCAAAACAGGTTATAGATGAACTCAGAGAAAAGGGAGAAAAGGTAGGACTTTTGAGAATAAGATTTTTCAGACCTTTCCCTTATGAAGATGTTAAAAAGTATCTTAAGAATGCCAAAAAAACGATTGTTCTTGATAGAAACCTTTCACCTGGTGCTGGTGGAATAGTTTTTCAAGAAGTTAAATCGGCACTTTATAATGAACCTGTTAAACCAAAAATTTATGGATATATAGCTGGTCTTGGCGGAAGAGATATTACTGTTGATACAATACATAAACTTTTTGAAGATGCCAAGAAAAGTGAACCTGCTGATATCAAGTGGATGGAGGTGAAATTATGAAATATTCAATACCACAAAAAGAACTTTTAAATCCAGGGCATCTTGCATGTCAGGGATGTGGTGGTGCTTTGGCTTTAAGATTGGTTTTGAAAACACTTGGTGAAAACACGATTCTGACATTCCCTGCTTGTTGCTGGTCTGTGATAGATGGGCCATTTCCATATTCTTCAGTAAAGGTGCCTCTTTTCCACACAGCGTTTGAGACAGCAGCAATTACAGCTGCTGGAATAAAGGCAGGTGTAAAGAAAGTTGAAAAAGAGTATGTAAACGCAGTAGCATGGGCTGGTGATGGAGGAACATACGATATAGGAATCCAGGCATTATCAGGTGCTGCAGAAAGAAATGATGATATATTCTACTTTGTTTATGACAATGAGGCGTATATGAACACCGGTGTTCAAAGATCCTCTGCAACCCCAAAAGGTGCATGGACAACAACAACTCCAACAACCTTTCCAAAAGCTGAAAACAAAAAAGATCTTGATGCAATTGTTGCTGCACACAATGTTCCATACCAAGCAACAGCATGTGTTTCATATCCTGAGGACTTAACTAAAAAACTTGAAAAAGCGGTTAAAATTAGAGGTTTTAAATTTTTCCATATACTTGCACCTTGTCCTCCTGGATGGAAAACAAATCCTGAAGATACTATAAAATTGGGCAGAATGGCTGTTGAAAGTGGAATTTTTCCACTCTATGAAATTGAAAACGGAGAAAAATATACTATAAATATGCCTTCTCCTAAAAAAGAACTAAAACCTGTGAACGAATATTTACTTAAACAGGGAAGGTTCAGACATCTAAAAGAAGATGATATCAAAGAGATACAGGAAAATGTAAATAGAAGATGGGAAAAACTGAAAAGATTAGCAGGAGTATAATAATTTAAAATTAAGGGGGGTTTATAACCCCCTTTTATCAAAATTATGAAAGTTGGAATTTTAGGTTTATCAAAGTCAGGTAAAACAACAGTTTTTGAGGCTTTAACTGGTTTAAATTTAAGTTCTAATTTAAAAGATAAATTTCATATTTCTTCAGTAAAAGTTCCTGATAGAAGAATAGATTTCCTATCAAAAGTTTTTAATCCGAAAAAGACCACATATCCAACTATAGATTTTTTAGATTACAACAGGTTAGGAGAGAAGGAAGAAAAGTTCATCGATCAGGAATATTTTGGAAAACTAAAAGAATGTGATGGAATTTTAAAAGTAATTAGAAATTTTGAAAATGATATTTTCCCTCCCCATTTTGGAACTCTTGATCCCAAGAAGGAACTTGTTGAACTTGATGATCATATAATATTGACAGATCTTGAAATCGTTGAAAAAAGGTTTGAAAAATTGAAAAACGCAAAATACAAACTTTCTACAAACGAAGTTTCAGAATTGAACTCTCTTGAAAAATTTAAAAACATTCTTTCTGAAGGGAAACCATTAAACAGATATGATTTTTCCCCTGACGAAGAAAAGTTGATAAAAAACTATTCCTTGATATCTGCAAAAAAGGAGATTATTTTAATAAATGTTTCTTCAATGGATGAAAAAATAAATGGAGAACTTATAGAATATCTCGAAAAAGAAAAAAGAGATTATTTTATAGTTTCTGCCTTAAATGAAAAAGAATTAAACGAGTTTGATGAGAACACAAAAAAAGAGTTTGCATCGGAAATGAAGATAAAAGAGTTTGCTATCGAAAAAGTCATATCTAAATTCTATAAAATTTTGAATCTCATTACTTTTCTTACTGTCGGAGAGGATGAGGTAAGGGGTTGGACTATAAAGGATAAAACAAATGCTGTGAAAGCAGCGGGAAAGATTCATACAGATTTTGAAAAAGGTTTTATAAAAGCACAGGTTGTATCTTTTGATGATTTTCAAAAATATGGAAGTTTAAAAGAATGTGCAAAAAATGGTGTCCTGCGACTTGAAGGCAAAGATTACATCGTTAAAGATGGGGATATAATCGAATTCAAGTTCAATCTTTAAATAAAATGTCCTGTTTAGGTTTTATAATTCTTTTTATAATAATTTCTTTTATTTTTGGTCCCGCTGGATCGATCATTTTTGTAATAATTTTTACAATTTTATCTCTTTTAAACGGTCTTGATAACCTTAGTATTAGAAACAAAAACACAAATCAGAACTCCTTCTATGATCCCTTCATAGATATTTTGAGTATATTTTCTTACATATCTTTACTTGATGGGGTTGTTTCAAAAGATGAAGTTGATTATGTTAAAAGTTTTCTTTTGTCACTCTATCCGGACGATTTACAAAGGGTTCAAAATCTGATGAATGTTTACAAAAATTTTAATGAAAATCCAAAAACATTAAACATCGAGATATCGATTGAAAATATAAATGGGTCTGCAAGATATGAAGAAAAATTATCAATTTTTTCATTGATCGTCGAACTCTCTTTGAAAAGTAAAAGAAGTGATACCATAAGGAGTACCCTTTTTCAAATCGGCAGCAAACTGAAACTAAACACCTATGACATCAACTCGATTCTCAATTATTACGATAGTCATTTTAAAAAAGGTATCGATCAAAGAAAAAGGTGGTATTCGATCCTTGGTGTTTCAGAGGACTCTTCCGATGAAGAGGTGAAGAGAGCATACAGGGAACTAGTCAAAAAAACACATCCCGATAAATTAAGAAATATGCCTGAGAATGTGATAAAAAATGCTGAAAATAGATTTAAAGAAATAAACGAAGCTTACAACAATATTAAAATTGAGAGGGGACTCTCCTGATGGGTCAAGATTATATTGACTTTTGTCTTATTTAAAATAAAATAATATTATGGAAAAAATTGAAATTTTTAGTAGATTGAAAAAAGCACTTTTAAATGAAAACAGAAAAGAGATTTTTGAAATTTATCTGTATACGATAAAGAGTGGATTCTCTGATAAAGAGATAGTCATAAAATTGATGGAATATATGTATAAAAGTAATGATAGCGAAAAGTATATAAATCTTTTGAGATTATATGGTTCAAATACAAATTCCGATGCAGATATTGCATATTTTGTTGGATTCTATTTTTTGATGAAAAAATCATATTTCCATGCACTCTGTTCATTTAAACTTGTAGATAAATACAGTATTTACTACACATTTGCACAAAAAAATATCCAGATGATCGAAAGTAACGAACTCAAACTTCTCACAATAATCAAAAATGAATCGGATGGAAGAAATGAAAGATTAAAAAATATTGAAGAAAATGTTTATAAAACTGTTAACAGAATGATAAACTATGCGAAATCAAACAAAGATGGATTTAAGGATTTTTGATGATAAAAGTTGTTTCTTTTGATCTTTGGAATACGATACTTTCAGGGAAGGATTCAAAAAATTTCAAAGAATACAGATTCACAAAACTCGAAAAAATATTTTCAAAATATGGATATGAACTAAAAAAGGATGACTATTATTTTGCTATAGATAAAACATGGGACGTTTTTTTCAACGGTGAATGGCTTGAAAAAAAATATACTCCAACGACGAGTTCATCTGTTAGAACTTTTCTTTCATACCTTTCGATTGACAACTATCCTGAGGAATTTTTTGTTGAACTCGTTAACTTTATGGAAAGGTCATTTCTCGATTCAGAGGTATTATTTATAGAGAATATGGATTTACTCATAAAAAGGTTATCCCCTGAGTTTAAATTAACACTTATTTCTGATACAGGTTTTACGCCTGGTAAATATTTGAGAGAAGTTTTAAAAAAAGTTGGTATATATCAGGATTTTTCACTTTTCATATTTTCTGATGAAATTGGAGTTTCTAAACCTGACAGAAGGATTTTTGAATTTGTGATAAAATATTTTGACTGTAAACCTGAAGAGGTTGTCCATATAGGTGATATACCAGCAACGGATATAAAAGGGGCACTTGATGCTGGAATGAAGGTTGTACATTTTAACAGAGAGACATACCTTTTTAAAGATATAGAAAAGTTTAAGCCAGATCTTGTTACAGATGATCCTCTTGAGATTGAAAAATTCATCAGAAATTCATAGGAGGAAATATGAACGGAAATTTACAGTTGCAACATTTTATTCTTAATGAACAAAAAAAATTCCCTTACGCTAAAGGTGATTTTACACTTCTTTTACTCGATATAGCTCTTGCTGGGAAAATCATTTCAAGAGAGGTTAACAAGGCGGGTCTTGTTGAAATTTTAGGATTGACAGGGAAAGATAATATTCAAGGTGAACAGGTTCAAAAACTTGATGAATTCTCTAATTCAACGCTTGTTAATATTCTTTCAAGAAATGATACGGTTGGTGGATGTGCTTCAGAAGAGATGGCAGATCCTGTATTTTTCCATAACCATTCGAATGCTAAATACTGTGTAATATTCGATCCTCTTGATGGCTCCTCAAACATCGATGTAAATGTTAGCATTGGAACAATATTTTCAATCTATAAACTTTTAAATGAGGGAGAATGTACTGAAAACGATTTTTTAAGAAAGGGGAGTGAGCAACTGGCAGCAGGATATATAATCTATGGTTCCTCAACAATGCTTGTTTTCACAACTGGTGAAGGTGTTCATGGTTTCACTCTTGATCCATCACTTGGGGAATTTTTGTTGTCCCATCCAAACATGAAATTCCCAGAACCATCAAAAAGATATTATTCCGTTAATGAGGGTAATTACAAATACTGGGATGATAGAGTAAAAAAATATGTTGATTATTTGAAAAACAACGAAAAACCATTTACCTTAAGATATATCGGTTCACTCGTTTCCGATTTTCATAGGAATCTGATATATGGTGGAATTTTCCTTTATCCTCTCGATTATAAAAACAAAGAAAAACCTAAAGGAAAATTAAGATTGATGTATGAAGCAAATCCGCTCGCTTTGATAACGAAAAATGCTGGTGGTCTTGCAACAGACGGTAAAAACGAGATACTTGAAATAAAACCTGAAGAACTCCATCAAAGAGTTCCACTTTACATCGGAACGAAATTCTTTGTAGAAGAAGCGATGAGTTTTATCAACTCGGAGGAAAAATGAAAAAATTTTTTTATGTTCCACTTATACTATTTTTATCCACTCTCATATTCCCAGGTTATTTTAGTGGTGATATTGGATACTATTTTTTGAATATCCCTGTTGACCCTTTAAGTCAGGCATACTCAACAACTTCAGCTGCTATTATAGGAAGAAATGGAGATCTAATAAATCCAGCATCACTTTATATGGAGAAAGATGAAAAAACTTTTTCTTTCACATATATGCCTTTTCTTATTTCTTCACATTTTGGTTTATTCACATACAATTTCAACTCTTCACAGATACTTTTGAAATATTTTAATTCAGGTATGATGGAAAGAAGGGATTCTCTCAACAACGATCTTGGTGAATTTTTTTCATCAGATCTTTTGATAGAATTTTCAAAAAGTTTTAGGTTAAACCAAAATCTTTATGTTGGCGGTGGATTGAATGCTGGTTTGGAAAAGGTTCTTGATTACAATAATATCTTTTCGACTTTGAATTTAGGACTGATATATGAAAGATTATACTTTGACTTTTTAAATGTTGGTTTTCAAATTTTGAATCTTGGTGGAGGATATGATTTTGAAAAAACATCTATAACCCCTCTAAAGGTTGTCTTAGGCTTCTCTCTTGGGAAGGATGAGATGCCATTCTCAGCTAATATGGATCTTGGCAAAATAGTTGATAGAAAATATTTTTACTCTTTTGCTTTAAAATTTTCATTGATAAGGCCCCCACTAGAAAAAAAACTAACCCAGCAATCTAACACACAACACTATTTTGAGCAAACAACTGTTAAGGATGATGTTGTTTTAAACGATGATACTTCAAATATCTTTCAGGATAGTTTACCATCGGATATTTTCAACACATCGAACAATGATTCTTTGCTTGATACCCTGACAACAGATCAGAATAAAGGTTTTGAATCTTATGCTGATTTTTTAGACGAAGAAAAGAAGGATACTCTGGATAATTTAAGTGAAAAAAAATCTATTGAAACAAAGGAAAACATAAAAATTTCGGAAAAGAAAAATATATTTTCTCCACTTGCTCTTGATTTGATTTTTGGTGTTTCATCAGATAGGAATGAACTACAACTTGGATATGCAACCGATATTTCAGCTGCTTTAACAGCAGGGTTCAAACTGAGTTACAAAAATGTATCCGTTTTATGGTCAAGTAAATTCTGGGGTGAACTTGGTGTTTCTCAGTCAATAGGAATAAAGATGAGTTTTTAAATGTTAAACGATATTTTAAATGTTCGTCTTGATCAGTTTGAAGGGCCTCTTGATCTTTTATTATATCTTATCAAGAAGAATGAGATAAATATTTATGATATTCCAATTCAAAAGATAACACTTCAGTATCTTGAGATTCTTGATAGGATGAAGGAACTCAATATAGATATTGCAAGTGATTATATTGTGATGGCCGCGACATTGATAAAGATAAAATCGGATATGTTGATACCCTCGAATCCGGTTGATGGAGAAGAAATCGAAGATCCAAGAAAACCTCTTGTCGAAAGATTGATCGAATATCAGAAGTTTAAAAAAATAACAGAAATATTAAGAAATATTGAACACGAATCCTCAAAACTTTTTTCGAGAAATGTTATATATGAGAGTAAATCGGTTGAGGAAGAGAGTCCATATACACTTGTTGATCTGATGGATGTTTTCATACCTCTTTTAAAAAAAGGGGAATCTCTTAAACTTTACAGAGATCCAAAAGTCAAAAAAACTATTGTAGAAAAAACTAAAGAGATTTTACAGTACTTGAACGAAAATAAAGAGTTTAAATTTTTTGAATATGTCAGCGATTTTGATAATCTTTTTGAAGTTATATTAACTTTCATAGCAATACTTGATCTTGCTTTAAAAGGTTTTTTGCATGTTGAACAAAAAACTCAATTTGATGATATAAAAATATGTTTAAAATAGAAGAAAAAGATTTTTCCTATATTGATTTTAAAAAATCTCTCCCGATAATAAAAAATTCAAGAAAGATTCTTGTGTGGGGTGATGAGGATGCAGATGGAATTACAGCAACTATAATTCTCGCAAAAACCTTAAAATCGTTTGGAAAGAGTGTTGAGTATTTTATCCCTTCAAGGTTAAAAGATGGAATTGGACTTGTAGAAAAAAAGGTAAACTATTTTTTGAAAAAAGATTTTGATACATTCATAACTGTCGATTGTGGATCCGTTAATTATGAAATCATAAAAAAGATCAAATTTTCAGGGAAAAATGTAATAATAACTGATCATCACATTCCGTATAAAGAGCGAATAGATGAAGTACCATACATCAATCCATATTTCATGAAATCAAAAAAATTCAAAAACCTTTCTGGTAGTGGGGTTTCTTTTCTTTTCTCCATCTATTTACTTAAAAAGTTTAAAAAGGTTAAAACCTATTATGACGCATTTTTATTTGACCCCTTAAACATCTCCCTGGCAGCTGTGGGAACAAAATGTGATAAAGTAAAAGTTGACAAAACAAATGAACAGATTTTAAAATACCACGATGGAATTTTTTATTTTATACCTTTGATAAAAGAATTCGATTTTGATGTAACAAATATATGTGGAATCTTTGCAAACTCAAAAACCATAAGATTGAAAAATCCAATGGTGGAATTCTTTTTAAATGAAAATACAAAACAAAATTTTTACATTTTTTTGAAAAACACTAAAAAAAGAATTGAAAATTTCAAAAAGAAAATAGAAAAATATACTCAAGAACTTGATAAAAAATCTTATGAAGATAAAAAATTTATAATAATCATCTCCGATATTGACTATAAATATGTTGGAGTTTTATCTTCAATTTTATCAAAAAAGTATAACAGACCTGTTTGTGTAATCGGTAAAAAAAGAAAAGTTTATAGTGCTGAATGCAGATATGATGGAGAAAATTTCAACTGGCTTGAAATTTTAAAACTTTTTGAAAAATTTTTTGAAGGATATGGTGGACATAAAAAAGCTGCAGGATTTGAGATAAAAAAGGAGAAGATTGATGAATTTGTTTCTGAGTTTAATAATCGCCTCAACTCTCTTAACTGATTTTTCATATGAGGTTCCATTTGAAAAAGGTGATACACAAAAAATATATTATGATGAAACTTATGACAAAAGGTTAACCGATAATTCTATAAATATAATACCGCTTCTTGGTTTAAGATTTTATCAGATATTCATTTCACCAGCACAGGGTGAAGTGTGTAATTTTACACCCTCATGTTCGAATTATATGTTCCAATCGTTAAGAAAATATGGTTTATTTCTTGGATTTTTAAAAGGAGTTGATCGGTTGCAAAGATGTAATTTTTCCGTAAGAGAATATGTAAACCTTTTCTATGATTCGATAGTTCTTATTCAAAGTAGAGGTTATAAAATTATAGATAAACCGTAAAGGAAATATTTATGAAAAAATTTTTCTTATTAATTCTTATTCTTTCACTTTCAGTATTTATCTTTTCCCAGAATCTTGATTTTGCAAAATTTCTTTTTGAAGATGGTGATTACTTCAGATCCATAACTGAGTTGAAAAGAGAACTCTATCTGTGTCAGGACTCTCAGATGAGAGATAAGATCATCAATCTAATAGGTGTGAACTATCTTTTTATGGATGATTTAAAGATGGCTGAAGAAAGTTTTTATGCAATTAAAAACTCTTCTGAGGAGTATGAAAAAAACTATCTTATAACATTATTCTTTTTAAAAAAATTTAAAGATATAAAACAGACACAAGTTATTTTTGAAAAAAATTACGATTATGTTTTGCTCTCAAAACTCTTTTTAGGTGAAGCAAATATTGAATCTTTTATTAATTCAAAAGATGAGATAAAAACTATCGCAGAAAACTTTTTCAAGATAAAGAAAAAGAACCCATTCATCGCATTAACTCTATCAATCTTTTTACCAGGAAGTGGCAGATTCTATTCAGAAAGAGGAGGAGATGGGCTTTTCTCAATAATGACGATAATCACTCCACTTCTTGGATCGATCTACTATAAGTTTATCAATGAAAATAAAACTTTTTTTATAATCTCAACATCTATTGCTGCTATCTTTTATTTAGGTGAACTTTACGGTTCTTTTAATTCTGCCAATATATATTATGAAAAAAAGGTTAACAGGTATTTTTATGAAATCAAAAATAGTTATTCTAATTCTGTTTTTCTCCCTCACTATTCTTTCTAATCAGACCTATTTAGAAAAACTTGTTTTAGAGGGAGATTATTACAGAGCGGTAGAAGAGTTTAAAAGGGTTTATTTTATAAGTGGTGATGAAAAAGATTGCAGATATTATCTAAAAATTGGTTCCCTTTATGCTTTATCAGGATATGATACTTTCTCATTTAAATATCTGGACCTTCTTTCTGAAGTTGATCTTTCAGAGGAATGTTTTCTTTACGATGGACTTGTCAGGTCATTTTTAAGTTTTAAAAGAGGGGATTTTTATTCTGCAATTTTTGAAATCGAGGACTTTCAAGATCAGGGTTTTGATACTTTAAAAATTCTACTTGAACTCATAAACAAAAGTGTTAAAAAGGAAAAATTAGAGATTCCAGATTTTTTGGATGATTCGATAAAAAATGATCTAAAATCTTATGAAAAGATGAGGTTGAAATCACCCGAACTTTCAATGATTTTATCTTCACTTGTTCCAGGCCTTGGAGAATTGTATTCCGGTAATGTTTCAATGGCTTTTAGGGATTTTACCATAACGACTTTTTCCAACATTTTACTTGTTTATTCTTTTTTAAAAAACCCGCAAAGTTTTTATATTGATAGATTTGAGTTTTCAAAAGAATTTTTTAAAAGTAGGGATTATTTTTTAACACTTTTTATATATTCATCTCTTGTGACAAGGTTTCAAAATGGTTCAAAAAACAATGCTTATAAACTTGCTGAAAAAAAGAATGAGGAAATACAAAAGAAATATCTTACTCGTCTTTACTATTCGATTGAAAATCTTTATAGAAAGAAAATAGTTAATTTTGTCTTAAATCAGTGACCGTTTCTTTTTTTGAAAATTTCATCTCTGTTTAAGGTTCTTGCTTTTTGATAATCATCAAGTATAACCTTATCTGAGTTGAAATATCCTGCAATCAAATTTACCATATCTTTTGCATACTTATCAAAAATAGAACCTGAATTTTTTACAAAGTATACCTCATATTTGCCGTCGTTTATTTTTGAAACAATTCCAACTTCCATGAGTTTATCGATTTTTTCCTTTAAAATTTTTTCATCTGTGGAAAATATTTCAGAAAGTTCAAAAATGGTGCACATTTTTTTGATTAAAAGCTTAACAGTTCTTATACTTATCTCATCAGATAAAGCAATAAAAATTTTTATAAGTTTTTCCATCAAACTCCTCTTTTTCCATTGATTTTACCTTTTTAAATCGATTAGTCAACATCTTTCTATTGACAATCACTATTATAAATATATATTTATATAAATGGAGGTTTTTTGAAAAAGATTTTTTGTTTTTATCTATCGATTTTCTTGTTTTTTACATTACTCAATTCTCTTGAACTAAAAGATATTGAGTTTTTTAAAAAATATTCAAAAAAGAATGTAGATTTTTTCATAAAGGCAAATCAGAAAATATATGATTTAAAAAAAAGTAACCCTATCTTTTTCCAGCCATCAAAAAGAAGTATTATAGATTTTCAAAAAAAGGGCCAGGATACAATAAGAGTTCTTGTTTTGAAAGTTGAATTTATTGAGGATACCACATCTTTAACAACTGGTAACGGGAAAATGGATTTAAGAAGATCAATCGAAAGCATTTATGTAATAGATACGATCATTCAGGGAAGTGATACTCTCATCGATACGAGTATGAATATCTACTATAAACCACCACACGATTCATTATATTTTTACCGACAGATGGAAGCTTTGAGAAACTATTATCTTGATGATTCAAGGGGTAAACTCTATATTGATTTTGAAATATACCCCAAAGGGCTTTATGATTGTTATACTGTAAAACATCAGATGCAGTTTTATGGTGATACTCTTAATATCGTATATGGAATGTTTTATCTTTTAAGGGATGCTTTAAAAGAAGCCGAAATTTCTGGTGGAATAGATTTTAACAAATTTGATGCTGTTATCGTTTTCCATGCAGGAAGTATGTGGCAAACAGATTACTATGGAGATTCTCCTTTTGATCTACCTGCTGTTTATATTCAGGGAGCTTCCTACATTTTTGGTGAACCTATAACTGTTGGTGGTAAAAGTTTTGAGGATGGTATAATTTATTCTGAAACTGCTATACAAGACGGCGGTTATGCATTTATTCAAGGTGGACTTGTTCATGAATTCGCCCATCAACTTGGGATATTTGATATGTATGATACCTCAAACAGAAGGATGGGTATGGGTGGATGGAATTTACAGGGGACAGGTAACTGGAATCTTGCAGGCCTCGTGCCGCCACATCAGGGTGGTTATAATAGTGTGAGTAGATTCAATACAAAACCTAACAATGATTATTTTAATTGGATCTATTTTAACCAGACGAAAACTGTATTTAAAGATACAACAGGTCTAAGAATCAAATATCTTGGTTCTGATGAGGACACTTCAATCAAATTTTATAAAATTCCATTAAATTCACACGAATATTTCTTGATCGAAAATAGATACGCTTACTCTTCAAAGGATACTTTATCAAATGTTCCAGATTCGAATGGATTTAGAGTTTGGAAAGATGGAGTTCTTGTAAAGATTAACGATTACGATATATCATTACCATGTCCAATAGATTCAGGTGGTCTTGCGATTTATCATGTCGACGAAACTATCATCGTAAACGATTCTGGATATAATATGATCAATGCTGGTCCTATACTCGGTGTTGATATGGAAGAAGCAGATAGAGTTCAGGATTTTGAACTCTCATTTTATGATGTTGTTGATTGGGATAAAACATTTTATGGAACATATGAAGATCTTTTCAGATCTGGTGGTGTATCAAATCAGTTTACACCCAAAACATATCCAAACACAGATGCAAATAATTTCGGAAAAACACATATTTATATATACAACATATCGAGTTCAGATACTGTTATGTCTTTTTCTGTTTTGTTTGATTTAAGAAGAGAAGGGTTTCCGTTTAAGTTAAAATCAGCTCCTGATGTGAATAGTCCAAAAGTTCTAAAAAAAGATGGGAAATATTATATCCTAATTCAAACCGAAAATGGAGAGTTATACGCACTTGATAAAGATGGGAAACCACTCTCTGGTTCAACAGGTATTGTAGGGAATTTTAATGTGAATTCTTTTTCATATTCAACGATTGCAATCGGAAATATTGCAAACACTAATGGTGATGAAATATCATTTACCGACTATGATGGAAATGTTTACCTTCTTAGAACAGACACTTTAAATCCAGCAGGATATTTCTTACCATTAAAAAACTCTCCGGTTAATCTTGATGGTAAAATTGTTTCTTCACCTGTACTTTATGATATAGATAAAGATGGTTTTGAAGAAGTTTTGATAACCTCTGAAAACATGTATCTTTATCTACTCGATTATGACTCATCATTAGGATTTTATAAAAAAGATTCAACATTTTTAAATTCCTCATCTTGGTCTTTACCTGTTGTTCTTGAAGACAAAATAGTAACTCTTGGCTTTGATGGTGTTGTAAGATTTTTTGATTTTGATCTGAAAGAACTCTATTATTCAAAAACTGAATATCCATATCCGACAACATCATCGCCTATTGCTATTGATATTGATGGAGATTCTACAATTGAAATTGTTTTCATAAGAGGGGATGGGACTTTCTTTGTGGTTTCTTCACTTTCAGGAGAGATAAAAAGTTCGAAGAAACTTCCTTTTGATAACTTTTATTCTTCTCCTGTTCCAATAGATTATAACAACGATGGACTTTTTGAAATCGCATTGATAGTACAAAAAAATCTATATCTTCTTGATTGTAATGGAAACATTGTGAACGGTTTTCCCAAACGATTTTCTGATGAAATCCAATCTTCACCTTTATCTGTTGACCTTGATGATGATGGTATAAACGAGATTCTTGTACATACAAAAAATGGACTCCTTGTTTCATTTTCAAATAAAACTCAAACACCAGGATTTCCTTTAGCAACTGGCCAATATTCTAATTCAACACCACTTGTTTGTGATCTCGACAATGATTCACTTGTTGACATAATTGCCTGTGTTGATTCAACAATTATTGCTTATGAGTTAAAATCTAAAATTAATGGTAAAAATTGGAACAGTTTACATTATTCTGATTCAAACAATAGATATTTTAAATATTCGTCTAACAAAATTTCAGGAGATCTGCTTTTAGTTGAAGATGGAAACAATTATATGTATCCTAATCCAACAAAAGGTAAAATAAAATTAAGATTTTCAACTCAAACAGCAAAAGAATATTCTTTTATGGTATTTGATCAAAGTAAAACATTGAAATATTCCTCTCCTACTTATAAAGCAAAAGTAGGAGTTAATGAAGTGGATCTTTCTTTAGATTTTCTTGCCCCGGGTTTTTACAAACTCAGATTAATGCTCACCGATGGAGAGAAAAATCTTTATAGAAATTTTAATTTTGGAGTTATAAGATGAAAAAATTATTACTGATAATCATTTTTCCATTTTTGATATTTTCACAGGTTCAAAAGGAAGTTATATTCGATGCAGGGAAATCGCTGATAATCCCTGGTTATGGGTTGTGGAGTATAGATAAGAAAATAAATTCCATTCCCTTTATTGCTTCTGAAGTAATACTTTTACCCTTATTTTCCTATTTGACAATAAATTCAAAACAAACAAATGAGGATGCTTTAAACTTTGCATCCTATATCCTTTCAAAGAATGTTTCAAATTATCCTCAAAATCTTTTAACAAAGATGGAATTTTACACTTCGTATAAAGAATACAACACAAAAATCATTACAAAAGCAAGAACACTCTATCCTGATGATTATGAAAAACAACTCGATTATATAAACAAAAATATTGTTCCTGATTCTCTTGGATGGGAATTTTCTTCAGATTCCACGAGATTGTTCTATTCTGATCTCAGAAAAAATTCAAGAGAGTTGAAACAATTATCTTACTACACTCTTGTAGCAATTTCACTTAACCATATAATCAGTGGAATATACACTTACTTTGTATCAAGTGAAAAAAGAAGAATTAATTTTGAAAGTGAAGTTGATTTTAATGGTTTAAAATTTAGTATTGGAGTGAAATTTTGATAGGAATAATAAAAAATTTTTTTAAAGGTTTTTTCCAGAATGTTTATGACACACTTTCAATAATGGGAGTTTTTAAATATTTTGATATTCTTTTTGTAAAATCAAAAGGGGAAAAAATTGAATTTTTTAAAGATTACTATAAAAGGAATAAACTCCTTATTCTTATTTTTTTATCACTCCTTTTACTTGTTTTTATAGTTTTTGAATTCAATTTGAATAAACCGATCGCAGCACTTTTAATACTCCTTGTTGGAATGATAACCCATATGTTTACTGAACTCTTAGCGCTTCTTGCTCTTGTTCCTATTATTGGTCCTGTTCTTGTTAAAATTATATCTTTACCTTTTATAATCCTTTTAAATGGAATAACATACCTTGTGAGTTTCTTTGCTTTGAGAAAAGGTTATAAAATGGAAATGTTAAAATCAAGATCTTTTACAACAACTCTTCTTCTAGGTATCCTTATAGGGTACATTTTGGGGAAAATAATATGAAAAAAATGATCTTTCTTTTTCTTTTTGTAATTTCTCTTTCAACATTTTCTCAAACAACCAATTTTGGAAAAAATAAAATCCAATATAAAGATTATAATTGGAAAGTGGGATATACTGAGCATTTCAACATTTACTACTACCAGGGTGCAGAATCTTTGTTCAATTTTGTTTCAATAGTTGCTGAATCATCGATAGCAAGATTGCAAGAAGAGTTCAACTACAAAATAAAAAATAAAATACCTATCGTTCTTTACAATTCACATAAAGATTTTGAAGAAACAAACATAACAGTTGAAATTCTTGATGAATTTGTTGGTGGTTTTACAGAATCTGTTAAAAACAGAGTAGTTTTACCTTTTACAGGGTCTTATGAAGATTTAAGACATGTTGTAAACCATGAGTTGGTTCACGCTCTACAATTTCAACTTCTGTATGAGGGGAGTGGGACATCAGCGATAATTGGATCAGTTGTTTACGATATTCCTTTGTGGTTTATTGAAGGTTCCGCTGAGTTCTATTCTGTTGAATTTGATGAAGAGAGTGATATGTATATGAGAGACGCGATATTGAATGATGGTTATATTGATCTTGTTACACTTTCTTCTTATTATGGGGGGTATTATATATATAAAGCTGGACAGATGGTTTTAAAATACATTTCAGAAAAATATGGTAGAGAAAAAATACCTGAAATCTATAAGGATATAAAGAATACAAAATCATTTTATAGATCACTCGAAAAAAAGTGTGGAATAAATATTGAAAAACTTGATTCTGATTTTAAAGTTTATTTAAAAGAAAGATATTTCCCACTCGTCAAAGAAAGAGAACTTGTTGTATCTGGTGGAAAATCGGTTCTTGGTGATTTTATTAAAACTTCCAACTACAATGTTTCACCTTCGATATCTCCAGATGGTAACTATGTTGCTTTCATAAGTGAGAAATATGGTTATTTTGATATATATATCCTTCCAGTTTTTAATCCCGATAAAAAAAAGAAAATTTTACCAAGAAATTTTGTGAGAAACTATGAGTCGTTTCATCTCGATTATGGGAATCTCAACTGGTCAAAAGATAGTAAATATCTTGTTTTTTCTGTAAGAGCAGGGAAGGATGAAATAATATTTTTGTATGATGTTGAAAAAGAAAAGATTTCCCAAAAAATCAAAATCAACGCTGACGGAGTTTATTCTCCATCCCTTGATCCTGATAACAAGAGAATAGTTTATACAAAACAGATTGATGGAAGAAACGATATATGTATATATGACCTGAAAAAAGCGAAAGAAGAGGTGTTAACCGAAGATATTTTTGATGATATTTCTCCTTTCTTTTATAACGATTCGACGATCATTTTTTTAAGTGATAGAGAATTTCTTGAAGGTGTCTGGAACTATGGTGATTATAAACTTTACAAATTATATTTGCATTCGAAAAGGGTCGAAAAAGTTGAAATTGGTTATAAACTCGGAAAAAGGTTTTACCCTGTGAATGATTCATTGATTATTTTTTCCTCTTACATCGATTTTGTATCGGATGTTTATCTTTACAATCTAAAAACAAAGGAAATAAGAAGGTTAACAAATAGTGTAACCGGATTATTCAACCCTACAATCACATCAGATCTCTCAAAGATGACAGTATCCTATTTTAGAAGATTTTCAATGGATGTTATTTTAATACAGGATCCAGTTGAAAAAAAATATGAAATAAAAAATGAAAAAAGTTTTAACGATTATGTTTTAAAAAGTGTTAATTTTGAAAACAAAAAAACTGTTTATCAATCGAAAAACATACCCTTGACATTTTCAGTTGATTGGGCAGCAGGTGCCTTTTCATACTCACCAATCTCTGGATTTTTAGGACTCTTGGATATTGGTATCAGCGATATCATGGGTGACAACAGAATATATATTCAGATGCAAAAACTTTCGATTACAGGAACAGGTTATTTTTCATTACAGTACTGGTATTTGAAAAATAGGTTGGATTTTGCTTTTCTCTATTTCAACCTCAAAGAGGAATATCTTTACAACTTTTATTCAACCGTCTCACAATCTTATAATGGTGGTGGAATACTTTTAAGATATCCTATAGATAGATACAAAAGGATCGACTTTGAGAATGACATTTTCAAGTATTCTTTAGATTTTAACGAATATTATATTGATACGACCGTTGTTACAAACATTTATTCATCTCTTTTTACCAATCACATTCTTTCATTTATTTATGATAATGCGATATGGGGAGAGTATGGACCAGTTAACGGAGAACTCGCAAGGTTTGATCTTGGTTTTTCTCTTGATCTTTTAACAGATAGTTCAAATTTATCTTATAACGGTGGGTTCTATTCATTCGATTTGAGAAAATATTTTGTAACAACTCCCAGAACTCAGTTCGCAACTAAATTCTACTACTCTCAAAATTTTGGTCCATATCCCATGTACTCTTATCTTGGAGGTGCAGGCAGTTTAAGAGGTTACTCTGATAATCAGTTCTTTGGTAAAATTGTTGGTTATTCTAATAATGAATGGAGATTCCCTTTAATAGATGCGATCAAATTTTCATTTTTTAACATTGGACTTTACAACATAAGAGGAGTTGTCTTTACTGATTTAGGATTTGCAAAGGATGATTTAAAAAAGTTAAGGTTGATAACATCAGATTTTCTTCTTGATGATCTAAAATTAGGATTTGGAATAGGAGTAAGGATGAACCTCTACCTTGCAATTTTAAAATTTGATATAGCAAAAAATACAGATTTATGGAGAATTTCAAAAGAAACCTATTATCATCTTTCATTTGGATCAGATTTTTAACATTATTTATCTTTCTATTTTCTTTTATAGAGAGTAGAGAGATGAAACCGATATACTCTTTAAAGGATGAGTATGGTTATATAAAAATTGTTTCAAACTATCAATTGGTTTCTGAAAAACCAGGTTTCCCCCAGATCCCTGTTATCAGGGAACTTGATGTTGATGGAATATATGAAATCAAAGTTATAAAAGAGGAAAGTTTACAATTAAATAAAAGATTACTTCCAATATTTGAACCAGTTAGCAAAAACAAAATTTTTGAAACTAATATTAAACCTGACGAAAATATTTATAATTATAACAAAAAACTTATTGAAAAAGATTTTTCATATAAAAATAATGTTCTGGAAATATATCCTTTTGATTATATACCTTCAAGAAACATTTTGATTGTAAAAACTATAAAGATCGATTATTCAAAAAAAAAGTTGGATAAAACAATAAACAGAAAAGTTTTGATAATATATGATTCAATTTTTAAAAATGATACCTTAAATTTAAAAAGTTTTTATCTGATACGTGGTTATCAACCAATACTTGAAAATAAAATAAATATTGGTTCAACTGCATTTGATATAAAAAACTTTATAAAATCAAAATATAACCTTGAACCATTTTCATTTTTACTTCTTCTTGGCAATTCAATGATGATTCCTTTTGAATATGGAACAGGGGATAACGCTTCTCCTACGGATCTTTACTATTCTCTTCTTGATACTATCGATTATTTCCCGGATATAGTGGTTTCTCGGTTACCATTTTCTGATACAACATCTTTAAAAAATTATTTGAACAACTACAAAAACTTTCTTTTAAACGATGATCTTTATAGAACCCCTTCTTCATATTTTATTGCAACTGATGATGGAGGTTATCATCAACTCGTTGAATCAACACACATCTATTCGATGAATATTTTAAGAAATGTTAATTTTCTCACTGACTCATTTTTCGCTTATTATCAAACCGGTACCAGAATAGACACTGCTATAAATAGAGGGAAAGATATAGTTGTTTATTCAGGACATGGAGCCACATATTACTGGGCTGGACCGAGTTTTTATGATTCAGATATTGAGAATTTACAGAATTCGATTTTCCCAGATATATTTTCATTTGCATGTCTGACTGGTAATTTTTCTTATGTAAACTTTTTTGGTAACAGTTGGCTTTCAAAAAATTCCAAAGGTTCAATTTCCTTTGTTGGTTCATCAGTTGAAACTTATTGGATTGAAGATGATGTTTTACAGAGATATTTTGTCGATTCTTTAAAAAATTTTGGGTACATTTTTGATATTTACAACAAAGCAAAAAAATCTTATTTCAACTATTTTGGGGATAACTCATTAACGAGGGGTTATTTTGAAAGATACAACTTTTTCTCAACACCTGAAAGATTTTTGGGAAATAGATCGATTTACAATTTTTCAAAAGTTTTTGATAGGTACACTACATTTAACAAGACTTTTGAGGTGAATATCGATTTTAATGGAAGTTTGAATTCACCTATTTTTATTGGGCTTTTTAAAAATAGTGCACTTTTAATCGATTCAAACTTTTTAAGTTCACCTTCCACCCTTTATCTCAATACAACCTCAATTGCAGGGGATACACTTACATTGTATACATTCATTGAAGGAAGAAAACTTTTCTGCGATACGATTATTTTAATCGATACTGGTCCTTTTGTAACCTTGAAGGAGTATTTTTTAACAGATTACTATCTTGATTCTTTCTTTTTTGATTTAACATTTAAAAACTTTGGAGATACACCATCAGATTCCTCAAAGGTATTTTTTAGAAGCGGATCATCAAATATAGAGATATTAACCGATACATTGAAGATACCACCACTTGAAAGTGAATCACTGTATAAATTTGAGAAAGGATTGATTTTAAAAATAAAAGATTTTACAGATTCTTTGATAAGCGATATCTGTTCAGTTTTTACAATTTCAGCAAACGATACAATTATAAGTAGTATACCTTTGAGTATTATGACTCCAGATTTCTCGATCAGTTTTCTTTATTCAGTGTATGAAAATGATACTTTAAAAGGTATTCCTAAAAATCTGTATTCAAAAGTATTATTCAAAATTGATAACAATTCACTTCTTCAGGTGAAAGATTTAAAAATTTTAATTTCCTCGTCTGATCTTTATATAGAAAATCAAGAATACATCATCGAATCATTTATGCCAAAAACTTCAACTGTTATTAGTTTTGATGTTTTTTCTCCATCAAACCTTTCAAAAGTTTGTAAGATATCCTTTAAAATAAAAATGGGTGATTGGGAAAAGGTTGTTGAACAAACATTACCTTTAATTTACATAAAAAAGCCACAATACTATGGTCCTTATAAAGGTTACTATATTTACACTAACAATATGGATTACCTTGAAAACTCACCAGATTTTATAGATTACAATCTCGATTCCTTGAAGTTCAAACAAATTGATACCAAAGATGATACAACATTGTTGATAAAACTTCCTTTTAAATTTAAGTTTTTTGGACTCGAAAGAGATTCTATATACTTTAACACAAACGGAATAATTTCGTTTACAAAACTTGATAATCTTTTGTTCACTCCAACAGTTTTACCATCAAATTACCTTTCCTCATTGAATTCAATTGTTTTCTGTTGGGCTGATTTCAGACCTTCGTATTATTATGATACTTACTCTAAAAATAGTGAGACATACAATAACATCTTTACATATTTTGATACAACAAACTTCTCTTATTTAATATATTTCAATAAGGTTAAAACAACCGATTATCTTGAAAATACTTTTGTGGTAGCGATAGATACTTCATCTGTTACGGTTTATTTCAAAAATGTTTCAGATGCAAACAGATTCATATCAGGTATCCAGTTTTCAGATTTCACATCACTTTCTTTTTCAGGAGATTCTTTTACAGATATAAATGGACAGAGTTTGATTAAAAATGGTGTTACTTTGAAATTCACTAAAGAAAAACCAAAATTGAAAAGTAAATTTTTATATGAGGTAAAAGAAGAAAAGGAAAAGGTTTCAATAGATGTTGAACCTTTATCTTCAAATAAATATTTTTATATAAATATAAAAGAGAATGGGATCTACTCTGTTGAAGTATATGATATACTTGGAAGAAAGAAAGATATTGTTCATCAGAAACTTTTATCAAAAAATATCCATAAACTTTTCATGGATATAGAGAGTGAAGGTATTAAATTTGTCGTAGTAAAAGATATTTCAGGTAAAGTAATTGCCAGGGAAAAAATAGTATTTTTAAAATAAAAACGCAAGGATAAGGAAAAAAAGTACAAACAAAAAAATCAAAATAAAATATCCTTTTAAGAAAAATAAAAATTTTGTAAAAATGTTATTTTTGTAATTTTTTTTATCGTTGAATGGATTTTTTACACTTTTATTTTTTTCTTTGATTCTTGATATAATCTCTTCAAGATTTTGAAAAAAATTCACATTTATCCCATCATATTTTATTTTTTGAATGTTTATGATATTCGAGGGAGTTTTTCCAATGTAAATTATAGCGTCATAATCTTTTTTTAAACTTAGAATTTTGTTTTCTTTTAAAATTCCTGTATTGAATGTTACAGAATCATAAAGGGAAGAGATTTTCAAAGATAGGTTTTGAAGTGTTTTTGTATAATTATCGTCGAGTAGTAAAATTTGAAACTTTGTTTTATGAAGATAGTAATTGTTGTATTCATTATCATCATTGTTGATAATTTTTACTGAATCTATATTGTTTTTCACTTCTATCTCAAAGATTGTATCCCTTTTAAACTCGATATTATAAATCTTATCTTTTACAAAGATTTTTGCTGAACATGTTGTATCAAATAGTGTGAAATTTTTAAATATAACTTTTTTTAAAATATCATCTTGAATAACAGAATCGATTCCGAAATCAACTTTTCCTTTTAGATTAAAACTTTTTGTTTTTGAACTGATCAAAATATCATTTTTTGAACCTGTTTCTGCAATGTAATAGGGATTTAAAGAACTAAAAAAATCTTTTATCACATCGTATTTTCTTTGCCCATTAATAATCAGAAAATTTTCATCTTCTCTATTGATGATAATGAACTTTTGTTTATCTGGTAGAAAATATGATAGAAACATTACAAGAAAGGAAAGCAGAAAAATAATAATCGAAAGAATAAATTTATTTTTTGAAACCCTTCTTGCTAAAAGAAATATTGCAAGAAGGGTTAAAGTTAAGGAAACAATAAAAAACATTTATCAGTTTAAAGAAATGTTCATCTTTTTGAAGTTCTCTTCGAATCTTGCTTTGAGGTTGAGTGCTGCTTTTTTGTATTCCTCTTTGTTTATCCAGGTGTTGATAGGGTTCAAAACTTCCCTTGGAACATCAGGACATTCTGTCGGTATCATAAGTCCAAAAAATTCTTCCTTTTCAAATTTTATTTTACCAAACTCATCCGTTAATATTGCTTTCACCATTCTTCTTGTGTAGGGGAGATTGAATCTTTTTCCAACACCATAAGGTCCACCTGTCCATCCTGTGTTTAAAAGATAAACTTTTGTTTTGTGTTTCAAAATTTTTTCTTTTAACATCTTTGCATATTTATCAGGACTCAATGGCATAAATGGTGCTCCAAAACATGTTGAGAATGTTGCCTGTGGTTCTACTATTCCTCTTTCTGTTCCAGCGAGTTTACTTGTGTATCCGGAAACGAAATGGAACATTGCTTCCTCAACAGAAAGCAAGGAAACTGGTGGAAGAACACCAAAAGCATCTGCGGTTAAAAAAATAATATATTTCGGATGTGAGCATTTCCCTGACAGGTCAGCATTTGGAATGAAATGTATTGGATACGCTGCTCTTGTGTTTTCAGTTAGGGAACCATCAGCATAATCAGGTTCTCCGTTATCTTTGACTATAACATTTTCCATGACTGCACCAAATTTTAAAGAATCATATATTTGTGGTTCTGTCTCTCTTTTTAAATTTATCGTTTTTGCATAACATCCACCTTCAAAATTAAAAACACCATCATCAGACCAGCCATGTTCATCATCTCCGATCAATCTTCTTTCGATATCAGCGGAAAGAGTTGTTTTCCCGGTTCCAGAGAGTCCAAAAAATATTGCTGAATTTCCTTTATCATCTGTATTCGCTGAGCAATGCATTGGAAAAACATTCTTTTTTGGTAGAAGATAGTTCATCATTGTGAATATCGATTTTTTTATCTCACCAAAATATTGTGTCCCTCCGATTAGAACTGTCATTTTGTCATAATTGATAATTATAAAACATTCAGAATTTGTTTTATCGAGTTCAGGGATCGCCTTGAAATTTGGAAGGCAGATTACATTTATGTCAGGTTTAAAATTTTTTAATTCATTTTCAGTTGGTCTTATAAAAAGTGAAGAAGATGCAAGCGCCTGATTTGCGAGTTCACAGGTGATTCGGAGTGAATATCCATATCTTCTATCAGCACCAACATATCCATCAAAAACAAAAAGATCTTTACCCTGAATATATGCTCTCATCTTTTGATAAAGGTTTTCATAAACTTCTTCTGATATTGGTTTATTCACTTTTCCCCATGCAATATCATCGTGTACAGATGGAGTATCAACGATGAATCTATCATCAGGGCTTCTTCCATTATATTTACCTGTGTTAACAACAAAAGCCCCGGTATTTGTAAATATCCCTTCCTTTCTTTCGATCGCTATTTCTAAAAGTTTTGCAGGAGGAAGGTTCCTGTAAATATTTCTGTAATTTACTATTTTTAAATCGGAAAGATTAATTTTATCCATCAAACCTCCTTAATAATTTTGTAATTTTATTATATATTTTTAAAATTTTTTTTCAACAAAATTGATTGTTTTACAAATTTTTTAACCACTTGAAAAAAAGTGAATTTAATCTAAAATTAAAATCTTAAAGGAGAATACATGATACAACTAAAAAGAATTGAGGAGATCTGTGAAAAACTTGGAATCGACAAAGAAAACATTATCCCTTATGGTAAATTCATTGCAAAAATCAATTTAGTAGAGAGAAAGAATAGAGAAAAGAAAGGGAAACTTATACTTGTTACAGCGATAAACCCGACTCCATATGGTGAAGGGAAAACAACAGTTTCAATAGGTCTTTCTGATGCTTTGAATGCCAGTGGTAAAAAAAGTATTGTTTGTTTAAGAGAGCCATCTCTTGGACCTGTTTTTGGAGTAAAAGGTGGAGCGACTGGTGGTGGTTTATCAAAAATAGAACCCTCAAATGAGATTAACTTACATTTTACCGGTGATATTCATGCAGTAACAGCAGCACACAATCTTCTTGCAGCACTTCTTGATAATGTTTATTCGAGAAAAAATATTTCACATTTTCAGCCCAAAGATATTTTTTTCCATAGAGTTCTTGATATGAATGATCGAGCACTACGAAAAATAATTATAGGTGTTGGTGATGATAGTGGACAGATAAGGGAATCAAAGTTTGAGATAACAGCAGCATCAGAAGTTATGGCTATACTTGGTCTTTCATACGATTTAAAAGAATTGAAAGAAAAACTATCTAAGATAATGATCGGAATATCATATGATAACAAACCAGTTTTTGCAAAAGATATTGGTGCTGAAAATGGAATGGCGATACTTTTGAAGGATGCTATAAATCCAAATATTGTTCAAACCTTGAATAATAATCCGGCTTTTGTTCACACAGGCCCTTTCGCAAATATTGCACATGGAACATGTTCAATTACTTCTATTGATTTGTCTATGCGGTTTGCTGAATACACTGTTGTTGAAGCAGGATTCGGTAGTGATCTTGGTGCTGAAAAATTTATCGATATAGTTAGTAGAAACAAAAATATGGTTCCACCTGACTATGTGGTTATCGTAGCAACATTAAGAGCAATAAAACATCATGGTGGAGTTAAACTGAAAGATATAAATGCGAAAAATTTTGATGCAGTAAAAATCGGATTTTCCAACCTTGAAAAACATATTGAAAACATGAAATCGTTTAATATAAATACAGTTGTTGCATTAAATAGATTTTCTGAAGATGATGAAGAAGAATTAAAACTTCTTGAGGATCTTGTTAAAGCAAAAGGTTGCGAAGTATTTCAAATCGATGTTTACAATAAAGGATACCAAACAGCATTACCTCTTGCTGAATATATTATAAAATCAAAACCAATAAAAGAAAAAATTAACTATGTGTATGATTTCAAAGAATCTATTGAAGAAAAAATTAAAAAGATAGCATATAGAATTTACGGCGCTTATGGTATAGTTGTTAACAAAAAGGTTAAAGATAAAATAAAGATGATCGAGGACTGGGGTTTTTCAGATTTACCAATATGTATAGCAAAAACCCAGTATTCTTTTTCTGATAATGAAAAATTACTTGGAAGGCCAAAGAATTTTAACATAGAGATAAAAGATTTAAAAGTTTCAAGTGGAGCTGGTTTCATAGTAGTTTATCTTGGAAACATTATGACGATGCCTGGATTACCCGAAGAACCAGCGGCTTTAAGTATGCATATTGACGATGAAGGTAATGTTAAGATATAATTTTGTTGACTTAGAAAAAATATTAAATAAAATAAAAATTTAAGTTTAAAAATGTGAGGATATATGGAAGATAAAAAATTCAATTCATCTGGAATCGAGTTGAAAGTTTTCTATGATAAAAATGATTTGAAGGATGATCCAAAACTTGGTAAACCTGGAGAGTATCCTTTTACAAGAGGTGTATACTCAACGATGTATCGTGGAAAACCATGGACGATGAGACAGTATGCTGGTTTTGGAACAGCAGAGGAAACTAACGAAAGATTCAAATATCTTTTGAAAAATGGTCAAACAGGACTTTCTGTTGCTTTTGATCTCCCAACACAACTTGGGCTCGACTCTGATGATCCACTTTCATCAGGAGAAGTTGGAAAAGTTGGTGTTGCGATTTCAACAGTTGATGATATGATGGTTCTTTTTGATGGAATTCCTCTTGATCAGGTCTCCACTTCGATGACTATCAATGCTTCATCAATGATTATCCTTGCGATGTATATCATAGTCGCAAAAAAACAGGGAGTTAGTATGGACAAACTCTCTGGAACTATACAGAACGATATTTTAAAAGAGTATACCGCAAGGGGAAACTATATTTTTCCACCAGAACCTTCAATGAGATTAACAGCAGATATTTTTGAATTCTGTTCAAAAAATCTTCCAAAATGGAACACAATTTCTATCTCTGGTTATCATATCAGAGAAGCTGGATCAACAGCGGTTCAGGAACTTGCTTTCACTTTTGCTGATGCTATCGCCTATGTTGAATACGCTTTGAAAAAAGGACTTGATGTTGATTCTTTCGCTCCAAGGTTATCCTTCTTTTTCAACGCACACAACAATTTCTTTGAAGAGATCGCAAAATTCAGAGCAGCAAGAAGGATATGGGCAAAAATAATGAAAGAAAAGTTTAAAGCAAAAGATCCAAAAAGTATGATGCTCAGATTCCATACTCAAACAGCAGGTTCAATGTTAACAGCCCAGCAACCTATGAACAATATTGTAAGAGTTGCTCTTCAGGCATTATCAGCAGTATTAGGCGGCACACAATCTTTACACACAAACTCCTATGATGAAGCGCTTGCTCTTCCAACCGAAGAATCAGTTAGAATAGCACTCAGAACCCAACAGATCATTGCTTATGAAACAGGGGTTTGTGATGTTGTTGATCCACTTGGAGGAAGTTATTACATTGAAACATTAACCGATGAGATAGAAAAACTTGTCTGGGAATATCTTGATAAGATTGAAAAGATGGGTGGTGCTGTAAGATGTGTTGAAACTGGATACTTCAAAAATGAAATTCATAATTCTTCATACAAATTCCAGAAAGAGGTTGAATCAGGTGAAAAGATTATAGTTGGATTAAATAAGTTTAAAATTGAAGAAAATATCAAATCAAATCTTATGAAGATTGATGAAAGTGTTGAGTTGAAAAGGAAAGAGATTTTAAAAGAATTCAGAAAGAACAGAGATAACGAAAAAGTGAAAAAAATTCTTGAGAAGATTTCACAGGTGTGTGATACGAATGAAAATCTTTTCCCTTATGTGATTGAAGCAGTTGAGAACAAAGCGACTATGGGGGAAATTATAAATGTAATGAAAAATAAGTGGGGGTTATTCGATAATGATTAAAAAATTTAACCACATTTCGATTGCTGTTTCAAATCTTGAAAAGAGCAAAAAAATTTTTGAAGAGATTTTCAATAAAAAATGTGATATGGAAGTTGATGTTCCAGATCAAAAAGTAAAAGTTGCCATGTTTGATATCGGTGGAGTCCTTTTTGAAATAATTCAGCCATTAGATATGGAATCTTCAATAGCACAGTTTGTTGATAACAGAGGAAACGCCTTACACCATATCGCTTTTTCAGTTGATGATATACAGAAAACAATCGAAGATTTTATAGCAAAAGGTTATAGAATGATCGATCAGAAACCAAGAATAGGAGCTGAAGGACATCCGATTGCATTTATGCATCCAAAATCTTCAGATGGGATTTTAATAGAATTTGTTGAAGAAAAAGAGGAGAAGAAAAATGAGTAAATTTAAAATTTTTGAGGAAAAGTTAAAAGAAAGAAAAATAAAAGCAAGAGTTGCTGTTGTGAACGCAACGATCGAGTCAGCGATAGATGCTGCTGTTGAAGCGGCGAACAAAGGTTTTGCTTATCCAATTCTTATTGGGCAAAAACAAAAAATAGAGGAATTGCTTAAAAAGGTCAACTTCAACGGGGAGTATGAAATTGTTGATTCACCAAATGAAGTTGAATCAGCAAAAATAGCGGTCAACCTTGTGAAAGAAGGAAAAGCGGATGTTATATTAAAAGGTTCAATAACAACATCAAATTTTATGAGACCAATTTTAAGTAAAGAAAATGGAATAGTAAAACCAGGGTCTCTCGTTTCTCATGTTTCAGTTTTTTCTATTGAAACATATCATAAGTTTTTGATAGTGACTGATGTTGCAATAAACATTGCTCCAACACTTGAAGAAAAGGTTAAGATAATAAAAAATGCGATAGAACTTGCAAGAAATCTTGATATAAAACAACCAAAAGTTGCAATTCTTGCTGCTGCTGAAACTGTTAATTTAAAGATGCAATCATCTGTTGATGCAGCAATAATCTCCAAAATGGGAGATAGAGGTGATTTTGGGGATGCAATTGTTGAAGGCCCGATGGCACTCGATCTTGCGGTCTCAAAAGAAGCATGTGAAGAAAAGAATTTCCACAGCCCTGTCGGTGCAGATGCTGATATAGTGGTTGCACCTGAAATCGATGCAGGAAATGTTCTGTATAAATCTTTAACAAAACTTGCAAAAGCTGATCTTGCAGCAATTTTGGTCGGAACTATGGCTCCTGTTGTTTTAACATCGAGGGGAGACACAGCTGAAATCAAATACTGGTCTTTGGTGCTTGCGCTTATGATGCTTAAAAAATAGGAGAGAAATTGAAAATCTCTATAGGAAGTGATCATAGAGGATTCAAAGTAAAAGAAGAGATAAAAAAGTGCACTGAGTTTGAGTTTATTGATAGAGGGACATTTTCTGAAGAGAGTGTCGATTATCCTGACTATGTGAAAGCGGTTGCACAGGATGTTCTTGAAAAGAGAGTTGATTTTGGAATTTTAATCTGTTATTCGGGAATCGGAATGTCAATTGCAGCAAACAAAATAAAGGGAATAAGGGCTGCCTATGTTATAGATCAAGAATTTGCATCACTTGCAAGAAAACATAATGATGCAAACATACTTGTACTTGGTGCAAAGGTTATTGAAGGCAAAGATCTTTGTAAAATAGTAAAAGTTTTTGCTGAAGAAAAGTTTGAAGGTGGAAGACACCAAAAAAGGTTGGATAAAATTTGCTCTTTTGAAAATAATTGACATTAAAAAAAAAAGAATTAAAATAAAAAATTAGTATGGGGCTATAGCGCAGTTGGGAGCGCGTTTGACTGGCAGTCAAAAGGTCACGGGTTCGACTCCCGTTAGCTCCATTTTAACATCAGGAGGTTAGTTAAATGAAAAAGTTAGTTTTTCTAACATTGATTTTTTTGTTAACGATTATGGTTATAACTTCATGTTCAAAAACTAAGGGCTCATTTATGGATTTTGCTGCGATCAAAGATGCACAGAGAACTATGACAAAATTGACAAACCTTATGGAACAATATTATGTTGAACATGAATCATATCCATCAACACAACAGGAGTTTGAAGAAAAACTGAGACCATATTTTATTGTTAAAAATGCAGAAGGACAGGATGTCGATAAATGGCCAGAGATGGTTGAACATGTTTTTGCTGATAAAACGATCTTCTATCAGACCACCGATCCAAAGAAAACATATTTTGCTTACGGTAGGGCAAAAGACTCAAACAAAACTGTCGTTTTCTGTAGACCACCAATTCAACATATAGATACAACGAAAGTTGTTGATAAAACAAAAACAAAAACAAAAAACAAATGAGGTGCTCAAATGAAAAAAGTTTTGTTCATATTTCTTGCAATTTTTATCCTGATATTTGGTTGTCAGGCAACAACACAGACATCTAATAAAACAACGCAACAAAATCAACAGGTTTCAAATGCGATAAAATATTTTGATTTTGGAAAAGAATATTTAAAAAATAAGATATACGATTCAGCGATCAAAAATTTTCAAAAATCTATAGAAGAGAGTTTAGATTTTATAGAAGCATACAATGGACTTGGAAAAAGTTTTGAAGGAAAGATGGATTATACAAGAGCAGAATCGCTATACAATTTTATGATGACAAAATTCCCATCCAATCCTGAAGGTTTTGTAAATATGGGAAATCTGTATATAAAACTAAAAAAATATAACGATGCAGAAAAATTTTTCTTTGATGCTTTGAAAATCGATTCAACGAGTTCAAAGGCCTATTATGGACTTGCTCAACTTTATGAAAATATTTCTCCATCCAAAAAAGAGTTTAATAAACTCTCATGCTATGAAAAAGCGTGTAATTTCGATCCAGAAAATTTAGCAGCCGCTTATGCTTATGCAAAAGCTTTGATAAAAGTTGAGCAGTATCAAAAGGCAGTGGATCTTCTGAAAAAGATTTCTGATAACCATCCGACATTTGTAGAACCTCTTTCAAACCTTGCTGAAGCATATCTTGAGACAAAGCAGTATCAAAAGGCAATAGAAACATACAACAAAGTCAATCAACTCGATTCAACTATAGTTAACACTTATCTTGGTCTTGCAAGAGCTTATCAGGGGCTTAAGGATTATTCATCAGCAGAGAAAAATTATAACAAGATGATAACCTTGATGCCTTATTCAACAGTGCCATATCTTTATTTAGGTCAGATGTATATGGAGATAAAGGACTATGATAAAGCGATCAATTATCTTGATAAAGCACTTGCAAAAAGTCCAAATGATGCTAACGCGTTGTTATTGATAGCGCAGGCATACTTTTTGAAAGTTGATCCAGTAAAAGCAAAGAAGAGTGATGAAAATTATCAGGAAGCACTTAAAATACTTGAAAAGTCAGCATCATATTTCAACAAGATAATTGAGATGAAAGGTAAATATGTAAAAGAAGCACAAACAGGTCTTGAAAATATAGAAAAAAGGAAAAAGGAGATAGACCCAACAAGGTGGTAAAATGGTTGATAAAATCATTGGGTTTATAAAACTTGGAATTTTTTTACTCATCCTTGTTCTTCTTGGTTATATGGGTTGGCAATACCTTTCGATGGAAATCAAAAATTACCAGTTGGTTGAACAGATAAACAAAATCTTGTATGGTGAAATCAGAAGTGATGAGTATATCGTAAAAGATAAGGTTATGGAAAAACTTTCAGAAAAAGGTATAAATCTTACCTATGATGATATAATTGTAACTAAACAAGGTAATGTATCATGCAATGTTCAATTCTCTTATGTTGATTCCATAACCATTCCAGTTATCAACAAATCTTTCTATTTTAATAAGGAGATAAATACAACTGTTACACCTCAATAAGAAAATTTTATTTTTCTTATTCTGTTTAAATTTTATAACCCTGCTTTATTCAAATGAAAGCAGGGTTTTTTTTAGTGGTAACAATTTTGTATCAAATGAAATAATAGATTCGATTTTTAAAGATCAAGGCCTAAAACAGGGAATTGAAGAAATATTGAATCTCTATTTGAACAGTGGATATCCTTTCATAACAATAGAAATAGATTCTGTTTTGAATTATGGTAATTTTGATATCTTTTATTTAACAATAAAGGAGAATGGGAAATTTTTTATTGAAAGAGTGGAAAATGTTTACAATGTAAAAAGTTCATATCTGAATGGAATTTTAAGACTGAAAAATAAAGTTTTCAAAGAGAGTTATATAGTTGAAAAATTAAAAAATCTTTCAAATAATCAAGATTTACTAATAGACACAACCTTTTATGTAGAAAAAATTACTGATAGTTCTGTAATTATCAAAACAAAAATAGAGCAGGGGAAACTATCTTCAATTTCAGGAATTTTGACATCATCGATCGATTCATTCAACTTGAACGGATTTTTAAACATATTTTTAAAGAGTCCTTTTGGCTATTTTGATATTTACTCAATCGACTATCAAAGAATAAACAAAAATAACACTTATCTTTCTGCAAATTTTGAATTTCCTTATATTTTTTCAACTCCTTTGGGTTTTTTTGGTAATATTAATTTTGAATCAATAGAAACCTTTTATACTAAACAAGAGTATAATGCTGGTATAAAAGTTTTTATTACAGAAAGGTTTTCTGCTTTAACAGGTTATGGAAAAAGGAGTATTAATTATATTGCAACCGATTCTTTTGATATTGTTGAAAATTCTTTGATTGGAGGATTAGATTATTTTTCAAAGAACTTTTTCTTTTCGAATAAATCAACCATCAATTATACTGATTTGAAAAACAGTTGGGCTTATATGATTCCAAAAATTGGATATAAAAACAATATAAAAATTTTTGGATATTGGTTCTATTTTGATTCTTATTTGAATTTTGCTTCAAATTTAAAAGATTACATGAAAGTCCAGATTGGTGGAAATAAAAATATAAAAGGTTATCCTGAGAATTTTTTAAAGGTATTTAATTTCTTTTATCAGGAAGTAAAAATTGGGTATTCTGGAAAAAATTTTGAGACGGGGATATTTTTTGATAATATTTTTTACAACATTGAACAGTTAAAAAATTATAGGTCCTTTAAAAATCTATTCTCTTATGGATTATTTTTGACTGCGAATATTTCAAATTACAAAACATCCCTCTATTATGCATTGAATAAGGATTTAACACCATTGGAGGGGAGAGTGCATCTTTTGTTTTCTATCTATTTCTGATGTATATATTTTTTATCTCTCCAACATACAATCTATGAAAATCTTTTTTTGGATAGTTATCAAGGAGACTTTTATTTAAAAAGTTCTTTTCTTTAAGATCATTAAAATAAAGTTTTTCACAGACAATTCCTATTTTCATCTGCTCATAAAAAATAATATTTTCTTTTAGAAAAATTGGTTTTAATCCTGTTTCTTTAATTTTGTCGTGTTCTCTTCCTGAATATTTCCCACAAAAACTCAATACTTTTTTATCTTTTTTGTAGAAAGAAGAAAGTGTAAAATAATTATTTTTTTCAACAAATTGATAGGTATACCGTGTTGGTCTGATAAAAATAAATGCTACTGGCTTATTCCATAATATTCCAAAACAACCCCATGATGCCGTCATACAGTTGAATTTTTCCTTGTTTCCAGCAGTGATTAAGACCCACTCATCATCCCAAAGTTTAAAAATGTTGTTCTTAAACTCTTTTGGATCTATTTTTTTAAATTTTTCATTGAACATGCAAACTCCTTTTTTTCATTATATTCTCTAAATTTCAAAGGTCAACAAGGAGATTTATTAGTTAAATATGAAATTTTAAAGTTTTTCAGAGTTTAAAGAAGCGGAGAAAGTGTAGTAAAAGGAATGCTAATTTTAATATGGTAAATTTTAAAAATAGTTTAAAAATTCACTAAAAGTAAAAAGTTTAATAAGCGTATAAGTATTTTTGTTTAAACAATTTACAAAAAAATGTCAAAAAGTCAAGCACCGTCCCCAAAAAAATTTCATATTGAAAATTTTCATTGAAATTATAAAATAAAAAAAATGGGAGGTTAAATGAAAATCAAACTTTTATTATCATTTTTTATTTTAATAATGCTTTCTATGTTTTTAAATGCAGACACACAAATATATGAAAATCAATTTATAAAAAAACAACAAGGAAAAGATATTTTTCCATATAAGTGGGCAACTGATAGTTTAAATGTTAATGGTATTGGATATTTACCTTCATTTCGTGAAACGAATAAGATAAAATTGATTGGTTCTCTTGCTTATGTTTGTTCTTATACTCACTTAATAATTGTTGATGTATCTAATACTCATAAACCACAACTTTTAGGTTATTTTGAGTTTGACAATGTAGCAATAAGTTTAGATGTTTCTGGAGGATATGCATATATAGCAGATCTTATGGGTGGACTTAAAATTGTTGATGTAAGTACTCCTGAAAACCCAACTTTGGTTGCCACTTATGATTCTTTAAATCAGGTCAATAGTGTTTGTGTTGCTAATGATTATGCTTATGTCTTAGATTATTACAATGGACTTACAATTTTAACAGTTTCTGATCCTGCAATGCCGAAAAAAGTTGGAAGTTGTTCTTTAGTTAATAGTTGTTATGATATAACAGTAAATGATGGTATCGCATATATCGCAGCCGGTCAAAATGGATTAAGAGTAGTAGATGTTTCTGATCCTTCAAAACCTGTTGAAATAGGTTTTTTGGATACACCAAATTATGCTTTCTCAGTAAAATACTATAACAAGAATGTTTACATAGCAGATGGTAATTCTGGTTTAAGAATAATTGATGTTTCAAATCCAAAAAATCCTTCAGAGATAGGATATTACGATACTTCAGATTACGCCAGAGATGTTTTCTTTTATGATAATTTAGTTTTTATAGCAGACTACGCTGGACTTTCAATTATTGATGCAACAGATCCATCTTTTCCTATAGAAATGAGTTATCTACTTACTGATGGTTTTATGGTTGGGGTTTTTGTTCAAAACAATTATGCTTATGTATGTGATGGATTACTCGGTGTGAAATTTGTTAATGTTTCCGATCCCAAAAAACCTTTTGTGGAAGGGTATTTTGACACTCCGGATTACTCTTACATTATTTCTATAAATGGTAATTTTGCATTCACCAATGAATTTAATTTTTTGAAAGTTTTATCAATATCAAATCCCACCAACATAAGAGAAATAAATTATTTTGAAACTAATGATGAAATATATGGTATTTATGTTTCCAATGGATATGCTTTTTTAGCAAATTCAAGAGAAGGTTTACGAATTCTGGATATTTCAGATGTCACAAATATAACCGAAATTGGACACTATGATACTCCAGGATATGCTGGAGATGTTTTTGTTTCTGGAAATTACGCTTATGTTGCTGATGACACTTCGGGATTAAGGATAATCGATATAACAAGTTTAACAGACCCAATAGAGGTTGGGAGTTTTGATACTCCTGGCTATGCTTATAGAGTTTATGTTTCTGGTAACTATGCCTATGTTGCAGATATGACTCAGGGATTAAGAATTATTGATGTTTCAGATCCCAATTATCCAGTTGAAGTAGGATATTATAAACCTTCAGGTGATGTTCTTGGTGTATGGGTAAAAGATGACTATGCTTATGTTACTGCTTATGAATATGGTTTAAAAATAGTTGATATAAGTGATCCTTCAAATCCTGTTGAAATTGGTTCTATTGACACACCGGGAGAAGCACAATATGTTAAAGTTTATGGAAACTTTGCTTTTGTTGCAGATGGAGATTATGGATTGAGGGTGATTGATATATCAGATCCTACAAAACCTGTAGAAGTTGGTTATTATGTAACATCTGGACAAGTAATAAATTTTGATTTTTCAAATTATAATTTTTATCTTTTAGATTATTTTACAGGGATATACTCGGTCAATTTTATAAGTGCGGGGCTTGGTTTTGATAGAGACAAATCAAATAAAAATATTGATGATACATCAAAATTAAAAGTAAATAAGAGTTTTATTTCATATATGTGTTCTACAGGTGAAAACAAATTTTCTGTTTATGATATAACAGGTAAACTGATATACGATTCATCGAATCAGAGAATAGGGGAGCATATTTATTCAACAAAGGGTTTAAAATCAGGGGTATATTTTATAAAATTTAAAGATGGTCATAGCGAGATAGATAGGAAGATGGTTGTTATCAGATGATAAATGTACTTCAGGAATAGAAAACAAAAAGGGGTGTTTTTCACCCTTTTTTTGTTTTATAAAAAATATTGTTAAAAATAAAAGTTTTAGAAAATAAATGTTGGAGAATCAAATCAAAATATGACAATCAAAAATAAATGAAAAAAACATTATTTTTGAGTTAAATTTTACCAAAAAATAAAAATAAAAAAATATAAAAATAGAAAGGACTAATATCTTAATAACTATTATTTTTAAAATAACTTACAAAAAAATGTCAAAAAGTCAAGCACCGTCCCCAATTTTGTTTTTTAATAAAAATCTTGAAAAGAAGGGATTTGTGGTTATAATAAATTTTTGAATGTTTTTTTATGATCTACATTAAACATTGGAATGGTTTTAAATATAAATACAGGTTGAAGGAATGGGGTATAGAAGTATAAAAAGGGGATTAGATATTTTCTTTTCAATAATACTTTTGATTGTTCTATTTCCTTTGTTCGTGATAATTTCTGTTTTGATATTGATAGATTCGAAAAAACCAATTTTTTTCTTACAAGATAGAATTGGGGAAAGTGGAAAAATTTTTAAAATGATAAAATTTAGAACTATGATAGTTGGTGCAGAAAAGGGTGGAGTTTATGAGTTTAAAAATGATAACAGAATTACAAAGGTTGGAAAATTTTTAAGAAAAACATCACTTGATGAATTACCACAACTTGTAAATATTTTAAAAGGGGAAATGTCTTTTATTGGACCAAGACCTGTTTTGACATACCATCCTTTTAGGTACGAAGAGTATAATGAAATTCAAAAGAAAAGGTTTGAAGTAAAACCTGGAATAACAGGATTAGCTCAAATTAAAGGTAGAAAAGAAATCGGTTGGGACAAAAGGTTTAAATATGATATTTACTATGTTGAAAATCTTTCTTTTATTTTAGATTTTAAAATATTGATGCTAACTATTTTAAATGTTTTATTGATGAAAAATAATCTTAATGTAAACAAAACAGTATAAAAAGGATTTTTATGTTAAGATTTTTATATATCACAAATAACGAAGAAGTTGCAAAAATAGTAGAAAAAAATGGTGTTGAGTGGATATTTGTTGATCTTGAGATTTTAGGTAAGAAGGAGAGACAGAAAGGAAAAGATACAGTCATTTCCAACCATACTGTTGATGATATAAAAAAACTAAAAAATATTTTAACAAAGTCAAAAATTCTTGTCAGAACAAATCCTATAAATAGCAACAGTAAAGATGAAATTTACAGAATAATTGAAAATGGAGCAGACATTATAATGCTTCCTTTTTTTAAGACAATAAAAGAGGTTGAAGAATTTTTAAAGATTGTTAATTCAAAAACTAAAACAATTTTGCTTTTGGAAACTCCAGAATCTGTTAAAATCCTTGAAGACCTTATCAAAATAAAAGAAATTAATTACTTTTATATAGGACTAAATGATCTATCACTTGGATATGGTTTTAAATTTATGTTTGAACCACTTGCTTATGGGATTGTTGATGAAATAGTTTTAAAAATAAAAAAAACACAAAAAGAATTTGGTTTTGGTGGTATAGCATGTTTGGGAAAAGGAGTGTTACCTGCTGAATATGTTATTGCAGAACATTATCGATTGGGTTCAACGATGGTAATACTTTCAAGAAGTTTTTGTGATGTAAGTAAAATTAATGAAACAAAATTAATAGAAAAAATTTTTGAAGAAGAGATAAATAAAATTAGAGAATATGAGAAGTCATTAAGTGAAAAAAATAATGAATTTTTTTATGAAAATAAAAATAAAATAAAAAATATTATTATAGGAGGAAAAAATGAATGAAAAATTAAAAAATATTCTTGATCAAAGAAAAGATCTGCAAAAATTTTTATTCATTAAAGGTTTCCTGATCACTACTAAAGATTTATCAGAAAAAAAAGACTCTTTCCCATTTTATTCTAATTTTGAAGTAAAAAAAATAAAAAATATTTTTTTCTGGATTTATAAAAATGTTCCATTTTATACTTTTGAGTCGAAAAACAAAACTTATTTTTTAATTGGACATGCTTATAATCCAATAACAATGGAACATGATGAAAATAAGATCCTTCTTGATCTTTCGTTCCAAGATGAAAAGGGGACATATAATTTTATAAATAAAATTAATGAACTCACAGGTATATTTTTATTAGGTAAAATTGAAAATGAACAAATAGATTTTTTACTTGATGCATCTGGGATGCAATATGGATGTTATGGAAAATACGATAAAGATATATTCATTTCTTCCCATATTCAATTAGTAAACGATGTCTTAAATCTTGATTATATTGATTATGTAAATAGATTGATCAATTATAGATGGTATAAATACATGATGGGGAATTATCTTCCCGGAGATTTGACACCTTTTAAAGAATTTAAAAGAATAATCCCTAACACAATTATAACATATAAAAATGATTCTTTTGTGATTAAAAGATTTTATCCTGAAAAACCTCTTGATTATGTTAAAAATGAAAAAGAGTATAATGATATAATAATTCAAGCATCAGAGATAATGAAAAATAACATGAAACTTATATTAAAAAAGTGGAAGAGACCTGCAATTTCATTAACAGGAGGATTGGATAGTCAAACAACTTTTGCGGCTGCAAATGGATTATATGATAAATATGCTGTTTTCAGTTACATTTCAATGTATCGAGAAAAAGTTGATGCTGAGATTGCTCAAATTAAATCTAAAAAATTTAATGTTAAACATTCTTTATATCAAATCCCTGAAAGAAATGAAGAAATTGAAGATTTTGAAATCTATAAAATGATTTTAATACATAATGATGGAGAAATCGGAGGGAATAAAGATAATGACATTAGAAAAAAAATATATCTTATGAAAAATTTTGCATATGATGTAGAAGTAAAAAACTGGATTGCTGAAACTTTTAGAGGTTATGCCTACAAATATTTCGGGAGAACAAAATTCCCCAAAGATTTAACACCGAGACACTATTCATCTTTGTATAAATTATTTTTTCTAAACAGAAAACTTTTAAAAGAGACAGATAATTATTTTAAAGAATACATTGAAAAAACAGAATTAAAAGAACATCTTTTCAACTATGATGAAAGCGATTTCTTTGTATGGGAAATGATGCATGGTGGTAAATGTGGACTTAATATTGGTGTTATGAAATTTTGTTTTGATATAACGATTCCTTATAATAACAGAAAATTTTTAGATATTTTATTAAGAGCAGATATAAAAGATAGAATCTCAGATAAAGTTCACCTCGATATGACAAAATATATGAATAAAGAATTGTATGATTTGAATTTAAGAGTAATAAATTTGAATGAAACAAGATTTAGAAAATTTCTTGCAAATATATATTTTACAATTAATAGTTCCTTACCTTTTTGATAATGAAACTTCTCATAACAGGTTCATTTAATATAGAAGATAAACAAAAAGTCAGTATAAAAAAAATAGGGTATGATTTATTTTTTTTTCAGGATGAGAAAAAAACTATTCCGAAATTTTTATTTGATGTTGATGGTATTATTTGTAATAACCTTTTTCTTTATAACAATATAAGAAACTTTAGAAATTTAAAATTCATTCAACTTACAAGTGCTGGATTGGACAGAATCCCAATGGATTATATCAAAAAGAAAAAAATAAAAATTTTTAATGCAAAAGGAGTTTATTCGATTCCGATTGCTGAAATGGTAGTTTTAAAAATTCTTGAAATTTATAAAAAATCAAGAAAGTTTGAAAAAGCACAAACAAAACATAACTGGGAGAAGATAAGGGATCTCGAAGAATTAAGTGATAAAAAAATTGGTATTCTTGGTTTTGGAGATATTGGAAAAGAGATTGCAAAAAGATTAAAACCTTTTGGTGTTAGGATTTTTGTTTGTGATATAAAAAAGAAAAAAAATAATCTTATTGAAAAATTCTACTATTTTGATGAATTAAATAATTTTTTAAAAAATATTGATGTTTTAATTTTGTCTCTACCTTTAACTGAAACAACAAAAGATCTAATCGATTATGAAAGGATGAATCTTTTAAAAGACGGTTGTGTTTTAATCAACATATCAAGAGGGGAAATAATTATAGAAAAAGATTTGATAAAATGTTTGAAAAAAAATAAATTTAAAGGTGTTTATCTTGATGTTTTTGAAAAAGAACCACTTGATAAGAATAATCCATTATGGGATTTTGAAAATGTTTTGATAACACCGCATAACAGTTTTGTTTCAGAAAAAATAAATGAAAGGTTATTTAACTTAATCTACCAAAATTTGAAATCATTAAAAGGGAAAAGATGAAAAAATTTTTATTGATATCACCGAAAAATCGAACCGTATATAATTTTAGAGGGGATTTGATTAAAGATCTGCAAAAAAAAGGTTTTGAGGTGTTCGTCACTATCCCAAACGAAGATAATCTTGAAAAAATAAAAGAGTTAGGGGTTGAATACAGATTCATTCCAATGACAAAACATGGTCTAAATATTATTGAAGATATAAAATATACCTTCGGTCTTATTAGCTATATAAAAGAAATAAAACCTGACAAAATTCTTGCTTATACTATAAAACCAATAGTTTATGGTTCAATTGCTTCAAAATTTTCAAGGTCCAATGAATTCTATTCAATGTTCACGGGCTCAGGATATGTATTCATATCAAAAAGTTTGAAAGCGAAAATTTTAAATTTGATCGTTAAAAACCTTTATAAAATAGCATTTAAAATCTCAAGGAAAGTTATTTTTTTTAATGAAGATGATTTAAATGAATTTTTAAAAATGAAAACAGTTTCAAAAGAAAAATGTGTCTTAGTTGAAGGTTCAGGAGTCAATTTAGAAAAATTTAAACCTTTGCCTTATCCAGATAAAATAACTTTTTTTATGCTTTCAAGATTGTTAAAAAGTAAAGGAGTAATGCATTATCTTGAAGGATGTAAAAGGATAAAGGAAAAATATCCTGACGTTAGATGTATGCTTCTTGGAAAAATTGAAAAAATGCCTGATGCTATAGCCGAGAAAAATATAATGTTTTATGTTGATAATGGATTTGTCGAGCTTTATGGTGAAACAGAGAATGTGATAGATTATTATAAAAAAACATCTGTATATGTTTTGACTTCTTTCAGAGAAGGAATACCGAGAACAGTTCTTGAAGCTATGGCATGTGCAAGACCAATAATTACAACAGATGTCCCGGGATGTAGACAGACGGTAGTTGATGGTTACAATGGTTTTTTAGTTCCTTTAAATAATATAGAAAAACTTGTTGAAAGGATGGAATATTTTATAAATAATAAAAATGAAATTGAAAAAATGGGAAAAAATTCTTATAATCTCTGTAGTGAAAAATTTGATGTGAAAAAGATAAACAGTTCAATGTTAAAAATAATGGGAATATAGAATGTGTGGAATTAATGGAATTTTAGATTTTTCTGAAAAATTAGATAGTAATAGTTTAGAGCAATTGATCAATGTAATGAACAATTCGATAATTAAAAGAGGTCCTGATGAAGATGGAATTTTTGTTGATAAGAATGTTGCATTTGGAATGAGAAGATTGTCGATAATTGATTTACAGAAAGGGAAACAGCCGATATTTAATGAGAATAGGACTCTTTTGATTATAATGAATGGAGAAATCTATAATTATAAAAATTTAAAAGAACATCTTTTATCAAAAGGGCATAAATTTACAACAAATTCAGACACTGAAGTTGTTTTACATCTTTTTGAAGAATATGGAGTAAATGCTTTCAATAAATTAAATGGAATGTTTGCAATCGCAATCTATGACTTAAAAAATAGACAACTTGTCCTCACAAGGGATAGGGCAGGAGAAAAGCCATTATACTATTTTAAAAATGAAAAATATTTTATTTTTTCATCCGAAATGAAAGGATTATTAGCATCAAACCTGATAAAAAAAGAGATAGATAAAAAAGCATTAAATCAATATTTACAATTAACCTATATCCCTTCACCTGAATCAATATTTGTGAATGTTAAAAAATTATTACCTGGTTCATATTTAGTTGTAAATGAGTCAGGAGATATTAAAAATAATATATATTGGAATATAGATTTTAGTGAACCTGAAATTAAAGATTATGAAAAATGTAAAAAAGAATTAAAAGAAATATTTTATAGAGTAATTGAAGAAACGATGGTTTCTGATGTTCCTGTTGGAACCTTTTTAAGTGGAGGGATTGATTCAAGTATCATTACTGGAATCGCTTCTAAAATTAGCAAGAAAAAAATTGATTCTTTTACAATTGGGTATAAAGAAAAGGAGTTTGACGAAAGTGAAAGGGCAAAATTATCTGCTGAAAAATATGGAGTAAATCATCATCTTGTATATCTGAAAGTAAATGACTTTTTAGATGAAATAAATAAGATTTTTGATTACATTGATGAACCATTTGCTGATTCATCTTTGATCCCTACTCATATGATATCCAAATATGCTTCTAAATATGTAAAAGTTGTTTTAACTGGAGATGGCGGAGATGAGATTTTCGGTGGATATAACAAATATTTGATTGGTTATTATACTGAAAAATATAAAAAAATACCTTTACCTTTAAGAACTCTTTTGAAAAAAGCAATTTATTCTTTACCAGACAACACCTATTTATCACATAAGATAAGAAAAGTTATTGATAATGCAGATTATGATTTATTTACACAGAGAAAAAATTTAATGTGTTTAGGGTTTAAAAATAATGAACTATTGAAGTTATTAAACAAAAATTATTACATACCAGAATCATTAAATATTATTGACGGTTATTATAACAAATTCAAAAGCAAAACAGAAGAACAGAATCAAACTTTTTATACAGATTTCAAAATTGTTTTAGAAGGTGATATGTTAACAAAAGTTGATAGAGCAAGTATGATGAATTCTCTTGAAACAAGAGTTCCAATGTTGCATAAAGATATTGTAGAGTTTTCTATAAGGATTCCCATAAATTACAAAATATCCGGAAAAGAAAGAAAGATAATACTAAAAGATACTTTTTCTGATTTGATTCCAAAAAAACTGTTAAAAGCGAGTAAAAAAGGATTCGCTGTCCCAATAGGGAAATGGTTCAGAAATGAACTGAAAAATGACCTCTTAAAAGAATTGAATAAAAAAAATATTGATGAAAGTGGTATATTTAATTATGATTATGTCGATGTTATAATTAAAGAACATATGACAATGAAAAGAGACCGAAGCAGTGAACTCTGGCTGCTGTATATTTTTCAGAAGTGGATAATTAGATATTTATGAACAAGGGAATAAGAGTTCTACAGGTTTTTGGCAGAATGGATAGAGGTGGGGCTGAAACCTTGATTATGAATGTTTATAGACACATTGATAGAAATAAAGTTCAGTTTGATTTTTTAGTTCATACACAGGATAAATGTGCATATGATGATGAGATTTTATCGATGGGAGGTAGAATTTTCAGAGTTCCAAGATATAAAGTTTATAATCATTTACAATACATTAACCAAATTAAAAATATTTTAAGTAAAAACCAATGGGAAATTATGCATTTTCATTTTTTTACAATATTTCCAGTCTATTTATCTATAGTGAATAAATATAAATATAAAATTGTAATTCATTCCCATAGTAACAATTTAGAAAAAAGTTTTAAAGGATTTTATCAAAAATTACTTTTAAATAAAATAAAAAAAATTGATGTTGAAAGATTTGCCTGTTCAGAGAAAGCAGGAGAATTTATTTTTAAAAAAAATGATTTTATAACTTTTAACAATGGAATTGATACGAAAAAATTTAGTTTTAAGTCGGAAATTAGAGCACAATTTAGGGAAATATTAAGAATTCAAAATAAAATTGTATTGGGTCATGTGGGAAGTATTTATGAGCCTAAAAATCACTCATTTTTAATTGATGTTTTTTATGAATTTCAAAAAATAGAAAGTAATTCTGTTTTGATATTAGTTGGTGATGGACATTTAAAAGAAAAAATTAAAATCAAAATTAAAAAATTAAATATAGATGAAAAAGTAATATTCATGGGTGTGAGAGAAGATGTTTATAATATTTTAAATTCTTTTGATATATTTGTATTCCCTTCATTATTTGAAGGTTTACCTGTTTCATTAATTGAAGCACAAAATAATGGATTAAAATGTATAATTTCTGATAGAATAACAAACGAAGTAAAAATAACAGATCTTGTTGATTTTTTATCTCTTGAAAAAGGGGCAAAATATTGGGCTGAACATATTGCAAAATCCTTATATTATGAAAGAAAAGATAGAAGTGAAGAAATAATAAAAGCAGGGTATGATATAAAAGAGAATGCAAAATGGCTTGAAAAATTTTATTTAGAACTGATAAATAAAAAATGAAAAAAATTTGGATTTTATTTTTACTACAATTAGTAATATTAGCAATTCTTAAACCATTTATAACTGATTTAGAATTTTCGTCTTTGTATTTTGTATTTATTCATTCTATCTTAACTATTTTAATTTTATTACAATATAAAACAAAATTAAAATATTTGTTTATCTTAGGTTTTCTCTTAAGAGTTTTTACAATGTTCTGGGATATTTATTTCCATAATATTTTTAATCTACCAAATTCAGGTGTTGATAGTGAAATGTATTATTATTATGCTGTTCAAATATCTAATTATGAATCTTTTTCAAATTTGTTCACAAGGGGTGGTTTATATTCATTTATAAATGGAGTAATGTTTATTTTTATTGGAACACAAAGAATAATTGGACAATACTTGAATGTAATTTTTGGCTTAAATGTAATCATATTGGTTTTCAAAATTCTTAATCTCTTAAATATTGATGATAGCAAGAAACTAATTTCAATAGCAATACTTGCTGTTTTCCCAAACTCATTAATAATGTCAGGGATTTTTTTAAGAGAAAGTATCATCACTTTTTTAGCAACAATTTCTTTATATTATTTTACATTATGGTTTTTAACAAATAAAAATAAATACATGTTTCATTCAATTCTTTTTGTTGGCTTAGCAAGTGCGTTCCATTCAGGAATGATTGCTTTATTTTTAGGTTATGCTTTTTCTTTTCTTTTTTATTCTTCAAAATACAATAACTTTATTTTTTCAAAAAGAACAATTTTTACTTTTTTATTATTACTTTTTGTATTTATATTTTCATATTTTAGATACCAAGAAGTTTTTTTTGCTAAATTCACAAAACTTGATCAAATTGAGGATTATTTTACAACTGTAAACAGTAGATTAGGCGGTTCTGCTTATTTAAAATTTTTAAAAATTGATTCTCCTTTGTTACTTGTTTTATTTGGCCCAATTAAATTTATTTATTTTTATATCGCTCCACTTCCTATTGATTGGAGAAATATTTTTGATGTTATAACTTTTTTATTTGATTCGTTGTTGTATTTGTATATAATGATAAAAATTTCTGATTTTGTTTTAAATGAGAAAAACAAATTCAGTACTGTTTATAAAAATTACGTTTTTTCTTTAATTATGATTATTGTCTTTGTTTCAATTATTTTTGGTTCAGGGGTTGGTAATACAGGAACTGCATTAAGGCATAGACAAAAGTTTATATCAAACTTTATTGTTTTGTTAGCTTTAATAAATCTTTCAAAAAAGGAGTTAAAAAAATGAATATTTTGTATGTTACTGGATTGTCTATTCCTTTAAAAAATATTATTGAAGGCAAAATGGAAAAAGAAATTACTGGGCTTCCTGGATTTTATTATCCATGGAAAAAACTTGTTGATAGAGGTCACAATGTTGATTTTGTTTTTATTTCCAATTTTAAAGGAAAATATAATATTAAGGTTCAATGGTTTAGTGAAAAAAATATTCTTGCTAATATTTATGCTCCTTACACAGAAGTAAATTTTTTCAGATTTATAAGACAGTTTATTAGATTTATTCAACTTTTATACTATACTTATAAAGCAACAAAAACAAAAAAATATGATTTTATATATTGTAAAGCTTATGAAGGTTTTGCAGGTCAAATTATTGGTAAAATATATAAAATACCAACAGGTATTAGATTATTTGGAGATTTTACCTTTTGTTATACTGACATAAAAAAATATGGGATATTTTGGGGTTCTATTAAACACATTTTTGAATTTTTTTCTTTTAAATTGGGAGCAAATTTTTTACTTGCCACTGATGATGGTTCAAATTGTGATAAACTTTTTTATTTGTGGAATAATTATAAAACAAAATTTTATTTTTGGAAAACAGGAATTGATATCTCATTACCTGAAATAAATAAACCATCAACAATAAGAATTCCTAATAAAAATTACATTTATTTTGCGGCAAGATATCAAAATTGGAAAAGACATGATAGAGTCATAAATGTATTAAAAAAACTAATAGATAAAAATTATAAATTAGATTTAGTTTTCACAGGTAATATAACATCTCAAGAATATTATGAAAGCTTAAAAAAATTATCCAAATACTTGAATGTTGACCAGTATGTTTTTTTTGAAAAAGAAATAGCCCAAAATGATGTAAAGTTATTAGCAAAAAATGCTGTTGCAAATATATTGATGGCAGATAATTCAAATTTAGGAAATGTGTTTTTTGAAATTTTTTCTATAGGTTCTATAATAATCTCTTTAAAAAATCGAGCATTAGAAGAATATATTGTTAACGGGTATAATGGATTTCTTGTTGAAAATGAAGATGAAGTAGTAGAAATAATTATTAAAATTTTAAAAGAAGAAATTGATTCAAATAAGATTAAAGAAAATGCTAAAAAAACTGCTCTTGAGAGATTTTTATCTATAGATGAAAGATTTGATAAAGAGGTAGAACTTATAGAAAGAACAGCAAGAAGAGAAAAAAATATAAAGATTAAGTTAAGTAAAAAATGAATATAAAAATTGCTACTAATTCATTAATATTAACAATTACAAGATTCATAAATCTTGTTGTGATGATTATTTATTTAATGATATTAGCAAGATTCCTAACTCTAAAAGAGTATGGAACTTTTTCTCAAATTTTACTTATATCCAATTTTGCAACGATTGTTCTTGGTTTTGGACTTGCTTCAAGTGTTAATTATTTTATGGCAAAAGAGGATACTGATGATGGAAAAAATAAGTTTTTATCAATTTTTTATACTTTCACTATTTTTATTTCAGTAATAATTGGAATTACTCTCATTTTAACTGATTCATTTTTCTCAAAATATTTTAATAATGATGATTTAATTTCATATTCGATCGCTTTTTTTGTTTTGCCTTTTGCAATTATTAGTAAATCAAGTTTTGACAACGTTATGATAGTTTCAAACAAAACAAGATATTTGTTATTTTTCAAAATATTCCATTCTGCTCTTCTTCTTATTACTGTTACTTTGAATTTTATTTTAAAAAGTAATTTTAAAATATTTTTAATATTTTATCTTGCAATTGAACTAATTGTATCACTTATTTTTCTTTTATACATTTATTTATTTGTTAACAAATTCAAATTTAAAATTGAATATAGAATTCTGAAAAGTATATTAAAGTTTTCAATTCCATTAGGACTTGCAACAACAATTTCAACAATAAATATAGAACTTGATAAATTTATTATAGGTAGATTTTTTGATACTGAAAAACTCGCGATTTATACTAATGGGTCAAAGGAAATGCCTGTCACAATAATATCAGGATCGTTGGTTTCTATCCTTATGCCGATTATCGTTAAGGAGATTAAAAGAAAAAATTATAATAAAGTAATGGAACTATGGAATAAAACAAATGAATTATCTTTAATTGTTATTTCTTACTTTATAATTATTTTTTTAGTATTTGCTCCAGAAATTGTAACAATACTTTATTCAAAAAAATACATTGAAGCAGTTCCTATCTTTAGAATATATTCTCTTGTTTTATTTTTAAAATTTACTTATTTTGGTATGGTGTTAAATGCTTCAGGTAAAACAAAATTTATTTTTTATTCATCCTTAATATCTCTATTTTTAAATATGTTTCTTAATGTTTTATTCATAAAATTATTTGGTTTTATTGGTCCAGCAATAGCAACTCTATTATCTTTATCTGTTGTAGTTTTTTTTCAACTCTTTTATACTTCAAAATTGACTGGTTTTAGTTTTTTAAAAATTTTTAAATGGAATACAATCTTTAAAACTATAGTAGTAACTTTTCTTTTTTCGGTCATTTTAGAAGTTTTAAAAATTTTTATTTTAAAATTTAGAATAAATCCTTATTTATCTTTTATTGTTTTATTATTTCTATTTTCAATTTTCTACTTTATTTTTGCATTTAAAAAAAAAATTCTTAATTTATGGAAATATTTAAATAACTACAAACAGGAGGATGAAATTAAAAATGAAAATTTTAGTTAAAAACATTTATTTGTTTTTAGTTTTTCTTTATGCAAAATTAATATCTTTATTTTTATATGACAAAAAATATCTTAAAAGTAAATGGTTTAAAGGACAAAAATATTTTTTTGATGCACCAGGATGGGTATGGATAATTAGAGATTTTAATGGGCGTCTGTTTTTAAATGTAAACACTACTGTACCATTTCCCATATCTCCTTTTTGTAAAGTAATTGATTTTAACAACATAACTTTTCATCCTGATTCTTTAAACATTTTTCAATCTGTAGGATCATATTTCCAGGCATTTAAAGACGGAAAAATTATAATCGGAAAGAATACTTGGATTGCTCCAAATGTTGGAATAATCACAACAAATCATAATCCCTTTAACCCGTCAAAACATCAAAAAGGGGAAACGGTTATTATAGAAGATAATTGTTGGATTGGAATGAATTCAGTTATATTGCCTGGAGTTAAATTGGGTAAGAATACAGTAGTTGGTGCTGGATCAGTGGTAACAAAAAGTTTTCCTGAAGGTTATTGTGTTATTGCTGGTAACCCAGCAAAAAAAATTAAGGATTTACCTAAAGAAGGTTATCAAGAACCTTAAAAATTTTTCTTGCATTCATCTTCATTCATCCTACTTGAATCTTGTTTCAAAATGATTACCATATATTGAATATGAAAGGAGTGGTGATGAAAAAATTAAAAAGTGTAATTGCTTCAGTTGTTCTTTTGATTTTCGTTTTCAGTTTTTCAAAGCAACTTAAACCTTTAACTCCACCTGATGCTATAAAGGAACCACATTATTTGAATATACATGATACAACTCTTGTTGATGATTATTTTTATTTCAGGAATAGTGATGATAAAAGGGTTCTTGATTATATTGATCAAGAAAACGAATATACCGAAAAAATAATGTCAAAAACAAAAAATCTCCAGAAACAACTTTATAATGAAATTTTGAAAAAGGTAGATAAGGATGATGTTTCTGTTCCAGAAAGAAGAGATTCTTTCCTTTACTATTACAAGGATTTAAAAGGTAAGGACTATACAATATTTTGTAGAAAAAAAGATAAGGAAGGTGCAAAAGAGGAAATTATTATCGATGTTAACGAATATGCAAAAAATTATCCTTTCTTTGATTTGAATTTTGGAGAGATTTCAACAGATCACAGGATGCTGTCCTATTCTTTTGATACTTTGGGAAATGAGAATTACACTTTACGAATACTCGATTTGAAAACAAAACAAGATATTGCTCTACCAGTTATCGATAATATTACATCTTTTGCATTCAACAGATACAACGATGGATTTTTCTATACGATTCAAAATGATATTTCAAGATCTTACGCTTTAAAATATTACGATATGAGAACAGGGAAAGATACCTTGCTTTATGAAGAACAAGATGAAAGATTTTCTGTCTATATCAACAAAACAAGGAATAAAGATTATATATTGGTGTCTGTTTCAAGTTCAACAACTTCTGAATATTACTATATTGAAAGTGGTGATAGAGAGTTAGTTTTGAAACCTCTTGTAAAAAGAGAAAATGGAGTTGAGTATTCGTTTGACCAATCAGGAAAATATTTTTACTTTTTAACAAATAAGGATTGTGTTAATTTCGACTTAAAAAGATTCAGAATCGATTCAACAATTGAAAATTCTTATACGATTATAAAAGGTTCAGATACTCTCATGATAGAGGGTTTTGATGCATTTGAAAAATTTTTGTCTGTGTACGAAAGAGTTAATGGAAGGAAAAAATTAAAATTTTATTATCTTGATAGTGGTGAATCAAAATATTTTAATTTTGGTGAAGAAAATTGCACTTTTTATCCGTTTTCAAATTCATCTTTTAGAAGGGATTCTTTGAGAGTGTCTTATATGTCGTTAAAAACACCTGCAACTGTTATTGACATTGATGTGTGGAATTTAAAAAGTGTAGTTAAAAAGGTTGATGAGATAAAAGGTTATAAAAAAGAAAATTATGTAACTGAATATATCTATGCTCAAGCACCAGATGGAGAGATGATTCCAATATCACTTGTTTACAATAAAAAATTTAAGCCGGAAAATCGTCCTTTACTTTTAACAGGTTATGGTGCTTACGGTGCTCCATCAAATCCCTACTTTTCAACATCAAGGTTATCTTTACTTGATAGGGGAGTGATATACGGTATCGCACACATTAGGGGAGGTGGAGATAAAGGAAGAAAATGGTATCTTGATGGAAAAATGTTTAAAAAGATGAACACTTTTACTGATTTTATTTCTTGTGCAGAATATCTTATTCAAAAAGGTTATACTTCACAGGATAAACTTGCAATTGAAGGTGGAAGTGCTGGAGGACTTTTGATAGGATCTGTTTTAAACATGAAACCTCATCTTTTTAAAGGAGCAATCCTCGGTGTCCCATTCGTTGACCTTATCAATACAATGCTTGACACAACTTTACCACTTACAGTAGGGGAGTTTGAAGAATGGGGTAATCCCCAGATAAAGGAGCAGTTCGATTATATGATAAAATACAGCCCTTATGATAATATTCAACCTAAAAAATATCCAATAATACTTGTGAAATCATCTTTCTATGATACAAGGGTGATGTATTGGGAACCACTGAAATGGGTCGCAAAAATGAGAGACAATAAACTTGATAACAACCTTTTACTCTTAAAAATGAGAATGAATGCTGGACATGGTGGAAATTCAGGTAAATATAACTGGTATGAAGAGATAGCATTTGATAATGCATTTTTACTTTATTATGTTTGGGGTATCACTAAATAAACTATAAAGTTATCGTTTCTGAAGGTGAGTTGTAAGGAGAGATAACAAATTTTGTTTTCTCAGATTGAAATTGTGCGATTATTTCGTTGTAGACAACTTCAGGGGAGTTGGTTCTTTTACTTAAATGATGTAAAAATATGTATTTTATATTTTGATTATAAAGTTTTTTAATAACTTTTAGTGTATCGTCGTTTGACAAGTGTCCATTTTCAGAAAGTATTCTTTGTTTTAAAGAGTCAGAATATTTTGATTTATGAAGTCCTTCTTTAGAATGGTTTGACTCAATCACAAGAATCTTGATATCTTTTAAGAGAGGAATCAGATTATCATCAAATTGTCCCATATCTGAAAGGAATCCAATTTTTGAGTCATGGTAATTTATTATAAATCCAGTATTTAACATATCGTGTGAAATTTCGAATGGGAAAAATTCAAAGTCGAACACAGAAAAACTTTTTCCAAACTCAAAAGGGATTTTAAAAAGGTGATTTTGATAATGATTTTTATAATTGTTATTAAAATATAGATTTATTGACGGATTTTTTTTAAGAATAGATTCAAGACCTATGAAATGATCTCTATGAAAATGGGTTATAACGATTGCTTTTAAATTTTCTATTGAAAGTGATTTGGATTCCAAAAGTTTTCTGGTTTTTCTATATGAAAGTCCAGCATCAATAAGTATAAGTTCTTCAGGATTTGAATATAGTACAAAAGAATTCCCATCAGAACAACTCGATAAAGAGAAAAAATTAACCATTTTTCCACATTTTGTTTAAATAATTTTTTATTATTTTTCCGATAGTTATACTACTTTTCCACATATTTTACCCATCATTATCCACATTATTTATCCACAACATGAGAACAAAAATTGGGGACGGTGCTTGACTTTTTGACATTTTTTTTGTAAATACATTAAATTAAATAAGTTATAGACCATTCAATTTTTTATTTTTGGTAAATTTTTATCGATTTTTTCCGATTTTTAATATTTTGCTCGATAACTTTCTTTGAATTACTGAAAATACTTTTATAAAAGTCGTAAGGATAAAACATTGTAGAATCATCAACAGGATCAGAAATTTCAAATGCCCCAATACCTTCATAATAATTTTCATTTATAAAACCTTTTACTTTACATGGACCGGTGAAAATTACTCCAGGGATAAAACATTCATCGTAGAGTGGCTCATAAAAAAGATAGATAGAATCATCTTTACTTCTTATAAGAAAACCGTATTCGTAGATTTTACGCGATAAGAGTGATTTTCTGTATGTTATAGTGTCAAGAAAAGTGTTTTTATATATCATCGATTTTTTGTCTTTAAGATTATGATATTGTAAAAAGTTGAATTCTTGATTTTTAAAATGACCTGAAACAAGAAATTTATCATCACCAAGAAAAATACCACTCCAGATCCATCTATTCTTAATATCAAGTTTCATATTTCCCCATTGATGATCAAACCATCCATACTTGTTTGATATTTTTGTTAGATCAATATTGACTTTATCTGTTTTGATAAAACCAGTTAATTTTTTTGAAATCAAAGAATAATATCCTGCTGTGTCTTTTATATGTCCCATAATAATATAGCCGCTATCTCCATTTATGAGCATTTTATTGTCATAATCAAAATTTATCGAACATTGTAAATCGTTAAGATAAAAATTTATATCAAAACTAAGATTTTCAAAATCATTATTGTCTTTGAAATTTTTCATACCAGAATAGATTGGGACATTAGTTTCATAATAATAGAAAGTATCCTTTAAAATATCTTTGATATATATGTTTGAGAAATATGAATTAGCATCAAAATATTGAAAAACGATTACAAAATAATCATATTTTTTTTGCTGATTTTCAGTTAAAATATAGGTGTAATACCAATTGATTTGACCTTTATGAATCTGGACATCTTTTGTTAAATCAAGAGTATATTTTTGATAATGATGCGCACAATTTATTAAAAGAAACATAAAAAAAATGGAAAAGATTTTTTCTAATCTCAGTTTCATAGATTTTATATTATCAAAACAATTATTTATGTCAATAACTATCAATAATGTTATAGCTTATCTTGATTGGGGACGGTGCTTGACTTTTTGACATTTTTTGATCTCTGTTGAAATATTTTGGAGTAAATATATAATTTCAAAAATGGAAAAAGAGAAAATTTTGTTGATATAGTAATATCCTTAGGAATTTTCTTGGTAGTTTTAGGATATACAGAAATCGACCCAAATCTAAAAAAATTTATATATTCGTTCCATATGCCTTTGTTTTTAATCATAATCATATAAAGATTAATAATTCCTTATTTTTTTTATTTTAGTTTTTTGACTTATCTATTTTGGATCTTTGTAACGGGGAGAGATGGAATCGGACTTGCTATGAAATTGTATATCTAAAAACTATAATTGGAACTTTAATAGGCTTATCACATAACGATTATTTTGTTCACAATATATCAATTATGGTTTTATATGTTTATTTTTGATTGAATTGCTTTATTTTTATATTTCCAAGATAAAAAATCAGGTTTTACTTTTAATTGTTTCAATTATTTTGAGTTTTATAGGTTATGTTGTCACAAAAAGATTACATTTAGTGTAAATATACGGATTTGCAAAGTTTTAATAACACAAGTGTTTTATTTTTTATGATTTATCATTAAGAAAAACAACTTTATAGTTAATTTAAGGCGATTAACTATATTTAAAAATATAGTTTAACTTTAATTTTTTTTATTTTAAATCAATTTTTGACTAAATTTAACTGATTTGTCGGTTTTGTTGGAAATCTTTTTGGAAATAAACTTTCTAATATATTATTTAAATGGTATAATTGGGAAGTTTATGATCATTTTTATTTCGTTAACGATTGAAAAATTAATTTGTTATCAAGAAGTACACTTTATATTTTAGATTTCTATGAACAGGTTTTGACTTTGATATTTGGTGTTATTTTATTTTTGTTTAAAATGGAACCTGAAGTGTACAAGAGTATTTTGATAGTGAATATAATTTTTTCAATGGGAGTATGTCTTGGAATAGGAATAATGAACAATTTAATTTTATTGTGCAAATTAAAAATAAATTTCAAAAATAGAACAACTAGCATAAGAGTTAAATCCGATTAAAAGAGTGTTTTAGGTTGAGATGATTAAAGGTATTTTTGTTGAAATATACATACTCAACTTTACATAATATATATTATCGGGAATTTTGTATATTATTTATTTTGCGAAGAAAATATATATTTTTATTTAATTATTCCCTGTACTTTCTTCTCATTATACTGTTGAGTTAAAGGATCAACAGCACCTTCAAGCATATTTTTGTAAACATATGCCTGTTGAACAAAACTTGAATTTGGGAATCTGTATATTATTTCTTCGTAACAGTTAATTGCGTCTTCGATTTCATATTTCATTTCGTAAACTCTTCCCATTCCTAAATATGCTTCAGGTGTGTAAGCGTTTTCAGGTACATTTGTTGTGGCTTGCTTGTAGTACACGAGTGCTGAATCTATTTGGAGAGATCCCTCAAATGCCTTTGCTATACCTATGTAAGCAGCACATTTTAATTCATCGAGTCCATATTTGTATTTGATAAACTGTTTGAAATTTTTAATCGCATCATTGTAGTATTTTTGAGAATTCTGTTGATCTATTGCTCCAAGATTCAAATTACACATTCCGATATAATAAGTCGCTTTTTTAGCAGAATTTGTTCCATAGTATGATTGTTTGATGTTTGTAAACAGTTCGAGTGCCTGTTTGAAATCACCAGAAACAAATATATCTATAGCACCTGTCAATTCAAGGGATGAATTCCTTTCTTTCGAAACAAAACTTGATCTGATTGAAATCGCTATAATTATAATAAGAATAAATGCTGAAAAACCGATAAAAAGATATCTCCAATTTAATCTTGACCAATTAATAAATTCACCAACAGCTTCAATAAACTTATCTTTTTTGAGTTCGGATTTTTTTACTTTAACCTTTTTAACTATTGTCATTTGCTACTCCTTTTTTGTAAGTGCCCCTGACAAGAATCGAACTTGTGGCCCTCTGTTTAGGAAACAGATGCTCTATCCACTGAGCTACAGGGGCATTTTTTAAAAGTGAATTATACTTGATATTTGCCAATTTTCAAGATTTTTTCTACCGTTTAAAAAATCGAGTTCGATCAAAAATGATATTCCTGATACATTTCCACCTGATTTTTCAATAAGTTTTGTTGCTGCTTTCATCGTGCCACCTGTTGCAAGTAGATCATCAACAAGAAGTATATTCTCCCCTTTTGATACAGCATCTGTATGCATCTCTATTGTCGCTGTTCCATATTCAAGAGTATAAGTTTCCTCAAAAGTTTTATAAGGTAATTTTCCTTTTTTTCTTATAGGTATAAATCCTTTGTTATATTTGTTTGCTATAGCGATTCCAAAGATAAAGCCTCTTGATTCAATTCCAGCTATTTTATCAATTTTTGAAAAATCAAAAGGTTCACTCATTTTGTCAACAGCATATTTAAAGGCATAAGGATCAAGTATTACAGGTGTAACATCTTTAAAGATTATTCCTTTTACTGGAAAATCAGGTATGTCTCTTATAAAACTTTTAAGTTCCATTTCTCCTCCTTTAGTATTCGATTGAAAAATCATCATACTCTGATGATTCTATTTCTTTTATGATCATATCTTTCACTTCAGCATAAGGATGTTCAGTTCTTACTCTTTTAATAAAATCTTCGAGTTGATAACTCTCCCCTTGTGCTATTATTAAAACATCCCCAGAATACAGGTTTTCAACATATCCTTTAACACCAATTTTTTTTGCAGTTCTTTGAACAAAATATCTGAATCCAACACCCTGCACATAACCTTTTACAAGTATTTCGTAAGTTTTCATAGGTTTTTTTCTACAAACTTTTTTATATCGTTTATAGTTTTTGCTTCCTTAATCCCAACTTTTTTTGCATAATCAGATTTATAACCTATGATCGGTTTTCCAAATTGGAGTGAATAACCGATTTCGGTTAAAGTTCCATATTTGCCATCGATCACTATTATAATATCGGAAGAGTTGATAATGATATAGTTCCTTGCGTATCCTATTCCTGTTGATATTGTGATATCTATATAAGGATTAGCATTTTCTTTTTCGAATGGAAGTATTCCAATTGTAGTACCACCTTTGTTTTTTACACCTTTTGAAATCGCTTCCATTACACCAGTTCCACCACCACAGATCACAGGCACTTTAAAATTTGCAAGCATCTCCCCTATTTTAACCACTTCTTGAAAAAGTGGTTCATCAATCACAGAACCACCGATAACACCGATTAACTTATACATTTTTTATATCTACAGATTTATATTTTGATAGTGTTTCTTTAATATTTTTTCTGATCTTCTCCATACTTTCTTTATCTTTTGCCTCAAATCTCACAACAAGAATCGGCTGTGTATTCGAAGCTCTAACAAGAGCCCAGCCGTTTTCGAAATAAACTCGCGCACCATCAATATCAACCACTCTGTAATTTTTTTCTTTATAATATTTTACAATCTCATCAACAATTTTAAACTTATCTTCGTCCGTTGTATCAACTCTGATTTCAGGTGTTGAGATATAGTATGGCATTTCATTTTTCAGTTCAGATACTTTTTTATTTCTTTCTGACATGATTCTTAAGATGAGTAAAGAAGCATAAAGCCCATCATCAAAACCAAAATAATTTTCAGCAAAAAACATATGCCCTGACATTTCTCCAGCGAGTAATGCCTTTTCCTCTTTCATTTTTCTTTTTAGAAGAGAATGACCAGTTTTATGCATAATGGGAACTCCACCTTCTCTAATAATTAATTCCTCAAGCCCTTGGGAACATTTTACATCAAATATTACCTTTTCACCTTTGTTTCTTGAAAGCATATCTTTTGCAAGAATTCCAAGGATTTGATCTCCAAAAACCACATCCCCTTTTTCATCGATTATTCCAACTCGATCACAATCTCCATCATATCCGATTCCAACATCATATCCACCTTTTACAGTTTTATTTCTTAACTCTTCTATAAATTCCATCACAGTTGGATCAGGAAGATGGTTCGGGAAATTCCCATCCCTTTCAAAGTTTATAAAATCAGCTTTCACATTCAACTTTTCAAAAATTTTTTTTGCGATTGGTCCTGCTGTTCCATTACCCGGATCTACAAGAACCTTTAACTCTTTCTTTATTTTAATTTTTTCAACACACATGTTTATATAAATTTCTTCAATACTTTCCTTTATCAGTTTACCTTCTCCTTTTTCAAGATCATTTTCGATGATCATTTTGTAAAAATTTTGAATAACATCTCCATATATTGTAACATCAGGATCAACCATCTTCAGTCCATTGTATTCTATGGGATTGTGAGATCCTGTGACCATTATTCCACCATCGCTTTTGAAGTAGTGCTGGGAATAATAAAGCATAGGAGTTGTAACAACTCCAACATCTATAACATCAAGACCAGTGTCAAGAACTCCATTAACAAACGCTTCTTTGATCCTTGGGCTTGACAATCTTACATCCATTCCAGCAACAACTTTCTTTCCACCTCTCCTTCTAATATATGTTGCAAACGCTTTTCCTATTTTATATACATCACCACTATTTAAATCTGTTTCTGCAATACCTCGAACATCATACATTCTAAATATTGATTGCTTCATAATTCCTCCTTTATATATCTGTAAGCATTCTCAAATATTATTATACCATAAGGGTCTTTTTTCTCATCATAGTAAAATTGTTTTTCATCCCTGAACCTTTCAGGATGTGGCATCATTCCAAGGATTCTTCCTGTATTATCAACTATTCCAGCTATAGAATCAAAAGATCCATTCGGATTTTCAGGATATTTTAAAGTTTTTTTACCTTTATCATTAACATAAAAGAAAGCTCCAAGTTTTTCTATTAAATCTTTTTCAGAATTATGAATAAATTTCCCTTCACCGTGAGCAACAGGAAGATAAATATAATCGGGAAGATTTTTAGTAAAAATTGTATTTTTGTTAACAAGAAGTTTTACCCAGCGATCTTCATAATGGAACGAATCATTAAATATTAAACTAACTTCCTGCTCCCATTTACCATAAGTATTTGGAAGTAGTCCGGATTTAACGAGAATCTGAAACCCGTTACAGATACCAAGAATGAGTTTTCCATCATCAATATGTTTTTTAAAATTTTCAAATAGATGATGTTTTATAATGGAAGATACGATTCTACCACTTCCAGTATAATCTCCATAAGAAAAACCTCCAGGGAAAACTATGAATGAGAATTTTTTTATTACATCAGGATCCTGTATCAGTTCGCCTACTGTTAAAATTTCATTTTTAAATCCGACATTTTTAAGAATAAAAGATGTTTCCAACTCGCAGTTGGTTCCATCAGCTTTTATAACGAGAGATAAAAATTTGTTCATAATATCACCTGTAAAGTTTCATAAGTTTTCTTGTTTCGAATTTATAAATTTTGTTATTGTATTTAATTTTTATTAAAGGTTTTTTTACAACTCTTCCTAAAATTGTTAAATATTTTTTGCCGATTATTTTTTCAATATATTCGATATCATCATCGTAAACCTGTACAACATATCTTGTTTGAGTTTCAGAAAATAGAAAATCGATTGGATCAAGTTTACTTTTTATTTCTATCTCACAGCCGAGATCGTTCCCAATACAACTTTCAAAAAGTGTAACAAAAAGGCCTCCATCTGAAATATCATGTGCTGAAATTAACATCCTTTTTTTACTGATCTCGTTAAAATTTCTATGGATTTCTGTTGACTCAAAAATATCTATGTCAGGAACAAAACCATTTTTTATTTTAAACTCAGTATAAAGAATTGAACCCGCTAATTCTTCCTTTGTCTCTTTTCCCAGAATCACAATTGAAGAAGGTTTTTGGGTCATTTTAAAATATGAACTTTTTATATTATCAACATCAGATACTGATAATGCAGAGATCAAAAGAGTTGGAGGGATTTCTATCTTCTTATCTTTCATTATGAAATAATTGTTCAAAGAATCTTTCCCTGATATGAAGGGGGTTTTCAATCTCACAGTATAATCATAACATGCAAATGTCGATTCTACTATTGCCCCAAGAGTATGAGGGTTTGTTACATCACCGAAGCAAAAATTATCGAGTAAAAATGTGTGATCAAGATCTCCCCCCTGTGAAAGAACATTTCTTATACTCTCATCTATAACAGCGTATGTCATCTTTTTGACATTCAACTCTCCATATCTTGGATTGATTCCACAACCAACCACAATACATTTTTCTTTTGAAAATAATGGGAATAAAACAGATGAATCGTTTGGTGAATTATGAGTTTTACCACCAAGTGGCTTTATCAATGTTTGTGATTGAACCTCATGATCATACTGTCTGACAATCCATTCTTTAGATTTAACATCATTTGATGAAATAACTTTTTCAACAGCATCATCTATAGAAAACTTGTATTTTTCTTTTCTTTTTGATTCTTTGAAATTTACATAAGGTAAAGCTTTTTTTTCAAACAAAGGAACACCTTTATGTAAAAAGTCCATATCAAGAGAGAGAACAAGTTTATCATAAAAATAAAGTTCAAGTTTCTTACCTTTAAAATAACCTATATGCGAAACCTCAGTGTTATATTTTTCGGCAATCTCTTTTATCCTCTCAAAATTTTTCGGGGGCACTGAAAGAACCATTCTCTCCTGACTTTCAGAAATCCAGATTTCACTGTATGATAACCCTTCATATTTTAATGGCACCTTTTCAAGAAATACAACCGCGCCTGTCTCTTCTCCCATCTCTCCAACAGCAGATGATAATCCACCTGCTCCACAATCGGTTATAGCATTAAAAAGTCCATCCATTTCCATGATAGCATCAAGCATTTTCTTTTCTTCGATTGGATTACCGATTTGCACAGCACCACTTGATAACTCTTGAGAATCCTCAGTGAGTGATGTTGAGGAAAAAGTTGCTCCATGGATTCCATCCCTCCCAGTTTTTCCGCCTATCAAAACGATGTAATCATTTTCAACAACTTTTTTAAAGCTGTTTCGTGATTTCATTACTCCTATGCTTCCAGCAAAAACAAGAGGATTTCCAAGAAAATTTTTGTGATAACAAACCGCACCATTTATTGTAGGAATACCCATTCTGTTCCCATAATCTCTCACTCCTGCAACAACACCTTTCAAAATTTCATCTGGTGGTATTATCGTTTCATTCTCCTTTAATTCTCCTTCATCAATTCCTATGCAAAAAACGTCTGTATTTGCAATAGGTTTAGCTGATAAGCCGGTTCCAATTATATCTCTAATGACTCCACCTATTCCAGTTCCTGCTCCTCCATAAGGTTCAAGTGCTGATGGATGATTATGAGTTTCAACTTTAAAACATATATTATGATATTCATCGAATTTTACTATGCCTGCGTTATCAGAAAAAAGGGATACAGTGTCCGGATGATTTATTTTGTAACTCGCTTTCATTATTGTTTCTTTGAATAGATTTTTTATCTTTTTATTTTTATATTTGAAAGGTGATTTAAAAGTTTTATGAACACAATGCTCAGACCATGTTTGAGCAATAGTTTCAAGTTCTATGTCCGTTGGTTTTCTTTTGAGTTTTTTGTAAAAGTAATCCTTTATGACTTCCATTTCCTTTAAATTGAGCGATAAAAACATATCTTTTGATAATTTCTCAAGATCACAATCAAGATCGATATACTTTATTTCAAACTCTTGAATTTTTTTCTGGATTTTATTCTTCTCCCTGAATTCTCCAACCTGTTCAACAAGAGGATTAAAATATCTATTCTTTAAAAATCTTATAATACTTTCTTTATCTACTTTTTCTTCTGAAAAAAAGTAAAACCTTCTTATCGTTTTCACATTTTCCACTTCAAAAGATGATTTTAGAAGGTAATTTTTGAGGGTTTCACCAGCAGGATCCATTACTCCATCTTTATAGTATATATCAATAAAAAATGAATTTTCAAAAGGATGATCTGGATGTATATAAATTTCATCTGTGATTGAATCTACTAGGAGATCTTGTAAAAAATTTAGATCTATGTCCCTATCAAAAAAATAGAGATTCGAAGTTCGAACTTTTTCAATCCTCAAATGTCTTTTTTTCATCTCATTCTTTATTATAAGACCAAGTGAATCATAACTATCATTTTTGGGAACAATTTCTAATATCATTTTTCCTCCAGATTATCAAACTCCTGAATGAAACAGTTTTCAAGACCTAACATGTTTGCGTAATCAACAATCTCTTCATATTCTTCAACATAAACTTTTCTTTTTAATAAAAGATCATCAAGTGCCTTAAAGTATGGTGTATATTGTGCCATCAAAGAAAGAGAAATTTCTCCACCAAAGTTATCAAAGCAAAATTTGATAATCTCTTTCATCTCTCTTACCTTACCTGGCAATAAAAGTATTCTTATGATCAATCCTTTTTGTGCATATCCGTCTTTGTCAACTTTTAAATATCCCTTCTGTTTAAAAAATTTTTTGATGTTTTTAAAGACAATTGAAATGTAGTTATCAACAGAAGAATATTTTTTCGCATCATTATCGTTAGAGTATCTTATATCAGCAAGATATACATCAACTATTTCATCCAAAAAATCGACAACATCAGGATTTTCATAGGAAGATGTGTTCCAAACGATTGGAATTTTCAATTTTATGCCTTTTATTTCTTTTACAACATTATATATGTGATAAGAATAATGTGTTGGAGTGACAAAATTTATATTTCTTGCTCCCCTTTTCTGTAAATCAAGTATTGCCTCTTTTAACCCATATTCATCAGTAATGTTTCCAACTCCAAGTTGTGATATTGGATAGTTCTGACAGTATATACATTTCATAGAACAGTTTGAAAAGAAGATCGTTCCAGAACCATCAGTCCCCGAAATTGGTGGTTCTTCTCCAAAATGGAGATTTTTCGATGCGATTTTGATTTTATGGTCAGCATTACAGATACCTGTTTCTCCTTTATATCTTTTGGCACCACACATGTTCCCACAAAGGAAACACCTATCGATGTAAAAATTTTTTAAATGGTTCATAATTTTTCAATCTATCAACGATTTTACTTTCTGCCGCAAATTTCCACATCTCCTTTTCACCGAGGAGTATCGCTTCTTCTGATTTATAGAAATCAAAATGTTTTATCGATGTCATATCAGGTTGAATCAAAAAATCTGGTTTATCAAAATTCAACCTGAAATTCGCAAGATTTGACTCCGCTATCATAAATGTTTGTGATAGAACATCCATTATGTTCAGTTTGTCATTCAGGTTTAAAAGTGAACCTAAAATTTTTGCTTTTTTTTCGATTGTTTCAATCTCCTGTTTTATAAAAATTTTTAATTTTTCATTAAAATTTGTAGCTTGATCAACTTTTTGTATCTGGTAGTTTTCAGTTCTTTCGACCATAGGAAAATCAGCACATTTACATTTTAGAACAGGAGTATGAAGAACATTTACAGCTATTACTACATCAGCACCTAACCTTCTACATAAAGATACCGGCACAGGATTCACTAAACCTCCATCAACAAGCGCATAATTTTTTAACATTTTTGGAGTTATGATTCCGGGTATCGAAATCGATGCACGCACAGCATCCCTTAAAAATCCCTTTGTGAAATTCAACTCTCTGCCATCGATAATGTTACATGCTACACAACCAAATGGAATCTTTAACCTGTCAAAAGTATCAACTGGAAGCAACGAATCGATATATCTATTTAAAATTTCTCCATTGACAAGTCCAGCTCCATCAAACGTGATTTTAAAAAGTTTTTTTACCTCTTTTTTATCTATTTTGTTTGCAAGGTCTTCAATATCTTTTGCAAGATAACCTGAAGCGTATAAGGCACCAACGAGTGCTCCCATAGAAGTTCCTGCGATTACATCAGGTTTGATTTTCAATTCTTCAAGAACTTTTAAAACACCAATATGAGCATAACCTTTTGCAGCACCAGAACCAAGAGCAAGTCCGATTTTAGGTTTTTTGTTTTTGAATCCCATAAATCCCATATTCACCTCAATGTTTAAAATGTCTTACATTTGTGAACACCATCGAAATCCCATATTCGTTACACGCTTCGATAACCTCTTGATCTTTGATCGAACCACCTGGTTGAACTATAGCGTATATTCCCTCTTTTGCTATCAAATCTATTGAATCTCTGAACGGGAAAAAACCATCGGATGCAAGTGCAGAACCACCTGTATATGCTGCCATTCCACCAGCTTTTTTCAGTGCAATTTCGACAGCATCAACTCTTGATGTTTGTCCCCCAGATATACCCATAGTTCTATTCGGTGTAGCAACAACTATTGCGTTTGATTTTACAAATCTGACAACTTTCCATCCAAAATATATCGCAGCCCATTCTTTTTCTGTTGGCCTTTTTTCTGTAACAACCTGAAATAGGGACGAATTGTCCTGAATGTTATCCTTGTTTTGAACAAGATAGCAACCTGTTAATGATCTTAATTCTATTTCTTTCTTTATATCTATTTCTCCTTCAACTATTCTTAAATTTTTCTTTTTTGATAAGATCTTTAAAGAATTCCCGGAAAACGAAGGAGCATAGAGAACTTCCATAAAAAGAGGGCTTATCATTTCTGCTGTTTCTTCATCACATTCTCTGTTTAAAGCGATTATTCCACCAAAAGCGGATTTCGGATCAGAAATGTGTGCATACTGAAAAGCATCTGAAATTGTCTCTCCAATTCCAACTCCACAAGGATTACAGTGCTTAATTATTGAGCAAGCAGGTTGTTCAAATGATAGGGAAATGTTTATGGCAGCATCAAGATCGAGATAATTGTTAAACGACATTTCTTTCCCCTGGATCACTCTTAAATCTGCAAGAGTTCTGTTCGAACCACTCACCACATACAGAGAACCTTTTTGATGTGGATTCTCTCCATATCTTAAATCTGATTTTTTCTTTAAAATCAGATTCAAATTGTTCGGTAACATCGATTCATTCTGATTTATGATACTAAAAAATTTGAATATCGTTGAATCGTATTCGACAACTCTGTTAAACGCTTTTTGCGCAAGAAGTGAAAGTGTTGATTCTGTAATTGAACCATCGTTTTCTTCTATATGTTCCGCAATATTTTTATAGTCATTTTTATCAACGATTACTCCTACAAATTTATAGTTTTTTGCAGCGGCTCTTATAAGAGAAACTCCTCCTATATCAATTTTTTCGATCAAATTTTCAAGATCTTCAACTGGATTCTTTGAATTTTTAAAATTTTCTTCAAATGGATAAAGATCAACAACAACAAGATCAAAAAGGACCTTTACTTTTGAAATATCATCTTTATCTCTTCTCGCAAGTATCCCGGCGAAAAGATCTGTATTTAGTGTTTTAACTCTTCCACCAAGAAGTTCGCTTATTCCAGTAATTTCTTCAGTTTCGGACACATCATAGCCGAGTGTTTTTATATATTTTGCTGTTGAACTTGTTGCGTATATTTTTACTGAATATTTTTTTAGAGTATCGAGTAAATTTTCGATGCCATCTTTGTTATAAAGTGAAATTAAAGCATTTTTTATTTTCATAATGACTCCTTCAATTTTTCTGCAATTATAGCTGATGCGTTTCCCTTTCCATAAAAAAATTTATATTTTTTGAATTTAAATTTTTTTTCAACATTTTCGTCAACTATTTCCCCAAAAGGTGATAAAATGTTATAACCTGATTCAACCGTCTCTTGCCATTCGGTTTCATTCCTGAGAGTTATACAAGGTTTTTTTGTAAAGTATGCTTCCTTCTGCAATCCTCCGGAATCCGTTATAACGATTCTACAATTTTTTAATAAAAAAAGTGTTTCAAAATAACCAATAGGATCAATAAATTCAATATTTTTATAGATTCTTTCATCGGAAAGCACATTTTTTGTTCTTGGATGAACAGGAAAAATTATTTTATAATTTAACCTCGAAACATTGTTTAGAATTTTTTTTAAAATCTCTTTTTTTGTATTCGATTCTCTGTGAATAGTTAATAGAGCGAAATCCTTATTCTCGATTTTTTTTTTCAAATCTTTACTGACTTTCTTTTCCACATCCTTTTCAAGCATCAAAAAAAGATCGTACATCACATCTCCTGAAAAAATACCCTTTAACCCTTCCTTTTTCAAATTAGAAATGGCAAGTTTCGATGGTGCAAAAAGATAATCTGACACTCTATCGGTAACAATCCTGTTGATCTCTTCAGGCATATAAATGTTTTTGCTTCTAAGCCCCGCCTCTATATGAACAAGAGGTATGCAGAGTTTTGAAGTTGTTATGGCACCAGCAAGTGTTGTGTTTGTATCTCCATAAACTATTACTCCCGATGGCTTTTCTTTCTGGAGAACTTCTTCAAATTTCTCCATTATTTCACCAGTTTGTTGTGAATGCGTTTTCGATCCAACACCAAGATTGTTATTAGGAACAGGGAGTCTTAAAGATTTAAAAAATATTTCCGACATATTGAAATCATAATGTTGCCCGGAATGAACAAGTACGATTTTAAAATATTTTTTTAAATGTATGTTAACTGGAGCGTGTTTTATAAACTGTGGTCTTGCTCCTAAAAGAACTACAATTTTTTTCATAACGAATAGAGTTCTTTTTCAAGATTTTGGATAGTTTTTTCAAGTGTATCCCTTGATTTTCCACCGGCAGCATAATAGTGGCCACCACCTTCAAACTTTCTTGCGAAAAGATCTGCGTTGTACTTTTCGATTTTGCTTCTGAAAGAAATTCTGATATTTCCTTCTTCTTCAGTTAACAAAACAGCGAATCCAACACCTTTAATTTTTAAAAGTTCGTTCACTATTCCATCAGTGTATTCTTTTTTTGATTTCAACTCATCAAAATCTGATAGTTTTATGTAAGAATAAACTTTATCATCAATAAATTTTATTCTGTCAATTACTCTTGATATGAGTTTGATCTTTGCAAAAGGACGGGACATAAAAACTTCGTTTGAAATTTTTTGCCTCTCAGCCCCTTCATCTATAAGTTTTGATGCGATTTTGAATGTTTCTGAGTTTGTGTTTTCAAACATAAAATTTCCTGTATCTGAAACAATACCGGTGTACAAAGCGTTACAAATATTTGTATCAAACTTGATATTCATTCTTCTCAAAAGTTTGAACACTATCTCAGCTGTAGAACTTGAATACACATCTATAAGATTTTCGTGTCCAAAATTTTTATTCGAATCATGATGATCTATATTGATAAGAAAAATATTTTTTTGTAAAAGTTCAAGTAAATATTTTTCTATCCTTTCACCGGGTCTTGCAAGATCGGACATATCAAGTGTAATAACAAGATTAAATTTTTTTTCTAATGGAATCTCTTTTTTTATGAACTCACTCCCTTTTAAAAAAAGAAAGGTTTCAGGGACATCGTCCTCATTCAAACAGAAAACATCTTTTTTGATCTTTTTTAAAGCGAGTATGAGGCCTATCTGGGAACCAATAGAATCACCATCTGGTCTTTTATGGGAAACTATCAAGATTCTTCTTGCTGATTTAATCTTCTCTATTATCTTCTTCATCTTTTAACTCTTGAAGTAGATTTTCAATCCGCATTTGATATTCAAGTCCATCATCGTATTTGAATTTAATTTCGGGAGTTTTTCTTAAATTGATTTTTTCACTGATATGGCTCCTGAAAAAACCTTTTGCTTTTTCAAGATGTAAAGGTATATAATCTTTCTTTTTATGTGCAATATAAAAGATTGTTGCATACTTTAAATCATCAGTTACTTCAACTCTTGTGAAAGTGATCAATTTCAATTTTGGATCCTTTATATACTCAAGTGAAATTGAAGCAACTTTCAAAATTTCAGATTCTATCCTTTTATGTCTTCGTTCACTCACCATATTTCTATCTCACTTTTTATGATCATAACAAGTGGGTTCGAATCAATAAAATTTATAATTTCTTTTAACTGTCTATCGTTGAATTTGGTATCATTGGAAACAATTGCAATACCTATTGTTGATTTTTTACAAGAATCGTTATCGTCAACTTCTGCAATCGATACGTTGTATCTGTTTTTAATTCTTTCAATCAAAGATTTGATAACTCTTCTTTTATCCTTTAAAGTTTGTGATTCTCTCATAAAAAGTTCTATTTTTGCTATTGTGACCTTCATCAATCTTTCTTTTCAACTTTTATGATACATTTAAAAATATCACCTTTTTCAATATCGTCGAAACCATCGAGTAAAACAGCACACTCGTAACCTGCCTCAACTTCTTTAACATCATCTTTAAATCTTTTCAATGTTTTTATAGGGTATGTTCCAATATCATTGCCGTTTCTTAAAATATTTATCATGGAATTTCGAACAATTTTTCCATCAATTACATAAAGTCCTGCGATCGTTCCCAGTTTTGAAATTTTAAACAGTTCTCTCACTTCTGCTGTTCCAATTATCTTGTTTTCGTAAACAACTTCTTTAAACGATTTTAATGCGTTTTTAACATCATCTATAACATCATATATAACATTGTATTGTTTTATAATGATACCTTCAGTTTTTGCTTTTATTCTTGCGTTTGGATCTATAGATGTATCAAAAGCTATTATCATTCCCTTGGATGCTATCGCAGCATTGACATCATTTTCAGTCACGATTCCAACATCTTTCAACACAACATTAACAATCGCATCTTCATTTGATAACATCTGTAATGAATCAGCAAGTGCCTCTATTGAACCATAGGCCTTCCCTTTTATGATTATATTTAACTCTTTCTTTTTCATTATCTCAAGTTGTTTTTCAAATCCATCAAGCGATGTTATTTCTCTTTTCTTCAAAAGTTGTTCTCTGTATGCAAAATACCTTTCACGTGCGATCTCTTTCGCGATCTTTTCATTTTCCACAGTTGTTAAAATATCTCCAACTTCTGGTAATTCATTCGCTCCAACGATCATTATTGGAATTCCAGGAGTTGCCTTTTGAACTTCCTGTTTGAACTCGTTCAACATTTTTCTCACTTTTCCATAAACTTTTCCAACAACAAAAAAGTCATCCTTTTTCAAAGTTCCTTTTTGTATAATACAGTTGAATATAGCACCAAGTCCTTTATCCTGTTTTATCTCGATTACTGTTCCTTTAACCGTTCCCTCATAAGGTGCTTTAAGGTCGAGTAATTCGGCCTGTATAGCAATCGTTTCAAGAAGTTCTTCAACATTTTTTCCAGTTTTTGCAGAGATTGGAACAACAGGCACATTACCACCAAATTCATCTGGAACTACATTTATATTTAAAAGTTCTCTTTTGACTCTATTGATATCGCTTTCTGGAAGATCGATTTTGTTTATCGTAACAATAATTGGAACATTTGCTAATTTACAATGATTTATGGCTTCAATAGTTTGCGGTTGAACTCCATCGTTTGCAGCAATAACTATCACAGCAATATCTGTTATCTGTGCTCCCCTTGCTCTCATCGCTGTGAATGCTTCATGGCCTGGTGTATCAAGAATCGTTATTATTCCATGTTTTGTATTTACAGTATATGCACCAAGATCCTGTGTAATCTTTCCATACTCAGAATCAGCGATTCTTGATTTTCTTAAATAATCTATCAAAGTTGTTTTCCCATGATCAACATGCCCCATTATTGTTATAACCGGGGGTCTTTTCAAAAGTTCATATTTTTCTTTTTCTTCCTCTTCCTCTTTTTTCGCTGTCTCTTCAATCTCAGGAGCTATCCTTTCAACATCATATCCAAACTCCATCAAAAGTAATGAGGCGGTTTCAAAATCTATCCTTTGGTTTATCGTAACCATCAAACCAAGTTCTATTCCTTTTTCGATTAACTCGACCGGATCTATGTTGATTCTATCAGCCAGATCTGAAAGAACAATAAAGTCGGAAATCGCTATTTTTTTTGTTTCCCCTTCCTCTTTAACCTCTTTTGGTTTTTCTTTATATTTTTTCTTATGCGATAATTCACCAGCCCTTATCGCTTTAATTGTTTTTTGTATTGATTTTTCAATAACTTTTTCATCGATTACCTTTTTCTTTTTTCCTTTTTTACCTTTTGTTATCTCTTCAGATGTTATGAATTTTTTTTCAGATTCGAAAATCGGTTTTACCTCTTCAAATTTGGGGTTTTGATAAGGTTTTCCTTTAAAATAGTTTTCTCTTTTATCTTTTCTTTCGTACCTCTCAAACTTCTTTTCAGCAGGGAACTGTTTCTTTTCTGTTGGGTGTTGCTCAGCTGGTTTCTGTTTTTCAATAGGTTCTCGTTTTTCTACTTCAACCTCTTCAAAAGTCCCCTTTTTATTTTCAGAAGCCACTTCTTCCTTGGCAACCTTTTCTTCTATTTTTTCAGGTTCTTTTAAAACAGTACTTTTTTCATTTTCATTGATTTTTTCAATTTTTTGTATTTTGAGTTTTTCTATATCTTGTATTTTTTCTTCTTTTTTTTCTTCAATCTTTTGCTCTTCTTGTTTTTCGATCTTTGGTTCCTCTTGAGTTGCACTTTCAATACGTGAGCACTTTCTCTTTGGTTTTTGAGGGATTTTTTCTTCTTCCTCCTCTTCTTCTTCCTCTTCAATCTCTTTTACTACTTTTTCTTTTGTAGATTTTTTAGTAGTTCTTTTCGTTTTTGTTGTTTTTTCTGTTTCACTCTTTTCTTTTTCTTCACTTTTCTTTTTTTTCGCTTTACTCTTTTTCAATTCTTTGAAATATTCTGTTATTTCTTTCACAATTTCAACATCAAGAATCGTTTGTTCTTCATAACTTTTTTTATATTTCTTTTTAAGGTATGAAATTATATCTTTGCTACTAACTTTTATCTGATCAGCAAGTTCTTTAAGTAAAATCTCTTTCTCTTTTTTCTTAGGCATTATTTGACTCCCTTTCTTTTAAATAATCCTTAGCACTTTTCATAATTTTTTCTGCTGTTTTCTTTCCAAAACCCTGTATATTTTCAAGTTCTTCTATCCCCTTTTCAACTATCTCTTCAACACTTTTATAACCTGCTTTCACAAGATTTTCTTTCTGATTTTCTGTGATGTCCTTCAATTCATAAATTGGATTTATATCGGAACTTTTTCCAAGTTCATCTCTGAACTCACTCTCGGAAATAACCTGTAAATTCCAGCCCGTTAATCTTGATGCAAGTTTGAGATTCACCCCATCTTTTCCGATCGCTTTGTCTTTTGTGTCATCCTTTACAACAAGTTTCATTGTCTTCATATCTTCGTTTTTAAAAGCTCTAATAATGACCCCCGGAGATATTGCTCTTTGTGTATACAGAGTGGGATCAGAGGACCATTGAATTATATCAATATGTTCGTTGTTCAACTCTCTAATTATTGTATGGATTCTTGAACCTTTAACTCCAACACATGCACCAACAGGATCGATTTTGTCATCAGTCGACATCACAGCAATTTTCGATCTTTTTCCAGGTTCTCTTGCAATACCTTTTATTACAACAGACCCCTCTTCTATTTCTGGAACTTCAAATTCTAAAAGCTTTTTAAGAAATTCATCAGATTTTCTTGATAAGAATATTTCTGGATCCTTATTGTTGTTCTTTTTAACTTCTATGATAACGGCTTTTAGAAGTTTTCCCTGTCTAAAATTTTTTATCTCATCAGGAATCGCTTCATCAAAAGCCATTTTTGCATCCAATCTTGCAAGGTTTACATAAACAAATCCCTTTGCTTTATCAATTTTTTTTATGTGTCCATTGACAAGCATCCCAACTTTCGCTGAGAACTCGTTAAATAAGGACTCTCTTTCTTCAGCAAGAACCTTAGTGTTGATGAGTTGTTTCATTCTGTTGATAGCACTTCTACCAACATCTTCAACTGAAAGTTCTTCCCAGAATTTATCACCGAGTTTTGCATTTTTCCTTGATTTCTCATCAGGGGCATTTTCTATTGCATCTTCCAAACTTATTTCAAGATTTGGTTCTTCAACATTTTCAACTATAATAAGACCCCTTTCAATTTTTATTTCTCCAGTTGCCTCATTGATCGTAACTTTATAATCACCATCCTCACCGTAATGTTTTTGAACAGCAAATTTAAGTGATTCTTCAACAATTTTTAAAAGTTTACTTTTATCAATATTTTTTACAGCACTGATCTCCTTTATCGCTTCAATAATTTCCCTTTCTCTTTCTTTGTTCACTTTACCTCCTATCTTTTTCTTCTCCTGGTGAAGAGACCTCTAAAACATAATTTTTTTCGAATATTTTTTCAACATCGAGTAGAACTTCAAACTCTTTGTGAAATTTTTCCAGATCTTTCACTGTTATTCCACCTTCTTTATCTAGAAAAATTCTTATATGAGGATTTATTGATTTTGAAACAAAAATTTTTACAAGTTTTATCTTTTGTTCAAGATAATCCTCTCTACTCAATAGTTTTTCTACAAGTGTTTTCACTTTTTCTTCTCTTTCTTCATACATTGTATTTTTCCATCTCCTCTTTTATTAGTTGATTTATTTTATCAAAAACCTGTTCTTTATCAACCATAATTCTCTGGTTATCCCTTCTCCTTGCGATCTCTACTTTACCTTCATTCAAAAACTTGTTTCCATATATGATTTTGAAAGGAATACCGATAAGATCAGCATCTTTAAACTTGTTTCCTGGAGAAAGATCTCTATCATCAAGTAAAGCATCATATATTGAAAATCTGTTATAAAGATTCTGTGCTTCATCCACAATAATTTTTTCTTTAACATTTAAAGGAATAATGATAACTTTAAAAGGTGCAACCGAAATCGGCCAAATTATGCCGTTTTCATCATTATTCTGTTCAATTATCGTTGACGCGATTCTTCCAAGTCCTATACCATAAGATCCCATAACAATAGGTTTCCTTTCTCCGTTATGTGTTAAATACTCTGCTTTCATCGATTCAGAATACTTTGTTCCCAGTTGGAAAATATGACCTATTTCAATCGTTTTTTTGATCTCCAATTTCCCACCACATTTTTCACATCTGTCATTTTCCTTTAGTTTTATAATATCAACAAATTTTATGTTTTTTATATCTCTTTCGATATTTATATTGATGAAATGGTAATCCTTTTTGTTTGCACCTGAAACAAGACCTTTCCTTCCTTTCAGTGAGATATCCGCATAAACTGGAATCTTAAGGTTTACAGGTGAAACATAACCTTTTGGAGCATTACAATATTTTTCGATCTCTTCATCAGTTGCATATCTGAAGAGTTCACCAAAAATTAAAGTAAGTTTATCTTCATCAATATCCCTATCACCAGGTAGAATAATAAAAACTGGTTGACTATTTGCTATCAAAAGTATCGATTTAAATAATCTATTTTTATCAATCTTCAAAAATTCACTTATACTTTCAATACTACCTTCAACTGGAGTGAAAACCTCTTTTAATTCTCCATCAATATCAGCAGGGTTTTCAATCAAAGGTCTTGCTACCTCTGTGTTTGATGCTGTTTTACAGTTTTCACATATTACAACATTGCTTTCTCCAGCATCAGAAAACGCCATAAACTCCTGAGATTTTTTACCACCCATCAAACCACTTGCTGCTTCTACTACCACAAAATCAAGCCCACATCTTTTAAAAATTCTTGTGTACGCTTCCCTATGTTTTTCATAAGAAAGATTCAACCCTTCATAATCTTTATCGAGTGAGTAAGAGTCCTTCATCTCAAACTGTCTGACTCTTAAAAGTCCGCTTCTTGGACGTGGTTCATCTCTGAACTTTGTTTGAATTTGATACCATATTTGTGGGAGATCTCTGTACGATTTAATTTCTTTCCTTGCAAGATCTGTAATGATCTCTTCATGTGTTGGACACATCGCAAAATCTCTTCCTTTACGATCCTTCACTCTGAACATCTCATCTCCAAAATCTGTCCATCTTCCACTCTCTTCCCATATCTCTTTTGGAGTTAAAACAGGCAGTAAAAGTTCCTGCCCCCCTATTCTATCCATTTCTTCTTTGATTATCTTTCTAATGTTCTCAATAACCATGAGTCCTAATGGTAAATATGAATATATACCCGCAGCGTTCTGTCTTATAAAACAACCTCTGAGCATCAGTTTATGGCTTACTATCTCAGCATCTTTTGGAATCTCTTTTAAACTGTTAAAAAGAAAATTTGTCAGTTTCATAAGATCATATAACTTTATGTTTTTTACCTATTTTTACAAAAGCGTCTATCGCTTTATCAAGATGTTCTTTCGTATGAGCAGCAGATATTTGAACTCTTATCCTCGAACTTCCCTTTGGAACAACAGGATAATAGAATCCGATCACATAGATTCCTTCATCCAAAAGATCCTTTGCAAAAATTTGTGATAGTTGAGCATCATTTTCAAATTTTGAAAACATTATTGGAACTATCGGATGTATTCCGGGTTTGATATCAAAACCGGCTTGTGTCATTTTTTCTCTGAAATATTTTGTGTTCTCTTCAAGTTTATCTCTGAGTTCAGTTGTCTCTGAAAGCATATTAAATATTTCGAACGCTGTATAAACAATAACTGGTGATAGAGAGTTCGAGAAAAGGTATGGTCTTGATCTTTGTCTTAAAATTTCGATTATCTCTTTTCTTCCTGATATGAATCCACCCATAGCACCACCCAACGCTTTTCCAAGTGTTGAAGTGATTATATCTACTTTATCGATCACATTCATGAGTTCAACAGTTCCTCTACCAGTTTTTCCAATAAATCCTGTTGCATGGGAATCATCAACCATCACAAGTGCATCATATTTTTCAGCTAGTTGAACTATTTTGTCAAGTTTTGCAATATCACCATCCATTGAAAATACACCATCAGTTGCTATCATTCGATATCTTAAATTCTGTGTATTTTTTAGAATTTCTTCAAGTTGCTCCATATTCGAATGATCATAAACAAACCTTTGGGCTTTGCACAATCTTACACCATCTATTATCGACGCATGGTTTAATTTATCAGAGATTATTGCATCCTGTTCGTTCAAAAGTGGTTCAAAAACACCACCATTGGCATCAAAACATGCAGCATATAGTATCGTATCATCTTTCTGTAAAAATTCTGAAATCTTATTTTCAAGTTTTTTATGGATATCGAATGTCCCACAGATGAATCTCACAGAACTTAAACCGTATCCATATTTTTCGATACCTTTTTTTGCTATCTCGATAAGTTTTTCACTTCCAGCAAGTCCAAGATAGTTGTTTGCACAGAAATTCAAAACTTTCCTTCCATCGTTAAGAGTTATTTCCACACCTTGCTTTGAAGTTATTATTCTTTCCTCTTTATACAGATTATCGCTTTTTATTTTTTCGATCTCTTTTTTTAAATCTTCTTTTATTCTTCCATACATAGTTTCTCCTTATTATTCTTTAAACTCTTTCAACCTTTCATTTAAAATTTTTTTATCAGGAAAGAGTACTATCTTTGCTGAAACTCTTGGAATTTTCATCATCTCTTCAAAACCTTTTTCAAAATCCTCGAGAGAAAAAAGATTTGTTATCACAGGTCTTATATCAAGTTTTTTTGATGAAAGCATATTTTTTACTCTTAACCAAGTATCGAACATTCTTCGTCCTGAAATACCATGTATCTGAATTCCCTTAAAAACTATCTGATTATTATAATCAATTTCCAACTTTTGTTCAGGGGTGATTCCAAATGCAGAAAACCTTCCACCTTTTCTTAAAGAGTTTAACCCTTCTTCAACCGCCTGTTTAGCACCTGCCATCTCAACAACTATATCTGCTCCATAACCATCGGTGTTATCCTTAATAAATTGAACCCTGTCAATATTATCAGTCGCTTTCAAAGAATAATCTGCTCCCATTTTTTTGCCAATCTCCATATTGAAATCAAAAACACCAACATGAAAAATTTTTGATGCTCCTGCAAGTTTTGCAACACCTATTGCGAACAAAGCAGTTGGGCCATCACCAAAAATAGCAACCCTTTTGCCATATAAGTTATAATCTTCACCTAAAACAGCATAGGTAGCATTCCCAAGGGGTTCCTGAACTGATGCTATCTCTGGTGGAATGCTTTTGTCGTTGACCCATGCAACGGACTCTGGAATCACAGCATACTCAGCAAAAACTCCATCTCGATCAACACCCAAAATATCGCCGTTTGTACAAATGTGTTCGTTACCTGTTAAACAGTTTATACACTTTTTACATGGTATATGTGTTTCAGCAGAGATGAAATCCCCAACTTTTATTTTTTTAACGGATGAACCCACTTCAACAACTTCACCACAAACCTCATGTCCAAGTGTTTGGGGAACATTTTTTATTCTTGTTTCAGACCATTTATCCCATTTGTATATATGAACATCTGTTCCACATATACTGGTAGCAACAACTTTTATTAAAACTTCATCGGGCTTTATTCTTGGAATTTCCACATCAACAAAATTTGCACCTTTTTCTCTTTTAAGTTTTCTTACTGCTTTCATTGTTCCCATTTTATCATATCTCCTTTAAAGATTTTTCAACTATTTTTACTCCTTTTAAAGCATCATCTTTTGAAAGATTGAGAGGTGGTCTAAATCTTATACTCTTTTCACCACATTTTATTGAGAATAAACCATTTTCAAAAAGTTTATCAAACATCTTATCCCTTTTTTCCGTATTCTCAAGATCAAATGCTATCATCAATCCCCTTCCCCTTATATTACTAATTTTTTTACTCTCGATCTTCTTCAACTCATCAAGTAAAAATTCACCGACATTCTTTGCGTTTTCAACAAGTTTTTCCTCATCAATTATCTGCAAAATTCTCGTTGCTCTGACCATATCGGTCAAACTTCCACCCCAGGTTGAATTTATCCTTGAAGATTCTGCAAAAACATGGTTTTCAACTTCGTCAACTCTATCTGAACACATTATTCCACAGATCTGTGATTTTTTTCCAAAAGCAACTATATCTGGCTTTATATCAAAATGTTCAAAACACCAGAATTTTCCAGTTAATCCCATACCTGTCTGCACTTCATCGAGTATAAACATTATTTCACTTTCAAGAGTAATCTCTCTTAATTTTTTGAAAAACTCTTTTCTAAAATGCCTGTCTCCACCTTCTGCCTGAATCGGTTCAAGTATGAGTGCTGCTATATTGTCTCCATCTTTTAATATTATTTCTTTGATTTCATTTAAAATTTTTTCTTCTTCCTTTTCAACCCTTTTGATCTCTTCTCCTGTAATTGGGAATTTCAATGCTGGACTTTCAACACGAGGCCAATCAAATTTCGGGAAAAATTTTGTTTTTCTTGGATCAAAAGTGTTTGTCATACTTAAAGTGTATCCACTTCTTCCGTGAAAAGCATGTTTGAAATGTATAACTTTGGTTCCTATTTCTCCTTTTCCCTTTTTAAGATTTTTTCTAATTTTCCAATCAAACGCAGTTTTTAATGCGTTTTCAACTGCAAGTGCACCACCTGAAACAAAGAACAGGTATTTCATAAAATCTGGTTTTGCTATATGTCCGAAAGTATCAACGAATTCAGCCATCTCAACAGTGTAAATATCTGAATTGGATGGTTTATGTATTGAAACTTTACCGATCTTTTTGATAAACTCTTCGTTGTTCATTTTTGGGTGGTTAAAACCGATCGGAGAGGAAGCGAAAAATGTGAAAAAATCAAGATACTCTTTGCCATATTTTGAATCGTAAAGATAAGAACCATGTGACTTTTCTGCATCAAAAACAAGATCAAATCCATCAACAAGCATATATTTTGATAATGTTTCAAGAACATTTTTAGGATATATTTTATTAGTCATCATACCTCCTGAGTTAAAGGAAATTAAATTATAAATATATCAAATATTTATCAAAAGTCAATAATAAGATATGAGATAAATTAAAAAAGGGGCTTTTAAAAGCCCCTTTTAAAAGATTTAGTTAACTACAACGAATTTTTTAACAAACGGTCTCTCTTCACCTGTAATTTGGATAAAATAAACACCCTTTGATAATTTCTTCGAGAGTGTTATCTTATAAACTCCTTTTCCAGATTCTACAGGTTTATTAACAACATTTCTTCCAGTTAAATCATAGATCATAATGTTTGTTGGATTATCGACCTCTTTATTGTATATGAACGAGAAAATTCCATTACCGTTGTCTTCAACAACAATCTTTTCAACTTTTAAATTTTCATCAAGACCTGTGAGTTTTGTTAAATTAACAGAACAGGTATAAGAAGTGTCTTCAAGTGTGAAAGTTATAGAATCTGGTGCATAACCGTTGTGTTCAAATTTCAGTTTGTAAGATTTTCCAAGAGGTAAATTTGAGAAGGAATAATATCCTGTTGCGTCTGTTGTATCAACTGTTACAACATCATAGTATATGGTTACGATTGAATTTGAAAGATCTGATGGAGAATCGCTCAAATCAACATATCCAGAAATAGTTCCTTTTAATCTTAAAAGTGTTTTATTTATAATAGTATCTGATTGCAAAACTATTTCAGATGAGTCGGTTTCGTAATATGTCTTTTTGAAAATCAAGTTGTAAGTTCCTTCTGTTATTGGACCAAAATCAAATGATCCAACTGAATCTGTTACAATCGTATCATTGAAATTATTGTTGTAAAGAATTACAGAGATTCCTGAGGAATTTGAATTATCATCAAGTGTAACTACACCTGAAATATTAAAAAGATTAACTATCTCAATATCCGAATTATTCCTTGGTTGCAATTTATAGTTTCCATATGTATAATCAAGAATTCCAGTGATATAAACAGTTTGTCCTATTGAAGGAACAGTATATGTCGCAAGGTTATCGATTGTGAGTGTATCAACACCATCAGAAACAAGCCATTCACCATTTGCATCAGGTGCAGTTAAGACTGCAACAGGTCCAACTTTTATTAAAACACCTTCATAGTTCTCTCCAATCTGTGATAACGAAAGAACAAAAGGTGCAGGAGAAGTTCCATCACCTGCTTTATAAAGTTCTGTTCCAACACTAACAAGTTGTGTTTTATTAAAGTATTCATTTACAAGACCATGATAAAAAATTATAGTATCTCCAACATTGTATGTATGGTTTCCAATATCACCATAGACACATATACCATCCCATTCTTTTGGTCCTGTTTTTGATGTTATATAATATTGACCAGTAAAAACTGCTGTAACTACACATGTATCTATTACCTTTACTGTTGAATCTTTATAAAGTGAAAAAGAATCAGGTGTGGTTTGAATATCAACTATACTCTTTAGCAACAATGGGTTATTTGCACTTCCAGGAGTTCTTACCATATAGTGTGCAAAATCTAAATAGTTATTGTTGAATTCAAAAGTGAAAGGATCAGTATGTCTTCCCATATAAGCAAAATAATTTGTTGCAGGAGCTACATCATAGGTAGGCCATGTCTCTCCTCTGAATACAGAATCCGCTCCAGATGGAAGTCCATAACAAACAGCATCAAGTGTTGTGTATGAACCAAGTGAATCAAATCTTAAAATTATATTATCAGATGGACCATTTTGAAAATCAACCAATGTTGAAATCATATCATAGTTTGGAACATTTGCAGATTGCGCAACAACAAAGTAACTGTCAGCTGGAATTGTTTTTCCTGAAAGATTTATTGTTGCAAACACTGCACCACCATTACCATTTATTCCAACAATCTTAACTGAATCAAGAGATGTCCCCGGTATTCCTTTTATCTCTATATAACAACTCGTATCAGTTCCAGGTGCATCGTAAAAAAATTCGTTGATATAAAGCGTCGGCACTGCAAAAACATATGAGAAGATAAAAATTAACAGGGGTAAAAATAAAAACTTTTTCATAATTCACCTCTTACTTTAAAAGGTTAACTTTATAGACAAAAGTTTTTCCCTCTTTTTCCACTTTCACAAAATAAATTCCTGATTTTACTGAAAATATCATATTTTTTAAGAATGAAGTGTACAATGTTCTTCCAGTTATATCAAGAATTGAAACTTTTGAAGAATAATCTGTCAAACTTTCAATTCTTATTCCAACATTGTTTAGCGAATAAACCTTAATTGAAAAAGATTTATCATTTGGTTTCAAAATTTCATCGAGATTGTTGTAATCTGCAGGTGTTGGAATCTCTTTTTTAAAATCAACAGAAGTTATCTCATCATAACCTTTAAAGAATGTTCTTGTCCCATTTGGTATAACTGAAAATGAGGTATCAGCTGGAATATTATGCCATCCAACCTGATCTATCCTGTTCCCTGCATTGTTATAAAGGTATATATTGTCTCTGTAAGCATCAAGGTAAAAGTATTGTGGGAAAGAGGTGTCATATAAAACAAAATATCCATAAGCAGGAATCGTTGTTCCTGATGGGATATAATAATCATCATCACAAACAATAATCCAATTACTTATGTCTACCGGAGTATTTGAATTATTATAAAGTTCAATAAACTCAGTTACAGCAGTTGAATTGTCGTTTGAATCTGATGGATACACTTCATTGATAAAAACTGTTCCTGTACCCAACATATTCGCAGGACAATCGTTTGCACTTCCCATAGTCGGTGTAAAATCCATATTGAAATCTAAAGCATGATCTCCAGTATTATCAACCCTTGCGCAGGAAAAATTGTATATAGGGGCAGGTGCTCCTCCAAGATCACCATAACCAACTGAATCTATGAGATTATCCGAAGCATCCTTTATGATTATTATCGCTCCATCGTTTGGAAGTCCCAAAGAATCGTTAAACTCCACTGCACCAAGATTAAACGCTTTATACCCACCTGCTGGAATTGTATATGATTTAAATGTTGTACTACTCGTTGAGGTAGAGCCCTTTATATAAAGTTTATAACCATTAACATCAATCGAAGTAGTCCCATCGTTGTAGAGTTCTATCTGTTCAGCACTCGTTGGTGTTACTATAAACTCGTTGATCTTTAAATCAGCGAAGAGATTAAAAAATGTTAAAATTGCAAAGATTAAAAGACAAAGTTTTTTCATTCTTCCTCCTAATAAATAAAATTTTAAGGCTCAGTCCTATCAAGTGTTCTGGCAAATGGGATCACTTCCCTGATATGTTGTGTTTTTGTAATCCATTGAACGAATCTTTCGATCCCAAGTCCAAAACCTGCATGTGGAACAGAACCATATTTTCTTAAATCAAGATACCATTTGAAACTTTCAATCGGAAGATTATGTTCTACAATTCTGTTTAAAAGAGTATCATAATCATCCTCTCTCTGTCCACCACCTATAGTTTCTCCATATCCTTCACCAGCAATCATATCAAAACCAAGCGCAAGATCAGGTCTATCTTTATCCCTTTTCATGTAAAACGCTTTTATTTCAGCAGGATACCTGTGAACAAAAACAGGTCTATCGAATTCTAAAGACAGAGCGGCCTCATCAGGTGCACCAAAATCATCTCCAAATTTTATATCAATTCCTTTTTTATTCAAAATTTTTATAGCGTCCTCATAAGTTATTCTATAAAAAGGTTTTTTTACATTTTCGAGTGGTTTGATATCCCTTTCCAACGTTTTCAAATCTTCTCCCCTTCTTTCGAGTATTTTTTCAACCAAATATACAACAAGATCTTCAGCAAGTTCCATATCATCATCTATATCGAAGAAAGCAACCTCAGGTTCAATCTGCCAGAACTCTGTTAGGTGTCTTCTCGTTTTTGATTTTTCCGCTCTGAAAGCAGGGCCAAAACAGTAAACTTTTCCATAAGCGAGTGCCGCAGCTTCCATATAGAGTTGACCTGATTGGGAAAGATAAACTTTTTTTTCATCGAAATAGTTTACCTCAAAAAGAGTCGTAGTTCCCTCACAAGCGGATGGTGTGAATATCGGAGCATCAATACATAAAAATTTTCTGTTGTTAAAAAACTCTCTTGCATAAAAAACAACATCACTTCTTACTCTCATCAAAGCTGCCTGTTTTTTTGATCTGAGCCATAAGTGTCTATTGGATTGCAAAAAATCAACACCATGTTCTTTTGGAGAAATCGGATAATCTATCGATTTCGAAATGATTATAAAATCTATTATATCAAGTTCAACTCCAGATGGGGCTCTTTTGTCTTCTCTCACTTTTCCATACAATATTAAACTCGTTTCCTGAGTCAATTCATCAAATCTTTTTATGATCTCTTCATTATGGTTGGGATGATACAAAACTGCTTGAACTATGCCAGTCCCATCTCTGAACAAAAGAAAAGAAATTTTTCCACTTGAACGGGTATTGTATACCCAACCTTTTAATTCAACTTCTTCACCAATATGATTTTTCAATTCATCAACAGTTAAATATTTCAATTGAACCTCCAAAACTTTAAAAATTTGTGGGTAGATAGTAAGCCGAATTCTGTTTTCTGGCAATCTATCTTGGATGGTTGTTACCAGCCATCTCAAGCGATCTACCCGAGGTTTTAGCCGGGCAAGCTAACCTCTGTTTGATCTTGCTCCGGATGGGGTTTGCCAATCTGTCCAGTTACCTGAACAGATGGTGAGCTCTTACCTCACCTTTTCACCCTTACCTACCAATAGGTAGGCGGTATATTTTCTGTTGCACTTTCCATAAGCTTTCGCTTTCCGGGTGTTACCCGGCATCCTGCCCTGTGGAGTTCGGACTTTCCTCAAGTTAAAGAACTTGTAGCCAGCATCTACCCACAGTTTTTATTATAACTTTTAAAAATATCAAGTCAATATAAAATGGTTTTACCATTTTCTTTTAGAGTTTTTGCGAATTCAAAATAAGATTCAGCATGTTTTTTTAAATCATCTATAACATTTTCAGTTAGAGTTTTTTTTACCTGTCCGGGAACTCCAGCAACGAGAGAGAATGGTGGTATAACACTCTTTTCTTTTACAACCGTTCCGGCAGCAATGATGCTTCCTTCACCTATTTCGACACTATCTAAAATAACACTCCCCATACCTATAAGAACATAATTAGAAATCTTGCATCCATGCAACACAGCATTATGCCCAACGGTTACATAATCCCCAATAATACATGGTAACTCAAATGTCACATGGCATACAGAAAGGTCTTGAATGTTCGAATACTTCCCAATTTCAATATAATTTATATCACCTCTTAATACCGATTTGAACCAAACTGATGAATTCTCTTTACATCTTACATCTCCAATCAATACAGCATCTTCGGAGATATAAAAAGGACGCTGAGGTTCTTTATTGTTTACTTTTATAAACATAGTATCTCTCCTTTTTTAGTTAAATTTTTTTTACACTATATGTAAATTATAATCTTTTCTTTTTAAAACTATTCTTTTGATGTGATCTTTTCTGAAAGCATTCTGAGGACACTCTTCAATACATAAACAACAATTTATACATTTTGTTATTTCAAAAATTAGGTTTTCCTCTTTTATTTTAAAACTTTTTGTTGGACAGATATCAACACACAATTTGCAAAAATTACATTTTTCTTTATCCAACGATGGAACAACCAATTTTATATCCCCTGTAAAAAGGAATTCCTTTTTTTCTTTTCTAACAAGATATTTCAATTGAAAAAAAGTTTCTAAAAAACCAACAATATTGATCATATAAAAACCTCCATTGGCACTATATAGAGAGATGAATAAATTAAAGGTATATCTGAGGATGAATAATTTCCACTTAATTTATTGATCATTAAAAGACCGTTTACAAAAGAGGTAGTTGTGAATTTTATATGTTCTATAGTTGAATCTATAACTTCAACATAAACAGAAAGTTCACCATTCACACCTTCAATTCTTTTGAAAGAAAATCTGTTGCCTATTTTTTCATGATACGGAATATCTTTATATAAATTCTCATCAGATATTTCATTCAACAATTTTAAACAACATTTTATAATCTTTATCGAATTTTTTATTTCAAAATATAAAGAAAGAATCCTGTTATAAACATCTGAAATTTCAAAAGGATGAATCGAAAATTCAACTTTTTCATACATTTCATAAGAAGCGTTTTTTCTTAAATCAAATTTTATCCCACAACTCCTTAGCAAAAGTCCAGTTGCATTATTTTTCTTTAATGTTTCTTTATCAAAAATACCAAAATTCTTTGTTCTTGATATTAGAGAAATATTTCTGAAAAAAATTTTTTCATAGTCAAACAAAATCTTTTCATAATACCTATCAAAAAATTCCAACAGCATTTCTATATCGCCATTGTAAATTCTTTTGTTAATACCTCCTGGAACAATAAAATCAGTTAATATATTTTCGTTTTTTGTGAGAATTTTCAATATTGACAACATTTTTTCTCGATCTTTCAAAGTCCAGTATTTAAAAGTTTCAAAACCAAGAACTGATGAAATCGTAGATAAAAATAGCAAAGATGCTGATATTCTTTCAACCTCTAAAACAATCATTCTAAAAACCTTAGATTTTTCAGGTATTTTAACATTATATATTTCTTCAATCGCAAGAGAAAAAACCTCCTGATAATGAAGTGTTTGAACAAAAGAAAGTTTTGGAATCATCTTAACAGCAGTTTGGATTTTTTTACCTTTTAATATTTTATTAATATTTTTTCTTTCATTTTCAAAATTAATATCCAAGTCTTTAAAAGAAAATTTATCTATATCAAACTCAATAGTAATATTACCCAAAGATGTGCAAGGTTCAATCTTATTAACAATGTAAGGAAATTTTTTTCTCAAAATTCCTCCCTATCTGTTTCAAGATAGTTAAAGATTACATTTTTCGTTTCGGGATTGCCTTCAAAAATGATACCATACTTTTTATTTATTTCTCGTTCAAAAATTGAAGCAACCGGATAGATCATATCAATAGATGTGAATATGGGATTCTCTTTTTCAATAAAAACTTCCACGATTATATTTTTTTTAACAGATGTAGAGTTTATAAAATACTTTATTGTAAAACCATTTTCTCTTTCGATGACAACAATAGTTGAAAGGTATTTGTAATTCCATTTGTTGTATAAAAAGTCGAGTGTATAAGTCAAGATTTTTTTTTCATCAAGTTTGAAATATATAAAATCTTTGCCAGAATAAATGTTTTCAGTTATAAGTGTTTTTATGTCATGTTGTAAGAACTGGCTATCATAATAAAAATTTTCTTTCATAGAACTCTTCCTCCAAAAATTTAATCAGGTTTAAACAATCAACCGGACAACCTATAATTGTGTAATCAAAACTTTTAAGAATCTCATCCTTGATACTTTCATCAACAAAAGTAAAGTTACCTAAAAATATTTTGACTTTATTCGTATTTAGAAATTCGTTTTTTATCATCTGAAAAGCATTTGAATTTAGGCAACCATAAACAAAAATAATTTCAGCATCATTTATTGAACTTGTCTTTTCAAGAATCAATTTTTCCGATGTGTAGTATTCAGATTCCATCGATATAAAAGTATCGATACAACAACCTGACCCAAAAATTATGTATTTTAAATATAATTTACCGTACAGCATATTTCAAAATTATATTTATTAAAACATTCATTAAAAATGATGAAAATAAAATTAAAAATGTTAAATCTTTTGAAAAACTCATAAAAACTATTTTAATAGTGTAGAAAAATAATCTAAAGATGAAAACAGCAAGAGATAAAAAGAAGAAATCAATTCTTGAACCATACATGAAAACTATGAACAAAGAATTTAAAATTGTAAAAAAAATAGAGTCAAGAGTATCTAAAAAATACAACTCCCCTTTTGAAATGTAAAAATAAAAATTCTGTTTTGTTTTATCAAAATTTAAAACTAACAGAGATGGGAAACTCAGCAAGAAAATTAATAATTTGAAACCAAAAAAATTATTTTTCGATAAATTGTTCAAAGCGAACAAACTCAAAAAGAATACTACCATCGAAAATAAAATAACCCAGAAATCTTTAAGTATTTCTTTATGGTATGATAACTGAGAATTTTTTATTTTTATGTAAAAAGACAAAAAAAGCAAAAGAGATACAAAAGATAAAATCGTCAAAATATTTTCATGGTTTAACAAATATAACCATAAATAAAGCAAAAATAAAAAAACAATTTTAAACATAATACTCACAATAAAATAAAAGTTCTCTTTTGAAAATAAAACAATATTGTATAGAATTATATCCTTTTCATCCCTTCTTGAAATTTTATACAAAAAATATTTTTCAAACCAAAAGATAATAACAAAATTTAATAGATAAAAGAAAACGAAATTAAAAAGAATATTCATAGATTACCTCTATAAAAAATTATAAGCAAAAAAATGAAAAAAATTAAAAGAATGAATATCGTTGCAGAAAAACTTCTTTGATATAGTTTTAGAATAGTTAAACTAAAATCTTCCAAAAATACTTTTATGGAATAAAATATTTTATTTAAGTCTGTTTTTTCTAGAAAACTTTGCAAAACTTTTTGATTTGGGGACAAGTCAAAATTGAAATTTAAAAGATCTCCTATAATTGAATTTTTTCTACCATGAATATAAAAATATTCTTCACTGTTAGATGTCGGTAATATTACAGGGTTGTACCCATCATCCTTCAGTTTCAATAAAAGCAACAAAATTATTGCACCCAAAATACCAAAAATAAGATGTGAGATAAAAGAACTATAACCATTAACATATTTCAATATGCCATAGCATAAAATCGGAATTAAAAAAGGTATTGTTAAAACCGAAATCAAAAATTCAGAACTTTTTATCGTTTTGGTTTCAGAAATATTACTTTTTTGGATAAAAAGAAGATAAAGCAACTTAAGCGTAAGGGAAATATAAAAAAGTAAGTAAATAAGAAAAACAAAAAAGATTGGAAAAGAATTGTATGATAAATTAAAAAGAGGTTCTCTAAAAAGGTAAAACCCCATAGTCGGATAAAGAAATGAAAGCGATAAGAGTGATAATATTATTACAAACGATGATATCGGTTTTAAATAAAAAAGGTTAAACAAAAAATTGAAATTTGATGTTTTAAATTTATCTTCAATATAATCAAAAAAAACAAAAATAAAAGTTAAAGGGATAAAATACAAAATAACATTTATCAAATAGCCAAAAGAAAAATCTGAATAGTAAAGAAATATCAAGAGATTTGTTACAAAGATTGCTCCAGAAAAGTTAAACATGGACAATTTCAAATCATTCGAAATCAAAGATTCTATTGAAAATACAAACAAGGTTAGCAGGAAGAAAAGATAAATAAAAAATTTCGAAATATTGGGAAGAATATGTTGACTGATCAAAAAGTTATTGTAAAGAAAGCCCATTATAAAAAATCCAGAGAGAAAAATTGACATAGTAAAAATACCAATAAAATTGAAATCCGATTTTGTCAACTCTTTTTTAAAGAATGTACTTAAAGGTAAAACAAGAGTTCTGAGTGCAACAGAAATGTAAAGCACAATGTAAAAAAATGAAGGATAGTTCGAAAAAGATTTATTTGATGTTATCACAACTATAACTGATAGCAATAAAAGTGAACCAAAAAGATTAACGAGAAGTATGTTTTCACTACTTTTATAATCATTGAGATTTATTGTTAAAGTTATAACCAGGATAAAAAATAAAATTTCAAAAAATATATAGATGGTTATAAAATCGTTCGAAACAAAAATAATATTCAATAAAGCGAAAATAAAACAGATGTTCATAAAATAACTGTTTTCACTCTCTCGTGGAGAACGAAAGAGTTCTCTCAAGATAAAAAAGAAGAATAAAATATGGTTAAGAATTAAAAAGGAATATGAGAAATCAGTTTTTGAAAAATTCAAATTTAGTGATTCAAAACCAAAAAAATTGATGGTTAACTTCGTAGAATCAATCGAATAAAAATACAAAAAGGAGAAAACAAGAAAAACTGAAACAAAAACATTCCTTAAAACTCTGTTAAGATTTCCTAAAATGTAAACGCAAATTATTGAGATTATGGTTGAATAAAAATATATACTATTCATTTTTCATTTAAATTTTTGTTTTTCAATAGTTGAAATTTTAAAAAATAAATTTCTGTATTCATTAAAATTAGCTTCTTTTCTATTAACATAACTATGATAAAAGAAAATTGCAAGAATTGCAATCGTAATTAAAATAGCAAAATCCGTCCTGTTAAAGTTTTTTATCAGATTTATCAGATGACTTTTACTTCTTTTTTCAACTAACAACATTTTTAAATCGAATCTTAAAAGAGCATAAGATTTTAAAATAAGAGCAATAAGATATAGCCAGAAAAGAATCTTTTCAAATTGGTAAAGAATGAGAAGGAATCTATATTGATACAAAAAGAGCATTGAAAAAGGTAAAGATGTGAAAGAAAAGCTTGTTATGAAAAAAATTAAAGAATTCGTTGGTTGTTTTATAAAGGAGTTTTTAAGATCATCATCGTCTTCGAAGTCAAACTTGGAAAGTGAATAGAGAAATGCAAAAAATAACCCCATATAAAAGAACAAAAAGCCTGTATCCATAAAAGTTTCGAATCTATGTTCAAAAAGAATAAGAAGAGCAACTTCATTTGAAATCGTAAAAAATAAAAAAGTTTTAAAATATTTTATTTTAGGAGATATTAAAAGTATTATATTTACTATGTATGAAAACAGTACTATTATAAAAAGTGAATTTATTATTTTTAGTGGAGTCACTAAAAGAAACTTGTTTATAAAAACTAGAGAAGGAAAAGTTAAGAATAAACCAAACAAGGATAACTGTTTTGTGTTCAGAGTTGATATGAAATCAGATAAAAATATGTTCAATGGAAAAATAAAAGAAAAAAGAAAAGGAGTAAAAAACAATAAATAAAAAAATAATCCATAAAAAGTTCTAAAATCTATATTTTTTGAAATTTCCAAAATATTAGTTGTACTATAATTTTCAAGAAAATTTATAGATATAATAAAAGAGATGAGGAATGCAAAATATATTATGAATGAAACCTTAAGACTTATAGTGATAAAATTCAAATTTTTGTTTTTATATGTAAACACCAGACATAAAAATGTTAAAAAAGAAAAAATTGAATAAACAAAAATATCTGAAGTTTTATATAGAAATGGTAAAATCGGAATAGTTAACAAATATAAAAAAGTTTCCTCGTTTTTATCACTATAAGGATCTTTTCTTTTTTTATCAAAAAACAAAAAGATAGAATAAAAAAATATAGTCAATGTTTCTATTATATTTGTAGAACAATAAGAATCAAAATGGAAAGTTAAAAAAGAAAAAACATTAAAAGCATAGGATTCATTTTTAGAATAAACTATCATCAAAAGTTTATAAAATAAATAGAAAAAAACAAGAAAAGTAAATTGAGTATTAGCAGATTTTAATTTAAAACGTTTTACTGAATAAAAAATAAAAATTAAAAGCAATAAAAATAAAATTTCACTCATCATATTCATCAGGTCTGAAATTTCTATCAGTTTTTTTTAAGATTACACTTTTTCTAATCAAAACAAGAATTGTGCTGACAAGTAATAAGTTCAGAATTATAAATGTTGAAATATAAATTATTGTAAGTATATGATGACTAATTTTCATTTTTATCATCAGTAAAATTAGAAGTATGGGAAACATTTGAAATAAGGAAATAAAAGTTTTGACTACGGAATCAGTTTTAAAAAAAATCAACAAGTTAAATATTATGAGAACTATAAGTTCAAAAAAAATAAATTCTCCTGACATATTAAATTCACTTTTTTGCTTCTATCTCATTAATAAATTTAATCATTAAAATCGAAGTTATAAAAGAATTAAATAAAACAAACAATATAGATATAATATCGTTATCCAAAAAAAAGATTATCAAAGAATAAATGTTTAAAAGAATTATGAAAGAAATAACAGAACCTTTTTTGTTGTACAGGATAATAAAATTAACAAGTAAGGCAAAAATGATTAAAATAGATATTATAAAACTGTTGTTCAACATTATTCCTCTCAATCTGAAAACATAAAACTAAAAAACTGAAGATAAAAAGCAATAAAAAGATTCAATAAAAATAAAAGTATCAATAAAATTCCAACAAAAATAAAACCTTTCAAAGCGTTTATGAATGCAACCAAAAGTAAGAAAATTGAAAACAGAATATTTATGAAAACATAAATCCTTTTTTTATAAGGATCATTTTTCTTTGCAACAATTATCGTTTGAAAAAAAATAAAAAATGTCCATAAAAAAAACATTCAGACCTCTTTGTAATTATCTATTAGGTGTTTTATTATAACACCGCTCTGCAAAATGAAGATTATTGAAAAAATAAGTTTAAGTATAGAGAATTTTGGGAAATCAGTAAAAAGAAATATTGTGAGTATAAAAGTATTTACTATATTTACAAAAGCAAAAATTCTATCAATCTTTTTCTTTTTAAAACTCAAAAATAAAAAATTTATAAAAAAAATAAAAATAATAAAAACGTAAAAGTATAATTTCATAATTTTTGTATCATTCTATTATATCTTGTTTGATAAATTTCAGAATCAAAATCTTTTTTTATTTTTATATTTAAATATTTTTCAGTAAAATATATATTTAAAATTGTGATATCCATAAAAAAAATCAGTTTTATGAAAAGATTAACAATCGGATCATCCTTTTCAAGGTTTATTTTTTTTTCAATGATATCATTTTCATTATTGTTTCTACTGATCAGAATATAAAAAAAATAATAGAAATTTTTTATAATTATCAACACTACAGTATCCATATTTCTAAAAATCAAACTTAAAAGTTTCTTAAAAGTTTTTAAATTTTCGGTCAACATTGAGAGATACAAAAAAATTAAAAAAATGATTATAATGAATACTAAAATAACCAAGAAAAAATTTTTCATCCAAAGAAGAATTTCAACCAAAAGCAACATCAAAATTATAAAAAACAGTAGAAAGAAATTCTTCATCTTTTCTCAATATATTTTAAAAGTAATTCTTTTGTTGCCTTTAAAGCTTTCAAATGTGTTCTTTCAACACCATGGGAAGCTGAAACCCCAGGGCCGATCAATCCAACTTTAAAATCGTAACCAGCCCTGAGTGCAACAGACCCATCTGAACCGTAATAAGGAAAAACATCTACTTTGTATGGAATACCGTTAGTTTTACAAATTGAGATAAGTTCGTTTTTTAAATCGTAATCGTAAGGGCCAGTTGAATCTTTTGCACAGATCGAAACTGAATATTCATCACCCTCGACCCCTTCACCCACTGTTCCCATATCTGCCACTATAAGTTCTTTTATAGAGGAATCGAATCCAGTCGCTCCTCCGTGGCCAACTTCCTCGTAATTTGAAAAATAGAATAGAAATGGTTTATTTTTGAGTTTTTCACTTTCGTTGATCAACAAATCGAGAAGTATACCAGCACACGCTTTATCGTCAAGAAATCTTGTTTTAACGAAACCAGATTTTGTAAATTCAAATTTTGGATCAAAAAAAACAAAATCTCCCACATTTATTTTCAAATTTAACACATCTTCTCGATTTTTTACCTCTTCATCCAATCTTATTATCATGTTTTCAGTTGTTCTTTCACTCTTTGAAACATCTCTATTAACATGTGTTGATGGATTTTTGATAAGATAGGTGCCAGTGAATATATCACCTTCTGAATTTCTTATTTTACAATAAGATCCCTCAAATGAATTGTTTGGAAAACCACCTATTTGTGTTATCTTTAAAGTTCCATCCGAATTAATTTCTTTTACCATTCCTCCAAGTGTATCTATATGGGCCGTTATTGCATATAAAGGTTCATCCCCAGTATAAACCTTCAAAGCACCTTTATTTGTTATCAAAGTTTTGTAACCAAGATTTGAAACTCTTTCCTTAATGTGTCTGATGATCTCTCTGGTAAAACCTGACGGTGAATCGATTGATACCAATTCTTCAATAAATTTTTCTATCATAAAACCTCACTTGATCTTAAACATTTTTTTTAATCTTGTTCCCTTTTTTATAAAATACAGTCCCTTACGTTTAAAATTTTCTGGTAGTTTTCTTCCTAAAATATCATAGCATATTTCTTCGTTTTTAAAAGTATGGTCATTTTCCTTTTCTTTTGTGTTATCTTCTTTTAAATGTGATACAGGTTTTTCAAAAAATAAAGTAGCACAATTTTTTAAAAGGATATAAACTCCTTCTTCATCAAATATTATATCTTTCAGATTTCTAAAATTTTTACCTTCGAGATAAACTTTTTGGAAATCATCCTTATACAAAATTATTGAATCCCTTGTTAAAAAAACAACCATAGTATCATCATAATTGTAAAAATCAACATAGTTAGGGATATAAAAACTTTCATCTTCCAAAAGATCATTATAATCTATTATTGAAATTTTATCATCATTTTTTAAAGTAAACAATCTATTTTTAAAAGAAAAAATTTTTTTAAAATAAGAACCATCAAAATATGACTTAACAAATTGTCCATTTTTGGTGAGTTTCAATACTCCATTTTGTCCAGAAATAAAATAGAAAAAAGAATCATACTTTTCAAAATCGTTTGAATTAAAATTTATTTTAAAAAGGTTTACGATAGAATCATTTATAAGATCCAGTTTTTTAATAAAACCATTGTTATCAAGAAAATATAAATTTTCGTCAGTGAACTTGATAATACTCACATAAGAATTTATTGGAAAAAATTTGAAAGAATCATCTCTTGGTATTATAATATCATTATAACAAAGAAGAATGTTTTCTTTTTTTAACAGGGTCTTACTTTTTCCTTTTGTTTCAATAACTGAATCCTTCAAAAAAATGTAAAAACTATCGTCAGAAAAGAAACCTTTTTTGTTGGATGTTCTTAAAAATCCTTTAAAAGATCTCGAAAAAACTTTACTGTCTTTAAATGATTTTGAAATCAGAGAATACTTTTTGATTTTGAAACCAGTGTTTATATAAAAAGTATCATTTTCAAACACGATATCTTTTACAGGATCTTTGAATTCAAAAGAATCAACAGAATAAGTAATAAAAGAATCGATCACGGTTCTTATAAAAAGAGAATCTGAACTTGAAAGTATCAAAAAAGAATCAACAATAAATCCATTTTCGTAGATTCTGTTATCTGGAACCTCATATAAAAGTTTTAGAGAGTCATCTCGTAAAACAAAAAAGTAGAGGTATTTATCATTTGAATTTGAAATTATCGTTGAATATCTATTAAAAAAAAGGAACCTAGAATTGTTAACAAAAAAATTATTTCTTATTAAAAAAGAATCCCCTTGTACTTTACCATATTTGATAATTTCCCCATTATTTGTTATAAACAAAAGATTATTGTTTTGAGAAAACACTTTGTCTATCGAATTAAGATTAAAATGTTTTATCTTGATAAGAGAATCATTTTCATACCTATAAAGATAGTAAATTTCCCCCAATTTAAAAAGTAAATAATTTTTAGAAATCAAAATTTTTTCAACAGTGTAATCCAATGACTCTGAAAAAATTAACGATGGAATGGAATCAATCTTATAAATTTCAAAAAAATTATCTTCATATAGAATTGAAAGCAAAGAATCTGTCTTTGCTGTAGATTTAACATTTCTATCAAAAATTTTTACAGGAGTGAAATTGTTATCATCATTGAAAAATCCAATTTCTGTAATAAAGATCTTACTGTTTAAATTTTTTAATGAGTTACCAATATCAACAATTTTAGAAAATTCATACGAATTTGAAAATAGTTTGAAATTTAAAACAAAAATCAATAAAAACAAAAAGATTCTAAACATATTTAAGATTATATCTAATTGGAAATTTTAGTCAACTTGAAGAAAGAGGGGAAAATCCCCTCTTCTTTTTAAACTTTTTCGCTGAACACTTTTGCCTGTAAGAATAGCAAAAGATAATCAGGTCCACCTGCTTTCGAATCGGTTCCCGAAAGATTGAATCCCCCAAAAGGATGAACACCAACAAGTGCTCCTGTACAACCTCTATTAATGTAAAGATTACCTGTCAACAACTCTTCAGTTGCTTTTTTAATTTTTTGTCGATCTTTTGTATAAACTGCACCAGTTAAACCGTAAATAGTATCGTTTGCAATTTCTATTGATTTTTCAAACGATTCAGATTTTATTATCGCAAGAACCGGTCCAAAGATTTCTTCCTGTTCAAGTTTTGAAAGTGGTTTTATATCAGCAAAAACTGTTGGTTCAATAAAATATCCACCATTGTTATCTATAGCTTTTCCACCTGTGATCAATCTACCCTCTTTTTTACCTTCTTCAATGTAGCTCATTATCTTTGCTTTTGAAGAAGCACTTGAAACAGGTCCCATATTGTAATAATGAACATCTGGAACCGGGAATTCTCTTGTGTCAACCACTTTTATTTTTTCAGTTTTTTCTTTTATCAATTGCACCATTTTGTCATAAACCTTTTCATGAATTATGGCTCTTGAGCACGCTGAACATTTTTGTCCTTGAAAACCAAAAGCACTCTGAACTATTCCATTTGCAGCACTTTCAAGATCAGCATCATCTTCAACTATAATATAATCCTTTCCACCCATCTCAGCGACAACCCTTTTCAACCATTTTTGCCCTGGATTAACCTTAGATGCTCTTTCATAAATTCTCATTCCAATTTCCATAGAACCTGTAAATGAAACAAACCTTGTCAAAGGATGATCAACAAGTGTATCACCTACCTCTCCACCACTTCCTGGAACAAAGTTCAAAACACCATCAGGTAAACCTGCTTCTTTCAATATTTCAACAAGTTTATAAGCGATAACAGGAGTATCTGATGCAGGTTTCAATACAACTGTATTACCTGTCACAAGAGCAGCTGTTGTCATACCAGTAGTTATTGCAAGTGGGAAATTCCATGGTGGAATAACTACACCAACTCCAAGAGGTATATAGACCTGATGGTTATCTTCACCATTTATTTTTACAAGTGGTGTCTCTTGAGAGTATCTCAACCCTTCTCTTGCATAATATTCCATAAAATCTATCGCTTCCGATGTATCAGCATCCGCCTCAACCCAGTTTTTACCTATTTCAATAACCATTGTTGCAGAAAGTTCCATCTTTCTCTGTCTCATTATCTCAGCAGCTCTTAAAAGTATAGCCGATCTTTTTGCCTGACTCTCTTTAGACCACCATGAAAAATTTTTGTATGCCTTTTCTATAGCTTCGATTGCCTGCTGTTTTGTTGCTTTGCTCACAAGACCAACTATTTCAGATGGTTTTGAAGGATTTGTTGACTTTATTTTGTCCTGATTAAAGATCTCTTTACCATCAATAATGATAGGATATTCCTTTCCAAACTCAGATTCAACCTTTTTGATAGCATCTTTCATAAGTTTTTGTTCTTCCTGAGTTTTGAACAGGATAATTTTTGTGTTTTCAAAAGGTTTTGTTATCATATATCACTCCTTTTTATTTTATTAGATCGTTAAGAAAACTGAAAATCTTTTTATCTATCATTAGATTGTTTTCATAAGACCATAAATCATATTTATAGTATGAATTTAACCTTCTGTCAACATTTTTTATGAAGTAAACTTTACCCTTCAATTCAAAAGTTCTATCAATATCCTCTTTTTCTAAAATATCCTTTGAAAAGATGAACAAGAAATCGCTTCTTTTTTTATAAAATAATTCAATTTCATCAAAAGTCATAGTGGTGTCAACAATTTCATATTTTAAAAATTTTTCATAATTTCTAAACAAATAGTTATTTTTAAAAGAAATTTTTTTATAAAAATCTTCAGCCCAAATTTTTATATCTTTTAGTGGTGGATTTATTAGAATCACTCGATCAAAATTTTCTATATTCAAATACAGAAAAAAATGATTGAAAGAGAGAAGATAAACTTTTTTGAAATCTCTTTTTAAAAAGTCAAATATTTCATTTATCGCTTTTTCTATATTAACACTATTAAGTTCCTTATTCTTAAATTCAAAAATAACAGTTGGAATGTCCAAATTTTCTGAAATTTGGAGTTGAGTAAAAGGAGTTATACTGTTTGAGATGTTACCAAACATGTCAGAAGTGAATGTGAATGGGGTTATTAAAACAACTGTATTCCTTTGATCGTTATAAGAAAGCAAAATGTTCGTATATTTTAGTTCTATAAATCTTCTATTTTTCTTTTTATAAAAATTCTCAGGTCTATACATTCTGTTAACATTTATAGAATATGGGTTTTTAATCTCAAATATTTTATCGTTTTTGATATATCTGTAATTAAAATAATAAACAGAATCGATTATTCCATTTTTGTAAAAAATCGAATATGCACCAAAACCAAAAATATATTCATTGCCATTCCTTTTTACATTTAAAAATTCGTTTCTATTAAAATTGAAAACACTATCTTTTTTTATACCCCCCAAATATGAAACAGTTAAAATATTTTCTACTCCAATAAAATCGTAGGGTTTTATTTTATATTTTAAAAGTTTATCATAAAAAGATTTTTTTAAAATTCCATTATTGGACTCTATACGCTCAGGAAGAGCCCGGTCAGAATAGTATTTATAACATTTAAAACTATTTTCCTTAATATTCGTTTTCGAAAGATTATACTCCTTTGAAAAACCATCTATAAAAAGAGTCCTTTCTATGATCATGGAATTATATATTTCAAGATTCGAATATCCAACGATCTTATTTTCCTTAAATATTGTATAAGAAAAAATCTCTGAAAATAGATTCAAGTTAAATAGAGAAATAAAAACTAAAATCTGGAAAGATTTCATGGAAAGATCAAAGTTGTATCATTCAAAAGTTCAATATCGAGTATTAAACTTTCCTGGGAAAATTCTTTAACAAAAATTCTTAAATACCTTTCATCACTTGTTTTTACAAAATACCAATTGCCTTTTGCAGGATACTCCATATCAAAATATCCTTCTTGTGGAGGAATATTATATTTTTCTGTTCCCATATTGTAAAATCCCGTGATCTTTTTATTTCCCTTTGAAAGAATAGTATCTTTGGATGGTGATAAAAAAAGAATTGAATTGGAAAAGAAGGATGAAACTATAATATCAGAAAATATTGATACTGTATCGATTGTTAAAATCGAATCTTTTATAGAAATTGTAGATAGAGAATTGAAAGAATTATTGAATAATTTTACATCATCATACTTTTTAACATTTATAGTTTGGGTATTTTTTAATGAACAAGAACCTAATATAACAAATAAAATTAAAAATATATTTTTTTTCATTAAATTAAAAAAAAGGAGGGTTTTTAAAACCCTCCTTGAATTTTAGTTATTCTTCAACACCAAAATATCTTGTTCCGTCTGTCTGATACCAGTATTCAAATTTCACATAGTCATATGGAGATGCATATTCTGTTATATGCAATTTTGCATAGTGACCATTTTCAAATTTTACCCAGTACCATGCATCAGCGTTAACGACAACTGAAATTCCAGTCATCGTTGCTGGCGCTGTTGTAACTGATGTATCTGTTATAACTTCAAAATATGTTGTCTTTGGATTATTTGCTGAGCCCCAATAATAAACTGCTGAATCACCATCTGCTGAAACAAAGTAAGCGCCTGCGGAATAATCTCTATCATTATAATAAAAATCTATGACTCCACCATTTCCAGTAACAGAAATTGCTTCACCCTGCCCTGTTTCTGCATTTGAAATCCAGAATCCTGATGGACCTGCCTGATCAAAATCGTACATTGTTGTTGTTGTTGAAGCAGCATAATATACAACAGTATCAGAATGGTCAACAACTGGTGGTTGGATAATTGAACAGCCAGTGAATACTAAAACAAAAACAAATAAAATTGTTAACAATCTTTTCATCTTTCCTCCTTACTTTGTTTTTGGTGGTGCTGTTTTTACTGGTTTATCTGTTGTGTTTGTTGGAGCACCTGTTGTTGATTTAACTTCTTCTTTTGGCATCAATTTCATGTTCAAAGAATCAACTGTTGTTTGAAGTTTTGTAACTGTTTCCTGAAGTTTTGCAACATCATTCTGTAATTTTTGAACATCTGTTTTAATTTGTGTGTCTGTGCAACCAGTAATAACGAAAAGCAAAATTGAAAATGAAATAATTCCCAAGAGTAGTTTCTTCATAAAACCTCCTTTTTCGAAAATTATATATTGTAAAGACCAAATGTCAATAGATTCAAAAGAAGTATATTAGGCGATTTTTCCTTTTTTTATCTACCTCTTCTGAAACTATTTCCTCTTGGCCTTCTAAAACCTTCCTCTCTTGGTTTTGCCTGGTTTACAACTAATTTTCTTCCTGCAACTTCTTTTCCATTTAATTCATTAATCGCTTTCTGTGCATTGTCATCAGCCATTTCAACAAAACCGAATCCCTTTGATCTGTTTGTTTCTCTGTCTCTGATAACTGTTACCGAGTTCACTTCACCGAAAACTTCAAATTCTTTTTTGAGTTCTTCCTCTGTCAATGAGAAAGATAAATTACCTACGTAAATCTTCATTTGTTCTCCTTTTTCTTTTTAAATTGAATTTTATATATGGAAAATCGCCTAATTTCATTTTCATCTGAGAATCTATTTTAATTGGAAATATCCCTTCCCTTAAAAACTTTTTGAAACATCAAACACTTCCGAACTTTTTTTTCTAATATAATTTTTCATTAAAAATATAATACACTAAAATTTAATTGTGTCAATAGTTTTTTTAAAACGGAGGATGAGGGACTCGAACCCCCAAGGGCTCATCACCCGGCGGATTTCAAATCCGCTGCCTTACCAATTAGACTAATCCTCCGTTTGCTCCATTATATTTAAATCATCTTTCTTGTCAATAATCTATTTTTATGAAAGGTTCTTTTTTAACAAAAAAAACAAGAATATTGATATTACCTGTGAAATTATCAAAAATGTTATCAATATACCTTTTGAAAAATCATACAAAAATCCAACAAAACTACTACCAAGGAAAAAAGATAAACCGTATATTAGGTTAAATATTCCATAACCAGTTCCCCTTTTTTTTATAGATGTTATATCAGCGATAGCAGCTTTCATTATAGTTTCATGTGCTCCCATTACTATTCCCCAGATGATCACAGCGGTTAATACAAAATAATAGTTTAAAGAAAATGCAAGAGGTATAATAAAGGTTGTAAGAATTGGAATGACAACCAGAAGGTTCAACCCAGCATCCTCTTTTTTTGAATTTTCTTTAAAATTGTCATAAACCTTTCCAATTATGATTGCAAAAACTGCATCAACAAGCATAGCAACAGCATAAAAAAGTGGAATTAGATTATCTGAAACTATTTTTGAATCTTTCATGTGGTAACCAATCAAAGCAAAGTTAACAAAACCAAATGTTGTTGTAAATGTGAACAGAGAATAGAGCCAGAAAAGTTTTGATAAACCTTCATTTTCAATTTTCCTTTCAACATTTTCAATATTGTAACCTTTATATATAAAATACACAGAAACAATGATTCCTATAAGAATCAAATAAGGAATAAACATAATTCTATACGCTGATTGATAATCATGTAAACTTCTTTCACCAACACCTTTTGATAGAAAAAATAATGAGAATATCAAAGGACCTGTTGTTGCTCCGATCTGGTCAAAAAACTCTGAAATACCAAACCCAACTCCTGTTCCAACTTTCTTTGTTGCAAATGAAACTAAAGTATCCCTTGCTGGACTTCTCAAACCTTTTCCCAACCTTTCAAGAACGATTAACATCGCAGCAATCTGCCAGATACCTGTTAATGAAAGTAAAGGAATAGAAATGAGCAACGAATAACCTAAAAAAAGAAAAAACCAGTGTGCCTTTGTCTTATCTGAGAGATAACCTGAAAAGAATCTGAGTCCATAACCAATAAATTCACTGATACCTATTATCAAGCCAAGCAAAGCCGCATTTGAGCCAAGAATTTTTAGATAAGGCCCATTAACTCCCCTTGCTCCTTCATATATTATATCACCGAACAAACTTATTAAACCAAAAAGAGTTATTATTAGAAACGCTTTTTTCATCTCTCTGTCAAGTTTTTCCCCGTTTCCCATATATACTCCTTTTTTAAAAATTTTTCAAACTTATCACAAAGCGGAGAGGCCGGGATTCGAACCCGGGGTACCCTTTCGGATACTCCGCATTTCGAGTGCGGTGCCTTAAACCAACTCGACCACCTCTCCTTTTTCTCTCAGTTCTTTAAAAAATTCTTTCAAAATTTTTATCGATTTTTCTTTTAAAACACCTTCTTTTATTATCAATCTATGGTTTGTTTTAAGATTTTCTATATTTATCAGAGAATATATCCCACCAAACTTTTTGTTTCTACAACCAAAAACCACTCTATCGATTCTTGAAAGAATAATTGCAAAACTACACATTATACATGGTTCAACATTTGTATAAATGGTACAACCTTGAAGACGCCAATCTTTTAACTTTTTTTGTGCTTTTACTATTGCATCAAGTTCAGCATGCATAATTGAACTTTTTTTGATTTCGACCCTGTTATAAGATTTAGAAATTATTTCTCCATTTTTAACTATAATTGCACCGATCGGGATCTCTCCTTTTTTCTTTGCTTTTGATGCTTCTTTTAAAACTTTTTCCATAAAATAATAATCGTCCTTTTTCATAAAGTTTAATATAATATATAAAGGTGATAAGGTCAATACAGATTTATCTTACATAAAATAGAAAATTTTTCTTAATAATTTTGTTTTCACTTTTTAGTTCAAAGTATAGGATGTAAAGACCAGGGTGTAAATGTGAGTTCAAATTTTTGATATAAAGATTTTCGTGTGAGGAACTGATCCAATCTATATAAGGGGAATAGATCTCTTTTCCCATCTGATCAAAAATTTTTATGTTTAAAGTCGCTTTATACATATCAGTTTTATAATTTATAAAAAGTACTGGACTATTTTTATCAATTATTTTTGGAAAAACAGAAATCGAATCTTCAATCACAGGAAATGTACAGGAAATTGAATTTTTGAATGAAGGAGTTGCGTTCAAATAACTGATGCTGTTATCCCAGTTATCCTTTCTATAACCTTCAACAAGATAGTTGATTCTTTCAATCGAAGAAGTTTTATTTTCAAAACCTCTTATAACAGAATCGAGTGTAAAATTTAGATATTTTAAAACAAATGTGTCTTCTCGATCAGGTAAAGAAAAAAGTTTCGTCTGAAATATGTTCATTTTTATATATGGAAAATAAGTTTTTAATGTGAGCGAATCCGAAGTTATCACAAGATATGAATCTTTTGGAATTACTCCGTTTTTCAAAACAACCGAATCATTTAATGTTGACAAAGTTAAATTTTCAAAATTGAAGTCAATTTTATAAGGATTATAGACCTCAAGCCACTCAAACCCTTTCACCATAAACTCATTCAAACTTATTGAACCTGGATTAATATCTCCACCATATATATATGTTCTTTTTTGTTTTTCTCCAAGAGTACAAAAATTGAATATTCTTTCATTTTCAGGAAGTTCTATCTTTTCATAATTTTCATCTATAACAAAACTATCTATAAAATTTTCATACTCAACTATAAGTTTATCATCTTTAAAATCTCCAGAAAAATAAACTAAAAAAAATTTTTTTGAATTTTCTTCAACAAGTTTAAAAGAATCAATTATTGCTCCTGAAATAAATATAGAATTTTTTCTTCCTATTGTATTTCCCGTTGAATCGAGTGATTCAGAATAGTAGATTTTTCCATCAGGAAAAACAGGATTCTTTTTTTCGAAAGAATAACCATCCTTTGTCTGATAAGGGAAAGAGTCGTCTACAGATGGTGTTCCATAAGTATCTATTAAATTATTGTTTTTATCATATAGGTAAAGTGAAGTCGAGGAAGTTAGCCCAGTTGTTCCAAATGTTGTATTTGAAATTGTAAAAACATAAGCAGAATCAGGAATTTTGTAAATCATATAATTAACACTGTCCCCTATCTGTGAATACTCTGGATCAAGAATAACAACATATGAGTAAGGCGGAACGAGAGATTCTCCAACTATACCACCAGGATATTTTAAACTATCAGGATAAAGAATTATGTAATCTTTTGAAGAACCATCAAAAAAATAATAATTCAATATGTTAACACTATCTGATGAATTATTGTAAAGTTCAATGAATTCATTTCTATCGCCAGGTGAACCAATACCAGATTCATTCCCTTTGACATTGAACATTACCTCATTGAAAACAACTTTTGAACTCAACAAATGAAAATAGAAAAAAATTATGGTAATAAAAATAAATCTCATATTCAAAAAAATTATATAAAATATTTTAGGGATTTCAAGGTGGGATTTTTCCCACCTTGAACAACTATTGAACTATTTAACTATAACTATTTTTTTATTTTCAAGATTATCCGCTTTAATAATATAGAAACCAGAAGAAAGATTTGATAGATCAAGAAGTGCAGAAGTTTTGTTTATAGAATATTCTTTTACTTTTTGACCTGAAACATTGTATATTATAAGATTTTCAATGTTGGACAAATAAAGTTTGTTTTCATAAAACTGAACAGTTTTTTTTGCATCAATTATCAATGGAAGTTTGTATTCTGTTTTATTTCCTGACAAATAATACACTTCAAGTTTATACTCTATCTTTTTGGTTTCATTTGAAAGTAAAAGATCTTTAAATTCGTTTTTAGTATTTTCAAGAGTTGCTATCTCTTTATTGTTTTTATAAACTTTATATTTATCAACCAAAACTGGATTTGAAACATTCCAGTTTAATATCACTTTTCCATTTTCAACTTTTCCAGTGAATGAAATTTCAGCAAGTTCTGTTGCCTGATTTACAGTTACTGTTCCCATATATGGGATATAGTCCTGTTTTGAAACTGTGAGAAAAGCATTTCCGGTTTTTGTATAATTTGTAATTATTGTTGCTTTACCTGTTGCATCCGTTGTGGTAACAATCTGAAGAGCTGGAGTTTCGAGAGTATCATAAAGACATACTGTTGCACCACTGACAACTGCTTTTGTGTTGTCAGTAACGGTAACTGTAATGGTATCAGTTCTTGTTTGAACAGAAGCGTCATGGGAAACAATTAAATTTTTCGGTATTTTTGTCCATATCCTAACAGCAGGATCACCAAGGATATTCATCAGATAATTTTCTAATCTAAAATATGTTACAGTTCCAGCATATGTTTCCATATAAAGCTTTCCATAATTTGTGACTTTACCAAGAGTTCTATCAGGCATCACATTGTTATAATTTGCAAATGCCCTTCCAATTCCAAGAGACATCGAATCATTATAATAAGAAAGAGAAACATTTGTTGCTCCAAAATATCCAACTCCACCATTCGTAGCAGAAAGATGTGTCCAGTAGTCCCCCATAGAGTTGGTATCATTAGGATATGCATAGTTCCCAGCAAGACAGGTTGGTGCAAAAACAAAACCACCCATATAACCATTTGCTCTTAATGCAATATCCTCATTAGTATAAAGATCTTTGTAATTCTGGTTAGCACCACCCATCCATCCAAAACCCTTTCCATCATCACTATCACCATCATAACCTTCAGCACCATGTCCTCTGAAAAGAATGAAATTCTGGCCATCATTTATTGAATCTGAAACTGTTGCCCTTCCTGGACTCCATGTCGCTGTCTCAATCAAAGAATCCCAATCAGTCCATCCATAAGGTTTTAAATAATTTTTCCATACTCTTGTTGCTGTTGTATCAAAAATTCTACCAGATTCATATCCTCCAACACCAACATAGGTTGTAAACCAATCTGTGTTTCCAGTGAGTTGAGGATTGGTCTCATATTTTATTGTTTTATTCACAATATTGTTTAAAGTTATTGTATCTTTAACATTAAATCTTGATATATATGCATCAGGATAATAGTTCGTATCATTCAAACATGCAAACCAATGGTCATTAGGGATATAACCTGCTTTTATTCCATAATTATATACAGATCTAAAATCTTTCCAAAGAGGTCTCATAACAACCCAGCTTTCAGATGGTGTTCTTGTTGAATCAGCATCACCAACAATAAGAATATAAACTGGTTTAACAGACCAGTTATTGTAGGCATACTGTATAGAATCTTTAATTAAAATTGAAGAAGAATAATTTGGAAGATGCATTATTACAGGATTATATCCTAACTTTGCCTTATATGTAGCAAAAGTTTTTATCTTTGTACTTAAAGTTGTTCCACCAACAACTATCAAATAATCACCAGGCGCTGAAAAATTATCGCCTTTTTGAGATTTTTTTATTTCTTGAATCCTTTTACTTCTTTCTTCAAGTGTTTCAATCTTTTTGAATTTTAAAACAGCATCAAAATTGCTTAAAAATTCTCTATATAATGGAACAAACTCTTCTGTAAGAAAAGGAGAATTTGTTAGAGGATTGGTTGATTTAGAATTATTTACAAAAAATAAAATTCTTGCCCTTTTTATTAGTTTTAACTTTTTTGTAACAGGATTATATCTAAAAGGAGTAAAATAAACTTTTGAAAATCTCACATCTCTTATTCCCGTTGGATCCAAAATAGTTATGTTATTTGAAGGATAAAATTGATTCAAACTATAAAAATAATCATCCTTTACAAATTCTGGTTTGAAACCTGGGATATCAAAAACTGGTGGTTGGAACGGTTTTATATTGAAATTTTCTGCAACTTCAATTTCTTCAATAATTTCAATCTTGTAATCAAGATCACCCTCATCTGGTAAAGCAATATTTTTCACAATAAAAGGCAAAGAAGGATAACCCTCCTGAAAACTAAACTGATCAAATCCATCAATTTTCAAGATATCATATAAACCATCTTTTTCAACATAAAATTTGTCAAGTTCAAATTCAAAAGTAGATTTATAAATATCTATTGCATTGTATAAATTTGTTTTAGTTTCACTCACATTATAAACAGTCATATTTGCATTAAGAGAAAAAACTGTTAGAAAAATTAAAAATGATAAAACAAATTTTTTCAAAACTCCTCCTTTTTTTTCTTTAGGATTGCATAAATTATACCAATGTGTATAATAAACTATAAAAATATAAAAAGTTAAATAAAAAAATAAAAATATATTTTTTATACCGTGAAAAAAATTGCTTATTTTAAATTTAAATTATGAATTTTTTGCACCGGGGAGAGGATATCCCCGGTGCTTTTTTAATCTATTTTATGAATACAAATCTTTCTTTTAGAATTTCATTACCTGCATTAACTTTTACAAAATAGACACCTTTTGAAAGATTATCAACTTTATAGTTGTAGACACCTTCGTTTAAAACCCCATTATATAAAGTTGACACTTTTCTTCCCATCAGATCAAAGATTTCTATTGAAACTTTTTGAGTTCCACCATTTGAAAATCTTATCGATACATTTTCACTATCAACCATCTTTCTTATAGATAAACTTGTTGTGAGTTTGTTTACAAAAACTGTTGTTGCATCTGAATAAACGATCTGATCGTTAACTTTGAACCCAACTTTATATATATGCGTTCCAGTAGACACATTTTCATCAACAAAAGTCATGTTATCTTTACCAAGGACTGTTCCAATAATCGCGTTGTCTCTTACAACTATCCAATTTTTAACAGTTTCATTATTAGAACTCCATTTCAACACAACATCCTTTCCAGAAACTGTTGCAACTAAAGAAGTTGACATTATTCCTGTATTTGTTGGCATTATCAATGTTACTGGTAATCTGACTGTTACTGCTTTTGATATATCTGCTGAAGTTGCAATCAAAAGAGTATCATAATATGTTGTTCCATAAGAAAGACCTGCTGTATCAACAAGAACTGTGACCCCCAAAGAATCTCCAACATTAACAGTTCCAGTTGTAGGAGTTATTGAAACTATCCATGAAGAGTTCTTTGCTTTTGTTATTCCTGTAACATCAAATGGCAGAACTGAACCTGAATCAGTGTTTTTGACATAGAATGTTCCAGAACCTGCTGGTGTTTGAGGATATTCGATTTCAGCTCTTATTATAAGATCACCATCAGGAGACATGTTTGTCCATGGACCTGTAACTGTTGAAGCATAGTAAGAATATGTTCCACCAATAGTATCTGAAAGCATAAATGATCTTCTGTTTGGTGGTGTAGTCGAAGCGTTTGTTACTGCATAAACACCTATCCAAAATGTTCCGTTAAGATATACCGCTGTTGGAACAGTTGCTCTAAATATTTGAGCTGCACCACCTGTAGTTAGGCCGGAAGCTGTATATTTCCCAAGTAGTGTTCCTGGAACTCCAGCATTGTCTGCCCAGACATAGAGTGTATCAGTTCTTGCAAGACCACTTTCAATCATTCTACCCCACCAGATAGCCCTCAAAGAGCAACCTTGTGCAACTGAGAATTTATTTGCAAAATAACTCACTCCATACCAACCAGCAGCACCTTCAGTTTCTGCATCATCCCACTTTAATGTATCCCAGATACCTTTTGAATTTATCACTTTTTCTGACAAATTGACAAATTTTATGTCTTTATAATAGTCCCCCATATATATATTCTTAGTAGTTTGAGTATTTATAGAAAGCACTTCAGTTGTAGATTTTTTCGTTGAGAAATCGAAAACAAGTTGTGATGTTGAAAGTGATGCAATCTTTACTCCTGTGACAGTTAAAGTGAACGCTGAAGTATCAACTTTACTTCCATATGAAACAAAGAGTGTACATGGAATACTTGTTCCATCAGGAGTATTGTTTGCAATCTGGAATCTATATACTGAATATGTTGAATCACCATTTGCAAGAGTTCCATATGTTCCTGTTGAATCAAGGTTTGTTACATAAGGTGAACCTTCTCTTAATTTTGCTGTTATATTGCTCTGTGAAGAACCTGTATTGTTAACTACCCATATATTCATATCAGTTGTTTCACCGTTGTTCAATTTTCCATCAACAAGAACCGCAGTTGGTGAATCAAGAATAACTGACTTCTTGTAAAGAATTTTTCCAGCAGGTGCTGTTGTTACAAAATCACCTGTTGCGACAAGAGCATATGGCTGTGGTCCATTTGGAACATTCGCTGCTGTTACTCTAATTGTTATTGTTGAATTTGGTATCGGATCAAGCCAGACAACCTCTGTAACATTTTCAACATCAGCAGAACCACCAGTTACTGATCTTGCATTCGTCCCAAAAACATTACCAAGATATGTGTTTCCACCTGCAATTACTGTTAAATTAAGATTATTGACAACAAGAGGATCAGCACCAACTGCTGCTGGATAGTCAGTCCAACAAAGGACAATTTTTATATATTCAGTTGTTGAAGGACCAGTATTTATAGTATATTCATGGTATTGACCTGCTGCAGTAAATCCTGATGTAATATCCCAGACCTTTAAATCTCTAACATCACCGGCAAAATATATAGCATCATCTGTAACGATTCTACCCCAACCTTGTCCCTGGGAAGGAGCGTTTTGAGTTCCTGAATTGTTTATTGTACTGATTGAATATGCACCAGGAGAGTTTCTTGTTGAGTTAATCAGAACAGCTTTAATCAAAGCAGCGGAAGGTGTAAACGCATCAGCGGCATTCTTTGTTCCTGATGGATACCATCCTTCTGTGAAATATTGCCTTACAAGAGCAGCAAAACCTGCAACTGTTGGGGTTGACATCGATGTTCCACCCATATATGTAATTCCAGCATTGTTGGATGCCAAATTTCCATCAGAATCAACAGACCAGATGTACCACCCACCTGTTCCACACAGATCTGGTCTCATCATTCCTTCTCTTGTAGGACCATGTGAAGAAAACTCTGCAACATCAAGAAGTTCGTTTCTCGTTGCTGTTCCATTCACAGACCAGGTTGTTGAACCTGAACCAAAACCCGACTCTGTTGCTCCAACACAGACAATATTTTTCGCTGTTGCCGGAGTGTTAACAGAATCTCGATCAAGGTTTGAGTTACCAGCTGATCTAAACATCAAAAAATCTTTTTTATCCCAAGCACATGAATCTATTTGCTGAGCATTCAAAGTATATGAACTATAACCACCAGATGATTGTCCCCATGAAGAAGTATGAATCCTTGCACCAGCATTGTAAGCCCACTGATATATATCCTGATAATTTGTTGGTAAAACTAAACCATCAGAAGAATTACCAATATCTGTAAAAGCAAGTTTTGCAAGAGGAGCCATTCCCATAACTCTTGCATAAGCAGTTACTGATGGAAGACCTGAATTCATTGAATCTGCAGCAACTGAACCACTAGTATGGGAACCATGACCAGAAGAGTTAAGATCAAAAGTATCAGCATGAACATTGTAAGCAACTATTTTTCTATGTGTTCCAATTGTTTCACAAACTCTATCCTTATCTTTATCATAAACAGGTTTTGTGCCTGAAGGATCTCTAAAATAGATGTTATCCCAATCGCAACCAGTATCATCAACTCCAACTATCTGATTTTGACCATAGATTCCTTTCGCATAGAACGGCAAACGAGCTGAATCGGCTGCTGTTGAAATTGTCAATTGTGATTTCCACGAATCTGCTGCTGCTTTCATATTCAATGTATCAAATGTCTGTAAAATCCACCTTGACCATGCATTGTGGAGTTCAACAGGATAATCCCTTTCAACCCAGTATACCTCAACCTGATTTGCAAGATATTTTGCTATATCATTTGCTTTTTCCGCAGGAACTGAGATTTTGACTGGATTTGGACCAGCAAGTATTGTAACATCAGAAAGATTTTTCAATTTTGAATGGAAAAGTTCAACATCTTCTCCTGCAAATAATCCAACAAGAAGATTAACCTTTCCAGGAAGATCACCTTTTAAAGGTTCCTGTTTATCACTTATTAAATTTGGTGCTATTCTATATGCTGGTTGCCATATTTGAACAAATTTCACAAACTTTTTACCTTTTATCTGTTCAAAACTCTTGTTTGAAAGTTTGACGATGAAAGCGTTGTCTGGAATATAGTCATATATTTCACCACCAAGCTTTCTTATCTCATCTTTGTAACTCTGTCTCACAAGATCGTTGAATTGAACAACATAATAATCATAATCACCTTTTACCTGATTTCTTTCAAGCCCAAGATTTGCAAATGAAGGCGGTTCGAAATCGGTCGAAAATTTTGCAACTTTTAACCTTATCATACTCTCAGCATAAAAATTAGCAAAGAGTACCAAGATTAAAAGAAGAATCGATAATTTTCTTTTCAACATTTATCCTCCTTTTTCATTATATTTTCATTTTAATTTTAAAATAAACAATTTTTGTTCCATTAATTTTTTCAAGATTTAATATTTTCATAGTTATAATATAAACTCTTTTTAGAAAAAAAAAAGATGGAAAAATTTGCATTAATTAGATTGGTTATTAATAATCTGGGAAAATTTTGCACATCTAAATTTTGGGATACCCAAAGTAATTTTCAAAATAAGAAACAATATTTTTCGTCTTCCCTTTCATTAGAAAATTTATTCTTTTTAAAATTAATAGGGGTAAATTTAACAATATATTAACATACATAAAAAAATCTAATTCTTTACTGAAATTTTTTTGATTAACTATCAAAAATTTTATTGATTTAACCATTAAATTTAAAGGAAAATGAATAATTACAAAAAAAATTCTATTTCGATTCATAAAATAATCTTTTATTTTATTATTTTTCCAGGAGGAAGAAAATTTATGGTAACAAATAGAATTTTCATTATAAAAAATTTTATACTCTGTGAATCTTCTCAGTTTAAAAGAAAAATCGAGGTCTTCATAATATGCTATATAAAACTTTTCAAAAAAACCTATACTTTTTACTATTTCAGTTCTAACGAACATCGCTCCACCAGAGCCACCAGTAACTTCTCCACTTTCTCTTTTCAAATCTTTCAAATTTTTTCCAAAATCTCTATCATAAGCATAACCAGTTTTATTTATAACAAGACCAGTTGAGTTAACTTTATTTGGATCATCTAAAAACAAAATCTGGGGGGTAAAAATTCCCCCCTCTTTGAATCTGTTTGCAAAATTAACCATATTTTCGATGAAATCATTTTTATAAATTATATCGTTGTTAGAAAGTAGTGTATATTTAAAATGATTTTTTAAAGCATACGATAAGCCAAAATTGTATGAGGATGTTTTATAATTTTTTGATAATTTTATTATTTCAACATCAGGAAAGTTGTGGCGAATAAGTTTTAATGAATCATCAAAGGAAGAGTTGTCAACTATAATAATCTTTAAATCTTGATAAGTTTGATCTTTAAGTGATTTGATTGTTTTTAAAAATAGATTTCCAGTTAAGAGGTTTCCATTATAATTCAAAACAACAGCAAGAACTTTATCCATTACATACTTCTTAAAATTCTAATCCTTGATTCTATCGGTGGATGTGTTGAAAATAAAGCAGATGACTTTTTAGAAAAATCCTTGAAAGGGTTAGCAATGAACATATGTGCTGTTGCTCTTGAAGCAGTTTCAAGTTTTAAGGATGATTGAGCAATCTTCTCTAAAGCAGAAGCAAGACCTTCAGGATTCCTCGTATATTCAACCGCTTTAGCATCAGCCATTAGTTCTCTTTTTCTTGAAATTGCCATCTGGATCAATTTTGCAAGAATTGGTGCTATAATAGCCAAAACGATGGCTACAACTAAAATTATTAAACCAAAATATCCACTACTGTTTTCCTTTCTCTCTCTCCTACCCCTTCCTCCCCAGAACAGGTATCTTAAAAGCCAATCTGATAACATAACTATTGTGCCGACTATCACTCCAACAAGCATAGAAAATCTTATATCAAGATTTGCAATATGCGACATTTCATGTGCGACAACTCCTGCGAGTTCTTCTCTGTTGAGTTTTTTTAGAAGGCCTCTTGTGATCGCGATTGCACCATCTTTTGGATTTTTCCCTGTTGCAAAAGCATTTAACGCATTACTTTCAATTATATATGTTTCAGGGGTTGGAAGACCAGCAGCAAGTGCTATCTCCTCCACAATATTAACAAACTGTGGTTCTTCATCTTTTGTAACCTTTCTGGCACCAGAAATTTTAAGAACAATTGTTTTTCCCATGTTGTAGGAGATCAATGTTGTAACAATTGATACAATAAAGGCAAGTATTGGCCCCAAATAACCTAAATCAAATATATAACCGAATAAAAATCCAAAGCCGATCAGAAAAACAAAAAGAAAAAATATCAAAAGAACAGAATTTCTTTTGTTAGCACTTTGAATGTTATAAAAATTTTCTTTCTTATTATAACTTAGATCAGATAGTTGCGCACTATCCAAAGGTGTGTCACATAAAGCACATTTTTTTCTCATAATATTATTGTAAAATCCACATCTTGGACAAATTTTTGCTGCCATAATTCTCCTATCTTAAATCAACTTTAACATTCTGTCTTTCAGTTTCAGGAATAACAAAGAACTCCATCTGTTTAAAGTTAAAAATTGCTGCAATTATATTCGTTGGGAAAGTTTCAACCATTGTGTTGAACTGCATAACAGAATCATTATAGAATTGTCTTGCATAGGAAATTCTATTTTCAGTTGAAGTCAACTCTTCTTGTAATCTCATAACATTCTCGTTAGCTTTAAGTTCAGGATAATTTTCAACTACTGCAAATAAAGATTTTAAAGCACCAGAAAGCATATTTTCTGCCTCTGCTTGTGCTTTTACACCTTTTGCATTCATTGCAAAATTTCTTGCTTCAATAACTTTTGTTAATGTTTCCTGTTCATACGACATATAATCTTTTACAACTTCAACAAGATTTGGAATAAGATCATATCTTCTTTTTAACTGTACATCTATCTGGGACCATGCATTCTTTACGCGATTTTTTTCTTTTACAAGATTATTATAAATCCCGATTATTGCAAGGATGATTACAAATAGAACAATACCAACAATGATTAAAATAATCATTTTTCCTCCTTTTTAAAAAACGGAGAGGCTGGGATTCGAACCCAGGATAGAGTTTCCCCTATACATGATCTCCAATCATGCTCCTTCGACCAACTCGGACACCTCTCCAAAATTTAAAGAACTAAAAAAGATGAAAATATACCATTAGACCTGCAGTAACTATTGAAACTATACTCATCAACTTTATCAAGATATTTAAAGATGGCCCTGCTGTATCTTTCAATGGATCACCAACAGTGTCACCAACAACAGCGGATTTGTGGTTTTCACTTCCTTTACCTCCAAGTTCTCCACTCTCGATATATTTTTTAGCATTATCCCATGATCCACCAGCATTTGCCATCATTATTGCTAAAACAAAACCACTCCCAAGTGACCCCGCAAGAAGCCCATAAACTCCCGGAACCCCTATCGTTAATCCAACAAAAATTGGAACTATAACAGCAAGCAATGCAGGTAGGATCATTTCTTTTTCTGCTGCTTTTGCTGCGATCGAGACACATTTTTCATAATCAGGTTTATTTTTACCTTCAAGTATACCTGGGATCGTATGAAACTGTCTTCTGATTTCATCCACCATCTTTGTTGCTGCTCTTCCAACTGCGTTTAAAGTTAAACCTGAAAATAGAAATGGCATCATAGAACCGATCATAACTCCAACTATCACTTTCACATTCATAAGATGAACATCATAAACAAGAAGGACATCAACAATATCCATCGACTTGATTTCTGTAAGTGACAGAAAATTGTTACCTATATCTACAAAGCCATTTGAATTCTGAGCAATCCTGATTAGAGCAGCTCTAATCGCTTCAGAAAATGCTGCTATTAAAGCAAGTGCGGTTAAAGCAGCAGAACCTATTGCAAAACCTTTTCCAGTTGCTGCTGTTGTATTACCCAAGGAATCCAATGCATCGGTTCTTTCCCTTACTACTTTATCAAGTTTACTCATCTGAGCATTTCCACCAGCGTTATCAGCGACAGGGCCATAAGCATCAGTTGCAAGTGTTATTCCTAAAGTTGATAACATTCCAACCGCTGATAGAGCAATACCATAAAGTCCCAATGTAATATTTCTAAAATCAAAATTTGATGAGAAAAGATAAGAAACAACTATTCCTGTAACTATGACCAAAACGACAAAACCTGTTGATATCATAGATTCTCCAAATCCAGCAAGAATAACTGTCGCTGTACCTGTTTTCGTTTGATCGGCCACAAATTTTGTTGGTTTATATGAAAAAGATGTGTAAATTTCTGTGATCCTTCCTATAAACACTCCAACGATTAGACCTGTGATTAATGATAACCAGAAATTGAAATATTTTATCGTAGAATCTTTAAATAAAAGCCACATTAGAAGAAATGATAAAACAAATATTAAAAAAGTTGATATATTTATCCCTTTGTTCAGTGACTGAATCAGATGAATCTGATCAGCATTCTCTTTGGTTTTTATAAAAAATATTCCAATAATTGAAGAGATTATTCCAATCGCTGCTACCATCAACGGCAAAAGAACAAGTTTTAAAGATAGAGCTGTTGATGATGACAAAGAGATCGCAACAGCAGCACCCAACGAAGCAGCAGAAAGGATCGAACCACAGTAACTCTCATAAAGATCAGCACCCATACCTGCAACATCACCAACATTATCACCTACATTGTCAGCTATAACAGCGGGATTCCTCGAATCATCTTCCGGGATCTCAGATTCTATTTTACCAACAATATCAGCTCCAACATCAGCAGCTTTTGTAAATATTCCACCACCAACTCTTGCAAAAAGTGCCTGTGAGGAAGCACCCATACCAAATGTTAGTATCGTTGCGGTTATAATGTATAAATCATTTTGATAAAATAATCTTAAGATGAAAAACCATACAGTTATATCAAGGAGTCCAAGACCAACAACTGTGAGTCCCATTACAGCACCCGCTCTAAAAGCAACTTTCAACGCTTCATCAAGTGATTTTTTTGCTGCCTGTGCTGTTCTTGAACTTGCCTGCGTTGCAGTGTTCATACCTATAAAACCAGCAAGTCCTGAAAAAAATCCACCTGTGAGAAAAGCGAATGGAGTCCATAATGATTGAAGTTTCAAAAAGTATGAAACTATAAAAAGAATGATAAATACAAAAATGAAAAAAATTCCTACAGATCTATACTGTTCCTTTAAATAAGCAAAAGCACCTTTCCTTACTATGGATGAAATCTCTTCCATCTTTTCATCACCCTTTGGATGCAATTGCATATTTCTATAAAAAATAAACGCAAAAACAAGTGATAACAATGAACCAAAAAATGGTAACAACAAGAATAAATTATCATTCATAAGCACTCCTCAGATTTTTATTCAATTTTTTTATTATATTGTTTAACAGGTAGTTGTCAATATTTAGAATTTGAAACTCTTTATAAAACCAACTTCATCTGTAAAATTGTCATCAAACACAAGTTCTTTTGTTTTAAGTATATGATAAAAATTCACAATGTTTAGTTCATTATTTAATTCCGATATGTACAGGAATCTTTTCTTTTCTTTTTCGGCTTTTTTCTTCTCTTTTAAAACTTTAGAAGATTTGCCTATAAGTACAAGAGGAAATACTGTTATGTTCAGTTTTTCGATTCTGATTTTTAAATATTCTAAAAAACTTTCATCGATTATATCAAAATTAAGTAATTTCAAAAGAGTGACTGGATTTTTATCGTTGCTTTTAAAAAGGATGTTAAAATCTTCCTCAATTCCTTCTTCAAAAAAAGTTATGGATACTGAAGGTTTCAAAGTTCTAATAAAAAGTTTTCTGTAATCTTTTTCAATATTAGATAAATCAATAAAAAGATCTATTTCTTTTAATTTTTTTTTAAACTCAAATATTTTTTCAAGTTCTTGAAATTTAATTGGTTTTGGTTTTACTAATTCTTCAATATTTTCTTTATGAAAAAGATCTTTATAAAGAGTAAAATATGTTAATATAAAATAATAAACGTTAAGATTTTTAAGTTTGTGTTTTAAACTTCTATCAAAAGTCAAAAAACTGTTTAGAGAATTGATTTCGTTGTTCCAGATAACTACAACATTATTTATTCCATCAAACAAAGTTGAAGTATTTATCTGTTTTTTCCATTCTGTTCCAATACTTTTGACCTTTTTCTTCAGAAAATAGTTTTCAAGAATCTTGATCATTTTCAATAAACTCCCGTAATATAGGTTTTAAAAATATATCTCCCCTCTCACTTAAAATATCTTTCAGAATCTTTTTATAAATCTCTAATCTATTTTTTAAAGGTAAAATTCTATTTAAGATTATATATTCTTTATCCTTATATTTACAATAACCACCATCCTTCTGAATATTGTCATATCTTATAACAATTCCTAAGGAGTCAAAAAGTTCTTCAAACTCTTTTAAAATTTCTTTGTTCTTACTCATTTTAGAACCTTCACCTTTCCTTTTATTAAACCATGTATTTCAATCTCATCAAAAGAGATTATTTCCAATAGATTGTTTATTAGATCCTCTGTAAAAATCTGCCCTGGAATAATCAAGGGAATTCCAGGAGGATATGGAACAAGCATGTTCGATGATATTCTTCCCTTCGCATTTTTTAAGTCAATCCATTCTCCTTTTGATTGGTATGCCTCAAATGGTGGAATGGTGGCTTCAAGATCGTTCCATATAAATTGAATCTCTTTCTCTTTCAAATCTCTTTTTTCATATTTAAAATCCTTTAAAACTTTCAACAACCTTTTTACCATATTCTGCGTTGTTCCAACTCCTAAAAGTAATGTAAAACTGTTATAATTTATTTTTTCAACAACAATTCTGTTTTTTAAAAGGTATGAGTATATCTGTTTCTTACCGATACCTGTATTTGAAAAATTCACAAGGATCCTTGTATAATCGAAGAGTATTTCGTTTATGTTCTGATAATATCCTTTAAGGTATGATCTTTTTAATACTTTAAAATCGTTTAAAGCATCTATTTCAATAACAAGTTGTTCATAATATTTTTTTAGTTTTTCCAAAATCATCTTACCTTCACAGGAAAGTAGTTTCCTTGCAACATCAATACTTGCAACCATTGGATAAAAAGGAGAAGTAGATGAAAAAAACATATAATTTTCAAAAAACTCATACTTTTTTTCTTTAAAATCTTTGTCGTTAACATGTATAACCGATGCTTGAGAGAAAGCACCCATAACTTTATGTGTAGATTGAACAACATAATCTGCACCACTCTGTAAAGCATCAGGATAATAGTCATGGTGGAAATGCATATGTGCTCCCCATGCCTCGTCAACAAGAACTTTGATTTTATATTTGTGCGCAACAGATATTATTTCCGGTAAATTGTACCTTAAACCATCATAAGTGGGAACAGTTAAAGCAAGTAATTTTGCGTCTTTATTATCCTCTATACATTTTATGACTTCCTCTTTTCTTGTAGGCAATATTATTCCAAATTCTTTGTTAAAATTTGCTTTTAAAAATACAGGTAAAGCACCTGAAACTATTATTGAATGGATCGTCGATTTATGAATGTTTCTATCAACTATTACCTTATCACCTTTATCAAGAAGTGTCATAAAAATTATTTTATTTGAGGTTGATGTTCCATGAACATTAATAAAAGAATACAGAGTCCCATACGCTGTTGAAAGAAGTTTTTCTGCTTCTTTAAATACACCGTTGTGAGAAAGTAATGAACCAAAAGATGGATCTGAAACAGAAGTGTCAGTCAAAAATATATTGTTTTTATAAAATCTCTTAAAATCTCTTACCGATGTATATTTTTCAAATGCTTCCCCTCCAACATGTCCAGGTGTATGCCATCTCTGTTTTTTACTACGTGCCAGTTTTTTTAAAGAATTGAAAAACGGGGTATTGTATCTTCTTTCATAAAAAAATTGGATTATTAAATTTTTTAAATCTGAAAGTTCATAAAAATATTTAATGTTTCTGTTAACGATGTTAGGTTTAAATTTATAATCAAAAATAAAAATTTCACTTTGATTGTTATAGAAAAGAAGAGTGTTGATTATATCATCCTCAAATTGCTTTACATCTACAATAACACCATCATACATCAATTTATCCAATCCAGGTTCAGAGTAGATAAATTTACTTATCAATCTTATTTTGAATTTTGTACGGTTATAGATAACTTCCTCTCCATCAAGAAAGTTATATTTTACCTTTTTCTTACGATCATCAGTAACAACAATAAGATCATAGTTTATAATAGTCATAAATTGTATTATCTATAAAAGTTTTTTTAAGTCAAGAAAAGTTTTAACAAAAATAGGTATAACCTTTAACATCTTTTATTTTAAGTTTTAATACTTTAAATTTTTCTATATCTTTGTTTTTGGTAACAACAATATCATCAATGTCAGGCGCATCTTCAATCAACCTTCCATAAGTATACTCATTATCTGAATAATAAAAAACAACATTTTTGTATTTACCAATATTTGCCTTCATCTTCTCGATCGCAATTTTTTTATTGATATTTATCAACTTGTTAAACCTTTCAATCTTTTTAGAAAAATCTATAGTATTCTCGATTTCCTCATTTTCGTTCGAGTACAGAAAAAGCCCAAGTTTATCTATATATCCTCTTTTTATAAAATCCTTCAACTTTTGAAAATCTCTTTCTTTTTCTTGAGGAAAACCAACTATAAAAGAACTTCTCAAAATAAGTCCTGAGTTTTTTATCATATTGGAAATTTCAAAAACATCGATGTTCTCTCTTTTCATAGATTTTAAAACATCATATGAAACATGTTGGAACGGAACATCGATGTATTTGATAAAACTTTTTGATTCTTTTATTGCAGAAACAATATCATTTATAGCATTATCAGGATAAACATATAGAAGTCGGAATAATCTATCAGGGAAATTTTTATCCAACTTTTCAATAAGTTTTAGAATCATTCTCCTTTTATAAAGATCAACTCCATAAAGTGAGGAATCCTCTGATATCAGTTCAAACTCCTGAAAGCCTTTCTTTGAAAAATTCTCGACCTCTTTTAAAATCTCTTCTATTCTTTTACTCCTTAAAGTGCCTCTTATTGATGGAATTTTGCAAAAAGAACATTTTCGGAAACATCCTTCAGAAATCTTTATATAGGTGTGGAATCTGTTTAAAGGATATCTTTCAGAACTAAAAAAGATCTTTGTATTATCATTCAACTTTATCAATTTTTTTTTCGAATTTAAATTTTCAAGAATAAAATCTTTAAACTGTCCACTTTCGGTTCCAATAAAAAGATTTATATTTGGAAATATTTTGAAAACTTTATCCTTAAACATTTGGACATAACATCCAATGAGTATAACTTTTTTTGTTTTTGAAATTTTTTTTGCTATCTTTTCACTCTCAACTCTTGCATCATTTATAAATGAACAGGTATTTATAAGAACAAAATCAGATCTGTCAATATCTTCAACGATCAAATGTCCTTCTTTTGTTAATTCTCCCAACAAATACTCAATATCAACCTGATTTTTTGAACAACCAAGAGTTAATGGAAAAAATGAAAAATTTTTTTTACTTTTCAATTAAAAGTTTTATCCTGTTTATTAAGTTTATATCATTTGCAAAGAATAATGCCTGTTGAGCAATTATAGAAGCATTTTCTTTTTCATCAAGAGCATAATGCGTTTCAGCAAGTTCTGTCAAGACAAGGGCAACCTTTTCTCTATTATCCTGATAGAGAACAAGTGCTTTTCTGAAATATTCTTTTGCCTGTGAGTACATTTTCAATGAAAAAAATTTTTCACCTAAAAATCTGTTTAATTCTGCTTCAATAAAAATATCACCACCATCATAATTCTCAACCAATTTTGTGAGTTTTTCAATATCATTTTTTTGAGAATAAATTGCAAATTGCAAAATTAACAAGGAATCTGAAAAAATGTTTTTTATCTTTAACTTCTTATCGATCAAAATAAGTGCTGCATCATAATTACCAATATTTTTAAGTGAATTTATTAAAATATATTCGACCTCATCCTTATAAAATCTCATATTATCTGAAAAATCTTGGATAACATTTATAACAAAGGTGTAATTCATTTGATTTTTGTAAGCATAATTCAAAAGAAGATAAAATATTTTACACACTTTTTCATTTGAAAAATCCATACTTTTAAAAAAGGTTGTTATAAAATCTACTTTTAAATTTTCATAAATAAAAGGAATATTTTTTTCAAATATCTGAAAAACTTTTTCACCTCTATTAAATTCTATTAGGTAGTTCTTAAGATAGTAAATCTTTAAAGAATCTGAATCGGTTTCTTCTATAATTCTTTCATAAGCGTTCTTTTTGAAAGGATTATTTTTTTCATTATTTATAAAAGATATGAACGACTGAATACTATCAGGATACAAACCATCTTTATAATCTACAAAATATTTCAAATAAATCATCTTGTCTTTTATAAAATCTGGATAATTTCTTTTTGTAAGGTACTCTTTGAATTTTTTATAGTTTTTTAAATTGAAATATGACTCAGCGATCATTTGATCAGCATATATTGTTAACTCATCTTCAGGAAATTCAGTCGAAAAATTTTCAAGTTTTTTTATCGCTTTTTTATAATCACCTTTGAGAAAAAATCCTTTACCATCTAAAAAGAGAGCATTTTTTTTAAAATCTGATGATATTTTCGATTCTCTGAAAACATTCAGAAAGTTTTCCATTTTATCATAATCCCCAAGCATAAAATAATTTTTACCAGCAAGATAATATGCGTTACCCAAAAGTATCGAATCAAATTTTTCATTTAGAATGACCTGGTTTACAAAATCAAGTGATTTTTTAAAATATCCTTTTTTAAACAAAATCTGACTTTTTATGTATACAACATAATAATAGTCCTTATCTTCAAGATATTTGGCAAGAAAGAGATCACAAAAGTAGTCCAATTTTTCATAATTTTTCTTCATAAAGTTCAGGTTTATATATGTTTTAAAGATTTCGGGATAGTTAACAAAATTTTCAAACTCTTCTATCGTCTTGATGCAATCATCATACTTTTGCAATTTGTACAATGAAATTATTTTTAAAATATTCGAAAGATCACCTTTAAATTCTGATGATATTTTTAAACTGTTTTCTAGATCATTAAGATAATAGTAAGAATAACCTTTGAAAATGTAAAAAATAGTTTTTAAAGAATCTTTTAAAAATTTTGGTTCATAAGAAACTATAATATCGAATTTCTTTTCTTTAAAATTATTTTTCAAATAAAGATACTCTTGAACATAATTTTGAGTCAATTTTCCTACATTGATTAAAGAATCATTAAACAAAATGAATCTATCCATTTTTGATAAAATTTCAAGTTGTTGAACACTTTTAGTATAGAGAACCTTTTCGAAATCGATTTCTTTATTAAAAAAGTTCTTAATATTTTCAGAATCATCAAAATATTGCCATAAAGCAAACACTCTGATAAAGGGGAAAATAACCAACGATATTTTAAGTGACCTGAACAAGTTCATAAATGTTTGTCCCGAGGCCAATTTTCTGTGCATGTTCAAGTTGAACAAGAGGTTCTATATCTGGATGGGTTTTTTTAAAAGGATCATATCCTGTTCTTTCGCAAACGAGATCATAAGAAGCTCTATCGAGAGCGACCGGATCTTTTGAAAAAAGAATTCCGACATCTTTTGCAATAGGACTTTTATTGTAAGGATAACAATCACAAACAGGAGAAATGTCCATTAGAAAATTTACAAAAATTGCTGGTTTGTTTTCCACTGATATCTTTGCATACTCTGCCATTTTTTTTTGCATCAAAGAACTTTCTATTTCCCAATCAATATTTATCGCTCTGAAATCACATATCTCAAGACATAAACCACATCCAACACAAATATTTTTATCTATATAAGCAAAATTGTCAATCTGCTTAATCGCTTTCACATTACACCATTTGATACACTTAAAACAACCTCTACATTTCTCTTTTTTTACATTTGGTGTCAGATTGGAGTGCATGGAAAGTTTTCCTCTCTTGGCTGCACATCCCATACCCATATTTTTGATTGAACCTCCAAAGCCAGTCAGTTCATGCCCTTTAAAATGTGTTAAAAATAATATTCCATCAGAATAATAGATATCAGAGCCTATATAAAATTCCTTTAATACTTCAAGTTCCTTTTCTACCTTTATAAAACTTTCCCCTCTAAGTCCATCCGCTATTATAACCGGAAAATATGAAAATCCATTAAAGAATGCATTTTCAAGGTGATCAACAGAGTTTGACCTCATACCTTTATAAAGGGTGTTCGTATCAGTTAAAAAAGGTTTATATCCTTTATTTTTTAAAAACTCACAGAACCAGTTGGCGTAAACCGGTTTAATATAAGCCCTATTTCCCTTTTCTCCAAAATGTATTTTTACAGCAATCAAAGAATTTTCATAAAATATTCTTTGGATCTCAATTTCCTTTAAAAGAATACTCTCAAATATTTTAAAATTTCCTGAAAATGTTTGAATGTCTATAAAATAAACTTTTGGATTCATCGTTTTATTATATCAACTCTTTGTATACTTTTCAACAATCTCTTTTAACTCGTTCAGATTTAAAGGCTTTGCTATATAATCGTTCATTCCATTAGCAAGGCAGATATCCTTATCCTCTTTCATGGCATTCGCTGTTAAAGCAATTATAGGGATAGGTATCCTTTTAATAATAAGATTGTGACTGAGATTCCTGTTGCTTTTAATATCATCTTCAACCTCTCTTATGATTCTTGTTGTTGTTAAACCATCCATTATAGGCATCTGAACATCCATCAAAATAAGATCATAAGGTTTCTCTCTCATCATTTCTAAAACTTTTTCACCATTTTCAGCGATATCAATATCATAACCGAGTTTGTTCAACATATTTTTTGCTACCTTCTGGTTAACAGGGTTATCTTCAGCAACAAGAATTTTAATATCCTTTTTCTCAATTTGAATTTTTACAATTTTTTCTTCACTATCCTGTTCTTTACTTTCAAACATTCCAACCAGAAGATCGTATAAAGATGATTGAGAAACAGGTTTCTGAAGGCATCCATCAACTCCGATAGAATCAAATTTTTCTTTGTCCTCTTTCAATATTGAAGATGTAAAGATGATAACCTTCATCTTTTTATTCTTTTCCTTGATCATCCTTGCGACTTTAAGTCCATCAATTTCTGGCATAATATAATCAACAAAAGCAATATCATATTCATTCAAATTTTTATTAAAATCTTTAAAACTTGTCAAACACTCACATTCTATATTCCAGATCGATAACATATTCTGCATGATTTTTAAATTCAGTTTGTTATCATCTATAACAAGAACCTTTTCAACTCCTTTTATTTTTGAAAATGTTTTCTTAATATCGTCAGCTGATACCTGAACTGTTTTTATTGTGAATCCGAATTCACTTCCTCTTCCTCTACCACCATCCTTTGAAAGTTTTGAAGGAGAAAGAGCGTATATCTCACCACCCAATTTTTCTATAATGTATTTAGAAATAGTTGTTCCCAATCCCGTTCCACCAAATTTTCTTGTTATGGAGTTATCCGCCTGTTCAAAAGGTTGAAATATCTTTTCAATTTTATCTTTATCAATACCAATTCCAGTATCAGAAACAATAAATTTTAAGATTAAATCATTATCCTTTTTTTCTAAAACTTTCACCTCAACGAGTATTTCACCTTTCTCAGTGAATTTTAAAGAATTGCCAACAAGGTTGAGTAATACCTGTTTCAATCTGACTGGGTCAGATTTGATGTATCTTGGAACATCTTTATCTATATCGATAAGAACTTCAAGACCTTTTTTGGATATTTCAAAAACGAGTGGTTTTAAAGATAGTTCCACAAGTTGATAGAGATCAAACTCTATCTCCTCAAAACTCATCTTTCCTGATTCTATTTTTGAGAAATCAAGGATATCGTTGATCAGTGTTAATAAAGTTATAGAAGAATATTTTATTGTTTTTGCATAATCCTCTTGATCTTTATCAAGTTTTGTTCCAAGAAGGAGATCTACCATTCCAACTATACCATTGAGAGGTGTTCTTATTTCATGACTCATATTTGCAAGGAAAATAGATTTTGCCTTTGTTGCTTGCTCGGCCTTCAATTTTGATTCAAAGAGTTCATGTTCCATTCTTTTTCTTTCAGTTATATCCTCTTTTACAGCAACAAAATTTATTATTTTTCCATCTTTATCGATGATTGGTGCAATAAGAGCAAGTTCCCAGTAAAGTGTTCCATCTTTTCTTTTATTGTGAAACTCTCCTCTCCATTCCCTTCCAGATTTTATAGTATCCCATAACTCTTTGTACTCTTCTTTACTCTTTTCACCCGATTTCAAAATTCTCGGGTTTTTCCCTTTGACCTCCTCAAAAGTATAACCAGAAACTTCAGTAAACTTTTTGTTAACATATTCAATATTACCTTCAGTATCAGTTATTACAACACTTGCTGGACTTTGATTAATTGAAAATAAGAGTTTTTCAATCTCTCTCTCATAATTAAATTTTTCGGTGATATCATCAAAAACTTCAATACAACCTGTAAAATTTTTTTGGTCATCTCTAAGAACCTGTGCATTTTTTGAAATTATTCTTATGTTTCCATCTTTTGTAATAACTGTACAAATTTTGTTGTAAATAGGGCTATCATCATTTTTATTTATAAGTGAACAACCATTTCTACATGGTTCATTTGCAAAAAAAGTACATTCCTTTCCAACCAGATCTTCTTCTTTATAGTTAAGTATTTCAAGTGCTCTTTTGTTTATTGATAAAATTTTTCTATCTTTATCAAGTATAAAGACAGCACTTGGAACAACTGCAAAAAGTTTTTCGAACTCTTCGGTTTTTCTCTGAAAGTTATCCTTTAAAACTTTTAAAATCTTGTTCTCATAATCCAATCTTTCTTCGTTTTCGATAGCGATTCTTTGAAAGAGTTCAATAAAATACTTGAAAATAGAAGTAGAAAAAAATATTGATAGATATGTTAAAAAGAAACTAAAATGTAACGATTTATCGTATGTAAAAATTTTTGAAAACACTGGAAATCTAAAAATGATAAATATTAAAATCAAAAAACAAAAAACAAAACTTTCCCAGAATGATATTGAAAGAAATGATAGAAGCGGGAAAATATAGACAAATGCTCTTCTTGAAGAATCAAGTTGTGTAAAAAACAATGTGTATAAACCCACAAGAAAAAGAACGAAAACTAAAATTCTTCCTACAAGATCAACACTTCTCTTTTTTATGAGAAATATAAGGAGAACATGACATATCACCAAAGAGATAAAGTGTGTTAAGAACTCTCTTGTATGTATGATGGGGAATAAATGTTTTAAAGAAAAAAAGAATGTATCTATAATTCCGACTATTAGAATTAACAAAAGAAAGTTGTATCTGATCCTGAAAAAAATTTCTTTTGTTGAATATTTTGAAAAATAGTTTGAGTTGAAGTTTAAAAATAAATTTTTAAACAAATCTTTCATTTTCTAAAATCCTTTACATTAATGTTATAAAGTTTTAATTTTGAATGAAGATTTTGTCTTGCAATCTGAGCAATCTGAGAGGCTCTCGTTATATTCCCATTACAAAATTTTAGAAGTTGTATCAAATATTCTCGTTCATAATAATCCATAGTTTCTTTCAAAGGCCGATTGATAGGGATAAAATCAACTTTGTTTGATTGCATAACATTGCCAAAAAGATGTGATGGAAGATTTTTAACATCTATAACATCTCCCATTGTAAGAGCACAACTACTTTCAACTGCATTTTCTAATTCCCTGACATTTCCTGGCCAATCGTATCTTAAGAAAACCTCTTTTACGCCTTCCGAAAATCCTTTAATCTTTTTGTTCATTTTAATACTGTACTTTTCAAGAAAATGCTCAGCTATAAGAAGTATATCCTCCTTCCTGTCCCTTAAGGGAGGAATGTTAATGTTAACAACATTTAACCTATAGTATAAATCCTCTCTGAATCTGTTTTCAAGTATCCTGTCTCTTAAATTAACATTCGTTGCTGATATTATCCTGACATCTGTTTTTATAACATTTGTTGAACCAAGTGGTGTAAACTCTCCACTCTCAATAACCCTTAAAATTTTCGCCTGTAAACTTAAAGGCATATCCCCAATTTCATCCAGGAATATTGTTCCCATATCAGCAACTTTGAAAAGGCCGTTTTTATTATTATAGGCACCTGTAAAAGCACCTTTTACATATCCAAAAAGTTCACTTTCAAGTAATGTTTCAGGTAATGATGCACAGTTTATTGGAACGAATGGGCTATTCTTTCTTTTACCAGAATAGTGTATTGCCTTTGCAACAAGTTCTTTTCCAGTTCCACTTTCTCCAGTAATCAAAACATTTGAATCTGTTTTCGAAACCTGTTTTAACATTTTTATCAACTCTTTCATCTTATCACTCTTCCCAATTATACCCTGAAAAGAAAACTCTTTTTCAACCTGTTCCTGTAAAATTTCATTCTTTATCATCAGTTCGTTCCATTTCAAAGCTTTTTCTATATTCACAAGCAATTCTTTACCTTTAAAAGGTTTTTTGAGATAATCAAATGCACCCATCTTTATAGCTTTAACAGCATCATTTATATCTGCATTACCTGTAATTATTATTATTGGAACATCGGGGAAAAAATGTTTTAATTCTGGGAGATATTCTATCCCGGTTCTATCGGGTAATTTAACATCAAGAAGAATCAAATCAACTGAATTTTTTTCTAACACTTGAAACATCTCTTTACCATTTGACGATGTATAAACATTATATTTGTTTTCAACAAGCATCTCTCCAACAGATTGTAATATGAAAGGATCATCATCAACTATTAAAATATTCTTCATTTTCATAAAACCTCCTATATCGCAGGCAATGGTAAAATAACCTTTATTTCAGATCCAGAATCGTAATCTTTAAAAATCAATTTACCTGAAACATTTTCTATGTCAAACTTGATCGAATTGATCGTTAGAAGATCGGACCTGCTACTCTCATCTTCAACATTTTCGAAAAGCAACTCTATACCAGTTTTAAAATTTGTATTAAAAATAATGTAGATGCTATCCTCTAAAAGTTTAAAGCTCACAAATATTTTATTCCCTTTTACCTTTTCACGCCTGTGAAACAAAAGTAGAATCAATTCAAGAAAGATATATTTTAAAAATCCAGATGGTAGTTTTACTGGTGGAATCTTTTTATCATATGTATATTCAATTTCAACATTGTGGTTAATAAAATAATCTTTAATTATCGGGAAAAATTTTACAGTTTCATCTTCAACATTAACAAGTTCCATCTTTTCAGAAACTCCGAGTTTTAATTCTCTTACAGTCGATACTATCGAAACTATTCTATCAACATTCTGTTCGATCATATCAATTTTCTTATGAAGTTCCTTTGGACAATTTTTATCCATCCTTAACATATCAAGTTGTAAAACTATGGAAGTAACAGGATTGTTTATCATATGGCTTATACTTGATATGAGTTCACCTGCAACAGATAATTTTGAAATTTTTCCTATCTCATGTTGAAGAGAGGACATACTTTCACAAGAAACAATATAATTTTTAACTCCTATCATTTTTTCCATTTTGAATTCAAAATCGTTTTCAAAATTGTTTTCGTAAATAAAATCAATAAAAGGTAATTCAAACAGATCCTTGTATTTATCGATACTCTCATCTTTTTTTAACACAACAAGAAGCGGGATCTTCCAGTTAAACAACTTTTTCAATAAACCTGAACCATTTTCAAGACCAAGATTTTTCGATGAGGTTAAAATAAGATCTATTTTTATTTCATTCTTTATCACTTCAAGATTTTTTAAATCTTCTTCAAAAGTAATATTCTGTTTGTTCAGCTTTTCTGATCTCAAAATTTCCTGATTATCAAGTTGAAACACAAGGATCTGTTTCATTTTTCCTCCCCTTCTATTTCACTTTCAGCGATATACTTAATCATTTCCATTGAAATGTCATTCGCATATATTCTGGGTATATAAAAATTATTTCCGTCAACAAGTTTTACTATTTTTTTAAAATTTTCAACTGAGGATTTTTTCTTACCTTCCATTTTATTAATAAGAGCAAGGTAATACAAAGAATATATATTGTTTTGATTTGAAGATAAAGTTTTTTGAAAATAAAGTTTTGAAATCGAATAATTTAGTTTGTTGAAATAGAATGTCCCAAAGATAAAATCAAAATCTGGATCTTTTATATCGTTTATTTCAAGTTGTTTTTCAAGAAACTCTATTTTTAAAATATCATTTAACCTTGTGTAAATAAGAAGCATCAACTTCAGAATCTCGATGTTATTGCCTTCTTCTTTACCCAACAATGCTTGCAATATACCTAACGATTCATTGTATTTTTTTTCTCTGAAAAAGTTTAACGCATCTTCAAAAGTATAATCTGATACTATGAATTCATCGCTGTAGGGTTTTTTAAAGTAAAAATACCCTTCATAGTTTAACTGCTCAAAGATTCCTGAAGAAAAAATGTTGGTTTCTTTAAAATCACAAATCAGATAAGACCCATTCTTAAGTAACCTGTACATTTCCTTTGAAAAGTTTGATAATTTTTCTTTTAAAAAAATTTTCGAAAAATTGTTAACTATTATAATATCAAAATTTTCACTTCTTAAAGAATTGTTGAAAGGATTTGTTACAACAAAATTGACTCTGTTTAGAATATCATTTCTTAAAATATAATTTTCAATCATATCTATAAAATATTTCAACTGAGCATCGGATGCTTTAATGAGTTGTTGGTACTCAATCCTGTTGTTCTTAATTCTTTCAACAATAAAAAATGAGGGATAAACAGTAAAATAGTTAACATTTTTTCTTCTTTTAAGATTTTTTAAAATTAGTTCACATTCGATTACAAAAGAAAAGAGTGAACTCCCAATATCTGAAGAGAAAATAAGTATATTGATATTATCGTTATCAATATTTTCAAGAACATTTTTTGTTAATTTAAAGATTTCCTCATTTTCAAAAAATATATTCTGATAGTTATAAAGTGCAAAAAGTATTTTTTCAAAATCACCTTCATTCTGAATCTTTCCAAGATTATATAAATCCTGAATTTTACTGTTTAAAGAAGGGGTGATGTTAATATGATAACTGTTTTCAAGAATATCTATAATGTTTTGAACTGTTTTAGGAATCAACATCCACTCCTTTTTAATATATTTCTTATCCTTAACAAAACCTTTTGTGGATCTATCGGTTTTGGGATATAGTCATCAGCACCTTTGGACAATCCTTCGATCTCATTTTCAGAATCAGATTTTGAAGTTAAAACAACAACAGGAATGCTTTTTAAATTCTCATCATTTTTGATATTTTCGAGTAATTCAAACCCACCCATCTGTGGCATCGAAAGATCTGTTATCACAAGATCTATCCTGTTATTTTTTAAAATTTCAAGTGCATCAACTCCATTTTCAGCTTCAAATGTTTCAAAACCTTCAGATTTAAAAAGTGCACATATTACAGTTCTTATAGTTTTTATATCATCAACAACAAGTATGCTTTTCTTCTCAGTCACACTTTTTAACTTTGTTTCCAATGTAACACTATTTTCAATCAAAAATCTATCAACATCAAGCACCCTTTCGATTTCACTGAATGTTGTTATACCATTTTTTACCTTATCAAGTCCATCATCAAATACTGTTTTATAGTTTATACTTTTTAGATATGAAACAATCTCATTTAGGTTCGCCTCTTTTTCAATGAGTTCTCTCAATTTTTGATCTATTTCAAGAACTCCAAAAATTCCAATAATTCCGGAAAATCCAGTATAGTTACACTTTTCACACCCATATTTATTCTCTTGATATATTTCAAAATTTTCATCAACTTTTAAAATTTTTTTTACTCTTTCATCGGGATGTACCTTTGTCGAACAGAATTTACAAACTTTTCTTACAATCCTTTGTGCTATAACAACAAGTAAAGCATCAGAGATAAGATATGGCTCAACTCCGAGATCTCTCAACCTTATCAAAGTTGAAATCTCACTGTTAGTATGAAGAGTTGAAAGTAAAAGATGCCCTGTTATAGCACCTTTGAATGCTGTTTGTGCTGTTTCTGTATCCCTTATCTCTCCAAGTAATATAACATTCGGATCCTGTCTTAATAGAGTTCTTAGCGCTGAAGAAAATGTTACATTATTTTTCGGATCAATCTGCGTTTGGTTTATTCCTTTTATTGTATATTCGATAGGGTCCTCAATTGTAGTAATGTTTAAATGTTTATAATCAAGTTCCTGCAAGATTGAGTATAGAGTTGTTGTTTTCCCACTACCTGTTGGACCTGTAACAAGTATGATTCCCTGTGATTTGTTGGCATTCTTTCTGATTATAAATATATTTTCCTGAGTTAAACCGAGTTGTTCAAGAGAAACTTTGATTTTACTCTTATCTAAAATTCTGATAACTATCTTTTCTCCATCCATTATCGGAATCGTTGATACTCTTAAAGATATATCTTTTTGAGACACTACAATCTGTATATTTCCATCCTGTGCTTTTCTTGTGATCGTAATATCCATTTTTGCCATTATTTTAATTCTTGAGATAACTCTTTTCTCTATTTTTTTTGGTAATCTCAGATGTTCCTGTAAAAATCCATCTATTCTGTATCTTACTACAAGATTGTTCGATTGAGGTTCAAAATGTATATCAGAAGCGTTCAACTTGATTGCGTCTATTATTATTGAGTTTATGAGTCTTACGATAGGTTTTGCATTTATTTCATCATCTTCAACAACTTCCTCTTCGAGGTTTTCATATTCATCCACTTTTAAAACATTCTCATCGAGTTCATAGGAAAATTTTTCCTGACCAAAAATTTCTATAAATTTTTTGTTCAAACTTTCTGTAGTTGTTATATAGAAATCAACATCAAGATTGGTTATGAATTGAATATCTTTTATAAGTTCAAGATTGAAAGGATTATCGGTGATAATTTTAATTTTTTTCTGCGACACCTCAAAAGGTATAAACCTATTCTTTTTTATATACGATGGGATAAACAAAGTCAACAAACCTTCTGTTATTTGAATTTTTTCAGCATCAAGATAAGTTATTTTAAAATTCTGTTCAATCAACTTTGCCAGTTTTTCATCAACTTTCAATTTTTTTTCTGAAATAAGATTTGTAAAAAATCTCACCAGATCAAAATTCTTATTTTCACTCTCTTTTTGGTATTCCTGAAATATTTCAGGGAATTCTTTTAAATAATCAATTATTTGTTCTTTCATATTGCTCCAAAAATGTTATAAAATGTTCAACTAAACTTTTTTTGAAATATTTATCTGACATTTTTCCAAGGTTTTCAAAAGCGTTTCTTTTTCCAACACCATCTCTATAATTTTTGTTTTCAATCAGAAGAAGATATGTGTGCACCAATTTTATTACCTGTGATTCAACAGGTATATCATCTCCCTTCAATCTTTTAGGAAATCCGGATCCATCATAGTTTTCGCCAATTGATTCGATGATAGGCTCAAGTTCTCTCAAAAACTCTATATCATCTAACACACTTTTAAATTTTTCTGAAACCTCTTTTGACCCATTTTTTTTGTCCTTAACAAATGATTGTATGATATTGAAAAGTATTGAAGAAAATTTTATCTTTTCGACTTTTTCTTCATCAAATTTTAAAAATTTTGCAAAATCTTCACAATATTTTGCTCTTTTTTCAATCAAAATTTTTTGATTACTATCTGAAAGTCCGGTTAATGTAAGCATTGTATAAATGAGTCCATATCTTGTTGTTTTCAACTTTTTGTTCAATTTTATTTCATAGAATTTATTTGCAAGAACAAAAGAAAGAACCTCAGCTATCTCAAGATCTGTATCAACAAAATCATTTTCTCTTTTAAAATAAACTACTCCAACTATATCATTTTCATAACTCATAACTGAAGTCATCGATTTTGAACCAGCGAATATACAACCTATATTGTTTTTAACTGGTACAAAAAATATTGGCAATTTTGAATCAACAATATCACCAATTTTGAATTCTCCAACAGATGGCCCATATATATTTTTAAAACCATTATTTTCCTTTAAAAAGAAATAGACGAATTGAGTTAAAAATATTTTTGAGAATTCAAGATAAGAAATTTTAAAAAATTCATCAATTTCATCAATTTTAGAAATCTTTTTCTGGAACTGTTTTAACAGAATCAACCTTTCTATAACCTTTCTTGATTCATCACTTTCAAGATTTTTTTCCTTCTTGTTTATAAGATCAGCGATTATTTTCTTATTCTCAAGTAAACTGTTTCTTTTGTTGATTGCGCTTTTTAATGCGTTCATCACCTGATTTATATGCAATGGTTTTGGTATATAATCAAAAGCACCATACTGTAATGCTTCAATTGAAGTTGAAAGTGAGGCATAGGCGGTCATAACTATTACCTGAATATCACTATCCATTTCTTTCACACTTTTCAATATTGATAAACCAGATTGATCTGGAAGAATTATATCTGTAAAAATAACATCAGGAGGATTATTGGTTATATAATTCATTGCTGAGTTTCCATCATAAAAAGCAAGACATTCATAATCTGAAGAGTAATTGTTAAGTGCATCTTTTAAGGAATTCGCAAGATCTATATTATCATCTATGATCAAAACCTTCATCTTTTTTTGCACTTTTTCCTCCTTTTCTATATTTTATAACAAGAAAAGTGCCAAATATAAATGTCACGAATTTATTATGTTATGATATTATGACAAGATTAGTTTTTTGTAAATAGCAAACAATTTTGAGTTAAATATTATATTTTGAAGATTTAAGTTTTTGAAAAAAAGATTACAGAGTCATATATTTATGACACTTTTAAAGAGTTTGAAACGAGATAACATTTTTCAAGTATAAAATTTTTTAAAAGTGGGTTTTTATCACACTCAAATTTTAATTCTTCAATATTACTTTTCAAATGTAATACTATTTTTTTTCTATTTTGAATAGAAGATAGTCTGTTAAAAATTTTATAAACAGAATCGATATTATTAACTATTGAAAATTCAATATAATATTTATCATTTTGATCATTCTCAAAATCAAAATCAACCAGTTCATCTATTTTTAACCTTTTCAATTGTTTCAATATTTTTACATTCGGAATATCTGTTAAGAGTAAAATATTTTTTTCGTGATCTTCTGTTTTTAAAAAATTTTTAATTATAAAATAGAATTCTTCGATCTCTTTTAAAATACCATCAAGTTCTTCATAGTGGAAAGGTTTTTCAATGAAATAATGAACCCCCAGCCCTTTCAAAGTATCTTTCAACATCTGGGTTGGACTTGCCGTAACTATAATAACTGTTAAAAAAAGATCGATTCTTTTTATTTGATTAATGATATTTATTCCATAATTTGAACCTAAATATATATCAAGTATTAAAACATCAAGGTTTTCTATGTCATTTTGATTTATCATCAAAGGATGTTTATATAAAAGAAAAACCTCATGTTTTTTTAAAACAAGTATATCTCTCAACGCATTTGCAAAAGTTTCACTATCTTCAAGAATTCCTATTTTCATAATTTCTCCTTTTTACAAAATCAATTAACATTATTTATGCCAAACTTAACATATAATTTTTTTAAGAAGTTATAATTTAAATGGTAGGAACTTTTTCATTACAAACATTTAATTTGTTGACAATTTGAAAGATGATGTTTATTATGCATATATGGTTGGCATACTGTTTTTATCACTTTCAGTTTTTTTATTTTCAACTATGGAATTAACTTCAAAATTTATTTCAGATGATTTCAATTTTATCCAGTTAACTTTTTTAAGATTTTTTTTGGGAACATTTGTTTTCATTTTTTTTATCGTTTTCAAAAAGGATTTGAGAAAAGAATTAGAAAATTTGAATATCAAGATGTTCTTAAAACTCTCATCTCTTGGTTTTTTGAACGTTTTCATTTCGATGCTTCTTTTACAATACTCTGTTGAGAAAGGAAATGCTTCTATAGCCGCCGTTTTGATCGGTAGCCATCCTATATTTGTTTATATTTTGAACCTTATTTTTTTCAAAGAGTTTGACAGAATCAAATTAATCAAAATATTTTTAGGTATTTTGGGTATACTTTTTCTTATTTTATTCTCAGGAAAGATAACCAAAACAATAAATTACATTCCTTCAATAACTGGACTTTTATCATCATTTTTCTTTGCACTCTTTACATTCCTTTCAAAAAGATTTCTGAAGAATAACAGCACGATCATAGTCAACTTTATTTGTTTTTTTTCAGGAATAATTTTTTTGTTACCATTTTTTCTTTATAAAAATAATTATTTATTAAAAAACATTAACCTTTCGAACTCATCAATTTTAATCTACCTCGGTTTTTTTGTTACCGGATGTGGATATTTATTTTACTATGAGGGCTTTAAAAGATTGAATGTGGTAGATGGATCAATGATCTTCTTTCTAAAACCACTTCTTGGGTCAATTCTTGCTGTAATCATATTGAAAGAAAAATTAAATCTCTACCAATTTTTGGGAATCATTTTAATAATTATTTCTTTAACAAATTTCAGAAAAGGAAACAGAGTTGAAAACAATAATAGAATCAAAAAAGATAACGATAATTGAAAAAAATTCAATTTTCATTGGAAGAGCATTTTTCGTACATGATAAAAAAGAAGTTGAAAAATTTTTAAATCTTTTAAAAACGGAGAACAAAGGATACTCACATATAGTTTACGCTTACCGATTTACAAAGGATGAATTTTTCTATACCGATGATAAAGAACCAAAAAATACTGCAGGGCTTCCCGTTTTCAACGTGATTGATAAAAACGATCTTTACTTTACACTTTTAACGGTTACAAGATTTTTTGGTGGTATAAAACTTGGTGCTTCTGGACTCGTAAGAGCGTATTCAAAATGTGCAATCGAAACCGTAAAAAATTCGATGATAAAAAAACTGGAAAAATTTTATCTTTTTGTATTCACTTTCGAATATCAACAATACAATGAATTTTTATATTTTATTAAACAAGCAAAACATAAAATTTTGGAAGAAAATTTTGCTGAAAAAATTACAATAAAGATTTATCTTGAAGAAAACCTTAATGAAAAAATTTCAAAATTATTTCCAGACAGTTTTACAATTTTAGAAAAAAATATTTTACTGCCCTATTGATTCATTTTTTTCAACAATGAAAGAATTGACCTTCTTGAAAAAGGTTTTTTCAAAAGTGGTATTTTAAACTCTCTGATTATCCTTTTGACTTCAGCAGGTATTGAATAACCTGTTATAAAAATAAATTTTATGTCAGGATAATTTTTTCTTACAAGATGAAAGACTTCTGATCCTGACTCATTTTTTATCCTTATATCACAGAATATCATCGAAATTTTTTCTTTACCTTTTTCTATAATCTCTATAGCATCCTTTATATTCTCAGATTGTATCGTTTCTATTCCTTCCTCGTTTAAAACATCAATTATCGATTCCCTCACTTCTCTTTCGTCATCTATTATGAGGACTTTTTCAGTTTTTGTTGATGGTGGGAGTTTGATCATTTGAGAATCATCAGTGTAGGGGATAAGTTCAGGATCATGTTCATGAACAACGGCAAACCTTTTTAGAATATCGTTTATTTTGTTCAAACTATTTTTTATTCTTTCTATCAATTTTTTTTCTTTCTCTGTTAATTTGTTACCCAATTTTTTTTCAAGCATCTCCGTTGAAAGCAGGATCACCGAAAGTGGTTGATTCAACTCATGATGCATCGTTATCACTGAAGCTTTGATAATGTTCATTTTTGCAAGTTTTATATTGTCTTTCATATCCTCAATCATTTTCAAAATGATTTTTATTCTTGAATCGAGTTGATTGATATCTATTGGCTTATAAATATAATCAACTGCTCCAGCTTCAAGTCCTTCAGCAACGATTGCAGTATCTGTCAAATGTGAAAGGAATATCACAGGTATCTCTTTGAGTTGTTCATCTTCCTGGATCTCCCGACAGATATCGATCCCATTGAATTCGTTCAAATCTATATCAAGAATAATTATATCGGGTAAAAACTCTTTTATCCTTTTGATGCATTTGTTTGGATCATTATCAGCATAAACCACATAGCCAAGTGAAGTTAATGACTTGCTTAAAAAAGTTGTAACAGTAATGCTATCATCAAGAAGATAAATTCTAATCTTATTTCTCATTTTTCCCCCCTTAAAAGGTTAATTACTTCGTTTAACTTCCTCTTTACCTCCCCTTTCAAAAAACTTTTTCCATTTTCAAAATCGAGATTTAGTTGAACGATTTCAACTTTTGAATTCATAACTTCATTCGCTCCTTTTATCGTATATTTTTTTTCATACAACAATTCTTTAATTTTTTTAACTGTCTCAATATCCTTTTCAGTATACATTCTTCTTCCGTTAACAGAATGTTTCATCGGTTTTAACTTTGGGAAAACGGTCTCCCAATATCTTAAAACATAACTTCTCAGTCCTGTAATCTGAGAAACCTCCTTTATCGAATAGTATCTTTTTTTATATTCTGTTTTCATTCCCCTTAATCAATCTTTCAATGTTACTTTTATGTTTTAAGATTATAAAAATAACAACAATAAGAATTAAAACAAAATCGATATTAGAAAATTTTTTAAAAGGAAAAGTTATATCCAACAGTTTGCCCATAACAAAATAAACTACTGGAAAAAGAAACGCTGATATTATGGTACCCACAGCAACTATTCTTGTTACAATAACGGATATTAGAAAAAAAATAGCGCATATTAAAATTTCCAATGGGAAAAGCACCAAAAAACTTCCGAAGGATGTCGCAGCACCTTTTCCACCTTTAAATTTCAGATATGGGGTGAACATATGTCCTAACACCGTTGATATTGCAACGATTGTTGAAACTTCAAGATTTTTATCAAAATAAAAAACGGATATTAATGTTGGGATAAAACCCTTTAAAAAATCTAAAATAAATACAATAACTCCATATTTCCATCCACCAACTCTGTAAACATTGGTTGCTCCAACATTACCACTTCCAACTTTTCTTATATCTATTTTTAAAAAGAGTTTTGAAACTATAAAAGCGAAAGGTATACCTGAAAAAAGATATGACAAAATACAAAAAATAATAACTTTAACTATCATTCTTACTCCTCAACTCAACATCGAAAGGAATTTCTGACAATTTCAATACCTCTCTTATTTTGTTAATTATATATCTTCTATAATTTCTGTCAATATTTTCTGGATCGTTCACCCTGAGTATGAAAACAATTGGATCAGCTGACTTTTGAGTCAAACTGTAAAATCTTGGTCTTTTTCCAGTTTTTAAAACAGGATGTTTAAAGTTTGGTATAATCTGCTCAAAAAGTATCGAATTCAACAAACTCTTTTTAAATTTTGCTGGTAATTTACTTTTCAATTCATAAGATTTTTCAAGTATTTTATAAATATGTTTTTTCTCTTTTGCTGAAATGAAAAATTTTGGTAAAAATTCTCCAAATTCAAGGTAGCCAAGAACCTCTTTATAAAATTTTGTCTTTTCAACTTCAGTTATAAGATCGGTCTTATTGAAAACAACAATTGTTGGCTTCAAAAGTGCAAGTGATTCTCCAAGTATCTTCTTGTCCTGAAAGGTAACTTTCTCATTTATATCGATCACAACCGCAACAACATCAGCCCTTTCCATAGCAAGTTTGCTTCGAAGAATTGTGTAATATTCTGTTGGTTCTTTTATTTTCGATGCTCTTCTGATACCTGCTGTATCGATTAACACAAAATTTTTATTATCATATTCAAGATAGGAATCTATAGAATCCCTAGTTGTTCCCGGAATATCAGAAACTATCATTCTGTTCTCATTCAACAGTGCATTCACTATCGTCGATTTCCCTGTATTTGGTTTTCCAACGATCGCGATTTTTAATCCATCTTTAAAAAATTGATCCCTTTCAACATTTTTATATCTTGACACCATCATCTCTTTTAAAGATGATATATTCAATTTATGTTCAGCTGAAATCTGGATATAACTTTCAAATCCAAGTTTAAAAATTTCAGAATCCAATAAACTCTCATAATCATCACATTTGTTTATAACAAGAATTACATCATTTTTTCTACTTCTAAGTTTATTTGCGATATAGTAATCATCACCAGTAATACCATTTTTGTTGTCAACAACAAAAAGGATCAGATCAGATTGATTTATAGCTATATCAACCTGTTGTTCTACCAATTCACTGAATGTTACTTTTTTTGGATTCTCCTCTATCCCTCCAGTATCTATTATAACAAATTCCTTATTGTCAATTTCAATTCTATCATAATGTCTATCCCTTGTAAGGTTTGGTGTTGAATGAACAACAGCATCTCTTCTTCCAAGAAGAGCATTGAAAAGTGTAGATTTGCCAACATTTGGTTTCCCAATTATAGAAACAATGTTCATTCTGTATACCTCACAAGATCAGTACTGTTTTCAAGTATGATAAAATTTTTACCACTTTTTTTAATAATATCTTTTTTTGTATAATTATCAAGTGTTAAACCATCTTCGTTAAAAACTCTTTTATAGATCAAATAGTTTTTGAACTCTGTATTTTTCATCGTTTCAACAATATCTTTTCCAGATAAAAGTCCAGTCACTGTAACCATTTCCCCAAAGAATCTGTTCACAACAGGTAAAATACCTTCTGAAGAAAAAAAATTATTTTTTATTAAAAACTCTCCAAAACTTTTACCAGTCAATATCGCAAAACCTTTTTTAAGTTTTCTATTTTTTAATTCTGATGTTTCATCTATAAAATTTCTAACCATACCTATACCATTCTCATATTGAGGAAAAGAATGATAGTAACTTTTAGGAGGAATCTTTTCTTCAGCTTTTAAAAAGAATTCATCAGCAATATAAACTTTTTTATATGACAATTTTTCTTTTAAATTTTCAACAAAAGTTATCAAGTTTTTTGAATACTCTTTATCTATCGGTAAAAAGTTTGACGAATCTTTTCTGTATTTTGTTATACCCATTGGAACTATTCCAAGTGAAAGGAATTTTTTTTGTGCTGAATATTTAATCGTCTGTTCCAAATACTTTCCATCATTTATGTTTCTCATAAGAACAACCTGACCATGAATTTTGATCCCTCCATTTATAAGTTTTTCAAGTTTCTCGATCCGATTTTCAACTCCAAAAATTTTTTTTCTTAAACCATTATCGACAGAATGTATGGAAACATAAAGAGGGGATATTTTATGCTCAATTATATTTTTCAACAATTTTTCGTTCAGATTTGAAAGTGTTATAAAATTTCCATATTCAAAAGATTCCCTGTAATCATCATCTTTAAAATACAAACTTTTTCTCAAACCTTCAGGATTTTGATCAACAAAACAGAATATACACTTATTGTTACATTTTCTTCTTTCACTTTCTTCAAACTCAACATTTATTTTTTTATAATCATTTTTTTCAACTTCAAACTCTTTGATTTGCCCATCTTTCTTTTTAACTTTGAAAACCATTTTTTCAAAAGATGTTTCATATATAACACCAAGAAAATCAAAAACTTCTCTTCCATTTATTGAAACAATTTTATCACCTTCTGATATTGAATATTTTTTAAAAATCGAATTCTGATTTATTTTTGAAATTTTTATAGACATTATTTATTAAAAAGATTGTTTAATCTATAAAAAAATTTTATAAGTTCATATCCCCTAACTGTCTTGTAGGGATAAAAAAAACCATCCTCAAGTTCCATTATTCCAAGAAATACTATATTTGATATCGGTTTGTAAGCAAAAAAATTTTCATCGATATCTTTTATTTCAGTAACATTCATTTTAAAATTTGAAAGGTATCCATTGTTCAAGATAAAAGTATAAATGAAAACTGCAAGTTGATACCGCAGAACAGGTGTATCAGGTTTAAAAGTTTTATCTGGAAGTGAAGGTACGATTCCCCTTTTGACCTGTGCGTAAAGAATTTCATTTTTGGGAAACATTTTTATATCGAAAGGTATTTCGTCTTTGTAAACATAAACATTTTCAGGAAAGTATATCCCGAAAAGATATGCAACATCACTTTTGGTAACAATATCTTTCTTATCAAGATCTTTTAAAAAGGAATACTCTTTATCAATCTTACTTAGAAAAAAAGAAAGATATCTGTCATTCTTTTTAAAACAACCTGGAATTAAGATTGAAAGGATGAAAACCAACAGAAAAAATTTTTTTTTAAAAGACATAATCTTTATTAATTTGCCGGAGGCCGGACTCGAACCGGCACGGGATTGAAGTCCCAGCGGATTTTAAGTCCGCTATGTCTACCAATTCCATCACTCCGGCTTAAGGCGGCATCCGGATTTGAACCGGAGAATAACGGTTTTGCAGACCGTCGCCTTACCACTTGGCTATACCGCCAACAAAAAAATGGAGCGGGAAACGGGACTTGAACCCGCGACACTCACCTTGGCAAGGTGACGCTCTACCAACTGAGCTATTCCCGCTCTTTGAGAACATTTTATATCAAAATTATCAAAAATGTCAATAGTTTTTTATATAGTTTTAAATACTTTTTCTATTTTCGCGAAAGCCCAATCGATATCCTTTTTCTTGATAACAAGAGGTGGAGCAAACCTGATTATGTTTTCGTGCGTTTCCTTACACAAAAGTCCCTCTTTCATCAACGCCTCACAGAATCTTCTTGCACCACCTGCACTCTCGTGAAGTTCAACACCGATTAAAAGACCTCTTCCTCTAACTTCTTTTATGTAATCAGATTTTATAGATTTTAGAAGTTTCATAAAATAGTTACCCATCTTCAGTGCATTCTTATCAAGTTTTTCTTTGATAAGAACATCAAGTGATGCCACAGCGATCGCTGATGCAAGAGGGTTTCCACCAAAAGTTGAACCATGATCACCAGGATTAAAAACATCCATAACTTCCTTTTTTGCAAGGAAAGCACTCACAGGATAATAACCACCTGAAAGGGCCTTTCCAAGAATAAGTCCATCTGGTTTTACTCCCTCTTCCCATTGATGAGCAAAAAGTTTACCTGTTCTACAAAGCCCTGTCTGTATTTCATCAAGAATAAAAAGAACATTGTTCTTTCGACATATTTCCTGTGCTCTCTTTAAAAATCCATCTTTTGGAATGATGATTCCACCTTCACCCTGTATTGGTTCAGTTAAAAATGCGACAGTGTTAGGAGAGATAGCTTGTTCAAGTGCATCAGCATCACCAAAAGGTATTTCAACAAAGCCAGGTGTCAAAGGACCGAATCCATCTTTATATTGAAATTCTGATGAGAAGGATATTACCGTAATCGTTCTACCATGGAAATTGTTTCTTGAAACTATAATCTCTGCCTTATCCTTTTCAACTCCTTTAACAGTGTACCCCCATTTTCTTATAGCTTTAAGAGCTGTTTCAACAGCTTCAGCTCCAGAATTCATCGGTAACATTTTATCCATCTTTGCAAGTTTGCATAGTTTTTCATAAAACAATGGAAGTTGATCATTATGAAAAGCTCTACTCGTTAGAGTAAGTTTTTTCATTTGTTTTATTGCGGCACTTGCTATTTTAGGGTGACAATGTCCCTGATTCACAGCAGAATATGAACTCAAAAAATCAAGATATTTTTTACCTTCAGTATCCCAGACCCAGATGCCTTTACCTTTTGTTAAACAAACATCAAGTGGATGATAGTTGTTCGCACCATACTTTTTTTCGATTTCAAAAAGTTTATTTGATTTTTTCATAGTAACTCCTTTTTTTGATTTAATAAAATAACATATTAAAAATTTAAGTCAAGAGTTAACAAAAAATGTTGATTATTTCAAAAATCTTGCTAAAATCTTCAATATGAAAAATATTGCTGTATTCACAACAGTTCATAAGATCTATGATGCAAGAATCTACCATAAAGAGATAAAATCTTTAAAAAAATTTTATAATATTTTTTTGTATAACCCATATATTGAAGGTGAAATAAAAGAAGAACAAAACCTTCATTTTGTAAAATTGAAAAAGAGGAACAATAGATTCTTAAGAATACTTCTTTCACCCATCGATACTTTTTTACAACTTGTAAAAACAAACTATGATCTTTATCATTTTCACGATCCTGAACTTCTTGTGACAGGAGTTCTTCTAAAAATTTTTGGGAAAAATGTTATTTATGATTCTCATGAAAACAATTATGGTTTAATAATGGAAAAGACCTACATAAAACCTTTTCTTCTAAAATTTTTTATAGCAAAAACGGTTAGATTGTTTGAAATTTTTTCATCATATTTTTTTGATGGAGTTATTGTTGCACGACCTGATCTGAAAAAACTTTATAAAAATAAAAATATTCTAATTTTTAGAAATTTCCCAGATATACAGATAAAAATTGAAAATTCTGAAATAAATAAAGAAAGAGAGAAACCGATAATCGTTTATTCAGGTGGACTAACATACATAAGAGGGATTCTACAACTCATAGATGCAGTTGAACTTTTGGATGGAAAAGTTGAACTCCATCTTCTCGGTGAATGGCAGGATAAAGGTTTAAAAGAGGAGTGTGAAAAAAGAAATGGATACAATTTTACAAAATATCTTGGGAATTTTCCCTATGGAGAACATTTCAAATATATCAAAAACAGCGATATTGGAATAGTGCCTTTTTTACCTGCTCGAAATCACCTGACAACTCTTCCAAACAAACCTTTTGAATATTTTCTCTGTAAAATTCCAGTTTTAATGTCAAATTTCCCCTACTGGAAAACCACCTTCAAAAATATGGCTATATTTTTTGATCCTTTATCTCCAAATGATATAAAGGAGAAAATTTTATTTGTTCTTGAAAACAAAGATCTATCTTACAAACTTGTTGAAAATGCATTCAATAAACTTCAAACTGAATTCAACTGGGACAAAGAGAAAGTAAAACTTGAAAACTTTTACAAAAGTATTCTTAAAAAATAAACTTATCTACAATTTCCTTTAACCTTTTTACTTCGTCTTCATAGTTGAAAATATGAAAAGAAAATCTAACCATCCCATCTCTAAAAGAAACCTTCACATTTTTCTCAATCAGGTAGTTGTAAAAATTTTTTGTATTTCTGGTTTTAAAAGAAAGTATCGGGGTTTTTATATCTATAAGATTCTGTGAGATAAACCCAAAGTTTTCAAGTATTTTGCCTATTTGTTTTATACCTTCAATGTTATGAGAATATACATTTTCAATTCCAACACTGTTCAAAAATTTCAAATTTTCTCCCATCAAAAGAATACCAAAAAAATTCCTTGTTCCACTTTCTATTCCAGATCCATTCAATCGATATTCTGGAAGATTCTCGAATGAATCAAAATTTTTGTAGTCAAGAGAGAGCCATCCGCAATTTCTTCTAACTATTTTATCGATATGTTGTTCATCTATATAAAAAAATCCTATACCCTGAGGGCCAAGAAGCCATTTAGAAGCACCTGCAAATAGAAAATCAACTGGGGTTTTGGAAAGATCTATCACAACTGAGCCAGCTCCCTGAATAGCATCAACAGCTAAAAGAGAGTTTCGGTTATGAACGATTTCAAGAATGAGATTAAGATCAACAATTTCACCTGTCAAATAATCAACAAGATCAACAAACACCAGAGTTTTCTTATATTTTGAAAGTTCTTTATCAAGGTTTTCAGGATTTTTCGTAATTATTTCAACTGAATACCTATCATCTTTTTGAAATGGTACTAGAGTACATGGGAAATTTTTTCCATATATAATTATTTTCTTGATTTCCGAAAATCCATTTTTTATCAAATGAACAGCGGAAGTTGTATTTGGAATCAAACCTATACTGTTAGGTTTGCAGTTAACAAGTTTTGCTATCTCCTTTCTACAATTTTCAATCGTTGAAAAATATGAATCTAATGGGACATCACCCTCTGTTGAAATCTTATCAAGAAGTTCATGTGCTTTCAAAATACCATTTTTCGTAGGAATGCCTGAAGATGCTGAATTGAAATATAAAATTTCCCTTTTATTGAAATATGATGAATAATCTTTCATAATACCCACTTTTTTATTTTTATTTTACCATATAGAGTTTTTACTTTCAAGAGAGCGCCCGAAGGGAATCGAACCCCCAACCTCTTGATCCGTAGTCAAGTGCTCTATCCAGTTGAGCTACGGGCGCAAATAAAAATCTATTATATACTTTCTTCTTTGCTGTTCAACTCAAATTCGTGTCTTATTGAAAAACCAATAAAAAGTTTTTTTGCCACATCTGTAAAAGGATAGGTTACATCGATCTGGAACGATTTTGGAATGAAGATGTTAACAAAAAAATCAGGGACTTTATGTTTGAACAGATCTCCCCTTTCAATATCGAGAGTGAAAAAAATTTCGTTTTTTATTTTCTCTGCAAAATGAAAATATGTTGATAACCCAGTCGTAAAAGAAATATTTCTGTTTATATGATAAGTAGCTATTCCTGCAACTATTGGATAAACCAACACGTTCGATATATTTGTATAAAGATCACCTTCAAGTGCAAACCTGACTGGAATATTAAAATCTGGTGAGTACTTTAACCCAAATCCAGCAGATGAATTTTGATATCCCAAAATCAAATCAAGAACAGGAGCAAGTCCATAGTTGAATGAAAACCCCAAAAACCCCTTACTCTCCCTTAAAGAATCCGCAACGATTTTATCAGTTGCAGAAAAATATCCAGCATAGGATACTTTGTACTGAAAATGAATATTCCCGGTGTAAACAGGATCAGCAAGTTGATTTGAAGAAAACAATCTAATGTTAAAAATTGATACAAATAACAATATGACAACAAAAACCCTTTTCATAAAAACCCCTTTTTTACAAAGATTCTTCTAATATTTTCTTTATCCTTTCAGAAGTTTTTCCATCCCAATATTTAATCTGTTTTCCTTTGACTTTTTCTGAAGATTTTAAAATTGTTTCGACATTCTCAATTTCAGGTTCTATCAACATGTTGGTTCCCTCAGTTAAGGTAATTGGTCTTTCAGTGTTCTGTCTTAATGTAAAACATGGAATTTTAAGATATGTCGTTTCCTCTTGAATTCCGCCTGAATCAGTTAAAACAAATTTTGAATTCATTTCAAGTGCAATCGATTTAATATATGACACTGGTTTTACAACAATTATTCTATTTGAGGTGAAGTATTTTTTTAAATTAAAATTCTCTATCATTTTCTGGGTTCTCGGATGGAGAGGAAAAACTATTTGATATGTTCTCGATAATCTTTTCATAAATTCTAAAATTTTTACGAACCTTTTTCTGTTATCAACATTCGAAGGTCTATGTAAAGTACAATATATATATTCTCCCTTTCTCACAGAAAACTCTTTTTCAACATCAATCTTTTTTATTTTATCCATATTATCAACAAGTGTATCTATCATTATATTTCCAACAAGAAAAATCTCCTTTTTTTGATGCCCTTCGTTTAACAGATTTTCAACAGCATCAATCGAAGGAGCAAAGAGAAAATCAGACAAAGAATCTGTTACAACTCGGTTGATCTCCTCAGGCATATTCTTGTCAAAACTTCTTAAACCTGCTTCTACATGTGCAACTTTTATATAAAGTTTTTTTGCTGATAAAGTTGCGGCCATAGTTGAATTCACATCACCAAAAACTATGCATAGATCTGGAGTTTTCTTAAAGAGTAACTTTTCATACTCTATCATTATTCTGGAAGTTTGATATGCATGTGTTCCACTTTTAACTCCCAGGAAATATTCTGGTTCTGGTATCGAAAGATCCTCAAAAAAAATATCAGACATTTCACGACTATAATGTTGCCCAGTATGGACAAGTCGAACATTAAAATCTTTTCTCAATATCCTATTAAGTTTTACAACCTTTATGAAATTTGGTCTTGCACCGATGATAAGATCAAGCGTTTTTTTCATAGATAAAATTGCATGGACTTTTTTAATCCTTCTTTCACTCGAACAAGTACCTCATATTTGAGAATCTTCTTTATCTTTTCAATATCAGCAAGAGAATCTTTTACATCTCCAGGTCTTGGGGGAAGATAAACTTTTTCGATTTTGTAACCTGTTATTGAAGACACATAATCAACAAGTTCGTTAACAGAGATTCGCTCTCCACACGCTACATTGAATGCCTCTCCAAATGCCTCTTCAGGAGCTTTAAGTGAAAGAATATTCGCATAGACAACATTTGAAACATAGGTAAAATCTCTTGTCTGTGTTCCATCTCCAAAAATTGTGATAGATACCTTGTTTTTCACAGCAGAGAAAACTTTAGGTATAAAAGCTGAATACAAAGACATTGGATCCTGATTCTCTCCAAAAACATTAAAATATCTTAATGAAATAGTTTTCAACCCATATATTCTATAAAAAATTGAAGAATAATATTCTCCAGCAAGTTTTGTTAAAGCGTAAGGTGATTTTGGTTTTGGCTCAAGTGTTTCAACTTTTGGAATCACAGGATTATCACCATAAATTGAAGATGAAGAAGCAAAAATGAATCTTTTTATATTCATATCTTTACTACATTGAAGAAGGTTTAAAGTTCCAACAATGTTGACATCGTTTGTCGTCAGTGGATCATTTATCGATCTTGGAACAGAAGGAAGAGCTGCCTGATGAAACACATAATCAATATCTTTAAGGGATGTCAGAACAGTATGATAACTCCTTATATCACCTTCAACAAGATCAATTTTGTCTATAAATGGAAGTATATTCTCCCTCTTCCCTGTCGAGAAATTATCAAGAACTCTTACCTTGTTGTTATCCTCAAGAAGTGCTTTCACAAGATTACTACCGATAAAACCCGCACCACCTGTAACAAGTATAAACGCCATTTCTTCTCCTTTTAAGAAAAAAATTATATCATAAATTATTCTATTTACAATCTCAATTTATTTTATTTATTGAAAAGAATACACTTCCTCTTTCTTCAAAAATATCAAAATTTCCAAAATTTAGGGAATCATCGTATGTACAATATTCAAAGGTTAAACTATCATTTTTTTCTATTTTTACAATAGCAGATGCGTTTAAAACTTCAAAATTATCTTTTTGTAAAACTCCTTTATAACCAGTGTTAAGATTTGCTATCTCTCTACCATTCAATCTTACCCTTAAAAATAAACTTGTTCCCTTTTCATTTTTAGAAGTAAAAACAACCTTATAATGTATATTGTAAAATCCACTCCTTTCAAAAACTAAAACTGACTCATCATTTTTGGAAGTTCTGATGATTTTGGGATTGTTTTCTAAAATAATATTTTTAAACTTAAAATTTTTAAAAAAATTTTTTTCAACTTTTTTTTCTTCGATATTAAAAACTTTTATCGGGGTATTCAAATCAACATCGTTATATTTACTTTCTGGATCAACAACAAGATTTCTCTTGAAAATGATATTTCCCAAACTGTCCTCATAAAAAGAAAAATCCCCAGTATTGTCAAGGTTCAAGAATCCCCATCTAATATATTGATTTTTCCCGTTGTTGTATCTAAAAATCAAAGGTTGATCAGAAAGGTTAGTTAAACTTTTTGTATATACATTTGAACCTAATATATCTAATTTTTTCAAATCCAATCTGTTATCCTTCAAATATAAGGTATCCCTTAAATTCAAAACAAATGAAAAACTTCCATCCTCAGCAAAATTGAAATTCCCTCTATTTCCAAATTTTATTCCTTTTCCAAGGTTAAGATTTCCTGATACAAGAAAAGAACCTGTTTCTTTATCAAAAAATAGAGAATCTTTAATACCTTTTACCTTCATATTTCCTTTTAGATCCATAAAAGAGGCAGAGTATACTGAAGAGTCAACAAAATTTTTTGCGACGATCTTATCTTTTACGATGATCTCTCCATCCATCTGTAAAATATTTTTTATTTCATCTTTCTCTTTCAACAGAAGAATGTTTCTTTTTTTATTCCCATACAGTATAAAACTATCACCTTCAGTTTCAAATAGGATTGATTTTACACCCCAAAAATTTGTACCAACATTTCTTCCTTGTGAAACAGCAAGATAACCGTTTGAAAGCCAGTTGTAATAGTTTGATATTTCACAACCAAAAATATCTGAAAATTTTACGAGACCATTGTTTATAAGATTTTCACACATACTGAAAAAAAATGAAAAATAATCAATGCTTCCTTCATTTACAAAAGTTTTGAAACCAAATTTTCAATCTGGATAGATACGTTGGATGATCTGTTTACAATAACTGTTTTATCAAGTTCACAGTTTGATGGAGTGTTTATTCCAAGAAGAACGATCTTCTTTATAGGTTCTTTTATCACTATACTGTCCTCTTTAAGATCAGAAATAATATTTATTCTTAAATCATCTATGTTATTTTTTACGGCATCCTCTATAATATCTGATATATTGTCATAAATATCAGAGGGAACATTAAAAACCTGATTTTCTATAGAAAAGATTTTGATAAACAAAAACAAACAAAAAAAACAAAAAATTTTTTCATTCATCTTTACATCTCCTTTCGTTCAATTTTATCATAAGGTGGTATCATTTCAACATAATCTTATATTGACAAAAAGATTTTTTTTGTTAAGATACTTTCTATGCCGAAGTGGTGGAATTGGTAGACACGTCGGTCTCAAAAACCGATGATGGCAACATCATGCCGGTTCGACTCCGGCCTTCGGCATTTAAGATCTTGCAAAAGTGAGTCCGAAAACTTTTTCAACTCCAAAATATTCTTTTAAAACTTTTGCCGCTTCAGATAAAGTTTTTCCTGTTGTAAAAACATCATCTACGATAAGAATAGAATAACATTTGAAATCTTTTTTAAATGGATAAAACATTCTACCTCTTTTTTCTCTTAAAAATCCAGGGAGCATTGCCTGGTTGATAAAAGTCTCTTTTTGCTTTAATATGTCACAAACAAATGGTATACCAGTAAGTTCTGAAAGATCTTTCGCTATAAGAAAAGATTGGTTAAAATACCGATTGTAACTTTTTAAAAAACTTTGCGGTATGTATGTTATGAATTCGACATACTGAAAATTCGGATCCTCCTGAATTTTCATATACAAAGAATTCGAAATAAAAGAACCAAGAGATTTCAAATTTTTGTATTTAAAATTTTTTATTATAATTGAAGTGATGTTATCATAGTAGTAAACAGATCTAACATAATCAAAAAAATATTTGCTTTCTTTACATTTAGGACATAAAATTTCAGTTTTTTCTATATTGACACCACATATTGAACACAGATTCCCCCCAACTCTTTTTAATTTAATAAAACAGTTTTTACATATGGGGATATCATTTAAAAATTTTTCATTTTTACATACAATACAGTTTTGTGGGAAAAGTATTTCTAAAGGATTACCAATATTTATCCTTTTCATTCAATCCTCTGTTTACTATCGCAAACATAATCATGGTTGTTATATATGACGACCCTCCATAAGAAAATAAAGGTAAAGGCACACCAACTATTGGAACCAATCCGATCGACATACTTATGTTTATAATGTATTCAAACACTATAAAGAAAGTAAAAGTTGAAACAACAAGTTTTGTATATTTTGATTTTATTTTATTCAAATTAAAAAATACTCTAAAGATTATGATAAAAATCAATATCAATATCAAAATGTATCCTACAAATCCAAACTCTTCACCTACAGCAGAAAATATGAAATCGGTGTGCTGCTGTGGAACAAAATTTAAACCTTTCTGAGTACCATTCAAAAATCCCTTCCCAAAAATTCCGCCCGAACCTATACCTATTTTCGATTGCAAAAGATTCCATCCGTAACCATGCACATCCTTTTCGGGAGAAAGGTAAGATAAAAATCTATTTTTCTGGTAATCCCTCAAACTGTTCCACACAATAGGAGCAATTCCCCCAAAGATTATGTTAAGAAAAAATATTTTTAAAAGATTTATAAAATCAATCTTTGCAAAATAGAGTATAAAGGATATCACAAAAATATAGAATATCCAGATGATCGGGAAAAATGAAAAAATAATCGAGAGAATTGGAGTTAAAAGAATAAAAAGATTGATCAACTTTGTATCGTTAAGGAATAAAATCAAAAAAAGTATTAATAGAAAGAGGATCGATGTCCCAAGGTCAGGTTGAACAAAAACAAGAAAAAAAGGAATAAGAACCATTATGTAGGAAACAAGCAGAGTTATAGAATTATCTTTTTTTTCTTTTCTTGATAGCAAAAATTTCGGTAAAGCAAGAATTAAAGAAACCTTGGCAAACTCAGAAGGTTGTATATAAGCAATTCCAAAATCAAACCATCTTTCAACTGGTGCTTTGTTGATCAATTTTAAAAAAAATAACAGGAATATTGAAAAAAAGTACAGAAGATAAGAACCTATATAAAAAACCTTTATCGGAATAAACTGGATACCAATAAAAAGAAACATGGAAAGGAAAAACCAGATAAGTTGTCTGTAAAAAATTATAATATTATCGTTGTAAACTACTGAGAATAAGACAATAAGCCCAAAAATTGAAAGAAAAATCAAAGGCAAAACAATGAAGGGATCCAATCTATTTTTAATATCCATCTGTAATCCTTATATATTTTTCAACTATCATTTTTGTCATTTTTGCAGGATCATCACCACCATGCCCTCCATTCTCTATAACCACTACTACAGCTATTCTGTTTTTCCCATTCTTATCAGTATAGAAAGAACCAAACCAGGCATGTGGTTCTCCTGAAGAATTTTCAGCTGTTCCAGTTTTTCCACTTATATAACCAAAACTCTTATCTATCCTTGCCGCAATTCCAGTTCCATTATCCGAATTCACAACATTGAACAAAGCCTTTTTTAAAAGTTCAAGATAAATTTTTTCAAATTTTATTTCCCTTATAATTTTTTTGTTATATCTATAAACGACTTCTCCATTTTTGGTTTTTACAGAATCAACCACATGTGGTTGTAAAATTTTACCATCATTTGCTACACATAAAAAAAGAGAAGCAACCTGTATCGGAGTAACAAGAATATCTCCCTGCCCTATTGAGATATTTGCAATATGCCCTGTACCCCATGTATTTTTACCATATTTTTTGTTCAAAAATTTTGAATCTGGTATTATCCCTTTACTCTCTTCAAATATATCTATTCCAGTAAGTTCTCCAAATCCAAGCTCACCTGCACCTTTGTAAATTTCATCAACTCCAACTTTCATCCCTAGTTGATAAAAATATACATCACAAGAATTTATGAAAGCATCAAAAAGGTTGAGTTCATTATGAACATTCCAACATTTAAAAATTCTGTTTGATATCATTATACTTCCAAAACATGGTTGGAAAAAAGTGTTTGAATCAACTTTATCCTTCTCAAGACCAACCAAAAAAGTTACTATCTTAAAAACTGATCCTGGAGGATACAAACCATTGGTTGCTCTGTTTAAAAAGGGAGATAATCTATTAGTTCTCAAGAACTCCCAGACATCCTTTCTTATGCCTGTTATGAAAATGTTAGGGTCAAAAGATGGTTTTGAATACATTGACAGAATTGCACTTTTTTCAACATCGATAACTATGGCTGTTCCACTCTGAAAATCTTTAAACAATGTATCAATATAACTCTGTAATCTATGATTTATACTTATATAAATATCAAAACCGTTCAGTTTTTTTAATGAATTTTTTTGTTCGACCTCTCTGACGATATTCCCCTTTACATCCACTTCATAATATTTTATTCCATTTCTCCCTTTTAAATAAGTTTCATAACTTTTTTCTATTCCCGTCTTACCAATAAAATCTGACATACTATATCCCTTAACTTTTAGTTCAAGAAATTCATCCCCTGTTATTTTACCAACATATCCTATTATGTGTGAATAAAGTTCATTGTATGGATAAAATCTTTTAGGTTGATACCTTATATCAAATTCAGGAAATTTATTTTTGTTTTCTTCGATATAGGAAACATCCTCTATATTGAGATTGTTTTTAAGACATATTTCTTTTTCTTGATTTCTTTTTGCATCACCAATCATCTGATTGATCGATTCTGGATCAATTTCAATTATTTTTGAGATATCGAGTATATTGTCTGCTGTAATATTAAATCTATCAAGATTACAGAACAAGGAAAAATATTTTTTTGATGTAGCAACTATTACAGAATCTGATGTTATAATATTACCTCTTACTGCAGGAACAATAATCTTTTTATAACTGTTACCTTCTGCGAGTGTTTTATAATAGCGATTTTCAAAAAACTGCAAATTTATTATTGAGATCGATTGGATAAAAAAAAGAAATACAACAAGAATTATTAAGGTTGAAAACCTATCTTTGAACATATATTCTTTTTAAAAACCTGTTCAATATATGGAATATCGTATAAATAAAAACTGTATAAACGGGTATTATAAAAATAAAGATGAAAATTGTAAGTATACTTTTTGATTCGTTGAAATTTATTATAACGAGTATAAAACGGTATAAAAGGTCTGAAATCAGAACAAGTAACATTCTGTTTAAAAATCTTTCCTTATAGAAAAAATTACCAAACCTTGCTGTTATATAAGATATAAAAAGAAAAATTGAAGAGTGAAAGCCAAGAGATGTACCGGTTAACGCATCACAAAAAAAGCCAATTATAAAAGAAAAAATATAGGTAAAAATCTCATCGAAATTTAAACACACAAATATAACAAGAATTATGATAAGGTCAGGTTGTATAATATATTTAATTGAAAGAAAAGGAGGAACAGTCGAAACGAAATAAAGAAAAAATAAAGATAAAATTATAACAAAAAAATATCTCATTCAAAAACCCTTTTATATATTGTGTACCAACCTAATCTTGCTATCTCCTGTTTTTTTGTTTTTTCATATCTATTCCGATAAAATTCTTTATCCATTTTTAAAAGAAAAACCTCTTTTAAAGATAGAATGTTTTCAAAAGGTTTTATAGCATAAAAAAAATCTCCATCTTCTAAAACTTCTATTTTAACTACATTTCCAACAGGTATATTTTCAGGGAAAATTTTTCCAAATCCACTTGTAAAAATTGAATCACCAATTTTTAACTTATTATCATATTGAACATTTTCAACTTTTAAAAGTCCTGTTTTATAAAAATAACATAACATAAAAAGTTTCTTTTCCTTATCCATCACTCCAACTTTAAAATTCGAATTGTTGAATGTTTCAACGACAGAGCTGTATCTATCGACCGATATAACTTTTCCAACAATCCCCTTGCTTGAAAGAACAGGCATTCCTTCTTCAACACCATCAACTTTTCCTTTATCTATCGTTAAAAATTCTCCAGCAAATTTTTCCTGTGAAACCACTTCTGAAAAAATAACTTCATGTTTAAATCTATCTTTCATCTGTAAAAGATTTCTCAAATTTTCATTTTCATACTCTAAAAACTTCAATCTGCTTATCTCAAGATTTTTTTGAAAGATCGTTGTTTTATCATCTTTTAAAATTTTTCTGTTCTGAAATGTTAAACCTATAAAGTCAACAAAAAAATTGAAGGGTTTCACTGGATAGATCAATAAATTTTTAAAAGAATAGAAGGTAAATTTACTTGAAAGAATCATAAAAAGAATAGATACAAAAAAAAGGAAAAAGAAGAAAATCTTGGATCTTGATCTCATTTTTTTACTGCTATCTTGATGTTTGAATTATAATTTTCTCATAAAAAGAAAGATTTTCAAGTATCTTACCACTACCCCGAACAACACATTCTATAGGATTCTCTGCAATAGTCACCTTCAGACCTGTTTCTTTTGATACAAGTTTATCAAAATTTTTTAAAAGTGAGCCACCACCTGTCATAACAATACCCTGATCTATAATATCCGAAGCTAGTTCTGGAGGTGTTTTTTCAAGTGCCTGTTTGATCGCCGAAACAATCATATATACGGGTTCTTTTAGAGCTTCCCTAATCTCCTCAGATGTTAATTTTATCGTTTTTGGAATCCCTTCAACAAGATCAACCCCCTTGATTTCAAGTTCAAGTTCTTGTTCAAGTTTATATGCTGAACCTATTGTTGTTTTTATCTTTTCAGTCGTTTGTTCTCCAATAAGAAGGTTATAGTTCTTTTTAACATACTGTATTATCGCTTCATCCATCTCATCCCCACCAACTCTTATCGAGTTATTGGTTACAATTCCATTTAGGGCGATGACCGCAATTTCGCTCGTTCCTCCACCAATGTCGATTATCATACTTCCTTTTGGTTGATCAACCGGAAGTCCAACACCAACAGCTGCTGCAACGGGTTCTGAAACCAAAAAAACATCTCTGACACCCGAATGTTCAACAGAGTCCCTTACTGCTCTCATCTCGACAGCGGTTATTCCAGATGGAACACAAACTATAACTCTTGGTCTTATGATTATTTTAGATTTTTCAACTTTTGTAATAAAGTATCTTAACATTTCTTCAACAACTTCAAAATCTGCTATAACACCATCTTTCATAGGTCTTACAGCTTTTATCTCCTGTGGAGTTTTCCCAAGCATTTCTTTTGCTTGATAACCAACAGCAAGAGGTTTATTTGTTCTCAAATCTATCGCAACAACAGATGGTTCATTTAAAACTATTCCTTCATTTTTCATATAAATCAGGGTTGAAGCGGTTCCAAGATCAATAGCGATATCATTTGATATAAATGAATTGAAAAAAGATTTCAAATTAAATGGTTTCATTTCTCCTCCAGGAGAGAATCAATAGATATTCAGGATATATATAGAATTTTCAAGTTCTTCAGAAGAATCATCAAAATAATCTTTTCTTTTAACCTTATAATTTTGGTTATTTTCAAGGAATTTGTTAATAGGATCGATTGGGAAATCAACGAACTCTGTTTTGTAATGCATCGGGAAAACATATAGTGGTGATATATTTTCAATAATATTTTTCGCTTCCTTATAATCAATTGTAAAATATCCACCTACAGGGATCATGATGATATAAGGATCCAAAAGTTTTTTTAAAACATCAGAGGGAGGTATATGCCCTAAATCTCCAAAATGTATTATTTTGCCTTTCTCTGTATGAACCACAAAAACAATGTTCTCTCCTCTTTTTTTACCTTTATCATGATCATGAAATGTTTTTATACCTTCTATTTTTATATTGTCGATAGTGAAAACACCTTCTCTGTCAATTATTTTTGGGTTATTTTTGAAATCTCTGAAATTATGGTCTGAATGGTTATGTGATATCAAAACGACATCTGGATTTTCGAAATTCCCACTGTACCTAAAGGAAGACCCGTATCCATCTTTATGGTACGGGTCAAAAATTATCTTTTTGTTTTCTATATTGAGTTGAAATGATGCGTGGCCATACCACACAATCTTCATCATTCCTTCCCTTCAACAAAAACCTTTTTTCTGAACTTTCCAAATCTTTGAAATTTAACCACTCCATCTATCATTGCAAAAAGAGTGTTATCTGAACCGATTCCTACATTCATTCCTGGATGAAACACTGTCCCCTTCTGTCTTACGAGTATAGTCCCTGCTTTTACAAATTCTCCTTCTGACCTTTTCACTCCTAAATATTTTGGGTTCGAATCTCTTCCATTTCTTGATGACCCTACTCCTTTCTTGTGTGCCATAAATCCTCCTTAGGGTGTAACTATTTTTTCTATTTTGGCAAGCGTATACATATCTCTATACCCTTTTATCCTTTTATAGTTTGATCTTCTTCTGAACTTCATAACTTCTATTTTCTTGCCTTTTCCCTCATCTATAAGTTCTAAAACAACCTTTGCACCTTTAACATAAGGTTTTCCAATATTAAATCCTTTATCGTTTTGAACAAAAAGGACTTTATCTGTTTCGATCTTTTTTCCTTTTTCAAAATTATCAATTTTTGTCAACTTGATGGTTTGATTTTCTTCAACCTTGTATTGAAATCCGTTGATCTCTACTATTGCAAACATTATTTTCCTCCTTCATTTGTAGGTAAATTGTTTAAAGGTAAAGTTGGATTCTGCTGTTGTGTATTTTGATTTGGAACATTCTGTGGGACTTCGTTTTGAACAGGGATCTTATTCTCTATCTTTATCGATTGTGTTCTATTCGCCTTACTTGTCATAATCGCAAGTGAAAAACTTGTGATCATGAAAATAACAGCGAGTACTGCAGTTGTTTTTGTTAAAAAGTTTTCAGCCCCAAAACCAGACAAAAGATTTTCTGAAGAACCACCAAACATTTCAGACATTCCACCTTTTGATTGTTGTAACAGTATCAGAACAACCAAAAGTACTGATACAAGAATATGGATTATTAAAACCAATGTAAACAATTTAACAACCTCCTAAATTAAACTTTTATTAACTGTTTCAATTATCCTTGCGAACTTTTCACCTTTCAAAGATGCACCACCAACAAGGACTCCATCAACATCATCCTCTCTGAAAAGATCTTTCACATTTTCATCAGTTACACTACCACCATAAAGTATTGAAATTTCACAGGAGATATTCTTTCCAAATAAAAAAGAAAGTTGCTCTCTTATGAAAGCATGCATCTCCTGTGCATCAAATGGTGTAGCATTCTTACCTGTACCTATCGCCCACACAGGTTCATACGCTATTATAATGTTTTTGAAATTATTTTCAATACCCCCAAGACAGATTTTTAACTGATTCTCTACAATAAATTTTTGTTTATTCAAACTTCTCTCTTCCTCTTTTTCTCCAACGCAAAGTATCGGTTTAATGCTTGTTGTGAGTATCTTTTTCAATTTTAAAGATATCATCTTGTCATCCTCTTTAAAAATATTCCTTCTTTCAGAATGCCCCAGAATAACATATTCACATCCAAACTCTTCAAGAAATTTGTAAGATATTTCACCAGTGTATGCACCTTTATCCTCATAAAATACATTTTGAGCACCTATTTTGATTCTACTTCCCTTTAAACTATCCTTGAATTTCCAGATATGGGTGAACGGTGGGAAAACAATAATTTCAACATCATCCTTCTTTTCTTCTGAAATCTTTTTTACCTGTTCGATATCATCAATAAGGTTCATCTTCCAGTTACCTGCAACATAAACTTTTCTCATCATTCCTCCTGAAGAACTTTTATTCCTGGCATCTCAACACCACCTAAAAATTCGAGCATCGCTCCCCCACCTGTTGAAATAAATGAAAATGAAGATGAAAGATTGAGTTTATCAATTGCAAGTAAACTGTCACCACCACCTGCCACTGTAAAAGCTCCCTTTTTTGTTTCCTCTGCTATCGCTCTACCTATCTCAAGTGTCCCCTTTTCAAATAAGCTGTTTTCAAAATATCCCATCGGCCCATTCCAGACAATGGTCTTTGAATCTTTTAAAGCAGCTTTAAAAATTTCTGTCGAAAGTGGGCCTATATCAAGACCTATATCGTCGTTTTCGAACGATTCTCTTTTTTCAACCCTTTTCTTTTCTCCGTCCAAATTCTTTGCAACAATAAAATCGAGTGGTAAAAGAATGTTTACCATCTTTTCGTTAGCGATTTTAAATATCTTTTTACATTCTTCGATCATATCATCTTCAACAAGAGATTTCCCAACAGAAAATCCCTGTGATTTTAAAAATGTGAACGATAAAGCCCCTCCGATAATTATAGTCGAAGCATTGTTCATGATATTATCTATGATGGTTAGTTTTGTTGAAACTTTTGAACCACCAACCACAAAAACATACGGTTTTAGAGGATTTTCGTTCAATTTTGAAAGATTTTCGATCTCCTTTGAGAGTAAAAAACCTGCACATCTATCTTTGATCTTTAAGGGAAGATGGTATATGGATGCTTCCTTTCTGTGGGAAACAGCAAATCCGTCGTTAACATAAATTTCTCCAAAAGAAAGAAGTTTGTTTACATAACTCTCTTCTCCATCCTTTTCACCTTTGAAGAATCTCACATTTTCAAACATGATGATTGAGGGATATGGAAGAGAATCTATTTTTTCTTTTATTCCATCACTAAGGAAATCTTCAATGAACACAACTTCTTTTTTAAGCAATTTTTCAAGTTCTTCTTTAACAGGTAATAACGAAAATTGTCTGTCAAAACCTTTTGGTCGACCAAGGTGGGAAAGTATTATTATTTTTGCACCGTTTTCAATTAGATATTTTAAAGTTGGTAAGCTTTCAACAATCCTTTTGTTTTCAAGAACCTTCCCATTCTCGATCGGGACATTGTAATCTACCCTTATCAGAACTTTTTTATTTTTCACATTTATCTGATCAACTTTTTTTAACCTCATAATCACCTCATTATGTATTCGGTTAGATCCACAACTCTACAAGAATAACCCATCTCGTTGTCATACCATGAAAAAACTTTTACGAGATTCCCTTTAACAAAGGTTGAGGTTGCGTCAAAAATTGAAGAGTATGTTGAACCAAGGAAATCAACTGAAACGAGTGGAAGATCATTATATTTCAAATACATTTTCATCTTTTCACTTTCAGAATACTTTTTAAATATAGAGTTCACCTCTTCAACTGAAGTTTTCTTTTCAGTCATAACTGAAAGATCAACAAGTGAAACATCCGCTGTTGGAACCCTTATCGAGATACCATCCATCTTTCCTTCCACTTCAGGTATCACAAGTCCCAAAGCTTTTGCAGCACCTGTTGATGTTGGAATCATAGATAGCATTGCAGCTCTCGCTCTTCTAAGATCCTTATGTGGAAGGTCTAAAATCCTTTGATCGTTTGTATAAGCATGAACAGTTGTCATCAATCCACTGACTATTCCAAAATTTTCAAGAATAATTTTTACAAGAGGTGCAAGACAGTTTGTTGTACATGATGCATTTGAAATTATGTGATGTTTACTTTTATCATATATTTCTTCGTTAACACCCAAAACTATCGTAGCATCAACTTTATCTTTTGCTGGAGCAGTTATAATAACTTTTTTTGCACCATTGTTTATATGTTTTAAAGCATCATCTCTTTTTGTAAAAAGTCCAGTTGCTTCTATAACAACATCAACTCCATAATCCCCCCATTTTATATTTTCAGGATTTTTTTCAGATAAAACCTTCATCTTTTTATTACCAACTATAATATGCTGATCATCAGAAGTTATATCCATGTCGTAAATTCCATGAACAGAATCATATTTTAAAAGGTGAGCAAGAGTTTTAGCATCGGTTATATCGTTTATTGCAACGATATCAAGCCCTTCCCTCTTTAAAGCGATTCTTGTGAACAATCTTCCAATTCTACCGAAACCATTTATACCTATTCTGATTGACATAAAACCTCCTATTTTTTAAAACACATAAGCGATTTTTTCAAGTTTGTTCAACGAGTATATTTCGTAACCCGTTTTGAACGAATCTATTTTTTCTATTTTTATATTCACTTTATAATCCTTCATCAAACTCTCAAAATATTTAAAAAGATCTTTTTCGATAACATCAGATAGTTCTTTGTTGCAGTTTATTATCAGAGTATCGTTTGTATAGTTTTTTATATTCTCTTTTATCCATCTTGTAAGTTTCAAACCAAGAAATATCGGTTTTGCAATATAGCCCCTTCCATCACAACATTGACATTTCTCAACAAAATTCATCGTAACAGATGGACCAATTTTTTTTCTTGTCATTTCAACAAGCCCAAACTGTGAAAGTTTTAAGGTTTTTGTTGTTGAACGATCATTTTTTAAACATTTTTTCAAATAATTAAAAACTTCTTTTCTTGATTGTTCATCTTCCATATCGATGAAATCTATAACGATAAGACCACCTATATCTCTCAACCTTAATTGTCTGGCGATCTCTTCAGCTGCCATAAGGTTTATATCTTTGATAAGATTTATATCATCTCGACTCTTTGAAATTTTCCCGGAATTTACATCTATTGCCGTTAAAGCTTCCGTTGTTTCAATAACTATGGAAACACCGCCTTTCAAATAAACTTCAGGTTTTGTCATTTTTTCTATTTCTTTATCAATTTCAAAGTAAGAAAGCATAGGAATTTTGAATTTATAAAGATTGACTTTACTTTTTAACAAAGGGTTTATAAATGTTAAATAATTTGTGACCTCATTGAATATTTCTCTTGAATCAACATAAATAGCATCAAGGTTTCTCTTCATAAGGTTTCTAATTGTTTTTATCACAAGAGATGATTCCCTGTAAAGCAATGTTGGAGATTTCTTCTTTTCAATATTTTTTATGATCTTGTCCCATATTTTTAAAAGTTCAAAAAATTCCTTCTTTAAAATCGTTGGTTTTGCATCAAGTGCAGCTGTTCTTACGATAACCCCCATATCCTGCGGTAAAAAAGAATATATGAAAGATTTTATCGATGATTTGAATTCTTTATCTTTTATCTGCTTTGACACTCCGATAAAATGAACGAATGGGACAAGAATTAAATAATTCCCCGCAATTGAAATATAAGATGAAAGTTTTGCACCTTTCGAGTTTATCTCATCTCTCACAACCTGTACAAGGATTTCATCTCCCTCTTTTATTTCCATAAAATTCTCAACATCCTCATCGATCTCACCAAAATATTCAAATTTCACTTTTCCATCGGGAGTGTTCAAAGGAAGAAACGCTTTCTTTTTCTCTCCAATATCTACGAAAGCTGCCTGTATGCCTTCCGAAATATGTTCAATCCTTGCTTTATAAATATTTCCTACAAGTGAACTTTTCGTTGTATCATCAACGCTGATTTCAACAAGTTTCGAGTCCTCTTTCAGTGCAATGATTATACTATTTTCCAATTTAGAAATGTAAAGTTCATTCATCATCTAACCTCAAATATCTTTCCATTTTCAAAGATGAAAAATTTTTCTCTATAAACATTTATATCTTTTAGTTCTTCAATACATAAAACTTTTTTATACAACTCTTCAAATTTTATGTTCCCTTCCTTTCCCAAATTTAAAACGACCTTTACGAATCCTTTACCTACTTCAATTATATCAATATATTTTCTGATATCAACTTCCTCTTCTTTTTCGTTTATAACTCTTTTTACAATGAAATTTTCACTTTCAAGAAACTTTTTAATACAATCTATATTTTTCTGTTGAACATTTAATTCAAAAACCATCACACTTCTGTTGATCCTTGAGATCACCGAATCTTTTTCATTCAGAAGTTCTTTTGCATAAAAAAATCTTATCCCCTCAGGAAAAGATTTATTTAGAACATCAAGGATATTATCGAGGAACAAACCCTCAAGATAAACCTCAACCATCTCCATCTGAGAATAAACAAAAACTGGTTTTGGATAACCAAGATTCATCTTTATTCTTGGGTTAAAACCTTGTGTATATATAAATGGGAGTTTTGATCTTCTAAAACCCGTGTTTAGAATATTTATCATGTTAAGATGTGATACATACTGAAATACCGGATCAACAGAATATAGTAAAAGAAGTTTCGTTTTTTTCACCAAAGGGTTTACCAATTTTTTCTGTTTTCGTCTGATAAAATCGTTGACATTTGAAAACTGTTCGACTTTTTCTTCAATAAGTTCACCAGCGATTTCACCTTTACATGCACCACATCCAGTACATTTATCTCTGCGACAATCTTCAGTAAAAATCTCTTTCTGTGATGCAAGGTACTCTTTCTCCAGATAACTTTTTGAAACCTTACAGTTGATGAAATCCCACGGTAACTCTTCCCCTATCGCTCTTTCTTTTAAATAATCCCCCATTTCAATACCAATATCCTGTGATGCTTCTTTCCACTTATCAAAATCAAAATATTCGCTCCATTCATCCAAACGGCAACCTTTTTGGTAAGCATCATATACAAGGGCATTCAATCTTTCATCACCTCTTGCAAAAACTCCTTCAATAAACGAGATCTCAGGATCCCTGTATGTGATATGAACATTTTTAAATTTGACTCCATTTAAAATCTTTGAAATCTTTTCTTTTGTTGTTTCGATATCATCCTGCTTTACCCACTGGAATGGGGTGAATGGCCTTGCAACAAATGGAGATATTGAAACATTGATAACGAATTCTTTAAATCTTTTGCCAAGATCGTTCAGCAGGTTCACAGTTTCCTGAATATCATTTTCATCCTCATATGGCAACCCAACCATAAAATAAAGTTTTATATGTTTCCAACCAAGATTTTTCCCTCTTTCAATCGTTTCAAAGATTTCATCGTTTGATATGTTTTTGTTGATAACCCTTTTTAACCTTTCAGAACCTGTCTCAACCGCTATAGTCAAACCAGATTTTCTGATGTCTGAAATCTCTTTCAAAAGATCATTCTTAATTTCCCCTATCCTTAAAGAAGGAAGTGAAATCGAAATTTTATTTTTCGAAAGGTTTTTGTTTAAACTTTTTAAAAGTGGAAAAAGTTCTCTATAATCTGTAGCAGACAAAGATAAAAGTGTAATTTCATCATAACCAGAATTTTTTACAATCTCAGTGCAATCACTGATAACGAGTTCCTTTTTCTTTTCCCTTACAGGTCTATAGATATATCCTGCCTGACAGAATCTACACCCTCTTGTGCAACCTCTACTTATTTCAACAATATCCCTTTCATAAACTGTTTTTCCAATAGGGACTATCGGATTTGTAAAATTTTTTCTTTCGTAAAACCCTTCATCGATCCTTTGAAAAACATCTTTATTTTTTCCGGAAAGTTGTGGTATATAGGTGTAATCGAGTTGATCAAAAAGTTGTAATGCTTGATACTTTGTTATTTCACCCCATTTAAATTTTCTCATTATTGAAATGATATCATCAACCATCTCTTCACTTTCACCTATAAAGAAAATATCTATAAAATCTTTTATCGGAAGAGGGTTAAAAGCAACAGTTCCTCCGGCTATTATAATCGGATACCTTTCATCCCTATATCTTGAAAACAATGGGATTTTACCAAGGTCAAGTATCTGTAAAATGTTTGTAAATGTTAACTCATATTCAACTGTGAATCCGATAATATCAAACTCATTTATCGGAGTTTTCGTCTCAAGTGAAAGAAGAGGTATCTGTTGTTCTCTCAAAAGTTCTTCCATATCTTTTTCAACAGCGTATACTCTTTCAGCATAAACATCATCATAGGAGTTGAAATAATAATAATTCAGAAGATGCCCGAGAGAGGACATACCAATAGAATACAGATCAGGAAAGGAAAGTAAAACCCTAATCTTTTTTTCAGGATTCTTTTTTATCAAATTAAATTCATTCCCTATATATTGAATCGGATTTTTTACTTTTCTAAGCACACTATCAGGATATTTTTTCATCTGTGATTAAAGTGTAAATTTTTTTATAGATTTCTGAAGTTTTTTGAACTATCTCATCTGAAAGTTGTGGAGGTTGTGATTTTCTATCCCAATCAGTTGAAAGAAGGTAATTTCTGATGAGTTGTTTATCAAAAGGTTCCTGCTTTTTTCCAACCTCATATGTCTCTTTTAACCAGAATCTTGATGAGTCGGGAGTAAAAATTTCATCTATAAGAATCACATCACCATCAAGTAATCCAAATTCGAATTTTGTATCAGCAAGTATGATATTTTTTTCTGATAAGAACTCAGCCCCAAACCTGTAAAGTTTAAGTGACAGATCTCTCAACATCTTCGCAAGTTCATCACCTAGTTTTTCTCTCATATATTCAAAAGAAACATTCTCATCGTGCCCTGTTTCCGCTTTTGTTGTTGGAGTGAAAAGAGGTTCATCAAATTTTTCTGATTCAAGATACCCACCTCTTATAAAACCACCACCAACAGTTTGCGTTTTTATATATTCACTCCATGCACTACCTGTTATATATCCTCTCACAATACATTCAAATGGAAACGGTTTTGCTTTTTTGACTATCATAAACCGGTCTTTTAAAAATTCATATTTCTTTAGTTCCTTGGGAAGTGCATCAAAATCATCATAGAGAAAATGGTTTTTAACAATATTTTTTGTTAGTTCAAAAAAGAATTTCGACAGTTTATTCAATACTTTTCCTTTTCCATCAATTCCATTTTCGAGTACAAAATCGAATGCTGAAATTCTATCGGTTGTCACTATGAGAAGTTTATCATTCTCAAATTCATAGATATCCCTAACTTTTCCCCTTGATATCATCCTTAATTCTTTTATGTTTGTCTCTCTTATTACCATTCTTGTCTCCTTTGTTCAGAAGTGAATTTAACTCATCAATGAATTCATTCATATCTTTGAATTGTCTGTAAACGGAAGCAAATCTAACATAAGATATTTCATCTATCTCTTTCAAGTGCTCCATAACTATCTCTCCAATGATTTTTGATTCCACCTCCTCAGATTCTTTTGCAAAAAGTTTTCTTTCAACATCTTCAACAATTTTGTTGATACTTTCATTTGAAACCGGTCTTTTCCTGCATGCCGTTCTGATACCCTCTATCAGTTTATCCCTTGCATACGGTTCTCTTCTACCATCTCTTTTGATAACGAGTAATGGAGTTTTTTCAACATACTCATAGGTTGTGAACCTTTTTTTACATTGGAGACATTCCCTTCTTCTTCTAACACTCTGTCCATCTTTACTCGCTCTTGAATCTATAACTCTGTTCTCTTCAAAACCACAGTATGGGCATTTCATATTTTTTTAATTTTCTTTGTTGCATTCAACACCAAAGTGTTTGTACAGCTAACAATATTTCCATTGTCATCTTTGCCATAATAAGTTTCAACCATCTTAGAAGAAGTGTAGTTTCCGGTTGTAAAAAGTGCATTATCTTCTATTATAGAACTTCCACCATCTATCCTTAATGTTCCAAACCAACTCTTAACTTCATTTTCATAATAATAATATGTTTTAACAATATTACCGTTAACTATAAGTTGTCCATAACAACAACATCCTTCTGGTCCATAATTACCAAGTGTTACACCAATATTGTTCTTTTCTTTTATGGTAACATCAGCATAGAAAGACCAACCATTTGTTGCACCGTATGTTCCATCTGTTACCGGATTTGGAGAATAACTCAACTCAAGTTCAGCACTCTGAGGTAGAGGAAGTAACATACACGATGTAAAAAATAAAACGATTAAAATTGGGAAATAAAAGAATCTTTTCATAAAACTCCTTTTCAAAAAAGGGGAAATCAATTCCCCTTTATTTTTCTATACTAACATCGATTTGTGCTTTCTGCAATTTACCCGAATAATCTATATATACAGTTTTTTGTTCGGTGAATATCTCATAAACAGTCCATCCACCTTCTCTATGACCGTTTCCTGTATTCTTTGTACCTCCAAATGGGAGATGACATTCAGCACCTATTGTTGGGCCATTGACATAAGTTATTCCAGTATCAATATCCTCTATCGCTTTGAATGCAAGGTTTACATTTTTAGTATAGATTGAACTTGAGAGTCCATATTCGACACCATTGAGAACATCTATCGCTTCCTCAAAACTTTTTACTTTGATCACAGAAAGAACTGGGCCAAAAATCTCTTCCTGTTCAATCCTCATCCCAGGTTTAACATCAATAAAGATTGTTGGTTTAACAAACCATCCATTTTTACATACTCCTTCCTGATATCTATAACCACCTGTAACGAGTTTCGCACCTTCCTCCTTTCCAATTTTAACATATTCTAAAATTTTGTTCATCGATGACTCGTTGATCACTGGACCAACATCTATATTTTCATCCCATGGATAACCCAATTTCAACTCTTCAGTTCTTTTAACAAGTTTCTCAACAAAAAGATCATGAATCTTTTCATGCAATATCAATCTCGAGGTTGCAGTACATCTCTGTCCTGCTGTTCCAAAAGCACCAAACAAAACACCTTCAATAGCAAGATCAAGATCAGCATCATCCATAACTATCTGTGCATTTTTCCCACCAAGTTCTAAAGAAACCCTTTTCAAAGTTCTTCCACAAACTGATGCGATATGTCTTCCGATTTCAGAAGAACCTGTAAAAGAAACAACTCCAATATCCTTATGTTCAAGAATCGCATTTCCAACAGCACCACCTGGTCCATGAACGAGGTTCACAACACCTTTGGGAAAACCAGCTTCCTCCATTATCTCAACAAGTTTTGTCGCGAGTGCAGGTGTATCAGATGCTGGCTTTAACACAACAGTGTTTCCCGAAAGTAAAGCAGGAAACATCTTCCATGTTGGTATCGCTATCGGGAAATTCCATGGAGTTATGAGTCCCGCAACTCCTATCGGTCTTAAAAAGGTTATAGCAACTTTGTTTGGAAGTTCAGATGGAGAAGTCCTGCCAAAAAATCTTCTTCCTTCTCCAAATGCATAGTATGCTGTATCTATCCCTTCCTGCACATCACCTCTTGCCTCTTTCATTATTTTTCCCATTTCCTCAGTCATCAGTTTCGCTATTTCCTCTTTCCTTTTAACCATTATATCACCAACTTTACCAAGTAGTTCACCTCTTTTTGCTGCTGGAACTTTTCTCCAACTTTTGAACGCCTCTTTAGCGGCCCTAACAGCAAGATCAACATCCTCTTTATTTGATTTAGGAAATATACCTACAACTTTACTCCAATCAGCCGGCATCCTGCTTTCAAAAGTTTCCTTTGTAACAGAATCAACCCATTCTCCATTAATAAAATTTTTAAATTTTTGAGTCATAAAACCTCCACTCTATTTTAAGATTTTTTCAAGTTCTTTATCCTCTGGATATCTCTCTTCAAAAAGTGTAACAACTTCGGATCGATATCCTATTATCCTTCCAAAATCATCAACTTTCAAAATCAACTTATCAAAACTTGATAATTCACCATATCCTTTCATTATTATAGTATGATTTTTAGGTGTTTCGATAGCATTCCTTAATCCAATCCCATCGAATCCACCAAAAATAATATCTATACCTTCCACATTTTCCGCAATAATTTTGTCATGTTCAAGACCAACAGATGTTAAACCAATTATAATTGAACATCTATTTTTTTTCAATATATCGACCATCTCTTTCGCTACATCGATCTCCCTGCTTATGACATAATTCCCAGCAACATCTTCATCCATATTCAATAATGCATATTCAGATAATAAGCCAAATACACCGATCCTGACTCCTTCCTTTTCAATAATCACATAACGTTCAGGTTGTAAATCTGAATTCAGAATCTTTAAGTTTGAAGAGATAAGTTTTGGATTAAAAAGTTTTACAGAGTTTAAGAAGAACTCAGGACCTGCGATTATCTCATCAATGCCGAGATTCACGATATCATAACCCATATGGTTAAAATACAAAGCAGGTTTGATAAAATCAACAGAATCGTTATCAACACTTTTAAAGACAAAATTGCCAGAATCAAAGAGAAGAAATATTGCACCATTTTTACAAGCTTTTTCTCTTTCATATTTTATAGCTGTTGATAGTGAATATATACCACCAAGAACTGGAGGAAAATCAGGGTTGATAAAAGTTGCCTCCCTTCTATCAAGAACATTTCTTATATCGTTTGTATGTATTAATATGATATCTTTTGAAAAAATTGATAAAAAGAACAGAAAACCAAATAAAATGGAAAAACTCTTTTTCATTTTCACCTCTTAAAAAACTGTTATTTTATCAGCTGCTTTTTCAAGTATTTTCGAAAAATAATTTTCATATATATGAGCCAGAGTATCCGATTTGATGAGTATAGATGCTTCATTGTTTTTATCAAGTGCCTGGTAACTCCAGTTTGTTGAACCAACTATAACAAAAACTGAATCTATGATCAGCGCTTTTGCATGCAGTGTCGCTTCAGGATCATCATAGTAAACTTTTATACCCCCACTTCTTAAAAAATCGCCAAGATCTTTGTTTCTAATGCTTTGATTCGGATTGAAACCTGACTGATCAAGAATGATCTTTACATCAACACCCCTTTTAACAGCATCAAACAAAGATTCATAAATCTTTTGGTTCACACCTTCCTTTCTTTCAGGATAATAACCACCTTCAAGCATCATGATATGAATCGTTTTTTTCGAATTTTTTATAAGTTTTAATAAATTTTTTGAATATTCTCTGTTGTTCATTGTCATTGCTCCCTCCGCAGGGAGAAAATTTAAACTATCTGAAAACAAAAAGTAAAAAGAAAATATCGATAAGAAAAATATTAACCTTTTCATAAATGTACTCCTAAGGTGTTATTGTTAAACTGTCAAATTTGAACTTATAAAGTTTTTCAAAAAAATCTTCATATTTTAAAGATATATCCCTTGATTTCACAGCAACAGCACATTCATTGTTTTTTGCAAGAGCATAAAAACTCCAGTTTGTAGATCCAACGACAGTTATGGTTGAATCTATAACAACGAATTTTGCATGTGTTGTTATGTCGGGCATATCAAAGTATACTTCAACTCCAAACTGTTTCATATATTTTACATACTCGTCGTTTTTAACTGATAATGAAGGATTCCATGAGGATTGATCAACGATCACAACAACCTTGACACCTCTTTTAACTGCATTTATCAGAGAATTTTGGATATCTGTTGGTTCACCTTCAGGATAATCTGGATAATAACCAACCTGATATATAACAGCATGGATAGTTTTCTTCGAATTGTCAAAAAGTTTTATAAGAGTTTTTGTATAGTCTCTGTCGTTCATCGGCAACACTCCATCAACAGGAAAAAGTTTTAACTCTTCCTGTGAAAAGATTGCTGAATAAATCATAAAAGGTAATAAAATTAAAATTATCTTTTTCATAATTCTCCTAAAATTTGATTGAAACATCACCAACGAATTTTAAAACTCTATCGTTATAATAAATTCCTTCTTTTTCATAGTTGATATTTTTATAGTTAACAGCAAGAGTAAATTCTGTCATCCCTAATTTGTATGTAAGTCCTGTTGAAAAACCTATATCTACCAATCTGTTATCCTTTCTGTATGGTTCATACAGAAAACCATACATAAGATCAATATTTCTATTAAGTTCATGTGAAACACCAATATTATATTTGATAAGATCGTTGTAATCTTTAAAATCACCGTTGAGTTCACTCCATCTTTCATAACTCAAAGAATAATAGAAAGTAGCTGGTGCAACATTCTTTGCTCTATATTCCAAACCAAAAGAGAATATGTTGGGGATTATATAGTAGACGGTCTCAGTCAAAAGATTTGTATCAGAAGCGATGATATCAGTTACTCTGTTAACTGTAAGATATGTTCTAATGTTGTAAACAAAAGTTAAAATTACATCATCTTTATGGTTGTAGGAAATTCCGATATTTCCTCTGATCCCTGAGTAATTTTCTTTCGTGGATGATGTAGAGTCAATAAAAGAAGGATCTACAAAAAGTTTTGAGTAATCGGATGAACCATCTCCCTGCATTATTGAAAAATTTGTTCCCAAAGCTAATCCATAAAATCTGTAATTCAAACTCAAAAAGTATGTGTTTACATTTCCAATTCTGACATAACTTTCATCATAGAGTATAACATAGTTATCGTTTCTGTATATTTGTCGATAGGTATAATCATTGTTTATGTAATTCTCATAACCTAAATAGAGACCAAAATCTGATACGGGCATATATCCCATAATGTAAGCAGGTTCACCATAAAGAAAAGTGTTATCGTAAACATTCTTTTTCGCAACACTGTTTTCGTATGAATCAAAAATATACTTTGATCTTGTTTCCCTTGTTGATAATCCATAAAAACCGAGCGAAATCAAATAGTTTGTGGTTTTACATTCAACTGTTGGATTCAAAAGTGGATTGAAGAAGAAATCGTTGTTCCCCAGTGCTGCTCCTTTACTGAAAAGCGATGTGTTAAAATCTCCAAGTCCTGTATTGTATAATGAAACATATGAAAAAAGGTTAACACAAAAGAAACTCAGAAGAATAATATAAAAAAACTTTTTCATTTTTCCTCCTACCATCTGATATCTATCTGACAGGATATACTTAAAAGATTTCTATACTCATTAAAATCTGAGATTACCTGAAAATCAGAATCAATATAACGATACTTGTTGTTGTAAAGTGATATACCAGAAAATGTTGTCTCTTGGTTCTTCAACGATAATTTCATTCTCATTGAAAGAATGTTTGATATTCTATCAACAAAAGTTAAATACATTTTGTTTCCCTTCCCATAGAGAAAATCTATTCCATTATCTTCAAGTATCCATTGACTCATACCATCCGTATTCCATGTAGCAAAACCACCAAGTAATGAAAGAAAATCTGTAAACTTTTTCTCATAGGAAATATTCACAAAAGAACCATCGATAAAATTGTTCTCAAGGTTACCACCTGTTGTGAGTTTTACCATTCCATACCTTGCCTCAAAATTCAGATAATCACTGTTATCAAGAACTGTGAATACTCTTAAAGTTGTTTCGTTAGTTATAGAATTTGTTGACACTATACTTTTATAAATGTTTTTCTCCTGAATTTTATGTTTCAACCTGATTCTCACTGGATAAACAGGCCTTAACTCAAGTTCAGTTTGAAATCTGTAGTTGAGTAAGTTATAGTCGAGTGTTCTCCATATATCAAGATATGTGTAGTTCAATGTCAGATTCGAAAGGATTCTATATCTTGTCTCCAGGTATATTCCTTCCTCAGGTTTAGGCCTTGGATCATCGAGTATAAATGTGAAAAGCGGATCTATCAATCTGTAGGTTTTTTCAAATTCTGTATCATCATATCTTGATTGTTCATAAAATGGCCTTGAGTAGAAATTTGTATAACCAAGATCGTATCTTCTTAAAAGTCCTACAAAATAAAAATCATTGTAAACAACACCGCTTTTCAAAACATAAGCATAACTGTTTTTCTGTTTTGCAATTTCATACTGTAAGAAAACATTTTTATATGCTGTCTGGAAATTCAACCCGTAAACACTCATTCGATCACCTTTAAATTCTGATATATACACAGGAATATTAAGATTATCTTTATCGTATGGTATATCAAGAGTTAAACTGTCCTGTTCGAAACTTCTATCGAAGATCGAGTTGAAACCGGAAACACCAATCTGTGTTACAAGTGGGAGATTAAAAATTCCCCCAATATTGATAGCGAATTTCCCTCCAAAAGTTTTCTCCCTGTAAACATCTGTGAATTCATCGATGTAAGTTTTCGTTAAAAATGGAAGGTTTACGGTTGAATCTCTGTTTAAAACACCATCTCTGTTCTTATCTGAAACAAACAAAAGATAATACAATCTACTGAAATTACCTTCAAGAGCAACTCCCAAAAGATTGTTTGCAAAAGATTCGTTAACATCGACAAAAAGTCCAGAACTCCTGTCATATGTTCTTGAACTTTTTTCATCGGTGTTATCAAAAATCACTCCTTCATTCAAAGTAACTCGATAATTTCCAAATATGAGATTTTTTATAAATGGGATATCCCTTATCTGAAAATAACCTTTAAAACCTCTTCGTCCAAGTGTTGAATAATCTGTAAAGAGTGTTCCGAAAGAGAAGTTGTTCCCAAGATTAAATGTCAATTTGTTGTAAAGGTTTGCACCGATTTTTCTTTTCGAAACCTGTAAATATTCTCTTTCAATTCGACTTTTTAAAGAATCAACTTCTTCAGAAGTATAACCAGCTTTTAAAAGAGTATTTCTAAGGTTAGAGGAATCGGGATTTATAACCTCAAGTTGTTTTAATCTATAAGATAGTTCGTTTGCAAGTGAGGAAAAAGAGGAATAACCATAAGTGTCATCGTTTGAATATCTAACCTTTGTTCTGATATATCCAGAAAGATCAAAAAAATTTCTTTTGTGATCCTTGAAAGAGATATAATTTCTTAAATTCGAATAAGCATAATAGGTAAGGTTTGGTGTTCGTCTGAGATCACTTGGATACCTGTAAGTTCTTGTCTTTTTTGCCTGCATTATAGCTTCAACATCAGTTAATCTCACACCGTAAATCTGTGAAATCTCTTCAAATCCCACTTTATTTATGTTGATCTTCTCAACGAGCAACCTTTCCCATAGATCTATCGCGCCCTTTGAAGGATTCTCTTCACTCGCCAACCTATCCTGCATCCTTAAAATATAGATCGAAGTTGAATCAAGAGTTGTATCAGGTTTTATTTCAAACTTATCCTTTAATATTGAAAATATTTCATAATCGACACCATCTATTTCAATAAGTTCATAGATCGATTTTATCTCACCATGTTTTTTTAAATACAATTTTATATTGTTTATAACCTCATCTGGTAAAAACAATGTATCGAGTACATCAGGATCAACATTGTTTATATCAATTTTCTCCTGTGAAAAAAGTATTGAAAAAATGGTGAGAGCCAAAAGAAAAATGTATATCCTTCTCATAAAAATCTCCTAAAACGAATAGGACAGTTGGATATGGTTTCTTGAAGGAAGATTTATCACGGTTGTGTATCCATAATCAATCGATATGTTTTTAATCTTTAATTCAAATCCTAGGCCAAGAGTTGCAGGATAATTTCTTACACCTGAAAATATTGTAAAAACATTTTTCACGATTTGGGACTTGAATGAAAAACCAAATGAAGTTGGTTCACCACTTGTTTTTGAAAGATCGAAATTGGTAGTTAAACTCTCATAAGGGCTGAATGTTAAACCACCGGAAACCTTTCTTGTTATATAGTATCTTTCGTTACTCATTGAGCCAACTATATATGTATCTGTTAGATTAGAAACAGATAAACCAATAAACCATCTATCGTAAATCCTTCCTATTATACCAAGATCAGCAGTATAATATATGTTGTTGTTATCATCAATTCCTTCCATCTTTTGTTCAACAAAAAGAAAATTAATATTTGTCCCTACCATAATAACATCGTTAAACCCCATACCATAAGTTAACTGGACAACTCGTTCTGTTTGTAATCTTGTGTTTGTAGAAATGATAGAATCCATATTTGAATAATCTCCCAAAACAAAAAGTTCAGAATATTTTAAACCGAGATTACCATAGTTCGAATAGTATCCACCAGAAATTGATACTGTGTGTATGAACCTGTAAAGGTTCTCATACGACACAGAAACCTGATACTTATCAAGACCAACGATTGAAGCAGGATTAACTGTTATATTTTCTATTCCTGTAAGCATTCCTGTTGTAGCGAAAGCCATACTTTTTGATTGAACATTTCCGGGTATATATTCAAACACAGCAAAACTATTCAGGAAAAGTAAAAATGAAATTATGAAAATTAAAACTTTCTTTTTCATCTTTTACCTCAACTATTTTAATTTTGTTGAAATAACAATTGGTTTTGTGATACTTGTAACATAACCATTTGGATCGATTTTGGATACATTGAGTATAAATATTCCTATGTTACACCTTGCTCCATTCTTGTCTTTACCATCCCATTGATATATATTTGAACCTGGCTGGTTTTCAGCGATAGTTTTTATATGTTTTCCATTTATATCATAGATTTTCAATGTGAATCGTTCAGTGTTCAAACCTTTTAATTCGATTCTCAAGACCTGTCCATAATCTGGTGAGAAAGGGTTTGGAAAGAGTGAAACAGAAAAGGTGGAATCTTCAGGTAAACTTAAAATGTTGATATCCGATCTTTTGCGAACAAGAAGTTGATAACCAGAAGTGTATGGAGATTGGTTGTCATATTGGCTTGCTATTCCTGTAACATCGAGGATATTACCCGGCATTATCGAACTCATAATATTATCAAGATAAAGACCTGTTGATTGCCCGATTCTCACATCAATAACAGAAAAGCCATTTTGCACCTGGAAATTCTTTCCTGTTCCAGCATCAACAGGATATGTTAGAATCTTTCCATATCTGATCTTCAAAAGTTTACCTTCAACATTCTCAGAAATCCCCTGAGAGTTCAAAAGTTCTTCAGGTTTAACGATCGCTATCGTATCATTTATAATGTAAACATCAGTATCTGGAGAAGAATATTTGATTTCAGTTAATCCATTATATTCAGTCACTGTTCCTCTGACTATGACCTCTATACCTTCTTTAAATTTTTGATTAGCTGGATCTGAAGATGAATATATGTTGACACCACCAGTTTGATCCTGTATATAAAAACCAGTTGATGTTGCAGTTGGCGAGAAGATACTTGATGATCCAGTTACGATTCCTTTTACTGAAACAACCTGTCCCACATATTTTGAATTGTATCCATCATTTGTCGATTGAACCTCAGAAATATTCATAATATCAGCAAAAGGGATTTTTTTCATAACAAAAAAAGAAGAAACTGGCAGTAATTGTGTTTGAGTAACTCCCGTGTACATCTTTACAGTATCAACATTTGTAAAATAATAATCTTTGATATAAATCTTTATAGTATCCTTAAAAGAAATATCGTCGATGTTAATCGTTGTTGTATTTGAAGTCGTATCGAAAGTTATTTTTGTTGAATCAAAAGAAATTAAAGATGAATCACAAACAACTTTTATTGAATCTGTAAGAACCTTTTTGTTTAAAACAACTTTAAGATATTTTATCGTTCCATAAACAGTATCAACATTAGGGATAAGATCCACTCTTATATCGTTATAAGAAAAATCGTTAAAAAATTTCGGATTAACACTTAAAACTCCACTTCCATCAAGTGTTTTTAAAACATCTTCGTTTCCATAAGGTCTCAATTCAAATTTACCGTTGTATTCATCCATACATCCTCTAACAAAAATGAAAGTATCGTTTAGAGATTCAACTGTTACAGGATAGTTAAGATCCTCGTATACAGTTAAAGGCCCTGTGCCATCATCGATTTGCCATTCTCTCGCTGTTACTATCTGACTCACATAACAGCCCTCTAACTGTACAAACATCCCCTCCCATTTTTCTTTTCCTGCCTCACCTGTTTTGAGTTTCACCGGGCCTGGGATCGTCCGTCCTTTTGCAAGTACAGTTAGAACTGTTGGATTAGAAATCTCTGTTTTTCCATTGTATTCAACAACCTGTCCTGTAACACTTATTGAATCTCCAACTTCAACAGGAGCTGGAGGATTATACACAAGAATTCCATGCCACGGTAAAGTATCATCCTGTATATACACATTAACTCCAAAAACTCTTGTAACTATTCCTGAAACCGTAACAATTTGTCCAGCATAGGGAGAAGCACCAGAAATGTTTTCAGTATATTGAACATCATAGATCGTTAACGAAAAAGAGACGATAACAAGTAAAACGGTTGAAAAAAATAAAAATAGATATTTCATCTTACCTCCTGAGAATCCCTTTCCTTTTAGATGAAGGGAGAATATTTAATTTTTCTCTATATTTCGCGACAGTTCTTCGTGCGATTTTTATCGAATGTTTTTCCTCAAGAATTTTTACAAGTTCTATATCAGAATAAGGATTGTTTGGATCCTCATTCTCTATCTCTTCTTTTATGATATTCATAATTTTTTTGTTTGAAACCTCAAAACCTGTTGTGTTTTTAACACCCTTAGAAAAGAAAAATTTTAAAGGAAATATACCAGCAGGTGTTTCCATATATTTATTTTCTATTGCTCTTGAAACTGTTGCTTCATGAATTCCTATATAACTTGAGATATCGTTCAAAGTAAGCGGTTTTAAAGAGGAAATTCCGTTGAAGAAAAAATCTTTTTGAATCTGAACGATCCTTTCTGATATTTTTAAAAGAGTATTATTTCTTCTGTATATACCTTCAAGTAAAAACAACGCTGCATTGAACTTGTTTTTCAAAAATTTTTTTTCTTCCTGTGAAAGATTTTCGTTATTTTTGTACATTTCAAAATAACTTTTACTCAGATGAACTTCAGGGAAAGATTGTAGATTTAAAGAGACATATAGTTCTTCACCTCTCTGTTCCACTATAATATCCGGAATAATGTAATCTGAACTTTTTCCCCAACTTCCATTCGCCGGTTTGGGATTCAAAGTTCTGATCGATTCAAGAACTTTTTCAAGTTTGTTTCTTGTGATTTTTAATTTGTTTTCAATAATATATAATTTGTTTGTTAAAAACTCTTCATAAAAATCTTTTATAATCCTATATTCCAATGAATCCATTTTGTTTTGATTTTCAAGTTGAGTTAGAAGAACTTCCTGAACACTTCTACTACCGATACCTACTGGATCAAAAAATTTATATTTTGAATGGACATATTCAACTTTTTCAATTGGAATGTTTAAATTTTCTGCGATCTGGGACAAAGATACTTCCAAAAGCCCATCATCCGAAAGTGAAAAGGTTATCTCTTCAGCAATTTTTATTTCATCTGGATCATCAAAAAAAATATGTGATTGTGTCAAAAGGTAATCCTGCAAACTTTCAGGTTCTTCAACATTTGTTAATGGATCAAACTCTTCTCTTTCTCTATCATATCTTTCAGAAGGTAAAGATGCTCTTTTCCAATCATCATGAAAAAAATATTCATAGTCAATTTCATCCTTCAAAGGTAGTTCAGGTTCAACCTCCTCATATGTAACATCTTCTTCTTCAAGAACATCATCGGCCAAAAATGGATTCTGTTCAATCTCGTTCGTTATAACCTGTTGCAACTCGAGAAGAGGAAGTTGTAAAATTTTTACAAGAGTCAACAACTGTGGTGTTAATTTTATTTCCTGTCTTAAAGAGGTCTCAAGTTTCTGTTTCATAATCTGAATTTTTCTCCAAGATAGAGTTCTCTTGCCTTCTCATCGTTAATTAACTGGTGAGTATCCCCGGATAAGAGAATCTTTCCTTCATATATTATATGTGCTACATCTACGATTTCAAGTGTTTCTCTTACATTATGATCGGTTATTAAAATTCCGATACCTTCTTTTGCAAGATCAGTTACCATATTTTGTATTTCTTCTTTAACCTTTGGATCTATCCCTGTAAAAGGTTCATCAAGAAGTAAGAATTTTGGATTTGAAGTCAAAGCCCTTGCGATTTCGACCCTCCTTCTTTCTCCACCCGAAAGTTTGTAAGCAGGGAGATTTTTCAAATGTGATACTTTAAATTTTTCAAGGAGTTCATCAGCCCTTTTCTCATTTTTTTTTCTATCTGGAAACAACATTTCAAGTATAGCCAAAAGATTTTCTTTTACAGTTAGTTGCCTAAAAATTGAACTCTCCTGTGGAAGATATCCTATTCCCAGCCTTGCTCTTTTATACATTGGAAGATCTGTTATATCCTTTTCATCAAGAAAAATTTTCCCTGATGATACAGGAACAACTCCAACCATCATATAAAAAGTTGTTGTTTTACCAGCTCCATTTGGACCGAGAAGTCCAATAATTTTACCATTTTCAACTTCAAGAGACAGTTGATCCACAACTTTCCTTTTTCCGTAGTATTTAACAAGATTTTCACATCTGAGTATCATTTTGTTCCTTTTTCAGAAGTTCACTTTCTTTGATCCTGAAAAAATTAAGGATATCAACTTTTGAAGATTTAAAAGATCCATCGACTGAATCGCATTTTATTCTTATTATATTATCACTTTCATTTTCAAATACAATATTGTTTTTTCCAACCATTCTCTGTAAACTATCATTTTTAAAATAAAAAACAAAAGTATCACCTTGAAAGAACGATCTGTTTGAGTATATCTCTCCCCTTTTTATCGTTTTAAAAAAAGAATTTTTTCTATCATAGATAACAGAGTCAGATTTGATCTTAAAACTATCATTGAATATCTCAACATCGTAAGAAAAAATGTTCATAGAATCTTTATCATCAATAAGAAGATTTTGAGATTTTATAGTATAGGAAGAATCATTTTTTTGAAGTATAGAATTCCCTTTTATAAAAGTTTTTTCAGTGTTTTTGAAATATTCAATATGGTTACCCAAAATTTTAAAATTTTCCTGAACATTTTCAAATAAAGGTGTTCCTGTAAAAACTAATAGTGAATCGTCAAGAAAAATTTTGAGTGTTTCACTTTCGATTAAAAATCTTTTTTCTTTTTCTGTTTTTTGAAAATTTATCAGAAATTTTTTTTCTTTTATAAAATAAATACCCGATTTTGCAAATATTTTAATAGAATCATCTCTTTTTAGAAGAAAACTTTTAGGGAAGTATATCAAGGAATCTTTTTTCAAAATGTAAGATGAATCGGTGATAAGGTTATATTCATTAGATTTGAAATCAACATTTTTGAAAAAAAAGATTGTATCACCATTTATTGATGCTTTTTCAGAATAAAGAGTATAAGAGTATAAATATTCAATGAAAGATAAAAACAGGATTAATAAAAAAATTTTAATTTTTTTCATCATAAATTAATACTGGTGAAAGAAAAATCGTTTTTTTGAAATTATCAAAACACACGAATCCTTTTGTTAACATTTTATCACTCTTTTTCTCTATCATGATTGAGTCCTCGGTTCTTAAAGTATCAGATTCAATATTGTAATAAAGAAATCTTGTATACAACACCATAGAATCCGAAAATAAAACTTTAACATTTCCAAAATATTCGATCGACTTTTCATAAACATAAGAACTATCAGCAAAAATTTTTACATTTTCTCCATCCTCTCTTATATACTCAATATTCTTCAGAACATACATTTTTAAAGAATCAATATAATAACCGGTATCAGATTTTAATGAATAAATTTTCACACTATCTTCATAATAATCGGATTTGTAATCTATAACAATATCTTTTTGAACGATTGGAACTTTTTCAATATCTTCTCTGCTACAGAAAATAAGAAAAAGAAAAAAACTAACAGTTATCATCCTGAAAAATTTTACTGAAGAAATCATATTGAAATATGTCCTTTCGAATCTGGTTTTCAAAAAACTGGTATATTTTTTCAAGTGTAAACCCAGATGCATCATAAAAATAAATTCTATGTTTTCCTTTTTCAAACCTTGTGATCATCAAAACAGGAGTTAGTTTAAACTTTCCGATGATGTTGAACCATCCGGATGGCAATTCCTGTTCAATACCAAGAAAATTTATTTTTTTCGTTGTGAGATTGTTCAACCTCTGATCGATCATAAATGACAAAATCCTTCCTTCCTCTATGTGTTTTCTATAAACCTCAGTTGGAGAACTTTTTTCTATAAGCTTTATCCCATATTTTACTCTGATAGAGTCAATATAACTATAAAACCATTCGTCTCTTTTTTGATAAACAATGGAGATATTGTATCCTTTTCTCTGCAACACTTGTCCCGCTACTTCCCAATTGCCATAATGCACAGAGATTAAGGATATCTTTTGATTTTTTCGTTTTAAATTTTCAAGTATTTCTAAATTTTCTATCTCGAATCTTCTTTCATCTGGATCATGAAACATAAGATATAAATTTTCAACAAGAAAAGCTGCACTGTTGAAGTATATCTTTATTGAAAATTTTATACGATACTTCTTCAAATTCTCTTTTACTCTCTTTTTACTTTTTATTCCAAAATTGTAAAACAATACAGAAACCAATTTTGATATGATTATCAATATCTTTAAAGGCAAATATTTTAAAAGAAAAAGTGAAACTTTTACTAGTGGATCATTTTTTGAACTTTTCATACAGATTCTCAAGAATACTCTTTTTAACTTTTACCGATTTATATTGACACACCTCAACACAACAATAACAGGTTATACATAACCTTTCTCTTACATGTGGATATCCATCAACTATATTTATTGCTCTCGCTGGACACGATTTAAAACATTTGAAACATCTTTTACAGTTTTCCGTTATGATAAATGGATAATTTGCAGTAAAATGTTTTACGAACTTTTGCTTAGCAAAATTCAAAGAAACTTTAAAACTGTTCCTGTCTGGCATTTTCATATTCAATTTATGATAATTTCCAATCACTTGATAGTTCCGATCGTAAAGACCATTTTTTATCGCAATCTTCAAAAAAGGTACATCATCGGTTTTTAAATCAAGAAGCGATGCAACAAAGTCATCAAGTACAAACCCATCCTCCGATACCAACAAAAGTCCTGTCGCAGCATAATCTCCTCCACCAGGGCCATTCCCCTGCATTCCAGTTATTCCATCGATTATGTTGATATCAGGTTTTATCGTGTTGTAGAGTTTCGTCAAAAATTCTGAAAAACTTTCTGTATCTGGATATCTTGTATGATAATAGAGTTTGCTCTCACCTGGAATCAAACCGTAAAGGTTTTTAACAGATAATGTTAACCTTGTTAGCATATGTGTTTTCAATTTTGCTATGTTAATTATATGGGGTTGATCTTCCAAAAATTCACTTATTTTTATTTTGTTTTTGATGATGTATTTTGTCCTATTCAGATTCACAAGACCTATTCCATACCTTTCAGCAATATACATATACCCTGTTTCTCTAAATATCGGATCCATATCTTTATGAATCGCTGATGACCCATCTGCTATAATTATCCTTTCTTTTTTAATTCCTTCTGAAAGAAGTATTCTGATAACGGATTCAACAACAACTGGATTTGTGGTTATGATATTGAGATTTGAATTGGGTTTTGTTAAAAGATTTGGTTTTAAAACTATTTTTTTTTCGTCTGAAAATTTTTTTAAAAATTCTAAACTTTTAAAAACTTGTTTTAAATTGGACTCTATCTCTTCAAGGTTATAATCAAAAATTTCAAAAGAAAAAACTTTTTTCATCTGATGAAATAGATCTTAACTTTTCTATCAAAAACTTTACTTTCAACTGGCTGAACTTCACTGTTGATTATAACTTCATAATTTTCGACCAACTCTTTTAAAACCCTTTCATCATAAATTATAAGATATTTTGGTTTGACGATTTCAAACTCTTCTTCAAGGTACCTCTTACATCTTTTTTTTGCTTCATCCGTAAGTTCTCCATGGATTATAAGAGAACATCTATAAAGATATGTTATGTATGCTCCATACTTTACTTCCGTTTCATAGAGAGTGAGTAGAGATGATGCTTTCGCAACAAGTTTTGAATCTATCGAGAAATTATGACTTTCAGGTTCATAACCGATTATCATTATTTCTTGTAAAATATTCCCTGAAAATACCGGCTCTCCATAACTTCTCATGGGACATCCTTCACAATCTTCCATCTTCTTTAAAAATTTTTTAAACTTTATATCTCTGTCCACTTTTCCCCCTTGAAAAGATACAGCCACAATAATTTTGACGATAAAGGTTTAACTCTTTTGAGATCTTTACCGATTTTAAAAATCCATCATTCTTTTTTAAATTCTCTTTAACAAACTCCAATCCAAACTCTTTTGCGACTCTTTCACCAATACTGTTTATAAGATCAACATTCTTATGAGGACTTATCGTTAAAGTTGTAGAAAATATTTTAAATCCATTCTCTTTACAGAAATTTGCTGTTTTTCTGAAATTCAAAAGATGACATACTTCACAACGTTTACCCATCTCTGGTTCATCTTCAAGACCAACAATATTCTTAAGAAAAATTTCATTTTCATATTCAAGATTTTTGCATTCAAAACCATAATGTTTTGCAACTTTTAAAACCTCTTCATATCTTTTTTGAAATTCATCAAAAGTATCCATATTATCATTAACAAAAAGTGCAAAAACATTGTATGTTTTGCTAAAGTATTCATAAGAGTAAGTCAAATCGGGAGCACAACATGTATGTAAAATTAAATTTTCCATGTTTTTATTATACACATAGATAAACAAATATTCAAGGATGGTTAATGTTGACATTTTACTTTTTAAAAGAATAATAGATAAAGGAGGTCTTTATGAATATATTTGAAAATATCCCATTTCAGGAAGAAAATTTTGGTTACAGAAAACTTTTTGAAAACGATTACTGTTTGATACTCCAAATTGCTTTAAATCCGAAACAATCTGTTAAAGAACATAATGCTAACTCTTTTCTTACGATAATACCAATCATTGGAGAAGTTGAAATAACAATAAATGGGATTAAATCAAACTTGAAAGAAGGAACATTGTTCAATGTGAATCTAAACGACAGAATGTTCATTGAAAATACATCAGATAAAAAAAGTTCACTTCTTGTTTTTAAAGCACCACATCCCGATAGTTTTAAAAAAGATTCTCAGTAAAATAACTATTTTTGAAAGGTTGTTTAAATCTCTCAACGATGCTATCGTTATAATAGTACTCATTCTCGATCAACCTTTTCAACTTTTGTTCTAAATCGCTAACATCTGATTTTGAAATCGCTTCTCCAATTTTGTTACTTTTAATAAAATCGTACAGATCATTTTTGGGGCCAACATAAAGAATCTTCTTTTTGAACTTTATTCCATCAAGAAGTTTAGAAGAGAATATTGACTGACCATCTTTCAAATTGAAAGGATGCATTATAAGAAAAATGTCTGAAGAAAAAACATACTTTTGTGTTTCCTTATAATCCATTTCTCCAAACAATTTAACAAAACTTTTCTTCTCAAGATAATTTTTTATTTTTTTATCAACTTTTCCAACAATAAAGATTTTTATTGGAGGAGTTATTTTTTCGAATATTTCAAAAAAATCTTTATTGAATCTGAACCTATCAAGTTTACCTGAATAAAGTATAACTTTTTCTTTAAAATTTACTTTTTCCAATTGTTGCTCTTCATCATCTAAAGAGTTCATAACAAGATCAACCCTTTTCAGTTTATATCTTTTTTTTATTAGATCTACATATCTTGGAATGTTTGTCGTGATTTTGCGAAATTTTTTAAATATGATTCTATCAAAAATATAATCAGTAAATCTTATTAATGGGATCTTATAATCTCTTAAAGTTCCATCATAATATATATCTCTAACATCAAGTATGAACTTATCAAAATCAGTTCTTTTTAAAAATAAGGATAAAATTAAAGGTAAAGAAAATGGCGGTGCTGAAACGATTATTCTATCAAAATTTTTTTTATGTTTCTTTAGATATTTAAACACCTCATAGGACCATAAGAACATAGAATCAGGTAAGGGGTTGAAACTCCTTAAAAAAGAATTCCCCCTATCAACACTTTTGCCTCTAATGAAAGGATCTTTTATAAAGAGTGTTTTGTGATCCAAAAAAGTTTTTTCAGATGATGTTATAACAAGATAATCTATTTTGTTGGAATCAAATAATTTCAGCAATGATAAGAACCTTCTTCCACCACCATAATTATAAAAAGGGTAGAGATAATAAGAGATCACTAAAACCTGTTTTTTATCCATTTAACTTTTTCTTCAAAATTTCACCTTGTTTATAAAAATCTTTAACCTTTCCGTTATCACTTGCTAAAATGTAAACCTTTTTCAATTTTCTAAGATAAATTTTTGCTTTTTCAAAATCTTTTAATTCGTAATTAACAAGAGCCATGTTGTAGTAAACAAAAGATAAGTTCACATAAGTTTTCGGTTGTTCTATTTCCACTTTTTCTTTTAACTTTTCGAGTAATGGAAGAACCTCGTCATATTTTTTCTGTTCAAGAAGAATTTTTACATGGGTAAACAAAAACATTCTGTTTTCTGGATAAATTTCTCTTAACCGTTCACATACGATTTCAGCATCCTTATATTTTTTATCCATCTGGTACAGAATAGCAAGCACATTGTAAGCGGGATATTGAACAAAAATTCCAGAATCAGCAGAAAACTTTATGAGTTTTATGCCATCATCGTTTCCTGAAACAAAAGGTAATTTATCTTTGAATTTATTTATGAAATAACTCACAACACCTTTTCCAAGATAACTGTCGTACATTTTTTGATCGAGTTCGATTGCCCTGTTAAAATATTTCAATGCAGTTAAACCTGAATTTATAACTTTTGGGTAATTACCTTTATCCAAGTAAAAGTAAGTCCTATACAGAAAGATACCTCCAATAAAAAAGTTATCGTATGAGTTTGACATATCCGCATACTTTAAAACAGAATCAGAACTTGAAAAGAGGATTCCAGACAAAGAATCAGTTTCAAAATCACTCATATAGGTTGATACTATAGTAGATTTTAGAAAATAATAGAGAACAGGAGAATATTTGTTTCTTATTTTTTCGGTATGTTCAAATGCATTTCTATAATCCTGCTTATATATAAAATCTATAATAGTATCAACATCATGTTTGTAAACAGGATAAGAATAAACAAAAACAAATAAAATTATAAGAATCGATAAAAGAAAAAATTTTTTCATAATATATTATAGTTAAACCTTTTCTTGTAATATATGAGTGAAAGAAAAAGTGTAAAAGCACATAGTAATAAAAAGTAAGGGAAAATCAAACCAAGTATAAATGAAACAAAAGGAGATGTAAACATAACAGACCATTTCACATATTTTTCATTTCTGAAAAATAATGAGATTATGAAAAAAATAAGAGAGTATGAAGTCGTTACAATTGCAAGAGTATCTTTATTGTATATGCCTGAGACCAAAGCGAGTATCATAAAAAATGTTGAAACGAATAGAGAAGTTTTTATTCCCAAAAGGATTCCTGTCGTTTTCAACCCAACCTTTCTATCACCTTCATAATCAAGGATCGTTGTGTTTATGAAAATAGCAGCCATTGAAAACATGTAAGGTATAAAGATTATCAACTGTGGAAAACTATTTTTAACTGAAAGATAACCGATCATTGAAGCGATAAGAGCATAACCGAAAACATTTGAGAAAAGGTCAAGAAAAGGTCTACTTTTAAAATAAAAAGGTTTTGCTGAATAAAGATAACCCATAATAAAAGAGATTATGAACAGATTTAAAATTGTTTTTTGAATTTTAAAGTTAAAAAAGATCATAAAAAAACCAATAAGAACAACAAAAATAAAAGTTGTGTATGCATTTTTCACACTTATAATCCCTTCCGGCAAAATAAAAAGTTTTTTGTTCATCCTGTCCGTTTCTATGTCTGTGATCTGGTTAAGGATATATACTCCCCCCATCAAAAGCGAATACGCTAAAAGAATATAATAAGTTCTGAAATTGAAAACAAAATTGAAAAATTTTATATTCCCTTCTTCCCTGTAACCAAGATAAACTCCTATGAAATAAAATGTCCACAAAGCAACCTGAATTGTTGGTCTTAAAAGAAAAATATAGTCGATAAACAGAGTTTTCTTTTTCATAATTTTATAACTGGAGAGAATCTCCCGAACCAGTTTGTTATCCTTCCTTTCATATCAAAATGTCCAAAAAGTATAACTGGTCTTCTTGTCAATAAAGTTTTTAAAGCAAGATTCGTATCAATAATATAGAGAGTATTTCTTGGAATCTCGAAAATATCAAAATCAAGATTATCCGTATAAGATGTAAATGCTCCTTTGTAACCAGCATCTTTAACCACTTTTTTCACCCGTTCGTTTGTTAATCCATAAGGGTAAAGGAAATAATCAACATTTTTTTTCAGAATATTTTCAAGTATCTCCTTTGAATGAAAAACCTCTATTTTCAATTTTTCATGGTTCAATTTTCTGAGATCTTTATGGGAAAATGAATGTGAAATTATTTCAAATCCATTTTCTTCCATCTCTTTCAACATTTTAACATCCATATGTCTGAATTTCCCAGTTTTTGCATCCCAGACATTCCTTTTACCAATATATCCAGCAACAGGACATAAAACTCCAGTATAAGAATATTTTTTCATTACAGGGAAAGCATACTTATAAACATTTTCATAAGCATCATCGAAAAAGATTAAGATTTTTTTTTCATCTTGAGAATTTAAAAAATCATCTATCGTTGTTGTTTTAAAACCATTTTTTTTTAAAAATTTCAAATAGTTTTCAAATTGAAAAACGATATTTGATGTTCCTCCGAATTCAGGATATTTCGAAATCTTATGAAAAGAGATAATATTTTTTGCATATATTTTTTTTTTATAGAATCTAATATACCAATAAATCCAACCATAAATATAAAGTATAACAACAAAAAACAACGGCAAAAAATATTTTAAAACCATCTTCTCAATCTATCTTGTTTATGATTACTCTTCTCTTCAATCTTTTTGTAATAGAATTCGAGAATTTCATTGGAAATGTTTTCCCATGAAAATCTTTTCACAAATTCAAGACCATTTTTTTTCAAATTCTCTTTCAATTCCCTGTTTTTCAGGACTTCAATAATCCCATCAGCAAGTTCTTTTGGATCTTTTGGTTTAACAAGAAAGCCGTTATACTTATGTTTTATCACCTGTCTGTATCCTCTTATATTACTTGCAACAACAGGAGTTCCAGATGCCATAGCTTCAAGTAAAACGATTCCAAAACTTTCTCCGCCTGTTGCTGGAGAAACAAAAACATTTGCGGTACTGTAATAAAGTGGAAGCAAAGACCAATCAACATAATCCTCAAAAACAATATGTTCTTTTGCTTTCTCACTGATTGACAATTCATAATATTTTTTCAAAAATCCCTTACCAACAACTATCAATCGAACATCAGATATTTCTTCAATAATATAATCCATCGCTTTATAAAGAAATTTTATACCTTTTCTTGGATCCTGTCTTCCAACGAAAAGTATGTTTATCCTTCCATCAATATAGTTTTCAAGTTTTGGATTTGATGGTGAAAATCTTTTGAGGTCAACTCCATTTGGAATAATCGTGTATTCTCCCGGGAAATATTTATAAACCGATCTTTTTGCTTCCTCGGAAACTGCAATAACTCCATCCAATCTTTCAAAAAATTTTTTTAGAGGGGATCTCAACGCTTCATAACCAATAGATCTATCAAAAGCAGCATGGAATGTTATTATGTTTGTTGAATTAGAAAAAAACAATGTTATCAAAGGAAGTGTAGGTGCCAACGCACCGTGTATGTGAATTACATCATACTTCTCTCTCTCAAGAAGATTTTTAATATCGAATATCATTTTGATTCCAACTGACACCTGTGCAAATGATTTATTGGCGGGTATTGAAATCGAGTATCCAACTCTTTTAATATCGCTACCTTCATTTTTTATCGACTTCAAAATCGGATTTCCTGTTAAAATATGAACTGTATGCCCTTTTCTCTTCATCTCTATATACAGATGATGGATATGTTCTGAAATGCCACCAGGCAAAGGATAATACATATCTGAGACCATCAAAATTTTTAATTTTTTTCTTTCAGCCATATTACTCCCACCTCATTGAAAAAGCAAACCATTCTTCAGGTTTTCTTTTGATCACATCGACTAAAACTTTTAAACCATTTTCAGCATACTTTTTCAGATTCTCATCTTTTTCAACTTCTATTATTAAAGCAATATATCTATACTTTTTATTTTTTCTGTAAAAAAAAGTTCCAAACATTATATCCCTTGAAAATTTTTTACCAAAATAAAAGGGACCTTTGGGAATAAAAACTTTTGAATTTCCAAAATCACAAAGTGTTCCTGTCTTTGTTATATCTCTATCGAACAGAAGTACCGGGATATATCCCATCTGCAAATGTTCTTCAAGTTTTAATATTGTTTTTGGATCTTCAAGTGGGAATATTTTCATACCAGTTAAATTTCTAAATCTCAACAGAGCCCTGTATTTTGCTTCACCAACTCCTTTAAATTCAGCAACTGATACACTATTTTTAACAAGGTAACCAAAAATTATACCCGCCAACTCCCAATTCCCATAATGTGCCGTTATCAGAATGTATTTGTGATTCTTAATTCTTTCAAGATCCACATTACTCAAATCGGTTATTTTTAAAATGTAATCCTGTTTCAAATAATAAGATTTTAATAGATCAAAATGGTTTCTTACCATGTTTACAAAAATCTCTTTCAAATTGAAATCAAATATCCCTATCCTGTTGAGATTTTTTTTGATACTTTCAACTCTCCAGTTGTTTGAAAAATATATAAGATTTCCTATGACATAAGAAAAAAAATCTATAACTTCATACGGAACAAAATACAAAAATACACTCATAATCCTGAAATAGTAGTAAGAGATCATTTTCCTGTATGGCCAAATCCGCCATCCCCTCTTTTTGTGTTGTTAACCTTATCTTCAATAAAATTTGCTTTTTCTACTTTTGATAAAACCATCTGCGCTACTCTCTCTCCTTTTTTTATACAAAATCTTTCTCTGTTAAGGTTGAACATTATGATTTTTATTTCACCTCTATAATCTGAATCGATCGTTCCAGGAGTGTTTAAAATCAAGATCTTATTTTTTAAAGAGAATCCACTTCTTGGTCTTATCTGTAACTCATAGCCAGAAGGTATTTCTACTTTTATTCCTGTTGGGACTAACGAAACATCGAAAGGTTCTATACAAACATCCTCAGATGCAAATATATCTGCACCCGAAGAACCATCTGTCATATATTTTGGTAAAAAACCATTTTCTGTGACTTCAATTTTTATATCTATCATATCTTAAAATTTTTTTTATTTCCAACTATCGAAATATTCAATTTGTCGAACTTAAAATACTTTTTTGCAATTTCTTTAATATCTTCTGAACATACATTTTTGAATTTTTTTATAACCGAATTTACACTCTCGATTCTTTTTTTGTATAAAAAAGATTTTGCATTGAATCCCATCCTTCCAGAAAGAGAATCATAACTCATCACAACATTCGCAAGAATCTGGTTTTTTACTTTTTCCATCTCATCTTTTTCAACCCCATAGCGTATGATGTTGGACATCTCATTTTCAATAATTCCCATAGTTTTCCTATAATTATCTGGAGAACAGACAAAATATATTCCACTCATTCCAGATTCTTTGAAAATATCAACAAAAGAATAAACAGTATATACAAGTCCTTTTTCCTCTCTCAATTTTTTGAACAATCTTGATGACATTCCAATACCTAATATAGCAGAGAGTATCGTCAAAGGGAATCTCTCATCAGAATAATAGTTTTGAGTTTTGAAACCTAATGCAACATGAAATTGCTGTAAAGAATTTTTATAAACATAGATTTTTTGAGAAAAATTATCTTTGATTTTTATGTTATCATTTTTAACAGATTCACCATTCCTAAAATATTTTTTGTCGATTGATTCTTTGATATTTTTCGTAGTCAAAGGTCCAACATATGAATAGAAAGAGTTATCATTTACATAATTTTTTTCTATAAAGTTTAAAACATCGTTTCTCGTGATCGATTTTATTATCTTCTCACTTCCAAGTATTGTCTTTTCAAAAGGAGAACCTTTAAAAACGATCCTGTTTAAATTTTCAAACACAAGATCTTCAGGATCATCTTCAGCTGATCTAATTTCTTCTATAACAACATTTTTTTCTTTTTCAAGTTCATCTTCAGTGATCAGAGGTTCAAAAAGCATCTCCTGAAAAATTGGAAGGATCCTTTTAAAATTATCAGGTAAACATTTAAAGTAAAATGAGGTATGATCCCTTGCTGTGTAAGCATTTATTGTTCCACCATAATGTTCTATCAATCTTGAGATCTCATCAGCTTTTCTTTTTTTTGTTCCCTTAAAAATCAAATGTTCTGTAAGATGGCTTATTCCATTCAATCTCTCATTTTCATAATCAGATCCAACTCTCACATAATAACCAAAAATTAGAGAATGGAAGATTTTTATCTGTTCTCCAATAAAACTGACTCCATTCTCCAATTTTTCAGTTGAAATATTCTGTTTAAGATCCATCTCTTCTATAATCCTTTCTTCCAAACTTTCTATAGTGGTGTTTTTCTTCATTTTTGTTTTGATCCTGATTTTTGTTTTCTATAAGGACTTTTCGTGAAACATTAACTTTACCATTTTCATCAACATTTATAACTTTAACTGAGACCTTATCCCCAACCTTCAAATGCTCATTTAGATCATTAATCCTTTCATGTGAGAACTGTGATATATGCATCAAAGCTTCTTTACCAGGTAAAAGTTCTATGAATGCACCAAAGTTGGTTATCTTGGTTACTTTACCTTCATAGATTTCTCCCATCTCAATATCTTTTACGAGTGATTCGATCATTCTTTTTGCTTCATCTCCACTTGCAAGATCCGTGGATGCGATCGTCACCTTTCCTGTATCATCTATATCAACTTTTACACCAGTTTTTTCGATAATCGACCTTATCATCTTTCCACCAGGACCGATAACAAGCCCTATCTTATCTTTATCGATTGTAAACTGGATCAACCTTGGAGCGTACTGTGATAACTGTTCTCTCGGCTTTGATATCGTTTTTTCCATTATATCGAGAATATGCTCTCTTCCCTCTTTCGCCTGATAGAAACCTTTTCTAAGAATATCAATGGTTATACCCTCAATCTTTGTATCAAGTTGCAAACCAGTTATTCCTTCTCTTGTTCCAGCAACTTTAAAATCCATATCACCATAATGATCCTCTTCACCCATTATGTCTGATAATATTACTGGATCATAACCTTCTTCAACTATGAGCCCCATAGCGATTCCGGCAACATGACATTTGATTGGAACTCCAGCATCCATCAATGAAAGAGATCCAGAACACACTGAAGCCATGCTTGACGAACCATTTGATTCAAGTATTTCAGAGACGATTCTTATCGTATATGGAAAAATTTCCTCAGAAGGTATAACTGCTTGGAGAGATTTTTCTGCAAGGAATCCATGCCCTATCTCTCTTCTTCCCGGACCTTTTAAAGGTGAAACTTCTCCAACTGAAAAAGGTGGGAAGTTATAATGCAACATAAAAGATTTTTTAGATTCTCCTTCAAGATCTTCGATAACCTGTTCATCAGACGATGTTCCAAGAGTTAGACATGCAAGTGATTGTGTTTCACCTCTTGTGAAAAGTGCTGATCCGTGTGTTCTCGGCATAAGCCCGACTTCACAACTTATCTTTCTGATCTCTTTTGTTTTTCTTCCATCAAGTCGTATTCCCTCTTTCAAGATTCTTTCTCTTATCATTTCTTTCCTGTTATCCTCTATCAGTGATGGTATGACGTTAACAAAATCTTCATATTCCTCTTTGAGATTTTCTACAACCTCTTTAATTAGTTTTTCAAATTCCTGATTTCTCTTCTGCTTTTCAAAAATATTGTTCAATACTTTCAACCTCTCAGTTGTCATTTCCTTTATTTTATCCTTTAAATCCTGCGGGATAATGAAAGGTTCATATTCCATCTTTTTTACTTCGATCTGTTCTATGAGTTGTTTCTGGATATTTATAGATTCTCTTATTATGTTGTGTCCAAATTCTATAGCCCTCAACATATCCTCTTCTGAGACCTCATTTGCTGATGCTTCAATCGTTGTAACAGTTGTCTCTGTTCCAGCAAGGACAAGTTCAAGATCAGCATCTTCAAGTTCATCAAAAGTTGGTGAATCAATCAGTTGACCATCAACAAGGGCAACCCTACAGGCACCTACGGGGCCATTGAAAGGTATATCCGAAATCATAAGTGCTGCTGATGCACCGATGACACCCAAAACATCAGTATCGATTTTTCCATCAGCGGAAAAGAGTGTTGCGATTATCTGTGTTTCATTTATGAAATCATCGGGAAAAAGTGGCCTTATAGGTCTATCGATCAATCTGCTTGCAAGGATCTCTCGATCTCTTGGCTTACCTTCCCTCTTGAAAAATCCACCAGGAATCTTTCCAGTTGCGAAATATTTCTCTCTGTAATCAACAGTGAGAGGGAAAAAGTCCTGTCCCTCTTTTTTTGTTTTTGATGCAACTGCTGTTACAAGAAGAATGTTTTCATTCAATTTTACCACTACTGAACCGTTGGCCTGTTTTGCAAGTTTACCTGTTGAAATTTCCAAATTGAACCGACCATACGGCCCATTTGCTTTTTTTTCTTCCATTCGTTACCCCTCTTATTTTCTTAAATTTAATTCTTTCACTATCTTTTTATACCTTTCAAAATCCTTTTGCATAAGATAGTTTAACAATCTTTTTCTTTTACCAACCATTAAAAGAAGTCCTCTTCTTGAATGTATATCCTTTTTAAATTTTTTCAGATGTTCAGTCACCTGGTTGATCCTTTCAGTTAAAAGAGCGATTTGAACTTCTGGAGATCCTGTATCATTCTCTTTGATTGCAAACTTTTCAATGATCTCTTTTTTCTTTTCCTTTTTTAAAGCCATAATTCCTCCTTTAAATTTTTTATTTCTTCTTTATCTTTTTTTAACTGCTCTATTAGTTCATTTTCTCCTGGGAATTTTACTTCGTCTCTTAACCTTTTTATAAAGTGTATTTTCAAAGTTTTGTTATAAAGATTTTCATTAAAATCAAGTATATGAACTTCAAGAGATAATTTTTCATCAAAAGTCGGCCGTTTCCCAACATTCATCATTCCTTTATATTTTTTACCTTCATATATTACCAATACAGCGTAAACTCCATTTTGAGGCATAATCTTTATCTTTTCATCAAATTCGATGTTTGCTGTTGGGAATCCAAGGATTGCACCTCTTCCTTCTCCTCTAACAACAACACCTTTTACAAAATATTTGTATCCTAAAAATTTATTCGCCTCTTCAATGTTCCCAAATTTTATGAATTTTCTGATTATCGAACTTGAAATAATCTGTGCATCTTCAACTTCAGGTTCAACTAATTCAAATTTTATTCTTTCCTTCAAAAGTATTGACCTCAATTTTACAATATCCCCTTTTCTGTTGTTTCCAAAATGTGTATCGTATCCAACAACAAATGTTGAAGGTGCAAGGCGGTTTATTATTATTTTTTCAACAAAATCATCGGCCGAAATCTGCGCGAAATTTTTATCAAAAGGAATTATCAAAAGATTGTCAACAAGGTTTGAAGTTTCAAACATATAAAGTTTATCTTCAAGTGTTGTTAAAAGAAAATTTTCTTTGATACCTTCGAGAACTATTCGCGGATGAGGTTCAAAAGTGATTACAAGATTTTCTTTCCCTTCTCTTTTTGAAATTTTAGATAAATTTTCCAAAACCTTTTTGTGTCCCTTATGAATTCCATCAAAAGAACCGATCGTGATAACTTTTCCTTTTAAACTATCATCGACTTTATTCAATCCATAAAATATGTTCATACAATACACCTTTTTGGATAGATAAAACCATCCTTATTTTCAGCAACAATATAATTTTTTTCATATTTTACAAGAAGTAATTTTTTGTCAAAATTATTTTTCAACTTCAAAAAATTACCATTCTTTAAAATATTAAAATCTTTTCGATCAACTTCGAGGGTATCCATTATTTCTTTTACAATTTCCTCCAGTTTTTTCGAATCTTCAATTTTTATATCATCTATTTTTTTTGCATCCCCTATTTTAAAAAATCCATTTTCCAATCTTCTCAACTTTACAACAGTTCCATAGGTATCAAGTTTCTCACCAATTTCTTTTGCAAATGATCTGACATAAAACCCCTTTTTGACCCTTAATTGAATATTAAGATTTTTTCCATCAAAATAGATTATCTTGAAATCCTTCATAAAAACCTTTTTTCTTTTTTCTTCAAACATTATTCCTTTTCTTGCAAGGTTATACGCTCTTTCTCCTTGTATTTTCACAGCCGAATATTTTGGAACCATTTGCAATTGTTCACCGAGAAAAAAGTTCTTTATAACTTTTTCTACATCTTTTTCATGAATTTTTATTTTTTGATTTTTTCTTTCGACTATTTTTCCTGTAACATCAAGAGTATCAGTCAAAATACCGAACTCTATCAACGCATCATAAACCTTATCACAATCTTCCAAAAATCTTATAAGTTTTGTGAAATTCCCTGAAAAAAGGGGTAACACACCTGAGGCAAAAGGATCAAGAGTTCCGAGAAAACCAACTTTTTTTTCTTTGAAAATACTTCTGAATCTTTTAACTATTTCAAACGATGTTAAACCTTCTTCCTTGTCTATGTTGAATATTAGATCGATCGTAGTGTTCACCACCTGAAACCGATTGAGATTCTGTAGTTTGAAGTTTCAAAATCGTATATATCAGAATCTATACCAAGATCAAGTCTGAAACTGTTTTTCACCATGATTCCACCACCGAAAGTGAATCCCATCCTTTGCCCATAATAATCAAGAAAATATCCCAACCTTAAAGACAGAAGATTGTAATAGGTGTATTCAATTCCAGCACCAAGCCAGGTGTCAAGAAATTCAGCTTCGAGTAGTGAAAGAGTATCTTCACTCTCTGGGTTACTCATATTTTCATACTTTTCAAGGATTCTTGACAGTTCAAAGGTGAAATCTGATTTTGAAAGTGAATCGAGTTGTATTCCAGCAATAACTTTTGTCAGATCTGTTGTAAAAATCAACTTGTTCAACTCATTCTGTATAATCGTTTGAGCAAATCCGATCCTAAGAGTTCTCGGAAGATCATCCACTGAACCATCAGCAATGTATTTGAGTCCAGGACCGAGATTTGAAAGAGAAACACCAATAGATGTTTTTTCACCAAACTTTTTCAAAAATCCAAAATCCAAAGCAACAGATTGTCCCTGCCCTCCTCTTTCTTCTCCTATATATTTCTGAATTATCCAATCAGGTGCTAAAAAAGAGTAGATGAATTTGCCTGTTACTCCCAACGACATATCATTTTTGATCCTGTAGGAATATGAAAGTGATAAAGCAAAATCAAAAGTTGTCCATACTGCGGTTGGGTCATTGTTTTCCTCAGCTGACATCTCTCCAGCTGTAAGATAAATTATACTTCCACCCCAAACACCATAATTTGTTGGAATAACAGCTGAAAGAAATTCATAATACATATCATTCCCAAGGGCTGTAAGCCATGGAGAATGCATAAGCACTATATCTTTCTTTTCCTGCAAACCCATCCCTGCAGGGTTGTAATACGTAGCGAGTGCATCATCAGATAACGCAGTATAAGAGTTTCCCAGAGAAACTGCCCTTGAACCGGGATAAATAAGTAAAAAAACTGCACCTGCCTGGGAGGCGGTTGAAAAGATAAGTACATATGTAAAGAGCAAAATTATAATTATTAAAATTTTTTTCATCTTCACTCCTAATATTTTATATTAGGATAATAATTGAATAATAATGTGATGTCAATAGTTAAACAACTTTTTGAACTGAACCTGAACGAAGACATCTTGAGCAAACATAGATATATTTAATTTTATTATCTACTTTTGCTTTTACTCTCCTTAAATTCGGCATCCTTTTTTTCTTTGTCACATTGTGCGCATGTGAAATATTTGAGCCAAACTGTGGTCCTTTTCCGCAAACTTCACATCTATTAGCCATTTAGTTTCTCCTTTTTTTTGGTGAAGTATACCATATTAAGTGAAAAAATCAATAGGTTAAAAAATTAGTTTCAAATAAAGACAGGTGTAAAATAAAATTTACTTTTTGACCTCTTAATAAAATATCAAATTATGTTTTTAGTGTAATTTAAAATTTGGCACGATAATTGATTATAGTTATTGAAAAAAAGGAGGTATTATGAAAAAACTTTTAACAGTTTCACTCTTCATACTTCTTGCAAGTATAACCGTTTTAGCTGATAAAAATGATGCTGAATTTCTTGATTATAATATTAAATCCCAACCTGATATTCATAGAAACTATATAATTCCACCCCAACCCGTTTTACCTGATGATAACAATTCAACTCAATTAAATTCCCTCCCCGAAAACCATAGAAACTACATAATTCCACCTCAACCTGTTCTTCCTGAAGATGAAAATTCAGTTCAATTAAAATCGTCTCCTGATAAAAGAAGACACAATATTATTCCACCAAATCCAGTGAATCCTCAAAATCCTATAACATTCTCAAAGACAATAGATCTTAAAAATCTTGGGGAGTTTGAAATACAGATTTACAACCTGAACGGTGAAAGAGTTAATAATAATTTGAACTCTCTTCCGACAGGCAAATATTTACTACTTTTGAAAAATGGTAAAAATATTTTTAAAGAGAAAATAGTGATTTTAAAATAATACCATCTCTTTATAAAACCTCATCTCTCCTTTCAAAAAACCCCAAACCTTTGGGGTTTTTTGATTTAAAGAAATTTTTTTCTTTTGAAAAACCTTTCAAGCTCTTTTCCTGTAATTATATAATCTGTGTTGAATATATAAACAAGAATAATAACTAAAATTATGAAAAAGAATAGATTATATAGTATTCCATAAAAAACCATTTTATATTGATCAAAAAATAAAAGTTTCATCGTCATCATCGGATGTGAAAACGGTATTAAAAAAACTATTGTTCTAAAAGGCCAAGATAAAGTATCAAAATCTTTAAACATCGTTAAAAACATAGGTATTATTGCAAGTATTGAAACCGGCATTGTTAATGTCTGAGCCGACTTGTAATCTTTCGCAAAAAGTCCAAGCAACAAACACATCGAAAGTCCGGATAACAATGATAGAAATATTGAAAGACCTATCAAAATATAATCTGAAAAATAAAAAACTTTGAAATCAGGCATGTATGAAATATTTTCAGAAAAACCTTTCATATAATTATAAAACCCTGTCATATAGATTGAAGCCATTACCATTCCAACAATTCCACCACCTATTATTTTCCCAAGAACGATATCTCTTCTTTCAACTGGCATCGTAAGAAGTGTCTCAAGTGTTTTATTCTCTTTTTCCATACCCATCGATGATATTATCATTCCTCCAGACATCACCAGAAGCATCATAATTATCACAGGGACAAAATTCGTCTGATTCCCAAGAAAGGAATATAAAGTTTTTGGGCTAACATTTTTAAAAGTTTTTTCTTTAACTTTTAAATCTTGTGTTTTAATTGTAAATGGATCGAGAATATTTTCTTTTTTTATGCCTTCTTCGATCAAAAGGTATTTAGATAGATCATTCTTGGAATATATAAGACACTTTTCAATTACATCTGAAGACATAAAATCGAAAAGTCCCGTTCCTTTCAAAATCCACTCAACTTTTAACTCTCCTTTTTCTCCTTTCAAAACTGCATTCTTGAATCCTTTCTCAATAATGATTATAGCCCCACCTTCTTTTTTTAATATTTCCAATTGATCATTAAAACTCTTTTTTTCCAATTCACCTTTTGAATATTTTAAAATAAAATCAGAAAATTTCTTTGAAATTTCTGTTGAATCTTTATCAATAATTACTATATTAGCATTATTGATCTCTGCGTTTTTTTCAGCATTCGAAACATATTTACCTATATAACCTAACACAAAAGATACAAAGATTAGTGAAATTATTGTCGACTTATTTAAAAGTTCCTTTATCTCTTTTTTTATAATGTTAAGAATCATCTTTTTTCTCCAACAACTTTTACAAATATTTTTTCAATATTCTCAGCATTATATTTTTCTTTTAATTTTTTTATACTACCACTTTCAACAATAATCCCCTCATTTATCAGTGATATTCGATCACACAGGTAATCGACCTCAAGCATATTGTGAGATGAAACTATAAAGGTTGTCCCCTCTTTTGCTTTTTGTTTTATAATATTTCTGATCTGTGTTGCATTGATAACATCAAGTCCAGAGGTCGGCTCGTCAAGTATCGCAAGTTTTGGTTCTATCATTAAACTTCGTGCTATCAAAAGCCTTCTTATCATCCCTTTAGAATATGTATCGATCTTATCGTTTAACCTATCTTTCAAAGATGAAATTTCTATTCCATATTCAAGAGTTTTTTCGATATCTCTTCCATCTTTAAAAAAATTTACAAAAAATTTTAAGTAATCAATTCCTTTCAGATTTTTGTAAGCACCAGCATCTTCTGGTAGATAGGAGATTATCTTTTTTATTTCCATCTTTTTCGAAATATCATATCCAAAGATTTCTACATTTCCTTCACTTTTATTCAGAATAGTCGAAAGTATTCTAAGACATGTAGATTTCCCCGCTCCATTTGGACCTATCAAACCAAAAATTTCACCCTGATTAACTTCGAAGTTGATCCCTTTCAACGCCTGTACTTTTCCAAAATTTTTTTTCAAATTTTCTACTTTAACCACAACCATACTTAATCATCTGTATTATTTTTCAATAGTACAAAGAATAAAAGAAGTGAAACTCCAACCGAACCGATACAACCTATACTTCGTTCAAATAAAACAATTAAATTTTTATAAGTTTTTTTTATATCTTTATTTGAATAATCATAATATGGAATAAAAATTATTGAGAATAAACTGAGTAAACTTGAAAGTGTAATTAGAGTTATAAAAATTGGAACACCGATTTGACCTAAAGAGTTGATAATAGTTTTACTCTGTCCTAAAGTAAAAATTACTTCAAATATTCCTACAACCAAAATAAAAACAAATCCAACAAAAGATAACACTATTGAACCAGTAACAGGTGATCCAAGACAACATCCAAAAAGCAGGTTATCCTTTGCAACATTTAAGTTATTTGAAAGAGGTGAAATTTCTATACAGCAGAAAGGTTTTTTATTTAAACTTTTTTCTTTGAAATTCAAACTATCAGATTGTTCTGTTTGGGGAAAGATCGAAAGTGATGTTAAAGACAAAATTAAAAAAATTATAATAAATTTTTTCATTATTTATTTTGATTTTACTCCATTTTCCTTTAATGTCAATCATTATTTTCATATTTTGGGGACGGTGCTTGACTTTTTGACATTTTTTGGTAAATCCCTGTTTTAAATATAGTTATCACGACACTTTTGATTTCAAAAATGATTTGAATTTTTGATGTAACTAGGCATCAATAAATCTATATTTGTTTACTTTTTTATATACTCGAGAACAAAAGTATAATTATCATTTAAAGAGTACTGAAATGCACCTCGAAAAATCCCTTTAACCTTTTTTACAAGAGCTTTGTCTTTTGTAGTTAATGAGATTCCATAGAGTATTCCAGTTTTTGGATGTTTTGGTTTGTTGTTAACAATCCAGTTTTCCCAGTCATACCTTATATCTTTTCGAGGCTTATAATTAAATTTGAAACCTTTAGGTAAATATTTTTTTAATTCTTTTGGCACTGTGCCAGGGCCATAATCTGGTGGGAATTTCCCAGTATCAACATAGTAAGCAATAACCGCTTCTCTAATAACTTCAAAATCAGTTATGACTTTTGCTGCCTCTGCAGTTTTTTTTGCTTCATAAAACGATGGAAGAGCAAAGTTAACTATTATTGATATTATTAAAATAACTATCATCAACTCAATTAAAGAAAATCCTTTTTTCATTTTTCCCCCTCTTCTAAAACAAGATTTTTAAATTTTTCGGGAATAAGTAATATTGGATCATCTTTTGAATTGTAGGTTATAACTTTTTCATTTTGTTTTATAGAAAGTTCAAATATTGAATCATCCATAATAGAATAATCAACAGAGTCCTGTTCATGAACAAACTCTTTTAAATCTTTTGGTAAAAAACCATTTTGCTCTTTATAGTTCTTTATCTTCATCACCGTAAGATACAGAAATATCTTTTTGTTTTCTTCGATTTCACTCTCAGATAAAGTAAGTTTATTCATTTGTTCAAACTTTTTTACATTGAAAAATATCGATGCTATAAAAAGTATAAAAATCACAATAAAAGTCAGCAACTTAGCAACCTTTTCAATGTTTTTCTCTTTAGTTTTTACTTCCTTTTTCTTTTTATCCTCTTCTTCTTCTTCAACTTTCTGGATGAGATCTTGAATATCCTTTTTCACTTCATCCATAAAAACTCCTCTTATTTTGGAAAATTATAAACAAAAATTATTCCAAATCTATCTTATTGAAAATTACCACTTTGTAAAATTACCCTCCATTTTTATTGTAATAATTTTTAAACATTGTAAAAGAGAAATTACAAAAATTTTATAAACATAAAAAACTAAAATTGAAATCTGAAAAAAAATCAATTATTTTATTACAACCATTTTTTTAGTGATTTCTTCTTCCCCATCTCTAAGTTTAATTATATAGATTCCAGGCACAAGAACCCTACCATCATAAAAATGATTTCCTTCCATATTATTAACTTGTCTTTCAACAATTCTACCTGTCACATCATAAATAACAAATTCGTTTTTCCTGTTTTTCACTCCAAAATTTACTGAATTAACATTTATACTAAGAAAAGTTTTATAGTGTTTGTTTTTATTTCCAACTTTTGAGATTTCATGAGTTTTCGTAGTAATTGCTCTTTTTAGTATAAAATAACCATTTGAACCAACTGTATGTATCAATGAATCTTCAACAAATACACCAAGGGCTTCAGCACCATTAATAATATAGTAACCTTCCTCTACAGGATTTGTAACTGAAGAAATATCAATAACTCTCAAACCAGAATAACTGTCAGCGACATAAGCATAATCACCAAAAACATAAGTATCTATTGCATATCCTGGGGTATCGTAGGAACCTACTTCAACAGGGGATAATAGATCTGATATATCTATTATTCTTAATCCTGCCTCCCCATCAGCAACATAAGCATAATTTCCAGATATAAATATATCTTTTGTGTTGTATAAACTGAAATAACTTAATTCATTTATAAAAGGTAAATCTACCAATAAAATTCTCAACCCACTATAACCATCTGCTATAAACACATAAAACCAATCATAATCTTTAATAACTTGAAGACCACATGTATTACCAGGAGTATCATAATAACCAATTTCTTGAGGGTTTGTTGGAATACTTACATTTATTATTCTAAGTCCATATGTTCCATCGGTAATAAAAGCAAGAGTATCAATAACATATACATGTTGAACATAGCCAGGAGTATCATAATATCCAATCTCTTGTGGATTAGCAGGATTACTTATATCTATTATTCTTAAACCTGCAGAATAAGCCGCTACATAGGCATAATTCCCAGAAATAAAAACATTCCTCGGTTCTCCGGGAGTATCATGAAAACCAATTTGAACAGGATTTGTTGAATCACTCACATCAACAATTCTTAACCCATTGAGCCAATCAGCAACATAAGCATAGTTATCTTTTACATAAACATTACAAAAACGTCCACTTGGGTTATAATATGCTTTTTCTATAATATTTGGTGGACAAATCATTGAAATTATTATTAAACCTCCGATATCGGAAGCAAGATAAATATTATTTTCAGAAAATGCAAGATTATGGGTAAAAGATTTCGTTCTATATGAAGTCACAAACTCTGGATTCAGTGGATTAGAAACATCTATAACTACAATCCCATTGTTTCCATCAGCTATATAAGCAAAACTTCCAGAAACATATACATTATAAGCATTGCCTGGAGTATCATAATAACCAATTTCATAAGGATTATAGATATTAGAAATATCAATTATTCTCAATCCAAAGTTATCATCAGCAATATAAGCAAAATTACCTTCTACATAAATAGACTGTGAATAACCTGGAGTATTATAACTACTCACATATAAAGGGTTGGCGGGATTTGTCACATCAATTATTACCAAACCATTATCATCATAAGCAAGATATGCAAAATTACCGGAAACATAAACATCTCTAATATAGCTGAGAGAAGAGAACTGATAATAACCTACTTCAAATGGGTTTATTGGATCCGATATATCTATTATTCTTAACGCATCAAAATCTGCAACATAAGCATATCTTCCTGAGATAAATATTTTTCCAGCATACCCAGGTGTATCATAATAACCAACTTCATATGGATTTAATGGATTAGAAATATCTATTATTCTTATCCCCGCATTATCATCAGCAATATATGCATACTTCTCATATATTTTAACATCACAGGCAAACCCGGGAGTATCATAATAACTTATTTGTACAGGTTCGTTTGGATTAGAAATATCCAAAATTCTTAAACCTGAATAACCATCCGCTACAAACGCATAATTACCTGATAGTTCTATTTTTCTTGCTGATCCTGGGGTATCATAGTAACCCCTTTGTGATAAATTTATGGGGAGGGTATTTAGATCAATTATATGTAAACCAGAAGTTTCTGACGCAATATATACATAATTCCCGGAACCATCAATTTTTAAAGGCAAACCAGCGATATTATAAAAAGCAATCTCATATGGATTTGACGGATTTGATACATCAATTATATAAAAACCTGATTCTGACATTAAATCAACATATAACAAAAATAAATAATTCCCTGATAAATAAAACCCTGTTGTTATACCACGTTGTGAATAAAAGTTCCCAATTTCTGTTGGATTTGCTGGATCACTTACATCAATTATTCGTAAAAAATTACCAACACTAATATACGCGTACTTTGATGATGCATAAACACTCCTTGCATATCCAGATGTAATATAATAACCTAATTCTAACGGATTTGTTGGATCACTTATATCGACTATTCGTAAACCATAACTACCATCCGCAATATATGCATAATTGCCAGAAATGTACACATCCCATGCATAACCAGGTGTATCATAACTGCCTACTTCTATTGGATTTTTCGGATCACTTATATCGACTATTCGTAAACCATAACTACCATCCGCAATATATGCATAATTGCCAGAAATATAAATATCAGATACATATCCAGGTGTATCATAATACCCTATTCCCTTAGGACTAAGTGGATCTGTAACATCTATTATTATCAAACCAGAATAACCATCAGCAACATATGCATAAGTTCCCGAAATAAAAACGTCTTCTGCGTCTCCAGATGTCTCGTAAAAACCAACATCATAAATATTTGTAGGATCACTTATGTTTATAATTTTTAAACCATAATTGTGTACAGTTACATAAGCGTATTGACCAGATAAGAATACTCCTATTATATCATCCGGATATAAATCTGTTTCATTTGGATTAACTGAATTTATTTCGAGCATTCTTAATCCTGATTCATAATATACTGCATAAGCATAGTTATCTATAACATAGATATCTAAAAGAAGATCATCATTTGGGTCGAAATAACCAATTTCTTTGGCAAATGATGGGTTTGAGATGTTTAAAATTCTCATTCCTGAAATCCCATCTGCAAGGTAGACATACTTACCAAAAACGTAAATATCATAAACAAATCCTGATGTATCAAAATATTTAATTTTCTTTGGTACAGAAGGAGTAGAAACATCTATTATTGCTAAACCAGAATCTCCATCAGCAATATAAGCATAAAAATTATCAACACATAGGTCAACTGCATTCCCTGGAGTATCAAAATATCCAACCTCATAAGGGTTTGATGGGTCAGTTATATTTATAATACGTAAGCCAAATTCATATTCTGTTAAGTAAGCATAATTATTAACTACATAAACACCAGTAATAGGACCAGCAGAGACATAGGAACCAATTTCTAAAGGATTTGAGGGATTAGACACATCAAATATTTTTAATCCAGAAATATCAGCAGCAACATAAACATAATTTCCTAATACAAATAGATCATAAGGATTTCCAATAATATTAATACTACTGATTATAGATGGTTGTTTTGGATCTGAAACATCAACTATAATCAACCCCGAATTTTCGACAGCAATATAAGCATAATCACCCAACACAAAAATGTCATTTAAATAATTTGGTAACACGATATTATTTATTAAAATTGGATTGCTTTTATTTTTTACATCTACTATAGTAAGTGAATAATCCATTCCAATATAAGCAAGAGTATCTACAACATATAGACATGTTGTTCTATCAAAACAAGGTAATCTTCCAATACCTTTAACATTCAAACTATCATTAGCCCATTTTACTTCTGAATTTAATGGATCATTAAACTTTTCTTCATTTACATCAGGCAAATATGAGGGGAATAAAAAAGATGGAATAAAAAACAATATAAACAGTAATAAAGTACAAAATACCTTTTTCACACTCACCTCCATATTTCTATAAAAATTTTATATGAAAAAAAATTATCCTGTCAATACAAATATTTCCTAATTTGGGAAACTATTATTCGGGTTTACCAATCTTACCTATAAAAAGGATATTTTTTGTATTATTTTCAACTATTAAAAACAAAAAAGGTCTATCTATTTTTAAAATTCTTTTTTGAATAACAGCAGTTTCTTTAACTATTATAACACCAGTTGCTGCTGCAGCTTCACTCCCTTCTTCATCAACTTTCAAAAAAGATTGATGTATAACATTACTAATATAAAGGTCATCATAATCTGTCATATTAGAAAAATCTGCTTCAGGAGTGAAAGATTTTTCCATACCCATTTCTATCAAAACATCGTTAAGTAAATATTTTTTTTCAAGTTTAAATTTTGGGAAAGATATCCTATCAAATTTCTCAAATCTCATAGAATCAAAACAATTTTTTATTTCAAGATAATCAAGCGGGAAAACACTTTTCATTCCACTAAAAGGAACCAGAAATATCGCAGAGTAATTTGTATCCGCATATGGAAACTCCACTATGAAAAACTTATCATTTTCAAAATATTTTAATGGTTCTTTAAGATCTGTTGACATCATTTTACATTTTACTTTTTTATACCCATCTACAATAAAATCATCTTCGAAGGTATATTTCTTTTCAAACTGTTTTTTCCATAATGCATTAAAATATATTGCATTTGTTATTATGAGTGTCGTTGATTTATCAATGATCCCTTTAGGTAAAAAATCTTTTATCTTTTCCTTTGTAAAATCTTCTATATATTTATTTATCTTTAACCTTGATTCTTCTGTTTTATTTATGAAATCGACTTTTTCTGCAAAAGATCTATAGTTTTCTTTCACAGTTTTAGGATATTCATCCTTAAACCTATACGATTTTTCCATCCACAGGCCATTCGATATCTTTATAGTAATATTTTTATCTTCTTTATCAAAAAATTTGATTTCATCTGAATAGATAGATCTTAAAACTTCTTTGTCAGGGAAGTGAAAAACTTTTTTGATCTCTTTTTCTGTCTCTCCACCTGCACCCTCATATGTAATTGCCAATGCACTTGCTATACTGAAAGGAGATATCACTACATTCTCATCTTTATCATACAATCTGTTCAAAAGTTCGAAACCAAAAAGATTATAAAAATTTACATTTTTTGAAATAGTGTTATTGTAATTTTCAACTTTTTTTACATTATCAGATTTTGCACAAGAAAAAGATAACATAACAAGAATAAAAATCATCAAATTAAAAAACTTTTTCATAAAAAATCTCCTTTTAAATTTTCAACTTTGTGGAATTCTTCTCCAAAATTATAAAAAACTTTACCCAGAAATACTCAAAACTGTATTTAAAATTTATTTTACTCCAGAGGTTCACGATTAACATCCATAACAAAACATTAAAAAAACCGAACAAAAAAGTTTTATTCATATCAAGATTCCATCCCGGGTTCAACTTTAAATAAAATTTTCTTAACAATTCTGAAATCAAAACTTCCATAATGTATATTGAAAGACTGACCCTACTAAAATTATATATTAAAGAAAAGTTTTTTAAAACACTTTTCTTTCTCTCGAATAAAAGATAGATCAAAATAACACTGAAAATAAAAAATCCAAGTTCAAAATTTGTTTTAAAATACCAGAATAAATCCGGCTTTGAAATCGATTTTGGGAATTTCGACATTCCATACAAACCATAAAGAATTAAAAACAAAGATGCAGGTAAAACAACTTTTTTTAAAATATCTTCCCTTTTATCAAATATCAAATAACCGATAAGCATCCCAAACAATCCATAGGAAAAATAGGTTATCAGAGGATATGGATTTGCTATGAAAAATGTTAACACAATAGCAGGTAATAAAACTTGATTGATTTTCAACAGATCAAAATATTTATAGATGTCAACTCTAATAAAAGAGAAAAAAATTATTGAAAAACCTGCAACAAATAAAAAATTGTAAATCAAATCCCTTTTGAACTTTAATTTTTTGAACATGATTTGTAAAAATGAAAGTAAAACGATGTTAAAAGCTATGGTTGAAATCGATGATCCATCAAAAAGTTTTTTGTAAGGATGAAACTGATTCATACTGCCTCTTATTAAAGCAGCGAATAGAGTTAGATCAGGTTTATTGTTAACAAAATCAACATTCCATCTACCAGCAACAAGGTTTAAGTAAAAATGTATTATGATGTAAATTACAAATATAAAAAGTAAAATTTTCCAGATATTTTTATTTTCATTTTTTTCTTCCCTTTTTAAAAATGCAAAAGTGTTCACTATCGAAGAATAAATGATAAAGATTCCTCCCCATAATGCCATAAAACTTATGAGAACAATAAAAATTGGTGGATTTGAAAAATCTATTTGATGTATTTTATCATAATTGTAAATCGAACAATGAAAAAATATAATGAAAATCATCGCTAAACCTCTTATGATATCAAATGTCAAAATCCTATCCTTCACAGATCCTCCTTCACTTCAAATTCTCTTATCATTCTTATAAATTTATTAGATTTCCTATTTTGACTTATATTTTCAAAAGATATTTCTATTTCAGGTTCTTTACATCCATAATCTTTGAAAACTTCTTTTATACTTTTAACCAAATTTTCTTTTTCAAAAGATTCTTCCTTTTCGGTTTTCTTTAATTCAATTATAATATGAAGTTTTTGGGGACTTTTTTCAAATACCTGATACTCCTCTATTTTTTCTGAACTTGTTATAATTGCCCTTGAGATATAATCTGGTGAAATAAACTGTAAACCATTTCCATCAATTTTTTCACCATAAAAAAGATGATCATTCCTTCCAGCAATACTTTCAATGACTCGAAAATTCGAACCACACGAACATCTTTTTGGACTTATCGTTATCACATCGTTAAGGTTGTATCGTATAATCGGTTGTGCCCTTTTATGAAGGTCTGTGATAATAAGTTTTTCACATTGTTTACCAGGAGGAGTTTCACTGAAATCTTTGTTTAAAGTTTCAACATAAACAAGATCTTCATTTATATGCAGATTTTCTTTTTCACATGTAATTCCTATAGGACCCTCTGTTGCTTTATATATTTCATGAATGGGACAATTAAAAACTTCTTTTAGAAAAATTTTCACATCTGGATACAGGATTTCTGCATAGGAAATAATTCTCTTGGGTTTTATTTTACAAAGTCCCATTTTTACCTGTTTAGCGATTAGTTTTAACATCGAAGGTGGTGCTGAAATTATATTTGGGTTTATATTTTCAAGTTTTTTACAAATATTTTCAATAGTATCAAGTTGACTTATATAGTTAAATGAGTGGCCAAAAATGTTAAAGTTAAATGCCGGTGCACTGACCCTTAATATGAATGCGATTTTCATCTTTTGATTTTCTGGGAAATCGAATCTTGCTAAAAATGCTGCTTTCATATACATCTCTTCTCTCGGGGTAACAATTTCTACTCCTTTATTTCCACTTGTTCCAGAAGACATTCCTATGTTGAGTCCTTTAAACCTTCTTGAAAAATCTCTACTTTTTTCAACCTCACAACAAAAATTTATAATCTCCTCTTTCTTCAGTCCAAGTGTATTATATGTTGTCAGATTATCCATCATAATATTTTTATTTATTATCGGGAGTTTTTTGAAATCTTTCAGATCATATCCACTGTAAAGTTTATTGAAAAATTCTGATTTTTTAAAAGCATATTCAACAACAAGATCTCTTTTAATTCTCTGGTAATTTTCAATATCCTTTTTTGAAAAATGTTTAAAAGCGTATTTTGAAAAAAGATAAAATACTAAAAAATTTTGCGTTTCAAAATCAGCAAAAAAATCTTTAATCTTATAAAAATCCATCAAAACTATTTATTGTCTTGCTCAACCTTTTCCAGCTCTTTAACAGGTGCAGGGACAAAAAAAGAAACTATAAAAATTGACACGAAAACTCCAAAGAAAAATGAAGTAAAGATTAGTTTTGTAAGATTTGCCGACTTTACTTTATAATAGTTGTTCAACCTGTAGCTCAAATCGTCAAGTGTAACATTCGTAAATGTCTCATTTTTATCGTAAAGAACTAACTTATTCTCAGTTATACTTTTCTGTAAAAGTTCCCCTCTAAGAAAAATTTCAAAATCGTTTGCGCTTTTTTCATAAGGGATCATCATATTTGTTCCAGTCCAATAGATGTTTTTATTCCCGAAAAAAGTGTTAAAAAGATCAGCAATGAAAAATGAACCAACGATGATTATTCCAGTTAACCCAAGGAAAAATAAACTGTTATTTTTTTTCTTCATATTCACTCCTTATCTCTTTTAAAATTTTTCATCTCAAAAGGAATTTCTATGGAAAGTTCATAAAACCCTGCATATTTCCCATCAATATAAAAAGGTTGTTGGTAGATCAATTTTTTTACACCTTTCTTTTCGATAGTATAAACATTCTTTTCTTGTTTTTCCATGATTTCTTTCAATTTAGATTTTGCTGGCTCTGGATGACAATCAAAAACTGATTTACCTATCAAATTTTCTCCATAATCCTGAAAAATCTTTTTTGCTTTCTCGTTCATATAAATTATTATTCCTTCCCTATCACACACTGTAATACCAATATCGAGTTGATTGAAAAATTTTAATTCCATAAGTTAATTTTACCTTTTTTTAGATGTTTTACAATAGAAAAAATTATAAATTGAAATTGATTTTTAATTCAATGGTGATTATAATTAAAAAAGGAGGCAGTTATTAAAAAATCTTTTAAACTTTCTATGATAATTTTATCTTTTATCTTTTCAACCTGTACACTCCTTTCTCCAGTAAGAGATATAGTTGGAACTTGGAAAACAACATACCCTGTAAAAGTTTACTATGAAACAGATTACAACAATTTTACGGGCACTCTTGAACCTGTTGCATACGAGTACTGGGATATAGAAATGAAAATTTCACAAACATTTTCTTCAAATGAAGTTGATATAGAATGGAAATATACAAGATCTGGTTTCACTCCACTTGTTGATGAACCAGGAGTTGTCCCAGAGCCATCACCTATTTATTTGACTGGTACAATCAATGGCACAAGGATATACTTGAGCAAATATGATGATCCGACATTTGGTGAACTAAACTATTTAACAGATCTTATGGAAGGATTTATCGATTATCTTTACACAGGCATCTACTCTCAAAGAACTTATTGTAATCCTAACGATTTAAAGTTTATCAAGCAATAAAATCTTTTACATTTTCTTTTTTTTCTACAAGTTTTTTTCTAAACTCCATTATTGGTAAATCACCTTGAACAAGTTTGTCGTTAAAAATATTTTTTTTCTGTGTGATTACAACTCTTCTATCCTGATGTAAAATTATCTTATTGAATATCATTCCTAAATCTGCAATCATTCTGTTAAGAAACGACAGAGGAAACAGTTTCACATAAAATCTCAAATAAACAACACTCCTTTCTTTATCCACTGGAGCAAAAAATGCAACAACTCTTACCTTTTCAGATATATGGTTCTGCCAAACATTTGGAAAAATAAATTCCAGATATATTGAACTATCCTCAATTTTTAATTCTTCAGGTTTTTTTGCAATAAATCCATTTTCTTTTTCGTTGAAAACATAGAAAAAAAATTTTTTTTCATCTATCCATTTAACAACAGGTCCATTTACAACTGTTCGGCCACCCATCCCTATCGTGTTATGATGAACGAAAGGTAGATGCATCACATCAAGTTGGTTTTCAACTGATCTTGTGAATGGGACACTCCATTCTTCTCCATATTCAGAGTAAGAAAATCCACTATCAATATCATCAAAAAATTTTGGGGAATCTGTTGGTTTCTCATCTCCAACCCATAACCATATAAAATTTTCCTTTTCTTCAACAGTGAAACTTTTAACATAGAACTCTCGTGCAACTATAAATTTTCTTCCATATGCAGGTATCGTTTGAACTGAACCATCCCCCTGATATTCAAAACCATGAAAAGGACATTGTAATTTCCCTTCAACAATTTTTCCTTTTGATAATCTCGCTTTTCTATGAACACAAAAATCCTCGATACAACAAACTTTATTATTTCGATCTCTCCAAAGTACGAGTTCAATTCCACATCTTTTGATTCCAACTGGCTTATTTTTCAATTTTGAAGAAGGGTATATAGCAAACCACATATTCCACTCCTATATTAAATTTTTTGGAAATGGTTTAAAAATTGTTTGTTCTTTCAAATACTCAATATCAAATCTTATAACATACGACTGTAAAAGTTTTAAAACTGTTGTTAAATCCAACTTTTCATTTTTAAATTCATTAAGGTTTTCCAAAATAAAATCTTTTTCATCTTTTTTAATTCTATCTTTAAAATAACCAAGAATATGTAAAAAAGTGTTATAAAAAGATGTTCTTCTGTAATTGATCTTTAAACCAGAAAACAAAACCTGTTCATAAAATAAAAACACAGTATCGATATCATAATTTTCATGGTTTGCTACTATTTTTCCTAAATCTCTTAACATCCTTTGATTATAAGATAGAAAAAGATATTTGTTTTGCGAATGGAAATTTATAAGTTTGTTCATGTTTTTTTCGAGTTTTCTGAAATTTGAAATTAAAAAAATTTTGGTTAGAAAATTCTCTTTTAAATATAAATTTTTCAATCGACCTTCAGATTCCACAGGAATATCTGTATAAAACTCCAAAACATTTTTTGCAAAAAATCCAGATCCATTTTCAACAACATTACCCTCTCTATTAAATACTTTAACATTTTTAATTCCACACGAAGGTGATTTTTCCTTTAAAATCACTCCATCAAAATTCCCTTGGTTTTTAAGAAAATTTTTTGAAAATTTTTCCATCTTTTCAGTTATGTCCTTTTCTGTATTATGCTGTATCAAAAAGTAAGATTTATCCTTTTTAACAATTCTTATCGGATCACGAGGAACTCCAAGCCCAATTTCAACTTCCGGACAAACAGTTTCAAAATCCACATATCTGACTAACTTTTTTATAAAATCATCCTGAATAACTATTCCGTTCCATCTTACAGGTTCAAACCCCAAACACCTACTAACAAGAATTTTGGGTTTACTAATATTTTCCATCTGATACCTCTTTTAAAATTTTTTGTGCCTTAAATACGCTTTTTTCTTTATTCTTTATTTCAAGCATAACATCAAAATCAAATCCTTTTGTTTTAAGGAGAAAATCCTTAAAATCGTTTTCATCAATATCGTACGAATGTGAACATCTTTTTTTGTTTTCTCCCTGTGAACTATAATCAACGATAAGTTTACCGTCTATCTTTTTCCAGGTTTTTATCGTTTCTTTAATTCCCTCGTAAAAAGATTCTCCATTATTCAAACATGCATGATGGAAAACATCAAAAACGACTGGTATTTTTATTTTTTTATAAATTACCAAGCAATCTTTTAAAGAAAATGATCTATCATCATTTTCGATAACCAAGCGATTTTTTATGCGCAGTGGAAGTTTTTCATAATTTTCAATAAATCTTAAAATAGATTTTTCTTTATCATTATAAACTCCACCAACATGTATTTGGATCTTTGCATCATAACCTGTTTCCATAAGTTCAAGAATGTCGCTATGGTATTCAAGTTCCTTTATACTCCTTTCAACAATTTTTTCATCCGGTGAGTTGATCAAAACGAATTGATCGGGATGCATCGAAACTCTGATTTTGTTATCCCTTAAAATCTTTCCTAAAAGTTTAAAGTCACTTTCAAAAAATTTCTGCCAGTTGAATTTGCATATAGGGTGTGAAGCAAATGGAACAATATCAGAACTGATTCTGAAAAAATAAATATTGTTAGAAATATTAAACTCAAGAATCTTCAATAAACAGGTAAGATTGTTTTTTATTTTTTCCTTTAGATTTTCTTCAGAATAATTTTTCAATCTAAATGTTTTATTTGGAGAACACCCAACACTTAGATTGATACAAGGGTAGCCAATTTTCATTTATCTTCCTAAAAATTGTAAAATGATTTTTGCAGTTTGCTCTGGACATTCCTCTTGAGGTATATGTCCACAACTATCGATGATTTCTATCGTTGAACCCTTTATGTAATTCTTTAATTCAAAACTAACTTTTTGTGGGATTATTGAATCGTTTGTTGAAGAAATTATTAAAACTGGAATATCAATATTCCTCATGTCATTTTTGTTCAAAATATTTTTTGAACTGATCGTCATATAATAAAGTGACTTCTCCCATCCATCAATCTTTGTTGGTTTTTTGTAATTTTCTAATATTTCCTTCGTTAATTTACTTCTATCATAAAAAGCTTTTTCCAATATTCTCTCTCCTTGATCAACAAAAGTATCCTTTATTTTTCTTATTGTAAAACTTTTAACAAAAGGAATTTTCAAAAAATATCTTAAAATTGGATTTATATCCCTTGAAGTGATTGAACTATTTATCAGTATAACACCTTTTATATCTTTTTTATGTTTTAAAGCATATAAAAGAGAAATATATCCACCCTGTGAATTACCAACAAGAAAGATATTTTTGTTTTTATAACCTTTCTTTTCTATCAGTTTTTCCAGAAGTTCAATTTGAAATTCATAAGAATAAGGATTTCTATTTTTTACTATTTCTGGTCTGTCTGAGAACCCAAATCCAGGTCTATCGTATGCAAAAATCTGAAAATCATTTTCTAAATATTCACTTATTTTTTCAAAAGAATAAGAATAGGAACCAAAACCATGTAGACAAATCAATACAGTATCTTTAAGATCAGTTTCAAAATAATTTATTTTTAATGAATCAACATAAATTTCGGAATAAGTGGAAAAAAGAAAAAATCGAAAAATATAAAAGAAATCAAGAAATCCCATATAAGTATCTTAAGTCCGATTTTTTTGTTGTCAATACAAATTGACTTGTAAATTTGTATTTATATCATAGAATTTATAATATAAAAAGGAGTGGATATGAAAAAAGTTTTTCTGTTTTTTCTTTTGAGTATATTTTCACTTTTTTGTTTTGCACATGGTCCATCAAAAATTGAAATTTCTTTCAACGACTCAATCGATCTTTTTTATGTAAAAGTTTTTCATTCTGTTCCCTCCCCTACCGCACATTATATTAAATCAATTAAACTTCTCGTTAATGGTGTCGAATTAATTGAACAAAAATTCACCAAACAATCAACAAAAGATTTTGAAGAAGCATATTTTCTTTTTCGAAACTCTCCAACGGATACTTTAGTTGAAATTTCTGCAACATGCAATATTATTGGGAGTAAAAAAGAGAGATTGTTATTACAAGAGAAAAAGGTTGAATAAAAATGTTGTTAATTTAATAATGAAATTACACAAAGGGGCATTTATGAAATTTTTAATTTCAGGTATTCTCGCGTTCACCTTTTTTAATATAACTTTACTGTCAGGCATCTTTTTACGAAAATTAAAATTGAAAATTATTCATCATAAAATTTTAGCTGCAATCAGTTTATTATTTTCTCTAATACATATTTTTTTTGTTTTCTTTTCTTGATTTATGGATTCAAAAAAACTTTTCCTGCTTTCAATTTTAAAAAGAGCAGAAATATATAATATATGCGGTAATTCAAAAAGGGGGCTAAAAGATATTGAGATAATATTAAGATCAAAAACAATTAATAACTTTAAAAGTATAAAAGCTGCTTCTCTCATGTTAAAATCAGAAATTCTGGGAACGATTGGGAATTTTGAAAAGATGCAAGAATTAGTAATTGAAGCGAATAAAATTTTTGAGGAAATCAACGATCTGGAAGGTAAAGCATCTGTTCTAACAACTTTATCTTTTCTAAAAACCTACAAAGGCGATTTTGATAGTTCAATAAAAGATTTAAATCTATCATTAAAAATCTTGAAAAAATTGCACAATGAATATGAAATAGCAAATCTTTTGAACAATCTCGCATATCTATATGATTTGAAAAATGAAAAAAGGAAGGCACTTTATTATTATAAAAAAGCATTAGAGATCAGGAAAAAGATCAATGATTTGAAAGGTATCGGAGAAAGTTATAACAATATTGGTTTTATCTATGAGGATTTAAAAAATTTTAAAATCGCCATAAAATTTTACAAAAAATCATTAGAAATTCGAAAAAAAATTGGATATAAAAATGGTCAAGGGATTACCCTTGTGAATTTAGGATATCTTTACAAAAATTTAGGGGATATTAAGCGATCCATAAAATGCTTTTTGGATTCAATTGAAATTTTTAAAGAAATTGGGAATGATAATTACCTTTCCAAATCTTTTTATTACTTAGGGAATATTTATAGATCAATAAATGAGCTTGAACTATCATGTTTTTACTATATTGAATCTTTAAAAATTAAAAGAAGATTAAAAGAAACAAAAATCATTAAAGAAATCTTAACCAATCTAATCGATAACTATAACAGAATATCAGACAGAAAAAATATGAAAAAGTTTCAAAAATTATTTCAACAATATAATTCAGATAAATAAAATAAAATTACCAATAATGACCTTTCAGTTAAACTCTATAACTTTTATCGCTTTGTCAATTAAGATTTATAATACATTGCTTGCTTAAATTTTCATACTCTTCTAAAAGATTTTTTATCAACTCTTTTACTGACACTATTCTGTCAATAAGATAAGCGTTTGCACCACAAAAAGTAAAACCCTGTGTCAGTTTACCATTTTTCGCATTTGTTAGTGCAAGAGCAATGCAGTATGGGACCTTTTTAAAATCACATGTTGCTAAACATTTCCATGGACATTTGAATGGTTTTTTAATCCCTTCATATACTTCATTTATAAAATTGTTTTTTATAGCCCTTCCAGGTAATCCAACAGGACTGTCGATTATCACTATATCATCCTTCTTGCATTTTAAGTATTCTTGTTTGAACTCATCTGAAGCATCACATTCAAAAGTTGCAACAAATCTTGTTGCCATCTGAACACCACTTGCACCCATTTGTATAAACTTATAAATATCAGCACCATCAAAAATTCCGCCTGCAGCAATAACCGGAACTTTTTTATTGAATTTTTCTTCATAATTTTTTATCTCTAAAAGAACCTCAGGAACAATTTTTTCCAATTTGTAATTAGGATCATCTATGTTTTCTTTTTTAAATCCGAGGTGACCACCAGCTTTTGGTCCTTCGACAACAACAGCATCTGGTATCAAATTATAATTGTTTTCCCAATATCTAAAGATAACCCTTGCTGCTTTTGCAGATGATACTATAACAACAAATTTTGTTGATGAATTTTTCATCATTTCAGTGGTCAATCTGTTAGGGTTTAAAAGCGGAAGTCCTGCTCCCATAAAAACAAGATCAACTTTCTCATCAATTGCAGTCAACAAAAGTTCTTCAAAATCTGAAAGTGCAACCATTATATTAACACCTATAATTCCTTTCGTTTTCTCTCTTGCTTTTCTGATCTCTTTTCTCAATGCTCTTCTGTTTGCTTCTTTAAAATTGGTGACAAAATCTGGTTCAAGCATTCCAATTCCAGCAGCAGCGATAACACCTATCCCGCCTTCATTGGCAACTGCTGAAGCTAAACTTGATAATGAAATTCCAACTCCCATTCCACCCTGAACGATTGGAATTTTTGCAATGAAATCCCCGATCCTAAGTTCGGGAATACTTTTTAAGTTCATTTTTTCTCCTTTTCATTTGACCATTTAAAATGATCATTTAAACAATTATTTTCATAAACCATATAAAATATCTTTCCTTTTGCCTCCATTTTAAATTTTGGGAATATTTTCGTTGAATCTTTTATAAAAATTTTAATTATTACCTCATGTAAATCTAAGAATAAAAAAATAATCCATAGAAATCAGATTTTTAAAATTTAACCAACTTTTCAAAAATGTGAAAATTTGGGAAGGTTTTTAATTTATTACAAACAACTATCATTTTGATATTATCATAAACCCTATTTTCTGAAAAGTCAATAAAAAATCACTTAAATAAATATTTTTCAATTATTTCTTTTAAAATCTTGTTTAAACATTTTTAATTTAAAAACAAAAATCATTTTTTTAACTTTTTAATTACTCTATACACAATTCTGAAAATACCAAAGATGATTAAAAATATTCCAAGATATCCTGTCAAATAGATAATCAAATTAAATGGATTTTTACGAAAAGAAATATTTACAAGAGAAACTGAAACAATAAAAAGAACAAAACCTAAAATTAATAGATCAACTCCACTAACATCAAAAAATTTTTTCACTCTTCTTTTTTTCTTTCGATCTTCACGAAATCCCAAAACTATTCCCACTATTATTATCAAAATTCCCAAAAATATAACTGCCTGTGTAATCAAAACTCCTAATTTCGCAACCAACATCCCAACAAGGAAAAATAAAATACCTGTTATCAAAAATGATGTCTTAATCAAAAAATTTTTATTCTTCATTCATCTCCTCAAGTTTAGCATAAACATTAACATTCTCTTTTTCTTTTTTCATAAGATGTTTTGGAAGAAAGTAGAAGTTTGCAATCATGGTTGGAACAACAGCACTTGCTATAACAGTTATAACAAGCAAGGAGTATTGTTGTTTGTTGATAATATTGTGTGAATAACCAAATAGAGCAGAAATCGTTCCAAAAGTTAAACCCGTTGACATCAATAATGTATAATACCATCTCTCTTTTGAATCTTTTCTAAAAACACTTACTACAGGAAATAAACCAAAAATTTTTGAAATAACTTTACTCATAAATAGTACAAAAAAAACTATTGGAGCAGAGATTAATGATGAAATGCCAACAAGAGAACCAGCACGAATAAAATAGAATGGTGTTAAAAATCCAACTGTTAAACTTCTTAATCTTCTAACCCAAATACTGTTTTTTGTCGCAAACTCAGCGAGTGCCATTCCAAGAATATATGCAGGTAATACTGCTTCACTACCTGCCCACAGAGCAAAAGCACTCATTGCAAAAAGAACAAATGAAACCCATTTGATCCTTATCGCAGCGGTTCTATTCCCATATATTTTTGTGATATACTGAGTAAAAATTGGGAACAATATGATTACAATAATTGTAAAGACAACAAAAATCAAAGTTTTCAGAGTGAAAGGTGAAAAAATAAGTCCTAAGGCAATCACAGTTCCAAGATCATTTATAAAACATGAACCAAGAATTCCTTTCCCAAACTCAGTTTTGTTTAACCCAGTTTCTAACATAACTGAGTATACAACAGCCATAGAGGTGGTTGATAAAGCGATCCCTGCAAGTAAACTCGCTTTCACATCCCATCTTAGTAAAAAATATGATATTAGAGACGCCCCGATAAAAGGAGCAAAAAAACCGATAAATCCAACAATAAAAACCTCTTTGAGTTTTACCTTTATCACTTTTGGATCAAGTTCAGCACCTGCAAGAAAAGTTAGAAATATTGAGCCGGTTGATGCGAGAAATTTTAACCACTCCTGATCGTTTCCAACAAGTTCACTTCCTAAAAATTTGTTTGAAAAAAAAGCAGCTAAAATTCCAACACATATCTCAACAAGTGCTATTGAGATTTTTAAATGGTATGCAATAATTGCTGAAATAACTGCTAAACAAAGCCATATCGACGCTATTATAAAAATATTTTCCAAAACTACTCCTGTTTTTGACTTATATACTATTGTTTAATAAGTTAAAGTCAATAATTTTTGTGAAGTCAATCCACTTTTTAGTGTTGACAATTTTTATAATTCATTTTAAATTAAAAAAATAGAGGAGAAAACATGAGAACAAAATTTTTATTATTAATCATTGTGTTACCATTACTAATTTTCTCACAAAAAGTAATAGATAAAAATAATTTCCATAGGGATTATTTTTTTGCTTATTATAATAATTACGATATAACTAACTCTTCTGAAAATTTCAGAACAGGTCTGAAAATTTTCAGTGATCTTTATTATAGAGGGATTTCATCAAAAATTGACAATAGTTTTATTAAAGGAGTTCTTGGCTTCACATTCAGTTTTACATCAAGATGGTTTTCGATGTTATGGCCACATGAGTTTGGTCACTATCTAAGAGCAAAACAGGTTGGTGGAGATTTTTCATTTGTAAAATTTCAGTTCCCTGGTGTTGTTGGAGATATGGATTTACCTGTAGATGCTACATTAGAAGATCACACTCTTGCGCTTATCGGTGGTTTTGAAGCAAACTATCTTACAACAAGAGATGTCCAATTTGATTTTTACAGGTTTGATGGACTTTATAACGATGAATATGGGATGTCTTTTGGAAACAGAATAATGTATCCTTTTTATGCTTTTTTGATCGCGCAGCAGAATCCACAAGATCCACAAACATGGATAATTTCAGGTGGAGATCCTGTAAATTTTACAAAACTTGTTTGGGAGATGAATGGAAGAAAAGTTTTCAATCCTGATAGTTCGATCAATGAAGGACTTGTAAAATTCTATAACGATGCTGCTTACCTTTCAATCTTATGGAATCTTTTAGATATAAACCTTTATAAACAGGTTCTATCATATTTTGGTGATGAACTAAAAGGGAAAAAACCTTTTTATATTGGAGCTAAAAACCTTTTCTGGTCTTATGGAACATTTTTCAACACTTCACCACTTGGAGTTGAACTTTATTTTAGTAATTATTTAAAAGTTTATGATTACTTTATAAATCTTTATATTAGATACGGTTTACCATTCAAAAATAATGGCATCGGCCTTGCTCTTCCACAGGTTCTAAAATTTAAAAATATATCTTTCGGCTTAAATTCTGACTTCTGGACACAGGACTATTATGGTAAAGGTTTTCTTGTTTCAACCAATCTTTCATATCGAATGAAAGAAAAATGGAATTTAGAAACACAAATAGGTTATAAAACAAAAGGCTATATACCTGGTAAAACAACAAAAGAAGGATTGTTGTTTTTGTTCGGAATCAGATATGTCTTTTTAGAATAAAAAAAGTAATTAAAAGTTCTTTTCTTTCTTGTTGTTTCAGTTTTTAAAAGTAATTATTTTTTTCTGAGTTCATCTTTAATATCGTTAAGTGTTTTATTAATTTTTAACAGATAATCTAATATAAACATTTGACGGATAATCTGCCATAAAATAAAAATGCCAAGAATTAATATAAATCCTATATAAATTTGAGTAGATCTACCAGAATCTTTTATTTCTTCAATTATCTCGGGGAATATCATCTTTATACCAATTAAATTTATTGCTATTATCAAAACCATAAATATCAATAGAATACTTAAATATTTATAATTATTTAAAACATTTTTTAAACCAAAATCATCACTATTTTTAGAAAAATTTATATTAAGGGAACCTTCTGATTTATTTATTTTCGGTTTTTCTTCAGAAGTTTGTATAGCATCATCAGGCACTACATTCTCTTTTCCACAATAAGGACACCTTGCAATATCACCTATTTTGAGAAATTTTACAATGATTTCATTTTCACATTTTGAACACTTAAACTTTAAAGCCATTTTTTCCCTTTTTTACATTACTCTATAAGTTTTTATGTTCGACATTGTTTTTCCCTTCCCGCTTGATTTTATACATTAAATCATCTGCCTGTTTGATCATATCGTTTATTTCATAATCAAACTTGTTAAAAGTTATAGCACCAATACTCAATGTAACAGGATAATCGTTCTTTTTTACTTCTATAAGGACAACATCTTTTAACCTTTTTAAAATATTGTCAGAAAGTTTATAATCAGTTTCTGGTAATAGTAAGATAAATTCATCTCCACCAATTCTTGCAAGTATATCTGTCTCCCTGATATTTTTCTTTATTGTTTGTGCAATTTTTATAAGAAGCGAATCACCTTCAAGATGCCCATAAGTATCGTTTACAGATTTAAAATTATCAAGATCAATATAAGCAAGTGTAAAAGGTTTTTTACTCCTTTTTGCTTTCATAAGTTCCTGTTCAAACAGAATATAAAAAAACCTGCTGTTTGTAACAGCAGTCAAAGAATCAGTCAATGATTCTTTTTTTACTTTTTTATACATTTCAAGAAAACGGGACATAAAAAATGAATGCAAAGAAAAATATCCCAATCGCATTATCGCATTCCATAAGGGAATTAGAAAGTTTTCATATTGGTGTCCACTGTAAATATCAGCCAAAGCCCATATTACAGCAGAAAAGAGTGAAATAATGATTCCACTATAAAAACCACCAAAAAGAACTGAAATCGATATCGGGATCAAATAGAAAATTGAGAAAGATACTTCAAATCCAGTTTTGTGATCGATAATCCCAAGTAGAATAACTAACAATAAAGAGAAAAATAAAACCATATATTTTAATTTTTTACTATTTTTATTATCTGTAACCATTTCATCAGAAATTTTCCAACCGGTCAAAATATTATTAAAAAAATTTTTCATATTTAAATGATAATGGAAAATAAGGTAAAATCAAGAAAGAAGGTTGGGGGAATGAAGATTTTCTCTTAGTTACTCGGACTCGAGCCCCAACCTAATGGTTATCAGTCACTCGATCTACTGACTGAGCTACAGAAAGTTTTTTTCAAGAAAATTTATTTTCCCCCAATTTTGTTTATTCAATACTTTTCAAATGAATTTTAAAATTTAAAATCATATGAACAATTAAAGGGTATTGAGGATTATCAAGTATAACTAAACGCTCACCGGTAGGAGCTTCACATAAAATACAATCCAAAACAATAACTTTATCTTTGTATTTAACTTTTACTTTCTTTTGTCCTTTTAAGAATAATTCTACTGGTGTTTGGTTTATTTCATCAGTATAGGGATAATATGTTACTTTCTTTTTCTTTTTCAATTCTTTAAACATATTTTGAGAACAAAAAACACTTGTCCCATCAGTTAAAACTAAAGGATCTGAATTACGTGAGCTATAAATATAATTATATTGATTAAGTGAATTTTTTAAAGCTTCACTTGAAATAATAATCTCACCACCTTTTTTACCCATTTTATACCACGAATAATGAATTTTATCAGATAATTCTTTTAATTCAAATGACATAGGTTCAAGATAATTAATTGTATAATTTAATTTCGTGCCATCTTTTAACCAGTTTTTGTCGTCATTTTTATAAGATTTAAAATCTTCCCAGTATTCATTTCCTTTTGCATCAATATATCCCAAATAACCATCAACACCTACCAAAGCCAATCCATTATCAAACATCCATGAACTATCATATTTATATGGTATAATCAAATTTCCCTTTGTATCAATATATCCCCAGCGATTATTCTTTTTTACAGATGCTAATCCATTTGAAAATGCTTGTGCTTCTTGATATTGAGGTTTGATCAACACATTACCGGTCTTGTCTTTATAACCATACAAACCATTTTCTTCAAAAACTTCTAACAACACTTCTGGTTGAACTTCCTGTTGTTGTTCTTCTGTTGAAGGAGGTTCAGATTCTTCTCCTTTTGTGTTTATAAAAAATACTTCATCATTTATGTTTACTATAGCAAAGCCATTATAGAATGGTTCCACAAAATCGTATTTACATTCGATCACTATTTTTTTATTCCTATCACAGAATCCCCATTTATCACCTTTTCGATACGGTATGAGTTCAGGTGGTTCTGGAAGATTTTGTGCAAACAAAAAAAGTGCGTTTGAAAGTAAAAACCAGAAAAATAAAATTTTAGATAAACCTGAAAAAATTGAGGCCTTTTTTAAGTTTTTCATAAATACCACCATTCTTTTTTTAGGTTTATTTAATTTTTGTTCTACAAATATTTTAAAAAAAAATAAATAAAAAATCAACCTGATAAAAACTTTGAAAACAGATATTTGACTATGAAATTAAAATTTTGAATGTAATTAGTTTATCTCTTCTTAATTTAAAATTTCTTTATACTTGTAAACGAATATCAATTTTAATCTTTATTTTCCTTCTCCATTATCTTTACAAGTTCTTCTATTCTTTCTAAAGTTTCTACTCCAAAAACTCCATCGTCTGTACTCAAATCAAGAAGTTCATACTTCTTTGATATCTTATTCAACTCTATTTTTAATTCATTTACACTATTAAAATTTTCTATATCTAATTTTCTTATTTTCATCAATATATCCAATGCTACATATATTTCAACATCAAATTTTTCATCAGTTTCAATAATATATCCAAGAATTTTTAACTTTTCATTTACTAAATTATGTAGATTTAAAATATCTCCTTTTGAATTTATACCAATTATTCCCAGGTTATAAAAAAAGTCTTTATTTGAATCTATAAAATTATTTATTTCTTCTAATTTAGCTACATTATATAAAGTTATAATATTAAATTTCAATCTAAATTCGCTTACATATTTTGTATAACTCACTAAAGTAAATAGATTACCATATCTTGAATTTATATCTCCCAAAATGTTACTATCGACTTCTTTTCCTGTTTTATCTATATAGAATTCTTTCCCATTCAATTTAACACGAGCAATACCATTAGAAAAATTAGAAGCTCTCTCATATTTTACAGGGATAACTTCTTTACCGTTCTTATCTATATAGCCATATTTGTCATACAATTCTCCATTTTTTTGAACAACAGCAAGACCTTCAGAAAAAGACCATGTTCCAACATATTTCATTGGAATTATTATTTTTCCCTTTTTGTTTATATATCCCCATATGCCGTTCTGTTCAACAGCAGCAAATCCTTCTGAAAAATTTCTTACTAAATCAAACTCCGGTGCTATAACTTCTTTTCCCGTTTTATCTATATATCCCCACTTGCCATTCAATTTAACTGCCGCAAGTCCTTCTGAGAAAGGCAGTGCACCATCATATTTACATTCGATCACAATTTTTTTATTCCTATCACAGAACCCCCATTTATCACCTTTTCGATACGGTATGAATTCAGGTGGTTCTGGAAGATTTTGTGCAAACAAAAAAAGTGCGTTTGAAAGTAAAAACCAGAAAAATAAAATTTTAGATAAACCTGAAAAAATTGAGGCCTTTTTTAAGTTTTTCATAAATACCCCCATTCTTTTTTTAGGTTTATTTAATTTTTGTTCTACAAATATTTTAAAAAAAATAAATAAAAAATCAACCTGATAAAAACTTTGAAAACAAATATTTGACTATGAAATTAAAATTTTGAATGTAATTGACTTTTACAATTGGATGGAACAATTAAAATAAATGTATTTTATACTGTTATAAGTTAATGGAAAGTTTTCGGATTTCTTTTTTGGCTCCCCGGGAGGGACTCGAACCCCCGACCTGGTGGTTAACAGCCACTCGCTCTACCGACTGAGCTACCGAGGAATGCCAAATGTAAATACCAATTTTGAAATTTATTATATTAAAACTTTACTGGTTGTCAATAGTAAAAATTTTTGTTGACTTTTTAGTTGAATCTGTTAATTTAAAAAAAAGGAGGGCTTTTGAAAAAATATACTCTTTTCTTGTTTTTTGTTTTATCATTTTCACTTTTTCTTTTCTCAGAAACAATAACCTACAAAACCTATGATTTTAAAGATTTAAAAATGTCAGTGTCTGTTCCAAAAAACTGGAAATTCGAAGAAGTTACAAATGATAAATTGATACAAAAGATATGGACACCAGAAAAAGAAACTTTTGGAAGTGATAAATTTTGGTTCTTTATCGGAAAAGGTGTTTTAAACGATTTTACAAAAGATCCTTCAAAGGCAACAGTCGAGGAGATTGACTCTGTCCAATCTTTTATTGAATATGAGTTCCAGACCTCTTTTGAAAATCAGGGATATTTTATCGATGATGTTAAAAAATCGATAAAAACGATCAATGGAAAAAGTTTTTACTATTTTGATTTTTTACTCGGTTATGATTATGAATATGAAGATGATATTTACACAACATATACAAAATCTTTGATATATTTTGCAAATGATATAGTGATAACTTATATAGTTGAAAGTGAATTTGTTTCAACAGATCAACAGAAAATACTCGATAAAATTCTTGGGAGTATGAAATTTTACTGAGAGAAAATATTTTTATATTTTTGCTCAAACAAAATAACCTTCTCAGTTAAACTTTTTTCATCTTTGTGTTGTAAAATTATGTCGTATAAAATTTTTATGATTTCTTTATTTTCTTTTTTCAGAAATTTTTCAAATAATCTTAAAAAATATCTAAATGACTCTTTCATTCTATCACTTTTTTTAAAACTTTCAAAAAGTGAAATAAAGTTCTTATCAATATTTTGATAAAAGTTTATTTTGACCCTTAATCTAATCGCATCTTTTAAATATTTGATCGATTTTTCATAATCCCCTTTTTTTTCATAAACAACTCCTATAGAAGCAAGATTTAAAACTTCTGTTGAATGATCAAAAATCTCCCTTTTAATCGGTAAAGATTCAAAAAAATATTCCAAACTTTTATCGAGTTCATTTTTAAAAAGATAAATATATCCAATGTTATAAATAACCGAAGAGAGCATCTTTTTTTCACCTATCTTCTTCAATATTTCTTTCGCTTTTTCAAGGTATAAAATTCCATTCTCATAATCTTTATTTCTTGCATAGATCATCCCTATGTTGTTCAAAGATTGTGCCTGTGCAAGTTTATCATCGATTTCGGTTCTGACTTTTAAAGATTCAAAATAAAAATTCAAGGATTTTTCATTATCACCTTTTACTTTATAAACAAAACCAAGATTATTCAAAACAAATCCCAGCGCTCCACCTGCTCTACTTTTTTCTCCATTTTCATTTATTTGATACTGTTTTATCAGTATTGAATAACATTCCTGAAGAATTTCAAGTTCTCTATCATATTCGCCTTTACTTCCAAGTGCCATCGCGTATGAATTCAAACTGTTCGCATAACCGGTTAAATCATCAACAGATTTAAAAAGTTCAGACGATTTTTTTGCATATAACATCATATTATCATAATCATTTAAAATTTCATAAGCTACAACTTTTTCCATGTAAAGTTTAGCAAGATTATCAATAAGATTATTTTTTTCTGCTACTTTTTCACCCTCTTTAACATCTTTTAGTGCTTTATCGATTTTACCTAAAAGATTGTAAACTTGAGCCCTTGCTCTTAAAGTTTCGATAAAAATTATTTCAAAATCTTTTTTCATAATCAGCATACATCAGAAATTTTATCGAGGAAATGTTGTATCTCAACATTTCTACCCTCAGGATCTTTGATATAAAAATGGTATATTTTAAAATAGGTATTCGTTTTCAACTCAACTGTAACATAATCTTTTAACTTCTCATACATTTTTTCAACATCTTGTTTCGTTTCATAAAAGAATGTGATCACACCAGAATTTTCAACCATATCAGAATCACAAAAACCAAGCAGAAGATTTTCATATTTCAAAATCACACATTTTTTTTGATCAATAAAAACTTCCATTCCAAAATTTTCTATATAAAATTTTTTTATTTCTTGAAGATTTTTTGTTTTGAAAAAAATTATTCCCCCGTTTTTCAATCTTTCTCCTTATCTATAAAAATTTTATACTCTAAATCGTTTTTGTAAAGTTCATTATGTGAGCAACATCCTTTTGCATGTTGTTGATTTAGAAATATCACTTTATCCATATATTTGATCGTTGCCAATCTATGCGATACAACTATTGTGATTGACTCTTTCAGAAATTCTTTAAGTGAATCCCATAACTTCTTTTCGTTTCCAGTATCAAGTGATGATGTTATATCATCAAAAATAAGCAGTTCAGGTTTTTTCATCAACGCTCTTGCGATCGAAATTCTCTGCTTTTGACCACCACTTAACGATGTTCCCCTCTGTCCCACCAAAGTTTCATCCTTTAAAAGAAACCTTTTGATCTCATCTTCCATATTAATAATTTTTAAAACTTTTTCATAATAATCTTTCTCATAATCTTCAACTCCAAACAATATGTTTTCTTTCAATGTCCCAGAGAATAATAATGGCTCTTGCAAAACAAAACCAACCTTTTCTCTATAACTTTTTAAATCTATATCCTCAAAAGGTATTCCGTTTATCAAAATTCTTCCAGATGTTGGGATGAGAAATCCAGATAAAAGATTTAAAAGAGTTGATTTCCCTGCTCCAACCTGACCAACAATTATTATCTTTTCTCCTTTATTGAACTTAAACGAAAGATTTTCAAGAATCAGATTCTTCTGGTTGTATCCGAAAGAAACATTTTCAAACTCAATATTTTCGATTTTATCGATTTTAAGATTTTTGTTTGAATTATAGATCTTTACAGGATAATCTTTTATCTCTTCAAGTCGATCGATGTTAACAAAAGATTGTTTCCCAGATACAAAAAGTTGTGGAAGGTCAAGAACAGGATAGATCAGTATCGAAAGGTATGTATAGAACGCATAAAAAGTTCCAACAGAGATTTCCCCTTTCAAAACAAGCATTCCACCATAAAGTATCACAACGATCTGCGCAATCCTATCAATATATTCATAAACAAGATTTATCAATGAGTTGAGTTTTATCAGATCGATTTCTGTTTTCATCCTTATATTCAATGCTTTTTCAAAAAATCTGTTGTACTGGCTCTCTTTGTTATATGACTTAATTATTTTGATCCCTGAAAAACTCATTTCAAGTTGATTGTTGATTTCACTTATCGCTTCCTGATTCATTTTGAACGAAAGATAGAGTTTGCTGCTTAAAAGATAAAAGAAGAGAACCATCAGAGGTATAGGTAAAACCGAAAGTAGTGTGAGTTTCCAGTTCAAGAAAAACATCACAACAAGACAGAAGAATATTTTCGAAGATGAATCGAGTGCTCGAAATATACCCGAACACAAAAACCAGCATATTTTGGGGAAATCGGAAAGATCATCAGTTAATCTTGTGACAAGATCCCCTGTTCTAAAGTTGTTAAAAAACGAATAGTCCTTTTTGAGTATATATGAAAAATATTTCATTCTAAGTTTATTTTCAAATCTGTAATTCATAAAAGCTCTCAATGTCGGATACATTCCTGAAAAAATTCTAACGATCCCAACACCGAGAAGAAAATATACAATTCTGTATATTTCTACCATCGGATTTTTTATTTCTATTTTTGAATTCAAAATTTTATTAAGGTTATCAAACAGGATCTTAAAAACGAATGGATAGGCAACCGTTACAAATGTTGAAAGCAAAGTGATAAAAAATAAAAGTATTAAAAATCTTTTTTCCTCTTTCCAGACTTGCCAAATCCACTTAATATGTTCCATATCAATCCTTTAAAATATGTTGCTTCACAATATTTTGATATTCTTTCGATTTTTCAAGCAACTGCTTATGTGTGCCTGATGCTATTATGTTTCCATTTTCGAAAAGAAAAATCTTATCACAGTTGATAACAGTTGATAACCTGTGTGCTATAATGATTGATGTTTTATTTTCAAGAATTCTATCAAGTGCATCGATAATTTTTTTCTCAGTCATTTCATCAATCGAAGATGTAGCTTCATCCATTATCACAACAGATGCTTTTGAAAACACTAAAACTCTTGCCAAATTTATAAACTGTTTCTCCCCTGCTGAAATATTTCTGCCTTTCTCTTTGATCTCTCTGTATATCCCAAACTCATCACTAAGCAATGTCTCTCCATAAACATCTTTTAATGATTTTTTTACAATATCTTCAGAAATCTCTTCATCGTATAATCTCACATTCTCAAGAATATCTCCGGGGAAAATTATTCCTTCCTGTGGAATATAAGCAAAAAGTTCTCTTAATGATTTTAAGTCATACTCTTTTAATTCAACTCCATCTATCAAAATTTTTCCTTTATAATTTTTGTAAAATCCAAGCAAAAGATTTGCAGTTGTTGTTTTACCACTTCCAGATGGACCAACAAAAGCAACCTTTTCACCTGCTTCAATTTTAAAAGAAATATCTTTTAGTACCTGCTCCCCTTCCTTATATTCGAAAAAAACATTTTCAAACATTATATTTTGTTTTAGTTTCGTAATCTTTTTACTTCCTGAAAATGATTCTTCTGTTGGATTTTCTATTATCTTGAAAATTCTTTGTAGTGAAACAAAAGCCCTTTGAAACATATTGAAATTTTCTGCAATCTGCATAATCGGTTCAAATAATCTCAATCCATACTGGATAAATATAACAAGTGTTCCAACAGTCAAAACTCCAGAAAAAATTTTCGGCGATATGAGTAAAATCACGATTATGATAAAAAGTGTTTCAACAAAAAATGTTTGTAAACTCCAGAACGAATATTCTATAAACGATGTTTTCGTTTCAACATTGAATTTTTCCTTCGATTTCATTTCAACAATATTTTTTATTTTTTCTTCTTTGTTAAAAAGTTGTATCACCATCATTCCCTGAATGTATTCAGTTAACTGTGCAGAAAGCTCAGCGTAAAGTTCTCTGACCTTTTTGAAAAATTTGGTCAGGTATCTGATCAAGAAAATCGAAAAAATAAAAACCAACGATAAAGGAATAAGTAAAATTAAAGTTACAAAACTGTTTTTTAACATCAAAACTGTTATCATTCCTATAAAAAATATAATGTTCCCAAAGATCATTATCATCTGACTTGAAAATAGTTGCTTTACTCTTTCCCCATCACTTTCAACCCTTGCGATCAACTCTCCAACCTTCCTTGCATCAAAAAAACTGATTGGTAATTTTAACATATGTGAAAAAAGATCCATTTTCAGAGATGTTATGAGTTTCAAACCAAGTCGGGCAAAGATTAAATTTTGAATGTATGTTAAAAAACCTGAGATAATGATAACACCAACAAAAAAGGATGAATATTTTAATAGATCTGAAACACTTCCAGAAGGAATCGTTTTATCAACTATATGTGCAAGGATAAGGGGATCTACCAATCTTGAAATCGAAACGAGGATAGTGATGAGAAAACCTAATATGAAAAATAGTTTTTCTTTTTTTATGTAAAAGAATATCTTTTGAAAATAGTTTTCATTTCTTTCTTTCATTTTAAGAATTATATAATTTGTGAAAATTATTACAACATATTTGATTTTTTTGATATTTTTTGTAAAATAATTGTATGGGAGAAAATAAAAATATTTATAATCTTTTTGTCCCCGATATCTTTAAACAACTGAAAAACGAAAGTAAAATTTTTGATTCTTTTAACTGCTCTTCAATCTTTGTCGATATTTCAGGATTCACAGCGATGAGTGAGAAACTTTCAAAACTTGGGAAAGAAGGATCAGAAGAGGTTAACAAAATTTTAAACTCTTATTTTGAAAATCTTGTAAAAATTACTTATTCGTATGGTGGTGATATTTATCGATTCGCCGGAGATGCTTTTTTTGCAATTTTCAAAGAGGATAACAAATTTTCATTAGATTCAAGAGAGAGAAGTTTGAACTGTTCTTATGATATTTTAAAGTATGTGAAAAAGAATGAGAATATAAAAACAAAAAATGGAAAGTTCAAAATCGGAGTTCATATATCACTTGATTATGGAAAGGTGAACTTTTTTGATTTAAAATCAACATTTTTTGCAGGTGGTAAACCTTTAAACAAACTTATAGAACTATCCGACATTGCTAAAAAAGGTGAAATTATAACCACAACAGAGTTTAAAGAAGTAAAAAATTTTGTTTTCGAATCTGAAGGTGATTACTATAAAGTTTTGAGAAGAAAAAAGACCTCAAAATTCCAGATAGATCAGGATAAAAAAAATTTTCACGAAAACATTTTAGATGATTACATCCCTGTTTGGCTGAAGGAAAGGTTAAAATTAAAAAACACTATTGATAGCAAGGATGGGGAACATAGAAAAATTTCTGTTATTTTCATACATCTGCCTCAAATTGACTATGAAAATGAACAGGAAAAAAGTTTACAATTTTTAAAAAACTATTACGAGATTATAAAAGAGTACTGTGAAAAATATGAGGGTATAATAACAAGCATAGATCCATACAAAGATGGAGAGAGATTTTTAATAATATTTGGTTTCCCCAAAACCTATGAGGACTCTGAAATAAGATCTCTACTATTTTTAAACGATTTAAAACATGACTCAAGAATAGATTTTTCAAAACTCAAGGCAGGTGTGAATTCTGATTATGTTTTCGTTTCAATAATCGGAGGAAAAGAACGATATGAGTACACTGTTCTTGGAGATGGAGTTAACCTTGCTGCAAGAATCGCAGCAAAATCGGAAACTGGACTTGTTTTGGTAAGTGAGAATATTTTTAATAAAACATACCATTATTTCAATTTCAAAAATTTTGGAGATCTTGAACTGAAAGGAAAAGAAAAAAAAGAAAAGACATTTATACTTGAAAATAAAAAGGAATTGAAAAAAGAGAATATCACAAGATGGATATCACAAACGGAAAAAATAATTGGAAGAGATCAAGAGATAAAAAGAATTGAAGAAACTTTTTCAAAAGTCAAAAATGGAAACGGATACATACTTTCAATAAGTGGAGAACCTGGAATCGGAAAATCAAGGCTCGTTGAAGAGATGATTAAAATTTCATCTGAAAATGAATTTTTAATTTTTAAAGGAGAATGCTTTTCCTATGGAAGTTCATTTTCATACCATCCATGGATTGAAATCTTGAAGGAAATTTTTGATTTAAAGCCCACCGATGATAGTTCAGCAAAAGAACAAAAGATTTTAAAATCTCTTGAAAATTTTGATCAGGAATTAAAAGAATGGGCTGCATTATTTGGGGAACTTTTAGGAATAACATTTCACGACCAATCAAACTTGAAATATCTCGATACAAAACTGAAAAAACAAAAAACTTTTGATGTTATAACCAAACTCCTATTGGAACTCTCAATGAAAAAACCTTTAAACATTATACTTGAGGATTTCCACTGGGCTGATTCAATATCTTTTGAACTTTTCAATTTTGTTTCGAATAAAATTTCAGATCACAAAATTCTTTTAACTCTTGTTTACAGACCATCAAAGGATCTTGAGAATGCAGAAAAAAAATTCCAAACTGAAAAGATAGTGTTAAAAGAATTATCAAAAGAGGACTCTTTAAAACTCGTTAAAAACTTGCTCAACATTGAAAACATCTCCGAAAATTTTAAAGAACTGATCATCAAGAAATCTCAAGGAAATCCATTCTATATCGAGGAACTTGTGAAATCATTGATAGAACAGGGATATATAGAAGAAGCAGAAAATCAGTGGGAATTTAAGGGTGATATAGAACAACTCGTTCTTCCTGAAAGTGTTGAGTCGATCATCCAATCAAGAATAGATACTCTCGATTTTACAGATCGAGATGTTATACAAACAGCATCAGTTTTAGGCAGAGAGGTTGACCTTGATATACTTGAAAACATTTATGAGAACAAAAAATTGTTAGAAGAGTCATTAAAAAATCTCGAAAGGTTTGATCTGATAAAAAAAAGTGAAACAGGTAAAAACACTTACTATTTTAAGCATATCCTGACACAGGAGGTTGCTTATGGAACATTGTCGTTTGCAAAAAAAGAGGAGTTGCACAACAGAATAGGAAACTTTATTGAGGAAAAATATATAGATAATCTTGATGATTTCTATGAACTATTATCACATCATTATTTTCATGCTAAAAATTATGAAAAATCCTTGCTTTACTCATATCACGCAGGAGAAAAAGCAAAAAAGATATATGCGAATGAGGATGCTATAAAATATTTTACAAGAGCGATAGATTCCTATAAAAATTTAAAGAAAAATGTTACAAGGTAATGATCTAAAAGTTCTATATATAAAATCATTGATTTTAAGATCAGATGTCTATTCGCTGATTTCTGATAATAAAAATGCTTTAAAAGATATTAACGAAGCAAATAAAGAGATAAAAAAATTCAATGATCTGAAACTTCTTACAGATATATTAATTCAGGAAAGTCAAATATACTTTTCACTTTCAAATTATGAAAAATCAAAAGTTCTGATTTTAAAAGCACAGAATCTCTCAAAAAAAAGAAAAGACAAATACGATCTTGCAAAATGTTATAATAGATTGGGTAACATATACAACTTAACAGGTGATTATAAAAAAAGTTTAAAATATTATTTAAAATCACTTGAAATTGCAAAAAACTTAAAACAACTTGAAGGGATAAGCGGAAGATACAATAATATTGGGTCAATCTATTACTATCTTGGAAACAACAAAAAAGCACTTGAGTATTATAAAAAATCACTCGAAATAAAATTGAAATTCAATGAGCCAAAAAGCATCGCTGTTACCTATAACAATATTGCAGTTGTCTATGAGAATTTGAACGAATATAAGAAAGCTCTTGAATATTTTTTAAAAACAAAAGAATTACTTGAAAAAATTGGTTCTCCACTTGAAAAAGCAAGAAATCTTACAAACATTGGGAATATATACCTCGATATGGAAAAGTATGATAACGCACTCGAACTTTTTGAACAAGCAAAAAACATACAGGAAGAAATAAACGATAAACATGGTTTAACACTCTCATATTACAACATTGCAACTGCAAAAACATATAAAGGAAATATCGATCAGGCAATAGAATTTTTAGAAAAATCTAATGAGATTGCAAATGAAGTAAAAGATTTAAGAAGATTGGGAATAAATCTTGTGGATATGGGATATCTTTACTTTGAACTCGAAGATTTAAAAAAAGTTGAAGAAATTTTAAAACAGGTTTTCTTTTATGTTAAAAAAGTTAACATTCCAGATCTGACTTTATGGTATCAAAATCTTTCAACAGAACTCTTTTTGAAGAAAAAGAATTTAAAAAAGGCTGAAAATTTTTTGAAGTTATCTGAAAAAGTTTTAAAAAAATTCAATATTGAAAAAGAAAAAGCAAGATTTTTGGTTACAAAATCTAAATTCCTTGCTGCAAAAGGAGATTTTCAAACCGCAATAAATGAGATTAAAGAAGGTATGAAAATCTATCAAAAGATAAAAGACAATTTCAGTTTTTACAAATCATACATTGTTCTTTTAACATACCTCTCACAAAAAGATAAAAAACTTTTTTCTGAGAAAGATTTCAAAAAAATAAAAAAATATTTTAAGAGTATTGATAATAAATTTTTTATAACTAAAATTGAATCACTTGAAAAGGAGTTGTTATGAAAAAATTTTTATTGTTTACTATAGTAATTTGGGCAATAATTTTTCATGCCGAAACAGAAAAGGAGATTTTACAAAAGATTGAAAATAAATATTCTTCATACTCAGATATAAAAAGTATGCAGGCAACATATAAAAGTATATTTTTCAGTAACGATATGAAAGTTCCAATGACAACAAACATCTGGGTAAAAGACAAAAAGATGAAGTTGGACATAATCCCTGACAAATCGGAAATTGAAGATGTAGAACAGATGGCAACAACAATAATAAATGATGGAGAAAATATTTTTCTTGTAAATCCAATCGTTGGGAAAGTTAAATTAAGTGAAAAGGAAAAAGAAAATTACATTCAGGATAAAGGGCTTCTATGGTGGAAACAATTGAGTAAAGAATACAAATATTTAAAAGATCATGAAAACTCTTATGTTTTTCAGAAAAAATCAAACGGTTCGCTCATTTTTATTGACAAAAAAAATCTGTTCCTTGTTAAAACTGTTGATTATCAGAATGAAAATCAGGATACGGTTATCATGGTTATGAGTGATTACAAACAGATCGACTCAAAATATTATATGCCTTTCTTAATAACAGCAACCTTAGATGGCCAAAAGATTATGGAGATGAAAACACAAAAAATAGATATCAATATAAAAATCGATGATTCAGTATTTGAAGTAAAAGCAACCAAAGAGATGGATATAAATGATCTGATCAATAAGTATTCTAAATGATCACTCTTTTTCCATCGCTTCTTCAGGGATTATTATAATAATAAAATCTTTGTTTAACTGCATTAGATCGGTTTTAAAAATTCTCCCATCTGAAGTTCTAACTTCTGCATCAGTCACAGGAATGAAAGGTTTTGCGATATTGTTTAAAAAATCTGTCAACCTTCCACCTGGTGGTATGTGAACAAAACCTCTAACCTCTGAATTTGTTGTAAATATTAAAGATTTTACTTTTTCCCTTTCAAAAGCCATTTTTCCTCCTAATAGGTTAAACCTTTTTTCATCTTTTCACTTCTTGTTTCACTCATCAATATAAACTCTCCTTCACTCTCAGCACACACTGATTCATCGGCATCCTTTAAAACTGCTATCGTAATGGTTTTATTATCAAGTTTTTCTTTCAAATGACTCTCAACTTTGTATTTTAATCCAGATTTAACAGGTTTCAAAAAATTGACCCTAATACTTTTTGTTAAAGCCATCTTTCCGGTTAACTCTATATTCGCCCATGCCATCGCTTCATCAAGAACCATCGTAACGATTCCACCATGGATTATGTTGTCATATCCGATATAATTTTTATCAAAAACCACTTCTGCAAAAACAAAATTTTTTCCCTCGTTGAGATAAAAATCAAGTTTCAGTCCTACCGGATTTTTTTTCCCACACACAACACATCCATCAAAATACGGTAATTTTTTATACCTCATAACACTCCCTCCTTCTATCTTTAAAAATATCGTTTAAATTATTTATCTTTTTATCCCTTGATTTTTTCAGATCTATCTCTGTAATAAAAATATTTTCATCTCGTTCCTTTGCCCTAAAGATTATTTCTCCTTGTGGAGAAACTATCTGACTCTGCCCTGTGAATTTGTATTCTTTTTCTTTTCCAATCCTATTTGCGGTTACAGAGTAAATTCGATTTTCCAAAGATCTTGTTATCATCGCATTTTGACAGTAAGGCATCACAAGGTTTGATGGATGAGCCAAAATATCTGCACCTTTTAAAGCGAGAGTTCTTGCTGCCTCAGGGAAAATCCAATCAAAACAGATCATCATTCCAATCTTCATACCATCAACATCTATTACAAAAAACCCTGTATCCCCTTTTCTGAAAAGTTTTTTTTCGTTAAAAAATAAATGTGTTTTTCTATACACATACCTTTTACCTGAAGAGGTTATAGCGATCGCCGAATTGTAAAGATCATTTTTTTCTTTCTCTGAAAAACCAAGAACTATCGTTTTTGAATCTTTTTCACAAAGATAAACAAGATCATCAAAAATTTTATCATCTTTTTTAAACGATAATTTTTTCAATTCGTTTTTGTTTTCAAAAGCATATCCTGAAAGTGAAAGTTCAGGAAACACAAGAAGGTCAAAAGAGCTTTCTTTTGTGATTTTTATGATTTTATCTAAATTCTTCTCAACCTGTTTATGTTCAATTTTTAATTGGGCAAAACCGACTTTATATTGACTTCTCTTCATAATATTTATATTATAGTAAGATATGCAAATTTCAATATCTTCAAACGATACAGTTTTTGTTCTAACCGGCGCAGGCATAAGTGCAGAAAGTGGACTCTCGACTTTCAGGGATTCAGGTGGACTTTGGGAGCAATACAATATTGAAGATGTTGCAACTCCAGAAGCGTTCCAAAAAAACCCTGCGCTTGTTTGGGAGTTTTATTCAAAAAGAAGAAAACAATTAAAAGAAGTTGTGCCAAACAAAGCACATTTCGCTCTTGCTGATTTTCAGAAAAAACACCCAAAAACTTACATCGTAACCCAGAATGTAGATGATCTACATGAACGAGCAGGATCATCAAAAGTTATACATATGCACGGAAGTTTACTAAGAATCAAATGCACAAGATGTTTTTATTTCGAAGAACATTTAGATGATGTTGAAGGAATACCTAAATGTAAAAAATGTGGAAACATTTTAAGGCCTGATATCGTCTGGTTTGGAGAAGTCCCATATTTTTTAAATGAAATCTATGAACTTTTATCGAAAACAAAACTTTTTGTTGGAATTGGAACAAGCGGTCAGGTCTACCCTGCTGCTGCTTTTGTTTCGATTGCTAAAAAATTCAAAGCAAAAACAGTTTTTTTAAACAAGGAAAGTATTTATAATGAGGATATAGATATATTTATTGAGGGAAACGCGACAGAAATCGTTGAAAAATTTTTTACAGGTATAAAAATTTTAGAATGAAAAAAATTTTTTATATTATTGTAATTATTTTATTCACAATACCCCTTTTGAGTCAAATTCTTGTTCCAAAAGTTTTCAACGATATGTCAAACACTTTTTTCACTTCCTCTGAACATTTCAATTACATATACAAAAAAGAACTTTCAGAAGATATTGAAAAAATAATAAAGATATCTGAAGGTGTTTATGATACATTGAAAAAATTGATGAAAACTGAACCTCCAAACAAAATAAATCTTCTGATAACAGATCAGTCAGATCTTCCAAATGGGTTTTCAACTCCAATTCTTAATCCAACTGTTAACATCTATCTTGCAAATCCTGATCCATCATTCATATCAAAACATGAGAATTGGATCGAATATGTGTTGATACATGAATTGACTCATACATTCCATCTGACAAAAACAAAACCAAAAATTTTGAGTAAAACTTTGAACTCATGTTTATATCTTCCAGCTGTTGCACAGCCGATGTATTTTCTTGAAGGATACACGGTCTATAATGAATCAACCATAAAATCAGGTCGATTGAAGGACACAAATTTTGAAGCAATTTTGAGAACATTATATCTGGAAAACAAAAAAGCACCACTTGATCGGGCTGTATCATATTATGATAGTGAATATCCTTACGGAACATTGCCTTATCTTTATGGTCCCTATATTTTTGAGAAAATTAAAGAAATTTCTGGAAAAGAGATTTACACCATCTCAGATATCAATTTATGCACCTGTTTACCTATTGAATTTTTATTCCCAGATCTTGTTTTTCTGATAAAAAATTCTTATCTTCCTTCAACTATTTTGGACATAGTGTATAAAGATGTTGAGAAAAAGACATTTGAAATGATGAAAAATTATGATTTCTATCTAAAAGAAAAACTTATTAACGATGGACTTGAAAAATCGAATCCTGTCTTCAAAGACAATAAAATTTATTTTATAGAATCCTACTTTAACAAAAGACAGAGAATAATTCTTTATGAAAATGGCAAAAAAATTGAACTTTTTAAAACTTTATATACAACAAAATTTCAGATCACAGATGAGTTTATCATTTACGATATGATCGATCTATACGACAATATTTCATATTTCTTTTCAATATATTCCTACAATTTAAAAACAAAAAAGATAAAAAAATTGCCACACACTTTCAGAGGGTTTTCACCTGAAATTTTTGGAGACACATTATTTTTCATAAGGAACACTCAGAATAAAAATCTCATAATTTTTTATTCTTTAAAAACAGAAAGTTTACTCGATTCAATCGAATTTCCTGAAAATTACAGGTTGAATTCTTTATCGACAAAAGATGGAAAATCCCTTCTCTTATCCATTTACAGAGATGGAGGTTTTACAGATATAGTTTTATTTGATCTTGAAAATAAAAAGGAAAAGTTTTTAACATCTGACAGAGAGACAGATTTTTTGCCCCAGTGGAGCAAAAAATATAACGGCTTTTACTTTATCTCTGATCGAGATGGGTTCAATACTCTCTTTTTCTATGATCTTGATTCCAATCGAATCTATCCATATTTAAGGTCTATAAATAACATTTCAAATTATTCTATTGATGAAGAAAATGAAAAAGTTTATTTTCAGGATATTACAAAAGATGGTGATAACATTTTTTATGCGAAATTAAAAAAACTTGAAGATAAAAAATATGAAATACACTTGAAAGAGTATAAAAATTATATTCCGATAAGCAAAAATTTTGATTACAGAATTGATCAAAAAAAATATATACTACCAAAATTTTCAGGTCCCGGAACTTATTACTTTTTACCTCTTTTCGTTCCACTTTTTGATGATTCTTTATCGATGAGTGATATTCTCTTACTTCTGCCATTCTTGAATATAAACGCAGATATATCGCAATCATTATCTTTTTTAACACTTGGAATCTTTTCATATACATACGATCTGAATTCAAATCCATCTGATATTCAATATTACAACTTTTCTCAAATCGTTTTTTCACAATTTAAACATGATATTTTTGTTTCTTTCGATTTACTCAACGAAGGGAGCAAAACTGGAATTAAAAAATACCTTCCTGATAGTTATTCAATTTCAGCAGGGATATTCTTTGATCGATTAAAGTTCGAACACTCTATATCTTTCTCACCAGCATTCTCAATTTTGAAGACCGATTCTCTGTATTCAAAAGGTTTATATTTTGATTTTCTGTATTCCAAAACCGAAAGTTCAAGAAGAAGTATAATACCTTCGTCAGGTTATAGATTTATATCAAACATATTTTTATCTAAATCAAACATTTCAGGTTATGATCATATAAATGATCTCGGGCTTAATCTTAAACTTGAATTCTATGGTTCTTCAAACTGGAGAACGACATTTTTTGCTTTCTTCGAAACTTTTTTAACGAACAACTATAATGTAAATGTTTATAATCCTTCATCCAATGAAAATCTTTTCTACAAAAATGTCAAACTAAGATACAACTATCTTGATGAAGGTAATTTTGTTTCATTCGCTTCGAAAAATTTGAACCTTGTAAAGATAGGACTTTTAAACATTCCTTTGCATATAAACAGAGGTATCCCGATAAAACTATTCGTCTCTTCACCAATAAAATTGTCTTATTTAACACTATCACTAACACACACTGAAGGATATTCAATCGATCAAAAGGAAAGGATTTCAGTTTCAAAATTCAATATAAATCTGATCTCTGATCTTTTTGCACTTGGGACATTCGCACCCGGTATTTTTATTTCTTATGATCATATATACGGAATTCCAAATCTTGGTATCACTCTTTCCCTTTACTGAAATTTGTTGACTTTAAAATCGATTCAGTTAACATATTAAAGTTATGGAAGAGAAAAAATGTAAAAAAAATTTTCCTTTAGGTGTTATAAATGGTATTCTGATGAACCTTGTTGATACAATAACAGGTTCTTCAACAGTGCTTCCATTATATTTGAGTCATCTTACAAAGTCATCGATCGTGATTGGATTCGGTTCATCATTATATAACTTCTTATGGCCTATGCCACAACTCTTCACAGCATTTTTTCTTGAAGGTAAAAAAAGAAAAAAATTTGTTTATGACATAACCGCATATATCAGATTTCTTTCAATACTTTTAATGGCAATTTTAATTTTCATAAATCCGAAGAATATTTTACTGTTGTTTATATTTTCTATGTTTATTTACCACATATCTGGTGGAATAGCAGGGCTTCCATTTATGGATATAGTAGCAAAAACAATAAGTCCTAAAAAGCAACATCTTTTCTGGGGATTAAGGATCGCTATCGGTGGTTTTCTATCAATACTTGGTGGTTTTTTAGTAAAATTTGTGCTTGCTAAATACAATTATCCAGTTAATTTTTCAATACTATTTTTTATCGCATCAATATTCGTTGGAGTAGGGTTATATTCTTTCTGTCTTGTTTATGAACCAGAAGAACCCGAAAGAGAAAGGGAGAAAAATTTTTTCAAATTTTTAAAAACCGGTTTTCTAACGATTTTAAATGATAAAAGATTCACAACTCTATTCTCACTAAGAATACTCGCTGGAATATCTCTCGCTCTTGAACCATTCTTTATGATCTATGTTATAAAAGTTTTGAAAATGAGAGTTGAACTTTCTGGAATTTTAATCTCATTAAGGATGGGTGGACTTTTGATATCAAACTTTTTATGGGACTACATACAGAAGAAAAAATCGTTAAAACATCTTTTCGTAATAAGTTCGATAACCGGAATGATTATTCCCATTTTGGCATATTTATCAATTAAAAATCACTTATTAATATTCATTCTATTTTTCGTTAACGGAATCTTTTATTCAGGCATACAGGTAGCAAGCCCATCGTTACTCTTAACAATATCCCCTTCTGAAAAAAGATCAACATACATTGGATTCTACAATACACTTCTTTCACCAATTTATCTTTTCCCTGTTATAAATGGAATCATTATCGATAAAATTTCCTTTAACTTCGCTTTCCTTGTTTCTTTTATCGTTTCCTTCGTCTCTTTATTTTTATCTTTAAAGTTAAGAAAACTATAGAAATTACTTTATCAGAAAAATCTTTTTTGTTAAAACTTTATCCTTGTTTTCAACTCTTACAAAATAAATCCCTGAGGGCTTTTCAAATTTTAAAGTTTTGATACCTTTTTTCACCTCTCTATAAAAAATGAGCTTTCCTGTGATATCATAAACTTTAAGATTGATCTTATCAAAATCACCATCGATGAAAAAAGAACCGGTTCGATAAGAAAGCAATATATTATCCTGATTTGGATTTCTTACAAACTTCTCTCCCGAAAAATTGATTTTTTCACCCGGGAGTGTTATATCATCAATATAAACACCTTTATATTGCACAGGATCATTTTCAGAATAGAAAGAAAATTGAATTATCGATTTTTTGTTCTGCAAATTCTTGAAGTCAGAAGCATTGAAAATATAGTTTTTAAAATAATCTGTTCTTTGGGAAAGTGTTATCAAAGGCATTTCAAAAGAATCTGATACAAGTTTTACAACAAGATAATCCATTCCAGGTTCAATATCAACGAACGAAGAGAAACCAAAAATATAGTTTGTATCGAACACAAAAGAATCAGAATAAAAAGTTGTGATATAATTTGCAGGATATGTTTCGAGAGTTTTATATCCTGAAAAGATTGAATATGACCCAATGTTGCTTCTTCTATCTGTTATATGGAAAAATGCTGTTGAAGAATCGACTCTGATTGAAGAAGGGTTTTCGAAACTCTCGTATGAATTGTTATCGTTAATGTGAAGTTTGTATGTTAATACTTTTGTTTCAACAGCGGAAGTAAAATCAAGTTCCAATGTTTCAGTCTGTTGAGTGTTAATAAGTGCGAAACTATCAGAAAAAATATTTTTACCTTTTAGTATCTGAAAGTTCTTTGCCTTAATACTTAAACCAAGTGTTTCAGTTGTAAAACTGTTCACATAGACATTATATTTTACGATTTCCCCAGAAATATAATGTTGTTTTTCAGGTATAAACTTTACTTTCAGATTCTCAGAGATATTCCTTCCATACTCGACATACAAAGTGTCATTTTCAAGCACTACTCCAATCAAGCTTGAATTTTTTAGCATCTGTTCTGTTATAAATCTGAAAGTGATAATCGTATCACTAAGAAAGGTAAAACTTGTATCATTATCTATAAAATTTAAAGTGTCAGTATTAGAAAAAGTTTCAACATAAAAAAGATCACTTGAATCACCTGTTAAATAAAGATTTAATAGAAAAGTATCGTTGATCTTTTGAAAAGTATAATCTTTCAGAAAAAGGGACTTTGAATAAAAATCTTCTAAAATTATCGTTGTATCAAGAAGCGTCTCATCATTATTATTCACATACAAAAATATTGAATCTGAGTTATCAAGTTTTACAGATAAAATATTTTTCTCTTTGTAAATGAAAGTATCAACTGAAAAGGTTTGTCCAACGATCGATACGAAACAACTATCTTGTGTTTGAACTGAAAGGTTCAGATAACCACCTTTGTAAATAGGTTTAACAAATCGAATTGTGCTCTGCTGTTTATTTGTTTTCAGGTTAAGCAAAGGATCCCCAAAGTAGTTCAAAGTGTAAAACTGCCATCTCCAATCGTTTTTCAATCTGATCTCATCGATAAAATTCAAAGATGTTTCATTCAAGGATAAAGAAGGATTATTGTAGTTGTTCAAAATGTTTTTGAAAAAGGTATAGTTTAAAATATCCCCTGTTCCAAATCCCGCGAAATAAGGTGTATACCACCCATACCTTGAATTACCTATATAATAACCACCACCGTTGGGAGAGAGTATAAAATGCTCTGCAACACAATCGTAATCATAAGCAGCTGAAAGACATGATAGAGAATACATCAAAACAGGGTTTGTATTTTTCAAAGTATCAAAATTACTTCTTGATGTATAATCGATGCCAGTTTGAATTACTGAATAGTTGCCGTGTCCATCATGAGATATTAAATATGGACTCTTGTTGATATTTTCAATGAATGAAAAAGAAGAAAGATTGTTTGAACTTTCATAAAGTTTAATCGTAGGATTTTTGATAGGAATGTTCTTTATCATATTTTCAATATTCTGACTTCCATCAGTGTTCGGATCAAGAAACGAAGCAGCAAAAAGGATTGTATCGTTAATGAGATTCTCAAACTTTATAACTTTCTGGATAAAATTGGCAATATCAGAACTTGTTTTCACTGGAACTCTTCCGATAAGGATATCTGGTGCTAAGTCAATCGAATCCCCATTATCAAAGAGTGTATCGTTAACAAAGTTTGGGTAACCATCAAGACATGAGAAAAATTTGTCTGTTGGTATCGTTTGATCTGAAGCAGAAAGTTGTGGAGTTATAATGAGTTGAACATAAAAAGGTGGAATCACATCAACATCTCCACCGAGTAGAACACCAGTCAAACTACCTGTTTCATAAGAAGTTTTAATAAATTCTCTAATCGCTTCACCTTTTGTTTTTGCTGGATACAAAGAAAAGATTTCGGAAACACCAACTATATTTACATTGTATTCCTTTTTTAAATTCACATAGTCAGTCCAATATGATTTCAAACTATCAGCAGTGATTATCAAAAACTCATTTTTACTTTTGGTGGTTGTTTTGTTTAAACCAACTGTTTTAAAAAATATAACAAGTTTACCTTTTCTTCTGAAAATTTTTCCATTTTCATAATAAAAGTTGTTGACATAGCCCGAAACAAAAACTTTATCGTTTGATTTTGATTTGAAAATTCTGTATGTTTCTTCAGGAAAAACATTTTTAACAAGTTTTAGAGAAGACCTTTTCGATGGAGAAAATATTTTCGGTAAAGGATTTTCACCTGCGATCAAAGTGAAATCTTTTAATGTATCTATACTTTCAACCAAAAAATATGAACTATCTATCAAGATATCATTTTCAAACTGGATAAAAATCTTGTATGATGGAATAACAGGATACGATTCTTTGATATGATAAAAATATTTAGAGTCAAAACCTTTTACAATTTCATTGAAATCATTATTATCGTTGATATCAATAACAAACTGCTCTGAACAAATAACAATTGAAACAAAAAGGATAAGAAAAAACATAAAATTTTTCATAACACCTCCAAAAAAGATGATAAAACTTTTTATAAGAAAAATCAACAAAATAAAACCGGGGTTGTCGCCCCGGTTGGGAGAGTAATTGAGTGTAGTTAGGGAGGGATGAACTATTTAGTTATATAGTTAACACTTTTTGAGATATTCGAATAGTCCTCTGAAAGAAAACTTGAAAATGACTGTTCAACAACAGATTTTTTTTCAGCAACCTTATACTTTTTTTCAATACTTTTTCTACCTGTCAAAAGAGTTATAGAAAAACTCATTACAAAAATCATAACAAGTACAAAAGCAAAAGATAGTGAAAATTTAAAAGAATTTTTTTGATTTGAAAATGTATTGACCTTTTTTTCAACAAAATCTCCATAAAGGTCTGGGAAAATTTCTAAATCAACTCCCTTAACAAGTTTATTAACTTTTAAATATTGTTCATAAATTTTTCTGCACAAATCACATGAACTCAAATGTTTTTTTATCTCTTCAAACTTCCTTTCATCCTCTATTTCGTTATCAATAAATTTCGATATTAAAATTTTATCAGGATGTTTCATAAAAACCTCACACTTTACTTTCTTTTTCGAGTTTTTCTCTAAGGTTCTCTCTTGCCCTGTAAACAAGAGACTCAACCGCTTTTTCAGAAACATTCAAAATTTCAGCAATTTCTTTGTATTTTTTTCCTTCCCTCTGGGAAAGGATAAATGCAATTCTCTGGTTTTCAGGTAATTCAAAAAGCAACCTTTCAGCAAGTTTTTTATCATATTCGTTTTTTTCTTCATCATAATTTTCAATTTCACTTTCATTTATCTGGTCAAACGATACAAGATTTTTTTCCTTTTTGTTTTTTCTTAAAAAAGATATCGCATGATTTACACTGATTCTGTAAATCCATGTTGAGAATTTTGATCTTTTCTTAAAATCTTTTAAACTCGTATAAACTTTCAAAAATATATCCTGAGTTATATCTCTCGAATCCTCATAATCTTTTGTGTATGAAAAAACAAGCATAAAAACCTTCTGTGAATATCTTTCAAAAAGAATCTTAAAAGAACTCTCATCACCTTTTAGAAATTCATCTACCAATTGTTCATCTGATAAATTTACTTTATCCATAAAAAATTGTGTGGGGATTTTAAAAATCCCCACATCTTTTTATAGTTTAATCCTCTTCGTCCTCATTATCATCACCTAAAAAAGGACAATCACCATTAAATCCCATTCCTCTATTTTTACCAAAACCATCTTTGTAGTTCATTCCAAATCCCCAGCCCCTATTGAAACCAAAATGTTTATCGAACAATTTTTTCTGTTCATCAGTTAAAAGTGAACGAATTTTAAAGTGGTTGGTGATTCTTGACTTTTCAATATCAAGTTTAATTTTACCAATTTCTTCAACGATTTTCAACGCTTTTTTCTCATCAGGGCTTTTTCTCATAAGTTCATTCAATTCAAAATTCTTCAAAGCGAGTTTGTATCTAAGTTCAATCAAATTCTTGTGCTGTTCTGCCCTGAGATCATCAATCTTATCCTTCTGATCATCTGTTAGATTCAAAAATCCAAGATCATCAGCAAAAATTTTTACTTCTTTCTGCTTTACAATCTGAAAATCTTTGTTTTTAATCTTCATCCCCTGTGAATATGATGGGATAAACAGCATTGCTATAAAAAGTGCAACGAGTGTTACTGTGAGAAATTTTTTCATTTTTCCTCCTTTTTATTTGATTATTCTTCTTTTCATTATCATTCTTTTTGGCATTCCCCTATTTTTAAAGAACTCTTCGAGAAACTCTTTTTCTTCTTCACTCAGATCACCTTTGAATTTTACTATAGAAAACACTAAATTCTTATCTATCATATATCTTGTTTTTGCCTGTTCCCTTAAAAATGAATCAAGTAAAGATGTATCAGGTTTATCCTTTTTGATAATCTCAATTATCTGCTCTTTTGTATCGTCAAGTTTTTCAAAATATGGCTCATTCAACTCTCTGACATCATCCATAATATTTCTTAAATTTTCAAAAGCAGGAAACCTGTTTTTGAAATCTCTTTCATGAAATGGGAAATCGTTAACATCAGGTTTATTTACTAATAAAAAAATGTAAACACCTAAAAGCCCAATGTTTATTCCGACAGAAATTGCAAGAACGATGTATAGAATCTTTTCTTTCATTTTTTCTCCTTTTTGTCTTTTTGACGCAAAAATTTTCAAAATCCCTCGCCTGGTAGCTGGACCAATTTATCGTTTTTCTATCTTGGTAGCCGCAATCTTTAGATTGCGCAATATTTCGCAGGCTAAAGCCTGCGCCTACTTTAGTTTGCGATATACCGTTTTTATCGGTAGCCATACCCTTTAGGGTGCACTATACTTAAAAAAATGTCAAAAAGTCAAGCACCGTCCCTGAAGACATTAAGTAACCCATCAAGTCCAACAGAAGTAGGATATTATAACACACCAGGTAATTCATACGGTGTCTATTTATCAGGCAATCATATATATGTTTCTGATGGTCCAGTTGGAGTTTATATTTTACAATTTTTTGGAGATACAATAATTCCTTCATCATTTAACCTGATATCTCCAAAAGGTAACATAAACGACAATACACCGACATATATATGGAATAAGTCGTATGATGAACATTTCAAGGAATACAGGTTATATGTGAATGGGAGTTTGAGTGTTACTATTACAGATACAACATATACGGAGCCAACACCGATAGCAGATGGTCAGTACATATGGTATGTAACAGCTGTGGATAGTACTGATAACATAAGACAATCGAATCAAGTGGATACATTCAGATTGGATGTAACTAAGCCACCTGTACCAGTGATGGTGAGTCCTGCAAATAATAGTTCTACAAATATAACCAAGTTTGTATGGAAAAAGGTGATAGACAACTATAGTGGTATAAAGAGGTACGAGTTGATGTATGATGAAGATTCATTGTTTGGAAGCCCAGTGGTTCAAAATACAACGGATACAACATACACAGCGGTGTTGACAGATGGCAGATACTATTGGAGAGTAAGGGCGATAGATAATTTTGACAATGTAGGTGACTGGAGCACAAGGTGGAGTTTTGTGTATGATGAGACAGCTCCGGGTGGACCAGTGCTAATAAGTCCGAAGTGGGGGACAGAGGTAGAGGACTCGTTGATATTATTTGATTGGGGGGGTATTGGTAAAGGGTATAACTATAGGTAGTAAGGAAAGGGATGAGGAGAAAGTGAAGAAGGGAGTAAAAGGGACGAAGGTGTATTATGAGATAGAGGTGGATACTAATAGGAGTTTTGGAAGTGTATTGTATAGAGACACGGTGGAAGTAGATAGCGTGAGGATAAAGATAGTTAGAGATGACAAATATTACTGGAGAGTTAGGGGTTATGATGAAGCTGGTAATGTTGGTGTTTGGGGGTAGATTCATTTGAGTTAGATATAAAGATACCAGTTATAAGCTTGAGCAAAAAGGTGTACGATTTTGGAGATTTGGACACAAACAGGGTGTACATTTGGAGAGATTTATACATCAGGAATGTTGGAGATGGTGTATTAAAAGTAGATTCAGTGAAATATAGTAACACTAAATTTTTTGCTGATACTACACATACATATCCACTTCTTATAAATCCAGGAGATAGTGTTAGGTATGGGACGAAGGCATTTTCAGTGGATACAGGTATGGTAGAGGGTAATTTGAGGGTGTATACGAACATATACAATGTAAAGGCAGACACGGTGTTGTTGAATGCACACTTTGGAAAGCCATTGAGGATAGATTCAGCAAAAGCATTTGATGGAAGCGTATATGGAGCTGGAATTGATGCTGATGATTATGTAGTGTTATATTTTAACCAACCGACGAATGGATTTAACATTACATTGTGGAACATAAACGATGTATTAAAATTATCAAATGGACATATATGGACAGATGGATTTGATCTTATTGATTCAGCATACTGGAATCCATTTAAAACAAAACTTATAATAGAACTAAGTACAACGATAACACCACCAACGATAAGTGTAGGTGATACGATATATCCTGATTCAATGAGTATCATAGGTACATTGAATTCATTCAGATGTCATTATCCAGTTGTATTAAGAGGCACATTTGATATAACAGGGATAGAAGAGGAAGAACTAATTACTAAAAATCTGGATAAAAAGGTATCAGAGTTAAATGTGATGTTCAAAGAAGTTAGATATAGAGTCATTACAGATAATAATGAATTTTATATATACGATATCACAGGAAAAGTTATTTACAATGCAAAGCATATTCCTTTAGGCAATCATACATACAAGTTTGATCAACTTCCATCAGGTATATATTTTGTTAAACTAAAAGATGGAGATACTCAAATAAACAGAAAAGTTTTTGTGATAAAATAATATTGAATCAAATTCGCAAAACTTTAAAATATTTGTCAGCACAATAAAAAGGGGTAAAAATTACCCCTTTTTTAGTTTCTTATACTTATTCCCAAAACTCTCAAACTCCACTATTGATGAGCATTTTTGAATGTTTATTCCCAAAAATGTCAAAAAGTCAAGCACCGTCCCCGAAGAGGGTAACACACTAAAAGAAAGCAAAGTTAGTTTGTTTTTTCATTGATTTTTCTTTTGGAGTTAGTTTCATATTTACTTTTTGTTATTGGAGACTGAAAAAAATCATCATTTAAAAATTTTAATAAATTTTCTAAGTTTTCCTTTTCAGAAGGAAAAATGATCTTTTTATTATCTTCATCGAACATGGTTTCGAGTTCAAAATTTTTTGCATAATTTTTTGCATTATCAAAATTTTTTGTATTACTATAAATTTTGTCTATTATTTTATTGTTAATTATTAAATGTAGTTTTTTTCGCATTCTTGAATTTAAAATACTTATATCAAATGATTTATCTATTTGAATTTTATTATTTTTTTTAAAAAAATCATTAATTTCATCATCAGTCGCTTCTCTATAATAATTATTTAAGTTACTAAATATTTTTGATGCATTGTGATATGAAGGAAATGATAACTTTTTTCCCTCTTTTTGATAAAGAGCATCAATTTTAGAATCAATTATTAAACCTGCTTTTTCAAATTTGCAAAAGGTGTTTTTTGAGTATATTAAAAGCCACTTACTAGGTTCAATTATTTTTCTACTATCAAAACATTGATATGATATTTTATCTTCATAATCAAAAAAAATAGTTTTAATATCTCTAATTTCATCTTTTTGCAAAATTTCTATGCTTGTAGGATTAAAATCCGTATAAGGGTTTTGAAAATTTTCAATATATAAAACTTGGTTTTCTTCAGGTTTATATTCCACTGAAAATTCAATAAATTCTAATTTAAAAAACTTATCAATAAAATTTTCCATATAACTAGTTAGTCCCTCTTGCAATTTCTGTGTTATACTTATTTTTTTAATTTTATTATCTTTTTTTAGTATTGCATATATATTCATACTTTACTCCTTTTCTAATAAAATGTAATTAGTTAATTGAACTACATTCTTTATTTGTTTGCTGTTTATAAGCATTTTTCTTGTAATCAAAATAAAAGTAGACCCTTCTACTAATTTTATCTCGTATTGATGGTAACCCAATAAACTCAACAATGGATTAAAATGATATATATTTATGGTAAGAACGATAATGAAAAATAATACTAATAAAAACAATACCATATGAATTTCTATTCCCAGCAAAGGTATAAGATAAGTAAAAATAAAAATAACACTTTCATTATCAGCAATAGATATTTCTTTTATAGATACAGGGATTATTTCTAATTTTATCTTTGCAAGGTCTATGATAAGTTTTAAAATGAATAATAAAATAATTGCCAATATAAAATATAAGATCCCTTCCCTAAAATTCCAAGATTTACTAAATGATTTAAACCAAAGGGTTAGTAAAACAGGTGAAAGTGATGTGGTAACTAGAATTACATGAATAAATTTACTAAACATAATTTATCCTCCTTTTTATTCTTTTTACATATACATCCCTCCCACCATCTCATCCAATTCTTTCTGAATTTCATTTAACTTTATTTCTGCTTCTTCTTCAGTTATTTTACCTTCAAATTTTTGTCTTTGGGTTGTATATGCCTGGTTAAATATGTCTTCAAATTGTTTTAATTGATCAGATGTTGGAATGATGATGGGAAGTTGACGAATATCGTTGATTTGTAAATTAACACTTTGGTTGATAAATGTTTTAAGAAAATCAAAAAGAAATCTAGAATTTAATAAACACACAAAATATTTGGCTGATATAAAATTTAAAGTAGAATATAAAGACATAGAGCCCACATCATTAATAGTTTTTTCTTTTATCCTGCATTTTATAAACATACTTTTTTTTCGAATAGGAGTTGATACATTAGTCCAGCAAAACCCTTCCCTGAAATAGAATTGATAACCTTGCCATCTTGCTTTTGGATTAGATTGTAATATTTTTACATTCTCTTTGCTCCAATCAATATAATATGGTGTTGGGGCATACCAGCGGTTGCCATCTTTGTCGCCTTTGTCATAAGGAACAAAGGTTTTTTCTCCGTTAATTCCATTAAGTTTTTCGTCTTCGGTAAGTTTATTTACATCGGCAATTTCATCTTTACTCACAATTCTATAAAGCCAGCCTTGCCCAAATTTATCTCTGCCATATTTTTCTTTTAAGTCATCAAATAGCATTCGGATTTCTTTTTCTGAAAGGGTATTTAAAAATGCTTGTGCATCTTGTTTGTTTTTAATGTTTTGTTTTTTACAAAACTCTTTGGCTAAAAGTAATTTTTCGGGTCTTTGTTTGCGCACATTTTCTGCCCATTTGGTTCCTTCTAATACCGCAACATATTTGCCATTGTTTGCAGTTGCTAAGCCCTGCCCTCCTTCCGTAATCAGTCCAAGCAAAGTAATATCACCCGGTTTTAAATTCTTGCGATATTGTTCCAGCGTGTGTTTATTTTTTTCTATATTTTTGCTTGTAGAGATTAGATCCCACCATTGATTTAATAATTCATTGACGGCTTTCACAAGGTGTTTATAAATTTTTATATTTTGGGGAGTGGGAATAAAAAATACTTGATTAGGGGCAGTGACAAATACTTTTTGCAAAACTGTATATCTTTCTGGCTCAGAAATGCTTCTTTTTCCATCTAAAAAGGTAATCTGATGTTTTTCCTCTGCTTTTTGTTTTTGCACAATGGCAACACAAGTATCTACCATTCCTGATTCAAAAGGATTAGCAGTATCGAATAATTGAATTATTTTGTTTTTTAATAATAAATCTCGTAAATTCTTTTTTGTTTGAATAGTCCAAAAAGTTTTGGAAGAAATATAGGCAAGGATTCCATTTTTTTTAAGTATTTCCATTCCTTTAAAATAGAAATGATTATAAGTGTCATCTGCAAATCCAAAATGTTGTTCAAGTTGTTTTTTTTGTTCTGATGTCACTCCTTTAGTAGAAATATACGGTGGATTACCAATTACTATATCAAATCCACCTTTTTTATGAAACACTTCTGAAAAGTGTATATGGAAATCAAATTTTACTTTATTTATTGATGATTTTACTGTTTTGTAAACTGATAAAAATTCTAATTGTTTACTAAATAAATCTTCTATTTCATTTTTGATTCTAATTTTATCCACTGGCGAAGTAGTTGAAAAAAGGATGCGCTTCTTTTCTTCAATTATACTGCTTATCTTATCATCTGGTAGTAGTTTCTCTGGGATCCCTAACAACGAATCCCCACAGACAACCTTATAATCAAGGTTTGGTAGTGGTTTTATATTATAAAAATCCTCTTCATCGACAATCAATGACAGCCAAAATCTTAATTTACAGATTTCAACTGCTCCCGGATCAATATCAACTCCATAAATAGAATTTTCTATACAATTCCTTTTTAAATCATAAGATTTTGTATCTTCTTCAGTGTATATAGAAAGTAGTTGTCTTAATCTTACGATTTCGTGCATCATACCTATAGGAAAGGCTCCAGAACCAACTGCAGGATCGCATATTTTTATATCAGCAAGAAGTTTATCTATTTTTTTTGCATTTTGTTTTATACTTTCTGGTATTTCACTTTCATATTTTGTTGATTTTTGTTCCCCTCGTTCAATTTTTTCTGCTTTTTCAATTGCCACTTTTTCTATTTCCTGAGAATCTGCATACTTAAAAAATTTTCCCAAATCATCTCTTGAGACTTTACCATTTAACTCTGTCTCAAGATAATTTATCAAACTCTCCTGACACATATAATGGACAATTTCTCTTGGGGTGTAATAGACTCCATATTCTTTGTTAAACTTGGCTTCTTCTCCTTTTTTACCTGAATTTAGAACCTTTAAAAACTCGTCAAAATTTTCACTTCTGATAGCATTAAGTTTTTCATAGATTTTACCAAGTAGTTCCGGATCAAGAGCTACTTCTTTTTCAAAAGGTTCTTCCTCATTTACTGTAAAATTATATCTATCAAAAACATCAAGAATACCATCCCCAATATCACCTTCTTGGGTATAATTTGTATTAGAAAAAAGTTCATTAGGTAAGTTAATATCAACCTTTACCCAATCAAAATTGTTTATAGGATCAAACAATCCACCATTCAAGAATGGTATTTTACAGTTAAATCTGCTATAATAATGACCATCAGCGCTTCTATCAGTTCTTAATGCTTCATAAAAAAGTGGTTCAAAAATATCATTATAGAAGTTTTGATATTCCCCATATTCTTTATTAAATAACATTCTCATAAAATCTTTTGGACCGGTTCCCCAAGAATTTCTTTTTTCAACTCCAAACCAACCTTTCTTTTGCAAAAAATATAGAAATACAATCTGCCCGAGAAGTTTTTTTGCAAAATCAACTGTATTTATGTTTTTACTTTCAAATTCTGTTTTTACTATCGAATTTTTATGTAGAATTTTATCAAGTTCAATTTTCGTTTTTATGAAAAGATCTCTATATTTTTCAAAAAATTCCTTTGTAACAATCTCAACATTAAACGCTTCTTCTAAATCTTCAAGTGTTGGCTTCCAATTATCATTTTCAAGTAGTTGGATAAATCTGCTTTGGGCAGTGTGGCAATTTTCATTTTTCCCAACCAAAAATGACCATCTTTTAGCAGGAGTAAATTCTTCTCTTACCTTTACCTTCCCTTTGGGAGTTTCCTCAAAAGTGTATTCCATTTTCACAAGTGAAAAACGCCAATCCTCTGAATCAGGGGAGACAAATGCAACAAGAGCAGCATCTTTCAATTTCCCGCCTCTTGAAACTTTTAAATACCAAGCAATAAAGTTTCTCTGCATTGCCCTTGCTCTTTCAAGTGAGGTTTCTTTTTTCAATTTAACAACAAGTAAATCAATCTCTTTATCATCATAAGTATATTTCCCTATTCTTTCTAAATTTTCTATATATCCTTTAAAAGGATCAGGTATATAATTACCCTGATAAGTAAAAGTTTTTTCTTCATACTTTTTCAAAAGGTTTTTAAGAAAACGAATAAATTTTTCTTTATCGAACGAGTTTTCAAAAGTCTCTACTATTAATCTTTTTGCCTGATTTTTATCCATTACTTTCTCCTGATAAATAAAGTGATAAAATAATTTTTCTTTTTTCCTTTTTATTATCTTTATTCAACGAATTTTCCTTATTTAATAATCGAGAAGGAATTGTGTTTTTCAAAACTTGTAATACTTTCAATGGATTATTGATTTCTTTTCCAAGTTTTTCTAAATTTTTTAATACATTTTTAATTGTTTTTTTTGGTAAACTACCTTTATCGAGAGTGAGAATAACTTCTTTTAAATAATCCTCTTGTTCTTCTGTAAGTTGCCTATTATTTTTTTGAGTAGCTTTTAAAATTTTTATCAATTTTTCTGAATTATCACTACCACTTTTTCTTTCCACTACTTCTTCTAAAGTTGATTTTATAAAAGATTCATCGTTTTTCATCAACATTTCATAAAAGTTTTCAAGTGGTATTTTTTTTCTTTTTTCTTCAGGTGAACTTTCAAGAATTTTTGCAGCACTCGTAAAATCAAGTTCAGTAGTTTTATTTTTGTCTGAGAAGAAAAATTTCATCAAATTTCCTTTTTTGAAAAATGTGATCAATGAATCGGGGCTTTCCAAATAAATTTTTGAAGATCGTGCTTGTATTGGAAGTTCTTTTATTCTCTCAAAAATTTCTGGTTTTTCATCCCTTATATTTTCAATAATCCTAAAATATTTTAATTCACTTTCATCTTCTTCATCCTCTTTTTCAAAAATTTCTTGAGAAAGGAGTTTATCAAACAATTCATGTGAGGTAACGGTTTCACTTTCAGTTAGAATTGCTGAATCTCCCCCAAGTAATGTTAAAAACGCTTCAATCTTTGAACGAGCAATATTTGTTAATTCAATTTCAGTATCAGCCTGTTTGGTAGGGAAAAAATTAAAAATATAAATTTTATCAAATTTCGTATCTATACGATTCACTCTACCAACTCTTTGAATAAGTTTTGTTGGATTCCAAGGAATATCATAGTTGATAACAACATTTGAACGATGTAAATTGACACCTTCTGAAAGAACCTCTGTTGAAACAAGTATTCTGTAATCATCTTTTTGGTCTTTTGCTCTTGCATCAAAATTTTCAATCACTTTAAATCTTATATTTTCTTTTGATTGACCATGAAACAATAATGCTGTTTCACCAAATTCATTGTTGATTTTTTCAGTTAAATATTCGGCTGTTTCTTTTGATTCAGTAAAAATTATTAATTTGTTTTTTTTCAATAGAGGTTCATTTTTTATTTGTTTTAAAAAGGTATCAATTTTGGGATCTCTGTTTATACCAGCCCACATCTGTTTAATTTCCTGAAGAATTTTTAGATCATTTTCAAGTTTTTTTAGAAAACCATCTTTAAAATCTTCAGATTTATATCTTTCTGCCTTACCTTCATCTATTAACTTTTGAATTTGTTCATCATCCCCCTCTTCAAAAAGTTCCATTATTTTATTGCTATATTTTTTACTAACATAAACATATCCATTTTTAAATGATTTTATAAATAATTCATAAGAATTTATGAATCTATCAATACTCTTTTTAAAAGCAAAGAAACTACTTTCAAGCCTTTTTACAAGTAAAATTTTCATAAAATTCCCCATATTGATCTGGGATTGTTGCTCAATCGAAGGAAGGGATTCTTTCAAATCAAGTAAAGGTTGATAACGAGTATAGTTCAACCTTTTTGTAATCAGTTCAACAGTATTCATAAATATTTTATCTTCTTCATCATTTAATTGATAAAACACTGGTCTTGGCTTTTCAACTGTTGGAAATTTTACATTGTTTTTTAATAAATCATCTGCAAAATATTTCTCGATTTCAATTCTTGTTCTTCTCACCATTATATATTTTAAAACTTTTTCTCTGATTTCTTTAGAAACCTCTTTAACCTTTTTTAAATATAATTCATTGTTTTTATTTCTTAGTTTTTTCAATTCATTTTCCTTTTTTCTGAAGAAAGATTCAAGATTTGGAAGACCTGGGATATTACTTTTTCTCGCTGGCTGAAAAAGTTTTATTAAACTCAATAAATCTTCAGGAGAATTATTAAATGGGGTTGCTGAAACTAAAATAACTTTTTTCCCACTACAAATTTCTGAAAGTTTTTCATATCCTTGTGTTATTTCATTTCTGAATTTATGTGCTTCATCAATAATTACATTTTCATATTTTCTTTGTTCTGTCTGATAGATACCATCATAAAGATCACCAGATGAAACAAAAGTAGCATTTATATTAAAATCTAAAAATACATTTCTCCATGAACCAGGATTATTTTTATTAAGTAAACTGGGGGGTGCTATTACAAGGATTCTACCTTGGAGTTTTTTAGCAAGCATTGCAGCCATGTAAGTTTTACCAAGACCAACAACATCTGAAAGAAAACAGCCTCCATATTCATCCAATATTTTTTTTGCATTTAAAACTGCCTGTTTTTGATAATCAAATTCTTTAAAATCATCTGGTAGATATTCGTTTTCAGTCTCTTCTACCTGACTTAATTCATTTTTAAAATATTCATATAAAAATTTCAAGAAAAGTTCATAGGGAGTAATCGTTTCATTAAGCCACGTTTTTTCGGTTATTATTTCAACAAATCTTTCAGTTACATCAACAGAATCTTTCCATAATTCTTCAAATTTTTTCTTTGCAAACTCATAATCTGCACTATTTTTTAATTCTACATTGAATTCAAGGTTATCCATAAGTCCTGATTTGGTAAAATTACTTGAACCTGTAATAACTCTTCCAATATCTCTATCACCCTCTTTAAAAGTAATAATATACAACTTTGAATGAATATTTTTGGAAGGATACACTCTTATTTCAAGTTTTCCATTTTTTAACCAATCAACAAATTTTTTTATGCCCAACTCAATTTCTTTTTCCTGTTTTGAATTTGAAATTTCTGTTTTTGTTAATTTTTCAACTTCTTCAATAGTTTCATAATGTGACAACTCTTTATTTTTTTCAAATAAATCTTGTTCATCAAGATTTTCAATCAATTCATAAGTTTTTTCATCAGTTGCGATTCCAATAAGAATTCTAATTTTCTCAGTTTTTTCAAGTGAATCATAAATCGTATGAAAACCACTTATTCTAAAATAACCAACAAGACAATCAAAATACTTACTATCTCTAATTAAAGTTTTAAATCTCTCTGTTAAAGTCTGTCCATTTTCGTTAATTATAAAAGTTAAATCGTTTTTACTCATGTTGTATACTCCTTTAGGCTATTATTTCTAAAAAAATTTTAACAATAAATAATACATCGGGAAACTCAAAAATTCTTCTCCTCCACTATTTCTTTATCAAAAACCCTCATTTTGCAAAATATTTAAAATTTTATCAATTATTTTACCTAAAAAATTTTTAAATTTCAACAAAAAAGTGAATCTTAATGATAGGGGAAGATTTTGGGATAAAATTAAACGGAGAGGCCGGGATTTGAACCCGGGGTAGCGGTATTCCCACTACAACGGATTAGCAATCCGCCGCCTTCGACCACTCGGCCACCTCTCCGTAAAAAAATTTAGTATATAAAGAATCAAACTTTTGTCAATCAAAAATATAATTCAAACTCAAAAGGATGTGGTCTTTTCTCCATTTCAAGTGCTTCTTTCTCTTTGTATTCAATATAGCCGTTTATGAGATCCTCTGTGAATACACCACCTGCAAGTAGATAATCGTGATCTTTTTTGAGTTCTTCAAGTGCTTCAAGAAGGTTTGTCGGGCATGAGTCAATTTTTTCGACAATCTTTTTATCCATCTTTTCAAGATCCTCTTCATAAGGACCAAAATTGTTATCTTTGAGTGAAATCTTGTTTTTAATTCCATCGATTCCTGCCATGAGCATTGCTGCTGTTGCAAGGTATGAGTTACATGTTCCATCTGGTGGTCTGAATTCAATCCTTTTTTCACTTTCACTCGTTGCATATTTTGGAATCCTTATCGCTGCTGATCTGTTTGCAAGTGAGTAGAAAAGTTTTACAGGTGCTTCAAATCCTTTAACGAGTCGTTTGTATGAGTTGGTTGATGGATTTGTGAACGCAAGAAGTGATTTACCATGTTTCAAAAGTCCTGCAACATAATACTCTCCGATTTCAGAAAGTCCACCATAACCGTTACCGAAGAAAAGATTTTTGTTTCCGTTGAAAAGATGTTGATGGAAGTGCATTCCGTTTCCTGGCATTCCATAAAGTGGTTTTGGCATAAATGTTGCCGAAAGGTTGTTCTGATAACAAACATTCTTTATGAAATATTTGATTATCTGAATATTATCACCTGTTGCAAGAAGTGGATACCTCTTGATTTCAATCTCGTTCTGTGCTGAACCAACCTCATGGTGATGGTATATCAAATCTATTCCATAATCGATTATCACTTTTGATATTTTACTTCTAATATCTGTAAACTTATCTTTTGGAGGAATCGAATGGTAACCTGCTTTTTTCATCAAAAATTCACCACTCTCATTGATATAAGAATCATCAAATCCAAACTTGCCTTCATAAGATTCAATTTTATATTCAGCGAGATTTTCTTTGTTGTTAACAACAACTCTATCAAAAATATAGAATTCAAACTCAGGTCCAAAAAGAACATCTGTTGCAATCTTCTCTTTTTTAAGATATTCCTGCGCTTTCAAAGCAACAGTTCTTGGATCCCTTGAATAGTCCTTTCTTGTATCTGCTTCTTTTATAAAACAGAAATATGATATAGTTGGTTCTTCAAAAAATGGATCCTCAAAACCTGTTTCCTCATCGATCATCAAAACCATATCTCCACCTTCAACACTCTTAAAACCTGGGCAGCTTGATGAATCAAAACCAACTCCATTCTCTTTTATTTCATTGTAATTTTTTGCTGGAAGTGTTAAATGGTGGAAATTCCCAACAAGATCTGTAAATTTTAAATCTATCCATTTAAAATCTTTATCCTTTATATCGACCTTTTTCATCTGTCCTCCTTTTGTAAACCTTATATTATATATAAGAAAATTTTTAATTCAATTATTTTTTGTCAGGTGAAATTAAACTTTCAAGTCGTCCTTTTATAGCCTGATGTAGATATTGTAAAACATATTTTGTGGGTTTTCCTCTTTTTTCTCTAACAAGTGTTAAAGGAATCTCTGCTGTTAATCTCAAAAAACCTGTTAAAGCGAATAGCACCTGTTCACCCGATAAATTTAAATGAAAAATTGCTAATGGTTTTGGAATCAAAATACTTGAAACCATCATCGAAAACATCATAGCAAGTCCTGAGATTGTTCCCTGTATCGCTGTGTAAATTTGTCTTTTCTTATCGGGTGCTATAGATAAAACAAAATTTGTTGCAACTATGTTCGCTCCTGACCACATCATTCCTGATGTGAACGCTTCAAAATAGATTATCCACTTTGTTTGTTCTGTTGCAAAAACCCAAATCAAAGGGTTTAAAGCACCAAGGATCAGAGCGAATCTCATCGCTGTTCTGTTTCCAAATCTATCGATAAAAACTCCCCACGGTCTTAAAAAATATAAGGCGGAAATAGTGCTTATAGTTCCATAGATCTGAACCTCAAAAAGGGACATTTTTAAATTTTTTAGCATAAACGGCTGCCAGAAAGGAGCGCCAACTCCAACAGCAAGCATCCACCAAACATTATAAACGAGAAACCTTAAAAAATTTTTATCTTTAAAAGGTGAAGTCAAAAACTCCTTTATACTCTCCTTTTCAATCTCCTTTTCCTTTTCGGGCTGGTTGTTTAAAATTTTTACCCCGATTATTCCCATAACTGTTGCAACAAAGAAGATGAAAAGAAAAACATAGGAAACATTGTGCTCTTTGAAAATAGAAAAATTTTTCAAAAATTTTGCATCGTTTTTGGTTAAAAAGTCAAAGAGGATTGAAAATATATATCCAGTAAGAAGTCCAACAACCATCAAAATCTGAGATCTTCGTGAGAAAAATCTTCCCCTGATGTCTATTGGAATCATATCTGAAATCCAGGCGATCCACATATTAGCACTTATCGTCTGTAAAATGTTGCTTATCAAAAATAGAGTTAAAAAGATGTATATCGCATCCTGTTTCCAAAAAATAAAAGGAATAAAACCAAAAAGAATTGTAAGAAATCTTCCCCAGAAAGCAAAATCAACAACAAGTTTTTTTCTCGTTTTCAACTCTTTTGTTAAGATAACACCAACGATCTGGAAAATCTGTGAAATTTGACCTATAGAAGAGTATAAACCAAAATGCAAAGGTGTAGCGTTTAAAAACACCAAAAACTTTGTAATGAAAACACTTCCCGGTGAAGCGAGAGTTGAAAAAATCTGAGCAAAACTTCCATCAAGATAGGAAATTTTTACAGTCTTTTTTATAACAGGATCCTTCAAATATTTTTCCATAAGTTATACAAAAATATATTCTTTTACAAAAATGTCAATAGAAAACATTTGACATTTTTTTTTAAGTGTGATATATAAATTACTATGAATAGTATCATTATATATTTTTCTTACCACAGAGGTAATACGAGTAAAATCGCTCATGTTATTGGAAGAGAGTTGCATAGCGATATTGCTCGGTCAAAAGATTTTAATGTGAAAAATTTAAAGCAATATGATCTTATTGGCCTTGGGTCAGGGATCTATAACGGAAAACCACATAAATCGATTTTAGAACTTGTTGATAAACTTGATGAGAGTTGTAAAGATAAATACTTCTTCATTTTCTGCACGAGCAGAAAAAATCAGGACTGTTATCTTGATGAACTTGAATTCAAATTGAAAAGTAAAGGTGTCAAATATTTAGGGAAATTTCAAACTTATGGAGAATATGATAGAGGAATCTTTAAATTTTTTGGTGGTTTGAACAGAGGAAGACCAAATATCGATGATTTCCATAATGCAGTCGAATTTGCAAAAAAAATAAAGGAGATGCTTCAAAATGAAAAACTGGAAAACAATTGATATTGTTTCTGGTCTTTTTATTTCCGTTTTACTCGTTTCAAACATCGTTTCAACAAAACTTGTTTCTTTCTATAAATTCACTTTCGATGGTGGAACATTTCTGTTTCCATTATCTTATATTTTTGGAGATATTCTAACAGAAGTTTACGGCTATTCATCAGCAAGAAGGGTTATCTGGATCGGTTTCATTTCAGCACTTCTGATGAGTATAAACATTTATGTAGTCGGCAAAGTGCCTCCATCACCTGAATGGCAATTTCAGGACTATTATGACATCATTCTTGGGATCACACCAAGGATAGTTCTTGCGAGTTTGATTGGATACCTTGTTGGGAACTTTTCAAACTCATTTATTCTTGCAAAGTTGAAAGTTTTAACAAATGGAAAATTTTTATTTGTAAGAACAATCTCTTCAACTATCGTTGGTGAGTTTCTTGATACAAATTTCTTTGTTTTAATAGCGTTTTATGGACTTTACAGGGGAAGGGTTCTTCTTGCGATAGCAATATCTAACTATATCTTCAAAACACTTGTTGAAGTATTTTTTACACCTCTAACCTATATAATAGTAAATCACCTGAAAAAGGTTGAGGGTATTGACTGGTTTGATCGAAAAACCAACTTCAATCCGTTTCTGTTCAGAAGTACCAATCTACCTTCCGATGGAGAAATATCTAAAACCTAAAGATTTCATTATCCCAGGATCATAAACATTTCTTCCATCAAAGAAAAGATCTCCATTCATAAGTGCTTTTATCTTTTTCATATCAGCATTTTTAAAAATATCCCACTCAGTCACAAGAATAGTTATATCAACACCTTCAACACAATCATAAATGTCTTTTGAATATACAACTTTGTTCTTTAATACCTTTTTCACATTTTCAACAGCAACTGGATCAAAGACCTTAATTTTCGCTTTTTGTTTTAAAAGAAGATTGATAAGTTTCAAAGATGGTGCTTCTCTGATATCATCTGTATTAGGTTTGAACGAAAGTCCCAAAATTGCTACTTTTTTATTCGAAAGATTTGTGTGTTTTTTGATCTTTTCAACGAATCTTTTAACTCTGTTGTCATTAACCTTTTTGACTTCTTTTAAAATTCCAAAATCATATCCCAAACTTTTTGCTGTATAAATCAAAGAACCAATATCTTTTGGAAAACATGATCCACCATAACCGATCCCTGCATTCAAAAACTCTCTCCCGATTCTTTTATCAAGACCCATCCCTTCTGCAATTTCAGTTACATCGGATCCTGTTATTTCTGCTAAATCTGCGATCGAGTTGATGAAGGAAATTTTCATTCCCAAAAATGAGTTTGAAGCATATTTTATAAGTTCTGCACTTTTCAATTTTGTTATCTTAATCACACTGTTCATCTCCTGATAGAGTTCAACAACCTTCATCGCTGCCTCAACCGACTCACTTCCAATTATGATTCTATCAGGATGCAATGTATCGTATATCGCCTGCCCTTCTCTTAAAAATTCGGGATTTGAAACAATATCAAATTTATAATCCTTTTTCAAATTTTTTCTTATAATCTTACCAACAAGATCTCCAGTTCCAACAGGCACAGTTGATTTGTTAACAATTATCTTGTATCCATTCATATATTTCCCGATATCCTCAGCAACCTTTTTCACACTTGAAAGATCTGTCTGCCAGTTCTTTTTGGGCATCGTATCAACTGCGATAAAAATGATATCAGATTTTTCAACTGCATCTTTGATTGAAGTGGTATACTCCAATCTTCCTTCTTTATAACTTTTGTTAGCCATCTCTTCAAGTCCAGGTTCATAGATGGGCATTATTCCATTTTTCAATTTGTTTATCTTCTCTTCATTTTTATCCATACATATAACATTGTGTCCAAGATGTGCAAATACAACACCCGTTACAAGTCCAACATAACCTGTTCCAATAACTGATATTTTCATAACACTCCTTATTTAAAAATTATATCCCAATTGTATGGGATTTTATCAGTATTATAAGGTAATCTTAACTCATCAGGATTCTCTCTGTTGTAAGGTTCACTTATAGTCGAAACAACGATACTTTCAAACTCTCCTATATTTTTCCATCCATGGTAAACACCTTGGGGAATCACAACAAGTTTTGGAGAAAAATCACCTATGAAAATTTCCATCAACTCTTTGTATGTTTTTGAACTTTCTCTCATATCGTAAAGAACAAGTTTGATCATACCTTTTACACAGCATACAAAGTCGATCTGTTTTTTATGGCAATGCCATGCTTTCACAACACCCGGATAATTTGTGGTCATATAAACCTGTCCAAATTTTGTGAAGAATGGGTCATCTACCCTTAAAATCTCCATAACCCTTCCCCTTTCATCACAGTTGTATTTCAAATCTTTTATGTGAACTCCATCTATCATAATTCCTCCTATCATTCTTTTGAAATATTGTTCGCAATTTTATAAAGATGGAAATTTATTCTTTCAAAATCATTCAAAATATCAAGATGAAGTGTTGATGTTTCAATAGATTCTTTCTGCCCTTCCTTTAATCTGTTCAGATGTTTATTCTGGAGTTCAGAAAGTTTATTCAAAACATACTCCCTTCTCTGTAAAACCTGTGATGCTAAATTCTTATCATATAGAGTGAACGCTTCAAGTGTAAGGGAGTATGTCTTTAAAACTTCGTTGTAAAATTCTTTTATCTCATCAATTCCTTCCTCTGAAAAGTAATAATTTTCATTTATCTTTTTCTTCAATGATATCATGAGATTTTTGCTTATAACATCACCTATATGTTCAAGTTCATCAACAATGAAAAGGAAATCTTTCGTTTTTCTTGTTACAACTTCTGAAACTTCCTCTTCATATATTGAAACAAGAAATAGAGAAATTTCTCTCTCATAATTATCAACAACATTGTCAAGTTCAATCGTCCCTGTTAATTTGTTCGAATCGTTCGTTTTCAAAATATAAAAACTGTTTTCAAGCATCTTTCCAACAGTTTCAAACATCTTGATTATTTCCCTCTGTGCTTTCCCAAGTGCAACAGTTGGATTCTGAACGATATTCTCTTTCAACATTTTTTCACCATCTTTTGAAAGCCGTTCTATCTTCAAAAATTTTGAGAAATAGTTGATCAAAGGAAGCATAACTATAATTATCAAAGAAAACAAGATGTTGTAATACAGATGGAAGTTTGCTATATCTCGCCCACTTGTTAAAACATATCCTGTTATTTTTTCAAATTTGAACATTATCACAATAAAAAGTATTGATGTCACAATCCTTGAACTTATGTTAATGTAGTTTAAATATTTCGCTCTACTACCACCTTTTAAGGCAGCAAAAAAAGCGGTAAAGGATGTGCCAAGGTTTGCTGCACTAACCATTACAATTGCTGATCTAAAAGTTATTACCCCTGTTGTGAACAAACTTATTGCAAAAGCAACTGTAACCGCTGATGAATGAACAAGAAAAGTTAAAATTGAAAATACTATGAAAAGAAGCCAAAGATTGTTTTCGATTAATATTAAAAAATTTAAAAACATCTGGGTACTTTTTATCGGTGTAATAACATTTGCCATATATTGTATCGAAAAGAATATAAAACCAAAACCCATTATTATGAGTCCAACATACTTAAACTTTTTGTTTTTATCGTTTAGATAGAATCCAAAAATTATCATCAAAAAAGAGAAGAAAGAAATGTTGAAAGAAATTATTTGAACGATTATTGAAGTCCCTATAGCAGAACCTGCAAACATATAAACTGAGCCTGCTATCGACAAAAGTCCATCAGAAACAAACGATAAAACCATTATCGAAAAGAGTGTTGACGATTGCATCATCAGAGTTAGAATCAGCCCTGAAAGAAAACCTTTTATATTTGAGCCTGACAGGTTCCAGAGTATCTCTTTCAATCTATAACCAGAAATCCTTGAAATACCTTTTGACGAGAATTTCAAACCGAGCATGAACAGAACAAGTCCAAAAAGAAGTTTTAAAATCGTTTCAAAGATTGAAAAAGATTGTTCAACTTTAAAATAAAAATCAAGTTTTTTTTCTCTACTTTTATTTAAAATCTCAAGATGGTAATTACCTGTTTCCAATTTTGAAGGATTTATATCAACTCTAAAAATTTTCAAAGAATCAGGTAAGACAAGAATAGTATCAGATCCTTTTCCCCAAAGAACATAGTATGCTGAGTCCTCCTGTGAAACGAATTTGAACTGAAAATGTTTCAGGTTGTTTTTTACCACCTGTCCATTGTTTGAAATATCGTTTCCCTCAGGATCCTTTAAAAAATCTATTTGCTTGTTTGATGAAAAAATCAAAAAGAAGGAAAAAAAGATTAAAAGAGTGATAAAAAACTTTTTAAACATTTTGAAAATCGTTTTTCTTAAAAATTTTAAATTCTCCAGGTTTTAACCCCTTTATCGAAAGGTTTCCAACTGATAACCTTTTCAAAACAATAACAGGATGACCAAGTGCTTTGAGTATATCTTTTATCTCATGATGTTTACCATGAGTTAAAATTATCTCGATTTCTGATTTATCCCTTGATGAATCATAATAAACAATTTTTACATCATCCAGTTTTAAAAATCTTTCTTCAACCTTTAACCCTTTTTTCAAAATTTTTATTTGACTCTCACTTAAATTTCCAAAAATTCTTGCCCTGTAAACTTTTTGAACCTGATTTTTTGGATGTGTTAAATAATTTATAAAATCACCATCATCAGTTAAAATCAATGCGCCCTCAGTGTCAAAATCGAGTCGCCCTGCTGGTCTTAATTTTTCAAATTTTTTTGGCAAAAAATCCATCACTGTTGGTCTACCCTTTTCGTCACTCCTTGAAGTTATACAATTCTTTGGTTTATAAAGAAGAATATAAGTATAATCCTTTTTCGTTTGATTTAATCTCATTCCATCTATTTCTATTTTATCATTTTCATCAACCATCTCTCCAAGTTTTGCAAGTTTTCCATTAACTGCAACTCTTGCTTCCTTGATCAACTGATCAACCTCTCGTCTTGAAATACCTGTAATTGAGGAAATAAACTTATTGATCCTTATCTTCAAAGAGTTCCTCCTGTTTTGGTTGATCGGTTGTGATCTCATCAAGTGCAGGTAATTCTTTCAAACTTGAGATTTTGAAATATGAAAGAAACTTTTTTGTTGTATGGTAAAGGGATGGTTTACCTGGTAAATCAGCGTTTCCCCTTTTCACTATAAGTTCTCTATCAAGAAGTGTTTTGAAAACACCATCACAGTTAACACCTCTTATCTCCTCAACTTCCTGTTTTGTTATCGGTTGTTTGTATGCTATTATTGCAAGAGTTTCAAGTGCTGGAGTTGAAAGTCGTGGTGCTTTTTTGTTGCCAAAAAAATTTTCAAGAATATCAGCGTATTGTGGTTTTGTAACAAGTTGATAACCAGAAGCGACCTCAATTATCATTATCCCCGAATCTTCTGAAGAGTATTTTTCTTTAAGATACTCTATAACTTGCAACAACAATGTTTTTTCGATTCCAAGTGCTTTTGCAAGTTCATCCTTATCTATAGGTTCCGATGAAGAGAAAAGTATTGCTTCAACCTGTGGTATTATCCGTTCCATCAAAATCCTCCGTTACAGTGATCCTGTTGTTAAAAGTTTTATTGATTATACCTTTCATCTCAAGTGTAGTCAGAAGAGATAAAATTCTCGATTTTTCAAATCCTTCTGTTTTTAATATATTTTCAAGATTACCATATTTTTTGATAAGTTCAACAACCTTTTTTTCATCATCTGATAATATCGTCTCGATATCGTTTCTTTTCTGTTTTGAAACACCAGGTAGAATGTCCAAAGAATATAAAGGGATAGCACCTTTAAAGATCGCATAGTTAGGAGCGTATGATAATTTGTTTGTGATTTCACCAGGTAAAGCAAAAATCTGTTTTTTCAATTTCAAAGAAAAAAGAAATGTTGAAAGTGTCCCACTGTTAACAGCACCCTGGATGATTATCAGAATATCAGAGATCACCGAAATGATAAAATTCCTTTTTATAAAATTATGTTTGTATGGTTTAATAAAAGGAGAATACTCAGAAACCAAAAGACCATTTTTTTTTATCTCATCTTTCAATTTTATATTTGAAACAGGATAATTGATCCCAAAACCACATGGTAAAACTGCAACGGTTCCTATACCTTTCTGAATCGATTCCCTATGAACGAGAGAATCTATTCCCTGTGCAAAACCACTAACTGTGACAATATCTTTGTTCTTATAACCTTCAACGATATCCTTTACTCCTTTGATACCATAACTATCTGGTTTTCTCGTTCCAACTATTCCGATTTTAAATTTTTTTAAATTTTCTGTATTTCCAAGAGCAAAAAGATATGCGGGAAAATTTTCGACTCTTTTTTGAAAAAATTGTTCACTCTCTAAAATTTTAACATTCTCTTTTTCGATAAACTTCAAACTCTTCTCATAAGTTGAATCTGGAAGGTTGTAAAGTTTTATCTGTTCTTTTAGATATTTCAAAAACTTTTCATCAAACATAATTCTCGATCTCTTTCAAAATTATATCCTCAATATTTCCTGTATCATTGTTGATCAAAGAGGCAAAAGTGTATTTAACATCTTTGAAAATCTCTCCAACCTCGATATTTTTATTCTCCAGTAAATCGGTTTTATTGAAAATCACTATTCTTTTCTTTTTCAACAATCTTCTGTCATAATTTTCAAGTTCACTCAAAAGGATCTTATATGTTTTTTCAATATCACCTGTAACATCTATAACAAATACAAGAATGTTAACTCTGCTGATATGTTTTAAAAATCTGTTTCCAAGCCCTTTCCCTTCACTTGCTCCTTCGATAATCCCTGGAATATCAGCGATTCTGACTATTTTGACACCATCGGTTAAAATTCCAAGATTTGGTTCAAGTGTCGTAAAAGGATAATCGGCGATTTTTGGATTCGCTTTCGCTACAACTTTTAAAAATGTTGATTTTCCTGCATTAGGAAGCCCAACGAGTCCAACATCTGCTATCAGTCGAAGTTCCAGGATCACCTCTTCATTTTCACCACTTTTCCCTTTTTCAAATCTTCTTGGTGCCTGATTGACTGAACTTTTAAAATGGACATTCCCTCTTCCACCTCTTCCACCTCTTAGAAAAACTATTTCACCTTCAAGTAACTCATTGAGTTCATTCCCCATCTTATCGAGAATTACGGTTCCAGGCGGGACTTCTATAACAACATCTTTTCCATCTCTTCCATGTTTTTGTTGCCCTTTTCCATTCTCTCCATCCTCTGCTCTGAAATGGTGTTTGTATCTGAGATGGTTTAGAGTGAACAATCGTTTGTTGACCCTGAAGATTACATCTCCACCTTTACCACCATCACCACCATCTGGCCCACCTTTTGGCACATAGATCTCTCTTCTGAAAGAGCAACTCCCATCCCCTCCTTTTCCTGATTGTAAAAATAATGTAACTCTATCGATATATTTACTTTTCATACATTCTCTTTCAAAAACTTCTCTATCCTTTCGATTCCCTTTTCAATCTCACTCATCGAAGCAGCATAAGAGATTCTTATAAATCCTTCAGCACCGAATGCACCACCAGGAATAACTGCAACTTTATAATCTTCAAGAAGTTTTGTGCATATTTCTTCTGAGTCCTTAAACTTTTTCCCAATAAATTTTCTGAAATCAACGAAAAGATAAAATGCGCCCTGTGGTTCAACATATTTTAACCCTTCAATCTTTTCAACCTTTTTCATCAAAAACTCTCTTCTTTTTGCAAACTCATCGATCATCTTGTTCACTATCTTTTCATCAAGTTTTAATGCAGCAACCGCTGCTTTCTGGGATATCGATGAGGTGCATGAAGTTGAATGTGTTTGAACCATCAACGCTTTTTCAACAAGTTTCTTTTCACCTCCAAGATAACCGATCCTCCAGCCGGTCATCGCGTATGTTTTTGATAGTCCATTTACAGTAAAAGTTAAGTCCTTTATTTTGTCGTTAAAAGAGGCAATCGAATAATGTTTGTTAGGGCTATAAATAATTTTTTCATAAATCTCATCAGAAATACAATAGATATTGTGTTCAACTATAAGATCAGCAAGTGCCTTCAACTCTTTCTCTGTGAAAACAACACCTGTTGGATTGTTTGGTGAATTGATTATTATCATCCTTGTTTTTTTTGTTATCTTCTCTTTGACTCTATCCACATTTATTCTGAAATTATCAAGTGATGTATCAACTATAACTGGAACAGCACCTGTCATTTTGACCATCTCAATGTATGACACCCAATAAGGTGCAAGAAGTATAACTTCTGAGTCCTCATCGCACAAAGCCTGTAAAACATTGTATATCGATTGCTTCGCACCTGTTGAAACTATTATATTCTCAGGTTTGTATTCAAGGTTATTTTCTTTTTTGAACTTTTCACATATAAGTTCAAGAAGTTCGTTTATACCTCTGACCGCTGTATAACCAGTGAAACCTTCTTTTATCGCTTTTATCGCTTCCTCTTTGATTTTATCGGGTGTATCAAAATCTGGCTCTCCTGCAGCAAGTATTGCAACATCAATGTTTTTACTTTTCATACTTTTTGCAAGGGATGTAATTTTTAATGTTGAAGAGTCGCCAACATTTGCAAATCTTTTTGATATTTTCATCTTTTCTCCTTTTAAATTAATTAAAATAAATATTTTAAATCATTATAGAGTTAAGTCAATATTTTAAAGTGGATAAAGGGATTTTTTAGAGTGGGCCCACTAGGGATCGAACCTAGGACCTGATGATTATGAGTCATCCGCTCTAACCAGCTGAGCTATGGGCCCAAGTGTTTTTGTATTATATGATTTTTTTCTTTCTTGTCAATATAAAATAATTCCATTTCGCATAAGTTTTTTAAAAAACTTGTTTTATTACTTTTAAACAAAATCTATCGAACAATTACAAATTTTTTATTTAACTTTATCTTTCCATCTGTTAAATTTAAAAAGTATACTCCCGGGTTCAATTTTTTTAAACTCAAAGAGTATCGTCCTGCGACTCTGTTCATCTGTTGTTTTACAATCTTTCCTGTAATATCGTAAATTACAAGTTCATTTTTATTATGTGCATTATAACTTACCTGATCATTTGTAACCACAAGATTTAAACTCGTTTGATTTTCATTTTCCGGATCAATGTTTTTGTTGATACCAGTCAATAGAAAATCTAATATGTAAATTCCTCTAAAATCTGTAACATAAACATTATCCCCATATACAAAAACATCACGGGAATACCCTGGTGTATCATAATAACCGACCTCAACTGGATTTGCTGGATTTTTTACATCAATTATACGCAGCCCACTGCTACCATCAGCAACATAAGCATATCCTTTGGAAACATAAATACCATTTGCATTTCCTGGAGTATCATAAAAACCAACCTCAACAGGATTTGCTGGATTGTTGATATTTATGATTCTTAATCCATAGTTGCTATCGGCAATATAAGCATATCCATTTGATATATAAACATTCAAAGCGTTTCCAGGTGTATCGCAGTATCCCACCTCTATTGGGCTTAATGGATTTGATATATCTATAACTCTTAATCCGGCACTACTTGCAGCAACAAAAGCGTAATTACCGGAAATATAAACATCATAAAGATGCCCTGCGGTTGAATAAGAAACAACCTGTTTTGGTTTTGTTAAATCAGAGATATCGATTATCCTTAATCCATAATCGTAGTCAGCAATGTAAGCGTAATTACCTGATACATAAACATCGTATGCAAACCCCCAATCTCCAAAGGAACCAACTTTTACAGGGTTCGAAGGATCACTCACATCAAGTATGTTGAACTTCATAAGGTCTATATCATAAATATAATATCCACTAACAACATACGCATAATTACCAGATTTGTATACTCCTAAGGCTGGAGAAGCAGAAAGATAACTTCCTGATGGGTTTGGATTTACAGGAGTAGAAACATCATATATTTTCAATCCAAAATCATCATTTGCAACATAAGCGTAATTATCTGAAACAACTATTCCTTCTGCTGAAGTCGGAGTATCATAACGACTTATCTTGACAGGTGAGGTCGGTGTGGTTACATCAACTATTATCAATCCATAACTTTCATTCGCAACATAAGCATAACCACTTTTAACATAAATATTTTTAGGAAACGGATAAAGTCCAGTGCTACCAACCTGAACGATATTTGCAGGGTCAGCAATATTTAAAATATTCAACTCATAAGTTTCTGAGTCATACTCCCATTCTGTAAGATAAGCATAAGCACCCGAAATATGCAGATCCTCTATAAAATTAAAAGTTGAATAAGAACCTTTTTCTTCTGGATTGGATGGATCGGATACATCTATTATATTCATTTTGAAGTCAAATAAACCATTATTTATGATCACATAAGCACAGGTTAATGAGATGAAAACCTTTTCAACAGAACCAGTTGTTATACAATATCCTGTTTCTGTTGGAGTCGAAGGATCTGATACATCGACTATTCTTAAACCTCCACCACCATCAGCAATATAAGCATAATCAGCAAAAACATAAACATCGTAAGCATAACCGGGAGTGATATAATACCCTGTTTTTACGGGATTTGCTGGATTTGATATATCAAGGATCCGTAATCCAGAATCACCATCAGCAACAAAAAGATATACTTTATACACAAAAATTCCTTCAGCATCACCAGGTGTATCAAAAGAAGTCACTTCAACTGGATTAGAAGGATTTGAAACATCTATAACCCATATTTTAGAACTGGAATCGACCACATAAGCATAATTTCCCAAAACAAAAATTTTATTTAAAATAACACTCATGTCGAGAAATCCTACAAGAACTGGATTTTGGGGATCTTTCACATTTAAAATTACAAAACTGTATCCCATAGAAACATAAGCAAAACTATCAACTCTGAAAACATCGTAAGCACTTCCAAAATATGGCACTCTGCCGATTCCTGCAACATTTAAACTATCTGTTGCCCATTCTAAATTTTTTTGATCAAATAAATTTTTAAATTCTGATGTTTTTATCTTATCCCAATTATATGAACTCTTCGATGCAAAAATAAACAAACTCAAAAAAATCAATGAGGAAATAAAGAATATCTTTTTCATTCATCCTCCCACTACTGATTGAGTATTCTAATCTTTTAATATTTTTTTAAAACTTTTCAAAACAAAAATGTCAAAAAGTCAAGCACCGTCCCCAGGTTTTTTTTTTATTCAAATTTCAATAACTTTTTTACAATTGTATGTGAAGGTGTTTTCAATTTTATAAAATAAATTCCTTTTTTTAAATTTTTTACATTCGTTTTATGTTTACCCCCTTTAGATTCTTCTCTTATTACTTCTCTTCCCGTTATATCGTATAACATCAACATTCCTTCAGTAAGGGTATTCCATATTATGTATTGTTCAGATATTTCGATTTTTAAATCATTATTTTCAACTTCAATTAAAAGTTTTTTTTCATTATTTCCCGCCGGACTAAAATTACCATTTATTACTGTTGGATTAAAGCATGGAACCTTCAATAAAGTTTCCTGTATTGTTAAACTATCTGGATAGACTGTATCTCCAACCAATACTGTGGAAGATGTATCTCTGAATTCTATCCTTAACCTATCCTTCTGAATTAGTCGAGGAAGCCAGTAAGCACTATCTATATTTAACCATGAATGTTCATTGTTTAATTGTAATATTTTATCTATATTACTGCTATCTATTTTTGGTTGATTGGTTAGACCATGGAAATATATTATTACATAATCATCACCATCAACTCCACTTTGTGCTACAAAACCATCTGATGCTTTAATGCTGTCTATCCTGCATTCAACTCCTAATCCTCCCTTCAATGTTGTTATATATTTGTTTTTATCTCCATATACATACATTTCGCTCTGATAGTATCCCGTACTTTCTGCATAAAAACCTGTTTTGATTTTCATACTATCATCAGGATATATTTTTAATGGATAAGTTAGTTCAGTATCGACAAAAAACTCCTGATTTTTAAACCTTATTGAATCAACTAAAATTGTATCTCTCCCTTCGTTGAAAATAAAAAAACTATCACTTGTTAAAGAATCTGGAACCATAGTATTACCATAGATTATTGTATCCGGAGAATTTAACATTCTCCACTCAATTATATATGTCTTCATCATATCTATTCCATATGTATATGGGAGAAGAGGGTCTGATTCCCCACTCCATATTATCTCTTTTCTGCAATTTCCATTCATATCAGCCATTATCACACTGCTTCCGGAAAATGTATCATTATCCATACTCCATATCAATTCAAAACTATCATTTCCCATTACCTTGAATATCTCTAAAATAGATCCAGCACAAAGAACCAGTTCATCGTATCCATCGCCATCCATATCACCTGCTGTTCCCCCACAACCACTTCCCACTGAACCTGATGGTCCATAATCTTTTCTTTGCCAGCGACTCCATTTTTTAAAATAGTGATTGTCACCATCACATTCAAACAAGTCATGTAACCATTCGGCAGGAGATTGATCATACGCTTTTCCACCAAATACATAATCATTATAGCCATCTTTGTCAATATCCCCTATTAATTTAACATAATAAGTACCAGCAAGAGTTGTGTCAAAAACCGAAACAAATGAATCCTGATTCATATTCTTTGATTCATACACTTTGTGTCCTAAATGAGTCATTGTAACAATATCTAAAAGTGAATCATTGTCCATATATCCGATATCCATCGCATAAACTTTTCTTTTAAATGTATCTTTGTAAGCGAAATAATAACTATCATCACTATCGCTATCCATATAAAACCAGCCATAAGGGTCATTATAAGTTGTATTAGGGTTCGGCGCTCCAAATATCCTGTTTTTCCCATCTCCTTTCAACAATGAGGTAACCCCAAAACAATGATATTCCCCATTTTCATTCATTTTCAATTTCCAAGTCCACTCTTTACTTATACTATCTTTATATAGCTGTTCAATTATAAATATCATATTACTGTCTGAAGGATTTATTCCCATTAAATCCAAAAATCCATCACTATCAAAATCACCAATTCCTCTTATCCAACCGCCTTTAATAAAATCCAAAAATTCAAATTGATATTTACTCCATTTATAAATAGCATTATTATAGTCTCCTGTATAACAAAGCATTGACAGTAAAGTATCCGTTTCTCTATTTATAATAATGGGAGAATAAATATTAGGCTCAAAACTTCCAAATGGTATTTCTTGCTTTATCTCTATTACAGAAAATAATGCCATTGATCCCAAAATCAATACCAATAGTATCATCCATTTCATTGGAGGGAATTTTATTCCCTCCAATAGTTTTTTTAGCTTAATTCTATTTAATAAAACCAATCTTACCACTCTCCTTTCCATATTTGCTTTCAAATATATAAAAATAAATGCCGCTTGACAAACCAGTTGTTTTTCCATCAACTCTTATGATATTTTCTCCTTTCTGACCATTCATTTTTTTTGAGTAAATCTCTCTACCCATTATATTAAAAATTTTTAACTCAATCAACCCACTTTCAGGAAGCAAAAAATTAAATTCTATCTTTTTGTCTGAAAATCCTGCTCCTCTCCATTTATATTTAAATTCGCCAACACTTTCATTAATTTTTCCAAATTGCAAATAACTATTTTTAGTAGCACTGAAATCTTTAATTATTTTATCATATTCGTAAAGATGAATATTTATGGTTCTATTTGGATTACCTCTTATCCTATCGATGTTTAATTTTATATCTCCATCCTGATAATCTGATTTATCAAGAACAAAGAATGTTCTGTTTTCTTTACCTTCTATAAGCTTCACAAATTCTTCTTCTATACTTAATGCATAAGGTTGATTTTTGTTATTATTTGTCGTAATAATTTCAAGTAGATAATCCATCGCAGGATTCAGACATTCTATTTGAGCACTCAATCTTTCAATAGGTTGTCTACTCTGTGGCGAAGGTAAAAAATTTCTCAGTACACTTTCAGAAATACTGGTTAATGTATCAGTTAAAGTAATACTCCTTGGATTTTCCAGTATTGGATAGATCGAATCAGTATAAATCCTAAAATTTGTTCCACCACATTCTATTTTATAGTGGTTATTATGCCCTTCGACCCATAAAGCTCTTATTTTAGTATTTTTTATATATACATCCTGCCCAGTTGATGGGTTAAGTCCTATTGAAAGGGATATAGAATCAACTAACACAGGATAGAAACAACTATCCAATCCTTTATTTAAAGTTACATTCTCAACTTCATTTGAAAATTCTTGAGTATTTATTCTGACCAATTTGTCATCTCCAACATATGTAATAATTGAATTGTAAATACGTGGATATTTCATATCATTAACAACATTATCAACAATTTTTTTAAATGAATTATCAAGATATATTTCATTTCTAAAATGTAAATCATTATATTCCTGCCAAATTATTTTGTTGGTATCATTAAATGATTTCAGGTTAACATCTGGATTAAAGGAATAAAAAGTTGAATTTGAAACCTTTTCTGAAATAAGCCAAATATTTTTTGTAGCATCAAACTTTTTTCTAATAATCTCTCCATTTGCATCTTGAAAGACAATTTCAGGTCCTAATTTATTATTTGTTGTGGTAACACCTATACACGAAAAATCATAAGGTTTCACAAGATAATTGTTTTTATCCAGTTCACCTTCTTCACCTATTAGTTGAATAAATTCAGGGATTGTTAAATTATTATACATAAATGAAGTATATTGCAATGTCCATTGATTATCAATTGTCAGATGATCCGTTGTTATACCTGCAAACCATAATTGTGACAAATTAGCAGGATTCGCTAATATTGAAGGGCTTCGATATCCCATAACAGTCGGTATTAAAGGAACTGTCCATGGGGATGTTGAATATGCATATTGCCATGTTTCTCCATCTTTCCAGACAGCAGCTATTCCACCTGAAATTGTCGTTATACTAACATCTCTACCACTACCAATTTTTTTAAGTTCCCAATTGTTTCCAAAATCCTTGCTCCTACCATATACAATACTATCACCATCAGAATAAGCCAGATGAAGTAACCCATTTTGTTTAACCAGATGGGTGCTACTGCTAGGGCCCAGGGCAACATTTGTTGTTGACCACATAAATGGTTTCAAGGTATCAACCGCTGTAAAATATCCTAATTTATCTGCTCTTATTATTACTGGATAGGTTGTATTTGTTCTTAAATTGAAGTATGCTTTTCCATTGCTATCTGTGTATTTGATTAGTGTTGCTTTTTCAATTGACCCATCATCATTTACCGTATCATAAGTGATTGTTATTTTCACACTATCTATTCCAAAAAGATCGATATTCTTGTTTCGATAACAAGCATAAACATTAAAAGTATTATTTTTAAGAACAGAAATTTCAGTTGGAGAAAACAAATATATTGTATCTCTTGCTACCAGAGGTAAAGTATCTGAAAAAAATGGACATTTTAACGCTCCACCTCTTAATGCATAAGCCTTTACAACTAAAGTGTCTGTTTTAAGTGTTTCTCCATCAAATACTAAATTACCAAAGGGAATTTTATATGTTATTCCTTTCAAAACATTGTAAAGAGTATCCTTTAGATGATATTCAGCATTTTTATCTGGATCATATAATTCAATAACAATGGTATCTCTATATCCTGTATAATTATACAACGAATTAAGTTCAACATACACCCTGTCACCATTTACAAAAGTTTCAATTTGTTGACTATCTACAGGCAAAACAGACACCGGTAAAATTCCTATTTTTACAGAAAAAGGAGTATAAAATCTCTTATAATATTGAAAATAACCGTCTTCAGGATTGAAACTATCAATAATACCTGTAATAAACTCAAATGTTTGGGGTTTATATTCAGTCAACCCATAAAATTTAAACATTTGATATTTAAGATCTGAGGAAAAAGGAAAATATTTTAAACTATCATGATAAGAACCGTCAAGATATGGATAATAACTATAATTTCCTGTAGTTTCTGAACCAGGAATAACCATTAAATATTTTATTGTATTGAACATTTTAATCATATCATCTTTTCCAAAAACATCATCAGGGAATTTTTTGTGATAATCGTTCATAAAAATAAATGAAAGTCCACCATGAGAGATATCATCCGCTTTTCCTTTAACATAATTGACAGAATATGCCCAGAGAAAGGTGGAATCAGTGCCATTTCCAAAAACAAAAGTAGAGTCATCAATGTTATTTCTGAAATAATGAGCAAATTTTTTCGTCTGTTCTAAATATATATTTTCTTTTGTGAGCTCATAAAGAAATAGTCCCGCATCTGCCATAGTTGAATTTTTATTAAAAGGGTGCCTCATCTTTGCTCTAAAAGGATATTGTGGGTAAAAAGTGTCAATTTTAACTTCATCATTTATAAAGTTAATATCAATTACATCAAATATGTGTTTCCACGCCCCACAATATGAATCGTTATTTATTGTTGTATCCTGAAACCATTGAATATATTCATTATAACTCTCTTTACAATCATATATCAATTTTGACCTGTAAGACCAACCTCCAATTTCATCCCATTTGCCAATAGTGTCCATTGCAATTACAAATCTTAAAATTGTTTGTAAAATTCTTCCTGTTAAAACCAGATCTGGGTAAGCAAAATATTTTGCAGGAATTCCATGAGAAGGTCCATAATAAATAAAACGATCCAAGGAAGAGTCATAACCACATATATGGATATTATAGGTAAACAATGAATCATTTCTTTCAATCAATGAATATTTTAACCCTCTCCATGTTTTTAATGTTCTTTCTGTTCCACTGCTATCTATATAACTATGGACTCCTCTTCGATCATCCCTTAAAGATAAGATTAAATTTATATTATTCGCTATAGAATTAGCGATTTCAAAATCATATTTATGTTTTAATTTATAGATTGATTTTTCAATTCCATAGCAAAAACTCCATGAAATTTCTCCATAATCATTACCATCTTGTTGAATATTATCTAAATTTAATTCAAAACTTAAATCACTATAATCCCAACAATTGATGTCTTCAATACTCAAGTTATCTCCAAAACAAAAAATTAATGCAAAACCTAAAATGAAAACAAAAACTATCTGTAAGTATCGGGGGGGGGGCGATAGTTAGAATTTTTGAAATACTCTTCATAATACCTCCTTTTATGATTTAAATTTTAAATGACCTTTTTAAAAAGTCAATAGTTGTATGTATTGTTCTTATGAAAAATTAAAATTTGTTGTGAGTTTAACAAAAAATTTTTCTTCCCTTGAATAATCCTTCTAAATTACTATAATTTAAAATTATGATCCAGAGTTTAGATATTTTTGTGATTTTTTTATTTTTCTTTTTTCTGTTAATGATTTCCTATTTTGCATCAAAAAATGTGAAAGGGAAAGATTCTTTTTTGATCAACAGCAGGAAAACCGGACTATTCCTTTTCATAGCAACAAATGTATCAACATGGTATGGTGGAATACTTGGAGTTGGTGAATTCACTTACAATTATGGAATTGTTAACTGGGTAACTCAGGGAGTTCCATATTATATTTTTGGTTTCCTTTTCGCTTTTCTTTTCGCAAAAAGGATAAGGGAAACTTCACTTATAACTATACCGCAAAAGATGGAAAAAGAGTATGGGAAAAAAGTTTCAATATTATCAGCTCTGATTGTTCTTATTCTTTCATCCCCAGCTCCATATATTTTAATGTTAGGTATAATCTTTGCAAAAATATTTTCAATCAACCTTACATTTTCAATGATAATCTCACTTCTATTTATACTTCCATTCATACTTAAAGGAGGATTCGTAACAGATATAAAAACTGATCTTTTCCAATTTTTCGTTATGTTTTTGGGTTTTATCCTACTTTTGTTATTCTCTTATAAAAATATCGGTGATTTTACAATTCTGAAGGAAAATTTACCAAAAGAACATCTATCAGTTACAGGAGGACTTCCCTTCTTTTATGTTATCGTCTGGTTTTTTATAGCATCATGGACTTTTGTAGATCCAGGTTTCCATCAGAGATGTTACAGTGCAAAAGATGGAAATGTAGCAAGAAATGGGATATTAATATCAATACTTTTTTGGATGCTTTTCGATTTTTTAACAACAACAACAGCACTCTATTCAAGGATAATCTTTCCATCATTGGAATTCCCCCAATGGTCTTATCTTTTCCTCGCTGATAAAATAATGCCTTCTGGATTTAAAGGTCTATTTTATGCTGCAATATTTGCAACAGTAATTTCTACCTTAAACTCACTTCTCGTTATAAGTGGAACAACCTTCTCCTTAGACATTGTAAAAAAATTCAAGGATGATATAGACCACAAGAAGGTTACGATTTGGGGAATAATTGTTTCAACTATAGTTGGATTTATACTCGCCATTCTTGTTCCATCGGTTGTAAACCTCTGGTACCTTATAGGTTCAGTTTGTATACCTGGTCTTATTTTACCTTTACTTGGAGCTTATTACAAAAAAATTAAAATATCAAAAAGAATAACATTTTTTGAAATTATTTTTGGATTCTTTGTTCCAATAATTTGGATTTTCATAAGAAAAAGGTTGGAAAAGAATTCAATTTTATACCTTGTTGAACCCATGTTCGCAGGGCTTATATTTTCATCAATAATTCATATTTATGGGATGATGGAAAATGAAAAGAAGAAAAATGAGTTTGATTGAAGAAATTTTTAATTCTGTAACACATGGTTTAGGTTTTCTGCTTAGTATTACTGGACTTGTTCTATGTGTTATATTTTCTGTTAAAGTGAAAAATGTTTATGCGATCGTTTCATCTTCGATATATGGTGCTTCGTTGATCCTCCTTTACATAAGTTCAACACTTTACCACTCTTTTCCGGAAGGAAATGTTAAAAAAATTTTTAAATTTTTCGATCATACATCAATATATATTCTCATAGCAGGTACATACACTCCATTTACTCTCTTACCTCTTAGAGGCCCTCTCGGATGGACAATTTTTGGTGTAATTTGGGGATTAGCTCTTTTCGGAATAGTTTTCAAGACATTTTTCATAAACAAAACAGACATAATTTCCACAATAATATATATACTGATGGGATGGATGATAGTAATAGCCATAAAACAGGTTTACCTATCGGTTCCCAAAATATCCTTTATCTTTCTTGTTATAGGTGGTATCTCTTACACTATAGGGACAATTTTCTATATTCTTGACAGATTATTCTTCTTCCATATAGTTTGGCATATATTCGTTCTAATCGGTTCAATAACCCATTTCTTTTCAATTTTTCTTTATATAAAATCTTTAAGTTGAGGTGAATATGAAATCAAAAAAAGAGTTGGAACTTGAAAAAACTATAATTTCAAAACTTAGCGGAAAATGCCTTGAAACAGCCAAGTTAATTTTTCAGGATAAAGAGATAGAATACCTGATGAACTACTCAAACAATGTTTCGATAAAAAGGTTAGGGTTCAACGATCATGGGCCTGTTCATATGAAAAGAGCATGTCTTAACTCACTTTTGATGTTCGAACTTTTACATAACGCTGGAGTCAAATTTAACCTTGAAAATGAAGGTATTGGAAATGTTGATGATAGCAAAATAGCTGTAATTATAGCATCTCTCTTGCATGACATAGGGATGAGTGTTAGCAGAGAAAACCATGAGATCTATTCTTCACTTATTGGATTAAATATAATCGATAGGATACTTGAGAAAATTTACCAGCACGAATTTGAAAAACATATAATAGTCAGGTCTATGGTTATCGAAGGTATAATAGGACATATGGCAACAAAAAGTATAAATTCACTTGAAGCAGGACTCGTCCTTATAGGTGATGGTTGCGACATGGAAAAAGGCAGGGCGAGAATCACATCAATGATCCAAAGAAAACCAAGAGTAGGTGATATTCACAAATACTCTGCATCTGCGATCCAAACAGTCAGTATAGAAAAAGGTATCATAAAACCTATAAAGATAACTGTTCTTATGAGAGAATCGGTTGGATTCTTCCAGATTGAAGAGGTACTTTTCCCAAAAATAAGTTCAAGTCCCGTAAAACCTTACATAGAGCTTTTTGCAGGGGTTATTGGAGATGAACTTATGCAGTATCTATAATATTGACATTTTGAAATAAAAAGTTAAATTATATTTATGGAAATAAAAATAGTTAAACTCAACAAAGATAACCTTGGACTTGCTTACTCTTGCACAAAGGAAACAAACCTTTGGGGTTCACATTCTCATCAGAAGAGTATAGATTTCCTTTTAAAAAATTTGGATTATAAAATTTATGCTTACGGAATAACTTTAGATGGAGCTTTAGCAGGTCATGTTATTCTTTTTGACACGAAACAGCCTCTATCTTTAGTTGAAAGTAAAGATGGTGTTTTCCTGAACTGTATATACATCCTCGAAAGTTTAAGAAATCAAAAATTTGGAACGATGGTGTTAAAACATATTGAAAACCAGATAAAAGAAGAGGGGAAAAAAATTATTTTTACACATTCCATCGGTGAAAATGAATGGATGAGCAAAAATTTCTTTATAAAAAATGGTTTTATCGAAGCTCCAACAGAAGATGATCTTTTGAAAATACTTTATAAATCTTTCGATAAAGAGGTGAGTTTCAGGATAATTTCTGATGATAAGAATAGAGTCCAAACAAAGACAAACCAAATTTTGATAATTTATAACCCTCTCTGCCCACTCGAAAATGAGAAATTCGACCATCTGAAAGAGATTGTTAAAAAAGAGTTCGAAGAGGTTGAGATTGAGGAGATCCATTCCTTGGATAAAACTCTATCCTCAGGTATATTTTTCAACAACATTCCACTACTCTACAACAAAAAGAAAGACAAAGAGATATTGGATATAATAAGATCTCTTATGGTAAAAATTTAAATTTCCCTCAATATTCTGTTTAAAATAAGAAAACCTATATCCGTGCAGGATATCCTTCCATTTTCTATTTTAAGATAACCTTCATCTATAAAATAGTTAACCTTATCTTTATCAACAACATTTAAAAATTTTTCATCGTAAAGGATACCTTCACTTTTTCTAAGACCAAGCATCAGATATTCCAGATTCCTTTTATCTTCATCAATAAACTCTCTCTGCATCGATTCCATGTATCCTTTCATATAAAGTTTTATATTATCACTATTTTTCATCCTCTCCTTCCCGTCATAGGATGCTGCCGAAACTCCATAACCTATATAGACTGATGAGGTATCCCAATAGGAAAGATTGTGCAAAGATCTATAACCTTCTTTTGAAAAATTTGAAACCTCATATCTTTTAAATCCAAAATTTTTCAACTCGTCCAACAAAAAATAATATTCTTCTTCAATATCCTCATTCTCAAGTTCAGAACCAAAAAGTTTTGCTCCCTTTTCAAGAGTTAGGATATATGCTGAGATGTGTTTAACTGGGAAATTTTTTATTGGAGAAATATAAATCTTATGCCCTTTTATTCCATATATAAAATCAACTGAAAGATTATCGTTCACATTAAACAATGAAAGAACCTTAAATATTTTTTCAACACTTGCCAACCGTCCAAGTAGTTTTAAAACATTACCGTCGAACGACTGAATCCCGAGGGAAAACCTATTGAATCCAAGTTCTTTATAAAATTGAATCTTCTCTTCTGTTGTTGATTCGGGATTCATCTCGATTGTGATCTCTTTTAAATTTTGAAAATCATAGTTATCCTTTAAAACATCAAAAATCTTTTTTATGTATTCAAGATCAACTGATGAAGGTGTCCCTCCACCAAAATATATAGTATCAACCGAATCAAAAAATTTTTTTCTATCGACTATTTCAAAAGTTAAACTTTTAAAATATTTTCTTATCAGATCCTCATCAAATCGTCCTGAAACAAAATTACAGTAAAAACATTTACCATCACAGAATGGGATATGTATGTATATACCTTTATTCATCGAATAAAATCTTTTTTATCCTGCTTAAAAACATCTTGTTGTAAACCAATCTTTCAAAAATAAGCATTATGGTTTTTTCGTCTTTCAAAATCAATACGACTGTTGCCTTTTTGAAATGTAAGAAAACAAAATCGGTTTTTATTATATTTGATTTTATTATCTGATTTATATATGTTGAAAAAATTTTTACTCTCTTTTCATTAAAAGATGTTGTAACCTTATTATCATTTTCGATAATGAGATAATCCTGAAGTCCCTCAAGTTTTTTTAAAGAAGAAATGGGATCTTCCTTCTTTTTATCTTCTATTATGAAAACAACATTCCCTTTTTTGAGTTTATAGAACGAGTTCAAACAAAAATCTAAATCTTTTTTCCCTTTAAATGAGATATCAACTATGTTTCCGGATTCAAAAATGATGAACGAATTTTTATCATCCTCAATCGAGATTTCTCCACTCCTTTTATGTTTTCTAAACTGCTCGATTCTTCTTTTGAGATCAACATTCTCACAGTTTAAAATAAGTTTCATAATTTTTTCTCAAAAACTATAATTCCCTTTATCTCTTTTAAACCAATAAAACCAAAACTCCTTGAATCGTAAGAATTTCTAAAATTGTCACCGATAACAAAGAAAGAATCCTGTGGCACTATAACTTTTTTTTCGTTTCCATAATTATCAAAAAATAGCAAAGTATCAAATGGAATCCCAACACACCTTTTTATGATCTTTTTATTTTTATGTTCAACTATAACATTTTTATTTTTTAAAAAAGAATAATCTTTATCGTTAAGAAGAATTTTAAAAATCGAATATGTTTTTGTTGGAATAAAAAATGAGATGTCTCCATCATTAAAGGTCGAAGACATTGAATTTCCTTTTATAATAACTGGTGAAAACAAAAAAATTTTTATGAAAAAAATTAAAAAAATAGAGATGAGAATCGAAAAAAGAATATCTTTACTCTTCATCTATCTTTAATGCAGCAAGGAAAGCTTCCTGTGGTATCTCGACTTTACCAAGCATCTTCATTCTCTTCTTTCCCTCTTTCTGTTTTTCAAGCAGTTTTCTTTTTCTTGTGATATCTCCCCCATAACATTTTGCAAGAACATCTTTTCTAACCGCTTTTACAATTGATTTTGCGATAACTTTACTACCGATTGCTGCCTGAATCGCTACTTCAAACTGCTGTCTATGAATAACCTCTTTGAGTTTATGTGTCAATTTATTTCCAACATTGTATGCCTTCTCTCTTGGAACAATACTTGATAAAGCATCAACCTTGTCTCCATTTATCAGTATATCGAGTCGCACAAGATCTGATTCTCTGTAATCGAGAAACTGGTAATCCATCGAACCATAACCTCTTGTGATCGTTTTCAACTTGTCAAAAAAGTCAAAAATTACTTCAGCCATCGGCATCTCATATTTTAAAAGAACCCTTTTGTCAGTGATATATTCCATACTCTTCTGAACACCCCTTCTCTCCATAACGAGTTGCATTATAGGTCCTATATAGTCGGGAGGTGTAAAAATATCAACAACAAGGAACGGTTCAAGAATTTTTTCGTTTCTTGTAATATCAGGCATTTTAGCAGGATTATCTATCAACTTTTCTTCACCTTTCACATCTATGAGTTTGTAAACAACATTGGGAATCGTCGCAATTATATCGAGTCCAAATTCACTCTCAAGACGCTCCTGAACGATTTTCATATGCAACATTCCAAGAAAACCGCACCTGAAACCAAAACCTAAAGCTTCTGAGTTTTCCTGTATAAAAGTGAACGCTGCATCGTTTAACTTTAACTTTTTTAAAGCATCTTTCAACTTTTCATAGTCCTCACCATTTGAAGGATAGAATCCTGAAAAGACCATCGGCTTAACTTCCCTGTATCCTTTGAGCGGCTGAACATCCATCCCTTTTAAGGTTATCGTATCTCCTATATGAATTTCATCAATATTTTTTATATTGCAAATGATATAACCAACATCACCCGAAACGAGTTTCTCAACAGGTTTCATCTTTGGTAAAAAAACTCCAACCTCTCCAACCTCATAAATACTTTTTGTTGAAATGAATGTTATCATATCTCCCTTTTTTACCTCACCATCAAATATTCTGACATAGGGAATCGCTCCCCTATAATTATCGTAGGTTGAATCAAAAATTAGTGCTTTCAATGGACTTGTAAAATCTATTTTTGGTGGAGGAAATTTTTCGATTATCGCATCGATCAACTGATCAACGCCTGTTCCATCCTTTGCTGAAATCAGTATTATATCATTTTCTTCACATCCCAAAAGTTCCATTATCTCTTTACCTGAAAGTTCAATATCAGCAGCTGGAAGATCTATTTTATTCAAAACTGGAATGATCGGTAAATCGTTTGCAAGTGCCTCATGAAGATGGCTTATCGATTGTGCTTCAACACCCTGAGTGGCATCAACGAGTAAAACAGCGCCTTCACATGCAGCGAGAGATCTCGAAACCTCATAGGAAAAATCAACATGTCCGGGAGTGTCTATCAGATTGAATTGAATATCGTTACCCTTCCATTTAAAATTAATTCTGACATGATGCGCTTTAACAGTTATCCCATGCTCCCTTTCAACACTCATCGAATCAAGCACCTGCTCTCTGAACTCTCTCATATCAAAATTTTCGGATAACTCCAAAAACCTATCAGAAAGAGTGCTTTTCCCGTGATCTATATGTGCTATAATTGAAAAATTCCTGATTATCTTCATAGGTTTTATATATTATCATTTTTTTCTGTGTTGTAAAGAGACAAAATTACCTATTGATTTTTTTTATCAATAAATTTATAATTAACTTGTTGACAAAAGGGAAACTGAATTTATAATAAATTAAAAAGTGGGAGTTTAAATGGAAGAAAGAAAGAAAACCCTGTTGATAGTTGATGACGATCTATTTCTCGTTGATATAATGGCATTCACATTGAAACAAAACGGTTTTGATATCATAAAAGCACACAACGGACAGGAAGCGATAGATATTATAAACAAGGAACATGTTGATCTCGTGTTAACAGATATAATGATGCCTGTAATGGATGGATTTGAACTCGCAGCGAATTTGAGGCAGAATGAAAACACCAAAAATATACCGATAATCTTTCTCACAGCAAAATCGAATGTCGAAGACAAAAATAAAGGTTTCAACATAGGGATTAACGATTATGTTGTTAAACCTTTCAACTTAAAAGACCTTGTTTCAAGGATAAACAAAGCATTGAATCCTGAGCAAAAATGATTTTTGAACAGGAAAATGATCCAAAAGCACTTCTTTCAAAGATTGAAAATCTTACTCTTGCAAGTCCTTTCGATTTAACATATATCCTTGCCGCTATAAATAAAATAACAAAAGCCCAGACATCGGGAATATTTCTAAATATTGAAAACAGATTGGTTTATATTGCAACATACGGTAAAAATGATAATGTTCTTCTTTACCAATCTTTACTTGAAGATGAATCCGTTGAAGGTTATATATTCAAAAACAATGATGTTTTGATTCCAAAATCACTTGAATTTGAACATTTTAAACCAAACTCATCTTCGGCAATCTCAGTGATGCCAATAACTATCGTTGGAACTCCTCTTGTGTCAGGTAATAAAACTATAGGTGGAATGATATCTTTCAACAGAGAAAAGAATACACTTTTTACACAGGATGATTTAAAAGTTTTAAAATCTCTATCTTTAAAAATTGGAGAGTTTTTAGATCAAAACAGAAACAGATTCCAGTTTTTTGAAAAGAAACTTTTTCTGATCAACAAAACTATCATCGAAAGTTTCCCGTTCCCATTCTTTTTAACAAGTACAACAGGAAAGATCGAAAACTTTTCAGAAAAAACAAAAAATATTTTAAAAAGATCTGACCTGCTGGGTAAGGATATCTTCGAAGTTTTCAAAATAACAAAGAATACAGGTGAAGAGGTTGATCTAAAAGAGATCTTTGAAGAGGTTGTAACAAAAGCAACAGAAAAAATTTTAAAAAATGTCAGAATCAACAATAATTTCGACGAAATCTATAATCTCACAATAAAATACATAAATCCAGATAAAATGATCCATAATATACTTTTCTATTTTATAAATACTGAAGATATAAACGAAGAGAAACAGAAAATAGTTACAAACCTTTCCCATGAACTCAGAACACCGATGACTGCAATTTTAGGATCGGTTCAAATACTACTTGCAGATTTTGAAGGAACAGAACTTACTCCAACACAAAAAGAATTTTTAACAATCTTAAAAAATGAAACAGAAAGATTCTCTACGATATTCTCGACGATACTTGATTACAAAGAATCTTCTGACCTTCTTGGATTGAAAGAGGAAGAAATAGATATATCAAAACTTCTTATAGAAATCGGGAATGTTTTTACAATGAAAATTTTCAAAAAGGATATACATTTTAAGTTAACAAATTTCGATTCAGAAATACTTGTTCGAGCTGATTCAAACGCTATAAAACATATTTTTCATCAACTGATAGATAACGCGATAAAATTTTCACCTGAAGGTGGAAAAGTTGAAATTGTTTACGAAGGAACACGACTTGTTGAAAACAAATGGAAAAAAATTATAAGTATTGAAGATGAAGGTCCAGGAATACCAACAGAGATTAAATCAAAAATCTTTGAACCATTTCAAAGGGATGATGAAAAGGTTCATACAAAAATAGGAACAGGCCTTGGGCTTACAATAGTAAAAGAGATTCTTGATACTGTTGGTGGATACATCGAAATAAAAGATAGAGAACCAAAAGGAACAAAAGTAACAATTCTACTATAAGGAGGTTTTATGAAAATTTTATCCTATCTTCTAATCAATACCGAGGCAGGAAAAGCACTGATGGTTTTGAAAGAGTTAAAAAAATTGAAAGAAGTTGAAAGTGCACATGTTGTTACCGGTCTTCATGACATCATAGCACTTGTAAACGCTGATTCCACAAAACATCTTGCTGATGAGATAGTCAACAAAATTCAGAAAATTGATGGAATACAGAGAACCGTTACCTGTATAGTTGTTAACGGAGATTAAAAAATTTGCCCCCTTAAATAAAGGGGGCTTCCCACTTGAAAAAATTTCTTTATTATATACAATTGTAAAGTTATGAAAAATTTAAAAGAAAATCTTGAACTTTTTTTTAAAGAATTTGAAAAAGAAATAGAAAATCTAAATTCTTTAGAAAAACTCAAAGAGATAGAGATCAAATATCTTGGCAAAAAAAGCCAGTTACATTCACTTCTAAAGTTTATAGGTGAACTGAAAACTCCTGAAGAGAAAAAAGAGGCAGGTTTCTTAATAAACAGAACAAAAGTTGAAATCGAAGAAAAAATAAAAAATTTAAAAGATAATTTTGAAAAGAGAGAGATCGAAAAAAAATTAAAAGAGCAGAGTATAGATTTCACAAAACCTGTATTTTCAGAGAGAGATGGCTCTTTACATCCGATAACATTCATCAAAAGGGATGTTGAAAGAATATTAACAGGGATGGGATTTTCTCTCGTTACAGGTCCTGAGATGGAAACAGAGTATTATAACTTTGAAGCACTGAATATCCCGCCAACACATCCAGCAAGGGATATGCAGGACACTTTTTTCCTGTTAAATGGAATGATCCTAAGAACACATACTTCAAGTTGTCAATCACGGACACTCGAAAAATTTAAACCACCTTTGAGAATATTTGCTCCAGGGAAATGTTTCAGATATGAATCGATAGATGCCTCACATGAAACAGCATTCTACCAGGTTGAAGGGCTTCTTGTTGATGAAAATATTACAATTGCAAATCTTATCGCAACAATGAAAACACTACTTTCGGAAATTTTTCATAAAGAAGATATAGATGTAAGATTAAGGCCCGGATATTTCCCCTTCGTTGAGCCAGGTTTTGAACTTGATATAAAATGTATTATCTGTAATGGAAAAGGTTGTTCCACATGTAAACATAGCGGTTGGCTTGAACTCGTTCCATGTGGGATGGTTCATCCAAATGTTTTAAAATATGGTGGAATCGATACCGAAAGATACAATGGTTTCGCCTTTGGACTTGGACTAACCAGATTGGCGATGATGAGATATAAAATTAACGATATCAGATTCTTAAACAGTGGTGATCTAAGATTTTTAAAACAGTTCAGGTAAAATATGAAGATATCTTTAAGATGGTTGAACGATTTTGTAAAAGTTGATGATATTGATCCTTTTGAACTCTCTCAACTTTTAACGATGAAAACAGCGGAAACGGAGGGAGTATACTCAAGAAGTCAAGATTATTCTCAAATATATACTTGTGAAATTCTTGATGTTGTTAAAATAGATGAAAAACATTTCAAATGCAAAGTTGTTTCAGATAAAGAATATAATGTCATAAGTGGTGCTCCAAACACAAGAAAAGGTTTGAAAACTTTCCATATCAAACCGGGCGGAAAACTTGATGGTGAAACGATAACAACAAAATCTTTTTCAGGTGAAGTTTCCGAAGGAATGTTACTTTCTGGAAAAGAACTCGGGATCAACAACGATCATTCTGGGCTTTTTGAACTACCACCTGATATTAAATCTGGAGTTGAAATAGGCGATTTCACCGATTATTACGATTATGTGATCGAGATCGATAACAAATCTTTAACACACAGACCAGATCTCTGGGGAATCTTCGGATTCTCAAGAGAGATCAAAGCGATCCTTGGGAGGGATAAAAGAGAACCAGCAATCTTTGATAAAAATAGTGTAAAAAATCTACCAGAATTTCCAATAGAAATAATCGATAGAGAAAAATGTTATAGATATGTTGGAGTCAAAATCGGAAACATCAAGGTAAAACATTCTCCTTTAAACATCCAGATAAGATTATCAAACACAGGACATGTTCCAAGAAATATAATCGTTGATCTTACAAACTATGTTATGACGGAGATAGGACAACCACTCCATGCTTTTGATGGAAACAGCATAAAGAAAATAGTTGTTGATTCAGCAAAAGAGGATTTCGTTTTCAAAACACTCGATAAAGTTGACAGAAAACTTCCAAAAGGAATTCTTCTGATAAAGAACGAGGACACACCTATTGCAATCGCTGGAATCATGGGTGGAGGAAATTCTGATATAAGGGATGATTCACAAACCCTTTTCCTTGAAAGTGCAAATTTTGATGCTTCACATATCAGAAAGATGAGCACAAGGATATCTCTCAGAACAGATTCAAGTGCAAGATTTGAAAAATCACTTGATCCTGAAAATGCACTTATTGGATGTTTAAGGTATGTCCAACTTTTAAAAGAAAATCAGAATGATATAAGAATCGAAAGTTCAATAACTGATAAAAATTACAATCCATTCAAAAAAAATATCATCTATACTGACTATTCATACATTAAAAAAACTATAGGTATAGAAATTGAAAATGAAAAAATAAAAAGTATTTTAAAATCCTTAGAGTTTGAAGTCGAAGAAGAAAAAGACAGAATAAAAATAACAGCACCAACATATAGAAGCACAAAAGATATTTCTATAAAAGAGGATATAGTTGAAGAGGTTGTAAGGATCTATGGATTCGATAATGTGAAACCTGTACTTCCGAAACTCCAAATAAGTGCAACTATAAAAAATATTGAGAACGAAAAGGATAATCTTGTAAAAGATCTGTTGACTTACAAATATAATTTGAACGAAGTTGATTCCCATCCCTGGTATGACGATAAATTCAACAAAAAAGTTGGATTCAAAACAGGTGGTGAAATCGAGATAAAAAATCCGATAACTATTGATAACAAACTTTTAAGAACAACACTCCTCCCAACACTTTTGAAATTTTCATTTGAAAATCTGAAATATTTTGATCAGTTCTCTTTATACGAGATTGGAAAAACTTTCCATAAAAACAGTGAAATTAAAAGATTGGGAATAATCTCTGTTGATAAAAAAACAAAGAATCAGGAAGAAAAATCCTTTTTTAATTTGAAATCGATTGTGAACGATATATTCGAAAGGTTGACAGGAAAAGAACCTGTTTATAAAAATCCAACAGAACATCAACTGATAAATCCTTCGATTTCTGCTGATATATATTTTTCTTTCGATGACAAAAATTATGAACCTGTTGGATACCTTGGAATAATTCACCCAAAGATCAACTCATTACTCGACAAAAAAGTTGTCATCGCTTTTACTGAAATAGAGATTGAAAAAATATACGGATTTGAAAAAAGTATGCTTTTCAAACAATTTTCAACATTCCCACAGACGATTCTTGATTTTTCAATATTGAAAAATAAAAAAGAGTTGTTCATAGATTTTGAATATAAAATCAAAGAATTCAAAAACGAACTTGTGAAAGATTTTAAAATCTACGATATCTACTCAGGAGAAAACATTCCTGAAGGTTTCGAATCCGTCACCGTAAGATTCACGATCGGAAGTGATCAGAAAACTTTAACAGGTGAAGAGATATCAGAATTCCAGAATCAGTTTGTCTTGTTTATCAAAGATAAAGGTTACACACTCAGAAGTTGATCAAAAGTTCCAGCAGAGTAAAAATATATTATATTTCAACTTTTTGAAAATATCACTATAACCATCAACAGGTGAAAACCCAATCTGTATACCTATCGGATCAAAGATCTCCGTGAAAAACATAAAACCAACTCCATACCCGTAAAGATATTTACTCTTTTGAAACAACTTTAATTCTTTAAAATCGTTTGCGATTGTTGTCCAATCAGCAAAAAGAGTGACAATATAGTTGAACGAAATTCTGCCAATTATAGGATATTCAAAAGGTATCTTAAACAGAGGATATCTTAACTCAAAAGTTCCAGAATACCTGTTAAAATCGGTTATATCGCTTTCAGGCACTGCCCTATTCTCAAAGGCATCTGGCTCAGAGAGATTATAATATGTTAAAGTTCCATTCTGTAATAAAAATTTGTTACGAAAAGCAATAGTTCCCTTGAAGAATTTAAAAAAGTTAACATTGTTGAAACTGAATTTTATTCTGTCAATATCTGTTCCCCAAAAATTCTTTTCATACAAAAAAGTTAATTCATCATAATTCCCAGATGTCGGGAAAAATGGATCATTCTTTTTATTCAGGGTCAACTTTAAACCTGATTGCAAAAACTCATCATAACCTTTCATATCACCACTCTTGTAAGACAAAGAGAAAGTATCATCTTTAAAACTCACACGATCAAAACCAACTATCAACTGTGAAGACAGATCCTGAATGAAAGAATAACCTGTCGCAAGATATACACCTTTATGGTATTCAATTATATCAAGGATATCTCTGTTGTTTTGAGTGTAAAAAATCTTGTATTCACCGGAATATTTCCTTGAATAAACTGTTGGTATGAAATACAAAAGATAAATACCTTTCACATCAAGAAAAGTAAATGCGAGTTCTATCTTATGCCTCTGAGCAAAAAGGTTTCCATAAGAAGCACCAAGTGTTATCGAATATGGTTTTGTTGTCGAAAACCCCAGTGATGGTAAAAACACAAGCATCTCTTTTGCAGTTACTCTAACATCAACAGTGTCATCAGTATTATCCTTTCTTAACAGTTTTGGATCGATTTTCTCTTCAAAACCACTATCCACCTTAAAAACATCTATCACAACTTCACCAAAAAGTTCGGTTTTCAAAAGGTTGAGTTTACTTTTCTCAATATCAATACTATCAACAGTATCAGAAGAACAGAATGTCAGCTGTTTTTTTATAAAATCTTCTTTTGTAAATGTTCTGTTCTCAAGAGAAATATTTCTGACATACTCAGCTTCAACAAAAACAACAAAAAACAACGAAAGAACCATCAAAAATCTTTTAAACATTTTAAACTCCTTCATAAAAAAAGATTTTTCCTCTATCTTCTACGAATTCGATATCTGTTTCGAAAATTTTCGCAAGTTCTCTTTTCATATAATCAGTTCCACCAAACCCGGCAATTTTCCCATCCTTGATTCCGATGATTTTATCAGAAATGTTGAAACATATTCCAAGGTCATGTGAGGAGATCAAAATAATCTTTTCAGATTTTATTTCATCGATTATTTTAATGATTTTTTTTCTGTGTCTAAAATCTATGTTTGAAAATGGCTCATCCATAACAATTACCTTTCCACCTTGAAAAATAGCCCTTGCAAGTTGAACGAGTTGCATCTCTCCCCCACTCAAAGAAAAACAGTTTCTGTTTTTTAAATGTCCAATTTCAAGTTTTTCCATCAATAAATTTATTTCTTCATAATCTTTCAAAGAAAGATTTCCAAAAATATCCATCTTTGAATATCTTCCATATTTTACAAATTCAAAAACAGGAAAATCATAATAAAGGTAAATCTTTTGTGGTATATAGGATATGATTTGAGACATCTCATTTTCAGTTAAAGTTTTTATTTCTCGACCAAAAAGATCTATTTTACCTTCATAGTAAACCAAAATTTTACACAAGAGTTTTAGAAAAGTTGTTTTACCGGATCCATTCTCCCCAATCAGAGAATATATACCATTTTCGTCAATAATCAGTTCATCTATTTTCATAAATTCTTTATCTTTTGTGTATGAAAATTTTAAATCCTTTATCTGTATCATATTCACTCAAAATTTTTTTTAACAATAATAAAAAGAAAAGGTAGCGAAAAAAGCGATAAAACGACTCCTATTGGGAGTTCAAAAGAAAAAGAATACTTACTTATAAAATCAGCGAAGAGAATCAAAAATGCACCTCCAGCAAAGGAATAAAAAATCAAATCGCGACTTTTCAAAACTCCAGAGATCCTAAGGATGTTGGGAACTATTATTCCAACAAAACCTATTATTCCCACAAAAGAAACGATCAAAGATGTTTGATATATTAAAACTAATAAAATCAAAAGAAAATCTCTTTTAACATTGACTCCACTCGTTTTCGCTATATCCTCATCGATCGATATGATATCAAGTTCCCTCGATTTTAAAAGTATAAACAAAAAGGTTAAGATCAATGTTAAAGATAAAAAAATGTAAAGGGGAAAATTTGAAGATAGAAAAATATGATTCAAAGATCCCATCAAAGCATAGAAGAGATAGGTTATGTCATTTTTTGAAAGAATTGAAAATATGATAACAAGAGAGGAAAAAAGTATGTTAACGAGTAGACCAGAAATCAAAATCGACACCTTTTTATCACCTTTTATGTTGAGTGAAAATGAAAGTGAAATCAAAGAAGAAATTGTTGAAAACAGAAAGGAAAAAAGGATTGAAACTAAAAGGTTTCCTTTAAAAAAGATTGAGGCGAGAACAAAACCAAAAAGTCCTCCACCTGAAATCCCAAGGACATAAGGATCAAGCAAAGGATTTTTGAAAAGGATCTGCATAACAGAACCTGATGTCGTTAAAACCATTCCGGTAAAAAGAGCAAGGATGTATCTGAAAATCCTTAACTTCAAAATTTCATTTTTTACATCACTTTCAAAAGACGATAATTTAAAATTCATATAAAATATAGAAATAAGAATAAACAAAAGAATGAATATCAAAAATTTTTTACCTTTCACAAAAATCCTTTTCGACTATATCTATAGCATCTATAACCCTTGGTCCTGGTCTTGAAAAAATATCGATTTTTTCATCATCAAGAAAAACAAATTTCATCTTTTTAAAGTTTTTCAACAATGAATATTTTTCCTTTGCATCTTGAAATGTATGCATAAATACAACAATGTCTGGTTTAAAAGAGAGAATGTTTTCATATGAAAAATTTATGTAAGGTTTTTCGCTTTCTATAATTTTATAACCATAAAGTTTCAAAAGAGAGCCGATATAACTTGAAGAAGTTGCAACAATGAATGGTTTTTCACTAACTTCGACTATAACTTTTTTCGAATGACCAACCTTTTTAATATTTAAAATTTTATTTTTTATTTCATTTACCTTCACAGTATCATAATCTTTTCCAACGATTTCTGTAATATTTTTTATACCTTCTATGATATCGTCAACTTTTTCCATTTTAATATTGTAATATTTTATTTTCTTTTCTTTCAAAAAGATTTCGGTTTTATCTGTTAGATTACCTGAAAAAAAAATTATGTCTGGCTTTAAAGACAACAACTTTTCAAAATCGACTTCTATAAAAGAACCTGCAATTTCGATTTTTTTTGCTTCCTCAGGATAATTACAGAAAGATGTTCGACCAACAAGGTATCTATCGTATGATAGAAAAAAAAGTGTCTCTGTAATATTTGGAGCAAAGGAAACGATCCTCTGACCATTTAAAAGAGAAAAAAATAAAAGAAGAATGAGAAAATTAAAACTTTTCAATCTCCCCATAAAATTCCCTTTTAAAATAACCCCTCGACGAATATAAAGGTTCAAGGATAACTTTAAATTTATATTTCCCGTTCTCAACTATTCTGTTGCCCTTGTCATCTTTAAGATCCCACACGATATAGTTCAATCCAATATTTCTTCTAAGATCAGAAGTTAACTCTCTTATAATCTTTCCACCTTTTGTAATTTCTATCGTAACCCTACATTGTTCGGTCGTAAAAAGTGAAATCGTCAAACCTTCTGTTGTATCAGTCAAAACCTGAGGAGTAAACTCTTTAATATATCCATCAACACCTATCCAGTAATATTGAAATCCGGTTCTTTCAGATATGAACACCTGTCCGTATTTCCTGTATATTGAGATACCTTCCGGTTTATAAAATTGATTTTTACCGTTTCCCTCTCTTCCAAAACTTGTTATATATTTTAAATCACTATCAAACTTATGTATACAACTATTTATTGTATCAGTTACATAAATGTTTCCATTCTGATCGTAATCTATGAAATTGAAATCAACATCTTTGTATTTTGTTATATCAAAAGAGAAGAATTCTTTGACTATGTTTCCATAAAAATCGAGTTTCAGCAATCTTCTCCTATCAGAAGAAACAATGAGAAAAATTTTTTCTTTTAAATTCAGATAACCTTTTTTAGGATCAACGACACAGATCGAATGGGGATTTTGAACATTGTCAATGATCATAAATGGATTAAAATTTTTATCGATAACAACAATTCTGTTGTTTCTACTATCACATATAAAAAGATTATCGTTCCCATCATAATCTATACCTTCGGGAATATTCAGAGAAAAAGAATCCATACCGAACGATCCAAAAGATCTTTCAAACAATAGAGAATCTTCATCGTAAATAAATTTTAATACTCTAAAATTGTAAGTATCAGAAATGTAGACCTCACCATCAGTTGTAGCGGCTATATCCGTAGGATAGTACAAAGATTCGGGGGATTCACCTTTTCCTTTTTGACCATAAGTTTTTATTTTACTTAAACCAACATTGTAAACTATCTGGTGATTGTTTAAACCAAACAAAGTTAATATAGCATCATCTTTGTCAGTTGTTCTATCATCGAGTTGTTTCAATTTCAAAGCACAGATACCCCCAACCCTTTCAAACTTAACATTCTTCTTTAACACCATTTTTGCGATCGTTGAATTCGCTTTATAATAACCCATCGAATGTTGAAAAGGTGGTATTATAAGCGTTGTTTCCTGCGAGAAAACAATCAAGCAAACATCAAACACTATCGATAATAGTGTTAACCTCTTCAAAAACATTTTCCCATCCTTCTTTTGAAACTTGTTCCATTCTTTTCTTTTTTATACTATCGTCCTCTCTAAGCGCTCTGTTCAAATTATTATAAAACTCTTCATAAGTTTTTGAAATATAAATAAGATCCTTGAATTCATCAAACTCAGGGATGTATGTTGTTACCACAGGTTTACCTGTTGTGAGATACTCCCTCAATTTTATTGGAGAAGCATGTCTGTTCATCTGGTCTTCACTATCCCAAGGGATTATAAAACCAAAAGAAAATGTTGCATAAGAAGGCAATTTAAGATAGGTCTTTTCACCGACAAAAAATATTTTTTTGCTATCTTTAAAATCCTCATACTTAAAATCAAAGATTTTTCCGATAAATAGAAAACAAAAATCGTTCGTTTTTTCTTCTAAAAATTTTAAAAGTTTATAGTCAACCTTTTTATAATCTATCGATCCCCAATATGTAAAAACTGGTTTGTCAGTTTTTGGAAAATCTTCTGGTTTTTCTTTTACAATTTTACTGAAATGTTTGATATCAACACCATGTTTCAACCTGTAAACTTTTTCTCCAAAATCTTTTCTTTTCTCTTCATATATCATTTTCCCTGGTGTTAAGATGATCAAAGATTTTTCGCATAACCTTTTATCAAAATTTTCAACAGATTTCCCAGCGTATTTATACTCCTGAACTTTATCGACAATCTGATACACAATTTTTTTTGATTTTATACCTCTTGCGAAAATATACCCATTTGGATTTGTGATCCAATATATCGGATCTTTAAACTTAAAAATTTTTTCAACGAGTTTTATCTGAAAAAGTAAAAGAAAAGTGTTTAGATTCAAAATTATAGGGTTATCTTTAAAAGGTATAAAAAAAGGTGTGAAAATATAAAGGTTTTTGTTCTCCCTTTTTAAAAACCTTATTATACTAAAAAATTTATTTTTGACTTTTCTAAAAAAACCTTTTTTCCCCGCACTAAAACCTATACCAACAGGCAAAGAATTCACATATAAAACTTTTTTCTCTTTCGAAAACTCTTTCATGAGGTGGTTATATGAATGCGGATGGTGATACCACCAATCACCACCAGCAAAACAAACTATTGAAGAGAATTTCATTATTTTTTCTGTTTGACTATGTAGTTGCCTATAACAAGAACATCAACACAGTTGTTTAGAAGTGATCTGACAGCATCAACAGGAGAACAGAGGATAGGTTCCTCATGCATGTTGAAACTCGTATTCACAAAAAGTGGAAGTCCTGTGAGTTCTTTATATCTTTTTAAAAGTTTGTAGTATAATGGATTTTGCTCTTCTTTTACAGTCTGAGGTCTTGCTGTGTTATCGACATGGTTAACCGCTTCAATCTGTTTTCTCCACTCTTCCTTCACATTGAAAGTTATCGTCATAAAGTAGGATGGATAACTTCCCTTTTCAAAATTTTCAAAAACATTTTTGGCATCCTCATAGATACATGATGGTGCAAATGGCATAAATTCTGTTCTTCTTAATCTTTTGTTTAACCAATCATTTATTTTTTTGTCAGTTGGGTCAAAAAGTATCGAGCGATTCCCAAGTGCTCTTGGGCCATATTCCATTCTTCCCTGAAACCATCCAACAACAACTTTATCTTTGATCATAAGTGCTGTTTCTTCGATTATGTTTTCACTCTTTCGAAATTCTATTTTATCAGAGAAATCTTTTAAAACTTTTAAAATCTCATCATCATTATATTCTGGGCCATAGTAAACATTGTCGATTGTAAAAGGCAAAAATCTTTCACCTCTCTTTTCAAGTTCTTCAGTCCATTTGACATAACATGCACCTGTTGATGTACCTCCATCACCCATATTCGGATGGATAAAAACAGATTCTACACCTTCGATTTCAAGAACCCTCTGGTTGACCTTCACATTTGAGAATAGTCCACCAGCAAGAACTATATCTTTGATTCCTGTATTTTTTATATGTGGTTCAATAAATTTTACAACAAGATCCTCTGTTAACTTCTGTGCTGCTGCCGCTATATCCTCTTTTGATTCTTTTGAACAGTGTTTCTTCAAAAAATCAAGATAAAGGTTTGTATAGTTATGTCCATAATATTTGCCTTTCAAAAAGTCCTTCAACTGCTTCATCCTTAAAGAATCACCTTTTAAATTACCAGCAAGGGGAGAATAAAATCTTTTTCTATCATCTGTGATATCTATCATCTGTCTGAAAAGATCATAAAGTTTATCTGGATTCCCATAGGCAGCAAGTCCTGTTATTTTTCCTTCATGTCTATTTCTTTTAAAACCAAGAAATTTTGTTATTGCAGAGTAAAACCTTCCAACCGAATATATATCCTCTACTTCAAGAATCCTTTTTATCTTTCCATCTTCACCGATTGAAATCGTTGCTGAGAGTCCGTCACCTGCTCCATCCATGGTAACGATAAGCGCCTTATTTTTCCCACCTTCATAATAACATGAAGCAGCATGGCAGAGATGATGTTCAACCGTTTCAAGTGTGAATTCAGTAAGACCACACTTCTTCAAAGCATCCGTTATAGATTTTTTAGCATATTCCGATGCAAGTTTCCAGTACTTTTTTTCTCCAATAATTTTTCTGTACAGTATCTCTTTTATAGTATCAAACTTTTTTCTGTTATCGATTTCGTTTGATGGATCTATGGTTCCACTTCTTTTCACTATCAGATCAGTATAATGGAATGGGCTTCGTAAAAGATCGTTATCAAATGAAAGAACAACCTTTGAGATATCTTTTCCATCTACTTTCGCAACTTTCATACATTCTTTTATTGCTCCATATGGAAAACCAAAATGGAACTTTACCCTTGAAACCCTTTCTTCAGCGATGGCTGTAACAATTCTTCCATCCTTTAAAAGTGATGCAGTTGCATCGTGCCCTATATTAAGACCAAGAATATACATCAAACCTCCTGAATTTTAACATTTTATTTTATCAAAAAAAGAAGTTTTATCAATATTAAAAATAAAAGGCAACAATTTTTTAAGGTTTTTTTATTTGAAAAATTTCATCCTCTATTCTTTATAATCTCCTTTTCATCCATATCTGCAACATGATGACTGAAATGTGTATCTATATGTTCATTTCTGAAACCTGCTTCACCTTCAATGTTTAAATTTATTTTATTATTCTTATTTTCTTAGTAATGGTTTTGTTAATTTCATAATTACATCTTACAATATAAACACCAGCAGGAATATTAAGTTTTAATTTTATTTGATGTTTTCTATTTAAAATACCATTATAGAGATTCATAATTTTTCTACCCTGAATATCATAAAGATCTATATTAAAATTCATCGATTTGTCTGAACTTAGAGAGATATTTATAAAATCAGTAAAAATATCATTTTTTACATCAAAGTAAATTTCGTTACTTGATCCTTTATCAAGTTCATCTATTGATGCTAAACTACCGCTTTTCCAAAAATTATAAATTTTCCAGCTGTTTTGAATTATTTCATCAGGTGTTTTATTCATTACAAATGCTACGACATAATTAATTGATTGATTATACTCTATATCAAAAGGCCCGGTCGATATTATAAATCGCTTATCACCTTTTTCTTCTTCTTTTTCAGTATGTCCAGGATAACCTATGACTCCAACACCCCAATCGGGAAAAGGGCTATATGATGAACCAGGATCTTCAGGATTAAACGATATAAAATCATATCCTGCTAAAGAAAGATATTTTTTAATCTTATTTGAAGGATCTGTCTCGATTGTTAATTTTCTAAATGATGTTAAACCTAATTCTTCTCCTTCTTTTATAATATATACTCCATTCCCATATAAATCCATATCTTTCTTTGCGGGAGGTGTTTCAAGAACTACAAAAGATGGTATCCCCGGTAAACTATGCCATCCAGGTTCACTATCAAGTTGAAATTGATATACTGTATTCATTCTTATCATAGTATCCTTATCAGAAATGAATTTAACAGTCATCGTATCAATGAAACCCAATAAGTCATTACTTTTATTAATTGATTCATCACCGATATCAAGATCAAAAGAGAGTGCAGCATAACAATCTTTTATTTTCTTTTTATCTTCCCTTGTATTTTGTATTTTAAATTTGAATATAATAATATCTTTCAGAGGTTCTGATGTCCATGCATAAGAAAATTGAAAAACTTCAATTCCAATTGGATGATTTTCAAAACTAAAATGATATGAACTATCCTTATCAGAGTACCATGAATAAGAATCCTGATCAGAAAAAATGGAATCTTTACCTGTGATATTTTTAATAGGCCAGCCATAACCATTATTATCACTGGTTGAAATATAAACTATCAGTTTTGGGTCTGTATAATAGGCAGTATCAGAAAAATTACCGGGTATAAATTCGGATACACCTGCACTTGGATAATATCCACTCGTAACCAGAGTATCTCTTAATGTATCTTTTCCACTGACCAATGTATCTACGAGCGAACCGAACCATAAGCCACTTCCGAAAAAATATGTTTCATCAGGATAACCTGCAGGCCAATAAGCACCTCCATTGCCACTAAAAAAATCCATACCTATCACTCCAAAATTCGTTATACAAATATGATAATTATTTATATCAAGCCATTTTGAATCCCAATCAGAAAATAGAAAGATTGAAACAAACAAAGAAATAATTATGACTGACACTGATTTTTTCATAAGACCCTCCTTTTTTAAATCCCGATTATTATAACTTCTAACTGATAGTTTTTACACACTCACACAAAAAATGTCAAAAAGTCAAACACCGTTTCCAAATTTTATCTTATCTTTATCATTTTTTCTGTTAGTGTTTGATTTTCTGTTTTCAATTTTATAAAGTATACACCATTACTTAACTTTCTTAAATCTGTCTTATATTCCCCTGAAATATCTGTCTCTTCTCTTATTATCTTTCTCCCTGTTAAATCATATACAACCAATTCCCCTCTAGTATTCGTATTCCATATTATATCTTGTCCTTCAATCTTTATCTTTTCCTCTTTGTCTATATCTGATATCTTATCTCTCTCTCTAAAACCATTAGGTCCAAAACTACCTGTAATAATAATTTGTTTCTTCCACTTTTCCTGACACCACGTTCCTGTAATTGTCTGACTGTCTGTATATACCGTATCACCTACTTTAATCGTTGGTATTTTTCCATTTGTGTCAAAATATACATAAAACCTGTCTCCATCAGGATAGCTCAACCACTTCGTCAATTCTATTCCCCATCCATTTACTTCCCATTCATCTCCTCCACTCAATCTCAATATGCTGTCTATGTTGCTTTTGTTTATATCGGGTTTGTTTGTCCACCAATTAAAGTAAAAAACAATTATATCATCATTATCTATCCCGCTTATTGGATTCACTCCATCATATGCTTTTATTGAGTCCACTATTAGTTCCAATTTATTGCCCGCTTTTAAATATTCTTTATATGAAGTTTTATCTACATACACATTCATACTATCAAAATATCTACCCATACTGTCTCCTTTGAACCACACCTTTACACTTGTGCTATCATTACCTTTTATCGTCAGAGGCCATATTATAGTATCTACTCCAAAATAAGCACTATTTATTGTTATTGAATCTATACTTATTTCCGCATCGCTTTCATTTCTTATAACTAAAACTTTGTAAATAGTATCTCCATCATCACTGTTCCCTATCAATAATGTGTCTCCTTCCATACTCCATCTCTTCATCTCAAATATCCTTGTACATTGTCCTGTCTGGCCTACTCCACTAAATATTAACTCATCTATACCATTCTTATTGAAGTCATTACACCTAAGATGACTCTGAATAGTATATGTTGTAGGATCGGTCCACTCCCACATCATTTCAAACTGGTTATCTCCAATTGATTCCCACACTTCTATGTGTCTACCACCACATATCACAAATTCATTTAAACCATCTCCATCTGTATCTCCATAATCAATATCTCCACTCGAAGTATATATATAGTCAGTGGCCACCTCAAAATCCCTTCGCCAGATAAGATCATATACTCCCGTTCCGTTCTTGTCTTCATAAATGAAATAACCATACGATACATATCCCGACCAAGTAAGATAATTAATTTGATATTTCATTATTTCGTTGGTTCCATCCCTATCTATATCTGGAAGAATCAGCAGGGCCTCTGCTGGCCCTGCCCCTTCACTTAATGTTTCCAAGTATCTTATAAAAGTATCATCATCTATTGTCGTTGATTCATATCTGTAAATATAGTTTGATAATCCTATTATTACATCTGTTAATCCATCTTCATCTATATCTCCTATATCGATTGCATATCCTGACCGAGTACTCTCTGCAAATGTATTTAGTAACTCATATCGATTATCTCCTGTACAGGTATAATAATACCATCCATACGCTCTTGATTGTGTTGTTAACCATGGTATCCCTATTCCAAATATCCTATTTACTCCATCATGCTTAAGTTTGTTGGTTATACCAATGTAATAACATGAGTTATGTATTGTATCAGATGTCCAGACCAATGAATCAAAAAATGATGTTGGGGAACTTTGTTCATATACCCATAACCTTTTACTATCAGTTTTCCACAGAACAACATCTTTTAATCCATCTCCATCTAAATCTCCTATTCCTTGTATTCCTATATATAGATAATTTGTATCCAATGGTATCGAATCTATTAAATCAAAACCATTCTTACCATTATATTCATAGAATAAAATCGCTATTGAATTATCTATTACAATCTCTTCATTCCCATCATTATCATAATCTATGCCCTTCTGAGAGATAAAATTGAAATGACCGTGTATTCCTCTATCAAGATATGCATATTGGTGAAATACTAATGAACTAATCTTATCGGTTATTATCAGCTCCATTAGCAATATTATTATAAAAAAAATCTTTTTCATAATTGTTACCTTATCTTATTATATTTATTTTCTTGGTCTGAATACTATTACCATCTTTTATCTTAACAAAATAAATCCCTGATGCATTTATTCCATTTAATATCACCTTATTAACCCCAGATTTTACTTCTCTTTTTACATTTATTATCTTGCTACCTCTTACATCATATACCATAATTTCTATCTCTCTTGCTTCAGTTGATATATAATTGACATATACATCTTCCCTCATTGAAAATAAATTCTTTGTTTTCATTTTTGTTTCGTCATCATTTACCTGTGTGAAAACTTTTATTTTATTTAATGCTGATATTATTCCCTCTCCTTCTGTTTCATATTGATAAACCAGAACATCTGCAATTCTGTTTGGATTACCTCTCTTCCTGTCTATACTCACAACAACTTTATAATCCTCATATACCTCTTTTGGAAGCAATATTTCAGTTGTATCTGGTTTATTTGCTTGTCCTGTTACCACTGCATATACTTCTCCATCTATCTGTATAACCTGTGACATTACCGGACTTCCCTCCGAAGTTATTACTTTTATCGTATAATTCATCTCTGGATTTAGTCCATTTATAGTTGTATTCAATCTTTCTACTGGTATTCTTGATGATATATATTCATACAGCGGTGATATCGTTACCCTGTCTATCGTATCCTGTGGCTGAGATATCAAATATGGAATTATAGCCGGAGAATAATCCTTTATCAGCCATTTTATCCTGTAATTCCCATTGCTTCCCTCACTCCAGATATGATAACCTTTTATCTTTGTTGCAAATATTTGTTTTGTCTCAAACTCAGTTGAATGTATTGAATCTGCTCCCTTATATATACATATATCAGTTCCTCCATAATTTGTTATAAGTTTATTTTTATCACTAATATAATTTATTAGGATACCATTACTTGTTTTAGGATACTCATTCTTCCCTGTTGTTGTATTTATTTTCACTGCACCTGCATCCAGTATTCCTTTTTTCAATCTTCTACTGTAAATATCATTTGTTCCGTCTGGATTGATTACTTCATAAGTAAATGTTGTTACCTCTCCATAGTAATCTGTTGTAGGTGCATTACAGATCTGGTTGGGATTATTTATAATTTTTCTACCCAGCCAAATTTTTAATTTTAAGTCCCATGTTTTAATAGCATATTCATTTAATGTATCTATAAATCCTATAAGATGTGAAACATATATACCATCATAGTACAATGAAAGTATAGGTGAATTCATTGGAATTTCATTACAAGATGTATCTCCTAAATATGAAACAACTGTATCGTAATAAATATCTTCTGTATTCAATTCATCCATACTCACCAATATGTAATCCCCTGCTTTACTCTGAAGATAACGATGATTTATATAGCCAAGATATGTTTTACCTATTGTGTAATTATATCCTAAAACTGGCTCACTCCACCATAATGTTGGAGACACCATTGAATCCACTGGTGTCCAAGGACTCGTTCTAATTGTATAATAATATGAACTCGATCCTTTTCTCATTACCGATATCAATCCACTTGATGTCCTAGTTAATACAGGGTCTGTCCCTTCTCCTAATATCTCTAAATCCCATGTCTGTCCAAAATCTGTACTCTTACCAAATACAACACTATCTCCTGTTGTATACACCATATTCATCTCATCTGTATTTGGCTTTCTGACTAAGTGCTCTTGATTGTTTTTGCCAAATGTTTCCGGTGTTTTGCTCCATAAATATACATCTATTGTTGAAATATATGGAACATAACCTACCCCATCTATAGTTAAATACAAAGGTCTGTTTGACTTTAAATATGCGGGGATGAACACTTGTCCAAATTTATTTGTTATTCCTTTAAAATAAAACCCATTAGGTTGACTATCTGTTAATAAAACTTCAAATCCAGAAATTCCTTTTATCGTATCAACTTCATCCAATACTCTAATATATATTTTATTATCTTTTAAAACTGGGACATCTTTAGGTTTTAAAACATTTTTAAATATTTTATAATCAACTCTTAGTTCTTCTTTTTCTGTTATTATTTGTTCAGAACCATCTACCAATGGTATTTTCACTTCTGCCACTACATAAATTGGAAATGTATCCATTTTTAAAAGTTCGAAATTCACTTCTCCTGAATCATTAGGGATTTTCTTATCACTTATCAAATCTCCCTTTCTATCTTCCAAATATATTATTGCATTACTATAAGATTCTTTATGACCATAATCCTTTGTCAGTGAAATCAGCAAATTAGTAGTATCTTCATATTTCAAAACATCTGGGGTAACAGTTAAATTGAATTTATATCCATCTTTTAAATGTTCAATTACCAGTAATCCATTTTTGTAAAATGCAGAATATATTATATTATTAACTGGAAATGTTCCTATTGCACCATAAGCAAAATTTTTGTCACCATAATTGCCAATTAACTTAATATTGGAAGGAGCTGAAACATCAAATATTATTAACCCAAAGGATTTTAACCCTATATAGGCTACTTTTTCTAAATCGTTTTTTACTACATAAACATTTCCTTCCTCTGGAACATCAATTGGATAATTATTATATTGTGTAACAATATAGGGACTATTAATATTTAATATATTCATTATTATAAAACCATTTAATTTATCTATCACATAAGCATAATCCCCTTCAACAAAAACATCCCAGGGTATACCTAGTTTAATACTTTTAACTATTGAGGGAAAAAATTTATTCGAAATATTAACTATATGTAAATAACCAAGCTCATCTGCTAAATATGCATAATTACCTGCCACATGTAAACCATGCACACATACTCCATCTATACTTGATAATTTTTGATAATTATAATCAGTAATTTTATATATAATAAAATTTCTCTCTGTTCCCACATATGCATAATCAACATAATTATTTTCACTCTCATACTCTCGCACCACATAAACTTCTTTCACATGATCTGAAACAACACGGTATTTCAATGAAAGATCATAAGGATTAGATATATCCAAAACTATTAACCCACAATCATCCCATGCCACATAGGCATTGTTACCCACCACTGTAATTTTCAATGCGTAAGATCCAGGTGATTCTTTTATTTTAAAACTATCTACAATAACCGGTTCAAAATAATTTGACACATTGGCCACTTTAACCCCACCAGCACCATCAGCAACATATGCAAATGAATCAACAACATAAACATCCTCTGCAAATCCTGTATCAAGCCAACCAATCCAAGTGCAATTCAATGAATCTACTGAAGCTAGGGTTGAATAAGAGCCCTCACCAAAAACAATTAAACAACTAAAAATCAAGAGGAAAAAAATTCCTTTTCTAAACCAAATCACTGGTTTTGTAGAGAGAGAGAGAGAGAGAGTAAACTATTGGTCGGTTTACCTTTTTAATCCTTCTACACAATCTCTTTTTCATTTTACCTCCTTTTGGTTTTATCAGCTTTTTGTTAACATAAAGAATAATTAAGTCAATAATTAAGTCAAAAATATTGTATCTTTTTTTAATTACTGTGATTAATTTTTACTTTTATATTCAATCTCATTTTATATTCCTATAAAAATTTATTTTACTCCAGCAAAATTTTTTTGTCAAGTGGTCTGTTTAATTTACTTTTTACAATATTTAGGAAGGTGTTTGACTTTTTAACTTTTTTTGGTTAACAAAAATTGTTTTTACTTTTTTCATTATTAAAGAAAATAAAAATTTTTAATTAAAAATTTTTCTATGAAAATGACAATAAGGTTTCTTTTTGTTCTTTTCATAATAGTTTTGATGATACTCTTCAGCAACAAAAAATTTACTTACAGGTTTTAACTCTGTTGCAACTTTATAACCTTTCAATTTTAAAGTTTCGATTATTTTTAAAGCAAAATTTTTTTCATTTTCATCGTTGTAAAATATCACAGATTTATATTGCTCACCAATATCGGGTCCCTGGCCATTTTCCTGTGAAAAATCATGTATTTCAAAAAAATATTTCACAAGTTCTTCAAAATTTGTTTTCGTGGTGTCATAGGTAACTTCAACAGTTTCATAATGGCCTGTTTTGCCTGCGCACACCTGCTCATAAGATGGGTTTTCAAGAGTCCCTCCCATGTAACCTGAAACAGCATCAACAACACCTTCTTTTTTTTCAAAAAGGAACTCAACACCCCAAAAACATCCGCCTGCAAAATATGCTTTTTTCAAATTTTTGTCTGGCACAAAAACAAGTGATATCGAATTGACACAGTATCTAACATTCTTTTCAGTAAAGCCCTCTCCTTCAAAGACATGTCCAAGATGTGCTCCACAGTTTGCACATTGAATTTCAATCCTGACTCCATCTTTATCAGGGACTCTTCTTATAGCACCCTCAATCTGATCATCAAAACTCGGCCAGCCACAGGTTGATCTGAATTTTGATTCTGATCTAAAAAGGGGAAAATTACACCTTTTACAGTGATATGTCCCCTTTTCAAAAAAATCGTTATATTCACCTGAAAAAGGTTTTTCTGTTCCCTTATGAACTATTACAAACTCCTCTTCAGGTGTTAATTTTCGAAAATTGTCTTCCTTTGCCATTTTCTCTTTTTTACATGAACAAAAAAGAAGAAAAAGAGTTAAAACGATAAGAAAAAAATTTTTTAGATTCACTCTAAAATTATTTCAACTGGAGTTGAATTTAAAATGTTGTCAGATATCGGACATCTTGAATCAACTTCCTTTAAAAATTTCTCCTTTTCCTCTTTCGTCATATCACTATCAAAAGAAACTTTTACAGTGATCTTGAAAAATCCAGGTCTTTTATCTTTTGATTTCCCGAGAAGAATATCGGTATCGATATCACCACTCACAACAACTTTCAAGTTCTTTATGTCCAACCTTTTTTGGTTTGCAACTATCCTTGCTATCGATGCGATACAACCACCCAAAGATACAAAAAGATATTCGAGTGGAGTTGGACCTTTATCAACTCCACCCATATTTTCTGGCTGGTCAACAAAAATTTTATGACCTCTTATTTCTGACTCTACTGTAAAATTTTCTTTTAAAAAACTTTCAACACAAACTTTTTTTATGTTAGCCAAATCAATCTCCAAGTTTACTTTTGGTTGATATTACATTCATCTTAAATGTTGCAGAAACCACATTCAGAACCGGTAAAACACCTTTATATATTTCAACCCTTCCATAAACCGTTGAATAGTATGGTGGTATCGTATCTGTAAACTGTGCTGTAACCTTCTGGATTGCTCCCTTTGTTCCAACACCGAGTTGATAGAACAGATCTTCAAGATCCTCAGCGACCTGTGCTTTTACAAAAATTCCACCTGTTGAATCAGCAAGCATCATAAGATCTGGAGTATAAGCATAATCACCAAACGCAATATTTATAAGTGTAACATCCTTTGCCTTCGCTTCAGCGAGAACACTCTGTGCTGTTGAGTTCAAAAGATAACTATCATTATCTCCACCATCAGTTAAAGTCATCAAAACTCTGTTATATTCAGCACTGTTTATATCCCTTTCAAGTTTTCTACATCCAAGGACCATCGCATCGTAAAGAGGTGTTGCACCTGAGTTGGCAAGTGAATCGAGAGCAGCGATAAGAAGATTTTTGTTTGTTCCAACTTCAACGAAATCCTGTAAAGTCCTGAAATAGTATAAAGTATCATAACCAACTGCAAAATCAAAAATTCCAACCATGGAATTTGGTCTGTCAGAGGCAAGATAATCTATCATTTTCGTCGCTGCATCCTTTCTGAGCCAATATGGATCTGAGGATGACATACTACCTGAACCATCAAAAAGCATCGCAAGTCCCATATCACCATCCTCAAAAACTATCTTTTGAAAATCTACAACTTTAACATCGAATCCTTTAGTTTTCGTTCCGTAATAATCAACAACAGAATCGATTATTATCTTAACATTTGAAGAGTTCAACTCAACAGGATTTGAATCACCATCAAGAGCAAGAATGTTCAAAACGAATTTTCCATCAGTGTAAAATGTTGATAAAATGTAAGGTGTTCCAACAACCGAAACACTCTTTACAGGTTTTATAGCCACAAGTGAACAACCCAGCACAAACAATAAAAAGATGACCAGAATAAGAGATAAAATTCTCTTCATTTTTCCTCCTTTTTTGTATTAAGAACAATGAGTTCAACTTTTGCTTCTTTCAATATTTCTTCAGCATATTTATCAGGATAACCCTCATTTATTATAACCCTTCTGATACCTGCGTTTATTATCATCTTCGCACAGATAAAACATGGCTGGTTTGTAACATACATATCAGCACCTTCGATGTTGATACCAAGTTTTGCTGCCTGTATTATAGCGTTCTGTTCAGCATGAACCGCTCTTGAAAGTTCCATTCTTTCTCCTGAAGGAACATTCAATTTCTCTCTCAAACAACCACCGAGTTCATCACAATGTTTCACACCTTTTGGTGGTCCATTGTATCCTGTGGAAAGGATGTGTCTATCTTTAACGATTATTGCACCAACTTTTCTTCTGAGACATGTTGCCCTTGAGGCAACAAGTTTTGTTATCTCCATGAAATATTCATCCCAGGAAGGTCTCTTATCCATTTTTTTCCCCTATCACTTCTTCAATTATAACTTTTATAAATTCGTTTTCAACATTATTTTTCATTTCTTCAAGTTCCTCTTTTGAAAACTTTTGAAAATATTTCTTAACAATAGAATCAAGATAATAAAAATCTTTTGTCCTGAACTTTTTGTAAAATTTTTCGATCGTTCCAGATTCGATTTTTTTACCTGACAGAATTGCACTTTCAATATAGAGTGAGAATGTTGGAATATCGTTTATCTGTTTTAAATCAAAGATCTTTTCGAGAGAATCAGAAAAAAAGTTTGAAATTATGATAGATAAACTTCTGTTTATCCTTAAATTCTTTTTTGAGATCAAATTCTCGAAAATTTTTTTGTTTTTTAAAATCTCATCTCTGCAAAACGAATCCTTCAAACCAGCATCGTTTAGAGATTGTAACGCTTTTACTGAGATATAGTCATTATAGTTTTTATTTATAATTTCAAAAATTGTGTTAACTTTTTTTCTTTTTTCAAGAAAAGTTATATAGGTGTTTAACTCATAAAGTTTCACATCCTCAATTTTCAAATCGTTATACAGTGTAAAACCAGGATCATCTTCAAAAATTTTCATAATAAAAATTCTATCAACCTTTCTTTCCTGAAGTCTTGTTAAAAGCGATTCTTTATCTTTAACTTTTTTAAGAACCCTTATCGAGATATTTTTAAAAAACCAATCAGAAGAGTTTAACTTCCCTATCATATAATCAACAGTTCTTTCGTTGTAATCCGATAAAAGTGTAGAATCGATTTGAATCTGCAATGAATCCTCAAAATAATCAAGTTTTTTTATCAACTCTTCAAAAGAAGGGAAAATTTTTATAGAAGAAAATAAAAAAAGCAAAAATAAAATTTTATTCTTCATCTATCAACACTCCCATTTCAGATCTTACATCTGTTTTCTTATTTTTACCATTGTAAAAATCGTTACCTTTTTTATCGAACAGAATACCGATCGAAAAAGTGTTCCTATCAGGATTCCCAAAACCCATACAATCCTGTTTTTTTGAAAAATAAAAATCATCACCTTCAAAATCTATCAAAATTCCATTGCCGTTAGCATTACCAGCTCCTATACTCAACCAGTCGGAATAGTAAATATCGTTCCCTTTATAATCGAACAGAAAACCCGATGAAAAATCGTGTCCACACCCAAGTGAAACTCCCCATGAATAATGTGCATCATCACCTTCTCTGTCGATCAAGACCCCCGTTGTGAAGTGGGTTCCTGCACCCTGGCTGTATCTTCTACTCGAATAGACATCGTTCCCGGTGCTATCGTACAAAAGCCCAAAAGCAAACCAATAGGAAGAACCCTGAACGAAATACTCCCCCTTGTAAAAATCGTTTCCCTCAAGATCCAGAATCACACCAACTCCGCCTGATGCGATATCTCTTATCCCAAATCCAAAACCCTGTGAAAGATGTGAGTGGTAATTTGTCTCTCGAAGATCTATACAGCCGTTTTGAACAAGATACACATCGTTTCCTGTTTTATCATATATAAACCCAATTCCTTTTGTAAAACCGAATCCCTGCGAAAAACCTTCGGATATATAATTATCATTTCCTTCCTCATCAAAAATAAATCCAACACCAGCAAAACCAGCACCAATATTAGCAAAATCTGATTTATAAATATCGTTACCCTTCATATCCCAGATAAAACCAACCCCAAAAACTCCAGTACCAATGTCAAAATTTTTTCCATAATATTTGTCATCTCCATCAACATCGATTATCCCTCCAAGACCTTTGAACCCGGTTGCAAGACAACCTTCCTTTTTTGCTATGTATGTATCACTACCTCCCATATCAAAAATTAAAATATTAGGTTTATCGATATAATAAAAATTATCCTCCTTTAAACTGTCGATGAGGATTTCCACTCCATTTCTTTTATAATTTTCTATATTCTTCTTAAAATAATCTAAAAGAATTTCAGGAGTGAATGAAAACAATCTCTCAACCTCTTTCAGCAAGATTTCTATATCGTTTTTTGAAAAATAAGAATCACAACTCTTCAAGAACTTTTCAGCTTCAAGGTAATATATAGAATCGTTTATAACAGTATCATAAATAAAGGAAGGATACTCATAATAAAAAGAATTTGCTGAATATGAAAAATCTTTTTCAAATTTTTTATTTTTTTTTGAAAATTTTCCTTTGTCAACATAATCAAAAAGATTGAAAAACATTTTGTTCTCAATCAAAAACTTTAAATTTTCAGAACATTCTTCACTTTTTTGAGGTTTTTTCAGTAAAAGATCGTTTATGAAAAAAATATAATTATCTCTTTTCAAATTTTCCAAAGGTATTGAAAGATTTTCTGTTTTCAACGAAAGGTAGGACAACGATGTTATTATCGATTTTTCGTTAGGAAACAAAAATTGAAAAAAAGTTGTTAAAAGAAGAAAAAAACTAATCCTTTTCATCAAAAATCTCCTCTATTTTTTTTAGATCAGGTATTCCAATAAATTTTATTTCACCATCGATTATCGTCACTGGAATTACAGAAATCTCATATTTATCCATAACTTCTGCACCTTCTTTTGTTGAAACATCTAAAATTTTAAGTTCAAATTTTTTACTTTTTTTTAACCGTAACCAGATCTCTTTCACTTCCTTAGATTCTTTTGACCAGTTTCCAACAAGAAGAACGACCTTTTTCATCAAAACTCCATAGTGTTGACTATCGCCTTTAACTCCATCAGTTTGAAATATTTCCTTTCACCAGGATAAAAGATATGACCATCAATATACACAAGTTCTTTCCCTGTATTTATAAGATATGTGAAGAATGGTCCACCCAAATTTTCTTTATCGTTGGAATAAACCCCCATCATGTAAAGTGCTTTGAAGCCTTTAAAATCAACTTCCTCTCTTTTCAATGGGACAAAAGATGTATCAATAAAATCACCATAATATTTTTCTTTCCCGATCTTATTTCTTGTTTTTATCATGAAATCAAAGTTAAAATTTTTTAACTCGTCTGTTTTTAGAATCGTAATAAACCTATCAGGATATCTGCCAACTATCGCATAAGAGTTAATATTCTTATCATAGAAAGATGTCTGAAAATCTGATGGAACTTTTAATTTTATTCCAAGTTTTTCATAAATCATAGAGGATACTCTTTTATTTTCACCTGTGAAATAAACCATCATCTCAACAGATCTGTAGGAATTTTCAAGAAAGAATTTTTGAATTTTTTCTCTATTCTGTTTGATCGACTCTTTTATTAGATTTTCATCTGTTCCCGCTATTATAAGGATATTCTGTCCTTCAGCAAAACCATCAAAAACTCTAAAATAGGAAACTTTTTCTTTTTTAACAAGTTCAATATCATCTTTGTTTAAAAATTCATTTATTATTTTTGAATATTCATCGTTTCTGTTAATGTTTGTGATAAAAACAATGTTTTTGTTCTTCTTATGTATGTGAAGTTTTTCAAGAGATGAGTATACAGTATAAAATATCGATTCTTTTACTGGAAGATCTATCTGAATGTATAAAGCATCAAGCAACTCTTTTTCAACATTTGCATAAACCGGTTCACTCGCTGCGATAACAATCTCTTCAACTTTTCCTATAGCAAAATCTTTGATCCTTTTCTTTTTCTCACATGAGAAAGAAAAAATGGTCAGAATCACTAAAAAAAATAGAAACGAAAATTTAATCAACTTTTTCATTCAATCTCCTCTCAAGATTTATTTTAATAACCCTATTTTCTTTTTTCAATAGATTCATATCCGAATATAAAAAATTCTCAGCATCTTTAAACGCTTCTTTCATCAGATCAAAATCATCAAAAAAGTTTGCAAACTTGAACATTGGTATACCACTCTGTTTCCTTCCCCAGATTTCACCCGGACCTCTTAGTTTCAGATCATATTCAGAGATTTTAAAACCATCGTTGTATTTGGAAAACACCTGAAGACGTTTTTTGGCATCATCTGTTATATCTTCAGATGAGACAACGAAACAGAACGATTGTTTATCACCTCTTCCAACTCTTCCTCTTAACTGGTGTAACTGAGATAATCCGAACCTTTCAGCAGAAAGGATAACCATAACCGTTGCATCCTTAATATCTATTCCCACCTCAATTATCGTGGTACCAACGAGAACATCTATAACACCTTCTTTAAGTTCATTCATCACTTTTTCTCTATCCTTTGGACTCAACTTTGAATGGATTATTCCAAGTTTATACCCTTTAAGATATGTTTTTGAAAGATTTTCATAAACTTTTTTGACTGATTCATAATCCGCCTCTTCTCCACCCTCGATGGCAGGACAAACGATAAAAACTCTTTCTTTGTTATCTATCCTTTTTCTGATGAATTCATACATCTTCACAATCCCTTCCGGAGAAACCCATTTCGTTTTTATCTCTTTTTGCATCGAAGGTCTCTGTCGTATCTCGGATAGATCCATATCACCGTAGATCGCAAGAGATAAAGATCTTGGAATTGGCGTTGCGGTCATAACAAGATAGTCAACATCTATGCCCTTCTCTTTCAAAGATGATCTATGGATAACACCAAATCTATGCTGTTCATCAACTATTACAAATTTAAGATTCTTGAAAACAACATCCTCTCCTATCAAAGCATGTGTTCCAATAACTATTTTAATATCTCCATTCTTTATCTGATCATATCTTCTCTTATTTTCTGTAATCGATGAGGTTAAAAGTTCAACATCAACTCCAAGATTTTCAACCCAATTTTTGATTTTAAGATAATGCTGTTGAGCGAGTATTTCTGTTGGTGCCATAAGTGCTGCCTGGTATCCACTATCAACAGCATAAAGCATCGCTATCGTTGCAACAACCGTTTTACCAACACCAACATCTCCCATCAAAAGGCGATTCATAGGTTTATCACTCTTCAGATCATTTAAAATTTCGTTGATAACCTTTTTCTGATCATCCGTTAATCTAAAATCAAGTGATGAAAGAAATCTATCAACAAGAGAACTGTTCAAAAGATAATTCTTTTCCACCCTTCTTTCTCTGTTTTCAATCTTTCTTTTTGCAACAAGTAGTCCAGCATAGAAAAGTTCTCCATATTTTAATCTTCTTAAACTCTCTTCCTTTTTCTCTTCATTTTCAGGGAAATGTAGATTCTTTATCGCCTTCGTTAAATCGATAAGATTTTTTTGAATTAAAAGATCTGAAGGTAAATCTTCATCGATCTGATCAATATCTTTTAGAAGATTGAAAACAAGTTTTCTTAAATATTTTTGAGTTATGTTTGACCTCGTATGGTAGACGGGAACAATTTTCCCAGTATTAATGAGTTCAAAAAAATCATCCTGAAAAATCTCAAAATCTGGATGTAAAATTTCAAATCCCCCTCTTTTGATACGAACTTTTCCACTGAAAAGTGCTACATCTCCCTTTTTTATACTGTTTTTTATAAACCTGTTGTTGAACCAGGTTAAGAAAAAATAATTTTCCTTTTTTGTTTTTGCAAGTGCCTGGAAAATATATTTTCCTTTTCTTGTGAATATTTCCCCACAATCTATCACCTGTGCAAAAATTGTTATATAATCACCATCTTCGATTTTATCCTCTTCTATAATATTTCTATCAATATATCTGAAAGGTGGATATGTTAAAAGATCGTATTTGGTATATATACCCATCTGGTTTAAAATTTCTGCCATCTTAGGTCCAACACCTTTCAAATATTTTATGCTATCAAAAAGATTATTTTTCACCATAATTTTCAAAAACCAATCTACTAGTTTTAAAACCCAACAACTGTTTTAAAAGAAAGATCTCTGGCAGTTCAATGAAAATTTTATTTATCGTGAAGTTCCTGTCAAACTCTAATATCGAAGTATCAGGAGAATCATTTCTGAAAGTTATATTGAAAATCTTGTATCCTGTTTCATCCTCTGAAACAAAACCGTAAGATTTGATCTTCGCTTTATGAAACGAAGATTTTTCAATTCCCTCATATTGCCATTTCTGCTCTTTTTCGAAAGGAAGGATAAACCTTAACCTTATGGGAGAGTAGTTTAAATCGTATGTTAAAAGTCCAACTTTAAAAACCCTCTTCAGAAGGAAGAAAGAGTCGTGGGATGCTACATATTTTTCAGAGTAGAAAAGTTTATCACCTTTGAGAAAAAGTGCTAAAGAATCAATCTTTTTTTCAACTTTTAACTGGAAAATCTTTTTACTGGCCCTCTCAATGAAAACAAAATTACCTTCCCTTATCTGCCCGTTTGAGATCAACATAAAAAAAAGAGAAAATAAAACTACAAAATATTTTCTTAACACTATTCTCTTGAAAATTCTAAACTACTGAAATAGAGTTTAAATTTTACTTTTATAGGGAGATTTAAAGAATCTTCTACAAAGTTTTCATCGATTTGACCTGTTAAGAAACCTTTCCCTGTATGAAGTTTTGAAGAATATAAGAAACCTTTTATATCAAAATCAAAGGGAGATATAGAATTCTGTTTTATTCTAACATTTGAAAAGAAAATTTTTATCTCATACTCTTGGGAATCTTTTAGAGATTCAAGTAAAGATAGATCAAGATCAGGTTTTGAAAAAATTACAATATAATTTTTGTTTTCTTTTTTCAAAGTTATTTCATCTTCTCTAAAAGAGAAAAAGTTTTCAGAATTTTTTGTGTAGTTGTAAAAAAGAAGAAATGTACCAAGAATAATAAGGATAAAACTATCAAAAAATTTATCCAAAAATATATTCTTGCTAAAAATTATTTTTATTCCCCCAACAAAGATTACGACTGAAAATAATGTTATAAGGAGAAGCCACATATACACCCTCCTACTTTTCAACTATTTCAAGTGTTCCTAAAACGACAGTCGCGATTATAATCAAACCTTCTTCGGGATTTTCTCCCATTTTCATATCTTTATTTCCAAAAACTATATTATCACCGTGTGGAGTGGTGAGTTGCCCAAAAACTGATGTTGCATATATTTTACAGTTCATACCTTTTTTTATATAGATAACACCCTGACCCAAAACTACATCCACATTCAAAATCTTTTTACCTTCAACTTCAGATGCATCGATATTACTTGAAGAAAATAGAACAAGGTAATCTTTTCTGTTCTGATCAACTTTTTCTGTTACAAAAAATAAAGATTTTTTACCAAGAAGTATTGTGATTCCAAAATATATCAAAATGAATGAAACCGCTGTTTTAAATATTGGTATAGAAATGTTAAAAAATGTTGAAATAAATAACATTCCACCGATCAAAACCATAAAAATTCCAAAAATCAGTTTAACAAGATCTCTATCATCCTTCATACTTTCTCCTTTTTTTTAATGTTATCAGTATAAAAATAAATGTCAACAAAAATAAAAGTGTTGTTGACAAATAATAGTAAAGAAATAGAATTAAAAAAAAGGAGTTTTTATGAAATCTATTGTTTTAGGTGGAGGAAGGCAGGGAATCGCATGTGGTGAATTCCTTTTTAAAAAAAATGTTGATGTAACTTTTGTAGATATCAACAATGAAAATCTGAACTATCTCTCTCAACTTGGTTTTAAAACTATCAAAGAAAATATTGATTCTACTGAAAAGGTAAACAAACTTTCAGAAGGATTCGACCTAATAATCTCCGCCTTACCTGCAAAACTTGGAAGAATCGCCCAAAAGGGAGCGATACTCGCACAAAAGAATATAGTTGATGTTTCATATTCTGAAAATGATCCTTTTGAACTTGATGAAGAAGCAAAAAAGGCAGGTATCACAATAATTCCAGATGCAGGAGTAGCACCTGGTTTGAGTAACCTTTTTGCAGGTAGAATATATAAAAGTTTTGAAAAATGTGAAAAGATAAAGATCTATGTTGGTGGAATGCCTGAAAAAAATATTCCACCTCTTGGATACACGATAACTTGGTCACCTGAAGATCTTATAGCAGAGTACGAAAGGGAAGTAAAAATTCTAAAAAATCGAAAAATTAAAATCGTTGAACCGCTGACAGGCGTTGAAAATGTGAAATTTAAAGGTTTTGAACAACTCGAAGGTTTTTATACAGATGGGTTAAGAACACTCTTAAACACTTTAAAAGATGTTAAAAATCTTGAAGAAAAAACTTTAAGATATAAAGGCCATATAGAAAAAATAAAACTTTTAAAAGATCTGGGCTACTTTAAAGAGGAATTGAATGGAAAAAAACCAAAAGAGGTAACAATAGAAGTTTTGAAAAGTATTAAATATCCTCAGATAAAAGATGTCTTACTTTTAAGAGTAATAGGTGAAGGGAAAATAAATAAAAGGTGGAAAACCATCACATACGAACTTGTTGATCGAGGAGACGAAAAACATTCCGCAATGGAAAGAACAACAGGTTTTTCTCTTGGAATATTCTCTTATATTCTTTTAACAAATAAAATTGAAACAGGGGTTGTTCCACCAGAAGTCATCGGATTTGATCAGAACAAGTTTAAAAAAATAATCTCATATCTCAAAGAATTGAACATAAAGGTAAAATTTAAAGATGAAAATAGTAGGAAGTGAAAGAATCATTTTTGATAATTTCAAAGAGAATTTTCAAGAACCTTTTCAAAATTTCAATTTTAGAAAAAAATATTTTTTTTCATCTGGAAGAGGTGCTTTAAAAAATGTTGCTTACTATTTAAAAGAAAACGGTTACAGGGTTCTTTTTCCAGATTATTTTTGTGAGGAGATGTTAAAACCCTTCCTCGATGAAAATCTAAGCATAAAATTTTATAAGATCAAAAATAATCTATCGTCTGACATAGATTTTTTGAAAAAAGAAAAAAGTAAAAAGACAGCCATATTCATCACAGATTATTTTGGTTTTCAGGATGAAGAACTATTAAAATTATCAAAGGAAAAAGGATTTTTTACCGTAAGGGATATAACACATTCTTTTTTATCTGAATTTCAATTCTCTTCTTCAGAGATGGTTGTTGGAAGTTTGAGAAAGATTTTTCCTGTCCCAGATGGTGGAGTGCTTTTTACAGACCTAAAAAATTTTAAAAAGATTAGAAAGAGTTCAGATGAAAATTATTATATAGGAAAAATCGTATCAAAACTATACAGAGAAATATTTGAAAATTATAGATATGAAAAAGATTATTTTGAAAAAATTTATGTTTACTACTCACAGAAAAGTGAAAAAGAGATCGGTGACATACCAAAAAATATTTCGCGATTCTCTTTGAATTTTCTCAAAATTTATGATCATAAAAGATCATCACAAAAAAGAAGAGAAAATTTCAATTTTTTACTTACAGATGATTTTGTTTATGAAAAGGCAATTTTTAAATTTTTACCTGAAAATGTAGTTCCACAATCTTTTCCGCTAAAAATAGAAAACAGAGATTTTGTGAAATCAGAGATGCAAAAATATAAAATCTTTCTTCCAGTTCTATGGAGATGCCAGAACAAACTTTCTGCAAAAATTTTGAATATACCTGTTGATGAAGAATACTCTAAAAACGATCTCAAAAGAACAATAGAAAAAATAAAACTCGTTTTAAGGAGAAAAAATGAATATAAATGATTTTCTTATAGAAGAAAACTCAACTATATTAGAGTGCTTAAAAAAGTTAAACGAAAAAGGGGGAAAAATCCTTTTTCTTGTAGATGATAAAAAGAAAACAAAAGGTTCTCTAACAGATGGTGACATCAGAAGAGCGTTGATAAAAGGATACAATGTTAACGATAAAGCAAAACAGATAGCAAAAAAGGATTTCATCTATCTTTTAAAAGATTCAGAACACGAAGCAAAAAAGTTAATGGAAAAATTTAAAATAAAATTTGTTCCATTACTTGATAACAGAGGACGTATTTTGAAAATTTTTGAATACGAAAAGGAAAGTGAGGATTTTTCAAACATAGCCGTACTCATAATGGCTGGTGGTAAAGGGAAAAGGTTGCGTCCATTAACTGAAAAAAAGCCAAAACCACTCCTTGAGATCGGAAATACAAGTTTAATTGAAAACATTATAGATAAGTTCATACTCGATGGTTTCAAAAATATTTATGTCTCTTTAAATTACAAAAAAGAAATGATAGAAAAAAAACTTATTTCAAAATATCCTGATATTTTTGATCGAGCATCCTTTATAAAAGAGAAAAAGCCGCTTGGAACAGCAGGTGCTCTATTCTACATGAGAAATCTAAAAGAGGACACAGTAATCGTTCACAATGCCGATATCATAAGTGATATCGATTTTTCTTCAATAATCAAATACCATAAAAAGAATAAGAATGATATCACATCTGTAGTTATCCCACAACATATAGAAATCGAATATGGAATAGTATCCGTAAATAGAAAAAAGATTTTGAATATCGTAGAAAAACCTGTTTTAAATTTTTTGATACTTTCCGGAATCAACATTTTTCAAAAAAATATTTTAAAAAATTTAAAAGATGATTTTATCAATATGGATGAACTATTAAACAAAAAAATAGTTGAAAAGAAAAAAGTGGGTTATTTTTTACATAATGGATTCTGGTATGATGTTGGAAACAGAGAATCATATGAAAAAATTAGCAGAGTTTTTGGAGGATAGATGAAAAAAATCTTTATAACGGGGAGTTGTGGTTTCATCGGGAGTCATCTTGTAGAAAAATTATCACAAGATTTTAAAGTAAAGGCACTCGTTTACTATAACAGTTTCAACGATATTGGCAATTTAAAATTTTTAAAAAGTTTCAAAAACATTGAGATTGAAAAAGGTGATATCAGAGATTATTCTCTCCTTTACGATTTAACAAAAGATGTTGATTGTATCATAAACCTTGCAGCGTTGATAACGATACCCTACTCTTTCAAAGCTGTTGATTCATATATCGATACCAACATAAAAGGTGTAAAAAATATACTTGAGATTTCAAAAACAAGAAAGATAAAGCACACAATAATAATGTCAACTTCCGAAGTTTATGGTAGTGCACAATATATTCCAATGGATGAAAAACATCCTTTAAACGCACAGTCACCTTATGCTGCAACAAAGATTGCTCAGGATCAATTAGCGATCTCATACCACAGGGCTTTTGATCTGCCTGTAACGATCCTAAGACCATTCAATGTTTACGGGCCAAGACAATCTCTAAGATCTGTTATACCACAGATAATAATGCAATCGATAAAATCGAATAAAATTAGAATTGGAAATCTCCATACAGAAAGAGATTTTACCTTCATAGATGACTTAACAGATGCTTTTAGAAAAATTGTTTACAATGAGAAAACCTATGGAAAAACTTTTAACATCTGTTCAGGTAAATCTTTTTCGATAAAACAAATAATAAAAACCATCGAAAGGATTTCCCAAAAAAATCTTGAAGTTGTTGTTGAAAATAAAAGGATCAGAAAATCTTCCTGTGAGGTTGAAAAACTTCTCGGGGATAACAGTTTTGCAAAAAAACTTATTGGATATGAACCAAAAACTTCGTTTGAGGAAGGAATTGAAAAAACATATATATGGTTTTTTCAGAATTCAAAGGATTTAGAAAAAATAGAATATGAAATATAAGTAAGTGAGGGAATCCTCACTTACTTATCAGAGATTTCAATATTTTTAACTTTTTCCTTTTCAACTTTTGGTAAAGTTATATTCAAAAGTCCATCTTTGAATGTTGCTTTAATATTCTCCTCATCAACTTTTTTCGGTAATGTCACAGATCTGTAGAATTTACCATACGATCTTTCAATTCTGTGGAAGGTTCTGCCCTTCTCCTCTTTTTCACTCTTTCTTTCCCCTTCTATGGTTAAAACATTGTTGTCTATCGAAAGGTTTATATCTTCTTTCTTCATCCCTGGAAGTTCAACTGTTACAAGAAATTCTTTGTCAGTTTCAGAAATGTCCATAGAAGGAGTCCAGTTTGATTCATAGTATGGTTGTAACATTTTCCCAAAAAATCTGTCATCGAAAAGTGAATCGATTTCTTTTCTTAAATCAAACAGTTCTGAGAAAGGTGAAAATTTCTGAAGTTCCTTTTTCATAACTCTCACCTCCTTCTAAGTTTATTTTTTTTTCTGGTCAACTATAATTTAATTTTCAAACTTTCTTTGTCAAGACCTTAAAATAAAAAAGGGTGGCAAAAGCCACCCTTTTTAAAATAGTATTTTAAAATTTAAACTTATACAACACCCTGATCAATCATAGCATCAGCAACTTTCTTAAATCCTGCAATGTTTGCTCCGTTCACATAGTTTCCAGGCGTTCCATACTCTTTTGCTGCATCAACACATGACTGATGTATTTTGACCATTATCTCTCTCAATCTTTTATCTACTTCCTCTCTTGGCCACTGTAATCTCATTGAATTCTGTGACATCTCAAGACCACTTGTTGCAACTCCACCTGCGTTAGATGCTTTACCTGGTGAATAAAGTATGTTGTTGTTAAGGAATGCTTCCACCGCTTCAGGTGTTGAGGACATATTTGAACCTTCAACAACACATTTGCATCCATTCTTGATCAATGTCTTCGCATCGTTTCCATCGATCTCATTCTGGGTTGCACAAGGAAGTGCAACATCAACTTTAACTTCCCATGGTCTTCTGTTTTCAACAAATTTCACTTTGAATTTATCAGCATAATCTTTAACACAATCCCTTCCACTTGCTCTCATCTCAAGCATATAATCTATTTTTTCACCTTTTACTCCATCTGGATCATAGATATATCCATCTGGTCCTGAGAGAGTAACAACTTTTGCACCGAGTTCATTTGCCTTTATCGCAGCACCCCATGCAACATTACCAAAACCACTGATCGCAACCGTCTTTCCTTCAAGTGAATCCTTTTTCGTCTTCAACATCTCTTCAGCAAAATAGACAACACCAAATCCTGTTGCTTCAGGTCTTATCAAAGATCCACCCCAGTTCAAACCTTTACCTGTTAAAACACCTGTAAACTCGTTTTTCAATCTTTTGTACTGACCAAACATGTATCCAATCTCTCTGGCGCCAACTCCAATATCTCCTGCTGGAACATCTGTATCAGCACCAATGTGTCTATAAAGTTCAGTCATAAATGACTGACAGAACCTCATAACTTCACCTTCAGATTTTCCTTTGAGATCAAAATCGCTTCCACCTTTACCACCACCCATTGGAAGTCCAGTTAAGGAGTTTTTAAAGATCTGTTCAAATCCTAAAAACTTTAAAATTGAAAGTGTTACAGAAGAATGGAATCTTATTCCACCTTTGTAAGGACCAAGTGCTGAGTTGAACTCAACCCTGTATCCTCTGTTGATGTGGATCTCTCCCTTATCATCTGTCCATGGAACCCTGAAGAAAATTATTCTTTCTGGTTCAACTATTCTTTCAAGAATTCTGTACTTTTTGTATTTTGGTTCTTTATCCATAACAAGTGATAAAGATTCTAACACCTCTGTAACCGCCTGAATGAACTCTTTTTCCCAGAAGTATCTCTGTTTTACTTCTTCTATTACCTGTGCAACATAACTATTCATTTTATCCTCCTGAATATGTTAAATTTGTAAAAACAGCCGTATTTTACACCATTAAAATTAAAAGTCAAGAGTTCAAAAATTTTAATATTTATTTATTATTGACTTAATAATATGAATTTTTTATAATTTTAGAGAGCGTTTTTAAAAAAGGAGGTATAATGAGCGGTTATGCAATGGAAGTTTACGATAAACTTTCCAAAAAGTATCCATGGGAAAAAGAGTTTCTTCAAGCAGCAAAAGAGGTCTTAGAGTCACTTGAACTTTTACTTGAAAAAGAACCAAAGTATCAGAAACATGCGATCCTTGAAAGGATTGTGGAACCTGAAAGAGTGATAATATTCAGAGTTCCATGGCTTGATGACAATGGAAAAGTTCAGGTAAACATCGGTTACAGAGTTGAGTTCAACTCAGCGATAGGTCCCTACAAAGGAGGTTTAAGATTCCATCCAACAGTGAATCTTGGTGTTTTAAAATTTTTAGGTTTTGAACAGATCTTTAAAAACTCCTTAACTGGTCTTCCAATGGGTGGTGGTAAAGGTGGTAGTGATTTTGATCCAAAAGGAAAATCAGACAACGAAGTTATGAAATTCTGTCAAGCATTTATGAATGAACTGTTCAGACACATCGGCCCTGATACAGATGTCCCAGCAGGAGACATTGGAGTTGGTGCAAGAGAGATTGGATATCTGTTTGGACAGTACAGAAAGTTGAAAAACGAGTTTACAGGTGTTTTAACAGGTAAAGGTTTGAACTGGGGTGGGTCTTTGATAAGACCTGAAGCAACAGGTTATGGTTGCGTTTACTTTGCAGAGGAAATGCTAAAAACTGCTAAAAAAGGTATCGAAGGGATGAAAGTTGCTATTTCCGGTTCAGGTAATGTTTCACAATATGCTGCTCAAAAGATTATGCAACTTGGTGGTAAAGTTTTTACACTTTCAGATTCAAACGGTTCAGTTTACATTAAAAATGGCTTAACTCAGGAACAATGGGATTTCTTGATGGAACTGAAAAATGTTAAAAGAGGAAGAATAAAGGAGATGGCTGACAAATTCAAAGATATTGAATATCATGATGGAAAGAAGCCATGGAAACTTGGAAAGTTTGATATCGCTTTACCATGTGCAACGCAGAACGAACTCGATGAGAGTGATGCAAAAGAACTCGTGAAAAACGGATGTATCTGTGTATCAGAAGGTGCAAACATGCCATCAACACCCGAAGCAGTTGAAGTTTTCCTTGCGAACAAAATCCTTTACGCTCCTGGAAAAGCAGCAAACGCAGGTGGTGTGGCAACAAGCGGTCTTGAAATGTCACAGAACTCTTTAAGAATGAGTTGGACAAGAGAAGAAGTTGATCAAAAACTACATAACATTATGATCAACATCCATAGAGCATGTTATGAAGCAGCAAAAGAATATGGAACACCTGGGAACTATGTTAATGGAGCGAATATCGCAGGATTTAAGAAAGTGGCTGATGCTATGATCGATCAGGGCATAATATAAAAATTTATTTTTTAATCGTTTTGGAAAAGGGGGAGAGTTAAAAACTCTCCCCTCTTTTTTGAGGTATATGAGCGTTTTTTAGAGATTTTCAATAATATTTTTTAAAGAGGTTTTAACAATCTTTGATTTTATATTTTCCCCATCGAGAGTATAGATCTGATCCATTTTTTGATAGATCTCTTTCTGTATTATCGTTTCAACTTTTTTGGGTATCCTGTTTTTCCTTAACTCATCATAAAGGAGTATCTCTCCAGAACATGTGAATTCACATGGCAAAAGTTCAATACCTTTATTTTTTAAAATCATAAAATCTTCATCTGTAAATATCATCCTTCGACCTTCAACTACAAGTAATGTGTTCAGATTTGTTAAAAAGTCTTTTTTGAAAATATCTATATAAAAAATGGTAATATCCGATTTGATATTTTCAAAAGTGTAAAGATCTATTTTTTTGTATCTTGTTTCATTTCTGTCCGAGAAATTTGAAAGATAATTTTTATAAAAATCATCGATTTCAATTCCATAAGGATCATAGAAAGAACCCTGATGTGTCAGAATTCCAACGATGTTAAAACCTTCCTTTCTCAACATTTTTGAAATATAGTACGGTTTTTCTCCAAATCCATAAACAACAACAGATAGTTCATCGACATTTTTTCTTTTGAGTTCACAGAATTTTTTTATCGAATAATAAGTGGAAAGTTCATTTATCCTTTCAACATCTATCTCTTTTTTTATATCACTGTATTGGTCAACAAAACTTATCATTCTTTTTCTATCCTTTTCTTCATAATGAAAAGATTCACAGAAAATTTTTAAGTCGTTTAAATTTGAATTCAGATCTGAAGAGAAAAAATTATTTTTCTCAAGAATTTCATTTTTTAAAAGTGATGAAAACATTTTAAAAAGTTCTTCCTTCTCTTCAATCGATAAATCGAAAGGATCAACAAGAATAGAAGAGAAACTTCCATTTACTGGTATTTCGAAAAGGGAGAACATTATCGTATTTAAAAGTGAAAATCTCCTAAAATAATCTATATCAAAATAAGGATGAATCCTTAGATTAGAAAATGTATCGTTATGCATCAAAAAATTATCCACTTTAACACCGGTTATATTTTTAAAATCACCACCTGCACTTTTTAAAGGTATATTCACATATATCTCTTTATAATTCAAAAGATTTAACAAATATTCTTTTTCCTTTTCATTCAAATCGTCCAGAGAGGATTCAAGGATGTTTAAACTTTCCGTTTTTACTTTTATAACTTTTTCTTCAACCATACTTTTCACCCATAAACGAGAGAAAACTTTTTTCTGTAATTTTCGAACGCTCTTGACAAAAATATTTCAAACACTTTTTGCTCATCTTCAAGAAAAGAATCAAAATAAGACAAAACAAATTTAATATATGTTTCAAATCTTAATTCTATTTCATCAATACTCATCATCTCTTCCCTCTTTCTTTCAATTATCTCAAAATAATCAAAAATCTGATCAACAGAATCAAGAAGTAATGATGGTAAATAGATTATCTTTCTGTTAGTTAAATCTTTAATACTCTGAAAAGATGTTGATAGATCCTCGAATTCGCCAAACAGACGACAGTTCACAAGTTTAGACATCGTTTCATTGAAATTATACTTTGTCCCAAATTCCAAAAATAGTTCGGTTTCCTTTTTTAATAGGTCGGTATAATCAATACAGTTTTGAGTTTCCTCTCTGTTTTCTATTATGTTTATATCGTTCCAGCAGATCCCTTTCGAAGAATAATATGAGTAATCTTTCGAACCTATTCCAACAACAACAAAAAATTCATCTTTTACTATTTCCTTTAAAAAATCAAGTGATCTTTTATTTATCGTATCGATGATAACTCTTACCCTGTTTCCTTTAAAAAAATATTTAACCAAACTTTTTAACCATAAAAGATCATATTTCTCTTTAACAATTTTTTTTCTTAATGGGTTTTTTAAAAGGAATTTAAATCTTTTTGATATTCTTGGCCTATCAAGGTTTTCGATCAGTTTTATTATCGAATCTTTTCGTTCCTCTTCATAGTCATTGATTTTTAGATAATTCTGTTCATCAAGTATCTCTGAAAAATTTTTAACAAGAAGTGTTCCCAACTTTTTCTTTACCTTTTCATCCTGAAAATTCACATTTTCATTTAGAATCAACCCAAGTGTAGAACCACCAAAAGGAATATCAAGAAATGAATATTTTAAAGAAGAGTAAAAAGATTTTAAAAATAGATTCTCAAAATCTTCCTCTTTCTCAAAAAAAAGTGAAGTTACATCGGTTTCATTTAAAAAGTTGTGTTTTATAAAAATTGATTTCAAAGTTAAGCGTTCTTTGTCCTTCAAAAGATGTTCGGAATTTCTAACAACCTTCGATGGTCTGATAAGGATAGCGCGCATATCCTTATCAAAAGTTGTTTTCTCAATAAGTTCTCTGAATCCCCTGACTCTTAAAAGATCTTCATCTTTAAGGTAAGAAGAATAGTTTAAAATATCCATAGAATCTTATCTGTATTCTTCACAATGCCATACACCACTTTCAGGTTTTTCAAATTTGCAATCGATTTTGTTTTCACAGTTTGCACACAGACCTATTTTCAGATCATATCCTTTTACTTTTGAAACAAAATTTTCTTTTAAGTCACCCTTTGTTTTTTCAACTGTTGTTTCCACGTTTTCAAACTCTTCACAACTGATTATTGATTTCGTCGAGTTCTGAAGAAAGATACATGATTTGCTATTTTTACATGTTACACAGAGTCCTTCAAAATCTTTCAAACCTGTTTCCTTCTTTTCTTCGATTCTTTCTTTTATCGTCATCATAAGACCTCCTTTTCTTTTTTACAATTTATAGAGCAATAAGTATGCCAAAAATCAAAAAAACAAATAAGTTATTATTTGAAGGTATGTTATTTCTTTTGAAAAGAAAATTTTAATTTAAATTCAGTGGGGATTTTCTCCTCAATGGGGAGATTTTACTCTTCTTCGATCTCGATCTGGCATTTTTTCAACTTCTCTCTCAGTGTTTTTCTATCGATTCCAAGAATTTCGCTCGTTTTTGTTTTATTCCTTCCCTGACTCTCATAAACATCTCTTATGTATTCACATTCGACCTCTGAAAGTTTTCTTGTTAGGTCTGTTTTATAGGGTAAATTGAATCTCATCAAAGATGGGAGATCTGGGACATCTATAATGTTGTCCTCTTTCATTATAATCAATCTTTGTATTACATTTTCAAGTTCTCTTACATTACCTGGCCAGAAATACTCACTTAAACTTTTAACAGCATTTTCTGTGAAAATGGGCTTTTCCTTTCCAAGTTCTTTACTATATTTTGTTGCAAAATGTTCAAGAAGCAATGGGATATCTTCCCTTCTCTCTCTTAATGGAGGTATTTCAATGTTGATAACATTTAACCTGAAATAAAGATCCTCTCTAAAAATTCCTTTTTTAACAAGTTCTTCAAGGTTTTTGTTCGTAGCACAGATAACTCTCACATCTATTTTTTGAGGTTTTCTTGATCCGATCATGTAAACGGTTTTATCCTGAAGAACTCTTAAAAGTTTTACTTGCATCGATAAACTCGTTTCTCCGATTTCATCAAGGAATATGGTTCCACCATCTGCTGTCTGGAAGAAACCTGCTCTTGTTTCGTTTGCACCAGTAAAAGATCCCTTCACATAACCAAAAAGTTCACTTTCAAGCAATTCTTCGGGTATACCTCCACAGTTAACCGGAACAAAACTCTGGCTCGCTCTTGGTGATGAATAGTGTATCGCTCTTGCAACCATCTCTTTGCCTGTACCACTCTCACCTGTTATCAAAACCGTTGCTGATGTTTGTGATGCTTTATTGATAAGTTCAAAAACTTTTTTCATTTTATCACTGTTACCTAAAATTCCATGGTAAACAGGTAAATTAGTTTTATCTTCTTTGTTTAACACATTTTTAATTTTGAGTTTAAAAAGGACTTTCTCTACTGTTGCAAACAGTTCATCATCTGTGAAAGGTTTTGGTAAAAACTCACTCACACCTGTCTTTACAGCATCAACCGCACTTTCGATCGATGGATAACCTGTGATCATAATAATCTCAACATTTTTATAATTCTCTTTTATGTATCTTGTAAAAGCAATTCCATCAATATCAGGCATTCTTAGATCTGTTATCACAAGATCTATATCATTGTTTTTCAAAATTTCAGATCCTTTTATCGGTGAGGTTGCTGTAAAAGTTATATATCCTGCCTGTTGAAGGTTTCTACTCACAAGTTCGATGCTATCCTTAACATCATCAACAATCAGAATCTTATATTTTTTCTCTTCCATCATACCTCCCCATAGGGAAGTTTTACTGTAAATTTTGTTCCCTTTCCAGGTTCACTTTCAACATCTATTTTTCCATTATGGTTTGTGATTATCCCATGGACAACCGAAAGTCCAAGACCTGTCCCATCCTTTTTCGTCGTGAAAAAAGGAATAAAAATTTTGTCCATAGTTTCCTTATCCATCCCAATCCCATTATCCTCAATCGTAAAGTAGACATAATCTTCATCAGAAAAAGTTTCTATTTTTAGAATTCCGTTTCCTTTTATCGCCTGAATTGCATTAACGGTTAAATTCACAATAACCTGATACAATTGTGAAGGGTCAGCAACAACTTTTGGAATATCAGGTGATAGTTTCAGATTCAACTCTATAGATGATCTGATCAGGTGCGATTCCAAAAAATATACTGTCTCTTTGATCGTTTCGTTCAGGTCTACTTCAACCTTTTGTGGTGGCATCTGCTTCGCAAAAAACATAAGTTTTTTTATGATCTCTCGCGCGTGCAGTGCTGATTTTATAATTTTTTCATTATCACTTCTAACCTGTTCTGGAATATCTGACTTCTTTATCAGTTGGGCAAAACCTAAAATACTTGCTAATGGCTCATTTATCTCATGTGCAACACCTGCAACAAGTTGTCCAATAGTTGCTAAACGATCAGCATGTAACAACTGGTTATGTAGATCGTTTCTATCCTTTTCAATTTTTTGTCTTTCAAGAACATACCCAAAATGGTTTGCGATAGCGTTTATCAACGCCTTTTCCTCATCAAGGAAAAAAACCGTATCCTTCTTGAAACTTTTTTGAGAATAAAAAATTTCAATACTTCCCCTTTTCTTATCCTCAACAAAAATATCTGAAGAAATCATATTATCACTTTCAACAAAATTTTTGTTAACATAAACTTTATTATCCAATTTTATTCTAACATTCGTAAATTCAGGAAATTGAAAAGCAGGAATTATAATATTCACAATCTTTTCCATATCCTTTTCAAAATCAAAATCTGTCTTCTGTAGAATACTCGATATTGAATACAGACAGGATAGTTCTTTAACCCTTTCCCGTAAAAAGTACTGGGCTCTTCTATCAGATATTGCCATCCCAAGAGTATTCGTTAATCCCTCATAAAATTCTATCGAAACAGGATTAAAGAAATCTTTTTTCAACGATTTCATCTGAAGTATCGCACTGTTTATTTCATCGATATCAAATTTTATCAAAAGAAGTGATTTATACTTTTTATCAAGATTCAAAATCTTCTTTTTCCATCCATCGTTCTCGTAAACTTCAATTATAGATGTCTGAGTAGTATCGGGGATATAGATGTTTCCAAGCTTTGTCATAAACTTCTTGCTTCTACATTTTTTTCTTTTTAAAACTATTTCACACAGAACCGTTAAATTCTTATCAGAACACAAAATGTATCTGTTATTGTATATATCATCATGACTGAATCTTACAAATTCAGGTTCTTCGATCTTCTCCTTTTCAATACTCCAAAGATATGATATTGAAGGACCGATTGTGAGAATTTCAAGTGCATCAGAGTTTGAGAATTTAAGTATATCCTTTGAAACCTTTTCAAGGAATTCTGAAAGATATATACCTTCATTTGCATACCTCAGAATGTTTCTTTGAAGAACATACGATTCATCCTGAGGTATGCAAAGGAATTTATTCTGTCTTATACTTTTGGCATTTTTTCTCAAACCCATTTTCCTGTTTTAATGTATTCATCTATTCCCAGTGCAGATTTTTTCCCTGCACCCATCGCCTGAATAACTGTGGCTTCACCAGTTACGATATCCCCTCCAGCAAAAACTCCTTTCATACTCGTTCTTCCATAATCATCGTAAACTTCAATGTTTCCCCATTTGTTCCTTTTGACCTCAGGTGTTACATCAAGAAGAACAGGATTTGCCGTCTGTCCTATAGCTATAACTACAACATCAACATCAAGATAAAACTCACTTCCCTCAACTGGAACTGGCCTTCTTCTTCCTGACTCATCAGGTTCTCCAAGTTCCATTTTTTGTAGTTTTATCTGCTTTACAAAACCATTTTCATCACCAATGAATTCGAGTGGGTTCACGAGAAAATGGAATTTTACACCTTCAGCTTCAGCATTTTCAATCTCTTCCTCTCTTGCTGGGAGTTCATGCCTTGATCTTCTGTATATTATCATAGCATCCAAAGCACCATACCTTAAAGCACTTCTGACAGCATCCATGGCAACATTTCCACCACCTATAACTGCAACCCTTTTACCTTTCTTTATCGGAGTATCATATTCGGGGAATCTGTACGCTTTCATAAGGTTTGTTCTTGTGAGGTATTCGTTAGCAGAATATATGTTCAAAAGGTTTTCACCTTTCAAATTCATAAATTTGGGAAGTCCTGCACCAAGTCCAAGATATATTGCTTTATAGCCTTCATCAAAAAGATTTTTTAAAGTTATGGATTTACCAACAACAACATTCGTCTTGATTTCAACACCAAGTTTTTTTAAATACTCAACTTCCCTTTCAACTATCTTCTTGGGTAATCTGAACTCTGGAATACCATAAACGAGAACTCCACCTGCCTTATGTAATGCTTCAAATATTGTGACATCGTATCCCATCAAAGCAAGATCAGCAGCACATGTTAAGCCACCAGGGCCTGATCCTATAACTGCAACTTTTATATTATTCTTTTTTATTTCTGGAATGTTTTCCTCAATTCCCATATTCGATACCCAATCAGCAACATATCTTTCCAATCTTCCGATTGCAACAGGTTTTTTTGCTTTACTTAAAATGCATGCTGCCTCACATTGCTCTTCCTGTGGGCAAACCCTTCCACAAACTGCTGGAAGAGAATTTGTCTCCTTTATCTTTTTCAAAGCATCAAAATACTTTTTTTCATTTATGAGTTTAATGAACTCTGGTATTTTAACATTAACAGGACAACCTTTTACACATAGAGGATCTTTACAGTTCAAACATCTTTCAGCTTCCATTAAAGCCATCTCTTCGGTGTATCCCAAAGCAACCTCTTCAAAATTCCTTATCCTTTTTTCAATCTCCTGTCTTGGCATATCGATTCTTTCTTTATTTTTTGCCATATTTCACCTCTCGTTAATATATTTTTCATATGAGAGTTTTTCTTCATCTTTATACATCGACAACCTTTTCATCAAAAGTGAAAAATCAACCTGATGAGCATCAAACTCTGGACCATCAACACATGCGAATTTCGTCTTCCCACCAACCTCAACTCTACACGCACCACACATTCCTGTTCCATCAACCATTATAGAGTTAAGTGATGCTATAGTTTTTATTCCATACTCTTTTGTGATATCTGAAACAACCTTCATCATAACCGCAGGACCTATCACTAAAACTTCATCGATCTTTCTTCCCTCTTTTAGAAGTTCTTTCAACTTATCCGACACAAAACCTTTCTGTCCATATGAACCATCATCAGTTGTGATGTAAAGTTCATCACATATATTTTTCATCTCATCTTCAAGTATTTTGAACGAAACATTTCGAAAACCCATAATTCCTATAACATAATTTCCTGCTTCTTTGTACGCTTTCGTTTCAGGATAAGTTATTGCACAACCAACACCACCACCTATTGTAACAACAGTTCCAACCTTTTCTATATGTGCGGGTTTGCCAAGTGGTCCTGCAACATCAAGAATATAATCATTCTCTTTTAAACTTCCAATTTTTGCTGTTGATTTTCCAACTTCCTGTATAAATAGGGTAATACTCCCCAATTCTGGGTCTTTATCGCATATTGTTATGGGGATTCTTTCTCCATTTTCATAAGATCTCAGAATAACGAATTGTCCTGGCTTTGCTTCTCTTGCGATTAGCGGGGCTTTTATCACCAGTTTGTGGATATTTTGACCGATTTTTTGATGTTCCAATATCTGATACATAATTCCTCCTTATTATAAAAATTAAAACATACGGGGAATTTTTGTCAAGAAAAAATTTAATCGGTTTTTATTATGGCTCCTTTTCCTCTTTTACCATCAATCAAAACTTTTAAAGGTTTTTCAAATTCAAAATGTAATATTGTATCGTTCAATTTTTTGATATTTTTCTCTTTAAACAGAAGATCCCAATCGATAAAGGAATCCGATCTTTTATGGCTAAAAATAGTTAGATAGAACACATTCATCGTTACAACATTATGAAAAAAGTGTGATCCGAGTGAGGGTTCTATAAGCATATCTTTCATCTCGATCTCAACTATAACTTTCACATTTGAAATCGACGACCATAAAACAGGTATCCCTAAAAATGGGTCCTTTGTTCCCCATCTACCTGGTCCTACGATTATGTATTTTTTACCTTTTTGTCCAAAATCTCTATTGATCTCTTCGATCAAAGGCACAAGTTCAACACTTTTCATCCTATCAAATTTTTCAGGGTTTACAAGGATTATATCATTAATGTTATCTATAAAACCGTTCCCCATCGCATTATCGGAAAAGAAGAGAATTTTTTCTCTTGGGATACTTTCAATATCAACTTCAACCTCTGAGTTTTTTCTGATGATGGGTTTTATCTGTAAGATATAAAAAGTCATCTTACGATTTTCATCAGGGTTCAAATCAACAGCAAACTCTATTTCACAGGGAGATCCAATAGCGAATTTTATAATCGCACTTACCTGATTCAATATTTTTGAGAGAGGGAAATATTCATATTTGATTATTGAGTTGAAGTTTATCACAAGTGGACCTTTCGCAGAAAGATCATCAGTCAAAGTCCCATTGAAAACATCAAGTACAGATCCAATATAGTTTAAACTTCCATTTTCCCTCGCAACATTTATATCTACAAGTTCAAGGGTTGAATTGTCACCTTCAATAAGATTAAAATTTTTTCTATCACCAAGGTTTATAGCATAAAAGAATTTTTGTGTTTTGTTGTTTATGTTTATATCGATTTCAGGATATTTGGGACAGAACCTAAAAGAATCGTTTCCATCGATAACATATTTGCCAAGTCCAACAGCAACCTCACATATACCATCCTCTCTTTTAAGATGGGAAATCGGATAATAGTTATCCGACTGCATAACACCTGAAAAAGATGGATAATAATATTTCCCGTAATTATGTCCAACAACTTCCTGAATTATGACAGCCATCTTTTCCTCTTCAATCTTGTAATTTATCGCGTTAAAATATGCCCTTGCTGATGGTGAGAATACAGAAGAGAAAACAAGTTTTATAGCATCCTCAACATCCTTCATCCTCTTCTCAAAGTCGTCATCGTTGTTAGGAAGCATATATGTTTCAAAAACTCCCGAAAATGATTGGGAGATTGAATCTTCAAACAAACTTGAAGATCTTATCGCTATTGGTCTTGTAAAACTTTTTAGTTTTTTTCTTAACTTGTACAAAAGTTCATTTGATAATTTCCCTTTTAAGAATCTCTTTCGCAATTTATTGTAATCGTTTTCCCTTAAAATGTAATAGGACAGATTGTTTTTCTCTATAAAGTTTGAAAATTCTTCAGAACCTATAAGCATAGTTTTTGGAACAGTTATTTTTACATTTTCAAATGAATTAAAAATATCGGTGTTTTGAAGAATATTGTTTACAAAAGCGATTCCTCTTCCCTTTCCCCCAAGAGTTCCATCAGCAATTTGAACTATCACCTGTTCATCTTTTTTTAGATTTTCAGAATATTTTACAACTTTTCCCTTTATCGATTCCTTATCAATATCAAGTGTTATATCTATAAGATATTTTCTCAACTCCTCTATCGATTTAAAATCTGAAACTTTCAATTTCTGTAATTTTTTTGCTATTTTGATCTCACCTCTTGCCATAAGCCATGCTGAGAACTGGTTTAAATTCGCATGGAAAACTAAAGATTCCGATGGAATTGTTAAAAGAATTTTTCTGAAAGTTTCAATGTTGCTCGCTTTGACTATTTCCTGACCTTTTCTATCCTTAAAAACGAATGAACCAAAGCCAAGGTTGTTGAAAATAAAATTTCTTAACTCTTGACTCAATTTATCACTGTTTTTGTTTATGAATGGGACTTTCAACTCTTTCGCTTTTTTTAAATTTTCCTTTTCAAAAGATTGTAAAAGACATGGTAGTTCAGGCATCGATTCCTTTACAAACTTAATAAGTTCATAACCTGCATTATAGTTTGTTGCATTGTTTTTTGGAAATTTCATATCTGAGATCACAGTTAAAAGATTCTCTCTATACTTTTCAAAATAAAAAATTGCATCCTCATAATTCGTTGCAATTATTACTTTTGGTCTTGCTCTCAAACGGAGTAGTTTTTTCATATCATCAAGTTTTTCCTGTATTATCAAACGCTGCGTCTGTTTTAGAATCTCAGTGTAAAGTATTGGAAGGTACCTCGATATATACCTTATAGAATCTTCAACAAGGAGTATAACTCTCACATTTCCTATCAGAGTGTCCCTTTCGATGTTCTTTTTGTCCTCAACATATTTTATCATAGCAAGAAAAACTTTTGAATCACCGTTCCATACAAAAACAAGGTCCTTATCCTTATCTTTTTCGAGTTGATCTTTAATCAGTGGTATCTCTCCGTTGTCATTTAACAGTATAACTATCGGTATATCTTTGTTAATACTTCTTATCTTTTCTTTTAACTGGTAGGGAGACATTCCATCAATCCTCATTGTCAAAATTACCATATCAAAATGTTCTTTTTTTAACCATTCACATGCCTCTTCACCATTTATAGCATTTGTGACTCTCGGAGCATCGGGTAAGGAAAGTTTATGATACTCTCCAAAAATTCTTTCAGCTAACCTTCCCTCCTCTTCAAGGATGAAACCATCGTAAAATGTCGCAACGAGTAAAATCTCTTTGACTTTGAAAGTTGAAAGATCATGGAAAATTTCAATGTTGTTTTTGTAGGATGTATAAGATTGAACAAACTTTTCAACTATCTGTTCCCTGTCCATAAAACCTCCAATAAATAATTATATATAAAAAACCACTCAAAGTAAATAAACCAACTTCTATTGACAGATGTTTTTAAGACAATATATTTTAAGAATGGAAAGAAAAAAAATTTTTAACGAGTTAAAAAAAATAATAGCGGAAAACAGAATAATATACGATGAGCAATTACTTGAAAAATATACAACTGATGAATCAGGTGGGAAATTTTCGGTTCCGTTAGTTGCATGTCTGCCAGAGACCGAAGAAGAGGTTGTTGAAATAATTAAATTTTCCTATAAAGAAAAAATACCTGTGGTTCCACGGGGAAGAGGCACAGGACTTTCAGGTGGAGCAATACCTGTAGTTCCATCAATAATAATTTCAACTGAACTGTTAAACAAAATAATAGAAATAGACAAAGAAAATTTTACTGTAAAAACACAACCAGGAATAATCACAGGTGATCTAAAAAATAGTGTCGAAAAGTTTGATCTTTTCTATCCTCCTGACCCCGCATCTCTCGATTCCTGTTCGATCGGTGGTAATGTTGCAGAAAATTCAGGTGGACCTTCCGCTATTAAATATGGAACAACTAAGGACTATGTCAAAGGTATAAAAGTTATAACACCTAATGGGGAAATTTTAAAATTTGGTGGTAAGGTAAAAAAAAACGCAACAGGATACCATTTAAAAGATATATTCATCGGTTCGGAAGGAACTCTTGGGTTTATAACTGAAATAACACTATCCCTTCTCCCTTTACCAAAATACAGTATCGATCTTTTACTCGCTTTTGAAAAGATAGATCATGCGACAAACGCTGTTGTAAAGATAATACATTCAGGAATACTACCATCGTCAATAGAATTTATGGAAAAAAAAGCACTCGAAGCAGCAAAAAAATTTCTTGAGAATCAGATGGCATCACAGAAAGGTGAGGCACAGATCCTTTTAAGAATCGATGGTTTTGAAAAAGATATAGTTAACAGAAATATAGAAAAAATAGATGCAATATCTTCGGATTTAAAATGTATTGATATACTCGTTGCTGAAGACAAGAACTTTCAGGAAAAAATCTGGAAAGCAAGAAGATCACTACATGACGCCATGGTTATGATGTCGGTCAAAAGGGAAAGAGAGGATGTTGTGGTACCGATAAATTCACTTCCTGATCTTATAAAAAATATTCATAAAATAGAGGATAAATACAGAATACCAATAATAACTTTCGGTCATGCAGGGGATGGTAATGTTCATATAAACATTTTAAAACTTGATGAAAACGATAAAAATTTTGATCACAACATAGAGAATGTGTTAAAAGAGATAATGGAACTTGCTGTTAAACTTGATGGGAAAATATCAGGTGAGCATGGAATAGGTATCTATAAAAAGAAATTTATGAAACTCGTTTTCACCGATCAGGAAATAAAAATTCAAAAGGACATAAAAAAACTTTTTGATCCAGAAAACCTTTTTAACCCAGGGAAAATATTACCAGATGATTAGAAAACTATTTTTCTTTTCATTTTTGATTTCAAATTTTTTATTTTCAAATCAAATCGGCTTTGATTACGACGATTTCAAAGATTCTTTTCAAAAATTGGTTCAATCGAGTTCTCAAAACATAACTATCCTTTCAAAGGATTTTACAGACAAAACTTTTTTAGAAATTTTAAAAGAAAACAAAAAATTAAAAAAGATTGTAATCCTTTCAAAAAGTTCAGTTACAAAAAAATATTCTCTCAAAGATTCTCTTTCAATCTTTGTTGATACAATACTTTTTGTTGAGGATTCACTTCTCGATTTCACGATAGTTTTCAATTCATCAAAAAATTTTATAGTTTGCAATAAGCCGATACAACCTAAAAAATATTCGAAAAATCTTTTTTTCATCAGTTCCTCTGATACCTCTATGTTTGAAAAAGTTTTGAAAAAGTTTATCAAAGTAAGAAAAAACTCTTTTTCGATAGATTCTATCTCAGATACTTTGAATTTTAACATGCTCTCAAAAAATTATAAAAAGTATGAAAATCAATGGATAAAATTCAAAGCGTATGTTGAAGATGTATACAAATCGAAAAAAAGTGATACCTATTTTATAAAGTTGAAAGGTGATAAAAATTTTACAATAGTTATTTTTGAAAGTTTAAGTAAAGAATTTTTGAAAAAAAATATAAACATACTCTACTTTAAAAATAAAAATGTTTATGTTGAAGGTTTTTTAAAATACGATACTAAATATGGATATGAAATCATTCTCGAAAGATTCGAAAATATAAAAATTTTACAATGATCATTTTTTAAACATATTCTTTAAATTATCGATCATCTTATTCACACTTTCATTCGTCTTATCTTTAAGGTATTCTCCAACGGAATTATATTTTATCTTTATATCAGGTTTTGAGTATGTCCCACGTATCTCAAAGTCAACATAAATCTTATCGGAAGGATAGTTTGTCATTTCAAGGATCTTTTCAAGTAAACCTGTATCAGCGATATTCATATCGATGGTATATCTTCCCTTTATACTCATATTCCTGTTAAAATCTACAGTTCCACTGTAGAGAATAGAATGGCCATTTTTCTCCATCTCAAAATCATCGAATTTCACTTTTTGTGAATCTATTTCAAATTCACCATACATATCATCAAAGTAAAATGTATCGGAAAGCGGCAAATTCAAAACGGATGAGATTTTTTCAATTATACCGGTGAAATGAACCCATCCACCTTTTGCAGTAATATCAATTTTACCGTTCAAACTCTCCTTCACTTTATCCTGATAAAAGTTTAAATCAGATTTAACATCGACTTTCGCTCCCATATCGAAAGGAAGATATTTTTTTCTCTTCATAAAATCATCAATAAAAACTTTTTTACCTTCAAAATTAGAATTAATATATCCATCTTTTTTTGAATTGTAAACAAACTTTCCTCCTATTTTTCCTTTCAAAAAATCAGCATTAACTGGATCAACTGTTAGAATTCCATTTTCAACTTTAAGATTCAAAACTATATTCTCAAGAAATTCATCTTTAAAGTATAACTTTTTAACAAGAATCTTCAAATTTCCTTTCAGTCTATCGTCAATTTTTGGGGGTTTAGATTTACTCTTTTGATCACCATTTGGTACGGGCACAAAAAGTGAATCATAGTTCAAATAATCAACGTTCACTTCACCAGAAAAATTTATCAAACTTTTACCATAATTGATATTTAAATTTTTGATTGTTCCAGAAACATTCTTTCCGTTAATCAGAAGATCTTTTAATTCAAAATTTTCTGCGAAGTTTTTAAATTTTGCTTCCTGTAGATTCAAATTCAAATTGTCGTTAATATTGGGGATTTTTACATTTTTTAACCTCAAACTGAAAAATCCTGAATTTTTTTTCTCTTTCAAAAAGAATTTTACATTTCCATTTATCTCCCCATCCCCTTTATAGTTTTTGAAAAATTTCTGAGCATTCAATGTTGACAGTGTTGATATTTCAAAAATTTGCTTTGAATAATCACCAGAAATCGATAATGTCCCATTTGTTTTGTCATCCTCAATCTTAGAGAAACCTTTTACTATACCTTTATCGGATGTTAGTTCTATCTGTTTTAAAACTAAATTAAAAGTATCATAATCGAGTTTTATAAAAGGAGAATTGAACTTTATATAACTTTTTAATAAAAGGGTATCAGGGTTTTTTATGTCCTTTTTATCACATAGAATTTTAAAGTTTATCTTTGCTTTACCTGAAATTTTTACTTTCTTTTCCCTTATAAATCTTTCAGTATTTTTTAAGTTTACTCCTCCAAGATTTATAACAAGTTCAATGGTGTCATTAAAAAATTTTTGAGGTGTAAAAGTTATATCAATATCGGATGTATCTTCATTGAATGAAATATTCCCAAAAAATACAAGTTTATCAAATTGTTTGTTAAGAAGAGAATTTTCAAAAATAGAAATACTATCATCCTTAAAATTAAATCCGAAAGATGAGAAATGTACTTCAAGTTCGTTTATAATTTTATCAACTTGTTTTGTAAAATCTTCCCCAAGAGAATATTCACCTTTTATAATACCCAGTGTGTTACCAAAAATATTCAAATGTTCATCCTTATAAAACATTTTAACAATCTTATCAAAGGATAATGTTTTGAAACTTAAAGAGTAATAAACCTTTTTGTCAGATTTTGTTAAATTTCCATCTATTTCAGCAAGTTGATTTTTCAGTGTTATCTTTTTTATTTCGATGGTTGAATCTATAACACCTTTTGCAGTTATTGAATTATTACTTAAATTGTTTCCTTTATAAGTAAAATCAAAATTTATGTTCGTTTCAAAATCAAAACTTTTATTGTAAGAGAACCTCAAAAAACCATCCAAATTCTTTAAACTGAAAGTATCATAGGTTATATTACCATTTCTGAAATATATGTTTGAGAAAATACTTATTCCATCCTTTTTTTCGGAAAGATTTTCATCCGTTTTCTCTTCACTCTCCTTTTTTTGATTCTTAACAAGAATGTCAAAATCTGATATATCAACTCTTTTGAGTTCAAGTTCTTTTTTAAAAATTATCTTAAATGGGTTGAAACTCAACTTTACATTTTTTGATTTAACCGAAAAAAGTTCATTTTCTATCCAACTTTCTTTCAAAACTACAGAGGAAGTGAAGAATCCAAGATCATAGGATAATGTTTTTATCTGAACCAAAAATCCTGCTTTTGAAAGGTTCTGGTAAACTAAACTCTTTATCCTTTCTTCAGTCAAAAAATTTTTGATGATAAAAAATCCAATAGAGTAGATCACAACTATTAGAACCAATATGATTAAAACTATTTTAACTATTTTTTTCATCTTGAATCTCTCCAATAAATTTTAACAGATTTTTAATTTTTGTCTTATTTTTGCTTTCTATTGTATAAAAATCTTTCAAAACTTCAATAACGATATTTTTATCAAAATCTTTCACAACATTAGCAATAAAATCAACATCAAACATTTTTAACATAATATCAAAAAGATGTTTATAAAAATTTATAAAACCTCTTTTCTGAATAAGATTTTCCCTGTTGACCATTCCAGCACGAGCAATATATTTTTCAACTGTTGAAACACCTTTAAGAAGTGATATGTATCTAAGATTATCCTTTTTCAATTTCGTATAGAGGTCATCACTGATTTTTCTGATTATCAAAATATGTTCAAGAGATCCAATCCTTTCTCCAATCTTTTCGGCCTCTTTCAAAATATCCTCACAACTTGTAAAATCTTCTGTTAAAAGATAGAATCGAGAAAGTGATATATATGTTCTTAAAAGTGATAGTTTTGATTTTGTTTTCTGTGATATTTCAAAAGATTTTGATGATATTTCAGAGATGCTCTCTATATCCTGAGTTCTAATATGGATATCAGCAAGTGATGCTAAAATATCAGCAACAAGTATTTCATTATTATTTTTTTCAGCATATTCTAAAACATCGTTAGCAAGAATTTTCGCCTGTTCAAGTTGATTCTCCTCTATCAGAGTTTTTATAAGAGTAGAATAAAGGTTGAACTCAAGTTCCTTTATTCCATATTTCTTTGCAAGGTTGATACCTTCAAGAACAAGTTCTTTTTCTTTTTCAAGGTAGGATTTTAAACCATTGATCTTTGCAAGTATATTCAAAGATATAATCTTTAAATCAACAAGATTGTTTTTTTCTATATAATCTTTGTTCGTTAAGATCATTTCTTCACTTTTTTCAAGATAACCTAAAAAGGATAGAAGATTGGCATAATTGAGGGAAGTGTATGTTTTAAGATGTTTGTGTGATGTTTTTTCGCACAGATTCAAACTTTTTTCATAGTACTCTTTTGATATTTCAAACTCACCTAAAAGGAAATTTATCTCTCCCATGTTTGAATATATCTCTGAAAGTCCCTTTAACTCTTCATATTTCTCAAAAATTTTTATTGAAATTTGATAACTTTTAATAGCATCATCATATTTCCCTGTCAAAAACTTTATCGTTCCAAGATTGTTTTCGATCCTTGCTGTTTCTATTTCATCCTTTACAATTAATGAAAGTTTTAAAGCTTCCTGATATAGTTTTTCAGCCTTCTCGTAATTCCCTGTCAAATCGTAAACAGTTCCAAGATTTATGAGTGAAAGAAGTTGCTTTTTTTTATCATTAATATCTTTGAAGAGATCGTAGGAAAGTTCAAAATATTTTTTTGCTTCATCGAATCTGTTCTGTTCCAAGTGTATTTTCCCTATATTAAGATACAAAGAACCAGTATCACTTTTGTTATTTTCCTTTATACTTATATCAAGTGAAAGATTATAATATTCAAGTGATTCTTCATACTTTCCTTCAAAAGATTTAAGTATTCCAAGTGAATTGTATATTTTTGATAAAATCTGTTTATTTTTTAAATTCAACGATTTTTTCAACGCTTCTTTGTATATCTCTTCAGATCTATTGTATTCACCTATTCGATCATATATCATCCCCTCAAGAAGGAGATAATCTATTTCCTTCTCCTCATTGTAAAGGAATATCTCTCTTTTTTCTTTTAAAAGTTCTAAAGCTCTATTAAACGATCCAGTATTTATCAAGACATTCACAACTTTTATCACAACAGGGATCATCCTATCAAATCTTTTTTCCCTTTCAAGCAAACTTATTGCATTGCTATAATTTTCAACAGATTGTTTGTACGAGAAAAGTTTTGAATCTAAATCTCCAACCTTTTCAAGGTAGAAGGATGCTTTTTCAAAATCATCACTTTTTGAATAATGGAAGGAAAGTTTTCTTAAAATTTCTTCATTTTTATCAAAATATTTTTTTTCTATATAATCTCCAATATTTTTATGAAGAATTTTTCTTTTATCAAAAGAAAGTGAATTGTAAACCGACTCATAAAAAAGTTCTGATGAAAAATAGTATGTGTCCTTATCATAAAATTCCAAAAATCCTTTGTCTGTTAAAATTTTAAAACTCTCATCAACATCTTTTTGAGGAAAATTGAAATATTGAGTCACTTCACTCTTTTTAAACCTATAACCTAAAACTGAGGTGTACTGGATCACTTTTTTATCACTCTCTTTCAAACTATCTATCTTTGAAACAAAAATTGATTTGAGTGAATCAGGTATAACTTTTTTTCCTTCCTCTTTTATAAAAAGATTACCGTCCTTTTCTTCAAGAAAATTTTTTTCGTTCAAAAATTTAAAAATCTCAACGAATTTTTTCGGGTTTCCTTCACTTCTTTTAAAAAGATACTCAATACCCTCTTCATCAAATCTCTTTGAACTTTTTATTTCAACGAGTTCTTTAAAATTTTCAAAATCAAGTGAACCAAGAACAACCTTATCTGTAAAATTAAAATCTATATTTTCTTTCGAACTGATAATTGTTGAAAAATTCTTTCTTTCTAAAAGATTGTTAAAAAGTTTCAAAAATATGTTTTTTGAATGGTCATCAAAAAGATCAAAATCATCTATTAAAAAAAGAGTTTTCTCTGAACCAATCGATTTTTCGAGAAACCTTTTTGAGGTCTCAAAAACCTTTAAATTAAAAACTTTTTCATCATTATTAGAATCAACCAATCCAAAAAGAAGATAAAAACCATCCCTTTCATCAGGTAAAAGGGAATTATCTATTTTGTTTTTTATCAATTCAACTGAATCGGTTTCATCTATTTTTAACTGTCCTTCAACAAAATCTTTGAGTTTCTTGAAGGGAATATTTTGAAAAAATGTTTGGCCGCTCAATTGAAATATTTTTACATTTTTCCTATCAAATTTATCAAAAAGAAGTGAGCAATATTTTGTTTTTCCACATCCCTCATCACCTTTTATGAAGAGTGAAAAATTTTGACCATCTTTTACAAATTTTTCAACAAGAATATCAGGAAATTTTTTTATATCCTCACTTCCAACAAAATTCAAATTTTCTTCTTTAACAAGACCTTTTTTCAAAGATAAAACTTTGTATATCTGTATAGGGTCTTTTTTCCCTTTTACCATAACGGGCTCAAGTTTTTCAAATTCAAAAATATCTTTTATATGTTTATAGGTATTTTCAGATATGATTATTTCTCCTGATTTTGCGATTCCTTCGAGTCGTGAAGTAAGGTTAACATTATCTCCCATTATTGTGTATTCCATTCTGTCATCAACTCCCATATTGAGTGCAACAACTTCACCTGTATTTATTCCAATATGCATCGTGACTTTTACATATTCACCTTTTGCATAAACAGGTTCAATCGTTTCCATTTCCTTTTGCATCTCAAGAGCAGCCCTAACTGCTCTTTCAGGATCATCAGAATGAGCAACAGGTGCTCCAAAAACAACAAGAACTGCATCACCTATAAATTTATCAACATCACCACCATATTTATCAACAATTCTGACCATCTTTTTAAAATATTTGTTTATGACTTTGATAACATCCTCAGGATCAAGACGTTCAGACAATGCGGTAAATCCGGAAATGTCACCAAAAAGAACCGTTACAACTCTTCTTTCAGAATCAACTTTTACCTCATAAGGATTTGAAAGTATCTTTTCCACAATTCTTTTCGGGAGATATTTTTTAAAGGATTCAAGTGATGCTTTCAAAAATTCTTTTTCTTTATCCATAAACCCCTCTGTCGAAGGGGGGATTTGAACCCCCACAGAGTTGCCCCTATTAGAACCTGAATCTAACGCGTCTACCAGATTCCGCCACTTCGACTCTCATCAGGTGTATTATAACAGGATTAATTTTTTTATCAATATGGTGATTTTTTATCCAAGTAATTCTTTCACTTTTTTCAAAAGGTCAAAACTCCTGAACGGTTTTAAAATGAAAGGTATGTTTGATAGATCTATACCATTATCTTTAAACGCATTGTCAGTGTATCCTGACATAAAAAGGATTTTAAGATTACCTCTTATACTTTTTAATTCTTTATACAGAAGGTGTCCATTCATTTTAGGCATTATCATATCGGAGATAACAAGGTCATAAAAATTATTTCTAAATTTTTCCAGCGCTTCCTCTCCATCCTTTGCGATATCAACAATGTATCCATTTTTTGTCAATATTTCATACACAGCATTTCTCAAAAACTCCTCATCCTCAACAAGAAGGATTTTATTTCCAGAACCTTTTAATTTAGCATCCGTTTTTGTCTCTTTGAAAGTTTCAATTTTTTTATCAGTTAATGGGAAATAGATTTTAAATGTTGTTCCCACACCTTTTTCAGAGTAAACATTTATATATCCTTTTGCCTGTTTTACTATTCCATAAACAACTGAAAGTCCAAGTCCGGTACCTTTTTCACCTTTTGTTGTAAAGAACGGATCAAAAATTTTTGACATTATTTCTTTTTCAATCCCTTTCCCAGTATCAGAAAAGGAGACCATCACATATCTACCTTCATCTACACCATAATGTTTTTTTACATATTCATCATCAAGGTTAACTTCCTTCGTTTGAATGATTATCTTTCCATTACCTTCTATCGCATCCCTTGCGTTTGCAGCAAGGTTCATAAAGATCTGTTCAAGATAAATCCTGTCAATAATAATATTCCCCAGATTCTCTTCTGGATAGAAAAAGATTTCTATATTCTCTCCGATAAGTTTTTTCAAAAAAGGAATAATATCTTTGAAAAATAGATTTAGATTTAACACTTCAGGATTTGCAACCTGCTCTTTACCAAAAATGAGAAGTTTTTTTGAAAGTTTTGCTCCATCGTGTGCAACATTAACGATCGTTTCAAGATTTCTTTTTAAAAGATCATCGTTTTCAACCTTTTCAAGAGAAAGTTCAGCGTTAGCCATTATCACACTTAAAAGATTGTTAAAATCATGTGCTATACCACCTGCAAATTTTCCAAATGTTTCAAGTTTTTGTGATTGGTACAATTGATCCTGAAGATTTTTAATTTCCTTTTCTCTCTTTACTTTCTCATCTATATCTCTTACAAAAGCAAGTATGATCTTCTGTTCTTTATCGAGTAAAGTTAAACTTATTTCACATTCAAAATTTGTTCCATCATCTCTTTTATGTATCCAGTTAAAAATTTTATTTTCGCCTTCAAGAACACCTTTTATCCAGTATTTTGCTTTTTCTTTTGAAAGTATATTGTCAGGTTGATATTCTGGTGAAAGATCGTAAGGTGTTTTTCCAACCATAAACTTTTTCGGTAAACCGAAAATCTCCTGCGATTTTTTGTTACAATCGATGATCACATCATTTTGAAGGATCAAAACACCATCAGGTGCTGACTCAAAAAGTTCCCTGTAAAATCTCTCTCTTCTTTTAATCTCCTCTTCAAGCAATTTTTTCGATGTTATATCTATAAGTGTTCCAACCATTCTTGATGGTTTACCATGTTCATTGTATTCAAAAATTTTTCCTGAAGATTTAAACCAGACATAATCACCATCTTTCTTTTTTAACCTGTACTCAACATCATATTTGTCTATTCTTCCAGACAAATACATGTTGAAAGTGTCAATCATACTTTCATAATCATCAGGATGGAGTAAAATTTTCCATTGCTCAATATTTTTTTCTATCTCATTTTCATCATAACCTAAAATCTCATTCAACCTTTCAGAATAATCTATCTTGCCTGTTTCGATATTAAGATCCCAGAAGATCTCTTCACTTCCTTCAAGTGCAAGTTTTAACCTTTCCTCTGATTCTTTTAAACTCTTTTCCAACTCCTTTCTTTTACTTATGTCTCTTACAAGAACTATAAACCTTTTAAACCCCATTATCTCAACAAACCTTATACTGACTTCAGAGAAAAAAAATGTTCCATCTTTTCTCTTCGAAAACCATTCAAAGGTTGTTTCCCCTTTCTCTTTTGCTTCGTTCAGGTGTTTTATTGCATCTTCCATCGAGTATGGTGGTTTTCCATAACTTAGATCATTTATCGATGCATTTAAAACTTCTTCGTAAGAGTAACCAAACATTTCGCATGTCTTTTTGTTCACATCAATTATTCTGTAATTTTCATCATGAATAACCAAAGCATCTGTTAGAGAATCAAAAATATGTTTCAAATATTCCGTTGTTCCTTTTAATCTATTTTCATATTCGAGTTTTTCAGTTACATCAAAAATTATTGAATGTAAAAAGTGTTTACCTTTATAATCATAACCTCTTGAGTAAACCTCAACATCCCTTATCCTTCCATCCTTCAATCTATATTTAAAAATGAAAAAGTTCTGTTTCCTTTCCCTTGCTTCCCTCATCCTATTCTTTATCTCTCGATCTGGAAGTATGTTTATCTGGTTTATATTCATCTTTTTCATCTCATCGTAAGTATAACCATAAAATTGTAAAGCAGCATCGTTGAAATCAACGATTTCTCCGGTATCTGAATCAACCAAAAGGTTAACAGTGTTATGTTCTTTAAACGACTTTCTGAAAAGTTCTTCACTTTCAAGAATCTGCTTTTCCAAATTCTTTTTTTCGGTTATATCTATACCAAAAGAAATTGTTCCTAAAATTTTATCCCCATCTCTCTTAATACTGTTTCTCCAGAGTATATATTTTAAACTACCATCTTTACTCTTTATGGGATTTTCATAGGTTTCTCTGATAATTTTAAATTGTTTGAAATCATTGAAAACTTCATCAACGTTTTTTTATACTCATCGGGGATAAAAGTTTCAAACCAGTTTTTACCTAAAACCTCTTCTCTCTTATAACCTGTTACATTTTCTGATTCCTCGTTCATATCGAGGATGTTCCCACCTCTATCAAGTTCTACATAGATAATGTTTGCTTTGTCTATTATCTCTTTTTGAAGAGAAATTCTTTTTTCAAGTTCTCTTTTTGTGAAATTATATTTTAAAACATAGTTTGTGATAAGAAAACTTATCATTGTGGTCAGTGGATAAAAAGTCATCAAAGGGAAAAATATTATTTTGATTTTTGAAAATCCGGAAAAGAAAGGGAAAATAAAAATTTGCGAAAATAGCATCGCAAAAGATAATACATATGAAAAAATAATTGAAACAAAAAGGTTTTTCCAAAATCCCCATCTGATAACTTTCTTATAAAAAAATCTTCTGAAAACATAACCTGCAAAACCACATAGAATTATCGTTAATATCCCTGCTAATATCCCATTCCCTCCAATATAAATTCTATACAATGTGGCAAAAAATATGGTCAAAATAAGAGGGATAAAACCACCATAAAAACCAGCAAAACCAAGAACGATAGATCTACCATCGTAAACAACACCTTCTGCTAATTTCCATGAAAACCTCATCGTCGCAAGAGCAATAAAAGAAAAAACAAAACCTAACACTATCTGCCATCTTTTTTTCTTAACATCAGCAATTCTATCGATAAGTGGGATAAGTAACATTAAATGTAAGATTAATATTAAATCGAATAAAAGTTTATTCATAACTCCCTTTATTGAATTATATCATTATGAAAAGGTAAAGTCAAATAGTGAAGTAAAAAATTATATCTTTAAAAATTTCACATTAAAAGTTCTATTTTCCTTTCTCACAGAAATAAAATTAACTCCATTTTTTATATCACATTTAACCAAATTAACTCCCTTTTTCAAAAAGATACTTTTACTATAAAAAACTCTGCCTGCTTTATCAAAAATTTTTATATCATAAATCCCTTCTTCTTCAACAAGAAGTTTCAAACTATTTTCTTCTTTTAAAATATTTGATAACAATTTTATTGATAAACAGTTATTAACTTTGTTTTTATTTCCTATTCCATAAAAACTGCCCCAATATCCAACCGAGTCCCACACAAAGGAAGGATCAAACACATTTATAATTTTCCAGTAAACCGAATCGAGTGATCCAGCCACACCTGAGATATGCAGAAAACCATTTATTCCATCATTGTCGACTATATATTTTGAACATTCAACACTGATAAGATTCGCATTTGGAATCACTGTTGCTCTGTAAATATTTTTATCACTTGCAAACCTTAACATCTCAACACTCGTTTTTGAAGTCAGATAATCAAGGTATACCACATAAATTTCTTCTGTGTAAGGATCATATGTTAAGTTGGCACTATAACAGTAACCTCTATTTGTTGGTGTAAGACCTGTTGAATCAAGGATATTTTTATCATGAAGATCAACATAAACATATTTAAAGTTTTTTGATGTATCATCTTTCATTCCAAAAATCAAAGATCTTCCCTGATGGATAAAAGTTGAAAGATCATTATCATTGTTAAGATAATAATCAACAAAAAGATCAGCAACTGGAAGAGCATAAAATATTCTGTTTTCTTCAGGATAATACTGTGCATCCCACCAGTACCACCATGTTCCAAATCCAAAAGCAAGTGTGTCTCCAAACTGGTTTTTCCAGTTTCCCTCATTTTCATCTAAAAACGCTTTTACAACTACAGGGTCATTTGAACTGTTGTTTGTTGTATCGAGAAAATATAAAATCGTATCACCATTTATACTTGAAATCTCTGGCCAGATATCACCATTGAAAACTCCATTGAATCCATTCCAGTTAAATCCAAAATCATCACTCTGAGAAAAGGCAAATGAGAACGAAGTCCCTTTTCCACTACCAACAAGATCAGATCTAATTTCATTTTTCCATGAAGTTTGAGTTGTTATATAAGTTAAGCCATTTCCATATCTGATATTGAATACAGATATTTCAGAAATCGTATCATAATCAAGTCCTGTATAAGATATATCCTGTTCCCAGTTAACACCAGAATCGAATGAGCGTTTTAATAAAAATTTGTTTTCGAGAACATCAAGAGACAAAATCAAACAACTATCACCTAAATGATTTGATGTTATTGAGGGTGAAAAATCATATTTTGTTGTATCACTCAAAAACATAGGATAGGTAAGTTTGGTATACATTATCGATGTGTCTTTCATAAAATAGACACCATAATTTCCATAAATATCTGCACAACTGTAAACAATATATAAATCTTGATTCCCTGTAAGTTCCATCTCACCATAGATCCTTGTAGAATTTGAAAAATCTGAATTGATCAAACTTGTTGGAGCACTCCAAATAGATCCAAAATTTGAAGTTTTTGAATAAAAAATGTTATCAAAAGCAAAACCGTTAAAATGTGATGCAAAAACTCCACAATAATAACCATCTTCAGACACAACAATATTTTTTAACATTGGTGGAGCAAAACCTCTTAAATCCTTACCTTCAAGAATGCCAATCATACCTGAACTCTGTGCATCACTATCTTTTATGTCAATTTTTTGGTCAAAAGGTATCGTTGATTCTTTCCATATCTTTTCTCTCAATTCCACTGAAGGAACAGCAAATACATTTATGATAAAAACTAAAATTAAAACAAACAATAAAATTTTTTTCATACTCTCTCCTTTTTATTTAACTAAAACTTTTTCACCTCATTTTTATAATTTTTCTATTTATTATCTCTTCTCCTTTTCTCATCCTCACAAAATATACCCCATTTCCATATACATTCATATCTATTATGCCTTCTCTTCCCTTACTCTCATCCCGTTTTGCTATCACCCTACCCATCACATCATACACCTCTATCTCAAATCTTTCCCCTTCTTTCACACTATAACACAAAACTCCTCCCCTGTATCTCAAACTCAACCCATCTCTATCTATCTCCTCTCCATCTATTCCACTAAAATATAACTCCCCTCTTATCACTCCTGTTGTCACCACTCTCTCATTCAACCATTCATCCTTTATCACTCCATTATCAACATATACACTATCTCCAACACTCACTGTTGGTCTATTACCCCCAGCGCTCAATTGCACCACCAGTTTATCTTTCCCATTATATCTCAACCACTTCGCACCATATATCTCTCCAAATTTATCTCTCCAGCTATGTCCTCCACTCAACCTCAACACCTCATCTATATTATCCTCCGTTATCTCCGGCATCGTTGTCTTCTCATTAAAATATACACTCACTATATTCCTGTCATATATACTTACATACTTCGCCGCTATCGAATCTATCTCCACTTTGTATCTGTATGCCCCTTTTAGCATCAATTTATACCTGTTACTATCTCCATATATCCATGCACTATCAAGATATCTCCCAGAACTATCCCCCTTAAACCATATCTCTTTCCCCACTCTCTCCCCTACCCATATAAGTTCAGGAAAACTCCCCTTCACTCCATAACACTCACTCTCAAACACTATTGAATCCAACTTTATCGTATCATACCCAACATTGCAAAACTTTATCTCTTTATACAATGTGTCTCCATTTACACTACTCCCGAATATCAGTGTATCCACATCTCTTGCCAATTCAACATTGTCTACATCAACCTGCAATCTCCTGTATTCAAATACATAAGTCCTCTGATACTCCTCCGGTGTATATTCTGTCGGATAGGGCGGTGGACACCAGTAATCATGCCCCGAAAATAAAACCTCTTTCATCCCATTACCATTAAAATCATAAGCCCTCACTGTACTGCACAGCGTCTGATATGTGCTATCCGTCCATTCATATATCTTCCCATATATATCACCACCATAATTCTTCCATATCTCAACATGCCTCCCTCCATTTATCAAGATATCCTCCAGTCCATCTCCATCAATATCTCCACAATCACATCCAGCACCTGAACTCAATAAATCCGCATTAGCCCATACCGTTATATTCGGATTAGGCGGGGAACTACACTCTGTTGTCCACTTTATCTCAAGTATATCCTTCTCTGGATTGTATTCAACAAGATAATATCTGTAATATTGATACAATGTAAGTCCATCCATATACCAGGAATTCGCCAATAAAATTTCATTATATCCATTCCCGTTTATATCGTTTGTAATAATCATTTTTCTTAACAGCGGATCATTATAATTCCAGACACTAAATCTTATACTATCTTTAAAATTAAATGAATCACCTGTCTTATCGGTTGCTTCATACCACAAGATTTTACTACTAGCATAAAAGTTGGTTGCAATTATTACATCAACAAGTCCATTATTATTTAAATTTCCTACAATTACAGGTTCTTTTAACTGCACCGTCTCAGCAAATGTGTGTGTCAACTCAAGAGTGTTTTCATCAACATACTCCAAATACCCCCATCCATAACTCCGTGTCCTTGTGGTTATACCCGGTAAACCAACCCACACCAGTCTGTCTATTGAATCCCCTTTCAACTCGTTCGTTATATCCAATGGACCAAATGAATAAGTCGTATCCGCCAACCATAAAACCTGTTTCGTTGTATCCGGAAACTCTTCCCTGCTCTTCTGTTCAAGTATATGAATATTAATGTTTTTATTTACTACTCTCATTATTTCTACCATCTCATATAAACCATCATTATCAAAATCCCCTATTCCAATTGGAGCTGTAAAAGTAGTATCCTCTAAACTTGCCGGATGTGGAAAAACAATCCTGTAGACCTCTTCAAAATGGTATCCCCCTTCTCTCCTGTATTCAAAAAAAGGATGATAGGGATAAATATCTCCTATTTTGAAATGAGCAGTATGTAATATTAATTCTTCTATACCATTATTGTTAAAATCAAATTTACCTATCGAAAACCATCCTGGATTTACTAAAGCTCCATGGGGAATCGTTGTCAACATCTCAAAATCAGCATATACAAAAATCACTATCGATAACATTATCACCAAAACAATCACCCACTTCATATCTCCCACCTTCTAAAAGATAGGGGTATTATACCCCTATCTCACTCTCACTATCTTCTTTGTATATTCTATGCCTCCAACATCTATTACCACAAAATATATCCCTCTCTTTATCTTTACATCCATTCCATATTCACCTCTAACCTGATATCCCATCTCCTTCTTCTCCACCACTCGCCCTGTTATATCCATAACTCTTATCCTTACATCTCCATCTCCTTTCATCATATATTCTATTCGACCATTACCTTCATTATACCTGATATTGTTTATCATACCTTCATACTTCTCTTCCACTGTCTCTTTCACTCCTGCCTTTATCCCTCCTTTCACCATCGATATAACTCCACCTTCCTCTTCATATTCATATACCTCTATCTCTGCTACCCTATTTTTATCCCCCTTCTTCCTATCAATACTGATCTCTATTTTTTTGTCACCTGCATATTTCTCCTTCGGAACAACTATCTCCAATACCTTCTCTCCAGGTCCACCATAAATTACTCCATACACCTCTCCATCTATCTGAACAACTTCTGGTATATGTGGATTTTTATCTTCTATCTTTACCTTCACCAGATAGTTCATCTCTCCATTCATTCCCCCCACTTCATACACCATCCTCTCTATCTTAAAATTACCCTCAACATACTCCCTCAATGGACTTATTATCACTCCATCTATCGTGTCTGTCGGCTCTCCACTCGAATATGGCAATACATCCTGACTGTAACTCCTCACCTTCGATTTAAATCTGTATTCACCATTACTACCCTCAAACCAGCAATAATAAAACTTCGTCTCTATTAACCCTTTCTTATACACAGCATCCATACTATATATCGAATCATCTCCATCATATATAACATAACTCTCCGGTGTCAATGTGTCTGAATATCCCGCCCTGTATCCTATTATCTTATCATAATCCCTTATATATGATGACTGCACCACATTCCTGCTTATTGGATATCTGTTTATCCCTCTTCCAGAACTAACTCTACCATACTCCGAATTCCAGATCTCTGTTGTCCCATCTCCATTATCAACCTCCCAAATAAATATCGTAACCCTGTTATCATAATCTCCTGATGGATTCTGTGCCTTCTGATATGCTGGACTGATTAAATCAAAATAACTCCAAGTTGAATTTAACATATCCCATCTACTTCCAACAAGATGCCATCCCGTATCTATGCATGCAGCCATATAGGACTCTGATAAAGTAGGAAGTTCATAACAAGGCACCACCACAGGTGAAAACATTGGAACGACTCCATCTTTTGTGCCTGTATATGTAAACACTGTATCAAATTCAATGTTCCCTATATCCTCATCACTCCATACACCTACTATCAAATCTCCTCTATTTAACCCTTCATACCTGTATCCTATATATCCACCTATCTTCCTGTCACTCTCCCAACTACCAAACATTACCGGCTCTGAACTCCACAACACAGGATATTGACTGAATCCACCCCACGGTGAACTCTTCACAGCATACTCTATGTTCGTCCCATTATTCCACATCGCTATTAAACCCTCTGTCGTCTTCACAAGGGAAGGATTTATCCCCCTTCCTATCTTCTCAAGATTCCAGATACCTCCAAAATTATCACTATATCCATATATCACACTGTCTCCATCCGTATACACCATATGCATCCTGTCACTGTTCAACTCCCTTACAACCTTCCTTTGATTGTTCAACCCCAATCCATATCCACTCTCACTCCATATATAGGGGGTTATCTCTCCTGTATAGGGAACAAAACCTTCTTTTTCAACTGTTAAACTAAGAGAAGATGTATTTTTCAAATAAATATCATAAAAACTGCTGCCATCTACATCGGTAAAATCTGAATACAATAGTTGATTTTTTTGGTAAATATTTGTTTTTGCATTTATTACAGGAGATAAATCATAAAAATTTTTTACTTCTATTTTTTCTAAATATGAATTTAAAACTTTTCTTTCAGGAGTGAAATTGACAAGTAAAAAATTGTTTAGATCGGGGTAAAAATAAATATCATCTATCGAAACACTAAAAGTCAAATTATTACTTGTCGCCTGTGAAGTACTATACGCTCTTGCATAAAATCTGATTTTCTGGGGTACAGATGTATTTTCTATAGATACCAAGTCATTAATAATATATTTATTCCCATCTTTCACAATCTCTATCTGAAATTTAGGGAAATCCACTAAAGGCTCTAAAACATATATTGAAACAGTCGTGTCATAAACTAAAGTTTGATTTTGATATAATTTAAAAATTAAATTGACAAATAAAAATTTATCTATATTTGTAAATTCTATAGTAAGTGAATCATTATTTTCAAAACATAAAGCAAAATTTAAAGAACTTTTGAAATCATCATCATAAACAACACCATAATCATCCTGGATTTCATAACCTAAATAACCGTTTCCCTCTCTTAGATATTCCTTAATATAAGTCGGAATTTCTTTTTCAAGACCTATAAAAGAAGTTTCAGGAAATTCTGTTAAACCAACTTTAAAATTTAAAACTGTATCCGTGAAATCAATGTTTCCATATTCATCATTATAAGGTTTTTTGAATAATTCCCCGTTCCCATTTTGAAATATAATCCAGTAAGGGCTTATTCCAATTTCACCTTGAAAATCATCACTCATGAGATACTTTTCCTGAGCAAAAATGGAAATAGGAAATGAAGCGATCATAAATAAAATGGAGAGTAATACGATTGTATTAGAGAGAGAGAGAGAGAGAGAGAGAGAGAGAGAGAGAAAAAAGAAATGCTTTTAAAGTTTTTAATTTTTCTCATTTAACCTCCTTTTTTAGAATATTAAAAAAAAATGAAAAAAAGTCAAGAGAAAAAATATTTAACAGAATATAACTTGACACAACAGATCAAAAGAATATAATTTTTCTATTTTAATTTTAACACAGGAGTAAAAAAATGAACATATATTCAATCATAGTTCTTTTGTATTTTTTGCTTGTTGTTTCAATTTCATTTGTGACAAAAAAGATTGCAGAAAGGTCTTCTGCTGACTATCTGATAGCAGGAAGAAATCTTGGAACTTTCGTTTGCGCCGTTGTTGTTGCTGCTGAATGGCTTGGAGGAATGTCAACTATAGGTATAAGTGAAAAGGCATTCAAAACGATGACTTTACAGCCAATACTTTATAACTTTGCAACAGCAACAGGAATGATCATCATCGGATTTACTGTTGCTTACCATTACAGAACAAGGAATGTTCATACTGTAAGTGAGATGTTGAAATCGATTTTTGGTGAAGAGATTTCAACAATTTCTGCATTTGCATTTTTAATCGCTTACATCGTTCTTTCATATGTTCAACTCCAGACATGCGCAAGTATCATAGCACCAATTTTGAAACTTGACTGGACATTGTCAGTTATAATCTCTGCAGCGATAATAACACTCTATACATATATTGGAGGAATGTACGCTTTAACAATAACCGGTATAATCCACCTTGTTGCAATGTATTTTGGACTTGGAGTTGCAACAATAATAGGAATAACAAAAATTGGTGGTTTTTCAAACCTACAATCGATTTTACAATCACAGGGAGCACCGAATAACCTTTACAACCCATTCACAACTAACTTTTCCGCTGCTTTCAGTTTACTTTTAGGTGGAATTCTCGGCGGAATGGCAGGTCAGGCAAGTATTCAACCGATATTTTCTGCAAAGGATCCACAAACTGCGAAAAAAGCCGCTGTTCTTTCTGGAATAATAGTTGCACCTTTCGGCATAATGACAGGACTTCTGGGACTCCTTGCAAAAACTGGGAAATTCTTTGATCCAGGAGCGATAAAAGCAAATGAAGCACTTGGAACAATACTAACTTCAGCAACATTCATAAATCCGATTCTTGGTGGAATAGCGCTGGCAGGAGTTATCGCAGCGATACTTTCAACAGTGGGACCTGTGAATTTTGCTGTTGTGACTATAGCAACAAAAGATATTTACCAGAATCTTTCGAAAAAGGCAAAGGATGATAAAAAGATTCTTCAAACAGCAAAAAATCTTGTGATACTTATAAACTTTATCACGATTCCACTTGCAATACTTTTCAGAAATGCGATTCTTGACACCGCATATATTTCCTATGCGATAAGAGGTATAGGTGCTATTGTTATCCTCTTTGCACTTTACCTGAAAGGACTCATAACAAAGACGGGAGTCAAACTTTCATTTATCGGTGGAGTTGTGGTGATATTCTTATGTCTTCTTGGTAAACAGATGAAATGGTTTGATATTGATAAAACATATGGTGCTGTTATTTCAACAATAATTTTTATAATAGTCGGTTATGTATGGGATAAATTTATCAAAAAATCGGAGAAATAAGATGGAAAATGGAAAAAAGATTTTTGTTAACGGTTCATTTTTAATCGTTGAATCGATCGCAAGAGCAGGGGCTGACACATTTGTTGGGTATCCCATAACACCTTCGAACTATCTTTACCTGTACAGTTCAAAAAGGTTACCATTAACATTTCATGCTCCAGATGAAATAACTACACTACAATGGATGTCAGGACTTTCAGCAGCAGGAAGATTACCAATAACAGCAACATCATTCCCTGGATTCGCTTTGATGGTTGAGTCAATCAATATGGCTTTCATGATGGAACTTCCAATGGTGATAATACTTGCCCAAAGGTTGGGGCCATCAACTGGAACTGCTACATGTGGTGCATCAGGTGATCTTTTACTCGTAAGAGGGATGATATCGGGTGGTTACCCCGTTCCAACATTGGCAATTTCTGACTTCAAAGATTGCTGGGAGATACCTGAAATCGCTATAAATACGGCAGTGAACTTAAGAACACCTGTCATAATTTTAACCTCAAAAGAGATCACGATGACAAACAGAAGTTTTGAGATATCTTCTTTAAAAGAGATAAAAAAAGTTGAAAGAAAATTTTATAGTTCAGATGAAACATACATTCCATATAAACCTGAAAAAAATCTTGTTCCAGAGTTTTTGCCTCTATCATCAAACAAACATCAGATAAGAATAAACGCCTCAACACACGATCAGAAAGGTATATTGCAACATTCAACAAAGGAAGCACTTGAAAACAGTGCAAGGTTGTACAAAAAAATTGTTTCAAACATAAAAGATTTCACACTCTATGAATATGATGAGGATGGAAACGAAAATCTTTTGATAAGTTTTGATGTGAGTTCTGTTGTGTGTAAAGAAGCGATGAAAGATTTAAGAAACGAAAAGAAGAAGGTCTCTTTGCTCGTTGCAAAAACTCTTGTGCCTGTTCCAGATGTTTACTATGAGATAATTTCGAAATACAAAAAGATTTTTGTTGTTGAAGAAAATCTAAACGGTCAACTGTGTGAAATGCTTTTTGGTAACAACATTCCTGATAATGTAATAAAGATAAATTCCATAGGTAAGATGATCAGCATAGATAAAATCAAAGAAGAGGTTAGAAAAAATGGATAAAAAATTCTTGAATTCAAATAAACTTCCATTCTGTGCTGGTTGTGGACACCACCTGATAGCACAGAACACAGAAAAAGCACTTGAAAAACTGAACATCGATCCACTGGATGTAATCCTCGTTTCTGACATTGGTTGTCATGGAATAATAGATAAATTTGCAAACTCACACACAGTCCATGGATTACATGGAAGATCTGTTGCACTTGCAGCAGGAATTTCCCTTGGGCTAAAAAATAAAAACAAAAAAGTTATAGTTTTCATCGGTGATGGAGGTGCAACGATTGGAATGCAGCACATTCTTGAGGCATCACGTCTTGACATAGATTTAACTGTCTTAATCCACAACAACATGCTTTATGGAATGACAGGTGGACAGGCAAGTGGATTAACTCCAAAAGGTTTTGTTACAACAACAACACCTGATAAAAGTAAAACAAGAAATTATGATATCTGTCAGATAGCACTCGCTGCAAAAGCGAGTTTTGTTGCAAGAGTAGTTGTGAAACCAGATTTTTCAAATATTATCGCTGATGCAATAAAAAATGATGGTTTTTCTTTAGTTGAGGCGATCGAGTTATGTCCAAGTTATGCTGTGAAGATGAACAAAGGTATGAAAATTTCTGAGATCCTGAAAGAGATTGGAGAGGAAGAGTTTGTTAAAAAGAATGAAAATTATAGGTGGGAATTTTATACAAATTCAACAGAGAACCTATTCGATAAGGTAAAAATACTTGAAAAAAAATATGAACATAAACTTGAAAAAACATTCTGTATACAACTATCAGGTTCAGCTGGTGAAGGAGTTCAGACAGCAGGTGAAGCGTTCTGTTATGCTTCAATACTTTCAGGTCTCTCTGTTAACCATAGAGGAAGTTATCCTGTTACAGTGGGGGTAGGATTTTCAACAACTGAAATAATAATCTCTCCAGAACAAGATTGCACTTACAATGTGAATTCTCCAGATATAATAATCATAACATCTTTGGATGGACTCAATGTTAACATTGAAAAGTTGAAAAGTTTTAAGGGGATACTCTATCTTGATAACTCACTTGAAACACCTCAAACCGAAGCAAAAATTATCAGATACGATTTCCGAAAATTTGGTGCAAAAAATAGTGCGGTTTTCTCGTTGTTTTACATTTTAAAAGAAAAAGAGATATATCCAATCGATGCTTTAATAGATGGGCTTGAACTTGCAAATCTGAAAGATAAGGTTGATCTTGAAAAATTTAAACAAGATTTGAACATTTAACTTCTAAACAAGTTCTGCTATCGCCCTTGCGATAAGCATTGAATTGAACCTTCTGTCAGCTCCATCTGATCTTGAGTTCAAAACAACCGGAACTGAAGCACCAAGAACAACTCCACCACTTTTTGCATCAGCATGGAATTTGTATGCTTTCCCAAGGATGTTTCCACTTTCAAGGTTTGGAACTATAAGTATATCAGGATCACCTGCAACTTCTGAACCTTTCAACTTCTTACTATCAGCAGATTTTTTATCTATCGCTGTATCATACGCTAAAGGACCATCGATTATAAATCCTTTTATCTGCCCTCTCTGATACATTTGTGTTAAACACGCAGCATCGATGGTAGATTCAACTTTTGTGTTTATAACCTCAAGAGCAGAAAGTAAAGCAACTTTTGGGGTTTCGATTTCAAGAGCGTTGTATAAAATTTTTGTATTCTCAATAATATATTTTTTTTCTTCCATCGTTGGAACAGGTATTATAGCGTTATCTGTGACAGAGATGAATTTATGGTATGAAGGCATTTCAAAAAGTGTAAGGTTTGAAAGAACACCTGATTTTTTTATTCCTGTTTCCTTATCAAGTATAGGTTTTAAATAAAATACGGTTTCAAGTTTCCCTTTAACAAGGATCTCAGCTTTTTTCTCTTTAATGTATTTCACAGCAAGTTTCCCTGATTCCTCATCAGAAGAAGAATCAACTATCTCAAAATCGTTTAAATTTTCACCAAAATCTTTTATTATATTCTCTATTTTTTGAGCATCTCCAATAAGTATTGGAGTTTTTACTATTCCAACTTTCATCGATTCAACTACACTTTCAATCACATCCTTATCATGTGCTGCCGCAACAACAACCCTTTTTGCAGACATTTTTAAAACTTTTTCCTTTAATTCACTAAAACTTTTTATTCCCATCTTTCCTCCATTCAAACTTTCACAGGCCAGGTCAAATATTTTTCTTCACCTTTTAAAACTCTATAAACACCTAGAGCCAAAGATTCGTTTTCGTTACTCCCCGGGAAAACATAGATCTTTCCAATCTTGCCAACCTTTCTTGTTAAATCTTTCACAAGTTTCTCAGAATAAGCCATTCCACCAGTCAAAATTATCCCATCGATTTCAAAATCCATAACCGAACCCATCGCTCCAATCTCTTTTGCAATCTGATAAACCATCGCATTGTAAATCAGTTCAGCATACTTATCACCATTTTCGATCATCTTCAGAACTTCTCTTAGATCCTTTGTCTTTAAATAACCATACAATCCACCTTCACCATAAAGTTTTTTCATTATCTGTTCTTTTGTATATTGACCCGAGAAACAGGCGTTCACAAGTGGTATCGGTGGAACTCCACCTGCTCTTTCTGCTGTAAATGGAGCACTCTCCATCCTGTTATCGTTATCAACGATTTTCCCTTCAACAAAAGCGGCTATCGAAAATCCAGCACCAAGATGTGCAACAACACATTTGATCCTGTTAAAATCTATGTTCAACATCTCAGAAAGTTTTCTAACCGTTGCCCTGATGTTAAGAGCATGGACAAAAGAAAATCTTGGAAAATCTTTTGCACCTGAAATTCTTGCAACATCTGTAAACTCGTCTACACTTACAGGATCAACTATAAACGAATCAACATTATTCTCTTTTGCAACTCTATAAGCGAGTGGTGCACCAAGGTTTGAAGCATGCTGATAGACCGGTGTGTAAAGTGAAAAATGGACAAGTTCCTCATTTATTTTTATAACTCCACTTGGAACCGGGGTCAACATACCTCCTCGACCTGCTGTTGCAACGATTTTATAACCATCTCTCATATTCCTGTTTAAAAAATCTTTTACCTTCTCATACCTGTAATCAACCTGTGATGTTATATCTTTAAAAGATTTTATCTCTTCTGTTGGATGCTCGATGTTTTCTGAGACAACCTCTTCTATACCTTTTTCAACTATTTTATAAATAGAACATTTTGTTGTTGTTGCACCGGGATTCACTGAAAAAATAATTTCAACCATTAAAAACTCCTTTTTAAAAGTAATATTTTATATTTTTAAAGATTTTTATCAAGGGAAATTATTTTAACATTATTATCTTTTTTCTGTTTATCTTTTGACCATCTGAAAATATCACAAAATAAACTCCTGTTGAAAATTTTTTTACATCAGTTATGTTGAACTCTCCATCACCTTTTTTTATCAATCTTCCAGTTAAATCATATACATGATAAAACTTCCTCAATGTCTTAAAATTTTCTTCACAAAAAATTTTATCATCCTCAACTTTTCCTGAACTTTTACTTTTTACATAAATTTTAATGTTGAAATAATTTGAAGAAGTATCATCATTTCTTTTTAACACCACATCGTAACTTAAAAGAGAATCGTTTAAGATAAAAGGTGCTTTGAAATAAAATGTTTTTATTCCATTTTGTCCAGGAAGAGTGTTATTTCCATAACTTTTTGCGAAAGTTGAATCGGTCCAGAAATTTTCATAGAAAAATAAAGATTTTTCAGAAAAACTCATTCCAAAAATTGAATCGAGAGAAACATATCCAGTATTTTTCAAATAAAGTTTAACCTCAAAAGAATCTCCTGAAAAGACAGTATCAGGATAAATTATAGAATCTATAAAAATTTCACAATCGTTAAACGAAGATAGGTCATCAAAAATTTGAGCATAACTTGTATAGTATATAAAACCGGTTCTGTTTGAATCAGGTAAAATTATCCGTACCCAACCACCTGTAAAAGAATCAACAACGAATACCTGATTATATGCAACTTGAGTTAATACTGGATAAGTTGTAGAAGGACCAGATCTAACATTCAAAAGAGATGCTGTGATCCTTGCAACTTTAAAAGAGTTATCACCTTCAAGATATTTCAGATTGACTCCATCACCACCATAAACATAAGCATAATAAGGGAAAGATGCAGAAGGATAATATATTTTATACCAATATCCGTCATAATCAAAAGCAACAAATTTTTCTCCATAGTTTGAGATATTCAAAATATCATAAAAAGTTGACGGCCCGGTTCTAACATTTAAGTTCGAAGTGTTCACTTCTACAATGAAATGTTTTAAAGGAACAGTCAAAAAAAATTCTTCTCTTAAAACAGTCCAAAGGTCTATTGTGCCGTCATCATAACCGAGAGCCCAACATCCAGCTCCTTGTAATTTTTTATCTTTTACTATCCCTAACTTATACCTTATTGAAGAAGAATCATCATAAAAACATTGATGGTATGAAGTTGAATAATAAGTGTAGTAAGGTGTTTTTGAATAGTTATCAAATTTTCTACCATAATTTGAACTGTAAACTTTTGCATTTTTAAAAATTACCGAACTTGCTGTTCCAGTTGTTTTTGATTTTAAAGTGTCCGACTCTGTTGGCCAGTCATAACCATAATAAGGGATTCCAAGAACAAGTTTTTCTGGATCCACTCCAAGTGAAAGAATATCGTTTATTGAGGTATTCACAGCGTAATAGCCCCAGAACGAAGAGTTGAATGTTGGAGCAACAGGACCAGCTTCCGTTGAGCCAGACCAGTGGTAATCATAACACATAACAAAAAGTCCATCAGCATAAGTTGAAATTGCAATATAATTGTATCCAGGATACCATTGATAAACAGGTGGAACAGCAATGTAAAGTTCTTTTCTTCTTGAAAACTGTGTATGTAGTTTGGTTGCAAGTTCCTGAATAAAAAGTGTAAAAGAATCTCTAACAGACGATGAAACAAATTCAAAATCTATATTGACTCCATCAAGAGAATATGCGTTTACATAATTTAAAATGCTGTTGATACAATTATCTCTTGAAGTTTTACTGTTTAAAAGTGTTGATACAGAGGTTGTTCCAAAAAGTGTGAAGGTTAAATGAACCTTTACACCTCTTTTATGTGCATCGTTATAAATTTTTGTAAACCTTGAAGGATTCGGAAATGAACCCAAACTTCCATCAGAGTTAACATCGATCGAAAAATATGATATGTGTGTTAAAAGATCATATTGAAAATTTGCATAGTACAATGTATCTATCCAGTAAGGGAGATATCCGTAATAGTTATACACAAGACCTTTTGAAGATTTTTCTTCAAACTCAACTTTTAAACCACCAGGATAGCCCCAATAAACATTCTTTAAATTTTTTTTATAATCTTCATAATGGATAGATGGAAAAATTTTAATCAAAGGAAAAAATAATAAAAATAAAAAAAAGATTTTTCTTTTATTTTTCATAATTAAAAAAATAACAGATAATGTAACAATTATAACAATAAAAGGTAATATCAGAAAAAAAAGATTTGTTTCCTTTTTGACACTGTTATTTTTTTCAAGATCAAATACAGCACTATCCTGTTTTGTTGTTTCATAAATCTCTTTTTCATACCTGTGTATTGAAATTTTTCCTGTATCCTCAAATACCTGAGCATAAGAAAAAATTAAAAAAAAACTTAAAATTATAAAAAGGTTATATTTTTTCATATTTTATATGATAAAACTTTCAAAAAATATGTCAACTTCTTTCAAAATTTTCTATTGACTTAACAAACTTTTTTTTTATAATAATGGAACTTATGACTTTAATTAGAAGTGTTTCGGGAATAAGAGGTTTAACAGGTAAAGACCTCAATAATGTAAATGTTGCACATTTTGCTTCAATCTTTGCAGATTTCATTGGGAAAGGGACAGTAATCGGTGGAAGGGATACAAGAAAATCTGGTGAAATTCTTTCGAACATTTTTATCAATTCTCTGAATTTTAAAGGTATTGATACGATATTTTGTGGTATAGTTCCAACACCAACGATTCTTTTTCTTGTAAAAAAACTAAAACTTTCAGGTGGTTTTATCATAACAGCATCCCATAATCCAAAAGAATACAATGGGATTAAGTTTGTTTCGAGTTGTGGGAGATTTTTGAACAGAAAAGATTATATCACTTTTATGAACTATGAGCAAAATCCTCTCCCATTCAAAGAGAATTATAAAAACAACATAAACGATTTCAACCTTTACAAAAAACATATAAAAGAAGTTCTTTCGATACCATTTATTAACAGATCAAAAATAAAAAGAAGAAAGTTAAAGGTTGTTTTTGATGGTGGTAGTGGTGCTGGTAGTATCATAATTCCTGAACTTCTTGACAACCTTGGTGTAAAACTTTCCACAATCAATACAAACATAGATGGAAAATTTAACAGAAACCTTGAACCTGTCCCTGATAATCTCAAAGAACTTGTGAAAGAGGTTAAAAACAAAAAAGCTGATATAGGTTTTGCAACAGACGGAGATGGAGACAGAATCGCGATAGTTACACCAGAAAAAGGTGCAATATCAGAAGAGTACACGATAACAATTTCAGGACTTTACGCTCTTTCGAAGTTGAAACCCAAAAGGATAGTTATAAATCAATCGACAAGCAGTATGCTCGAAATACTTGCAAAGAAAAATAATTTCACAGTTTTAAGAGCACCTGTTGGAGAAGCGAATGTTGTTGATTCAATAATTTTAAACAAAGCACCGATTGGTGGAGAAGGAAACGGTGGAGTTATACTTCCATCAGTAAATCTCACAAGGGATGCACTGGTTGCAATCACATTGATTCTTGGTCACCTCGCTGAAAGCAAAAAAGATATAGATGAGATAATAGATGAATTGCCAAAACTTTATATGGTCAAGAAAAAATATGATATAAACTCATCTGCAGCACTCGAAAGGATTGAAAATGAGTTTAAAGGAGTACCTCTTGATAACACTGATGGGTTAAGGTTCACTTTTGAAGATGGATTTTTACATATAAGAAGATCTGGAACAGAACCTTTAATAAGATTGATATGTGAATTTACAACACCTCAAAGAACTTCTGAAATGATAAAAAGGGTTGAGGGATTACTTTAAATGTGTGGTATAGTAGGTTATATAGGTGAAAAAAGAGCTATTGACATCCTTTTGAACGGTTTGAAAAGGTTGGAATATAGAGGATATGATTCTTCAGGTATCTCTTTTTATTGTGATGAAGAAAAGAAGCTTGAGATAATCAAGAAATCTGGAAAAATCAAAGATCTTGTAAAAGAGATTGAAAAAAGGAAACCATGTGCTTCACATATTGGAATAGCACACACAAGATGGGCAACACATGGTGAACCAAGCGATATCAACGCTCATCCACATTCTGATTGTAATGAAAAAATTTCTCTCGTTCATAATGGTATAATAGAAAATTATAGAACTTTAAAAAGTTTTCTTGTTGAAAAAGGTCATAAATTTAAATCCGAAACAGATACCGAAGTTTTAGTCCATCTGATAGAACATCTTTATAAAGGCAACCTCCTTGAAGCTGTAAAAAAATCTTTGAAGATGGTAGATGGAACTTATGGAATACTTGTCCTTTCTTCATATGAACCAAATACAATAATCGCTGCAAGAAAAGGAAGCCCTTTGATAATCGGAAAAGCAAACAATCAGATGATAGCAGCATCTGATGCTTCCGCAATAGTTTCTATTACGAACCAGATCCTATATATGCAAGATTACGATATAGCAAAAATAACAAAGGATGATGTTGAGATTTTCAATATTGAAACAGACCAGATTACAGATAGCGAATTTGAACAGATCGATATGACTCTCTCTCAGATTGAAAAAGGTGGATACAACCACTTTATGGAAAAAGAGATATTCGAACAACCTGAAGCGTTGAAAAACACTTTCAGAGGAAGAATCGATAAAGCCAGTGGAACATTCAGATTGAACGGTATAAAAGATAAGTTTAACGATCTTTTGAATGCAGAAAGGATAATAATAACAGCATGTGGAACTTCATGGCACGCATCACTTATCGGGAAATATCTTATCGAAAAATTCACCCAGATTCCAGTTGAGATTGATTACGCTTCAGAGTTTAGATATAGAAATCCGATAATAACTCCAAAAACGGTTGTAATACTTGTGAGCCAATCAGGTGAAACTGCTGATACACTCGCCGCTTTAAGGGAAAGCAAAAACAAAGGTGCAACAACTATTGGAATCTGTAATGTGGTCGGTTCGACGATAGCAAGAGAAACAGATTGTGGAATATACACACACGTTGGACCTGAAATAGGTGTTGCATCAACAAAAGCGTTTACAGCACAGGTTCTCGTATTCTTTATGTTATCGGTTGCACTCGGAAGAAAAAAAATGTTAACATTTGAAGATGGTGTTAATTTTATAAAAAATGTTGAAACGATTCCTGACAAGATAAATGAAATTTTAAATGATAAAGAAACAATATCAAAAATAGACAAAATCGTTGAAAAAATTTATAACAAAACAAATTTTCTTTATCTTGGAAGAGGGATAAACTATCCTGTTGCTCTTGAAGGTGCTTTGAAATTAAAAGAAATTTCATATATCCATGCCGAAGGCTACCCTGCTGCTGAAATGAAACATGGGCCAATAGCACTTATTGATGAAAATATGCCCGTCCTTTTCATTTCATTAAAAGATAGTATTTATGAAAAAATTATCAACAACATAAAAGAGATAAAAGCAAGAAAAGGTTATGTTATAGCGATAGCAAACAAAGGTGATGATGAAATTGAAAATATTGTTGATGATGTTATTCATATACCTGATACTATTGAAGAACTTTCTCCACTTCTTTCAGTGATACCTTTACAGCTCATCGCATATAAAACGGCTGTAAAAAAAGGTCTTGATGTTGATATGCCAAGAAATTTGGCCAAATCCGTTACAGTTGAATGAAAAAATTGTTTTATATTATTCTTATTTTACCTTTAATAATATTCCCTTCTATAAAAAAAGAAACACTCATAAAAAATTTTGATCAGAAAGAAAAAATTTACGAATCCACAATAAAGTATCTAAAGATTGAAACTTTTACGAAATTTGATTATGGTGAAATACTTTATTACAATTCTTATATAGAAGATTTTATAGATTCTTTAAAAATAAAATCCTTTTTATATGATACAACATTCAAAGATACTGTATCATACCTCTATAAAATAAAAAAGAATTCACCTGTGGTTACAAAATTTCTTCCTGAAGAAAAAAATTTAATACTTTATCCGGAAAATATTTTTAAAGGGATGAATCTGAAATATCTTTTACCTGATTCGTTTACAATCGAGGATGATGGAAAAAATTTAATTTTAAAAAATGTAAAGAGAAATGAACCTTTGGTTTATATAGTTTTTGATAAAAAAGATTTAAGTTTAAAAGAGTTGAGTTTAAAAAACATTTACGATCAGATCATCTTCAAAGTGATAAAAAATAGATATCTGAAAAATGGTATAGTTCTACCAGACAGTTATGAAATAACTGGAGTAAACAATAAAACTGTTTCTTACACAAAAATAAAAAATTTAACTGTTCAATACAGATGAGAAAAAAAATAATCTTTTTTGCTCTTCTTTTGATTTTTTTAATATTACTTTTAGTTGGAATAATTTTAAAACAATATGATCTTGTTTACAATTTTGGAAGGTTCATCTGTTTTGATTGTATCGGTCTATGAGAAAAAAATTTAAATTATCTTCAAGAAGAATAATCCAGATAGTTTCCTTTATCATATTCAATCCATACATACTTTTAAATCCAAAAACGGGAAAAGTTTTATATCAAGGGAAATTAAAATCTTTATGTGTCCCAATTTTAAATTGCTATTCATGCCCTCTTGCTGTTGGTAGTTGTCCCCTTGGTGCTTTACAACAGACAATAAAAATATCACAGATCCCATATCTTTTGTTGGGGTTTTTTGGAACTATTGGAATTTTTATTGGAAGGTATCCATGTGGGAATTTCTGTCCCTTCGGTTTTTTACAGGAACTTTTATACAGGATAAAAAGTTTTAAATTTAGAGTCAAAAGACCGTTCAGATACATTAAATATATTTTTCTCATTCTTTCGTTTTTAATTCCATTTCTTTATAAAGAACCTTTTTTTTGCAAGTTCATCTGTCCTGCTGGAACAATCGAAGCAAGTTTACCACAGATAATTTTTAACCCAGCACTCTTATCAAATATCAGTTGGATATTCTATTTAAAAATATTTTTTGGAATCTCATTCATTTTTTCTTCAATCACAACAAAAAGATTTTTCTGTTCAACTGTATGCCCAATAGGTGCAATATATGGACTCTTTAACCGAATAAGTTTACTCCAAATCAAATATGATAAAGAAAAATGTACAAAATGTGGTGTATGTAACGCTGTCTGTCCAATGGATATAAATATTTATGAAAATCCACACGATATTGACTGTATAAGATGTTTTGAGTGTGTTAACAGATGTCCTTATGGTGCATTGAAGGTTTCAAACAATTTTAAAAAATAATCAGTTATTCTGTTCTAAGAACTCGTTCATCTCTTCAACAAATTTTTCCAAATTCTCAATCCCTTTGCTTTCAAGAAGTTCTCTCAAACTTCCCCACACTGGAGCACCACATCTTATACATATTATATCTTTATCCATAAGATATGATATCAGTTGTGGATATTCTCTAACGATATCTTCAACTTCCATATCAAGTGTAACTTTATTATTCATCCTCGATCTCCTCCAGAACTTTTACAACATCCTCTGCAATAACTAATTCTTCATTAGTTGGAATAACAAGAACTTTTACTTTTGAATCATCTGTAGAGATCACCATTTCTTTTCCGATACATGAATGGTTTTTTTCCTTGTCAACCTTTACACCCATAAACTCCATGCCTTTCAAAGAGAGTTCCCTGACATCAGGATCATTTTCGCCAATACCTGCTGTAAAAACAATAGCATCGGGTCCTTCGAGAACAACTGAGTAGGCACCAATAAATTTTTTCACTATATAACAGAACACCTGAAACGCAAGTTCAGCCCTTCTGTTTCCATTTTTTGCAGCATTCTTGACCTCCCGCATATCAGAAGAAACACCTGAAACACCTAAAAGTCCTGAATGTTTTGTTAACAATGATGTTGCCTGTTCGATCGTCAACTCTTCCTTTTCCATTATGTTCAGAATAACAGCAGGATCAAAATCACCACACCTTGTTCCCATCATCACACCTGCTATTGTCGAAAAACCTAACGAAGTATCTATCGAACGGCCATTTTTTACTGCACTGATAGAACATCCGTTTCCAAGATGGCATGTTATCACAGAAAAATTGTTGATATTCCTGTCAAGTATTTCGCAACTCCTTTTGGATACATAGTAATGGCTCGTTCCATGAAATCCATATCTTCTGATCTTATACTTTTCATAAAAAATATAAGGTATTGGATAGATGTAAGCAACTTCTGGAAGTGATTGGTGAAACGCTGTATCAAAAACTGCAACTTGAGGAACTTTCGGTAGCGCTTTTATCGCTGCATTTATTCCTCTTAGATTATATGGATTATGGAGTGGTGCAATTTCAGAATATTCTTCTATCGCTTTTATAACTTTATCGTTTATCAAGACAGACCTTGAAAATTTTTCTCCTCCATGAACAACTCTATGTCCAACAGCATCTATTTCATTTATCGACATCAAAACACCGTGCTGTTTATCAACTATAAGTTTTAACACACTTTCGATTGCAATTGAATGACTTATGATCTCGTCTTCCAACTCGTAAACATCACCATCAAACCTTTTCTGTTTTATCACAGAACTTGTCATTCCAATTCTATCAACAAGACCTCTTAAAAGTGAATCACCTGTTGATGTATCTATGATCTGATATTTTAAAGAAGAACTACCTGAATTTAAAACTAAAACTTTCATCTTTACCTACCTGTAATTTAAAAATCCCTGTTTTGCTTTTATTCCAGTATAACCTTTATCGAGAAGATTTTTCAAAATTTCTGGAACCTTGTAAACTGAACTATCTATCTTTGAGAGTTCCTCAATCCACATCTTGATATTGTCAAGACCTATTTCATCTGCCATCGATAGTGGTCCTTTGTACATTTTTAGTCCTTTCTTCATAACGAGATCAAACTCCTCGGGAGATATTCCGGTTTCTCTCATAACATCGCATGCCTCAAGAACGGTTGCTATCAAAACTCTTGGACCGATAAGTCCTGCACCATCTTTCAGTTCAACTATTTTCAGATCAAGTTTTGCAAAAAATTCTTTAACTATCTCAAGAGTGGTTTCAGAAGTATTTTCAGTTTTAAAAAGTTCGATGATTTTATAAATTGGAACAGATGGAACAGGATGGATGTTTACAGATTTCTGTTCAAGATCATCGTTCTCAACAACATCTTTCAAACTGTTCGTCTGAGAAGTAAAGATAACGGGAATATTCATGTTGACTTCATTTTTGATTTTTTCTCTGACTTCTCTTTTTCGTTGTAATCTTTCTTCGACAGATTCAACAAGAATGTCTATATCATGTTTTGAAAAATCAGCAAGATTTTCAACATGTTCAATCCTTGAAAGCATAACCTTTTTATCCTTTAGGGTGAGTCCCCAATGTTCTATTTCGTAATCAATGTTTCTTTCGATTATGTTCAATCCCGCTTGATAAACATCATAATCTTTTTCGTAAATAACAGCAGTCAGTCCTTTGTTTAAAACCGACTGAACAAGACCTGGACCAAGATTTCTTATACCATAAAAACCAATTTTTGTTATTTTTATCATCCTCTCTCCTTAAAGAAAACTTTTTTTTCATAAATATAAGATTTTTTTGAATCTGAAGCATGAACAGAATTTCTTCTGAATGTTTCACCAAATGTGTGCCTTATTGTTCCTTTTTTTGCTTCTTTTGGATCAGTTGAACCAACTATTTCTCTCAAATGATCGACTGCATTTTCTCTTTCCAAAATAACTCCAACGGTTAACCCAGAACACATATATTCAACAAGATCATTGAAAAATTCTTTCTTCTTATGAACCTTATAAAACTCTTTTGCTAATTTTTTTGTCATTTTCAGGGATTTTATCTGAACTATTTTAAAACCTTTTTCTTCAACTATTGAAAGGATTTTACCAACAAGATTTCTTCTTGTCGCATCAGGTTTTATCAACATAAGGGTTCTTTCCAGATTACCCCCTTTTGATAAGTGTTCCCGACTCTCCTCTTACAACATCTTTCCCAAGTTCAACAGAACCTATCAAAGCCCTTTTACCAGTATTTTCAACAAACCTGATCATCGCTTCAATCTTTGGGCCCATCGATCCTGGTGGAAATTGCCCTTCGATAAAATATTTTCTCGCTTCCGATACAGTTAACTCTTTAAGTTCCTTTTCGTTAGCTTTTCTAAAATTAATACAAACCCTTTTTACAGCAGTTAAAATATAAAATTCATCAGCCCCGATCTCCTCTGCAAGAAGTGCCGATGCTTTGTCCTTATCGATAACAGCATCGAGACCTTCAAGGTTTCCCTTTGAATCATAGTAAACAGGAATTCCTCCACCACCTGCTGCGATAACGATATAACCGTTTTCAAGTAAAGTTTTAATAACATCTTTTTCGACTATACCTTTTGGCTCAGGTGAAGGAACAACTCTTCTATACCCTCTTCCAACATCATGTTTTACGACCCATCCTTTTTTCAAAAGGTTTGAAACATCTTCCTCTTTATAAAATTTCCCAACAAATTTTGAAGGATTTTTTATTGAAGGATCATTTTCATCAACAACTACCTGAGTTATCACAACTGCAACCTGCCTGTTGATTCCCTCTTTTTTCAATCTGTTCATCAACGATTGGGATATCATATAACCTATAGAACCCTGTGTCTCAGCATCTATGACTCCAAGTGGAAGTGATGGAACCTCATTTTCAGCCATCTCATTTTTTAAAAGTTCAAAACCTGCCTGAGGGCCATTACCATGAGTTATAACAACTGAAAAATCTTGACGGAGTAATTCGATTACTCCGTCAAGAGACATTCTTGTATTTGCAAATTGTTCGGTTATCGTGCCCTTTTGACCATCCTGAATCAGTGCATTTCCACCTAAAGCAACAACAGCTATCTTTGTCATAATTTTTACTTTTTAATTTTCTTAACAAAATTTTTCAAAATATCTTCAAGGTCTGGTTTTCCAATTTCCTGGAGATCATAACCAACCCTTACTGATGGCTTGTTGATCTTCACCAATCTTCCGAGGTTTATCGGTGTTGCTATAACTATTGTTTCACATGGAATTTTGTTTATTGTTTTTTCAAGATCAGAGATCTGTTTTTTCGAATAACCCATTGCAGGAAGTATTGCACCTGCTTCTGAATATTTCTCATAAGTTTCTTTTATCTCACCAACAGCATAAGGATGTGGATCTATTATCTCTTTTGCTCCAAACCTTTTTGCTGCAACAACACCTGCACCATATTTCATCTCACCATGGGTGAGTGTTGGTCCATCCTCAACAACAGCGACTTTTTTACCTTTTATAAGTTCGGGCTTATCAACTGAAACTGGAGATGCTGCTTCGATAACTGTTGCTTTAGGATTCACTTTTGCAATGTTTTCCCTTACAACTTCAATATTTTCAGGTTTTGCAGAATCAATTTTGTTTATAACAACAACATCAGCAAGTCTAATGTTAACACAACCTGGATAATATGTGAGTTCATGACCAGGTCTATGAGGATCAGCAACTGTTATTACAAGGTCGGGTTTGTAGAATGGGAAATCGTTGTTCCCACCGTCCCATAAAATTATATCCGCCTCTTTTTCAGCCTGTCTGATTATGTCTTCATAATCAACACCAGCATATACAACAGTTCCATTATTTATATGAGGTTCATATTCCTCCATTTCTTCTATAGTGCAATTATGTTTTTTCAAATCCTCAATTGAAGCAAACCTTTGGACTCTCTGTTTTTCAAGATCACCATAAGGCATAGGGTGTCTTATTGCAACAAGTTTATAACCCATACCTCTTAAAATTTTTGATACTGCCCTTGTTGTCTGAGATTTACCTGAACCTGTTCTAACTGCAACTATTGAGACAACTGGCTTTGATGATTTTATGTATGTCTGTTCAGGACCAAGAAGCATATAACTTGCACCTGCAGCCATCGCTTCTGCACCTTTGTTCATAACATACTGGTTGGAAATATCTGAATAGGAAAAAACAACCAGATCAACTTTTTTTTCTTTTATTATTTTTGTCATATCCTTTTCATCATAAATTGGAATCCCTTTTTTATAAAGTTTTCCTGCGAGTGATGGAGGATACAATCTTCCCTCTATATCCGGGATCTGTGTAGCAGTAAAACCAACAACCTCATATTCCTCATTATTTCTAAAAAACACATTAAAATTATGGAAATCTCTTCCTGCTGCTCCTAAAATCAAAACTCTCTTTTTCATATCAAATACCTCCTGCTGTTAATTTAATGTTAACAAAAAATTAAAAGAATAAAATAACATATTAAAACTTTTAAGTCAAGTATTATCCTTATAAGAATTGATCACTTCTTGATGATTATGTTAAGATAGGGATAGAAAAATCCTTTATCGATCTCGGGAGAGATTTTTTGTAGAAGATCAAAAAATTTTTTTTCTTTTGAAAATGGAATGAAAAACTGTTTCAAATGAGAAACTACATTGATATCTCTTGCTTTTGTATTCCATGCGATTTCAAGTTCATGAAAACTCATCCCTCTGCCTCTTCTTAAAAAATGTAAAAATTTTTTATCTGAGTATTCATTATAAATTTCCTTGAAATTACTCCTCTCGCTGAACTTCGCATAATCGAAAGCTATTTTATCAGGTAACCAATTGAAGTATGGAAGGAGTGATGTATGTTCATCAAAAAACCAGAGTCGGTTTGGGGTCTCGATTATTGTAAAAAAAGAACCTGTTTCAAGAAATGAAAAATATTTTTTCAGACAATCTATTCTTTCTTCATAAACCATATGTTCAAAAGATGCGTAAAAAATAACCATGTCAAACTTTCTATTTTTTATACTTTCAAAAACTTCAGAAGCATTACCTTCGAGAAATTCTGCTTTTAAACCATAAATATCCATTCTTTCCTTTGCTACAATTAAACTTTCCTTATCAATATCTATTCCTGTAACATAAGCTCCTTGTTCAACAAGTGCAACAGTTGATGAACCGGTTCCACAACCGATCTCTAAAATTTTTTTATTTTTTAAATCCAAAGTTTTTGATATCCATGGAATATAATAATATCTGTTTTCGTCAAGACGCAAATAGAGTTGTGTTTTTAAATCGTTTTCAAATCTCTTTTCCGAAAAATTACACTTTTCTCTCCATCCTTTAAAAAATGTATCTTCAAGAGTTTTTTGAAAATTTTTCAATTTTTCATCAGAAATTTTAATAAAATTTTTTTTGATATTTTGTGGAACCAGTTCTTTTTGTAATTTTTTATAAACTTTATAAACAAATTTCTTCATATTTTTATTTTAACCGTTTTTTCAATCTCTTTCAAGAAAATATTTTTCGGGGACGGTGCTTGACTTTTTGACATTTTTAATCAAAAAATACTTTACCTAAATAAACATTTAAAACTTTTTCATCTTGAATTGGTTTCTTTTATCCTTATACTTACTCTTATGTATGAAATTTTAAAACTTTATGCTTTTCTTGTGAGAAAATTTATTAATAGAAAAAAAAATATCAAAAAGATGCATTTTCACTTGAAAAAGGGATATGAGGAGTATTTAAAATTAAAGGATAAAGAAATAATAGAATACAATTTAAAAAAATATAAAATAATAAAAATAAAAACAAAAATTTTTACTGGTGGTGAAGATCTTGTAAATTACATTTTCGAAATCCTTAATGACAAAATAAAAGATAATGATATATTAACAGTTGCAGAATCGATCATTGGAATAACACAGAATAGGGCTTACAGAGTTGATGAGGTAAAACCATCAAAATGGGCATATTTTCTTTATCCATGGGTTTCAAATGTTGATTATGGCACAGGACTTGGAATGGCAGAGACGATGGAGTGTGCTATAAGAGAGGTTGGGTTAAAAAGAATTTTGAAAGCAACACTTTATGGATTCTTTGATAGAATTAGAAAAAAGAGTGGTTCATTTTATAAAGTTGCAGGGAAAAAAGTAAAAAGCATCGATTTCAAAAAAAACCATCCGATTCCTTTTAAAGGTTCAAACAATTATATCGTTCTTTCTCCAAAAGATCCTGAAAAATTTGCAAAAAAACTTTACCAAAAATTTTCAAAAGATATTGTTGTTGGTGTTGTTGATGCAAACAATGTTTCAATCGATCTTCTTGCACTTTATCCTGCAAATAAAAATGTTGAAAATGTAATAATGAATGTAATGAAAGGGAATCCAGCAGGACAGGATGATGAAAAAACTCCTATCATCATTATCAGAGAAATTTAAAACAAACTTTTTTAAATCGATATTTTCTACATCTATACTCATAGGAATTTCAAGATTATCAGGATTTTTTAGAGAGGTAGTCTACTCCGCTTTTATCGGGACATCCAGAATAATGGATGGTTTTTTGGTGGCTTTTCTTCTCCCAAATTTCTTCAGAAGAATACTTGGAGAAAGAGCAGCAGAATCTGTATTTTTACCAATGTATATTCGAGAAAGAGAAAAGAGTCAAAAAGATGCTGATTCTTATATGTCAAACCTTTTCACAATAATTTCACTTATACTGATAATAGGCACAATTCTTCTATATCTCATCTCACCTATACTTTTGAAAATTTTAGCACCTGGATTTGACAGAGAAACTTATGATATTTCATTGAAAATAACTTATCTTATTTTACCTTATATGTTTTTTATCGGAATATACTCTTTTCTTGGATCACTCCTTGAATCTTTTAAAAAATTTTCACTCTACAATATATCCCCTCTTGTTTTTAACATTGTAATGATAATATCGATTCCATTATTTTACAAAAAAAATCCAGTACTCACAATCTCTTTTTCTGTTCTGATTGGAGTTATTTTACAAACTTTGATACTCTTTTTTGGATTAAAAAAATTACCAATAAAATATAGATTCACTATTTCATTTAAAGATGAAAGGATCAAAAAAAGTTTTAAACTTTTGGTTCCAATAATCGGAGCGAGTTTTATTGAGAAGAGTGCAATATATGTTGATAGAATAATGGGATCTATCCTCGGCACAGGTGCTATTTCGGCTTTACATTTCTCGTTCTTGTTAACAGATCTTCCCTTCGCTGTTTTTTCAATCGCAATATCAAAAGTGATACATCCTTATATTTCTGAAAAAGAAAATTATTCATCAAAACAAAATTTTAGAAAGTTTATTAAAAGAGGAGTTTTATTAAATCTTTTGATTCTTTTACCTATAAGTTTACTCTTCATTATATTTGCTGAAAAGATAATAAGTATAATTTATCAAAGAGGGGCTTTCAATGTGCAATCAGTCAAAATGACTTATATCCCTTTCATTTATTATACCCTCGGTCTTATTCCAATGGGAATAATACAGGTTTTTGCAAAAGGTTTTTATTCACTTTTAAACACAAAAACACCCCTTTATGTCTCTATGATATCGATGATTATAAATGTTTTACTTAACATAATTCTAATGCCAAAATTAAACCTTGCGGGTATAGCTTTTGCTACTTCAATCTCATACTGGTTTCACGCAATTTATCTTTATTTAAAATTAAAAAAATGTCTGGAGAAAATATGAGAATATCCAACGGTATAGATATAATAGAAATAAAAAGAATAAAAGAAAAATTTGAAAAAAATCAAAAATTCAAAGAAAAGATTTTTACTGAAAATGAGTTAAAACAGGTGAAGGGACTTGAAATCGAATATATCGTTCTTGCTGGTAAATGGGCTTCAAAAGAGGCATTCTCGAAAGCACTCGGAACTGGTATCGGGAAAGAACTTGATTGGAAGGATATAGAAATTTTAAATGATATTTCAGGAAAACCTGAAATAAGAATTTCTCAAGATCTTGTAAAAAAATATAAAATAGACCAAATTTCACTTTCAATTTCTCATATCAAGGATTACGCTATAGCATCAGTTCTTATTCTTTTCGACCAAACTTAAAATTTTTTTCTTGATTCCTTTTATTGCAATATTATCATCCTTTTCAATTTTTGAAACCTTTATAAGGTATTCTTTATATAATTTTATCAGATATTTAAAATTATCATTTGAAATCAGTTTATAAATCGTTATGTATTCCTCATAATTTTTCAAATCACTTAAAAGTTGTATATACCTTAAAGTTGAAGAAAATTCTGATAGATAATTTGATATTGCCTGACGAACAACCCTATCTTCTTCTCGATCAATTTTTTTCACAAAAAGTTCAACCATATCGAATTTATGTTTTCTCAAGCATTCAAGAATCTCAACTTTTAATCTATAACTTCCTTTATCGTAATGTTCGAGTAAAAATTTTAAATCAACTGTTGTATCAAGATTTCCAATAGCAAAAACTGAAAGTTCTTTAATTTTCTGATCTGGATAAGAAAGGTGTTCTTTCAATGTTTGGAATGATCTATTGCATTTCGCCTGTGAAAGTATATAGATTATATTTTTTTTGGTATTTTTGTCTTCTGTTCTGTTCAACTTTTCTATCAGTTTTTCTTTTAAATTGTCTGAGCAATTTTTAAAGAGATAGTTCATCGCTTCAAGTTCAAGTCCGTCATCCGTCGAGATTTTTTTATCAAGAATGTATTTTACCGATTCATTTTCCCGTTTTAAAAGAATTTTTCTTGCTTTTTCAACTTTATAAAAATTATCTCTGACAGCCCATTCAGATGAGATTTCAAATATTTTTTCTATCGGTAAATCCTCTGAAACATAAAAAGTATCAGGTTCTTTCTTTTCCTCAATAAATCCAACATCAACACCAAAACCATAATATTTGTTTATCCAGCTGATTGAATCTTTATTCGATTGTTTTGAATAAAAATCTTTTCCTTCACAATCGATAAAGAGTCCAATACCTGAAAATCCTCTTGATTCATTTACATCACCATTTGAAAGTTTTTCACTTGAAAAATAAGAGTCGTTTCCCTTTTTATCAAGAAATATCCCAACAGAGTTATTCAATCCAACACCCTGTCCTCCCGAAACTGTATAGTTATCATCTCCCTTCTGATCAACCAAAATTCCATAAGCGAAATCGTGTCCTTCTCCCTGTGATGGGCCATATCTTGAAAAGAACATATCATCACCTGAATAATCAAACAAACCACCTACAGAAAGATGAATGCCTGATCCCTGTGCATATTGTGCTGAAGAGTAATAATCGTTTCCAGAAAAATCAAAGAGAAGTCCAACACTGTGCCAATAACTTCCACCCTGTCCAAAAACAGAGGAAAAATAATTATCATTACCCTGATAATCGACAAGAATTCCAACTCCTCCACATGTTCTTGGCCTTAATCCAAAACCAAATCCCTGACTCATTGAAAGATAATCATTTTCAAGAAGCGGTTTATGTTTGAAAAATGTCCCTGAAATATATTGGTCATCACCTGAAGAATCAACGAGTATTCCAGTCCCTTTAACAAAACCGAATCCCTGTGAAAATGCTGAAGAGTAATAGATATCATTTCCAGATTTATCGATCATTTCACCTCTTCCATAATAACCAGCCCCCTGTGAGAAAAATCCTGCTGAATAAAAATCATTGCCTCCACCATCATGAAGTTGTGAAAATCCTATAAAAGCAGAACCTTGTGAAAAGTTATATGTTTTATAAACATCGTTACCATTAATATCAAATACAAAACTGACACCATTTATAGCACCATAGGAAACTTTAAAACTATCTGTTGATAGATATTGGTCATCTCCATCGAAATCTATGATAAATTTAACTCTTTTTGTATAAGGATAAACAACTCCACAACTGTTGAAATATTTATCATCACCACCAAGATCTATGATGAAATCATATTCATCATAATATGAATTTGAATAAATATCACCTATAAACAATCTCCCATTTGAAAGAAAAGTATCAACTGGATATATCTGGCCATTAACAAAAAGTTCAACTATTCTTCTTTTGAAATTCTCTGTTAAAATTTTTATCTTTTCAAATTCAGGATTTACCAGATAAGAATAAGTTAAAATGGAATCGACCTTCAAAGAATTCGTATCAACATTTATTCCCAAAGATTGTTCGATTCTACCTTTATAAATATAAGAGAGTGATTCTTCAAAAAAAAGTAAAGGTATAAGTTGTAAAATTTCCTTGCTTTTTTCAACATTTATTTTTATTCTCTCTCTTAAAATTGAATTGACATCATTTGTATATTTTTCGATCAGTTCAAAATGGTTTGAAAACTTTTCATATTCATTTTTAAAATAACCATAATTTTGTAGGTTAACTATGGAATCAATATAAAACTCCCTTTTTTTCACAAGAAGAAGAGGGTTGTTTAAAAGAGTATCGGCAATAGGCAGTTTAAATGAATCGTTAACAGAAAAATCTTTTTTGAAATTGAAATCTTTTTCCTCTATACCGAAATTTCTACTTTTCTCAATTATGATTTTATAATCCTCTTCAGGAACTTTTGCAAAAATTGTTGAAAAACAAAAAAGTAAAAATAAAAATTTTTTTAAACTTCTAAAAAACATAAAATTTTTCCTTTTTTATATTTGAACTTTGCAGTTTTTTTTATTATTTTGTTACTAACTCCTAAAGATGGATGGTTGTTGAACAAATCATTTTTTTGATATTCATATTCAAAACCATCTGAAACTATTTTTTCACTTTTTTCAGTAATAGAAAAAAAGGAAACTCGTTTACCTTTCATATTGAAAAAAGTGTATTCAGTGTTCGGTTTAATCAAAAATATATCCTCATCTTTTGTTAAAATATGAATGTTAAACTTTTCAAATTTTGAAATTAAAAGTAGAGATGCAAAAAAATGATCCTTTCTTGAACCAGAGACTCCCGTTGTATAAATGTTTTTAAAACCTTGATCAATAGCATAATTGATGGCAAGTTCAAGATCTATAAAATCTTTTTTTATAGGGAATTTTTCTTTTTTAATAAAAGAAGGTATTCTTTTTTCATCTGTCGAATCAAAATCACCTATAACAATTTTTGGAACCAACTCTTTGGGAAGTTTATCATATCCACCATCAGCAGCAATAATATATTTAAAACTTTTAATTATTTTTTCAGAGCATAATTCTTCACCATTAGCAACTATCAAAACTTCTTTTTCTGTAAACATTATTTTAATATACAACTCTATAAAATTTAAGTCAACATAAAAAAGTGGGATGATATCTCATCCCACTTAATTAAAAAATGTTAAAAATCAATTATTCACTTTGTAATGAACAAAAATTTTCCCTTTACAACATTTTTTGGTGTTTCAAGTTTAAAGAAATAGATATCAGAAGAAAATTTTTCTTTTTTTAAATCAACAACGATCTCTTTATTTGTTCCATTGAAATCAAGAGTTTTTAAAACCCTTCCATTTTTATCATAAATTTTTAAGTTTATCTTTCCTTTTATCTGTTCAGAAAAAGTTGCATAGAATATATTTGAAGTTATAGTTGAAACTTTTGTTTTTAGATCGATCGTTTCTGTTTTTGAAATTTCTTCAATATTTGTCAATTCACTTGCCTTAAAAAGGTTATGTAAAAGTTCAACATAATCACCTGATAATATACCATTCATAACAGACCAATCAGAAGGGAACATATTGAGGCCTATCACTCCACCAGCAGGTTGAGGAAGATTTCTATAACCCAAAAGCCATTCTCCATCGTCCCATCTTGCTACACTATCAGCACCTGTATTTAAAATCAAATAATCTCTGAATTCATCTCTCAAAGTTGTAACATTATTCATAAAAGGATGTCCTGCAACAAAATTCCCAAGGTTTGCAAAACTATAATGATTATTACCATCCAGACTTCTAAATGGATTTATAAGTGAATCCATTATTCCACCTTCAAGATTGTTCCCATTATAATACCATGAAAAACCTCCTGTAATAACCCATTTACCTGAGTTTACAAATGAAAGAAGTGTATCCCCTATTGCTATTTTATCTAAATAATTATTGTCGGGATATGTGACAACCATATCATAAAATGATAGATCGTTACTGTTTGGCAAGTAAATTGCTGCATTCATATAATCAATATTTCCGAAATCTGGAAACTCTTCTATCTGCTTTATTATTTTTGGTGAATTCTCATCAGCAACAGCCCAAAGTATATTAGGGTAATTACCATAAACCCAATACATATCAACATTTTCTAATATTTTTGATAATAAATTATAATATGCATATTCAATAGGCATTGTGGTTGCTATTATTCCTCCCTTATTTTGTCTTGAAATTAAAAGTAGAGTATCTATTGAATCCGCAGATAACAAAACAACATAAGAGTTTTCTGGTAAATTTATCAGTCCTCCATGAGAAACAGAATTCCAATTAACAAGTGTTGTTGAATCTTCCTTAGAAAACTCATTTAAAAGAGGGTGCCAACCATTTAATATTGCTACTGAATCAGTAGATCTTGAAGCCATCGTAAATCCAAAAGGCATCTCAATTCCACTCCAATCATAAGAACTATAGGTTGCTCCATTTATCTGTAATATACCTCCGCTGTTAACCCAATCTTCATATTTTATTTTATTGTTTGAAATCGCTTCATAAAAACTTCTTTCTTGTTGTGATGCAAAAATGCATTTTTGAAATCTTGAAAGATCAACAAGACCAATTTCACTTTCATTGAAATGATGAAAAGCTATATTGTACTTATAGAATATATCTTCATTAGATACAGAACCCCATGGAGCATGGTTTTCAAAATATGCAACTCTTGTTTTGGCAAATCCAAGATCAAATCTGTAAGCACTGGTTCCATAATATGTGCTAATCCAGAGATCATTTCCATCAAATGCAACACCTTCTCCATAATTTGACATCTCTGGGTTAGGGAAACTATCAAGAATAACGGGTGGATCAACAGAAATATCAAGTTGTTTTATATACTCTGAAATATTATCAAGAACCCATAGGGTCGAATCTTTTTCGCAATAAGCCATATCCATTGGCCATCCGATAACAGATGAAATATGTATTGTATCAATAATGTTAATCAATGTATCAGTCACAAAAATATAACCAGCAGTTGATGCAATATAAAGATTTTTCCCATCAGAAGTAACACCTCTTGTATTTACTCCACCAGGAGAAATAAAAGTAGTAACAGGTATTCCATTTTTTGTAATTTTGCGAATAGTTCCATTCGTCCAATCTGAAATGTATAATCTTTCTCCAACTATTCCTATTCCAAATATGTATCCAGTAGTTGGCATCGTAAAGGAATCGATTATTCCATAAACATAATCAATTCTATAAACATTTCCAGGATTGGAATAGGTGTTCACTAAATAAAAATATCTTCCATCAAACTCAAGTCCATTTGAATTTGTCCTATTAAAATTCAAAGTATCTATTATAGTATTATCTATTCTAATACTTTTTATATTAACATTTTCACTGTTTGCACCTGTTGGATCAAATGGGAAAAGATAAATGAACAAAGTTAATATTAAAAAGAAAAGTACTAATTTTTTCACTTTCCCTCCTTTTAAGTTTAAATTTATTATAAACCTTTAAATAAATATTTCAACAAAAATCTATTCAAACTCAACAACAGTCACTCCATCTCCTCCCTCTTCGATTGGAGCAGGATAAAATTTTTTTATAAATTTTAATTTTTTTAAAAACTCTCTTATGTTTTCCTTTAAAATCCCTTTTCCATGACCATGTATGATTCTCACTCTTTTGAGCCCTGCAACAGATGCTTTTAGAATGTAATTTTCAACCTCTTCCAAAGCTTCATCAACAAACTTACCTCTCAAATCCAACTCATCCGATATTTCTTCTCCTATGTAAAAATTTTTTTCAACACCATCCTTTCTTTCAATCCTTTTAATTATACTTTCTATATTAGTTTTTAAAATAACTCCATTCACATCAAGAGTCACTTTGTCTTTCTCTATTTTTTTTACAAAACCTTCAACTTTATCTTTCAGTTGAACAAAATCTCCAATTTTAATTTTAAGATTTTTTTCAATGTAAGGTTTATAATCATCTTCTTTCAAAATAACTTTTTCTTCCAATAATTTTCTGAAATCTTTTATGATATTTTTATTTTCACCCTTATCTTTTTTATTATACAATTCCTTAATCACCCGTTCAAACTCACTTCTTAATGTATCTATTTCATGATTGATTTTGATTCTATATTCTTTTTCAAGAGAATTTTTTTTACTCAAATAATCTTCCATCTCTTTTTTTGTAATCTCTTCAATTTTTAGTTGACTCTTTTTTAACAGTTCCAACTTTTCCTTTTCCTTTTCTAATAACTCAATTTTTTTCTGATACTCTTTTATCAGTTCAGAATAATCAAGAAAATCTTTTCCAACCATCTTATAACTTTCCTGAATTATCTTTTCTGGGAAACTGTATTTTTTTAAAAGTAAAAACATCCCCGATTGCCCCACCGTTCCATACTCCAATTCAAAATATGGAGTATTGTTTTCAAAATCGTATTTCATAGCAGAACATATAATTTTTTTATTTTTTAATGCAAACTCTTTTATCGGATCATAATGTGTTGTAAAAATAACTGTTGAATCCTTTTCAAGAAAACCATTTATTAATGAAATAGCAAAAGAAGTTCCCTCTTTTATAGATGTTCCAGTACCAATCTCATCAAGTAAAATCAAAGAATTTTCATCACAATTTTCAATTATCTTTTTATAGTTTATAAGATGTGATGCAAATGTTGAAACTCCTTCTTCAAGTGATTGATCATCACCTATATCACAAAAAATTTTATCGAACAATCTGATTTTTGAGTATTCACTTGCACATATTGGAAGACCCAGTTTTGAAAGAATAACCGATACTCCAACAGTTTTCAAAACAGCAGTTTTTCCACCCATATTCGGACCGGTTATCAAAAGAGATTTTCCTTTCTCTACCTTTATGTTAACAGGTTTTGCTTCCTTTATTTTAACTTTTTTTATTATCGGGTGGTAAACCCTTATCAAATCGATATCTTCAGAGATTTCAACAAAATTTGCCTCATACTCGTTCATAAAAATAACTATCGAATTTATAAGATCTATATCAAATATAAATTTCGAAAAAATAGAAAAGAGTGAAACATCAGAAACAATTTCTTGTTTTAAATCTTCAAGAATTCTTGCTATCTCAAGTCGCTCTTCTTCTTTCAATTCGTTCAACCTGTTATTCAAAAACACCAATTCTTCCGGCTCAATGAAAACAGTTCTTTTACTGTTTGAATAGGAATGGAAAACACCTTTTATTCTATTCTTTTCGTGGACATCAACCTGTAATACTATTCTATTATCAACAATCGTTATATTACTATCACTTAAATATTGCTCATATTTTTTTAGAATTTTTGAAATAACTTTATCCTGGGACGATAAAAGAAAATTAATGTCTTTTCTTATTTTGGCAAGATTTGCTGTAGCATCATCTTTTATCTTTCCATCATTGGTAACAATTTTTTCAAGTTTCTCTTTGAATGAAAAAATTTTTTGAATATCGAACTGAAAATCAAAAAATGAAAAAAAGTAATTTTTATCGATTTTGAAAAATTTTACTGAATAATCTATTGAATTTTTAATTTCGAGAAGATCCTGTTCAACAACATGTCCATTCAAATTTTTCAACCTTAAATATATATCATCAATATTCGAAAAACCATTAAAAGAAAGTTTTGGAAAAATTTTTTGACTGTATAATAAAACAGTTTGTTTAAAATTCAAATACTCATCTATATTTGATAAATATGGTAAATCATCAAATTTTTTCTTTGTTGATCTTAAAAGGGAATGTTTTTTGTATTCCTCAAGTACAAGATTTAATTCTAACTTTTCCCTTTCCCTAAAATTTTCTAACATTCTTAAAAATTTTAGTATCCATTAAGATTTTATAATATTTTAAAGTTAAACTCGTTTCAAATATTTTTTGTAAATTTTTAGTCAAAGCAAAAGAAGTTAAAAAATTTAAAATACCTCCAATTATAAGAAAGGTTATAAAACCCCATGCGATTATTCCAATCACTTTATCAAATATAATAACAGGCGTTTTTTTCAGAATGTTTACAAGAAGTAAAACAAACAATATTATCAATGAAAATACGATGAATAAAAGGATTATAAAAGAAAGAATTTTTAAAAGATTACCTTCAACTTTAATAAATTTTGCTAGAAAATTTGAGAAATACAAAAAGTTTTTTAATGTGAAAAAGAAAGATACTATCAAAGCAAATATATATCCAACTGGTGTTAAAATTCCTTTGAAAAAACCTAAAACAGAACTTATGAGGATTAAAGTCGATGATATTATATCGACTATATTCATCAATAATTTAATCCTTCATAATATTTGAACGATAACTTTTCCTTATTGCCTGAATTCTTTCTCTTTTTTTTATTTCACTTGGTTTTTCATAAAACTGGTGTTTTTTAATTTCACTTAAGATTCCCGCTTTTTCGCATAATCTTTTAAATCTTTTTAAAGCAGCATCAAAAGATTCACCTTCTCTTACTTTAACTCCTGGCATTAGCATCACCTCACTTCGTTAAAATTTTTAGGTATTATATTTAAATAATTAGTTTTGTCAACATTTTTTTATTCAAATGGTAAAAATAAAAAAATTTCGTAAAATAAAAATAAGGTATTGACAAAATTAAAAATTTTTTTATAATTTTTTTAAATGAAAAATAAAACTAAAATTTTTATCATCTTCTTTTTTCTTTTTTCTTCATTTGTTTTTGGGAAGGGGTTGGGGAAGATAGAATTAAAAAATGGTTTTTCCGGTTATGGGGGGAATTGTTTGGTTTCAAATTTTCCTAATTTTTCTAACTCTTCTTCCCTAACTTATTTTTTTAAAAACGAAAATAATGAAGGTTTTCTGGTTGCAAATGTTTTTTCCGAAGAAGATAATAGCGAAATAGACGCTTTAATTTTTATCGGTAAAGAGAAATTTTTTGTTGAGGATGGGAACCGTAAAATCAAATTAAAAGAGGGGAACTATAATGTTAAAATATTTTCCGATGAAATGACTCCTGTTGAAGATAACATAAAAATAGTTAAAGATTCAACAGTTGTAAAAATTTTTCAATTAAAACCAGTGTCGAAAAAAGTTGAAATTAAAGGCAAAATTTTGGACTTTGAAAACAACAGTCCAATTTCATTTTACTTTGATGCAAAAAATTGTAAAAATTATTATGAGTGCGACTACGATTCAATAAGCGGAATATTCAAAATTAAAGGTTTCGTTGGACTCTGTACTCTTGAAATTTACCCTTATGGGGATTATTATATGCCTTTAAAAAGAGAGATAAAATTATCTGAAGATTGTGATACCTTTCCATCAATATTTGTGTTAAAAGACAATATTACAAAATCCTTTAACACTCTATTCTTAAAAAATGGATCGATTCTTGATAAAAGTTCTTTTACTGAACTTGATAAGATTGTAAATATATTAAATGATTATCCAACTTTGAAAATTAAAATATACTCTTTTACAGATGATTCAGGAAAAGCTGAAGATAATCTAAAATTGTCAGAAAAAAGATGCGAGACGGTTAGGGAATATTTATTGGAGAGAGGTATTGAACAGGAGAGAATATCTATTAAAGGTTTTGGAGAAACGATGAATCTTTTTGACAATGAAACAAAAGAGAACAGATTAAAAAATAGAAGATTGGAGATTACTTTTTATAGATAACTCATTCTCCAAAAACCTTTAATATTATTCTCTTTTCCCTCATTCCATCAAATTCAAAATAAAAAATTCTTTCCCAAACACCAAGATCAAGTTTTGAATCTGTTATTGGAACAATGACCTGATGGTTAATAAGTATCCTTTTAAGATGGGCATCACCGTTATCTTCACCTGTAGTATGATGTTTATAATCAACTCTTTCAGGTGCAAGTTTTTCAAGCCATTCAAAAATATCCTGCCATAAACCTTCTTCGTAATCGTTAACAAGAATACCAGAGGTGATATGCATACTTGAAACAAGAACAAAACCTTCTTTAACTTTACTATCCTTTACAAACTTTTCAACCAAATCGGTTATATGAACTATATCTTTTCGTTTTTTTGTTTTTATCTTTAAATATTCAGTTCTGATGATCAAAAAACACCTCCTTTAATTTTTTTCTATAGGTTTCAACCGAATCGAATCTATCACATTTATAATCAATATCGATTTTCCCCCAATCTTTAATTACCCTTTCAACAATAGATTTTAAACCAATATGACTTTTGTTTTCAAAGATGTACAACTTTTTATAATCTTTTAATAACTCTTTGGCAGGTGTCAAATTTGAAGCGATTATAACCTTACCACATTTTGCTGCCTCAAACATAACCCTACCAGAGGTTTCTGGCCAGAGAGAAGGGAATATGAGAACATCAAAACTACTTAATACTTGATCAATTTTTTCAATTTCGAATTTACCTTTAATTGAAATCCTTTTATCTTTAACTCTATTTTTAATATCACCCCATAAAAGTAGTTTTATATTTTCATCTTTTATAAGTTTAAAAGATTTTAAAACCGTCTGTAAACCTTTATGGTAGGCAGAATGACCAATAAAAGCAAACACAGGATATTTTTCCTTTTCTTTTTTACCACAAAAAATATCTTTTTGAAAATTTTTTAAAACAACACTTTTATAAGATAAATTCAAAAATCTATCTGTTATTTCAAAAGATTTTTTTGAAGGATATATAATTTTATCGATATACAAAAAAATTTCATCAAAAAAATTTTTTCGATTTTTATACCAGACCAACCTTTTCATAAACAACTCTAAAAATGGAAAGAGAAAATCCCTGATCTGTCTCGTTATCGGAAGAAAAGGATATTTGTCCATATAGCAGTAGATACAGTTCTTTCCATAAGGCCCAGAACACAACATTTTTCTGTTATTTATAAGCACTACCCTTTCACAGATGGAATAATAATCATGAGAGATAAAACCAATTTTTATATTTTTCTCTTTGACTCGATTTAATATTTGGGGGGTAATGAATCTTAAAGAATGAAGCAAAAACAGATCAAATTCTTCTTCATCAATTTTTCTAAAAAAATCTTCAGCGTCTAAAAAATTTTTCTCTCTTTTAACGATCAAAATTTTTTTGTCTTTTATACTAGAACACAATGTTAAAATTTTTTCATCATCAAGAGCGAGTTCTTTCAAAAAGAGTGAAGAACCACCGTCATCTTTGAATTCATCTATATAGTGTATAATTTTCATAACAGATACTCCAGAATCTTTTCAAACTGTTTTACGAACCTGTTTTTGTCAAAAGGTCCATCTTTATAACCTTGAACTTGCTCGCTTCCATTTATAGCGGTTTCCCTTGCATTTTCTGCCATAGTTTTTTTTAGTTTTTCATCAAGATATAACTGTTTTAAATAGTTATAAGTTAAAATGTGATCCTGAAAAGGAACAATAAAACCATTAAATCTATTTTTCACAATATAACACGAACCCCAGCAATAGGAATTTATCGTAGGAATACCATAAGAATGTGCTTCAACACTTACAATACCAAAAGATTCTGCAATCGATGGTAAAAGGAAAACATCAGTTTGCAAAAAAAGTTCATCTTTCTTTTGTTCTGATACATAAGGATAATAAGTTATAAACTCCTCATCTAAACTTTTAATATATTTTTTATCAATCTTCCCTACAATTGTGAATTTAATATTTTTAAATTCAGAATATAACATTTTAGTTGCTTTCAAACTTGTTTCTATTCCTTTTTCATAATTCTGCCTTCCAATCGAGAGAACATTGAAAATACCATTTCCTCCTTTTGAAATTTGCGATGGAATTTTAATATAAGAGTTCAGTTGAAATATTTTCTTTCCAAAATTTTTTAGATAATCTTTCTCATAGGAATTAAGATAGATTAAAACATCTGACAGTTCATATAAATTTTTATAATAAGGATGGAAAAACTCATAGAAAAACCTTTCTGTATAAGGTAATGTCGAATGTATTTGAGGAATAAAAACCTTTTTTTTCCCATACTTTTTTGCATAATAAAGCACAGGATAAACTATAGATGTAAAAGGAAGAAAACCCGTTATGATGATATCATATTTAGTTACATTCTTTTTAAGATCGAATACTAAAGATGGAGACAAGATTTTAAAATTCAAAGAATAATATTTAAGAAGTCCAATTTCTTCAAAATATTTTAGGATTCTGTTCTTATATGGAAAATTTATAAGTGAAAATCTTTTTATCAAAGAACCGTCAAAATTTTCTTCAGATTCTAACAACTTATCATTTTTTTCATAAGAATCATCTGAAACCTTTAAAGTGTAAACATCAACATCAAATTTTTTTTCTTTCAGATAATCAAAAATTTGTTTTGAATAAACCTCAGAACCTGAAACTATGGGAAAAAATCTGTTAAAAACAAGTAAAAATTTTTTAGCCATCCTTTTTGCCTATATAGGTAATCTTTATTTTATCCATTGCCTTAATTTTTAGATGTACTTTACCCTTTACAACTTTGAAATAAAATGGAGATCTCTTTGACAATATTTTAGTATCATTGTACTCCATTAAAATCTCTTTGTTTTCTGGATAATAAACGATCAAATATTCATAATCCTGATCACTCTCTAAAAAAACCTCTCCCTCTTTTGATACGAATCTGCCAATTGGAAAATTTTTATCAAGGAATGAAAAACCTTTCCCAATATAATTATCATTTATTCCAAAAGTAATTGAATTTTTCAAGTGGGATATTTCGTTAAAATTTGAAGCCACTTTTACCTTTTCATCAAAAATCTGTTCAACAGGAAATGGCTCAAAACTCTTATCAAGAAAATTTTCAACACATTTTGCTTTTAACAAAAATTTTCTTTTAAATCTTATAAAAAGAATTTTTGGAAGTTCCATTAGTAATGAAAATAAAATTTTCAGATGGAGAAGATTTTTTTTAAACAACCTTGTTTTAAGTAAAAATATTTTTGCCAACAAAAGATTTTTAAAAGATAAAAATTTCAATATAAAATAGTACTGATTTTTTAAAATTAAAAATTCTTTTCTTTTTGAAAAATTTTTAAAACTCCCTGAGTACTCATGATAACATATAGCATCATTAACAAACTCAATCTTGTAATCTGTTTCAGTTAAAATTCTTATCGAAAGATCTGCATCTTCATAAAACGATGAATAAGAAAAATCGAAAAGTCCTATTTCATTTAAAACTTCTTTTCTTATTCCAAAACAACCACCTGTTAAAAGGATGTTTGAATCTTTTGAGAATTCAACATTATCATTTACTCCATAATCTCGATTTTTAGCAAAACCAGCAAGGTTTAAAATCAATCCGGTTGAGTTTATCATATCCCTTTTGCCATTAAATTTTATGCAAGGAATAGCCGCTCCGACATCCTTGTTTAAAAAGCCCTTATCGAAGTTTTCCAAAAAATCTTTCTCCAAAATAATATCGTTGTTCATAACAAGAAGTATATCCGAACCAGAATAGAAGAAATATTTTAATCCAAAATTGTGTGAAACATAACCAAAATTTTTGTTAACTCTTGTGACTTTAACTGCAGGAAACAATCTATGAACATCTTCAACAGAGGAATCGGTTGAGCAATTATCGATAAGATGAATTATAAAATTTTTATAAGTTTGCTTAAAAATCGAATCTATGGATTCAAAGAAAACATCTTTTAACAATGAACTTCCATTAAAGTTGACTATCTGAACTATATAAAGATTCCTTTTCATAAAAATTTTTTAATACATCTTTTTAAAGCATCTTCAAATGGTGGCATATCTTTAATGCCAAGATCTTTTAATCTCATGCTTTTCAAAGCACAATTTTTCGGAATCTTTTCGATCAGGTCATCATTTCTGATATTTATTTTTACATCTTTTTTCAGATAATCTTTGATAATTTTAGCAACTTCAATATAAGAAACCATACCAACATTTACAAGATGTAAAATCCCGGATACGGTTTTATCTTTCTTCAATAACTCTTCTATCTTTAAAGATAAATCAAAAGCGTATGTAGGGGAAGTGAGTATGTTATACAAAGAAACATCTTTTCCATCAAGGATCTTTTTTATGGTAAAACCTATCACATTATGTCCAGGGGTAAAATTTCCATACCCAAATATTTCATCAGTTCTCACTATTAAAGCATCGGGATTGTTTTCTAAAATCAATATTTCTCCTTTGAATTTAGAAAACCCATAAACAGTTTTTGGTTCAGGTGAATCTGACTCAACATATTCTTCACCTTTTTCACCATTGAAAACAAATCCAGTAGAAAGATGAACAAACTTTATATTAAGTTCTTTTGAAATTTTTGCAAGTTCGCTCGGTGCATAGGCATTTATTTTCAGTGATTCTTCTGGATTTTTTTCACAATAATAAATGTTTGTGATTCCTGCACAATTAATACATACATCAATCTTATTTTCTTTAACAAAAAGATAAAATCTTTCATAATTAACTATATTCAAATCACTATGTGAAGGTGCAAAAACTTTAAATTCTCTTTTAAAAGTTTCTGCAAGGTATTTCCCAAGAAGACCTCCACTTCCCAAAATTAAAACTTTCATTTCCCCCTCCTAATATTGAAATAACAATCAAAATTTCTATAAAATTTTGAAAAGTTCATAACTGCCATTTAACAGGTATTTTGATAAAACCCAAATGTGTTTTTCTTTCTCCAACAATTTCAAAAGAAGAAGCAAAATCTATATGATCGTAAGGGAATCTGTTATGAACATCATAGAATGCAACAGAAATATAATATTTACCTGGGTTCAGGTTTAAAGGATTAAAAGAAAAACTTATTTCACCATAATCTTTAAGATCAACATATCTTCCTTCATAATCATAGATATTTGGTCCAGATATGATATTTGAAAATTGATCTGTTATAGAAAACCCAAAGATTCCCTTATCTACTTTTCCATTTTTTTTATATCTGACCTTAAAAGATATTTCCTTTCTCTCGAAAGAAGAATATCTATTGTTTTCGCATATTATTTCAACTATCTCTATCTCTCTGCTTCCTCTCCTTATTATATTTTTTGACGGATCATTCTCTTTTTTCGAAAGATAATTTGAAACAACTTCTTCAGGATTCCCAATGTCAACTAATTCTCCATTTTCAAGAAGAGCTACTCTATCCGAAAATCTTGAGATCAAACCCATATCATGTGAAACAAAAAGGATCGTAATTCCTTCATTTTTTAGATTCTCAACTTTTTCAAGACATTTCCTCTGAAAATGGATATCTCCAACTGCGAGGACTTCATCTATAATGAGTATTTCAGGATTTGAAAATATAGCAACAGAAAATCCCAATCTAACGTACATCCCTGTTGAATATTCTTTTACTTTCATATCAATATAATTCCCCAATTCCGAAAACTCAACAATTTTATCGTATATTGATTTTATATATTTTTTTGAAAATCCCATAATTGTTCCATAAAGAAAGATGTTCTCCTTACCTGATAGTTCAGGATTGAATCCAATTCCAAGACCAAGGAAAGGAGAAACTTTGCCATAGACCCTCACACTACCTTTATCAGGTTTTAAAATTTTTGATACTATCGATAACAGAGTTGTTTTTCCAGAACCGTTAGCACCTATTATGGAAAAAAACTCATTTTTTGAAATATCAAAAGAAATATTTTTTAAAGCTTCAATTTTTTTCTTTTTAAGAAGACCAATATTGGGATAGTATGTTAAAGAAACATTTTTTAAAGATACAACAAAATTGCTTCTCATAAACTCTTTACCACCCTGTCCTCATAAATAGTAAATATGAGGTATCCAAAAAGTGCAAAAATGATTGAAAAGAAAATGGAGTTTATCGTAACAGTTATATCCGGTAAATTTGAATAAAAAAGGATGTTCTGTATCCCTATAACATAAACAGCAACAGGGTTTAAAAGATAAAGATGAATAAAGTTGTAAGGCACAAGTTCAAATGGATAAAATATAGGACATAGAAAAAATAATGCCTGAACAAGTATCTCCCACCCAGCCTTAATATCCCTGAAAAAAACATAAATTACAGAAAGAATTGTTGATATACCAAAAAGAAAAAATGAAAATATTATAATATAGGGAATAAAAAATAAGAAAACATAAGGAAAAGACCTGTTTATAACAATAAAGAAAATGATGTAAATGATATATTCAAAAAAAACTATTATAAGATTTGAAATCACAAGCGATAAAGGTAAAATTAACCTTTCAATTTTAACCTTTAAAACCAACTCTCTGTTTCTGTTGAACAACTGCAAAGATTGTGTTGTTGTATTGACAAAAAATCTCCACAAAGTTGTTCCGGCAAGTATAAAAAGTGGATAATTTTTCATGTTGAATCTCATGAACCTGTTAAAAACGATATAGATAATGAGCATCAAAAAAAGAGGTTCAAAAATTATCCAGAAAAAACCCAGTAAGGAATTTTTATATTTGGTTTTGAGATCAGATTTTATAAGTTCAACTATTAGATCAATATTTATCATAAATGTATTTTAACAGAGATTATTTATCAGTCAAGAACGTAATCAGGTTGTATTGACTATTTAACTATGTTATGTTATAAATAAATTATGATTAGAGTTGGAGTTAATGGTTGTGCTGGAAAGATGGGAAGCATCTTATGTTATAAAATCCTTCATGAGGATGATATTGTATTAACAGAAGCATTTGAAAAAGCAGGTTCAGAATTCATTGGTATGGATCTTGGCATAGTTCTTGGGATTGAAGAGTGGAAATTGACTATAAAAGAACTATCAGTATCAGAAAAATACAAAATTGATATTCTTGTTGATTTTTCGACAGAAGATGGTTTTTTAAATTCTCTCGAGCACTCTTTTGCCCAAAAAATTCCTTTCATCTCTGGAACAACCGGACTCTCAAAAGAAAGTTTAAAAAAGATGAAAAATTATTCCAAAGAGATTCCAATCCTATACTCATCAAATATGTCAACTGGTATAAACTCAATTTTAAACGCATTAGATGATCTGAAAGATATCCTTAACGACAGAAAAAGGGATATTGAAATAATTGAGTATCACCATAACAAAAAAAAGGACTCCCCAAGTGGAACAGCAATTATGATAGCAGAAAAAATCTCAGAACTTACAAAAAGAGGAATCAACAAAACTGGAACAGTAACTTTTCCGAGAAATGATGAAATCAGAATACATTCTTTAAGACTTGGGGAAATATATGGTTATCATAAAGTGATAATTTCTGGAAACGGTGAAACAATCGAAATTTCACATACAGCACTATCAAGAGAGACTTTTGCGAATGGAGTTATTGAAAGCATAAAGTTTTTATCGAATAAAAAGAATGGCTTATACTCACTCTCAGACATCAAAAGGAGATAAAATGTTTTCTCAAAATCTTGAAAAACTTCCACCTTACCTTTTTGATCAAATTGATAAAATGAAAAAAAGTATAAAAAATCCTATAGATTTTGGAGTGGGAGATCCTGATCTACCAACACCTAAAATCATTGTTGATGAGATGATCAAAAATGTTAAAAAATCAGAATATCATAAATATCCACCATATGAAGGCATTTCTGAATTAAAAAAAGAGATCTCAATCTATTTTAAAAAAAGGTTTTCTGTAAATGTTGATCCAGATAAAGAGATACTCGTTTTAATAGGTTCAAAAGAAGGTATCGCACATTCACTTGAAGCATTTTTGAATAAGGGAGATAAAGTTTTAATACCTTCAATATGTTATCCGGTTTATAAAAATCAAACGATTTTAAAAGGTGGAATTCCGGTAGAATACAAAATAAAATATGAGAACAATTTTATACCCGATTTAGAAGAAATTGAAAAAAAGATTGATGAAAAAACAAAAATTCTTTTTTTAAACTATCCTAACAATCCAACTGGAACAAAAGTGAAAAAAGGATTTTATGATGATATATACGAACTCTGTTCAAAAAAAAACATATTCGTATTGAACGACAATGTTTATTCTGAAATATATTTTGATGATGATCCTCCACCATCTTTTTTCCAATCTGATAGAAACAAGGATATTTCCTGCGAATTTCATTCTTTTTCCAAAGTTTTTAATATGACTGGCTGGAGGATTGGCTTCATGGTTGGGAATCAAAAAATGATAGAAACAGTAAAAAAAATAAAAACGAACACAGATTCTGGAGTTTTTATTCCTATACAGTTTGCTGCAATTAAAGGTTTAAAAAACTTTGAAAAGATTAAAAAGGATAACATAAAGGTATACAAAAAAAGGATGGAAATAATTTCACAGGAACTTTACAGAAAAGGTTTTGAATTTCATAAACCGGTCGCAACTTATTACCTCTTCTCAAAAACTTTGAAAAATATGGATTCTTTATCTTTTACAAAATTACTTCTAAAAAAAACAGGTATAGTCACAACACCTGGAATAGGTTTTGGAAAAGATGGTGATGGTTTTATAAGATTTTCTATAACTCTGAACGAAAAAGATTTTTATAGAGGAATAGAAAAAATAAAAAGATTAAAAATTTAAATGGCTTTAATAGTAAAAAAATTCGGCGGAACATCTCTTGCAACACCAGATCTGATAAAACATCTTGCAAAGAAAGTTGCTCTGGATATTAAATCTGGGAACAAAGTTGTTGTTGTCGTTTCTGCAATGGGTAAAACAACAAATGAACTTATATCGATGGCAAAATCTTTAACCTCTAATCCAGATCAAAGAGAAATGGACATGCTTTTGACAGCAGGCGAAAGAATATCGATGGCACTATTTTCAATGGCTTTGAATTCACTTGATATAAAAGCATACTCTTTCACAGGTTCTCAGGTTGGAATCATAACAACATCAACTCACACAGATGCCAAAATTATTACAGTAAAAGGGGAAAGGTTACTTGAAGCGTTATCAAATGGAATAACTCCTATAATTGCTGGATTTCAAGGGATATCTTCTACAAAAGAGATCACAACTCTTGGAAGAGGAGGTTCAGACACAACTGCGGTTGCAATCGCCGCTTTTTTGAAAGCAGATCTATGTGAGATCTATACCGATGTTGATGGTGTCTATAAAGTGGATCCAAGGATTGTTCCTGAATCAAAAATAATAAAAAAAATATCTTATGATGAAATGCTTTTGATGTCACATTTGGGTTCGAAAGTTTTACATCCAAGATCAGTTGAAATAGCTAAAAAATATAAGATACCGATTGCTGTAAAATCATCTTTTAATGAAGGAGAAGGAACGATGGTAACCAACATAGAAAACATTGAATCTTCAGGTGTAAATAGTATAAGCGTGAAGGATGATCTCGCACTTGTGAGTATGAAAACCGGGGATTTGGGTCTTGTTAAATTTTTGAACGACCTAAACGAAAAGGATTTAAGAATCGAACTATTTATCACAAAAAGTTTGGAAAATATCTCACTTGTGATCTCCCAAGATAAAGTCAACGATCTTTTACCTCTTGTTGAAAACTTTTCAAACTCTTTGAGTGTCAGTAGCGATATCTCTTTAATATCACTTATAGGAGAAGGTATTTCAGAGGATAAAAATATTATTAAAACGATAATCGAAATAGTTTCAAAATATGATAAGGATATCTTTGGGATATTCACCAATAAAATTTCTTACACGATAGTTACAAAAAAAGCTTACAAAGAAAAAATTGTTAAAGAGGTAGGTAAAAGATTTGAACTCATCAAATAGAAGTGCTAATATCGCTCTTGTAGGAGCAACAGGTCTTGTTGGAAGAGAATTTTTAAAACTTGTTGAGGAAAGGGATTTCCCCTTTAAAGATTTATATCTTTTTTCTTCAAAAAAAAGTGCTGGAACAAAACTCAAAATAAAAGGTAAAATCTATACTGTAAAAGAGTTTAATAAAAATGATTTTCAAAATATCGATCTTGCATTCTTTGCTACTTCTGCTGAAGAATCTATAAAATATATAGGAGAGATTAAAAAATTTAAAACGGTTTGCATAGACAATTCTTCAGCTTTTAGATTGAAAAAAAATATCCCCCTTGTGGTCCCTGAAATAAATTTTAATACGATAAACAATAGAACAAAAATAATAGCAAATCCAAACTGTTCAACGATACAACTCGTTTTGGTATTAAACAGTTTGTTAACAATAGAAAATATACATTCTGTAAATGTTTCAACATATCAGGCAATATCAGGTGCAGGGAAAGATGCTTTGACAAAATTCTTCGAACAAAAAGATGGGAAATATAAAAAGGGAGAACCAGTTTTTTTCAATAATCTTATACAGCATATCGGAAATTATAAGAAAGATTGGTGCGAAGAGGAAAACAAAATAATCAATGAAACAAGGAAAATTTTAAACAATTATAGTTTGAATGTTTCAGCGACAACAATAAGAGTTCCAATTATAAATTCTCATACTGAGGTTGTTACAGTAGAATTCAAAAGAAAAATTAATTTTAAAAAGATAGTTGATGTTTTGCAAAAAACTCCATATCTGATACTTTTGAAAGAAACTGACCCTATCTCCGTATCTGGCACTAACCTTGTTTTTGTTTCCCGATTAAGAAAGGATAAATTTTTTAACAACAGAATCCATTTCATTATCACTGCTGACAACTTAAGAATAGGTGCTGCACTCAACGGTATAAAAATAGCCGAAAGGATAATATATGAGAGTTAAAATAATTCTTTTTGTTTTGTTTCTTCTAAACATTTACCTTTTTTCAGCTTTCGAGGATGCTATCATTATCTCTGAAATAAATATAGATTCAACCAACATTCCATATTTAAATTTGAATATCGAAATACCATCAAAAGATATAATCTTTTTAAAGGATAGCTTAGGGTACTACTCAAAAATAAATATAATATTCACTTTTTTAAAAGGAAATGACAACCCAATACTTTCAAAAGAAATAGATACAACAATCAAATATGATACTTTCCCATCATCTTTTGATACACTGACAATTAAATTTAAAAACATCTCTTTAAATCTTCCAGAGGAAACTAAAAAATTAGTAATCAATATTCTTGATAAGAAAACCGATAGATCAAAAAATTTTATTTTCAAAGTCGAGATACCCCAAATACCACAGACAGGTAACTATCTCAAAAGTTTTTCAATAATAAATGGAACAAATGGTTCCTTTTTTGCTGGAGAAACGATAAAAATGGAAACGAACTTAATTAAAAGAAATGAAAAAAATGGAAACTATAATCTTTTGATAATCGATCAAAATGAAAGAATAGTTTTTAAGAAAAAATTTACATCGAAAAACTTAATCGATACACTAATGGTAGTCAAAGAATTTTATGGTGGGAAATACAGGTTAAAAATCGAGTACATTGAAGATAATAAAATTATAAATTTTCTAACAAAAGACCTCTTTATAAAATTCTCATTCATAAATTCAGAAAACGAGTTTCAGGATATTTTAAACGCTCTATCTTACATTGCTAAATGGGATGAATTAGATAAACTAAAAAAATCTACAAAAGAAAATAGAGAGGAAGAATGGAACAGATTTTGGATAAAACAAATTTCAGAACCTGTAATTACAACGAATATTTCCTACGCTGAATTTATGGACAGATACAATTACGCGAACAAAAATTTTTCAGGATTCAAAAAAGGTTATAGAACAGATTTTGGAAGGATATTTATAATTTATGGGAAACCTGATGAAATTGAAAGACATCCATTCGATAAGGATAGTAAGCCATATGAGATCTGGTATTATTACAAGAACAACATTCAGTTTATCTTTGTTGATGTGAACGGTTATGGAGAATATGTTTTACAGAATTATCTTGAACAGTTGAGGTGAATATGAGAATCTTTACAATTTTGATTTTGACATTTTTTTCAATCAATATTTTTGCAAACTATGATGTATCGATTACATCTTTTAAAGCACAAGATAATATACATCAAATATTCTATGATATCCAGTTTTACGCAAAGGATATAACATATAAAAATGTCGATGGTAAAAATACTGGAATTTTACACTTTAAAATTTTTGTTAAAAACCTTGAAACATCACAGGAAATATATGATGAGTGGAATTCGAAATCTTATATATCACAATCTGAGCAACTCAACAGAGAAATGTTCCTTCTCGATAGATCTTCCTTTATACTCTCCCCTGCAAAATATGAAATAAGAAGTTTGATAGTTGATTCTTTTTCAAAAAAGGAATTCTCAAAAATTGATACAATAATTTTAGAGCCTTTTGATAGCAAACCAACAATTTCAAATATCCTTGTTGGATACACCGTAAAAAAAGATTCTATGGAAGGTAAATTTACGAGAAACGGATATTCGGTTACTCCAAATCCTTCTAAAATATTTACTCTTGTGAATCCTTTGATTTATCTATACTTCGAGATTTACAATTTACATAATAAAGAATATACACTTGATTATCTTATATATGACACTAAAGATTCTTTGATCACAACGATTAAAGGTGAAAAGAAAATATCTCCACCTTTCGATTTTGTTGTGAATAACTTTTTCAACACTCTTGGGTTCAAAGATGGTAAGTACAGGCTAGATGTTAAAATTAAATATGATGATAAAGAAATTTCACAATCAACAAATTTTGAAAAAATTTCAAATCTTTACCCGGGTAAAGAATCAAAATATATCCTTACAGAAGAGGAAATGAAATATTATTCTCTAATAGATTATATTGCAACCCCTTCCGAGTTGACACAGTTTAAATCTATAAAAGATGAAAAAGCAAAACATAATTTCCTTATAAATTTCTGGGAAAGAAGAGATATCGATAAAACAAATGATAAACTCGAATCTTTGAAAGATTTTATTGTAAAAGTTAAATATGTTCGAAAAAATTTTTCATCAGGTGGTGAAGATGGTTATCTCTCAGCAAGAGGAAGAATATATTTAAAATATGGTCCACCAGACGAGACATTACTTGTCCCTATGAGCAAAGGATCAAAAAATTACGATTCATGGATTTATTATTCAAAAGGTGGAATGCAGTTCATCTTTATGGATATAAAAGGTTTCGGCAAATATGAACTTATCTACACGAATGTTATGGAAGAGGAAATACCCCAAAATTGGTCAAATTATATTGATGATTACAATATAATCCAATTTTATAGAAACTAAAATGAAAAATTTCGATATTATAGTCGTCGGCTCTGGAATCGCTGGTTTGACATTCGCATTCAAGATTGCCCCTTATGTTAACACTGTATGTTTGATAACCAAAAAAAGTATGGAGGATTCAAACACAAACTATGCTCAGGGAGGAATCGCTGCTGTTTTTGGAGAAGATGATTCTTTTGAACTTCACATAAAGGATACTATTGAAACTGGAAGATACCTTTCACATAAAGATGCTGTTGAAATAATGGTTATGAACGGTCCTAAACTTGTTATGGAACTCAAAGAACTTGGAGCAAAATTTGAAATAGACGAAAATGGGAAATTTAAACTGGGTAAAGAAGGTGGACATTCAAAAAGAAGGATCGTCCATGCAGGTGATTATACAGGATACGAGATAGAAAAAACACTTATAGAAAATATTAAAACCTACAACAACGTCTTGATGTTCACCAACCATTTTGTCTGTGACCTGATAGTTGATGAGAACAATTTATGTCAGGGAGTTTATGTCCTTGATGTTGAAAAAAATGAAATAGAACCATATTTCTCTCAGTTCGTAGTGATCGCAACAGGCGGGTGTGGTCAGGTTTATAAATTCACAACAAATCCCATGATCGCAACAGGTGATGGGATAGCGATCTCATATCTTGCAAATGCTAAAATAGCAAATATGGAGTTTTTTCAATTTCATCCGACAGCTTTATACAACTCTGAAGAGATGGGAAGGTCTTTTTTGATATCTGAAGCTGTGAGAGGTGAAGGGGCTTTCCTAAAATTAAAAGATAATAGACAATTTATGCATAAATACAGTGAAAAAAAATCTCTTGCTCCAAGAGATATTGTTGCAAGAGCCATAGATAACGAATTAAAACTTTCTGGAGAAGATTTCGTTTACCTTGATCTCTCTCCTTTCACAGAGAAAAAATTTAAGGATAGATTTCCAAAGATTTATGAAAAATGCAAACAGATGAATATAAATGTTCCTTACGAACCGATACCCGTTGTTCCAGCAGCGCATTATTCATGCGGAGGCATTTATACTGATACATATGCAAGGAGTTCTATTAAAAACCTTTATGCAATAGGTGAAGCAGCATGTACAGGAGTTCATGGAGCTAACAGATTGGCATCAAATTCTTTACTGGAAGCTCTCGTTTTTGCCGATCAGGCTTTCCGTGATGTAAGAGAAAAATTGAAAGAACCTTTTGAAACCACCGTTCCAGGATTTTACAGTCAACCCAAACCTATAGATCAGGAAACAAAAGACATTTTAACTGAATTGAGAAAAAAACTTAAAGAGATAATGTGGAAGAAGGTTTCAATTGTGAAAACTGTAAAATCGTTAAAAGAAGCTGATGAACAACTAAATATTCTTTCTGAAACATTTTTCAATCTTGAAAATTACAACACTGTTGAATATTTTGAAGTTAGAAATATGATAATAGTATCAAAAATAATAATAAACTCAGCACTGAAAAGAAAAGAATCAAGAGGATTACATTTCGTAAAAGATTACCCTGAAGAGAAAAAGGAATATTTACAAGATACGATTATTCAAAAGGAGGTTTTATGAATATAAGAATTACAGGTAAACATCTTGAAATTTCGCCTGAAATAAAAAATTTTATTGAAGAATCTCTTAAACACCTTGAAAAATTTGAACATAACATAATCGATTGTAATGTTGTGATCGAACTTAATGGAAGGAGATATAAAGTTGAAATAGATATTGATGTGAAAAAACATAGATTCATTTCTTCAGATGAATCTTTCGATCTTATGACTTCGATAGATAAAGCGATAGATAAAATGAAAACCCAACTGAAAAAGTTTGAGGAGAAAAAACATGACAGATAATATAAAACAAAAAACTGAGTTAACTGTAGAAGACCTGTTTAAAGATAACAAAGAGGAACTAACTTTGAAAGTTGTTTCTGGATATAAAGGGATGACAAATCTCATAAAGAGTAAAGAGGTTATCAATGCAGGACTCGCTTTTGCAGGATATACAGAACATATTCAAAAAAATTCCTTGATAGTTGCAGGTGATATAGAACTTGATTTTTTTAACAACCTGAACAGTTCAAAAAGAAAACTTTTTTTAAGCTCAATCTTTGAAAAAGGATGCGCTGCTTTATTTATAATAACCGAAAGAAATATTCCCAAAATAATAAAAATTATTTCAAATAAAAAAAATATTCCTGTAATTACAGGTAACAAAACGATCTACAACACAATAAATAAACTTTCACTCTACCTTTCGAGTAAACTTGCTGAATCAATAACAAAACATGGGACCCTTGTTGATATTTACGGTGTCGGAGTTTTGCTTACAGGCAAAAGTGGAATAGGAAAAAGCGAGTGCGCTCTTGATCTTGTTGATAGAGGTCATCGTCTCGTTGCAGATGATGCTGTAAAAATTTATAAAAGAGGAGAGCATATTCTAATGGGAACGGGAATAGCACCCGATTCCTCTATCCAGTATCATATGGAGGTCAGAGGTGTCGGAATACTTGATATCGCCAAGATATTTGGAATAAGGGGTGTCAGGTTACACAAAAGAATTGAAATTGAGATAAACCTGATAGAATGGAAACCTGACACAGATATCGAAAGGGTTGGGCTTAAAGAGGAAACATCAAATATACTTGGTGTTGAGATACCTTTAGTTAAAATACCTCTTTTACCTGGAAAAAATATTTCAGTTATAGCAGAAGTAGTAGCACTTAATCACCTTTTAAAAATTTCAGGTTATGATACAAGCAAAGTTTTCAACGCAACCCTGATAAAACTTATGCAGGAAAAAGCAAAAAAATTGGCAAGACTTGATGAGGATGAAGAATGATATACGGAATTTTTACAGGTCATAACAATTTTGCATACGAAACAGTTAAAAGTTGCGAAAGTATAATAGGCGAACAGGGGAACTATTCAACTATTTCCAACAGAGAACTTTCAAATGATGAAATCTATGAGGAGTTTAAAAAAATTTTAAAAGATTATTCAGAATCTAAAGAGTTCTTTATATTCATAGATTTCTATGGTTCTTCAATTTCACTTCCGGCAATAAAGATTAAACAGAACGAAGAAAAGAATTCAATAAAACTTATCTTCGGATACAATCTTCCAATGGTTATCGATTTTTTCCTTCATAGAAATAAATTAAATGGGGAACAACTTTACGAAAAAATAATCGATGTTGGGAAAAGAGGTGTCAGATGAAAATATTAAGGATAGATGACAGGTTGATACATGGACAAATAATTGCTGGGTGGATACCGAATCTTGGTATTTCAAACATTTTACTCTTTAATGATTCTTTACCTTTAGATATGTTACAGATTTATAAAAATATGATACCTGAGGATGTAAATCTGGAAATCTTAAACATAGATCAAGTTGATAAAATACCTGATGAAAATTCCTCAATATACCTTTTTGAAAATATAAAAACCCTAAAAAATAATTTGAACAAACTTGTAAACATAAGCTTTGATATTTTTAATCTCGGTGGAATGAGAAATAAAGAGAACAAACAAAAGATTTTGGACTTTATTTATATGGATGAAAAAGATATTGACGATTTTTTCTCAATAATAGAAAGTTTGAAATTCAAAAAAATCAACGCCCAACAGTTGCCAACAACACAATCTTTTGATATTAAGAGAATTCTTGAAAAAAGGAGTTGAGATGAAAAAGAAAAACAGGAAAAGAAGTTTACTCACAACCATAATGATTACTGTTATTCCCTTTTATGTCGCTTTTCTATTTATCATTCTTTTCTTTATAGAATACAGAAATATTTCACATCATAATAAGGATACTGAGGATTATTTTAAAAGTATAATGGATAACTATTCGATTTCATCTGCTAACTACATTCAGAGAGACGATACAAACGGGATATTGAACATACTAAACAATCTTTCAAAATTGCCGGATTTTAAATTTGCTCTGGTTCTTGATTCAAACCTTCAAATATTCAGTTATTCGAAAAGTGACAATAAAAACGAAATGATCATCTCAAAAGAAATTGCAAAAAAATCTATCGAAGATATTAAGGTCATAAAAGAGTTTAACAAAAATCTTTTACTCGATATTTATTATTCTCCTATTTACTATGAAATCAACGGACAAAGAGAGTTTCTTGGAGTTCTCTGTGTTGGTCTCTCAAGAAATGAAAATGTAAATACAATTATAAATATATTAATCCAGACATTTGCTATAATAGCATTCTCTCTAATTCTATTTTTCTTAATTTTACTTCTTCTTTACAGAAGAATAAAAAATCCTATAAATATGATCACACAGGAGATGAAGCAGATAAATGAAGGGAAAGGTAATGTTGAAAACCGTGAAATAACAGTAGAAGCTGAGAGAGAAATAAATGAGTTGATCGAAGAATTTAATAAGGTTCTTAATTTTCTCTATAAAATAAAGAACGATGTTTCAGCTATAACAAATCAATTAAATGAACACATTGAACTTTTATCGTCTTCTTCCGAAGAGCTAACAGCATCATCGGAAGAAATCACTTCAACGATCCAGGAAATTTCACAGAATTCTTCAGAACAGGCGAAAAAGATTGAAGAGGTATTCCAAAAAACGGAAACAACAAAATCAAGTATAAATACATCTTTTGATAAAACAAAGATGAATGAAGAGTTTTCATCAAAGATAAACGAGGTTACAATTACCGGAAAAGAACTTTCTAAACAGGCTGTTGAAAAAATTGAAACAATTATAAACAGTTCAAATGAACTTTATGAAAAAATAAAGGATATAAGTGAAAAACAGGAAAAAATATCGATAATAACCGATACAATAGAATCCATAACCAACAGAACAAACATATTGTCCCTAAACGCTTCAATAGAAGCTGCAAGGGCTGGCGAATATGGAAAAGGATTTCAAGTAGTAGCAGAAGAGATAAGAAAACTTGCAGAAAAATCTCAGGAATCAGCATTGGCTATACATGGAATAATAAATGAAATAAAAAGTTCAATAGATATACTTATAAATCAAAGTAGATCAAACGAATTGGTTCTCAACGAAGGTAAAGATGTAATTTTGAACACATCAGAGGTACTTGAAAATATAAGTAACAGTATATCGTCAATCACAGAAAACAATAAAAGTATTTCAAATGAAATTAAAAATGTAAAAATGATTATAGATGAATTCAGTTTAACAATAAACGAGGTTGTAAAAATTTCTGAAACAAATGCTTCAGCAAGTGAGGAGATAGCAGCAAGTATAGAACAACAGGGTGCTTCCATAGAAGAATTGGCTTCGAGTGCTCAACATTTATATGAAATAATCGGTAAACTTAAAGATATAGTTAATAAATTTCAAGGTTGAATCACAACCTTTGAAGGATCATTTTCGAAACAGCTTTGAGTGTTTCAAACACACCGATTCCCTGGGTTGCAACCGCTTCAAAATATGGTACATTCCAGGGATTCAACGCCTGCTGTAAATCCTCTATCGATGAAATATTCGGTAGATCTCTTTTGTTGTACTGCATTACAAATGGGATATCTTCTATTTTTAAGTTATGTTCAGCAAGATTTTCAAGAAGATTATCAACACTTTCAATGTTATCTTCAAACCTTTCAATCTGTGAATCTGCAACAAAAACTATTCCATCAACTCCCTTAAGGATAAGTTTTCTTGATGCGTTATAATAGATCTGACCTGGCACAGTGTAAAGTTGAAATTTTGTTTTAAAACCTTTAACTGAACCAATATCCATTGGTAAAAAATCAAAAAATAAAGTCCTATCCATTTCGGTTGCGAGAGAGATCATCTTTCCTCTTGTTTCTGGACTTATTTTATTATATATTACTTTAAGATTTGTTGTTTTTCCTCCTAAACCTGTTCCATAGTAAACTATCTTAAATGTTATCTCTCTTGATGAGTAGTTAATAACTGACAAATTTTCCTCCAATTTTACTTGAACAGATCATCCAGTTCACTTTCAGCTGCCTTTTTGAAATCTTCGTTGAAAGTATCTTTCATTCTTTCTGTATTACTGTTCAATTTTGCAAATATATTGTTGAAAATCCTCTCAAGTTCAGTAACCGTTGTTTTTATTCTAATTCTGATAAGTCCAAGGTTCGTGGTTTTTCCAAAAATAACTACAAGAATTATTCTCGATAGGATTATCGTAATATAAATATTTTCCTGTTTACCTTGATGAAATAGTTCTGTAAACTCATCTTCACCTATGAGTAAAGCGAGTTGACTTGTTGCTGCAAAATCTGCTGCAGCGAGTGAACCAAATGAAACAAGATCAAGGTTTGAAATATTTCCAACGGATGTAATCAGTTGCCCTGCTTTGTCAACAAGCAATAGTGCAGTTGCGTTCGTTGATGTTAAAAGTTTGTTTAAAGAATTGTTTATATCCCAGAAATCCTGTTCAAATATGCTCAGATTTTCATAACTCAAAAATCCTCCTATCTATTTGAACATTCTTCTTTTTTCAAAAGGTTTTGATATTTTTCGTTCAAAAATCTCCTTAACTCCTCAACAAGTTCGGGATCATTTTTAAGATGTTTAAATCTTTGTTGCCTGAAAAGGAAATCCTCTAAGGGTTTTTCCTTTTTAGGTTTAACATTAACTTTGTATTTCCCATTTTCATATTCATAAACATTCCAGAAATGTGTTGATACTGCAAGTTCTGAAAGTTCAACAGATGCAGATGGCTCTGTTCCCCAACCAAGTGGACATGGTGAAAGAACATCGATAAAAGAAGGACCATCAACTTTTAAAGCTTTTTTAACTTTTTCAACAAAATCATTCCAATAAAATATTGATGCCTGTGCAACATAGGGAATGTTGTGAGCTATCATTATTTCTGTAAGATCTTTTCTGTGTTGCATTTTTCCCTTAATGCTTTTTCCAGCAGGGCTTGTTGTGGTGCTTGCTCCAAAAGGTGTTGCCGAAGATCTTTGAATACCAGTATTCATATAGGCCCCATTATCATAACAAACATACAAAAGTTTATGTCCTCTCTCCATTGCTCCAGATAAAGATTGTAGACCTATATCGTAGGTTCCACCATCACCACCAAAAGCTATTATGTTTATATCCTTATTTATCTTTCCCTTTTTCTTTAAAGCTCTGTAAGCACTTTCGATTCCACTTGCTGTCGCTGCTGAGTTTTCAAAAGCGTTATGCATAAAAGGAACTTTCCATGATGTATATGGGTATATCGTTGAAACGACCTCCATACATCCGGTTGCTCCAACAAAAACTGTATTCTCACCTGCTGCAGCTGCAATTAGCCTTAAAATTATTGTTCCACCACAACCAGCACAAGCTCTATGACCGGGGGTGAAAAGATTTCCTTTACTTGCTAACTCTTTTATGTTTGCCATTTTTACTCCTACTCTCTAACAGTTATATATCTAACAGGATCACCTTTGCCATTCTTTTCAGTAAAAATCTTTATATCGAAATAAACTTTTTCAATATCATCAACATCGATATCCCTTCCACCAAGGCCATAAACATAATCCCTTAATATTGGCTTCGAGGCGGATATATACAATGCCGATTTGATATCGTTGAAAAGATGACCACCGGTTCCTGAAAACATATCACTCCTATCAAACACAGCGCAACCCTTTACATTTTTCAAAGATTCTATTATGTCTTCTTCAAAAAATGGTCTGTAGAATCTTATTTTTAAAGATCCAACTTTTTGACCTTCTTTTCTAAGTTTATCTACTACATATCTTATCGTTCCAGCTGTTGAACCGAGAGCGATAAAACAGTACTCAGCATCATCCATCATATATTTTTCAACAACATTATAATTTCTTCTCATACTCTTGTTAAAATCGTTGAGAATCTCTTTTATCTTTGTCTTCGATTCTCTTATAAAGTTTGCCTGTTGAACCTTTATTTCCATATAATAATCCTGTAAAGCAAGAGGCCCCACAGTTATGGGGTTATCAACATCGAGAATATTGTATGGGGTCTTTGGTTCACCAAGATATTTTTTTACCTCGTCATCATCATACATCTCAACTCTTTGCATAGCATGGGAAATTATAAAGCCATCAGTTGTAACCATCGAAGGAAGAAAGAGATTTTCGGAAAGTTTTACCGCCAAAATCGTTTGATCATAAGCTTCCTGGGGATCTTCAGAGAAAATCTGTATCCAGCCAGCATCCCTTGAAGCCATAGTATCAGAATGATCGCAGTGTATATTTATTGGAGCAGACAATGCTCTGTTAACTTCGCATATTACTATTGGTAATCTTAAACCACCTGCAACAAATAGGATTTCATGCATAAGTGCAAGACCTTGAGATGAAGTTCCTGTCATAACTCTTGCTCCAGCTGCTGACGCACCAACACATGCAGAAATAGCTGAATGTTCAGATTCTGTTGGAACAAAAACTGTATCAACCTCTCCGTTACTAACAAAAGAAGAAAATATTTGAACTATTTCCGTAGCAGGCGTTATCGGATATGCGGCAACAACATCAGGATTTATCTGTCTCATCGCTTCAGCCATTGCTTCATTACCTGTTTTTGCAACTATTTTTGACATTTTTTCTCCTTATAAATCATTTCTCTTCTTTCACCATATCGATAGCATCAAATGGACAAACTTTACTACAGATACCACAACCCTTACAATGTTCATAATCTATACCTATCATTTTTCCATCTTTTATGATAATGGATGAATCAGGGCAAAAAAGCCAGCACTGTAAACATTGTTTACACTTGTCACTCTTATACAAAGGTTTTTCAGATCTCCAGTCACCGGTTTTAAATTCCTCAGCAGTTCCACCTTTAACTATAAGAGCTATATCAACATCTTTCCAATTTTTTTTCATTCTGAAACAACCTCCTCATAAGCCCTTTTTATAGATTTGATGTTTCCATCAATAACTTCGGGCTTATTTGCAAATTTCTTTTTCAGTTTTTCTTCGGTATCTTTCAACATCCTTTCAAAATCAAGAATCCCTGTTACTTTAACCAGGGCTCCAAACATCGGAGTGTTAGGTTTGTTTGCACCTATCTCTTCCAAAGAAATCTTTGAAGCATCGACTGTATAAATTTTTATATTTCTATTTATCTTATATTTTTCTCTTATCTCTGATGGTTTTTTCACAGTGTTCACTATAAGTATGCCACCATTCTCCATTCCAGAAGTGGTATCAACAGTATCCATAAGTGACTGATCAAGAACCACAACAACATCTGGATTTTTTATTGGCGAATGTATGGTTATCTCTTTATCGGATAACCTGTTAAAAGATTGAACTGGTGCTCCCATTCTTTCAGGCCCATACTCTGGAAACGCCTGGATATATTTACCTGTAGCCAGAGCGGAATCTGCAAAAAGCAGTGCTACAGTTTTTGCTCCCTGGCCACCACGACCATGCCACCTTATCTCAAAAAAATCTTTCATCGTTTAACCTCCGATTCATTAAAACTATATTATATTTTAACTCCTTTTAAAGTCAAGAAAATTTTCTATTCTATTGATTTTATTAATTAAAACAATTAAACTATAATTTATGGAATCTATATATAATCATACTTTAACAAAATTGAAAGAAGATCTTGCAAAAAAAGGATTTAAACCTTTTCGAGCAGAACAGATCTATAAATGGTTATATTGTAAAAAAATCAACGATTTTACAAAAATGACAGATATTTCTTTAAGAGAGAGAGAGAGTTTAGAAAAAATCTATGATATTTCACTTTTTAAAAATTACACCGAGTTCATATCAAAAATCGACAAAACAAAAAAATATCTTTTCAATCTCTCCGAAAATGAAAGTATAGAATCTGTTCTTATGAAAGAAAACAATAGAATAACAATCTGTTTATCTTCTCAAACTGGTTGTCCATTAAAATGCAGATTTTGTGCGACTGGAAAAAAAAGTGGTAGAAACCTTTCAGTTGAAGAGATTGTAAAAGAGTTTACAACCATCTATTATTTAAGCCCCGAAAGGATTACTAACATAGTTTTTATGGGTATGGGCGAACCTCTTTTAAACTATTCAAACATATTTGAATCTATAAAAATTTTCAACGAAAAAGAGGGTATTAAAATTGGGGCAAGAAAGATTACAATATCAACTGCCGGAATAGTTGAAGGGATTGAAAGAATTATTGAGTTCCCATTACAGGTTAAACTTGCTGTTTCATTAAATAGTGCAATAGAAGAAAAAAGAGAATATCTTATGCCTGTAACAAAAACAAACAGTATTTTAGCACTAAAAAAAGTTTTAAAGAAATATCAGGAAGTTAAAAAAAAGAGGATAACTTTTGAATATATAATAATTCCTGGATTCAACGATGGTAGAGAGGATATTAAACAACTTTTAAAATTTCTTTCAGAATTCGACTGTAAGCTTAACCTTATACCTTACAACAAAACTGATGGGGAGTTCAGAGAACCAACAGAAAAGGAAATAAAGGATTTCTTTGAAAAGGTATCAATTCTCAAAGATGCAGTATCGATTAGAAAAAGCAAAGGCAAAGATATTTCAGGCGCCTGTGGACAATTGAAAGGGAAATTCACTTTTTAAATAAAGGATATTTTTTAAAACCTAAAACAGATGATATGATATTGTAAGGGAACTGCTCAATCTTTGTGTTAAAGTTTGTTACACACCAATTGTAAGTTTCCCTTCTATCAGCTATATGGTTTTCTATTGTTGTTATTCTTTTTTGAAGATTCAAAAAATTTTCATTTGCTTTAAGTTCAGGATATTTTTCAGCTAACGCAAAAAGATTTTTTGTCTCGTTCCTGACCACTTCGTCAAATTTTGACTTTTCACTTATCTCCATATCATCAGAATAACCACTTCTAATTTTTATAACCTTTTTCAATGTTTCCTGTTCATAGGAAGCATAACATTTAACAACCTCAACAAGATTCGTCAATTCATCATTCCTTTGTTTCAAAAGAACATCAATATTTGAAAGTGATTGAAATATTCTGTTCTTTAAAAATATCAGATCATTATAAAGGATCACAAAAAGTATCAAAATGAAAATTACAACTGTAAATATTATTATAAGAACCATTAAAAACCTCCAAAAGAAAAAATTATTAGGATTATAAAAATAGTTATCATAACCAAAGACGATATAAGAAAAATGTTTGAGTATTTTAAAAATGTCTTTTCACTGAAATCCGAAATGAAAAGAATCTTATCATCTTTAGAATATACCATTTCAAGATTCTCATTTTCTCTTCTCTCCATTACTTTTTTATCAAAATCTCTTTCCATTTCAAGTTTTGCTTTTTCCCATTCTTCATAATCTATTTTGTTATCTCGGTTCAGATCAAAATTTTTCATATAACTCAGATCCAACTTTTTATTTTTAATAAACTCATTTTTCTCTTTCATATAATCTTTATTCACAACTGAGCCTACAACAAACACTTCACCCATAACAGGTAAAATTTCTTCCTCATATTTTACATCGCCAGATTCCTCTGTTGAAAAAAATTTATAAAATGTTTTAGTATAAACTGTTTTGTTCTTCAGATTGAATGTAGCATTTTCTGTTTTCACAGATATTCTGTTTCCATGTTCATCCTGAACAATAAATTTTTCTGGTAGATACTCTCCAATGTGTTCGAGTTGCCATTTTGTTTTTCCCTCACCATCCTTTACTTTTTTAAATTTTTTGTACTGAAAATATACACATTTTGTTCCTGAAATTGGAGATGGAATCGAGTATTCATCGGTTATAAAACCCTTTATTTCGTTTATTCCAACACTTATGGATTCAAGTTTTGAAAATGGTATCGACTCAAGAAAAACTTTAAGTTTGAAAACTTTTAAAAATGAAACAAGATAATATATAACCCCACCAAGAAATACATAAGGAAGCAGATTCATTTTTTCTATTCTAAAAACTATAAGTATAAGAAAAAAAACTATTCCAAAAGGTATAAAAAAAATTTCAAACAGATTAAACTTTTTCACCGTAGGCATTCTTTTCTTAAAGATCAGATCATTTGGTTTATAGATGTTATATTTAAATTCATAAACAAGATTGTTATTCTCCTTTACTTTTGTTCGATCAATATATTTTTGTTCATATTCGAAAGAGTAAAGACCTTCTTCAAAAAGTAAAGACGAAATCATTGAATATGTTTTAAAATCAAAAAAAAGATCTTCAACAAAATTTTCAGAGTAGTTCAAATCTTCAAAAAAAACTGATGAAAAATTTTTTAAGGATTCATAAAATTTAAAAAAATTTTCACTTTTTGAATACTTTGAAAAATTTTTAAGATTTGTATAGTTTATCTTTTTCTGTTGAAACTTTAAAAGAATTTTTTTTTCAAGAGAATACAAATAGAATTCAAAATTCGATTGTAAGAGTAATTTTTTCAAACTAACATTTTCAATTCTTGTTTTATCAATTCCAGCCAAAAAAAGTAAACTATCATCTTTTGAGATTGTTATTTTACCTTTTTCAGTAAAAAATTCATATGTTTGATTATCGTTTCTGAAAGAGGATACTTCTATTACCTCTACAGAATCAATATCATGATCTGAAAGTATAACCGATTTGATATTTATAGAATTCAGTGAATCTTTAATATTTTCCAATTCGTACCTATTTTCAGATCTTCTTAAAATAGCCCAACCTTTTCCAATAAATTTCTGTTTTAGGGTATAAACATCGATTGTGGTAGCATGGGAAATTTTCTCAAAAAATTCTCTATCAACAGATACTGTATTATCAAAGATACATTTTATAAATAGGTTGAATTCCATTGTATAATTATATATTCATTAAAACCAATTTCAATACTTGAACATTCTTTTCAAAAATATATAATTTTAAAATGTACAAAAAAGAGATTGAAAGAAGGTTCCTTGTTATCGAAAATGATTATTCAAAAAAAATATCATTCCTTAATACAAAAAGGATTATTCAGGGTTATTATAGATTTGGAGATTTAAAAAAAATAAAAGGATACGATAAAATTTTAAAAAAAAATCCTGAAATTAAAAATAAAATTATTAGAATAAGAATTGAAAATAAGAAAGATATCTTTTTTACAATAAAAAAAGGGAAAGGTATCAAAAGAGAGGAATTTGAAATACAACTGGACTTTGATGAAAAAATCTACAACTTTATAAAAAATGATAAAAAAGCCTTATCAAAAACAAGAGGAGAGTTTTTTATTAAAGGTTTCAAAGCAGTTTTAGATAGATACACAAAAAGATACAGGGGTATTGAAATCGTAGAAATCGAGTTTAAAACTGAGTCCGAAGCAAAAAAGTTTCAACCTTCGAAAAATCTATTCGAGATAACTAATATTAATGAATTATCAAATATGAATCTTTATTTTAAGGATGAAAAAGAAATAACCAAAAAAGTTGAGGAGATATATGGTTATAAAAATTAAAAACAGAATAATAAGAAAGGGAGATTTTTTTATAATAGCAGAAGGTGGAGTTAACCATAATGGTGATATAAATCTCGCAAAAGAACTCATAGTTAAAGCAAAAGAAGCCGGTGCAGACGCTATAAAATTTCAAACTTACAAAACAGAAAAGTTGATAATAAAGAATAAAAAAACAGAGGACTTTTTTAATATGATAAAAAAATTGGAACTTTCTGAAAAGGATTTTATAGAATTAAAAGATTTCGCTATAAAAAACGATATAATTTTTCTTTCAACACCCGATGAGGAAGAATCTTTAAAATTTTTGCTCTCATTGAATTTACCTGCAATAAAAATAGGTTCAGGTGAAGCGAATAATATTGATTTTCTAATAAATGTTGCAAAAACAAAAAAAGTGGTCTTGATATCAACTGGATGTTGTAATGAAGAAGAGATCGACCGAATATATAAAACGATCTATCCTTTGAATAAAAAGATGATACTTCTGCATTGTATTTCAGAATACCCTGCTTCGATAGAATCACTGAACCTTCAGTTTATAAAAAAAATGGTAAAAAAATATAATTGTCCTATAGGATTTTCTGATCACACAACTTCGATATTTACTCCATCGATTGCATACATCCTTGGAGCAACGGTTATTGAAAAACATTTTACACTTGATAAAAATCTTCCAGGTCCAGATCATTCGTCATCTCTTGATTTTGAGGAATTCAAAAATATGGTTGAATTACTCTACGAAACAAAAAAGGCACTCGGTAAAGATATTAGAAAAATAACCGAAAAGGAAGACAGGATAAGAAAGTTCATTAGAAAATCTCTTTTTTCAAAAACTGATATAAAAAAAGGTGGAACATTAACAAAAGAAAACACAATCCTTTTAAGACCAGAAATAGGGATAAGGGCTGATCAGTCGTTGAAAGTTTATGGAAAAAGGATAAAAGTTAAAAAAAACAAATTTAAACCAATATTTTCAAATGAGATAGATTAAAATATCGTGTATATGAATGGAGAAATTGTTGTTGATGTGAATAAAAAGATCAATAAACCTAAAAGTAAAATTATTATTATAAGAGGAAGTAACCAATATTTCTTCTTTTTCAACAAAAATTTCATCAAAGATTTCAAAGTTTTTAAAAAACCCATTTAGAATGGCTCCTCAATATCAAATTCATCTTCTACATATTTGTTATAATAAGAATTCTCTTGTTTGTTTATATTTTTATAAAACCTCTTATCCATCATATAAAGTATCGGTTTGAACATTAAAAATATTATATAATAAATGAGAAATATTATCAACACTGTAAAAAGAAAAGTGAGAAAGTAAAATAGTTTATCTAACATTTTTTTAACAACAAATAATTTTTTAGGTAAAAATATCAAAATTAAAAATGATCCTAATGTTAATAAAAGGAAAAAAAATTTCAATAATTCAATTTTTCGAAAGATAAAAGTCAACATCAAAAAAATTAAAACAACCTGAATTGATTTTAACCTTTCAATCATTCCTTTTTTCAATTTTAAAATCTCCTTTTTTTCTCACCTGTTCTTCCTTCCTTAATATAAAATTACCAATTATTAAAACATCTATATCGGTTTCGATGAAAGTTTTAAAAGCATCTTCAGGATTTTCAACAATCGGTTGACCTCTTACATTGAAGGATGTATTTATAACCATAGGGCATCCCGTTCTTTTATAAAAATTATATATGAGCGAATAAAACAGAGGATTACTCTTTTTACTTACAAGTTGGACTCTTGATGTAAAATCTGAATGGACTACAGAGGGAAACTGGGTAATACTTTTTCTAAGAATTTTAAAATCGTGTGGAATAAACTCTTCAGTATTTTTAAAATCATCTCTAATTTCTGAAACTGTTAACATATAGTAAGTAGGGTAACCTTTTTTAAAAATCAGTTCATATTTATCTTCAAGAACTGCCGGGGCAAGTGGTCTGAAAGATTCTCTGAACTTAATCTTCAGGTTCATTATTTTTTGCATTTCTGGATCTGTTGGATCACCTAAAATACTTCTATTTCCTAAAGCTCTTGGTCCATACTCCATTCTTCCCTGAAACCATCCAACAACTTTTTTCTTGAGTATCTCTTCACAACCAACAAGATCAGGATTAACTATTTTTTTATAAATCCCATTCAATTTTTCTAAACTTTCCTCTATCTCCTCATCGGAATATTCTGTTCCAAGAAAAGAATAATTCTGACAATCTCTTATGTTCAAGTTATAATATCTGTTTGCAACATACAAAGCTGCTCCAAGAGAACCACCAGCATCACCTGATGCAGGCTGAATAAAAAAATTTTCAGGCTGATAAGATTCCAAAACTTTGGTATTCGCAACACAGTTTAAACCAACCCCTCCTCCAATTATCAAATTTCTTTCGTTCGTTTCACTTTTCAACTTTAAAGCCATCTTTATGAGAATCTCCTCTAAAATTTTCTGAACTGAAGCAGCGATGTCAGCATACTCTTCGTTTAAAGGTTCTTCTTCTTTTCTAATTTTTATTCCAAAAAGTTTTTCCATTCGTTTCCCACACATCCGTAAACCATTCTGAAAATCAAAAAATTTCAAATTCAATCTATAAGATCCATCATCTTTGATATCTATCAAATTCTCCTTTATCAAAGAAACATATCGAGGAACACCATAAGGAGCAAGTCCCATCAATTTATATTCACCTGAGTTAACTTTAAATCCAGTAAAATATGTAAACGTTGAATAGAACATTCCAAGTGAATGTGGATAATCTATCGAATAAAGAATTTTTATATTTTTATCATCAACAACTCCAAGAGTCGTTGTTTCCCATTCTCCGACACCATCATTTATTATAAATGCTGCTCTTTCAAGATCGGATGGATAAAATGAGGAAGATATGTGTGAAACATGATGCGGAACATAGAATATTTTATAACTACCCTTTATCAATTTTCTTAATTTCGATTCAGTATAAAGTTTATCTTTAATCCACAATGGTAAAGAGGTGAAAGCAAACTCAAAATTTTTCGGTGTTGAATATATCAAATTTTCAATTATTCTCTCAAATTTTAAAATTGGTTTATCATAAAAAACAAGTGCCTTAAGTCTCACCGGATCAAAATCAAACTTTTTTTTAAGGATCTCTATTGATAATTCTGGTAACCTTTCATCAAATTTTATTTTCGAAAATCTTTCTTCCTGAAGAGCAGCAACAACTTTATCGTTTTTTATATAAGTTACGGATGAATCATGGAACAGTGCTGAAATTCCTAAAATTTCTATTTCACTCATACCTAAAATCTTTAATATAAGATTTTAAAATTTGACGAACATTCCCATCAGAATTTTTAAAATCCTCAACCATTCTTTCTATTTTGTTATTCTCAATCTTTTCTACAAAAAGAATTTTAAATATCTTATCAAACCTTGTTCTTTCTGTCTGTTCATCTTCTCTGTGTAGTTCCTCATGAAGTTTTTCACCTTTTCTCATTCCAGTGTAAACTATCTTTATATCCTTATTAGGGACATACCCATACATTCTGATAATATTTTCAGCTACATCATTTATCTTTACCGGTTTTCCCATATCGAGCATAAACATTTCGCCACCTTCTCCAATGCCTGTTGCTTCAAGGCAGAGTGTTACCGCCTCTGAAATCGTCATAAAATATCTTGTCATATTTTTATCTGTTACTGTTACAGGTCCCCCATTTTTTATCTGCTCTTCAAAAATCGGAATCACACTTCCCCTTGACCCAAGAACATTTCCAAATCTTACAGCAAAAAACTTGGTAAAAGGATCTTCCTGAGAAACAACAAGCATTTCTCCTATCCTTTTTGTCGCACCCATAATTGACGAAGGTTTAACAGCTTTATCAGTTGATATATAAAGAAATCTTTTAACCTTTCCTTTCGATGCTTTAATTAGATTAAAAGTTCCTAAAATATTTGTTTTCACTGCCTCATAAGGGAATTCTTCACATATCGGAACATGTTTTAAAGCAGCAGCATGAAAAACTACAGATATTTTTTCTTTTTCAATCAATTGGGTAATACTTGCATAATCTCTTATATCAGCAAGAACTATTTTTATATCTTTTGAATATCTCTGTTTCATTCTTTCCTTAAGATAAAAAAGTTCAGTTTCGTTTATATCAAGTGCAAAAACATTTGAAGCATTAAATTTAATAACCTGATTTACAATTTCACTACCTATTGACCCAGCAGCACCAGTAACAAGTACATTCTCTCCTTCAAGATAACTCCCTATCAATCCAAGATCATAGGAAACTTTCTCTCTTCCCAAAAGATCTGTAATATCTATATTTCTAACATCCTTTGAAGATACCTTTCCATCAACAATACTATCAACCGATGGAAGAACCTTTATTTCCTTACAACCACTTTTTTCCAATTTTATATATATTTTCTGTAAATTTTCTCTATCCAAAGATGGAATCGCTATAAGCACAGTATAACAATCGTTCTCTTTCATAACATTTTTTAAGATGTCACTTCCACCAACAACTTTCAATCCATGGATCCTATTTCCTTTTTTCTTTGGATCATCATCAATAAATAGGATAGGATTATAATCACTTTTTCTTGAAAGCATATCTCTCGCGATCTGTTCACCAGCATCACCAGCACCATAGATTATAATCTTTTTCCTCTTTTCGATTTCCTTTCGACCTTCAAAAGATAGTAAAAACCTTTTTAAACTCCTCAAAGTCAAGAGAAACCAGAGTGAAAAAAAATAGTCAAGAAAAAAAACTGATCTTGGTAAGAACGAAAGAATTTGATTTTTTAGAAAGAATAAAGATACATAAAATGAAATGAATTGTGAAAAAGTCAGTGAAATGCCAAGTTTTACAGCATCGTTAAAAGAAAAATATCTCCAATTAAAAGAATATATATCAAAAATAAACAGTAAAAAAAGTTTTGAAAAAATAAAAATAGGAAGAAAGTTCTTATATAGATTAAAATTCAAAAAAACTTCAGTTATACTGAATCTAATACTGAATGAGAGAAAATATGAAAAAATGAAAAGAAGCAGGTCAAACAAAATAAAAAAAATTATTCTTTTCAGATAACTAGGTTTAAACAGATCTTCTTTCAAAAAATTCTTTAATCTTTTCATAAACATATTTCTGCTCCATAATAGTAAGACCCGTAAAAAATGGGATAGCAACAAGTTCATCAGATATTTTTTCAGTTATAGGGAAATCTCCCTTTTTATAGCCAAAAATTTTTTTATAGAAAGGTTGAAGATGTATTGGATAAAAGTACCTTTTCGAAGATATTCCATTTTTATTTAAAAATTCTATCAACTCATTTCTATAATTTTTATCAACAAATATATAAAATAAGAACCATGAACTCTTCTGCCCTTCAATTATCGAAGGCAATCTTATCTCTTTTATTCGTTTCAATAACTTCATATATCTTTTTGCAACATTTTCTCTTTTCTTTAAGATATTTTCCAAATTTTCCATCTGTGCCAATCCAAGAGCTGAATTTATATCACTAACCCTGAAATTGTATCCAAGATACCTATGTATATAATTGGGGTCACCTTCGACCCTCCCTTGATTTCTTAAAGCTTTAAGATAAAAATAAAGTTTTTTGTCATCAGTTAAAATCATTCCACCTTCACCTGTGGTTATCTGTTTGTTCGGATAGAAAGCAAAAACCGATCCTATCCCAAAAATACCAGATTTTTTACCTTTAAATTCACTCCCAAGAGATTCTGAAGAATCTTCAAACAATAAAAGATTATAATCATCACATAACTCTTTTATCTTTTCATAATCACACAGATTTCCAAGAATATCCACAGAAAGGATACCTTTTAAAACTTTTCCGTTTTTTTTGTTCACAAAATTTTTGCCGTTTTTTTTATAATCACTTTTTATCTTTTTCTCGATCAGATCAGGAGAAATACATAAACTCTTTTCATCGATATCGACAAAAACTGGAGTTGCATTACAATACAAAATCGCGTTTGAAGATGCTATAAATGAAAAAGGTGTTGTAATTATTTCATTGTCACTTTGAGTCCCCGCTGCTTTTAAAAGCAAGAACAATCCAGCAGTTCCAGATGATACCATAACGGAATATTTTCTACCAATATAATCTTTGAATCTGTTTTCAAACTTCTCTGTATATTCCCCCATGCTGAGTTTTTCAGATCTCAATAAATAATCCACATATTTTTTTTCGTTACCTTTAAAATAAATACCGGATAATGGAATCCTCATATTATTTCTTTTTTAAAAAGATTTTTTTCCCCTTCTTTGATGCTTCATATACAGCCATAATAAGTTCAAGGGATTTCCTTCCTTCTAAACCATCAGTCAAAGGCAAACTATCCTTTTCTAGTGAATTTAAAACATTTTCATAATACGCAAAATGTCCTTCACCATAAATATTTTTTGGAACATAGTTAACCTTTTCAATCAGAGCATCATCGTCATCATATTTTTCGAATTCCCATTTTTCGATTTTGTTCAAAGCTGTTCCACTGATTTTGACTGTTCCTTTTTCACCAATAACCGTTATTGATCCCTCATAGTTCCTTGGATAGGTAAGCATTGTTACCTGTATAACTCCCAAAGCCCCATTTTTATATCTTAAAACAGCTCCTCCTGTATCCTCTGCCTCTATCTTCCTTGCGAGTCGTGAAGTTATTGCGACAACTTCTTTTACTTCTCCACCAAGCCAGACCATAAGATCAACATAATGTGATGCTTGATTTAAAAAAGCACCTCCATCATATTTCCATGTTCCTCTCCATTTCGCTTGATCATAATATTCTTGTGGCCTATTCCAGAATACGGTTGTATTTATGAAATATATCTTTTCAAATCTATTTTTTTCGATTGCTTTCTTTAAAAGTTGAACAGTAGGATTTAATCTATTCTGCTTAACAACAAAAAGTTTGACTTTATTTTTTTTACATTCATTTATAAGCTTATCAGCATCCTTGAGATTTACAGCCATGGGTTTTTCAGTTAGAACATTTATTTTTTTTCTCGCTGCCATTATACCATGGATTGGATGCAATCCTGAAGGAGTACAGATAGATAAAAGGTCAATATCCTCATTTGAAAGCATATCTTCAAGATTTTTGTAATATGGAACATCAAATCTTTCACCCGATCTCTTGGCTTTTTCTAACACTATATCACACACAGCAACAAGTTTTATTCTTTCATTGAATTTTTCATACACCTCAAAATGCTTTTCAGATATCCTACCACATCCAACTAGTCCAACTCTTATCATATAACACCTCTAAAATATTGAATCGTCCTGGATAGTCCTACCTCAATAGGTACTCTGTTTTTATATTTTAAAACTTTTCTTGCAAGTGTCAGATCAGGTTTTCTCTTAACAGGATCATCAGTAGGTAGATCTCTAAAAACTATCTTTGATCTTGATTTAGTTAATTTTATAATCATTTGTGCTAAATCGATGATCTTGATCTCTTCATCTGAACCAAGGTTTACTGGGCCTGTAAAATTAAGTTCACTATCACTTAACTTTACAATACCATCAATAAGATCATCTATATAGCAAAAAGATCTTGTTTGTGTTCCATCACCATAAACAGTTATATCACTATTTCCCAGGGCCTGAACGATAAAATTTGAAACAACCCTACCATCATCTTTTGACATATACTCCCCATAGGTATTGAATATCCTACAAACTTTTACTTTAACATTAAAATTTCTATAATATTCAAAGGTTAAAGTTTCAGCTACCCTTTTGCCTTCATCATAACAAGCCCTCAGACCTATAGGATTTACATTTCCCCAATAATTTTCATTCTGTGGATGCACTAAAGGATCCCCATATATTTCGGAAGTTGAACTTAATACAAACTTTGAACCACTTCTTTTCGCAATCTCGAGTATATTCATTGTTCCTATAAAATTTGTTTTCAAAGTTTCCAGAGGATATTTTTGATAAAATTTTGGGGAAGCCATTGAAGCAAGATGAAAAATTTTTTTTATGTCTGTGTATTCGATCCGTATTTTTTTAGAAACATCTTTTTTCAAAAATTCAAAATTTTTAAATTTTTTTAAAATTTTCAAATTTTCAATAGAACCAGATGAAAGGTTATCAATTCCTAAAACTTTCTCTCCTTTTTTCAAAAGGTATAATGAGAGATTTGTCCCAATAAATCCAGCACAACCAGTTATCAGGTTTATTTTCACCATCCAATACCTTTATAATTTCTCGAACTTTTCTTTTCAGGAAAGATGTTCACAAGATCAACAATTATTAGTTCTTTTTTGGTATAAGAATTTAATAATTCTCTGTAAGAGTTGTCTCTGTTTGCAACAACAACAAGTTCTATGTTGTCCAAAAACTTTTCTGGATCATCTACAAGAATATCTGAAATATGCTTTATCTCTCTTTCAATATATTCTTTATTTGAACCAACAAGTTTTGATAGTTTTACATTTTCATCATAGATTAAAACACTTTTACCTTTGCCTAAAAGTTTTTCGACAAGAACAACGGATGGAGATTCTCTCAAATCATCAGTTCCACTTTTAAATGTTATTCCCATAACTCCAATTCTGTTCACCTTTTCTTTTAAAATTAAATCAAAAGCCCAATCGATATGAAGATTGTTTGAATCCATTATGTTTTCGATTATAGGTAATGATAATCCGTTTCTTTTTGATTCATAGGATAAAGCCCTCACATCCTTTGGCAAACATGACCCACCAAAAGCAAATCCTGGTTTTAAATAATATTCAGAAATATTAAGTTTTCTGTCCATAAGGAAAAGTTCCATAACCTCTCTGCTGTCAATCCCTTTCTTTTTACATATTCTCGCGATTTCATTAGCAAAACCAACCTTTAACCCATGAAAAGTGTTGTTTACATATTTAAGCATTTCAGCAGTTTTTATCGATGTTACAATAAATGGTGCTTCAAGGAAAGAATACATTTGTCTTATTATTCTTTCGCTCGTTTCACACTCACAACCTATAAGCGTATATGGTGGGTTATAAAAATCGTTTACAGCATTACCTTCCCTTAAAAATTCGGGATTTGACAGAACATCAAAATCTTTTTTCCTTTTCTTTCCACTTATACTCTGGACTATCTCAGCATACTTATCCACGGTTCCCGGCATCGATGTTGACCTTATGAGTATAAGATATTCTCTTTCAAAATTTTCTTTTCCCCTTAAAGCATCACCAATCTGTTGGGCAGTTTTAAAAATGTATGAAAGATCAACCTCTCCTGTTTCAGAAGATGGAGTCCCTACACAGATCAATGCGATATTAGTGTTTTTCACAGCATACTCAAAATCATCGGTTGCTTCAAGATTACCAGATCTTACAACTTTTGATACTATCTCATTGATATAGGGCTCAACTATAGGAGATCTCCCACTGTTAACTTCCGAGATCTTTACATCATTTATCTCAACCCCTATAACTTTATATCCCTGCTCTGCCAAACACGCAGCGGATATTATACCCACATACCCTAAACCAAAAACAGCGATCTTCATTTTTCACCTTCTTTTGTGTGATAATGATAATAATAATGATAATAATAATATTTACCATAGAAACTTTCAGTGTTAATGTTATTGAAAACAAAACCAACCAAAGGAATATTAAGATTTTTCAACAATTTTTTCGTATAATGCAGTTCTCTTTTTTTTGCTTTTTTGAACTGAACGACCCAAAGCAAACCATCGGATAATCTTGAAATTATTGTTGGGTCTGCAACCGAAAGTATTGGAGAAGAATCAACTATGATAAAATCAAACATATTTCTTAATTGTTCAAAAATTTTCCTTGTCAATTTTCCTTCAAGTAGTTCAGTTGAATGAGTTGTTCTTTCTCCATAAGGTATTATCCAAAGATTTTCGATTCCACTTGGATATATAACCTTTTCAACACTTGTTTCTCCTTTAAGAATATTTGTAAAACCTTTATCAAAACTTAAATTAAACAGTTTATCTATCACAGGTCTTCTCAAATCGCCATCTATCAAAAGAACTTTTTTGTCCAGTTGCGCTAAAACGATGCTAAGGTTTGATGCGGTAGTTGATTTCCCTTCACCTTTTGTGGCCGAAGATACAACAATTATTTTAGGAGTTTGTGTTCCTTCTGAAAGATATAAAAGATTTGTACGAAGAATTTTATAGGATTCAACTATAGGCGAATTTTCAGGAACTTCAGTTAAAAGTTTTCCTCTTTCGCTAATCATCGATTTCCCATTTTTTAGTTTAATCAAAGGAATATTTCCAATTATATTCACTTTTAACTCTCTTTCAATTTCATCTATGTCCTTTACAGAATCATCTATATATTCTTTGAGAAAAACAGAGCCTATTCCAAGTATTATGGCAAGAAAGAATCCAAAAAGATAGTTTCTATTCTTTTTCGGTAAAACTGGATTTCTGTTCAACACAGGTTTATCGATTATCTTTACAGACCCTAATTTACCAGCTTCTGCCACTTTCGCCTCTTCGAATTTTCCTTTCAACATAAGATAAAGTTCCTCTGAAACTTTTTTATTCCTTTCAAGTCGCGCAAGCATAAGTTCCTGATATGGAATCATTTTCATCTTCTCTTCAAAAATTTTTATCACATTGTTTAAAGCTTCAATCATCGATTCTTTTACTTTTATTTCAAGTTGAACCGATACGATTTCATCCATAAGATTTTTTGAATAATCCAAAGGATTCGTTGTAAAATATTTTTCAGTTATTGACTTTTTACTGTTAACCACTATATTGCTTTTCAAATTTTCAACTCTTATTTTTATCTCCCTCATCTTAGGATGAGATGTATCATATCCAAGTGAGAGAAAATACGCGTAAGAGGATTGTAAAGAATCGAGTTCTTTCATAGATCTTTCAAGAAAAGGATCAAGTTCGTTTAAAAAACCTTCAGCTATCATTTTGTTCGACTGGGAAAGATTTTCTTTTAGATAATTCAATTTCGCTAAAAGCATCTCCCTTTCAACATAGTTCTGTTTTTTTTGTCCCTCAAAATTTGATATCATATCAACAAGTTTTGATGTTTCCTCAGTAAGTTCGATGATAGAGTTACTCTCTTTAAATTTTTTTAAACCTTCTTCGTTAGTTTGAAGATCATTTTCTATTTTTGTTAACTGCTCTTCAAGAAATTTCCTCACCTCACTCAATTCTCCCCTTGTCATTTCAAGGTTTATATTGTAATACTGTTCAACTATGATTTTTGTTATATAGAAAGCATCCTGTGGGCTTTTATCGTTATAGATAATTTTCAAAATATCAGTATCCTTAACAGGGATCACGGTGAGATTTTTTTTGAGATATGAAATCCTAGCTTCTTTTTCTTTAAATTTACCTATATAAAGAGAATCGAGATAACCACTGTTTGCTATAACATTTTCAACTCTTTCAAAAAGAGTTCTTGATTGAACCATTTCTATATGGTTATTGATGACAGTTTGTCTTGGATTGAGATCCCTTATAGGTAAAAAAGAAAGTCCTTTATCGCTAGTTTCAATAAGTATCAGTGAAGTAGATTGATAGGTTGGTTTTGTAATTTTCGTTATCAAAAAAACAAGAGCAATCACAATAAAAAAGGTTGTTAAAAACAAAACTTTATTTTCAAGCAAAAGAAAAAAATATGTCTTTAACTCTTTTCCTTCCTCTTCTATAACCCTCTCCGGCATAAAAACTCCTTAAAGTTTAATAATATTTTTACTCTTAACCTTTTTAAAACCATTTCTCGTATCAAATATAATCTTTGCATTTTTGGCAACCATTTCATAATCAAAAGAAGAGTGATCCGTTAGAAGAATAACACAATCAAATTTTCTTATTTCATTTTCTTTAATACTTTTTAATACTTTGACCTTCTTGTGTTCCCCTTTCTCATCTATGAAACTGTTAACCATCGGGTCATAAACTGTTATCAAAGCCCCCATTTCTTTCAAAAGATGATAGACTTCAAGAGCTGGCGATTCTCTTAGATCATCAATGTCTTTTTTATAAGTTATACCCATTAATAAAACTTTTGAACCGTTTAATGTTTTTTTGTATCTGTTTAAAATCTCTGTGACCTTATTCAAAACAAATCTTGGCATATTCGAATTGACATCAGAAGCAAGTTCAATAAATCTGTTGTAATAATCATACATTTTGGCTTTCCATGATAAGTACATCGGATCAAGAGGTATACAATGGCCACCGATCCCAGGTCCTGGATAAAATGGCATAAAACCAAAAGGTTTCGAAGATGCTGCATCTATTACATTCCATATATCTATCCCCATCCTATGACACATAATCGCAAGTTCATTTACGAGTCCAATATTCACTGCCCTGAATGTATTTTCAAGAAGTTTTACCATCTCAGCTTCCTCAGGGGAATTAACAGTTATTACCTTCTCTATAACCTGTTCATACAACATTTTGGTAATCAATGTATCTTTACCAGTTATTCCTCCAACAACTTTTGGAGTATTTTTTGTATTGTATTTCGGATTACCTGGGTCAACCCTTTCGGGAGAAAATGCAACAAAAAAATCTTGTCCAACCTTATAACCAAACTTTGAAACTCTATCTGCTATAAGTTCTCTTGTAGTTCCAGGGTAGGTAGTAGATTCCAGTACTATAAGCATATCCTTATGAAGATATTTAACTATGTGATCCATTGCACCGGTGATATACGATACATCAGGATCTTTACTTTTTTGAAGTGGAGTTGGAACAGCAATCAAAACACAATCAGATTTTTTCACAACAGAATAATCCGTTGTAGGAAAAAATCTTTTATTAACAACATCTTTAACATCTTTTTTATCAACATCAAGAATATAAGATTCACCTTTTTTTAAAAGTTCAACTTTTTCACTCAACAGATCTATTCCATAAACAGAAAAACCTGCTTTTGCAAATTCAACAGCGAGTGGTAATCCAACATAACCAAGACCAATAACTGAGATCACAGATTTTTTATCTTTAACCTTTTGAAGTAGAATGCTCATCAAAATCCTCCTTTAATTATATTAAAAGTAAAGATATTATATAATCCAAATACTCATCTATGTCAATAGAATTAACTCTTTCCATTGGATAAGGTTGAAAATCAACTGGAATCTTTTTATTCTTTAAAAAATCTTTTACATTAAAAATGTAAAAGGAACCGTTCTGTTTATATATCTCAAGATATGGAAGAGAAATTAAACCATTTTTCGTTGAAATGAACATATGTTCTTTATTTTTAATCTTTTCCACAGAGATTACTGTTTTTTTTCTTTTAAAAAACATAAACAGGGCTTTTTTTAAATCATTTTTGCTTCTCAAAGGTGATGTTGGTTGAAGCAAAATTATAACATCATCACTTCTCATTTTAAATTTTTTAATCACATATAAAATTAGTCGATCCATACTTGTCGATGCTTTTGCAAGTTGTTTAGGTCTTAAATCAAAAATGATTTTGGAAAGTAAAGGACAATCAATATTTTTATCTGAAGAAACAATCACTTTATCAAAAATTTCAGAATCAATAGCGAAATCTAAGGTTATTTCAAATAGAGTTTTTCCTGAAATCCTCACAAAATTTTTATTTTTAACCCTTCTGCTTTCACTTTTAGCAGGTATTAAAGCGTAAATCATTTTTATCCAAAGAATATATCTCCAAAAGTTTCCCTTTCGATTTTTTCATCTTTTTTCTCTAACTCTTGATTTTTCTCTTCAAACCACTTTTCGAGAGATACCTTTTCCATTCTCTCTTTTTCCGGTTCCATATTTTCTTTTTTAGAAACCTCAGGTATTTTAAATTCTTCAACTTTTCTTTCACCGGCAATTTCATGTTGTATTTTTTCCCGTAAAGTTATCTTCATCCTGTCCTTCTCCTCATTCAATTTTTTAATCTCCTCTTCAAGATTTTTGATCATATTATCTTTTTGTTCAAAACCAACTTTCTTTGAAGAAACTTCCTGTTTCAATCTATTGTTTTCTTTGATGAGATTCTCAATCTTTAACCTTAAATCATTTATAATTTCGTCCTTTTTATTAATCTCGAGCGTAAGATCCTTCTGGTATAAAGATTCATTTGCTTTTTCAAGTTCGATTTTTTCCTGTAAATTCTCCAATTGCTGTTTCTTTTCTTCAATCTCTTTCAAAGTTTTTTCCTTTTCAAAATCATACTTCTCTTTTTCACTTTTTACGATTTCAAATTCTTTCTTTATCTGTTCATACATACCCTTCATCTTTTCTATTTCATTTTTTATCTGTTCGTACTGTTTTTGCATCTGTTTTTCTATTCCTGCAATTTTGATCATCTTTTGAGTTGTTTCTGTAAATTCTTTTTTTAGATTCTCAGTTTTTACCTGCAGATCGATGTACTCTTGTTGAAGAGATTGTCTACTTTCAGTTATCTTAGCAATTTCTGTTTTTCTACCGTTTATTTCCTCATTTATGGTAAAAAGTTCCTTTCTCATATTCAAAAGAAGTTTTTCTTTTTCAGACAATTCCATCTCAATGTTCTTTTTGATGTTTTCAATTTTTTCAAGACCCAAAACAGCAGCCAGTTTTCTTTCCTGATTTTTTCTCAAGATTATTATTTCGTCCAACTTATTCTTTATCTTTAAAAGTTGATTCAAACTCATCTTGGTTTCTATTATTTGCGGTGAATCTCCTTCAACTGGTTTGAATTCTCTGATGTTTGGGAAATCTGTTTCAATCTTTTGAATCTTTTCCTCGAGTTCTCCCAGATCGATTCTCTTTTCATTTAGCGTTGTATTCAACCTTATTTCTTCTTTTTTTAGTGATTCTATTTCATTTTCAAGTGATTCTTTTTGTAACTGAAGGTCTTCAATATCCATCATTGACATTTTTAGTGTATTCTTTATCTCTTCAAGTTTCTCGTTTTCCTGTTTTATCCTGTTTCCTACTTCTTTTGATTCTTTTTCCTTTTCAAGCAACCATCTTGTTATCTCATCCTTATCATTTTTTAAAGATACAAGTTCGTTGTTAAGTTCAATGATCTCTTCATTGATTCTATTCTTCTCTTTTTCAAGATCCTCTATAACAGTTGATGTTTCTTTGATTCTTTTTTGAAAATTATTTTCAAATTCATTGATTTCTCTCTTCTTTTCTTCTATAATCTTTTCAAGATTCTCCTTTTCTTTTAAAACCTCCTCAGTTTCTTTTTTTGAAAGTTGAAGTTTGTGTTCATTTTCATCGATCAATTTTTTTAATTCTTTTTCTTTTATCTGATATTCATTTTCCTTTTGACTTAACCTTTGTTCAAAATCCAACAATAACTTTTTTAATTCTTCGATTTTCAAATTTTTTGCTTCAATTTCTTTATCGAGTTCATTTTTTTGATTATTTATTTTTTCAAGTTCGAGTAATAGTTGTTTTCTCTCCTGTTCCTTTCCGTTGAAATTTTCAAGTATCATTTCAGCATTTACTTTTAACTGCTCAAGTTCCTGTTTATCCTCTTCTATCTGTGAACTTAATTTTTCTTTCTCTTTTCTCAATTTTAATACTTCATCGAAAATATTTTCCTTTTCTCTTTTTAACTCATCTATTTCTCCTGCAAGTCCTTTTTTATGTTTTTCAAACTCGTTCATCTCGTTCCTTATTTCAGTGTATCTGTCTGAAAAACCCGAATATTCTCTCATCAATTCATCCAGCTTTTTCTCTTCCTTCTTGATAGAATTCATAAGTTGGAGAAGTTCTCCATTTTTTGCCTTTATTTCCTTTTCAATGGTATCTTTTCGTTTTTCATCATTCTTTATTATTCCTGACAGTTCATTGAAGTATGATTCTTTAGTTTTTATTTCTTTTTCCTTTTCACTAAGTTTTTCAGCCAAAATGTTATATTCCAAATCTAATTTTTTGAGTGTCTGGCTTTTTTCATCAATTTCATCTTCTATTTTTTTAATACTGTTTTTTAATCGTTCTTCAGTTTTTTCAAGTTCATCTATAACCTTTCTTATTTTTTGATTCTCTTCTTTTAAATCATCTCTCTCTTTTTCATACTGTTTTATAGTTCTTTTTAAATCGTTAATCTTTTCAGTCAATTCGAGTTCATCACCTAGAGATACACCCATTCCAGATTCGATCTTTTCAAGATATTTTTTCTTGTCATTAATCTTTTGCTCTAAAAGATTTAAACTGCTTTCATCCTCTTCAAACTTTCTCTTTAAACTCAAATATTTTTTTTCAAGGTTTTTTAATTGTTCAGTTTTCTCCTTTTCATCTTCTTTCAAAGATTCAAGATTTTTGCTTATCTTTTCAAAAGCAATTTTATTCTCTTCAAGTTCTCGTTTTAAAATCTCCTTTTTCCTTACTTCCTCTTCGTTTTCTTTTCTCAGTTCAGAAAGTTTTTTCTCCTCTAAATCATATTTTGCTTTTAACTCTTCAAAATCCTGTAATATGCTGTTTTTTTCTTTTTTAATATTTTCGAGTTCTTTTACTATTCTTTCCTTTTCTTTTTTTCTTTCTTTAACATCCTCTTCAAGGTTTGTTATCTCTTTTTCAATTGATTCTCTTTTTTGATTCAGATCGCCAACTATTTTCTCATTTTCCTTCGTTATTTTTTCAATCTCTTTTTTTAATTCTTCTAACCTTTTTTCCCTATCGTTGACCTCTTTTGTGAAATTTTTTAAAAGTGTTGTTTGTTCATCTATTTTCTTTCTAAGTTCTTTTTCTTCTATAGATTTTTTCATGAGATTGGAAACTATTTTGTTTAACTCTTCATTTTTCTGAAAAATTTCTTTTTCCAACCTTTCAAAATCAATTTTTTCATGAGAATCTTGTACATTTATATTATCAATAGTTTCTGCGGTTTCTCTTGTTTGCTCCAGATTTTCTTCTTTTATTTCTTCTTTCAGTTTATCTTCCACAAAGTTTTTTTCTGCGATATTTTCTTCTTTTATCTCTTCCTTCTCTATTTTTTCCTCTTTTTCATTACTCTCGATTTCAAGATTTTTAATATCCATTTCCTGAAGTTCTTCAACAAGATCCTTTGCGACATTCTCTTCTGTTACACTGTCAAGATCTATTTCATTAATATATTCAGCTTTATATCCTGTGTCTTCCGACGATAATTCCTCTTTTAAGTTATCTATAGGGATGGTTTCTTTTTCTTGCTCTTTTGAAATTATATTTTCTTTCGTTTCTGGTTCTTCAAGTTTTTCAACAATTTCTTCACTCTTTAAGAAAGAACCATCTTCATCTGTTTCATTTTTTTCTTCCACTGTTTCAATTTTTTCAAAAACATCAAGAAGATCGACTATGTTCTCCTCATGGGAAGTTTCAGGAGTGATCTCTTCTCTGGGTGAATCAATCTTTTGTTCAGCAACAACAGTTTCAGAATCAAAAGCATCAAGAATATCAGAAAGATCAGAAACTATATCTTCCGTTATGCTTTTATCATTATCAACAGATTCTTCTTTATTTTCTTCTCTCTTACCAATTTCTTTTGATGCTACTTTTATACCTTTTTTCTTTTTTAAAACTATCTTCTTTTGTTCTTCATTCTTTTTTATTTCATTTTCATCTCTTTCGGATTCATCCTTTTTTCTAAAAAACATCATCCCCCCTTTTAACTTCTTGGATGGAATCTATCGTAAATTTTTGTTAGCTGTTTTTTGTTCACGTGTGTGTATATTTCGGTCGTCATAATACTCGAGTGACCAAGCATCTCCTGCACACTTCTTAGATCAGCCCCTCCCTCTATAAGATGTGTTGCAAAAGAGTGTCTAAGAAGATGCGGATGTAACCTCTTTTGAATCCCCACAAGTTTTACTCTTTTTTTCAAAATGTTCCATATATCCATTCTGGTTAGTTTTTTACCAGTACGACTTAAAAATAAATATTCACTTTTATATTTCTCAAAAAAACTTCTATAATCTCTCAAATACTCTTGAATGCTGTTTAAAGCTGTTTTATTTAAAGGAACAATTCTTTCTTTCATCCTTTTTCCTAAAACTTTTATAAAACCTTCTTCATAAAAAACCGATTCAATTTTTAAATTTATAATTTCAGAAACTCTCAATCCTGCACCATACATAGTTTCTAAAATCGCTTTGTCCCTTTTATCAAAAGGACTATTACCTTTTATAGAATTTAAAAGCAAAGTTACTTCTTCTAAAGTCAGATAGTCAGGTAAATTTTTAGAAATTTTCGGTGGGGACACATTTTCTGTTGGATCTTTATCTATCATTTTTTCTCTGTATAAATAATTATAGAAATTTTTCAAAGAGGTCAATTTTCTTGAAAGTGTTCTTCCATTCAATCCTAACATAGACATTTCCTTTAGAAAAAATTCAACAATGCTTTCATCAGCATCAAACAAATTTTTTTTAAAATTTTCACAAAAACTTATATACTGATTTATATCATTCAGATAAGCATCTACAGTTAGATCAGAGCATCCTTTTTCAGAGATAAGAAAATTTTTAAAATCCAATAAAACATCGCTTTTAGAAAATATCAAAAGAATCTCCTTTAAATGGGATTATAACATTTTCATATCCATATTCCTTCAAAGCATCTTTTAAAGAGTTGATCTGTTTTTCTTCTCCATGAACCAGATATATTTCTCTTTTTGGATTTAGACTTTTAACATAGTTTATAAGATCATTTCTATCAGCATGTGCAGAATATTCATTCATGATGACAACCTCCGCTTTTAATCTATACTCTTCACCGAAAATTTTTACTTTTTCTTCTTTTTCAACTATTTTCCTTCCAAGTGTATTTGATGCCATAAACCCTGTAATCAAAATTGTGTTTGAAGGATTTTCAATATTGTTTTTAAGATGATGTAAAATTCTGCCAGCTTCACACATACCACTTGCAGAAATTATTATCTTTGATTCTTTCATACTATTTAACTTTTTTGATTCCTCTGCATCCTGAATGTAATATAGTCCCTCAAAATTGAACGGATCCTTATTATAATTGAAGAGATTCATCATATCTCTATCATAACATTCGGGATGTTCCCTGAACACTTTTGTTATATTAACAGTCAGAGGAGAATCAACAAAAATGTTCATACCTAAATCGTAACCTTCTTCCTTTAACATAAAAAGATCATACAAAAGTTCCTGGGTTCTTCCAACTGAAAATGCTGGGACGATAAGATTTCCTTTTTTTCTTTTAACACCTTCAATAACTTTCTTCAGATTTTCTCTACTCTCTCTTATATCCGGATGAATTCTATCTCCATATGTTGATTCCATAATCAAAATATCTATATCTTTTATTATATCAGGATTTCTTATGATCGGAAGATGCTTTCTCCCAAGATCACCTGTAAAAAGCATTCTTTTTCCATTTCTTTCAAAGAGAATCTGAGATGAACCCAAAATGTGACCAGCATCTAAAAATGTAACTTTTAGATCTTTTTCGATTTCCAGTTCAGAGTAATAATTAATCCCCTTAAAATATTTAAAAGAAAGTTCGGCATCTCTGACTGTATAGATAGGTTGTTTATTTTCAGGATTTTTGTTTTTTTTGTTTAAAAATTCTATATCTTTTTCATGAATATGCGCACTATCAATAAGCATCGGTTTTAAAAGATCAACGGTTGCATAAGTTGATACGATTTCCGAATCAAATCCTTGTTTAACAAGATTTGGAATGTTACCGGAATGATCAATATGTGCATGGGACAATAAAACCATATTCAAAGATTTTGGATCAAAGGGAAAATTTAAATTTGCGATTTCACTTTCCTTTCTTTTACCCTGAAAGAGACCACACTCTACAAGTACTCGCTTTTGCCCGGTTTCAAGAAGAAACTTGGAACCTGTAACTTCTTTTGCTGCACCAAAAAATGTAATCTTCATTTTAAATCCTGATATTAAATTCTTTCAATATTTCACTAAATTGTTCTGCTTCACCAAAAAAACCATGACCTGGGAAGATTTTTGTTTCATAGTTTATATTTGAAAATATTTTTTTTATCGACTCGATTATACTTTTATAATCACCTCCAAAAAGATCAGTTCTTCCAACTCCTTCTTTAAAAATGAGATCCCCTGAAATTATATTGTTTCCTATTTTTAAAGTTATTGACCCTGGGGTATGTCCTGGTGTCGAAAGTATCATTATTTTTTCTTCACCAAAATAAAGAAAGTAACCTTCATCTAAAAGCACTTCGGGTTGTGGTGAGATGTAGTTATCACCTATATAATAGGACATATTTAACTCAGGATCCATCAAGAAATCGTAATCTTTAACTCCAACACATATTGGAATGTCAAAATAGTTTTTTAAATAAAGATTGCCAGAAATATGATCATAATGACCATGAGTGTTAACTATTTTTTCAGGGATCAAACCATTACCTTTTAGGTAATCAAGAACCATTTTTCCATCAGCAGGATCAACTATAATAGCCTTTTTATCTTTCGATATAAGAAAATAGGTGTTCGTTTCAAGTTCACCATTGATAAGACAATCTATTTTTAAATTTGATTCCATAATTTATAAGTTTAGCAAAAATTCTCGATAAATCAATATAATATATATTTACTTTTCAAAATTTATTGATAATATTACACTATGCTTAACTTAAAGAAAAGTGTTGATTATTATAAATCTATAATAAAAAAATTAGAGAAAAATGCATATTTATATCTATTGGGAAATTTACTTTCAGGTTTTGGGTTTTCTGCTTTTTCACTTCTTTTTAACATCTATTTAAAAAGTTTAAATATAGGGGAATCGAGGATCGGGAATCTTTTATCGATTGGAACATTCACAACAGCGATACTCATTTTACCAGCAGCGTATATCGTTAAAAGGACCGATATAAAGAAATTTTTAATTCTATCACCACTTATAACTGCAATCGGTTATTTGATAGCTATTCAAAGTTCGACATTCACTGCCAGAATTCTGGGATTCATTCTTGCAGGTGTAGCAGGTGCTTTCACATCAGTTATCGGTGGTCCTTTTATTATGTCCGTTTCAGATGAACAAACGAGAACCTTTTTGTTTTCACTGAGTCAAGCAACAATGTTGACAGCAGGAATAAGTGGAAACCTGATATCAGGTTTTTTACCAAACATTATCAAAAGATTCAACTTTTCAGAAATTCAATCTTTAAAATATGCAATATTTTTCCATCTATTCTTTGTTTTTTTATCATTATATTTTTTTTCAAAGATAAAAACAAAAAGGCTTTATACTTCAACTTTCAAAGATAAAGTCAAGTTTAACACAAATCTAAAAATTATCTTTTATTTAATTCTTCCACCTCTAATAATAGGTCTTGGTGCGGGAATGACTATCCCTTTTTTAAATATCTATTTTAAATCGATATTTCACCTTTCGTCATCTCAAATAGGAATAATCTTTTCGATAGCCCAGATGTTGACAATTTTAGGTTCTTTGATTTCACCTTTGATAGCCAAAAAATTGGGACTCATTAACACAATAATCATCACACAACTCGTTTCCATCCCCTTTCTTTTTTTCCTGGGATTCTCGTCTTACTTTCCGATTGTTCTATTATCATTCTTTTTAAGAAACGCTTTAATGAATATGGCTTCACCACTTTCCTCAAATTTCTCTTTAGAAATAGTTGATAAAGAGGACAGGCCATTCATCAGTGGATTGCTTTCATTGGCATGGCTTGCTTCGTGGGGACTCACGGCAAACTTTGGGGGTTATTTTATAGAAAAAAGTGGTTATAGAATTCCTTTTACTTTCACCATCTTATGTTACCTCACATCTTCAATTCTTTACCTAATACTCTTAAAACCACTTGAAAAAAATTTTAAAATCTCAAAATAAATTTGATACCACTGTTGAAATTACCCTGTTCATCCCTTTCAGTAATAAAACTTGAATTTTTCCCAAATCTATATTCGATTTTGAACTGATCTTTAGAAAATGAAAATATATCATGTGTATATGAAAGGTATAAATTCTTACCTATATATTTACCTACAGAAAGTTTTGCACTTTTTTCTTTTTCCAAAAGAGTTGTATTGAAATCAAGCTGATCAACACCTATTGATGATGATATAAGATTCAAATATCTGTTTCTAAGATATATTTGTAGAGCTTTTTCTGGAAGAGTTCTTGTAAAATCACTAAAATTTGTAATATTGTTTAAGGTTGTGTTAAAACTCAAAACACTCAAAATATTTTCTATTGACATAGGTGGATCCGAACTCACTATTACTTGAGGATTTGAAGCGCTTCCTTTCACATTTATATTTATTTTAGCTTCTTTTCGTTCATCACCTTCACTGAACAACAAATCTGTACTCGCAAGAATATCCAAGAACGGATCAATGTCTTTTGAACTCTGTCTCAATGTAAAAATACCTCTTTCTATTAAAAACCTTTTTTCAAGATAAAAATATGTCCCTCTTATGACTTCAGCATTTCCTGTTATATTGTACTTTAAGTTTTCTTTTTTAAGATTAACTTCACCTTTCAGTTCAACATCAACAAAATTGTTCTTAAGCCATAAATTCCCTTCAGAAACGAATACAAGATCAAGGTTTGTTCTGTATTCTGATGGAGATGTTCCATTTCCCTGAGATCTTATAAAAAATGGGAAATTGGAAATACCTTCATTGATAAAAATTCTTCCTGTTGTGGTTACCTGTGTTTGATCGCCAAATATTTTCAACGAACATTTGGCAAAAACATCAACATAATCTATACCATTTGAATGAACTCCATCAGCCAAAATATCAAAAGAGTAGCTATCCAGAGCCCAGTTTTTCTTTTTTACTTTTCCAGTAAGGTTTATCTTACCCTTTTCCGTGATTCCATTCAATTCTATGTCTTTTAGATAATTTCCATCACAAATACCTTGTCCCGTAACATTTTTTACTTCTGTTCCAAGTTTTACTATATAGATATCTGAAGAGTCGACAAAGACCTTTCCATAGATCTGGGGATCAGATAAAGTCCCAGAAATTTTACCATCAAGTTGTAATCCTTTTTTTGTTTCAACTGTGAATATGTTTTTTAATGGAATAAAATATTTCCCATCAATATTATTCAATTTCACATTTAAATTCAATTCGGAATCAAAAATTTTTGAAAAATCTTTGATCAAAACTTCTCCAAACATATAGGAAACATTTTCATCGTTATACAAGTTGAAATGGTTTAATCTTAAGAATTTGTTTTCAATTTCACAATTGAAATCAAGAGAATCAATTTTGAGTTCATAGTAATTAACATTTTTAATTTTTCCGTAAAAATCAACACTTTTCTTGTTATCAGAAACAAGACCTTTTCCATATATTAAAGCGTCACCATATATTTCAAAACCAGTAAAATATTTTGTAAGTAAAAGATTTTTATCCATAACTTCAAAGTTAAAAGTAACATTATTATTTGATTTCGTTAGATCAAGATGAACATATCCCTCTTTACCTTCAAGGGAAACACCTTTTATGATTAAATTATTTTTGGATATTTTTACATCAATCGGTTCCCTCAACTTTAAAAAATCAACATCAGTTTTGAGTTCAAGTTTATCGATATTACCAGAAAATTCATCTTTGTTTTCTTTAAACTCACCGTTAAGTCCTAAACTAAGGGTTATTATCTCTGAAACAGCATCCAGGTCAAGGTAAACTTTCTCATTTTCCTTTTTTACTTCAGCATATAGGATATCCAGATTTTTTTTAAAAATTTTTCCATTCAAAGCATAAAAACTACCAACAAGATTTTTCAAAGAATTATCGCCATAAACAAATTTTGTATTTAAAGATAAAAAACTAATAAAATTATTATTAAAGTTAAAATCTTTTATCACAAATGAATTTTCACAAGAAAAATAATTCTTCTTACCTTCTAAATCTATATATCCATCTGCGAGTCCGCTTAGGGATATATCTTTATCAATCTCTGAAATAAAACTAACTGGGAATTTATCGAAGGTAACGGTTAACTTTTCTTTTTGTTTCCCCCATTTACCATCAACGGACATAACCCCTTCACTTAAATATAAATTAAGATTTTTTGCAATTATTTGATCTTTTTTTAAAGTTATAATTCCATTCAAAAGTAAACCATCAAACTCTCCATAAGAGCCTTTTATCGAATCGAAGTTTAAAGTCATATATGTTAAAAAATCTGTTTTCAAATTGATATTTCCATAAAATCTATTTTTTTTCAAATTCACATTACTTATAAAACTTTCAAGTGATAAAGAATCAAATTTTAATAAAAATTCCCCATTTAATTCTTCCTCAAAATTAATGAAACCTTTTGCACTTAAACATAGATTTTTATCATTACATTCAAATTTTTTAAAGTTCAAAGTATCAAAACTGAAAAATACCTCACCCTTTAAATCTTTAAATGAAAATTTATTGTAACCAATACGCTTTATATCAAAACTCATACTTGCATTATCAAGAGAAGGAGAGAAAAGACAACTTGCTAAAATTTCGCCATCAAAAGTGAATTTTTTTTTCTCAAATTCAAATTCCCCATTAAAAATTTTTGTTTCAAAATCTTTAACAAACAAAAAAGTGTCCTTTAGTATCAAACTGAATTTAGATTTGATGTTGTCTAAAATGACAGAATTATTGATAATTATAGAATCTTTTAAAAAATATGATATTTCTCCTTCAATTTCTTTAAGTTTAAATGTATCAAAACTAAAATCAAAAAATTTATAATAAGCAAAAATCAGTTCCTTTTTCACACTTATTGAAGATAAAAGCTTTGAATTCGTAAAAGTGTTATCATTATAAACAATTTTAAAATTCAAAATTTCAACATTGTTTATATCAATTGTTAAATTATTTTCAAAATGTGGTAACAAAAAGTTAAACTTAAAATTTTTAATGTTCAATTTTTCTCTATTCTCAAACTTATAATTCTGTTGTCTATCATTTACTCTAACTGTAACATCTTCAACAAAAAATTTATTAACTATTAACCTTTTAAACAAAAAAGAGGATAAACTTAAAGATATGTTAATTTTTTTTATGGAAATTTTTACTTTTTCATTTTCGAATGTTAGATTTTTAAACTGAAATCTGTTGAGATTACCTCTTACATTAGAAATTTCACATTTTCCATTAAAAGATCTTGATACAAAACTTTCAATACCTGATTTTATCCAGCTGTTGAACACACCAAAATTTAAAAGAAGAATATATGTTATATAAAATAGGAGAAGAACAAAAAGCAAAACTAAAAGCCCTTTTCTTTTTTTCATTAGAATGGATTCCCTAAACTGAAATAATATTTCATATCTTCTGCTACATTGAAAGGTTTTGCAACATCGAACCTCAATGTACCAAATACTGTATTATAAAAAATTCCTATTCCACCCGATAATACAAAATCTTTTATGTTAAAATTAAAGTCAAAATATTTTTTTAACACCCCTGTGTCAAAAAAATAAATTATACCAAAGGATTTGTATGCTTTAACTCTTAACTCATAATTAAGATTTATCAAAAAATTACCTGATCTCGTGCCAAGATCATTTAAAGGTCCTATAGAGTCCTGCTGGACACCTCGAACACTTGTAAGCCCACCAAGAGTGAATTGTTCGTTTATAGATATACCTCTGTCATACGAAATCCCATAAGGGAGAATTACTCCTGTTCTTATTCTAAACATATTTACAAATTGTTCTTTATAGCCATAATAATTTGAATTTTCGTAAACAAATCTATAAAAATTGTTGTAACCTTTTAATAAACCTCCTGCGAGCTCAAACTTAACCATAGAATAAACACCTCTTGTTGGGAATATAAATTCATCTCTTGAATCAAAATAAAAAATTATGTTAGTTGAATTTGTAGTTACTTTTTCATATCTATAACTTCTATCTTCAGAAAATGTATCGATGGTGCTGATCCTGTAAGACCAGTTGTTAGAAAATGAATATTGACCAAAAATTCTGCTTATACCAGTGTTAAAGACAAAATCCTTTTTAAGATAGAATGGGTTACTTTCAATGTTGAAACCTATCTGAGAATTGAAAGAATAAAAAGTACTGAAAAGATATGGGACTTTGTATCTTAATATTGAATAAAACCATTTATCATACATCATAAATGGATCATTAACAAAAGAGGATGCAGCTGAACTTTCAAGTGAGAGTTTTTCAGAGTTGTTGAAAAGGTTGTCATTCCCTATGCCCGTCGAAATTTTAAACTTGTTTGGAAATTGATATAGCATAGCTGATGAAATCCAATTTTTCTTTTTTTCTTCACCATAAAAAAAAACTTTGAGCGATTCTTTTTTCTCCTCAATCCCTTCTATCTTAAAGTTTAATGAATTGAAGAGATTTGAAGAATAAATCTTTCTCTGGAGATAATACATCTCTTCAGGGATATACTCTTTCCTTTTATAATGTTGAGTTTCCATTTCAAAAATTTTTTTTGTTGTTCTAAAACTTGATGAATCAAAATAAATATCCTTTATATAAGTTTTTTCTCCCTCCTCTACATTAACATACAAAGCAACTCTGTATCTATTTTCCTGTGGAACGAGTTCGTAATCAACTGATGCATAGATAAACCCTAATGAAGCGTACCTATCTATTATGCTTATCTGTTTCTGATAAATCTTACCTATATCGAGTGGAGAATTTTTTTTCAAATCAAGGATCGAAAGTATTTCAGAACTTTCAAGAACTTTGTTACCATACACTTTTACATCGGTTATCAAAGTTAAAAAACCTTCATTGAGTTTTATATATATATCAGCTTTATCAGAAACAACAACCATTTCATATTTCTCAATATCAACATCGAGAAATCCATTAGATCTATAGAATGATATCAAAAGATTTTTTCTTTCATTGAAGGTAATTTTATCTATATTCCCACCAACTTTTAATTTCATGACCTTCTTAATTTTTTCTTCAGAAAAATACAGGTTCCCTTCTATTTTTATGTTCTTTATTTTTTCTGAGAATATACTGATAAAAAAAGTTGATAAAAAAATTATCAGTACAACTTTTTTAATTCTATCCCCCTGTAATAATGTTTTAAAATTTCCCTGTAATTCTTCCCCTGATTGGCCATCTCCATAGCTCCATATTGACACATACCAACTCCATGGCCATAACCTTTTCCATAAATAAATATTTTATCATTCTTTTCTTCAAAATCAAACATTCTACTTTTTAAAAACCCACCTTGATATTCATCAAATGTAATGAGTTTTCTGATGCTCAAACCTTTTACAGCATATCTCTCTCCATAAATATCTAAAAGTTCAACTTCAACAACCCTTTTATGTTTATCATACTTTTTTATAGAAAATTTTGTAATCTGTAGATCCTTTTTAAAGATAGAAGAAGCATTTTTCGAAACCATTCTGTAAAAATAATCCTTTTCAAATTGATAACCCCAATTAGAATGCTTCGATTTATAACAATATGGTTTTCCATAACCGAATAAACAACTTTTTTGTGCATCTACAACAGATCTTAAATAAGGAGAAGGTGTTCCCCCCCATTCGTCTTCATTGTTACTGGTAAAACCTCCGCATGTTGAATGATATTTTGCATCTATAGGAAAACCTTTATACACAGCAACAATACCTCTTGTCATCTCAATTGCTAAATTCACCAAACTATCTTCAACAAGAACACCTCTATAAACCTGATCCTGAACACTTGATTCAAGATCATAACCCATATCATAATTTTTATTCAACTTTCCAAAAGCATAAGTTCTTGCAGCAACCGCTTGTGCTTTCAATGCTTCAATCCTTTTTTTATCAAGTTTTCCAATTTCTGCTGGCACAACACCCTTTAAATAATCTTCCATGTATAACCTATTGATCGGCAAAATAAAATTATCTACATCTTTGATCAAAAAAATTTCTCCTCTATATACCATTCCTTTATAAATAAGAAAACCATTTTTTTCGGTTGAAACAAATTTTAAAGGATAATATTTCAAAACGATTCTTTTTTTTCTGTTTATGTAAACCAGTGGATATTCATATCCAGAGTAAATAAAACATGTATCGTTTGGGTTAAGTTCTAAATCACCTTCCTGAGTGATCAGTTTGAAATTTGATTTTGAAGTTATAAACGCTTCTTTAACTTTGTGTTCAAGAGCAATCCTTACAACTATCTCTTTATCATGGTCTATTAAAGCTTTTTTTGAACATCCAGTTAAAACAGTTAACAGGAAGAGAAAAAAAAATAGATTTCTTTTAAAACTCATAAACTCTTAAATATTTCTCTACCAAATTTTATATAGTCCTTCAAAATCGGTGGAAAATCAAAATCATTATCATTTTGATACTTTTCTATTATCGCTATAACCGTTCGTGGTGTTGCAAGACCTGACCCATTTAATGTATGAACAAAAATATTTTTTCCTTCTTTATTTTTAAATCTTATCCTTCCTCTCCTTGCTTGAAAATCAAGAAAATTACTAACAGAGGAAACTTCCAAAAATTCTTTTGAACCTTCTGCCCAAACTTCAATATCGTAAGTTTTTGATGAAGCAAAAGATGTGTCAAAATCAGGTAGAAGTATCACTCTGTAAGAAAGACCGAGAAGCACAAGAACCTTTTCAGCTTCTTCAAGCATTTCAAGGTGAGCGATTTTAGAATCCTCTGGTTTTGTAAATCTAACAAGTTCAACTTTATTGAATTGGTGCAACCTTTTCAGACCTTTTGTATCTTTCCCATAAGAACCTGCTTCCCTTCGAAAGCACGCTGAATATGCAACAAATTTTTTCGGAAGATCATTTTCATTTAAAATTTCATCTTTAAAAATGTTTGTTACAGGGACTTCGGCTGTTGGTATCAAAAAAAGTTCATCATCTTTTAATCTGTACATATCCTCTTCAAGTTTTGGCAACTGACCAGTAGAAAAGAGTGTATCATAATTAACAAGAAAAGGAGGGAAAATTTCCTTATATTTATGTTTGACTGTATGTAGATCCAACATGAAATTAATTAGGACTCTTTCAAGGTATGCCGCTTTTCCAAAATAAAGTGGGAAATGGGAAGCTGAAATTTTCGCTCCCCTTTTAAAATCTATTCCTTCATCTGATTGAACGATATCAAGATATGATAATTTTTTTTCTTCAAAATTCCCAAATTCTTTTACAACTTTAAAAGTCGCCTTTTCACCTGCGGGGACCTCTTCATCAACTATATTTGGGATCCATTTTAAAAGGTTAAATTCTTCTTCTTCAGTTTTTTTCAATTCCTCTTCAAATTCTTTTATCTTTAAAGATATCTCTTTTCCTTTTTCAAGGAGGGGATTTATATCCCCTCCTTCCTTTCTTATAGAAGAAACTTTCAAACTGTTTTTATTTTTTTCCTCTCTTAAGAGGTTCAGGGAGTTTATTAGATCCTTTCTTTTATTTATAACTTTAAAAAGGTAGTCAAAGTCAACTTTACATTTTTTTGCTGCAGAACATTTTTCAACAAATTCTCTGTTCGATAATATAAACTCCCTGTCAAGCATTCATACTCCTTATTTTTTCTTTAATTCACTCTGTGCAGCAGCAAGTCGTGCAATTGGAACTCTAAAAGGTGAACATGAAACATAATCAAACCCATTTTTATTGAAGAAATCTATTGATGCTGGATCTCCCCCATGTTCTCCACAAACACCTATTTCAATATCAGAATTAACTTTTTTAGCGTCCTCAATTGCAATTTTTATCAACCTACCGACACCAACCTGATCAAGTGTCTGGAACGGATCATCTTTTAAAATCTTTTTATCTTCAATATAGGTCTTTAGAATTGGACCAACATCATCTCTTGAAAACCCTAATGTGGTTTGTGTTAAATCATTCGTTCCAAAGGAGAAGAAATCTGCTTCAGTTGCAATTTCAAAAGCAGTTAAAGCAGCTCTCGGTAACTCTATCATGGTTCCTATTAGAACTTTTAACTCCATTCCATATTCTTCAAAAACTTTTTTCATCGTGTTAACCACGACCTCTTTCTGTAACTGAAGTTCTTTAACATTACCAACAAGTGGAATCATTATTTCAGGTATTACCTTTTTTCCTTCCTTTGTTACTATACATGCTGCCTCAATGATAGCTCTTGTTTGCATTTCGGTTATTTCAGGGTATGTTATTCCCAGTCTGCAACCTCTATGTCCAAGCATTGGGTTCGCTTCTTTTAAACTTTCAATTTTCTGCTCAAGGACATCAACTGAAATTCCCATCTTTGAAGCTAAAATTTTTATCTGAGTTTCTTCTTTTGGTAAAAACTCATGCAATGGTGGATCAAGAGTTCTAATAACAACAGGGTACCCATCCATAGCCCTGAATATTCCTATAAAATCTTCCCTCTGCATTGGAAGTATTTTGTCAAGAGCCTTTTTCCTTTCCTCAGATGTTGAGGAAAGTATCATCTGTCTCATCGCCTCTATTCTATCCTCACCAAAAAACATATGTTCGGTTCTGCAGAGTCCAATACCTTTTGCTCCAAAATTTCTTGCAGTTAAAGCATCCGATGGGGTATCAGCGTTTGCTCTTATCTCCAACCTTTTGAATTCATCCGTCAATTTCATTAAAGTTTCAAATTCATTTTTAAGTTCAGGTTTTACCTTGTTAACATTTCCTTCGATCACACGACCAGTTGACCCATCGATTGTGATAAAATCACCATCCTTCAAAACTTTATCCTTTATCTTCATTATTCTTTTATCAAGATCAATTTCTATATCAGAACAACCTACAACGCATGGTTTTCCAAGGCCCCTTGCTACTACTGCCGCATGAGATGTCATTCCTCCCCTTGCAGTTAAAATACCATTACAGATATTCATTCCTACAATATCCTCAGGAGATGTCTCTTCTCTCACAAGGATAAGATCGTTTTCATTCTTTTTTCTTTCGACAGCTTCTTTTGCTGAAAAAACGATTCTTCCACTTGCAGCACCAGGAGATGCGGGCAAACCTTTTCCTAAAATATTAAGTTTTGCTTTCGGGTCTATCATTGGGTGTAACATACCATCAACATCTTTTGGTGTAACCCTTAAAACAGCAGTCTTTTTATCAATTATTCCTTCTTCATAAAGGTTTATCGCTATCTTTATCGCTGCCTGTGGAGTTCTTTTCCCATTCCTTGTCTGAAGCATCCATAGTTTACCTTTTTCTATTGTAAACTCCATATCCTGCATATCTTTGTAATGTTTTTCAAGAAGGTTTCTATAACTTTCAAGTTCTTTATAAAGTTCTGGCATCAACTCTTCAAGTGTTTTTTGAGAATCATCAGTTTTCGAATTTTTGTTTATTGGTTGTGGAGTTCTGATCCCAGCAACAACATCCTCACCCTGTGCATTTACGAGATACTCTCCATAAAAATAGTTTTCACCTGTTGAAGGGTTTCTTGTAAAAGCAACACCAGTTGCTGAATCATTACCCATATTTCCAAAAACCATCGACTGAACATTTACAGCTGTTCCCCAATCTTCAGGAATCTTTTCTATCTTTCTATATTCAATCGCTCTTTCATTGTTCCAAGATTTAAATACAGCTTCTATTGCACCCCACAATTGAACATTTACATCTTCAGGGAAATCTTTTCCTGTTTCCTTTTTAACAAGTTCTTTGTATAGTTTTACTATCTTTTTAAGGTCATCAACATCAAGTTCAACATCCTGAGTAACTCTCTTTTCTTTTTTCACCTTGTTCAATATCTCTTCAAAATGTTTATGTTCAACATGCAAAACAACATCACCATACATTTGAATAAATCTTCTGTAAGCATCATATGCAAACCTCTCGTTATTTGTGGATTTTGCAAGTCCTAAAACAGTTGTTTCGTTTAACCCTAAATTCAAAATTGTATCCATCATTCCAGGCATCGATGCGGGTGCACCTGATCTTACAGAAACAAGTAAAGGATTATTTTGATCTCCAAACTTTTTACCTAAAATTTCCTCCAACTTTTTCATATTTTTTTCAACATCTTTTTCAAGTCCATCTGGATATTTACCCCCAGTCTTTGTGAAATATGCACAAACTTCTGTTGTGATAGTAAAACCTGGAGGAACAGGTAATCCTAAAGATGCCATCTCTGCAAGGTTGGCTCCTTTCCCTCCCAGAAGCATTTTCATAGAAGCGTTGCCTTCTGTGACTCCTTTTCCAAAGAAGTAAATCATTTTTTCCATCTTATTAACCTCCTGATTTTTTGAAAATTTTTAAGAATTGTATTTTATTATAAATAAAGATAAAAATCAAGTATTTTATTTCAATAAATGTTGACAAAATAGCAAAAAAAGATACTATTCTTTTATGAAAAACTATAAAAAATATTTTCCTTTTTTTAAACACAATCCTGAAAAAGTTTATCTTGATAGTGCATGTATGGGGTTAAAGCCCTACTCGATGTTAAAAAGTATAAATGAATATTATCTTAAATATTCGATCTGTGCAGGAAGATCTTCTTATAAACTATCAAAAGATCTTGAAGAGAATCTTGATATATCAAGAGAAAAAATTGCAAAACTCATCAACGCAAAAAGCAAAAGAGAGATTGTCTGGACTAAAAACACCACAGAATCTATAAACCTTTTAGCAAAATCTTTCAAATTTAAAAATGATAAAAAAAGAGTTATCATAACAGAAAAAGAGCATAATTCAAACCATTGTATCTGGAAAGAGTTGAATAAAAGGGGTATTATAGAACTTACAATAATAGATGTTAACAAAGATAATACATTCAATCTCGAGATGCTTGAAGAAGAATTGAAAAAAGGCAATGTCGCTTTAGTATCAACGGTTCACATTTCAAATCTCGATGGGATCGAAAACCCTATAAAAAAAATCTCAGAGTTGACACATAAATACGGAGCTTACCTTTTGATCGATGCAGCACAATCCGTTCCACATACAAAGGTTGATGTTTCAAACAATTTAATAGATTTTCTCGCGTTTTCAATACATAAACTATATGGACCAACAGGGCTTGGAGTATTGTATGTGAAAAGTGAATTGTTCGATAAACTCGACCTTTACAATGTTGGCGGAGACACCATCAGAAATACTTTTATCGATAAGGACCCAGAGTATAGAACATACCCTTATAAATATGAAGCAGGACTTGCTGATTTTTCTGGGATATACAGTGTTTCATCAGTTGTTGATTTCATAAACAATATTGGTTATGAAAATATAGAAGAAAGAATAAATATCTTGAACAACAGATTCAGAAAATTTTTAAAACAGTTTGATGAAATTAAGATAATTGGTGATATCGAACCAGAAAATAAAGTAAAAGGTATCACAACATTTTTTATAAAAAAGTTTACAAGATTTTCTGAAAATGAACCAACAATAGGAGAAAAACTTGATAAGAAATATAACATACTCTTAAGAACAGGATTTTTCTGTGTTAATCCATATTTTGATAACAGGGAAAAAAAAGGTGAAATTAATCCCTTATATTACCCTGCAATAAGAGTATCTTTTGGTTTTTACAACGATGAAGAGGATCTCGAAAAACTTGAAAAAAGTATAAAATGTATTTTAAAATCTCTTAAAGGTTGGCCAACATTATGAAAAAGAATCAACTGAAAAAATATCTTATACAGATCCAAAAAGAAAATAAAGAACCTATAAAAAATTTCAACATTTCAATAGAAGGGTCAGTTTGCGATACGAACTCTAAATTTAAAGATGTTGTTTCTTTCTATATTTTAAACGAAAATGGTTTAATAAAGGAAATTTCAGTAAAATGTGGACCTTGTGATCCTTACGCTTACATAGTATCCAATATACTTTCTAAAATCTTAAAGGGATTAAAAATCGAACAGATAAGAATAACCAACGATATGATATACCAAGAATTTTTAAAATACCTAGATTATAAGATAGATGAAGATATGAGATTCCATTTTGAAACTCTTCTAAAAATCTTGGAAGATAAATTAAACAACAAAGTTTAAACTTTTTTTATGTTAAAACAAAAATTTTTAACTGTATCAATTTTTGTTTTTCTATGTTTTAAAATAATTTATGGAGAATATTTCCATACGGTGTTGTTAACAACAAAAAACCATAAAATATCTGATATAAATTTTATCTTCCTATGTAAATATTATGGACTCAAAGTTAAGGAGATTAAACTCGAAACCACACAACCATTAGATGATTCAATGTTCAAAAATGAAAATGGAGAATATATTAAATCTATCTGCATAAGTTTCAAAAATCTTGAAGATTCATCACTCATAAATACAGAAGAAATCTCTCTTTTAAAATCCACAGTTCTTAAAGGAACCAATATTTTGATAAATGATATTTCTGACTCTTTTAACTTTACAAATATAAAAATTCTAACTGATTTTAAATTTTTCAAAACAGAGTATTTTAAAAACTATAAAGCATGGTTATTTAATGAAGATAGTTGTAAAATTTCTGATGTTTTCTCAAAAAAAGTTATTCCATGTGAATATTTTTTTGAAGATGGTTTTACCATTACTGGAGATGGGAAAACAGATTTAATAACCGATAGTGAAAATAACAATTCAATCTTTTCTTATTTTAACTTCGGAAAAGGAAAAATATTTTTGAATGGCTGTATAATTAATAAAAGTTTGTTAACAAATAAACTTGTTAATCTTTATTATGGATCAGAAAATAAACCAAAATCAATAAATAATATTTTACCGATTATGATATTCTTAAAATTTTCAAATGGAGCAATGTGCTGGCATAATCACAAAAAATACGCTAATCTGACGATAGATGATCCCAATTTGATCGAACAGTTTGGGGCATTAAATTATAAAGAACTATTAAAGCAGATGGAAACACACACATTTCACACAACGATAGCGTTCATACCCAGAAATTTTGAAACTAACTTTGATACATCAGTGTTGAACTTATTCAAAAATTATCCTGATAAATTTTCTATAACTATACATGGAAACAACCATGATGGATATGAATTCATATGCTTTACTCAGGAACAGTTAGATTCCTTAAATAAACTATATAATAATCGTTGGATAACACAAATCCCACGGCCTTTTAAAGATCAAGAGTGTGATATAGTTGAATCTTTAACTAGAATGGAACTTTTTAAATTGAAAATGGGAATCGATTACTCTATAGATATGGTTTTTCCATGGGGGATACCACTTTCACCAACACTTGGAATTTTAAAAAAATATAATTTTAATTCAACCATAAATGCTCAAACACAACCATTTTTATTTTTAGAAAATGATTATGATACAAATTATGATTTCAACATGAGACCTGTGAATCTAAATTTCTCTAACTTTGCTGTAATCGGAAGAAATCCACCCTATTTTTCAGATGATTCTGTTTGTTTAAAATTTCTTTTAGATCTGTTTATAGATAAACCTCTTCTTTTATATTGTCATGAAAACTTTTTTTCAAAAGGGATGGATTCGTTCAACCCTTTTGCATATTTTGTTAACTCTTTATTTTACAAAATTGAATGGAAATCTCTTGGTTATATAACGAAAAGGACTTATCTAGAAAAAGAGAATTTTGATGGAAGTGTCGATGTTCAATTTTATGGTAACAGTTTAATAATATCGAACAATTCCAACACTCAAAAAACATATAACCTGAAAAAATGTGAAAAATTCACTTCTTCATTTTTAACCGTTCTTGTTGATGGGATGAATTTCCCATATAATATAGAAAATGATACACTTTATATCAATCTTGTAATACCACCAAATAAAGAAAAAGAAATAAACATAAAATATCGAAATCCCATAGATTTTAGTTTTACAGAAAAAATCGATTTTAATGTTAACAAAGATAGTTTATCATTGTCCTGCCAAATAGTGAATCTAACTTCGGATAGTGGTGCGTGTCCGATTTTCTTTTATGAGTCGAACAAGAGTAATCTCCAGTATGTTTCAACAATCTTTTTTAATCCTTTTGATACACAAACAATCTACTTATCATTAGACAAAAATTTTGATTTTGAAAGGGATAGTTTTTCTGTCATGATTGATCCTTATAATTTAGTATACGAAATGGAAAAGGCAAACAATAAACTAAATTTTAACAAGAAAATCAAAAATTTATCTATCAATTCTTTTTCAAAAAATAATGTGTATTTAATCAATCAAAATAAAAATGAATTAACTTTTGTTTTTGATACTCCAACCGATTTGAAAGAAATATCAGTTTATATCTATGATACAACTGGTAGATGTATTTTAGAGGAAATATTTAAAAATGATAAAAGGATTTTCACTTTAAACATATCTAAATTACCAACAGGTATGTTCTTTGTAAAATTTAAAACCGGAACTTTTTACACGAAAATATTAAAATTTTTAAAATTAGAATAATTTTTATTTCATAAAATCGACTATCTTGGTAATATAATCATAATCAATCTTTAAATTTCTTGTTGGAGCACATTCGATTACATTCTTTTTTATATCCTCATATTCATTTATCCCGTAAAATGACAATCGCGTTGGGGATTTTATATCTTCAAAAAAATTTTCAATTTTTTCAATAGATTTTTCAATAACATACTCTTTTGAACCATTCAATCCAAAAACATTTTTTCCAAAAATAAAAAATTTCTCAGAGTATTTATTTTTGTTTACCTTCATCCATGCTGGAATTACTATCGAAAGTCCAGCACCATGTGGAACATCAAACAATGCACTTAAAGCATGTTCAATAAGATGGTTTTCAAATTTGTATTTACCTATACCTGCTGTTGTTATACCTGAGAGTCCAAGCGCCGCAGCCCACATAATATTGGCTCTTTCGTTAAGATTTTCCGGATCTTTGAGGACTTTATAAGTTGAATCAATAACTGTTTTAACTATCGTCTCTGTAAAACCATCCTGAATAGGGGTATTTTTTTCTTCTGCTGTAAAATATCCTTCAAGAACATGAGATATTATATCAACCGAAGCGTATGCGGTATAATCTTTCGGAAGAGTAACAGTTAATTTCGGGTCAAGAATTGAAAATTTTGGGAAAAGATTTTCGCTCTGTATTCTTATTTTATGCTTTAAATTATCATTTTGAATTACAGAAATCGGATTGAATTCACTCCCGGTTGCAGAAACTGTTAAAATAACCATAAGCGGAAGCGCTTTGTCTATTTTAATATCCTTTGAGAAAAGATCCCATGGATCATTCTCATAAAAATAGCCAGCCGCAATCGCTTTTCCAGTATCGATAACACTTCCCCCACCGAGTGTGACTATGGAATCTATTTTTTCCTTTCGTGCAATTTCAATTCCCTCTTTTACTTTTTCAATAACAGGATTAGGTTTCACCCCCTCAAGAATAAAATATTCGGATCCATTTTCCTCTATCATTTTGACAAGTTTTTCTAAAAGACCATATTTTTTTACAGATCCTTTGCCAATTATAACTAAATGTTTTTTCCCTAAAATTTTTAAATACTCCTTTGATGAATAGAATTTATCGACACCAAAAATGATCTTTACTGGATTGTAGAAAGTGAAACTGTTCATACTTTCTCCTTTTTTACAAATCATTATAAATTTTTATCATCAAATTTCAATATTCATTAAGAAAATTTAAAAAAAATTGTCAAAAGCTATTTCTTTGATACTGTTGACATAGTAAAATCATTCTATATAATTCCAAAAAATTTATTTAAAGGAGGTATTATAAAATGAAGAAACTGTTTGTTTATTTGCTTGTCATTTTAACAATCATTGCAATTTCCTGTTCAAAACAGAAAGTAAAAATTGAAGGTATTTACAAATACTCAGTTGCATTCACAAAAAAGGTTAATTTCAAAGACATCAATAATGTAACTCTTGGAGACACTTCTTACACTTTTGGTGAAATTAACCTCTACTGGGATTTAAAAGAGGAACCAAAAGGAACAAACATTATTATTGAAAAAGCAGAAAACACTGATTCTGTTTATCAGGAACCGATAGGATATCAACTTAAAAAAACAGACTTTTTTACAGACAAAATTTCATCATCAGGGAAATATTACTATAAAATTTCAATAGATAAAAATCTTATAAATAAATATTCTATTGATATCCCAGAGTTAATAATATATTCACCAACAACAAAAGATACAGCAGTAGCAAGCAAAAATTTAACAATCTATTTTAACAAAATCGATGGAGCACAGAAGTACAATATTATTCTTATCGATTACAAAAATAACCCTGTATGGACACTCGAAAGTGCAGACACACAGATTACATATACAGGTGATCCACTTCAGCAAGGTTATGTTTACAATCTTATAGTTTCTACAGAAATTTTAGTTGATTCAATAAATAAAATAAATATTTCTTCAGAATCACAATTTTTGGTAAACAAAAAGTAAAAGATTCAAATCAAGGATAAAACTAAAAAAGGGGAGTTCAACACTCCCCTTTTTTAATTGCTCGGTTCTATATGGATATTTATATAGAAATTTTTCCCATATTTTTCTGTTAATTTATCTTCTACAACTTCAGTTATTTTATGCGCTTTTTCAACAGTTATCGATTTGTCAACCTCTATATGAATATCTATAGCGATATAATTTCCAATTCTTCTCGTCTGGATACTGTGAGGATTCAAAACTCCGTCAACACTGTTTATTATTTTCAATATATCATCCTCCTCTTTTGAAGTCAACGATTTTTCTGTTAATTCATCATAAGCGTCTTTCACAATATCGAAACCAACCTTAATGATGAAAAAAGTAACTATTATTGCTGAAATTGGATCAAAAATAATCAAACTCTTATTAAAAACTGCAAGTCCAATTCCTACACTTGTTGCTATCGAGGAAAATGCATCAGATCTATGATGCCAAGCATTTGCTTTTATCGATTGGCTTTTTATTTTATCTGCAATAAAAATGGTATATCTATATAAACCCTCTTTTATAATTATGGATAAGAAGGCAAAAATAAATGTTATCCTGGTTGGTTGTATAACATGATATCCTTTAAAAATTGAAAAAATTGTTTTTACAGAAGAATAAAAAATAAAAACACCAACAAAGATCAAAAAAATTCCAACAACGAATGTTGCGAAAGTTTCAATCTTACCATGTCCATAGTCGTGTGATTCATCAACAGGTTTTGAGGAAAATTTTAAGCCAAAGATTACAACAATATCTGTGATAAAATCAGACAATGAATGAAAACCATCAGCTATAAGTGCTTTACTTCTACCAACTATCCCCAAAAAAATTTTTAACAAAGTTAAAATAATATTTACAAAAAGTCCAATCAAAGTAACTTTGATACCTTCATGTTTTCTTTTTTCATTCTCCATGGTTTAATTATAAAATGTAAATATAGTTAGTCAATATTGACTTTAAAACTAATCAATATAAAATTATTAATTCAGAAAACTCGGAGGTATCATATGAAAAGAAACCTAATGGTATTTTTCATAGTTTTATCAGTTTTTGTTCTAGGGATAATTTCTGCAAAAATAGTTGATATAGTTGAAGCGCAATCAACACTTGGTGAAGTGAAAACAATTTCTTCAGATTATACAATTTCGGGTTATCCAAATTTCAGAGAATTGGCAAAAAAAGTTATTCCAGCCGTTGTACATATTTCTAGTGAATCTGTTGTAAAGGTTTCTCCCTTTTTTCCATTCGATGACCCATTCTTTAGAGAATTTTTCAAAGATTTTCCTCAACTTGAGAATAAAAACAGATCTCTTGGGACCGGATTTTTAATTTCTGCTGACGGTTATATAGTAACAAACTATCATGTTATAAAAGGTGCGCAAAAAATTTCTATCAAACTCCTCGATGGAAGAGAGTTCAAAGAAAAGGAAATAGAGGTTGTAGGTAAAGATGACAGAACTGACATAGCACTTTTAAAATTAAAAAATGTAAAAAATATGCCATATTTAAATTTCGGAGATTCTGATAATATAGAGGTTGGAGATTGGGTAATGGCTGCTGGTAATCCATTCGGTTTTGATGGAACAATAACTGTTGGAGTTATATCAGCAAAAAACAGAACCAACATAAACCTTTCAGAAGGACCAGTATATCAAGATTTCATTCAAACGGATGCATCCATAAATCCAGGGAACTCAGGGGGGCCACTTGTTGATGTATATGGAAATGTCATAGGTGTTAACACCGCAATCGCATCACCATCAGGTGGAAATGTTGGTATAGGTTTTGCAATTCCTTCAAATATGGTTGTTATGGTCATAAACCAACTTAAAGATAAAGGTCTTGTTTCAAGGGGTTACCTTGGAATATATCCTCAGGAGTTAACAACTGATCTAAAAAAGAAATTTAAGATGAAAGATGAAGAGACAGGAATACTTGTATCACAGGTTGAAGAAAATTCCCCAGCATATAAAGCAGGCATAAAAGAGGGAGATATAATTTTAGAATTTGATGGAAAAAAAGTTGAAAATGTAAGTAAATTCAGAATTCTTGTAGCACAGACTAAAGTTGGAAAAAATGTAAAGATTTTAATTTTAAGGGAAGGGAATAAAATCACTCTTGAAGCAAAGATAGGTGAACTTAAAGAAAATGTTGCTCAAAAAGAAGAAGAAAAACAAATCGAAAGTAAATGGCTTGGAATAGTTGTTGATGATATAAAAAGTGAATATAAAGATAAGTTCAATATAACTGTCGACAAAGGTGTTGTGATTACAAATATAGACAACAATTCTCCAGTATTAGAAGCAGGACTAAGAGTCGGTGATGTTATCGTAAAAATTGAAGATACGAAGATAACCAATATTGCAGATTACAAAAATGCAGAAAAAAAGTATAGTAAAAATGAAGATGTTCTTTTAACTCTTAAAAGAGGAAATCTTAATATCTGGGTTGTTGTGAAAACAAAATAAAACTCAAGGAAGGTAAAGATAAAAGAGATAAACGATGTTTCACTTGAGATGTATCTTAAAGAGATAAAGAAATATCCTTTACTCTCTGAAAGGGAAGAAAAAGAACTTGCAAAAAAAATAAGAGAAGGAGACAAAAAAGCACTTGAAAAGTTGATTTTGGGAAACCTTCGTTTTGTGGTTAATGTTGCGAAAGAGTATCAAGGCAAAGGACTAACACTAGCTGAACTCATCAATGAAGGAAATTATGGTTTAATAAAAGCAGCTCAAAAATTTGATGAAACAAAAAATGTTAAATTTATATCCTATGCTGTATGGTGGATAAGACAATCGATTATGAAAGCAATTCTTGAAAATAACAGTAATATAAGAATTCCTTTATCCCAGATAACAAAAATAAACGCAGTTAATAGAGCACAACAGGAAATACTCGACCAAGAAAACAGGGCCCCAACCTTCAAAGAGATAGCAGATAAAATTGGGATCTCTGAAAATGAAGTTAAAAATATTCTGAATCTCAACAAAGTCGAACTATCACTTTCAGATCCAATAGGAGATGATGAAAACCTATATCTTGGTGACACGATAATAGAAGAAAATGAGTTATCACCAGAAGAAACATTACTGAGAAAAAGATACAAAGAAACTTTAAAAAATCAACTCGAAAAACTTTCGGAAAGGGAAGCCTTGGTATTGAAAAAATATTTTGGACTTGAGGATTATAGGCCGCATACACTTGAAGAAATAGGAAAGGAATTGAATATTTCAAGAGAAAGAGTCAGGCAGATCAAAGATAGAGCGATAAACAAATTAAAAGAGATGACCAAAAATGTTCTGGAGCCATACGATGGATAAATTTTTCAGAAAAAGAAAGATCAACATCTCAATAATACCCAGTGACTCTTCAGAGACAAAAGGTTTTAAAATGCTATTCATCATATTACCTGTGTTTTTGATACTTCTAATATCTATAACAATCTTCTTAACTTTTTCAACTGTTCAAAATTTAAGAAATATAAATAAATACTCATCAGTTAGAAAAACAAAAGAAGAAATTAAACTTTTATCAAAGAAAGATCAAGAGATTAAAAAAAGTATAGTTCAAATAGAAAAAGAAATCGTAGATCTAAAAAAAGAGATTAAGGAGTTGGAACCATTATTTGATTTTTTCTCAGGTCACATAGGTTCACAAAAAGTAAATACCGAATTACCATCAAATATTGATACTTTACTTTTCATAACAGAATATCTAAATGGATTATCTGATACTATAATCACATTTTTGAAAAATAATAATGAAAGAACTCCTTCAATAGTTCCAATTAATGGATGGGTTTTAAGAAAATATGGAAAGGTAAAAGATCCTTTTACAGAAACTGAAAAATTTTCAAATGGGATACTTTTTGTCTCCGAACTCAACAGTGATGTTTTTTCTTCGATATCGGGAAGGGTCTTATTTGCAGGTATTAAAAACTCAAAAAATGGTAATGTTGTAATAATAGACAATGGACTCTTTACAGTTGAATATTCACATCTTTCCTTTATAACTGTTAAAACTGGGGATCATGTGAAAAAGGGACAGAAGATTGGAACAGCTGGTAAGAGTGGAAAAACTTTAACATCATCCGTTTTTTATAAAATCATAAGGGGTACAGAATTGATTGATCCTGAACTATCATTTTTAATACCAACATTTTTTCTTTATGATACTCTTAATACGAATTTATAAAAATAGTATGTTCTTAAAACTCTTTTCACATAATTCTTCGTTTCTATAAACGGTACTCCATCTATAAAAAGTTCCCAATCAGCATATTTTCTCTTCCACTTTTTTACATTTCCAACACCCGCATTGTAAGCCATTATAGCTTCTGATGGAGAATCCGGAAAACGATTTAGATAATCTTTTAAATGTTTTGCTCCAACTCTTATATTCTTTTCTAGATTGAAATAGTCCCTATCTTTATAGTAGGAATCATATACAAAATCCATCAACTGCATTATGCCCTTTGCATTCGAAGTCGATAAAGCATTTGTATTGAAATTGGATTCTTCTCTTGCGATTGAAAGTAGAAGTGATAAATCAACATTTTCTTCACTTGAGATTTTTTTAAAGGTTGCAAGATAGGGTGTTGGAAATAAATAATTTATATATTTTCTGTAATCATTGCCATCCTTTATCCTTTTTTCTGAATAGTATGTTGAAAAATTATAAAACTCAAATTTATTTAGAAGATATATAATATAATCTTTGTCTGAATTTTCATTTCTGTATTTTGAAATGAGAAAATCTTTAAAATTTTCTCTAAACCCATTACCTTCAAAAATATTATACAATTTTAAAATTAAACTGTCACATTGAAATTCCTCTTCTTTTATCTCAAGCCTCTTTTTCAAATGTATAAAAGCTCTAACAGAATAGAGTGTGAGAGGGAAATCAAGAGCAACCAAATTCAACAAAGAATCACCTTTTTTTTTATCCCCAATCATGTAAAAATATTTTGCCTGATGGTATAAAAAGTTTTTATCATTACCTTTGTAGTTTTTCATTATCGAATCATAGAAGTTCAAATCATTTTCATTTCTTGCATTTGAAACGATCCTAAGCAAAGCTTCATCATCATTTATCTTATAATAAATTAAAGCGGCTTTCTTATAATCTTTCTGATTCTCATAATATTTCCCAAGAAAATATACAAGATTTCCTTTTAACTTATCTTCTTCAACGAATCTGACATATTCAGATTTAATTTTTTTATCTTCAACTTTGGAGAAAATATCTGTATAAATGTTAATGTAATTTTTGATTTTTAAAGTATCATTTTCTTTTAAACTCAATAAAAATAGAATCCAATCTGAACTGTTTTTTCTATCGATAAGTTTATCAAAATTTTTGTTAGAAAAGTTTTTTAAAAAAATAAAAACTGAATCATCATGATCAAAGATTTTTGGATTGGTTTTAAAAAAATTTATTGAATTTGAATCTTGAGGGAATTCTCTGACAAAATTAATCAAAAATCCCTTATCATGAAAAGATCTTTTAAGCATTGTTGTATAATTTTTTATTTCTAAGCCATTTTTTGCAAAAAAATCTAACCTATTCGTATCAGTTTCATTTTTTAAAAGTTGATTCAAAACTTTTTCTTTCCTGTTATATTTTAATTTAATAATTTTATCAAGTTCATTTTTTTTAAGATAATCCATTATCAAAATCTTATATAAAATATCCTGTAAATCTTTATCTTGCAGTGAATCTATAAATTCAGTTTCATTTTCCGAAAAAAATTTTTCAACCCATAAAACATCTTTTCTTTCAACAAGGATGTTCGAAAAAATTAAAATTGGGAAAAGAAAAATCAGAACAAAGCAATTTTTCATAAAAGATTATAACCAATAAATATGGGTGTAACCTTTCCTTCAAGAAAAACTTTTGAATAGTTCTCATCAAAATAGATTGTCAAGAATTCTCCAGATCTTGCAAGAATTTTTACAGGTGAAGAGATATTGTATCTTAAAGACATTATTATCGCTGATGCAACAGAACCTGTTCCACATGAAAGAGTTTCATCCTCGACTCCCCTTTCATAGGTTCGTATTTTTATAAATTTTTTTTCTCTTTTGACGAAGTTGACATTTGTTCCCTCTTTTTTGAAAACCTTTGAAAATCTTATCTCTCTTCCAATATTTCTTACATCTATACTTTCTATATCATCAACCTCGATAACAAAATGAGGAACTCCTGTATTGATAAACGATCCAGTAAAAATACCATAACGTGTTTCAACCTTTATGTTCTGTTTTAGAGAGTGTGGAGGAGACAATTCTAACTTTACTATGTTGCCTTTCTTTATTTGGGCTTGATGCACACCATTTTTTGAACAGAAAAGAACTTTTCTTTTTTTAATTATCCTCATCAGATAAGCAAATAGTACTATCGATCTCCCACCATTTCCACACATCTCAGCTTCTTTGCCATCATTGTTGAAATAAACCATTTTAAAGTCACAATTTTTAATTCCCTTTTCAAGTAGTATCAAACCATCAGCACCTATACCTGTCTTTGGTGAACACAATTTTTTTATGTAAAAAGGGGATGGTCTTTTCTGACCATCCCTATTATCGACAATTATAAAATCGTTTCCACTTCCGGAAACTTTCATAAAAAAATCAACTTTCATAAAACGCGACAGCTTCCATTTCGATAGGACTATTTTTTGGAAGATTAGAGACCTCAACTACCGCTCGTGCAGGTAGATGATCTTTAAAATATTTTTCGTAAACAGAGTTGATTCTTGAAAAATCTAATATATTTTTGATGTAGATGTTGACTTTTACAAGATTATCAAAAGAGAGTTTTTCACCTTCAAGAATTATTTTAATGTTTTCAAGTGTTCTTTCAGTTAAAGTCTCTATATCTCCCTCAACAATGTTTCCCGTTAAAGGATCGATTGGGAGTGTGCCGGATATAAACAAAAAATCACCGGCTCTTATTGCCTGACTGTATGGACCTACAGGTTTTGGTGCTTTTTCATTAAAAATTTTCTTCATTCGTTAACTCCAAGAAGTTTTAACATAACCGCTTTCTGTGCATGTAATCTGTTTTCCGCTTCATCGAAAACAACCGAGTTTGGAGAATCGATAACATCATCTGTCACTTCTTCACCCCTATGTGCTGGTAGACAATGCATAAATATCGCATCGCTTTTTGCATTTTTAAACAGTTTCATATTAACCTGATAATCTTTGAACGCTTTTGCTCTTTCTTCTTTCTCTGCCTCTTCTCCCATCGATGCCCAGACATCTGTGTAAACAACATCAGCATCTTTTACAGCTTCAACAGGGTCATAAGTTATAATAACTTTTGAATTATTCTTTTTCGCCATCTCCTTTGCTTTTTCAACATACTCATTACCCGGTTCATATCCTTTTGCACAGGCCATATAAAAATCAGCACCAAGCATCGATGATATGAGCATCAAAGAATGACTCATGTTGTTACCTGCTCCAACAAAGGTAAATTTGATTCCACTTGTTTTACCTTTATGTTCTTCTATGGTCAAATAATCAGCAAGCACTTGACATGGGTGTTCTTTATCGGATAGCCCATTTATAACAGGGATCTTAGCATATTTTGCTAGATCTTCAACAGATTTGTGTGAAAAAACTCTTGCCATAATTATGTCAACCATTCTATCAAGATTCCTTGCTATGTCTGGGACACTTTCCCTTGAACCAAGTGATATATCCTTTGGGCCAAGATATATCGCATGTCCACCAAGTTGTGTGAAACCTGTTTCGAAACTAACTCTTGTTCTTAAAGATGGTTTTTCAAAAATCATAGCAAGTGTCATCTGGTTAAAACAGTTACGATATTTTTTCTCTTTTACTTCTTTTTTAACTTTTTTTGCGAGTTTGAAAATTTCTAAAATTTCTTCTTTTGTTAAATCAAGAATCGAGATAAGATCTTTTTTCATTTTACCTCCATTTTTATTCAAAAATTTTTGCTTGAAATTCTTCAACCAATTTTGAAGTTAATTCCGTATGTTTTTTTGAAATGTTTTCAATTAATTTTTTTAACCTTTCAAAATCTATATCATCAATCGATTTTATTGAAAAAAGAATAGAAAAATTTTTTTCAACTCCAATTGAAAGATCTATCAACGTCAAATTCTCTTCAAGTAATTTTCTATAGTATGGAAGAATATTGTTTTTTGGAAGATATGTCAAGGGTGAAATCAATTTTACAAAAAATTTACCATCCTCTTTGATGAGATAAAGATAAATAGGTGTTATTCCGATCTTAAAAAACCAGCCAAACATATTTTTATCAGATAGTTCAAGTTTCGCATCCTCATGCGTTGTTCCAACGGTTGTTAAAATTTCTTCAATTATTTTTAAGATATCTTCAATTTCATCATTTTTTTCAGTTCCAAAAATTTTTTTCACTATATGTAATATATCCATAGTCACTCCAGATCAAGGTTATGTCCACATTTTTTACACCATTTATTTTCTGGTGGATTCTTTTCACCGCATTCAGAACATTTTTTGTATTTGGTTTTTCCTTTCTCAGAACTTTCAACAAGTTTTGCTCCACAATTTTCACACCATAAGGAGTTTGTTGTGTTTCTATATCCACAAACATTGCAGTAAACACTATCAGGAGTCAGTTTATATTTTTTTATTGTTAAATTTATTAAAGGTAAAATATCAACTATTGGTATAGCAAATCCAATCCCGGATGCATCAGCTATTTTTAGTGTATTGATCCCTATCACTCTTCCCTTCTTATCAATAAGTGGTCCCCCTGAATTTCCAGGGTTAATTGGAACATCTGTTTGTATATATTTTATACCACCGATTTCTCTATTAAGTGCAGAGATGATACCTTTTGTGACAGTATTTTCAAAACCCAAAGGATTACCGTAAGCGATAACTTCATCTCCGACCTTATAATCTTTTTGTTTAGCGACCGTAGCTGTTTGAAAATTTTTGTTCGATATTATTTTTATAAAAGCGATATCCATGTCAAAATTTGATTCTATAACTTTTGCCTTAAAAATCGAATTATCAAACATCTGTATTTCGCAATCTGTACTATCTTCAACTACATGAGCGTTTGTGATAACTATTCCTGTTTTATCAGCTATAAAACCTGTTCCAATGTTCTTATCAGTTTTTACAACAACTATACTGTCTTTTAATTTTTCAATTATTTTAGATATAGAAAAGTTTTTCATTTCTTTTTCATTTCTTTCAAGATCTCTTGAGCAGCTTCATCGAGAACTTTTTTACTATCCTGATTACCTTTTATAGCATACTCAAGCGCGTTTCCAAGGTATTTTCTTCCGAGGTACCATAATCTATCCTGTGGCTCCATATAAGAATTTTCAAGTTGTAAATAGACGTCCTTCAGTCGAGGATACTCTTCAAATCTTTTTTTCAAAAGTTCTGAGTCCATTGCACTTTTTCTGACAGGTAAATAACCTGTTTTGTATGACCATAATGATTGTATTTCTGGAGAAGTAAAATATTTTATAAATTTAACTGCTCCTTCTTTTTGTTTATAGGATGCTTTTTTAAACACGGCAACATTTGTTCCAGATATTACAACAGCTCTTTTATCTCCACCTGGTACAGGGGCAATTCCAAATTCAAACTCTGGTTTTGCTTCTTTGATGAATGATAAAGAAACTGTTGAACCATAAATGATAGCAACTTTTTTTGCAAGAAAATCATCCTGATGTTGGTACCCTGTTGTTATGTATCCACTTTTATCAAAGTTTATTATCCGCTTATCTATTTCTATCGCCTTTACACCGGCTGGAGAGTTAAATAATGGTTTCATATTCGAATCCACAAGTGCTCCATTGTATTGGAACAATCTGCATTCAAACATCCAGACATTAATATTGAAAGCTGTCCCATGTAAATCTACTTTACCATCTTTATCCAAATCGATCGTCAATTTTTTTGTAACAGCAATAAACTCTTCCCAATTTTCAGGAAACTTTTCGATAGAAAATTTTTTAAATATATCTTTGTTATAAAAATATGCTGGAACAGATTTATTAAAAGGAAGGGATAAAAGTTTTCCATTGAAAGTGTTATCCTTGACAAAAATTTCAAAGAAATCATTTTGGATATCTTTTTTAAACTCTTCATCGATAAGTTCTTCGATCGGTTCAATAACCCCATTATTATAGAATTCACTTGTCCATGATTCATATACCTGAGATATTACAGGAGGATTTGACATTGATGCCATCAGTTTAGTTGATAATGCTTCATAAGTTCCAACGGAAATTGGAACTATTTTGTATTCTGGGTTCTTTATATTGAACGAATCAACAATTTCCTTCAAAGCATCTCCAGCAGGCCCACCCATCACATGCCAGAAAGTAATCTCTGTAACATTCTTATCTTTTATATCGCATGAAAACAAAAAGAAAATTGTTAAGACAATCATTGTTGTGATTTTTATAAATTTCATAGATTCTCCTATTCATCAAGTGGTTTCAAAACGTATCCAAATTCAGTTTTCATATAAAAAAATCTATCTACTATTTCTTCATCAATCCATTTAAGATCAACGAGTTCTCTTAAATTTTCAGGGTATTTTCGATACTGTAAAAAGAAAACAGTCAAAACGTTATCAATATTTTCCATCATATACCTATCTGTTGCTCTATACTTAACTACACGATAAGAAAAAACTTTTTTATAAAATCTTTTAGCAATAAAACCTGTTGATGTTAGAACCAAAATGAGAATCACTAGAATGATCCAGTTTACAACAACTTTTATATCGAATAGGGCTTTTTCTTTAACTTCTTTTGTCTCCTCTTCAACTTCTCTTTTTTTCGTCTTTTCTATAAGATTCATTTTTAAAAGGTTATAAACTGATTGGTATGTTAAAAATTTACCAAGCCCACTTATTTTTATTAGATCACCAAGCGATTTTTCGGGTGAGATTAAATCAAGGACACTCTTTTCTTCTAAACCAATATTTTCAGGGATTTGAACATTATCAATTTTTTTAAAGTAAAGATCAGTTGTAGGCAAAACCGATTGAATATTTGGCCACTCATCCATTCTTCTCATACCTTCCATCATCAACGCTTGGGTATTGATACTGACTTTTACTATCGAGTTTGGATACATTATCAAATCTTCAATAAATTCGTAAGTACCAGTATCCCAGGTAAAAAGTTCATCAAAAATTTCCTGGATTTTAAAATTTATTATCTCCTTCAACTGCTCCTGATCTACATATTTTTCATCTATTAAAATCTTTTCGAGTGGAATCTTTGTTTCTCTATGCATTTCCAGAATTTTTTTATAATTTTCTAACGTTATCTTCCCGCTGTTCACAAGATATTCTTTTATCAATTCCTGAATCCCACCCCTCGTATAAACAGCACCATTAACATTCCCCTTGATAAAACCTATTTCGATCTTGTCATTCTTTTTATTTAAAACCAAAACACCAGTTTTTTCAGTTTGAGCTATGAAACCTATAATATTAGGTAGATCATCTTTTGATCTTAATTCACCTTTCATTTTTCTTCCTTTATCGTTAAAAAGCTTATCAGATAAAATATTATGATCAAAAATACAAACAAAAATCTTATATCAAAAAATTTCAATTCAAGAATTAAATCAGTATTTTTTCTTAGAAAAATATTTTGAGAAAATATAAAAATCAAAGAGATCAGGGAGAAAACCATTAAGATTCCACCTTTGAAATAACGACCCTCATAAATCTTTCCAAACCCAGGGAATATTAAAGATAATATCTTTCTAACAAAATAATTCTTTTTCTTTTTTAATCTGACAAAAGATTCGAATTTTCTAATTTTCATTATATCAGATATTGTATCACTTATCGTTTTATAATCATCCAAACAAATATCTTTGTCATTATACTTTATTTTATCACCATTCGATATAGGTGTATTACAAGTATAACATCTAAATATTCTAACCTTTTGGCTTGTTAAAAGGTTTAAAATTAAAGAAAGAACCAATGTAAAAAATGGGATTATATTAAAAAGATCGATCCTTAAACCCATCATAACCGGTGTATCCATAACATTTTTCTTTTTCAAAAATTCTTCATAGATAAATCTTTCAGGTATTTTGCAATCTATTACAACCGTGTTGTAGAAATTTTCATCAGTATTCTCAAGAAATGTACTTATCAATTCATAGTTGAGTCTATTTGCCTTTTCAATATACTGGTTTGATTCTTCAAGTCTTAAAAGTTTCAGATAAACCTGGCCAAGATTGAAATATGACTCTGCTATATCAGAATAAATTTGAATAGCTTTATTGTAATACTCGATCGCTTTATTATAATAACCTTTTAAAAACATTATGTTTCCAAGGTTGTTATAGAGTTCAGGAAAACTCTCACCCTTTAAAAGTATTTTTGAATATTCACTTTCTGCTTCATCAAAAAAACCACCTTTTTTATAAAGTTTTCCCTTTGAGAACAGAAGAGCAGTATTATATGGTTGCTCTTCAAGTAATGAATTCAATTTGTTCAAAAGTTTGGTATTCCAATAAGAATTTTCAACTTTAAGAATTACACTTATGTTATCGTTAGGATTCAGGTGGCCAATTATATGTGATTCAATTCTGTAAATCAACGGTATAAAGAAAATCAAAAGTATAAGCACTGAAATGATGATCTTTTCTTTTTTCTCATAGAAAATAAAAACAAGGAATACAACATAGAAAAACCATATAATTACATTTATCTGTAGTATTAAAGGTATCAAAAGTACAATCAAAGCAAGAAAAATTCTCTGTTTTGGCAACAATTTCCATTTAACATACCTCTTGTAAAAATAAAAGTATTTATCAAGATTTTTTATAGTAAAAATCAAAGTATAAAAAATAAAGATTAAAAGAATAAAATATCTTAAAAATTTCAAAATGTTAAAAAGAAAAACAAATTTTATAACATCATCCCTAAAATAATTCTTATATCTACTTAAAGCAAAACCAGTATACTCAAACCTTTTTTCTTTTAAACTCAAATTCAAAATGTTATTAACTATCTGAAAATTGAATGGATCAAGTTTATTGGCGAGCAAAAGATTCGAAAACGCTTCATCAATATTTTTATTTCTATAATTTTCAATCGCCAAGATGTTCAAATACATTGAAATTTCTGGAAGTGAAGTAGCTCCCACCATATACTTGAGTTTTTCAAGTTGATCTAACTCATACTTTACATAGTTCTTCACAACATTCACCGAAAAAATTTGATACAATCTTAAATGTAGAAGATAATCAAGACCAGATTTTTCAGATGCTTTTTGAAAATAGAATGAAGCGGAGTCAATCTCTTTTTTATAATGGAATGTAAATCCATAAGCAAGGTATATGAAAGGATTTCTATCCCCATCCTGAAGGATTTCTCTATATTTCTCCCTCATAAGATCAAAATCAATATCCGAAACAAGACCTTCTCCCCTTAACACTTTACCATAAGCGGGGAAAATATCAAAAGCTTCATTCTCAAGAATTATAACCTGTTTGAAAATATCATTAACTTCTTGAGAAAAGATTAAAATAGAAACCGATAGGAGAAAAATAAAAACTAACTTCTTCATTTTTTAAAAATTGCAAGAGGTATTAAAATTATATATCCTATTGTTAAAAGAACTGGTGCAAACTTTAAATCACCTTTTGATAGAAGAAAATATCCTAAAAACATGGATATCAAAGATAAAATGAAGATCAAGATACTCAGTTTTGAAAATTTAATTCCCTCGGTATCTTTTTTTACTACATCATTCTTCTCTTTCATCAAAACTCCTTTTTTACAAAATTTGAATTTTTTATATAGTACACATCAAAATTCAATCTATTCTTTTTGAAAGAAATTTTTCCAGAAACACCCTTATAATCTTGAACATTCTTCACATAATCGTTTATACCTTTTCGGTCCTTAACTCCACTTTTGAGTAAACCAGATAGAAACTTAAACAGATCATAAGAAAGTATAGCAAATCTATCTGGTTCTTCGTTGTATTTATTGTAGTAATTAAGTTTGAAATTTTGAAGACCGGAGGAGAAATCATCAGCAACTCTTGGATAAATTATATAAGTTTTTTTTAAGTAATCTTTTGCAAGCCTTATAAGGTTATCATTGTACCATAGAGATGAACCATACAAATAACAGTTAATATCTTTAAAAGCTAACTGTGTGGTTAAAAGTATAGCATCCTCATAATTCGTTGGAAGATATATAGCATCAAAATTCATTTTTTTTATCAAATCGATCTTTTCAATAAAGTCCTGTGTTCCAGGGCTATAAACTATATCAAAAACTATATTGATTCCCAACTTTTTAGATTCTCTTTTAAAAGCACTACTCATACTTTTTCCAAAAGAATCATCAGGGTATATGATACCTACATTTTTAAGGGTTGAATCCTTTTTTATAATTTGAGCAGTAAAAATAGCTTCTTCAATGAGGGTTCTGTTTAAAAGGAATATATTATCTTCAAAATTCAGCAAATCTCCATCAGTTGCTGTTGGTGTAAAAACTGGCAGAATTTTTCCGTTGAAAAGATACGATCCCACAATAGCTGTTTCTTGACTCGTAAGCGGCCCTATCACGGCAACATAACTCTTATCTTTGAATATTGAGTCAATCAAAAGAACAGTTTTAAAATTACTTCCCTCAGTATCGAAAACATTAATAACAATATTTTCATCTTCATTTGCTATTGCACACCCTCTCAGTATCTGTTCTCCAAATCTTGCCATATCACCTGTTAACTGTAAAAGTAAGGCTATCTTTATTTTTGATTGTTTCGTTTCCTTTATTCCGAACAACTCTTTTTTTGTTTCCTCAGATTCTGGATATTCCTTTATTAATTTTTGTTTGTAAACTTCAGATTTGTCAAGATCACCTTTTTCTTTATAGATCTTATACAATGTTAACAGTACCAAAGGATTTATATAATCATCACTAAAATTATAGTAGATATATTCAAGTTCTGATTCATTTAAATAACTCTTTATAAGATTCTGTAGATTTTTCAAAGCATTATTTTTATTGGGAGAATTTTCGTTTGTGAATTTAAAAACTTCATAAATCCATTTGAAAGATTCAAAATAAAGTTTTTTGTTTATATAAGTGTTCGCCATCTCTACTCTGATATTGTTTGTTACAGAATCAAAAGGGAATCTTTCAGAAAGAAACTCAGCATAGGTTACTTTATTTGTAAAATATTGTGAATGGCTTTTTCTTATAAAACTAACCACTAAATCTTTCGTTCTTATATTTTCAGGATAGTTGGTTATAAAAAGATCGATTATCTTTACACTATTTTCAAAATCATTGTTTTCAAGAAATTTTTTCCCATCAAGATAAAGTTTATCAATATCCTGTGAAAAGAGCATGAAAAAAAATAAAAAGAAAAATAAAAGATTAACTATTTTTAATCTCATAGGTATAACTCACATCACAACTTTTTTTTAACATTGCAGAAACAGAACAGTACTTGTTAAAAGACAGTTCAATAGCTCTCTCTACTTTGTCCTTTTCAAGATTCTCACCCTCAAAAAAATATTGTATATTGATTTTTGTGTAAACTTTTGGATGTTCGTCTGCTCTTTCCCCGGACACGGTTAATTTAAAATTTTTAACATTTTGTCTCATCTTTTTTAATATGGATATAACATCCATTCCCGTACATCCTGCAAGTGATACCAACACAAGTTCCATAGGAGAAAAAAAATTTTTCATCACCTCTTCATCTTCTGATGAATTCATTATTATCTCGCTGGTTCCTTTTTTCGATACAAATTTTAAATCCTCTTTCCATTCTATATTAACAGTTTTTTTCATTTTTTCTCCTTATTTTCAATTATTTTTATATTATAGTTAAATTTTTCTTCAGGTTCAAGATAATCTACTATTAAAATTCCATTGATATGGTCAACCTCATGCTGGATAGCTCTTGCATATATACCATCAAAAGTGTTTTCTTTTGGATTACCATTCTCATCAAAGTATTTAACCTTTACAGATTTACTCCTTGAGATGTTTACATTTAGGTCAATAAAAGATAAACAACCTTCCATCATCTTTTCCTTTTCTTCTGAAAACCATGTTATTACAGGGTTAACCATTACATAAATTTCTTTTTCATCTCCAATGAGTATGATCCTTTTGGTTATACCTATCTGGTTTGCAGCAAGACCAATGCCTTCCTCCAAAAGCATTCCTTCCTTCATCGCATTGATTATATTTTTCAATGTCTTATCAAAAGTTTTTATCTCTTCAGATTTTATCCTCAATACAGGGTCAGGATATTTCCTTATTTTTTTCATCGTATACCACCTTTATTCCAACTTCTTTTAACTGTTTCTCAGAAACATAATCTGGAGTATTTTCCATCAATCCAATCCCATTCAATGTTTTAGGAAAAGCGATAACATCTCTTATATTTTCCTTTTTCAACAGAAGAGAAACTAACCTATCAATACCTGGTGCTATTCCTCCATGTGGAGGGGCTCCATATTTAAACGCTTCAAGTAAAAATCCAAATTTTGATTCAAGTTCTTCCTCACTCATTCCGATTATTTTCATAATCTCTTTTTGAATGTTTCTATCATGAATCCTGATACTCCCGGAAGCAAGTTCAACACCGTTACATACAAGGTCATAAGTATCAGCTCTCACTCTCAATGGATCTTTTGATAATAACTCAAGATGTTCCTTTTTGGGCATAGTGAACATATGATGACATGCGATATATCTTTTTTCTTCTTCATCATATTCAAAGAGAGGAAAATCAACAACCCACAAAAAGTTAAACTCTTTCTCATCGAAGAGATTTTTTAAAGAAGCCAATTTTTTCCTTAACATTCCAAGATACTCAAGTGTTCTTTTCTTTTTTCCACTTATAAAGAGTATAGTCCCCTTTTGAATTCCAAAAAGATTCTGATTAAAATATTTTGATACGGACCCAGACATCGTCGAACCATCAATTTTTAAATATGCAATTCCATTTCCACCAGTCGATTTTATAAAATCGTTCAAAATGTCTATCTCTTTCCTTGTGATCTCATTTTCAAAAACTATTCCTCCAGTAAATTCGGAATCGGTGAAGACCTTAAAATCTGTTTTTTTAACTATGTCAGTATAATCTTTTATGGAAAGATCGAATCTCAGATCAGGTTTATCTGTTCCATATTTTTCAAAAACTTCATCATAGGTCAACCTTTTAAAAGGTATTGTAACCTCCATGTTGAAAATCTCTTTAAATATTTTATGTATCAATCTTTCTATCAATGAAAGTATATCATCCCTTTCGATAAAAGACATTTCGATATCAAGTTGCGTAAATTCTGGCTGTCTATCTGCTCTTTGATCCTCATCTCTAAAACATCTTGCAATCTGAAAATATCTATCAAATCCAGCAACCATTAAGAGTTGTTTATATATTTGAGGTGATTGAACGAGAGCATAAAATTTCCCCTTATGGATCCTCGATGGAACGAGAAAATCCCTTGCACCTTCAGGTGTAGATTTTGACATTATAGGTGTTTCGATCTCCACAAAACCTTCCTCAAACAAAAAGTTTCTGATCGTTTTTATAATTTCAGATCGTTTTATGATCGTTTCTTTCATGCAATTTCTTCTCAGATCAAGGTATCTATATTTCAACCTGAGTTCTTCTCCCGCTTTGACATCATCTTCTAAAACGAAAGGTAAAACCTCAGATTTGTTGATCAATTTTAAATCCTTCAAATCAACCTCTATCTCTCCAGTTTTCATTTCTTTGTTTATCATATTATCAGGTCTTTTCTTTACAACACCTGTTATCTGTATCACATCTTCGCTTCTCAACTCTTTCACTTTTAATATTAGATCCTTTTTATCCGTGAAGATTTGAACAACTCCACTTCTATCCCTGAGATCTATAAAAACTATGTTACCATGATCCCTTACTCTGTTGACCCAACCGATCAGTTTAATCTCTTTTTCTAAAAATTCTGAATTTACAAATCCACACATCGAGGTTCTTAATGAAGTATTAAACATTTATTCTCCATTTTTAATCTCATTTAATAGATCTTCCAAATTTAATGGGATCTCTTTCTGAACACCATTTTTCATGTTTTTTAAAGATACCTTTCCCCTTGACATCTCTTCCTCTCCAAAAATCAAAACATATTTTGCTTTCTTTTTTGAAGCCAGACCTATCAGTTTGCTTATTCTTCCCTCATTAAAAGATATTTCTGATCTTATACCTTTTTCTCTCAAATCTTTTAAAACATTCAATCCTTTTTCATAAGTATCTTTTCCAAAATGAATTATAAAAACTTCTATTGAATTTTCTTCAATTATTTTTTCTTTTATTTCCTCTGAAATTGAGAGTAATAACCTTTCAACTCCACCTGCAAAACCAACACCAACAATTTCCTTTTTAAATATTTCATCTTTTTTATATCTGTATCTTCCACCACCTATCAAGGTTGACTGGGAGCCCAATTTCCCACCTGTCTCAACAAACTCGAATACATTTTTTTCGTAATAGTCAAGCCCTCTGACAATATTTGAATCAACCACAAATTCAATTCCATTTTTCGTGAGATAATTTTTCAGTTCTTCAAAATCCTTTTTACAATCTTCACATAAATTATCTATAATCTTAGGACCTCTTGATGTTACATTTTTACACTTTTCATTTTTACAATCGAAAACTCTTAAAGGATTCGTTTCGACTCTTCTTTTGCAATCTTCACAGAGATTATCTTTCTCATTTCTTAAAAAATTTTTTAGAATTTCAAGATAAGGTTTTCTGCATATTTCACACCCAATGTTGTTCAGATGAAGAGAATATTCCACTTTAAAACTCATTAAAATATTTTTAGCTATTGTAATAACTTCTCCATCCATCTCACTTTTAAAATCACCGATAGATTCACATCCATATTGATAAAATTCCCTTAACCTTCCCTTTTGAGGTCTTTCATGTCTGAAAATTTTTGTAAAATAGAAAAATTTTGTAAAAACCGATGAATCCAAAATGTTTTTTTCAGATAGCCCAGCGATAAGTGGTGCAGTTTCTTCAGCTTTCAAAACTATTTTCTGAGAAGTTGAAACAACTTCAAACATCTCTTTTTTGACTATATCACTTTCAACACCTATTGTTCTTTTAAATATCTCTTCAGGTTGAAGTATGGATGATTCAACGAATATATAACCAAAAGATTCAAATACTTTTTCAATGGTTTTTTTTAAACCATAGAAAAGTAAAGATTCTTCAGGTAGAACATCATAAGTTCCCTTAATCTTTTCAAATCCCATCTGTCCTCAACTTTTTATCTTTTAGTATTACATATATCAAAATAACTCCCGAGATATTTGCAAAGAGATCGAACAGAGAGCAACCTCTGTTTTTCAAAAATATCTGATGCAGTTCATCAAACATCCCTATCAAAAATACTACTAAAAAAGTTAACCTTATGTTGAAGTTAAAACCTTTGTTCAAATCTTTTTTGGCAGCCAAAAAAACTAAAACTGCCAAAATAAAATATTGAAGAAAATGATATATTTTGTCAAGATTTAATGCAAGTATTTTGTAAAAAACTCCTTCTTTTGCAATAAAAAATTTTCTCAAATTAAAAAATATTCTCTTTAAAAAATTTCCTTTATCATACTCATCATTAAAATTCATAGATCCCACAATAAATATAAAGATTGTCCATAAGGATGGAGGTAACCAGTGCAGAATTCTTTTAAGTTTCAAGATCGTTCAATTCCTTTTCAAAAATTTCTTTTATTTCAATTTCATCCTTTGCACCAAAAATCTTTTGTTTAAAATTTTTTGATGATAACAATCTTTTTAAATATCCCAATAATTCAAGATATCTGGCTTTCAGATTCGAAGGGAATGAAATGATAAATAAAAACTTTACGTTATCATTTTCGTTTAAATTAATTCCTTTTTCAGAAAATCCTATAATAATTTTTATGTTCTCTATTTTTTCATCCTGATCTTTTAAAAAAAGTGTTTCATCGAACACAAAAGGGAATGAAAAAATCTGGTCATCAAAAATTTTTTTCTCTTTTTCATCTAAAATTTTATCATCAAAAAATTTCTTTAATAGAGTTTTCGGGAATTCTAATATATCTTCACTTTTAATTTTATTAACAACAATTTCAATCCAGTTGGTTCTATTTTCCATCATAATATGTATTTTTTCCTATCACCTGTTATGCTTACTTCTTTAACCTTGCTTTTAACGAAACTGGAATCGATTAAAATATTCTTAGGATTATAATCTTTTCCTTCAAACATTATATCTTCAAGAACTTTGTTAACTATTGTTCTTAAGCGTCTTGCTCCAATATCTTCAAGTTTTTGGTTGTACTCTTCTGCGATAGATGATATCAGTTCGATCGCATCATCCGAAAACTCTATATCAATCCCATCAACTTTCAAAAGGTTCTTATACTGTTTCAAAATAGAGTTATCAGGTTCTTTAAGAATTCTAATAAAATCATTTTTCCCTAACCTATCAAGTTCAACTCGAACAGGGAATCTTCCTTGAAGTTCAGGCATAAGATCCGATACAGAACTGTTTGAAAATGCTCCCGCTGCAATGAAAAGGATATGGTCGGTTTTAACTGAACCAAATTTTGTCATAACAGTTGTTCCCTCAACTATTGGAAGTAAATCCCTCTGAACACCACTTCTTGAAACATCCACTCCAGCCCCTCTTTCAGGAGCGATGATTTTATCGATCTCATCGATAAAAACTATACCAAAATTTTCAACTCTGTCTTTTGCAACATCTATAACTTTATCCTTATCTATTTTCTTGTTTATTTCCCTTTCTTTTATTATCTCTTTTGCGTTCTTTACTTTTACCTTTCTTTTTCTTGTTTTTTTGGGCGAAATATCCTTTATAAATTCCTGAAAAGATTCTAAAGATTCAAACCCTGGAACAGCAAAAATATCAAATATTGGTCTATCACTTTCCTGTACATTCAATTCTATTTCTCGATCATCGAGTATTCCATCTCTATACATCTGTTGAAACTTTTTCCTTGAACTTTCTTCATAAGCCTCAATACCGGGGAACACGAGATCGAGTATTTCGTTTTCAACAGTTTTTGAAACTTCATTTTCAAGATCGTTGTACATCTCTTTGAATACCATATCATAACCTATATTCATCAGATCTCTTATGATCGACTCAACATCTTTTCCTACATATCCTATTTCTGTGAATTTTGTTGCCTCAACTTTTATAAAAGGTGCTTTCAAAATCATCGATAATCTTCTTGCAATCTCTGTCTTTCCAACTCCTGTTGGACCAATCATGATAATGTTGCTCAAAAAAATGTCCTCTCTCAATTTTTCATCAACAAGTTTTCTTCTGATTCTGTTTCTAACAGCGATTGCGACCTGTTTCTTTGCCTCATCCTGTCCAACTATATATTTGTTCAACTCTTTTACAATCTCTTTTGGGTTTAATTCAGTATCCTTGATCATTTCAAAACCTCAACAGTTAAACTATCATTTGTATAAATACAGATTTCTGAAACTATTTTCAACGAGTTTACAACTATATCTTCAGCGGAAAGATTTGAATATCTTACAAGTGCTCTTGCTGCTGCATAAGCGTAAGCACTCCCTGAACCTATTGAAACTATACCATCATCAGGTTCAATTACATCTCCTTTTCCAGATATTATAAGGGAATGTTCTTTATCCATAACAACAAGCATCGCTTCAAGTTGTCTTAAAATTTTATCCTGCCTCCATTCCTTCGTTAGATCAGTCGCAGCTTTTATTATATCTCCTTTTGAGTTCATAAGGTACCTTTCAAATTTATCAAAAAGTGTTAACGCATCAGCAACCGAACCAGCAAACCCTGCAAGAACTTTACCTTCATAAAGTTTTTTTACTTTTCTTGCACTTTTTTTAACTATCGTTTCGCCAAGCGTAACCTGCCCATCTCCACCCATCACGGTAATTCCATCTTTTCTTAAACCAAGTATTGTTGTTGATCTTATCATATATCACTCCAAATAATTGATTAAAGAATCTATCCTTGTTTGCAATTTTAAAAAAGTAAGATTCTCAAAAACTTTTTTCTTTAAAATCTCTTTCAGATCATTTCTTTCTTTATAAAAAATTAACAAAAAAATCAAAAGTTCAGTTTTTGTTAAAATATTTTTGCCAGGACTGATCGATGATAATTTTTCGATAAATTTTCTTAAAACCTCTTCACCAAGTTCTTTTTTATACTTAACCACAAGATTTATAGTCAATTTTTCTAATTTGTTTATTATATCATTTTTATTTAAATAATCAAGTTTCGTAGAAGGCCAAAAACCAGATAAAAGATCAAGTTTTACCTTATGAAATACTATATGATCAGGAATTTTTTCTTTTTCTGAAAATGTTTTTAGAAGTTCATTTAAATAATATACTGATTTTTCAAAATCAAAAAGATTGAAATAAAGATGCGATAAATTGTTGAGAATTCTTCTCTTCAAACCTATATTTGTTTGAACAAGTACTCCTGCCAAAAGTGAAGAAAAGATATCAAGAGATGTTGAAAAATCACCAATTTTCGAGTAAAGAACAGCAAGGTTAAGGTATAAACTCTGTAAAGCGTTATCCATATTTGAATATTTAAAAATCTCAAGCGCCCTATTATAATTTTCCAAAGAGAGTTCAAAATTTTCCATATCATCATACAAAATTCCCAAACTCATAAAAACTTTTCCCAAATCTCCAATAAAATTGTTATCTCTACAGTTTTTCTTACATCTTTCAAGAAAGAATTCTGCTTTTCCATAATCCTCAATTATTATGTTAAAATTTCCAACAAGAAAATCGTACGTCATTTTCTGCCTGTTATCAAGATTTTCATACTGTATTTTGTTCATCAAATTTTTAAACTGTTTCAATTCAAGATTGTTGTAAAGAAAACTAAGATAAAGCAACTTTTGGGTGTTCGATTTACACATTTTTAAATTAAGTTTTTTCCCCTTTATTAGATCAAGCAATATTTTTATATTTGTTCTTTCCTCTTTATCCTTAATTTTTTGAGAAAAGATCTCTGCTCCATTTATATTCCCTTCTGAAATAAAAATTTTCGACATGATCACAAGTTTTTTTTCATTTTCACTTTTTATACGTTCAACCATCTTTTTCGAAAGAATATTGTCACCATAATAGTATAACCTTTCGGAAACTTTAATAAGGTTTTTATCATCTCCTTTCAAAAAACCAAATTTTAAATCCTCAAAGGTTTTTAAAGATTCAGGATATTTTAATTTTATTTTAAATTTCTTGGCAAGATAAAAGTATAATGGAGGATACATATACCTGTAATAACCATTTATATTTTTTAAAACCAATCTGTTTGAAAGGTATTCTAAAATTTTAAAATCATTTTTACTTTTTATTTTACGAGTATCAATAACGAGTCCATATTTTAAAATGCTTTCAAATTTTGATTCTAAATCTTGACCCAACTCGAAATCATCATTTAAAAATTCATAAAGATCAAAATCAAACAATTCTTTCTTTTCTCTTATAAATTTTGATACAAGGAACCTGTTTCCACTTGTAATATCAAATAAAAAATTCAACAAAAAAATCGACTTCTCTTTTAAGAATAGTTCCAAATTTCTTGAAATTTCATCAAGATAGAGATTTTCTATTGTAAATTCTCTGTAATCTGTTTTTTTCACAATATTTAAAATTCTATTCAAATTTCCATCTTCCTCGATTGATAAAGGATTATAAAAAAAGCATATATTTTTATCAGATACATTATCAAAATATTTGTCAAAATCATAAAAACAAAAATTTTTATATTCTCTTTCTAAAACATTTTTTAAATATGTTTTTCCAGATCTGAAACCTCCTTTTATTATTACATTTTTACCTTCATTCAAACATTTTCTTATTTCCCTTTCACACCTAAATGGAATTTTTATTTCTCCAATCCTGTTTTTTTCAAATATTGTTATACAATTTTTCCCCTTTTCCTTTGATGAGTACAAAGCGTTATCAGCGTTTTCAAGTACACTTTCAATATTTTCAACATCACCTTCTGAAACTCCAAATGAAAGTGTTATTCTTATCATATTGTTGTTAAAAATTATAGGATTTTTTTCAATTCTTTCCTTAAAACTTTCCAGAACCCTTACAAAATCTTCCTTTGTTTTCAAAGAGGATATCAGAATAAACTCATCACCTCCATATCTTATCGGGAAATCTCCTCGTGAGGAAAATTCTGTAAGAATTTCTGAAACTTTTTTGATAACAAAATCTCCAGTTTGATGTCCATAAATATCATTGATACTTTTAAAATCATCTATATCAAATATTGATAAAACTATTTTATCTGAAAGGAAATTTTTTAAATTGTTAAAAAACCTTTTATTGAAAATACCAGTAAGATCATCATAATATACAGGTTCCAATCCCTTTAACTTCTCTTCCACTCCCATATAAATTATTATAAAATATTATGAAAAAAAGTCAATTTCAAATCTCTCCCCAATTTTTGCCTTTTTTTATATTAACACTGAGTATTCGATCAAAAGGTTCTATATCGACCATACACTTTTCACATATCTGAGAATATTTTTCAAACATATTCTCCTTCATCTCAAATATTAGTTCATCGTGAACGGTGAGTATTAACATTATATCTTTTTTTTCTTTAATTTTCTGAAACACATTTTTAATCGCTATTTTCATAATATCGGCTGCTGTCCCCTGGATTGGAGTATTTATGGCCATCCTTTCCCCACTCATCCTTACAGTTTTATTCTGGGAAAGTATTTCTGGTATATACCTATATCTTCCAAAATATGTTTTTACATAACCATCTTTTGATGCTTCTTTTATGGTTTTTTCAATCCATTCTTTTACCCCACTATACTCTTCAAAATACCTGTTGATAAAATTTTCGGCCTCTTTTTTCGAAATACCTAACTCCTGACTTAAACCGTATGAGGTTTTTCCATAGAGAACAGAAAAATTAACAATTTTCGCTATACTCCTTTTTTTCTCGTCTATACTTTTATAATCAACATTAAAAATGTATTTTGCAGTTTCATTGTGTATATCCTTTCCCTCTTGAAAAGCTTTATTGAGATTTTTATCTTTTGAAAGAAATGCAAGAACTCTTAATTCAATCTGGGAATAGTCAAACGAAACTAATATGTTGTCCTTATCTCTAACAACAAAACCTTCTCTGATTTCTGGTGGAACATTTTGCAAATTTGGGTTTCTAGAAGAAAATCTTCCAGTTGCTGCATAGGATTGTTCAAAAGTTGTATGAACAATATCACTCTGTTCTGTCAAAGATATTATTGGTAAAATATAACCTTTAAGAAGTTTTGAAAGTTCTCGATGTCTGATCAATAGATCGACAACAGGATGTATACCTTTAAGTTGAACAAGTGTTTCATAATTTGTTGAAAACCCTGTTTTACCTTTTTTAACTGGTTTTAGATTCAATTTTTCAAAGAGTACTTCTGATACCTGTTTCGATGAATTAACATTGAAACTGGTTCCAGTGACCTCAAAAATTTTTTTCTCAATTTTATATATCTCATTCTCTATCTTTTCATTTTCTTTTTTAAAAAAATTTACATCAACTTTTATTCCATTTTTCTCCATCTCAACTATTGCAGGGATAATTGGAATCTCTATATTTTTGTATACTTCAAAATTTATATCATTTTGTGAATCAGTAATAAATTTATGTTTTATCCTTACAAATTTAAACAATAGGTCCTTTTTCGAAATTTCTTCAAAATTTTTACCGTAGTACTCTTCAACAACTCTATTTATATTTGTACTCTTCATTTGTGTTTGCCTTATAGTGTTTATATCTATTATCTCATTGTCACCCTCAAAATTTAAAAACTCAGAGAAATTTTTCAAATTATCAAAAATCAGCACTTTGTTTGAAATTTTATGGAGTTCTTTAAAACCTTCCCTTTTGTCACATTCAAAGATCCCTTTATTTGATCCAAAAAGAATCTTCTCCTGATCTTCGAATATAACTATGGAATCGTCTTTTAAAACCTCATCGATAAAGAGTAATTCGTTTATTTTTATATCTTCTACTTCTACATTTTCATCAAATTTTTTTAAAAGAGAGAAAATTTCATACTCTTTTAAAATATTGTTTATCTTTTTTATATCTTTCTCTTTTATTTTTACATCTTCCAATTCGACATCCAGAGCGATATCATCTTTCAACTTTATCAATTCTCTATACTTTTTTAGATTATCAATATTTTTTATTAGTTTTTCTTTAAGTTTATCGTTCTTTAAGATATCGGGATTTTTGAAAAACTCATCAAGAGAAACGATTTCCTGTAAAATCTTTTCAGCAGTTTTAGGGCCTATTCCCTCTATTCCAGGAACATTATCTATGTTATCTCCAATAAGCGAAAAATAATCAATTATCTGTTCTTTTTTTATGTTCAGTTTCTCTTCAATACCTTTTTCATCGAGTACAGGATATTTCCCATTCTCCTTCTTAGGATAGATAATTTTTACTTTATGATCAACAAGTTGTCCCATATCTTTATCGCTTGTAACAATAAAAATATTTTCAAAACTGTTGTAAAATTTTTTACACAAACTTGCTATCAGATCATCCGATTCAAAACCCTGTAATGAAAGGATATTTATTCCAAAATTTCTGACAATTTCATATATAACCGGTATTTGAGAGATCAACTCATCAGGGGCTTTTTCCCTCTCTGCTTTATATTCAGCATACAGATTATGTCTGAATGTTGGTTCTTTCATGTCTACAGTACATACAATATATTCGATTCTATTTGACTCAAGAAGATCAAGTAAAAAACTTGTTGTTCCAAAAATCGCTGAAGTATTTAATCCCTTTGAGTTCCTCAAAGGGTTTTTCATAAAAGCGAAAAAATTTCTATAGATAATGTTTGTAAGATCAACAAGAAAAAGTTCTTTTTTCACCTGTACAACCTTTCACTTATTATTATCTTTACAACATTGTCAGGAACAAGACCGTTGACTCTAACACCTTTCTTTATAAGTTCTCTTATCATTGATGATGAAATCTCAATTACAGGGTTATCTGCAACAATCGCATTTTCAAAAAACTTTTTGTCGAAATCCGGTTTTTCACAATACCTTCTTGTGATGATAAAATTTGCATACCTTTTCAGTTCATCGTATCTATGCCATTTTATTATGTTGGATGCCTCATCATCACCTATTATCAAAAAAAGTTCATCATTTTTATAATCATCTTTTAACCTTTTTAAGGTATATATTGTGTATGATGGTAATGGAAGTGAACTTTCAATATCTGAAACAACAACCTCAGAAAAGTTCCTAAACGCTTCTGTTGCCATAGCAAGACGGATTCCAAAAGGTGTAGAGTACTCTTCTTTCAAAGGTTGTCTATATGCTGGAATAACTATTATTTTCTCAACATACTTTTTATCTAAAATGTACTGGACAGAAAAAATATGTCCTATATGAACAGGATCAAACCCTCCACCAAAAATACCTATTTTCATAGAAATTTTGAGATTTTATCGATTATCTTCTTACTCTCTTTGAAATATTTACTATTTTCACTAACCTTTTGTAATATTTCGATAGATTTCTGATAGTTTTTATTCATAAACAATGCTCTTCCATAAGAAAAATAGTATCTATCCTTTAACTCGTTTTTAAGATTATCTTCATTGATCAACTCATAATAAATTTCCGCTGATCTGTATTTTTTCCCTCTGTAATAGAAATCACCTGTATGCAACTTTTTTTCTTCGATCCGTGAAAGGAGTAGATTTAATAAGGAGTCAATTTCTTTGCTCCTTTCATCATCATAGTAACTCATCAAAAACTCTCTCATAACTCCTATTGCCGAAAATGTTAAACTCTGATCGAACTGATATGGTGGTGCAATCTTAAAATAGGATATAGATAACTTATAGAGAGCATCCTTTTTCAGATTATAACTTTTATAATTTTTTATAAAATACTCAAATTCAACTATTGATTCAGTATACGATTTTTTATTAAAATATGAATCACCAAGGTAATATTGTGCAAGTTCAGTTTTTTTGTTTGCAGGATATGTAAAAATATATTTTTGGAAAAGATCTATAGATTTATCCCATTTTTTTTGTTCGTAAAAATTTAATGCTTTATTAAAAAGTTCTTCATCTGAAATATCGATTTGGGACAATTTTTCCTTTTTCGCACAAGATATTATAAAAAAAAATAAAAACAATAAAAATATAATATAAAAATTTTTTCTCATTTCATATTCCTTCTTAATATCTCTTTCAACTTTTCGTTCGCTTCATCAAGATTATCTGAAGATCCATAAACTTTTACATCAGAATATTCTTTAACTTTGTTGTAATGAAAGATCGCTTTATCAAAATCGTTCAGTTCAAAATATATGTTTCCAACATAAAGATGAGCATCATCAAGTAATGAAAGAGGAATGGGTTTGTTTATAAAATCAAGGAGCAGATTCAAAGCATCATCATAACTTTTTTTCTCATATTTTTCTTTAGCAATATAAAATTTGAGTTCACCTGCGATCACTTTAAAATCTACATCTCCACTTGCTCCTTCGACTGAAAATTCATCAGAAGCTTTTTGAGCAATTATAAGAGCAGTATCAATTTTTTCTTCAATTTTATATATTTCTATGAGCATTTTATAAACATTTACTTTTTCAGATGATGTTAAAGAGATGTTCAGAGAATTATTTAACATCAATTTTGCCTTTTGGAAATCTTTTCCATCATAGAAGTATTTCCCAAGATGATAGAAACCTATGTTAATATCATAAGTTGGACTCAGTTCGATTATTTTCAACCAGTACTTTACCGAATTTGCAGTATAACCTTTCATAAAATCAGTCATCGCAATATTTGAGTATGACTTCAAAACTCTACCTTTTAAAGAGGGATCGGTTTCAAGGGCAAGTGTATAAAAAGAATCTGCAACTGATAGTTTTCTTAAATCTTTATACGCTTCAGCGAGATTGAAATAATCTTTGCCTGTTTTTTTACCTTTATTCTCAAGTATATTTATTACTTCAAAATACTTCTTCTCCGATAACATTTTTTCAATTTTATCGCTCCCGCTGTTTGTACATGATGTTAACAAAGAAGAAAAAAATAAAGCAAAAATTACACTGTATAGAGATTTCATTTAAAAAGTTACCTTTTCTAAAAATTTTGTTATCAGTTTTTTCAAGTTCTCTTCTGCTCTTTTTGCATTATTAACTACATATTCAAAAGATACAGGTTCCATATGATCAGGAAGTCCCATATCTGTTATAACAGAAAACCCTACAACTGGAATATTCATATGTTTTGCTACAAGTGCCTCTGGAACCGTTGACATTCCAACAGCATCAGCACCAAGTATTCTTATCATTCTGTATTCAGCACCTGTTTCAAGGTTTGGTCCCTGTATCGCAAGGTAAACTCCTTTTCTCAGAGGTATTTTAACTTCAAGTGCTGCTTCCTCTGCAATTTCTTGATATTTTTTTGGATATACTTCATAACCATCAGGGAATCTTGGACCAAGTTCATCAAGATTTTTCCCTCTTAATGGATTACCTGGTAAAAAGTTGATGTGGTCAGTTATAAGCATTATTTCACCTGCTTTAAAAAGTGGATTGACACCACCCGCTGCATTTGAAACTATCAAAAGTTTTGCACCAAGATAAAGCATAACCCTAACAGGAAATGTTATCGTTTGGAAATCATAACCTTCGTAATAATGGAACCTACCAGCCATCGCTATAACCTTTTTTCCAGCAAGTTCACCAAAAATAAGTTCACCAGCATGACTTTCAACAGTCGATATTGGGAAATCGGGAATATCTTTGTATGAAAGTTTTGCTTTCACATTTATAATCTTCCCAAGTTCAGACATACCTGTTCCAAGTATTATTGCAACTTCAGGATTCACAAAACCTTTTTCTTTTAAAAATTCAGATGTCTTTTTTATCTTCTCCATCATTTTCACCTTCCTTTTTAATTTGACTGAATAAAGAACCAAAGTTAACTATTTTTTCTGGATGTTCTCTTAAGACTTTGTTTATCTCATTAACTTCTATCTTATGTTCAACAACTTCCTGATCAAGTGTTTTAAAATATGATTCGAGAATACCTCTAAACCTTGATAAGAAATTGTTTTTTAATGTGATCAAACTTTTTATTTCATTTTTAAGATTGTTGAGTTCAGCTCTTGAACTTGCAAGATATGCTTCCGCCTCAAGTTGAGCGTTCTTTTTTATAATCTCTGCCTCTTTTAGAGCGTTTGCACGGAGTTCAGATGAACTTTTTGTTGCAGAAGTCAATGTTTCTTGCAATGTTTTTTCAAGATTTTTATATCTTTCAAGTTCCTTTGAAAGGTTTTCAATCTGTTCTTTCAAATTATAATTCTCTTTTAAAAGTTCTTCAAACTGCTCTGAAACTGTATTCAAAAAAGTTGTTACCTCATGTATATCATAACCTTTCAAAGATTTTTTGAATTCCTGTTTTTTTATCTCCAAAGGAGTTATATCCATTTTTCCTCCTAATATAAAAAATTATTATATACCCCTAAGCAAAAAAATCAATAATTTAAGGTTTTAAACTTCACATAAAAAATCTGAAACCACAATTTATCGACAACCCTTTTGGAGAATATCCTCCACCACCACTCCAAAAATATTGTGTTTTCACATTTAAAAATTTTAATAAGCCAAATGAAAATCCAAAGCCAAAACATCTTGGTTTTGACATCGACTTGTTAACCATGTTTGAAAAATCAAAAAGAGATATCAGATCACAAGAAAATTCAAGTGAAAAAGATTGATATCCACTTAACATAACAATAGGTAAATATTTTCCAAAAGTTTCTCCCTCTTTTGCAGGTGAAAAGTAGTAACCAATATATACCCCCCCACCTTCTTCAAGGACACCCAGTCCACCACCAAAATAGTTTCTCCCAACTGATCTCATATAATCGAGATTTACAAAAAAACCTTCATCTTTTATTCGAAAACCACTACTTGAACTATAATCTTGATACGAGTATGAAGAAGAAGAACCAGAAAGTTCTTCATACTTTTCTTTTAATTTTTTTGTCAAATCGTTATATTCGCCATAAAAATCCTTAGCATTTATATATGCTTGATAATAACTTTCTCTTGCCTGTTTTTTATCATATTTCTGTTCATAAGTGAGTCCAAGCCAATCGTAAAGATTGATCACATTTTTTTTGGAATCTATTGATTTATAGTTATCCAGTGATTTTTTAAAATAAACTAATGCTGAGTCGTAGTTATATTGACCATAAAAGACCCTTGCAATAAGATAATAATTAAACGCATTAAATGAATATTCCTGTGGGAATTTTTCACCAATCTGCATTGCTGAAAAAAGATTTTTCTTCGCTTTTTCATAAGATTTATTGTAAAAATATGATTCTCCAAGTCGGGAATAGTCATAAGCAAGAAAATCAAATTCTTTTCTTGGATCCTTTTTGTATGTTTTGGATAACATTTTTTTATCAAACTCCAAACTATTTTCAAAATAAACGATTGCACTATCATAGTTGTTCACATTGTACAAATAGATCTGTCCTATATAAAACAAAACGAATGATATCCTCTCATTCTGATCATCAAATTGATAAAAGTATTTTTTCGATTTTTTATAATAATCAAGTGCCTGATAATAATTTTTATCACTCTCTTCTAAATTCCCAAGATAATAGTAATAATGACTGATAAGAAAACTTGAACCATCTTCATACTGTTTTGCCTGTTTCAAATATTTCTTTGCTTTTTCATAGTTCTCTTTCTCAAAGTATGATGCACCAACATAAAAAAGAGCACCAAATTTAAAATTTTCTGAATAAATACTAAATAAATATTCATCACTGATAGTGGGTTCGAGAACTTCGATAATATCATCATACGACTTTAAATAAAAAAATGTTAAAGAATCAAGTACTAAAATTGATTTTTCTGTTTCTGTTAGATCTGATAAAGAAAAAATATTAATAGATACCAAAATCAAAACTATAAAAATCAAATTTTTCATAGCTACCTCTCAATTATAGTGTCAAGATTTAACACAACACTAACAGGAACATAGAACCCATAAACATCGTATATATATTCTGAGTCCTTAACCATTCCAACACCCTCTTTATACCATCTTATATATTCATAAACATATCCATAGTATATTTCTCTTTCAAAAAATTTAACCTTAACTTTCCAGCATCCATCATAACCATTTACATCCTCTTTTCCTTCAACGGATGCAACAAGTGTATCATACGAAGAGAAAAAATAATAATTCCCTGAATGTCCTTCCCATTTTTTGCCTTCATAAAGAGGAAAATCTAAAAATTTTATTGGATAATCTGTAAACAAACTCGTTCCATAAGAAAAAAATCCAAAATCGTTGATCGAATAATAAATATTATCGTAATACCAGAGTAAATAACCATTCTGATCGTATGCATATTTATTTAAAACCCATAACTTATCCCCAGTATCAATTTCTATCTGGTTTTCATTATAAAAATATTCAAGTTTTGAAACATTGTAATAGGTGTTAGTTCCATTGTTGATAACAGAATAAATATAAATTTTTTTTGGATCAACAGGCATAACTTCCTTTCCAGCACTATCGGAGAAAGGATTATAAGGACCTGAACAAGATAGTAAAAATAAAGCAAGAATTATGGGGAAAAAGATAATTATTCTTTTCATACAATCTCCCTTTTTTTTGATTCTATTAAAATATTTTCCACTGTCAATACAGTTTTCATTTTATTTTCGGGGACGGTGCTTGACTTTTTGACATTTTGCTGTAACTATTTTTAAATATACATCTTGCAAAAAATTAAATGCTGGTTAAATTTACAAAAATGGATTCAACAAAGATAATTTCAACAATATATATTTCAACTTTTTTTTGGTACTCTTGGTTAATATTATTTTTAAACTAAAAACGGAAAAAAATAATATTTTTAACTTTTCCTTAAAAAGTAAAGATGGTATTTATTCATTTATAATCTTTTCATTCACAAACATCTGGATTTTTGAAATTTTCAGGAATTCATTTTTTCCTTTTGATAATATTTTGTTTAAAAATTTTTTAACTTACTCAGTTTTTAAAATTTTTTCTGCAATCCTTTTTTTGTTTGGAATAATATTTTATATAAGATCTTTGGTCGATTTAAACAGTGAATGGGTAGTTGGAACAGATCCGAAAAAAGTAAAACAACTTGTAACAACAGGTATCTATTCTTATACAAGAAATCCAATCTATATATTTTTCATAATATTTTATTTTTCCATCTTTTTACTTTTTGGATCAATTGAAATGTTTTTATTTTTTATAGCTGCAACATTTATATTTTACAGAATCGTTTTAATCGAAGAAAAAGAACTTGAAAAAAGATTTAAGGGTAAATATATAGATTACAAGAAAAAGGTAAAAAGATTCATTTGAATTCTTCTGGCTGGGGAGCAGGGATTCGAACCCCGATAGCATGATCCAGAGTCATGAGTCCTGCCGTTGGACGACTCCCCAATTTTATGATAAGGTATAAAAGAGTAGCGGTACGGGGAATCGAACCCCGGTTTTATGGCTGAGAACCACACGTCCTAGCCGCTAGACGATACCGCCATTTCAGGATTTTAATATATCAGATTCAAGAACTTTTGTCAAGCGTTTGAGAACCTCATCTTTTCCGAAAATTTCCATCATCAAGAACAACGATGGGCCTTCAGTTCTCCCTGAAAGTGCAACTCTTGTTGGATGAATTATATCACCACCTTTTATTCCCGTTTTTTCAACATAATTTTTAAAAACTCTTTCAATCTCATGTTCTGTGAAACTTTCAAGAATTTTTAATTCATCGATTAAAACTCTTAAATGTTTCAACTTTTCTTCAACAAAATGTTTCTCAACTCCTTTTTTATCATACTCTTTTATATCTTTGAAAAAAAACTCTGTTAAATATGGAAAATCTTTCAAATATCGTGCCTTTTCCTTTACACTATAAACTATCTTTAAAATCTTTTCCTTATCAAACTTTTCAAGATCTATTCCATAATCTTTATAAAAAGGTTTTACAAGTTCATATAGTTTTTCATCTGAACTATTTGTGATATACTTTGAGTTCATCCATTCAAGTTTTTTATAGTCAAATACTCCACCTTTTTTTGCAACTCTATCAAAAGAAAATAGTTCAATCATCTCATCAATCGTTAATATCTCCCTGTTATCACCAGGGCTCCAACCGATCAAAGCAATAAAGTTTACAAATGCTTCAGGAAGAACACCCATATCCCTGAAAGCGAGAACTGAAACGGTTCCAGACCTCTTAGAAAGTTTTGCTTTGTTTTCATCGAGTATCAAGGGTAGATGTGCAAATTCTGGAGGTTTCACACCGAGTAATCTATATATATGTATCTGTTTAAAAGTGTTTGATATATGGTCATCACCTCTTATCACATGAGTAATCCCCATCCTGTAATCATCAATCACAACTGCAAAATTGTAAACTGGTGTATTATCACTTCTGACTATAATAAAATCCTCTATTTCGCTGTTATCCTTTTCTATCCTGCCATGGATCAGATCATCAAAATATGTCTTACCTTCAGGGATAAAAACTCTCCAGACATAAGGTTTTTTTTCTCTAAGATTTTTTTCTATCTCTTCCTTTGAAAGGTTAAGACATTTTCTATCATATTTCCACGCTTTCTTCTGCGCAATAACCTGATTTTTTCTTTCTTCCAACTCTTCAGGGGTGCAAAAACATCTATATATCCCTCCACTCTTTTCAAGTTGTGGAATATGATCTATATAATGTGAAAAATAGTCTGACTGAAAAAATGGACCCTCATCATAATTAAGTCCAAGCCATTTCAGTCCTTCTATGATTATCTCTGTCATCTCTTTCGATGACCTTTCAACATCAGTATCCTCAATTCTTAATATAAACTTACCTTTATTTTTCCTTGCGAAAAGATAATTATAAAGTGCTGTTCTTGCTGTTCCAACATGGAGATAACCTGTTGGACTTGGTGCTATTCTAACTCTTACTGTCATTTTGCCTCCGTGCAATCTTTATATATACAAAAAGAATGAAAAGATAGATTAAAATTTTTCCAGCAATATTATCAGAATAAACAAAAAATGTCAACCTATCGTTTAATCTAACAGTTTCCGTCTTGACCTCTTTTTTTCCAATAGCACTTTTCCAGATTATGTTTCCATACCAATCTATTACACCAGAAATTCCAGGATTTGAAACTCTTACAAGGTATCTTCTGTTTTCGACCGATCTTAAAATACCAGAATAAAAATGTTGTTTTAAACCATCACCTTTAATAAACCAGATATCCTCAGAAACATTTATCAGAAACTGTGCACCATTTTTTGAAAAACCTGAAACGAATTTTGGAAAGATCGATTCAAAACAAATATATCCAGAAAACTTTTTTCCATCATAAGCAAAAACTTTTTGAGTTTCTCCTGGAGAATATTCACCCTGTCCATAATCAAGTTTTTTTATCAAAGAAACTTTATCATCATAAGGTAAATGTTCGACAAAGGGAACAAGTCGTATTTTATCATAGTATTCTATTGAAGAATCAGGTTTAAAAAGGAAAATTGAATTATAGTACTTGTCATCCTCTTGAGATTCCCTTATCGCTCCAATAAAAATAAATCTTTTGTTTGCAGATGAAAAATCTTTTAAGTATCTTCTAAAAGGTGATTCGTATGAAAAGAATATCGGTGAAGATGTTTCGGGAAAAACCAATATTTCACCATCATCCTGTAACGATAATTCAAGGAGTTCTTTTATCATATTGACTCTGTAATCGACAAAATCTCTGTATGACTCTTTCATATAACCTTCAAGGTTTGGCTGTATCAGAGTTATTCTTGGTTTCTTATCTTTTGTTGAAAAATCTTTCTTCAAAGAATATATTCCATAATAAAAGATGAAAAGGAAAAAAATTATAAAGATCAAAAGATAGAGTTTTACATTTTTTCTATCAGCAAAACTTTTATACATCAAAACTGCGTAAAGAATTACAAAAAATGTTATAAGGTATGAACCACCGATATCTGCTGTTTGGATAAAAAGAGGATATTTTACAAGAGAAACTGAGGGAAACAACCATATAAAAGAAAAATCTCTTGTTGAACTCATCAAAATCTCTATTACAGAATAAGCAATCGGAATCACAAAGATTTCAAAATTTTCTATAGAAAAAACAAAGAATGGTATCGAGAAAAGAAAAGCATAAAGTGCTGAAAGAAAAAACCAACCAAAAAATAAAAGAACTTTCTGAAGACCTGTAAGATCAACATTCAGATTCAAAATCCATAAAAGTGTTAATAACCAGTAAATAAAAAAAATCAAAAATATTATTTTTTTTCTGTTCTTTTTAAAAAGTGAAATTGTAAAAATAATCAAAGCAAAAAATGGAATATAGAGAAAACCAAAATCTATAAATTTGAGAGAAAGATATAGAAAAAATGGTGATAAAACAATAAGAAAAAATTTAACAAAAATAAACATTTCTATTTTCTACTTTCCATTTTGAAAATAACAATTTTTTCATAACCTCAAAATAGAGTTGATGTTCTTTTTCAAGAATTTTTTTCGAAACATCTTCAACACTTTTTGCATCAGAAATATCAACACACATCTGTGCTATTATCGGTCCCGTATCAACACCTCTATCAACAAAGTGAACAGTACATCCTGAAATTTTTACACCGTATTCAAATGCCTGCTTCTGTGCATCCTTCCCTTTGAATGAAGGTAGAAGAGAAGGATGTATGTTTACAATTTTCAAATAATATTTTTCAACTATTTTTATAGGGATTATTCTCATAAAGCCCGCAAGGAGAATAAGATCTGGAGAAAAATCTTCAAGTATCTCTAAAAGTTCAACTTCTCCCTCATCTTCAATTTTCCATCCTTTTTTAAGATTTTTTAAAACTTTCGTTTTAACATCAAACTTTTCTGCCTTTTTCAAACCTTCTGCATCAGGATTATCTGATATTACAAGAAAATCTATCTGAAGTTTTTCTTCAAAAGATTTTACAAGAAGGGACTCCATATTGGAGCCCCTTCCAGATATAAGTATTGCAACTCTTTTATTCATCACTCACCCTGCAGGACTTTAAATTCCACTCTTCTATTTTTCTGATAATCCTCTTCGTTCTTTTCAGGGAATACGATGGGTTTATCCTCTCCAAAACCTATCGCTATTATCCTCTTTGGATCAATCTTGTGAACACTGATAAGATAATTCCTTACAGATTCTGCTCTTGCCTGTGAAAGTTTTTTGTTGTATGAGTTCGAACCTCTTGAATCTGTATGTCCACTTATCTCAACCTTTATAGATGGATTCTCTTTCATTATCAAAGCGAGTGAATCACAAACAGGATACGATTCAGGTCTTAAAGTTGCTTTGTTAAGATCAAAGAGAATATTGTTGAATACAAACACCATCTTCTCTTTCAAAAGCCCAACCTCAAGTGTTGAAAGAACTCCTCCCTTGATTTCAACATTGAATTTATCCTGCTTGATATATTTTGGTGGTATCGGATCTATTTTAATATTATAGAACCCTTTCTTAATAGCCTTCGAAGTATCCATCCCTATATCACCTGTTATGAATGAATCAACAACGGTTTTCATATCGAGTGTGTAGATTTTTATGGTTGAGTTAACAGGTTCAAGTGTTGTCGCATTGAAAGTTTTTACAACAAGTTTTCCATGAGTTGGGAACATTTCAACGATCTGTTTATAGTCCTTTCCTCTTTCAACATCTATTGTAAACACAACATCATCTCTACCACTTGATTTCACGGTAACAGCATGTGTCCCCTCATCAAGTCGTTTTGTTACGATTCCAAGTGTATCAGTGTAAAGTGTATCGTTATCAGTAAAGATAACCTGAGCGTTCTCTATCGGTTTTTTCGTGATTCCGCTGATAACCTCAACTACAAGTGTTCCCATCGATGGATTCATCTTATATATCCTGTTAACCTTTCCATTCGCTTTCAAAAAGAATGAATCGATGATCGTATCATACTTATCCGCTGTAACTAAAACTTTAAGATTTGTTTTTGGGAAATATTTTCTAAATTTACCAAGAGAGTCAGAATAGAACGAATCTTTTTTATTCATCGGATTATCCTGTATAACCTCAATCTTTGCAATAAGAGGTTTTTCTGTTATAGAATCTATGATCGTTCCAGAAAAAACTGAGATTATGTTGGAATGTGCTGCTGCGTTCATGTTAAGATGTGCACCTTTTGTATAGTAAATCAAGCCATGATCCTGTGAAATTGAAAGATCTGATGTAAAATTACCGAAGTTAAAACCAAGTCCAGCATTGAATCTAAATGTCTCCCTTCCACCCAAAGTTACCATACTTTCGAGTAAAAGGAAATGGAATGCTGTATACTGCATACCTAAACTTAATTTTGGTCTTTTTGTTGAAAATGATGTCTCTTTAAAACCCTGGGTGTATCTTGCAAAAATGTTGAACGGCTGGTATCTTGCCGAATACGATACACCAACATTTATCTGTGGTTCAAGAAAAGTTGTTAGATCACTTCCGTTATAAACAAGAGAATCACCAAGAAGTGAACTGATTATAGAATCAGATTTTTGATCATCTGGAATCGTTGAGTCAGAATTTATCGTCGTTATAACTCTATGAAGATTAATAACATTTAAAGAATCTGTTGCCATAAAGAAAGTGTATCTTCTCGCTCCATATTTCCAGAATATTCTTGATATAAGATGTTCCCAGGAAAATTCAACCATCCATTTATCATCGATATTCCATGAAACTCCACCTGTTAAATCGAACCCATGTCCAGGAAGATTTGAAAAACCTGGGCTTATATTACCAATAAAATTTGAAATATTATCAAATCCCGTAATCTGGTCTGTTGAAAAAGGAATCGCATAATCGAGGTTCATCCTTGTGACAACTCTTAAAAAACTTGAGTCTGACTCAAAATAAAATGAATCAGCGTAAAGATTAAAATAGGAAACTCCAGCAAGATAAGATAAAGAAAGACCGAAATTCAATCTTCCATTATTTTCAAGATCAACTCCCCCACCAAGACCGAATCCAAACTGACCCAAAACCTGAGTTTCAAATTTCAAATCTTTGAAATCATAAGTTGAATCAAACTGGTTTCCATAAAGCATTATATCAAAAAAAGCATCAGGTATCTGTAAAGAAGAACCTTGTTTAACATCAAATCCAAAACCAAAAAGTCCTATTTTAAAACCAAATAATGGGAGTCCCATCCTGAGATATTGATCAAGCAAAAAGTAAGGACCTATATAATGTAGAATCGCTTGTTTTTTCTCTTCATTTATAGTATCTATTGGAAAAGAATCAATCGGCGCTGTTGCTGAATTGTTGAAAAGGTATGCAAGGAAGGAATATGATATGAGATTGTTCGTCAGACCTGTGTTCAACCTTAAAAGTTCCCATGAATACCAGGGAGTATCTGTTCTTCCTAAAAATGAAGGGTTATAGAAAAGCGAAGTATATCCTGTATTCAAAGGTGAATTCATATACCTGTAGTCATAATCAGCAAAAATGTATGTTATCGATAAAAGTATGATGAACATTAAAAATATCTTTTTCATTTCATTCTCCATTTGGCAAAAAGTATGGATCAAAATCCATATTCATCTGTAAAGCACCTTTTACTCTTATAAAATCAGCAGGAGTAACAAAAACATCGATATCTGTAGGTGCGGGAATTTCAAATCTTCCTTTAAATTTGAATGTTGAATATCTGAACAAACTATCAAGTTCATGTGTTATATCAATGTTGAGGTTACTGTAAACTCCTGTGCCTGTTGCCCTTCCAATACTATCTTTTGGTGTTTGAGCAAGCAAAAATGTATCTGAAAAAACAATGTTTCCAACTGAATCGTATAATAACAGAATAAAATTTGAACTTATTGGTAGTCTATTCCATATATCAAGATTTAATCTGACCCAATTTATCATATTCAAAGGTGACGACTCTGGTGGCGCAAATGGTAATGTCTGCTCTTTTACTACAGTCATAACTCTATCACCTGTGAGTTTTGCCTGAAATGCGATCATTGAATATGCTTCAAGAGAATCAACAAAAGTTTGCCCTGAATCGATCTGCACCTCTATTTCATGGTAATAATCTCCAATCGGGAAATCATCAACTGAATATGTATATAAAGTATCAAGGAAAGATCTTTGGTTGAAAAACACCTCAACTGTATCAAGATATATAAGTCGTCCACTCGAATACATTCTGTGTATCAATCTTCCACCAGTTGTAAATGGCACTTTCCCCCAGAATCTTACAAAGTTATGGACTTTGTTTATCGTTGAGGTGAAATATGTTGAATCTCTTGAGGTATCTATCCATTCCTCAGGCAACAATTCTTCAATGTTTATACTAATTTTGATTGTATCACTTTTGCCATTGAGATGAGCTGCGTTGATCCATTTTTCTCTTTGTGTATATCCAAAAACAGTATCTCCTTTTATAGAAATTCGTTCAGGATGATCAAGTGCAACTTCAAGAACGGTCATCAAAGTATCACCTATTGGAAGAGAATAAGTCAAATTCTCAACAACAGGTGGTTTTTTGGGAAGTGGGATTGAACAGGAAATAAAAAGAAATATTAAAAAACAAAACAATATTTTTTTCATTTCACCTCCAGACATTTTAATTATTTTATTCTCTTTTATAAAATCAGTCAATAAAAAGAATCAATGTCTTTTTTCAAATAAAATGATTGTATAATCAATTATGAAATTTAAAAGTTTGAAGATAAGATAAAAAGAAAATGAAAATGTAAAAATTTCAAAAAAAGAGAAGGGATACAAAAGCGTCACTTTCCTTAAAAATATACCAGAGAATGAACAAACAAGAAAAGATATTAAAATATCATAATAAAGATATTCAGCACCTTTTTTTATAGAATAGATTATCCTTGGTATTACCATAAAGGGTAAACATAGAAAAAAATATCCATGCATATATGAGAATATGAAAAGGAAAATTTTTTCAATCTCCTCAATATAGTAATAATATTTGTCTTTTACAACTTTAATCCTCAAAATACCATACAAACTTCTGATAAGATATTTTAAAAAATAAAGAATGAAAATAAGACCTATCATAAGATAGATCATTTTAAAAACAAAACCATTTTTATACTTTTGGAGAATAAAAAAATTTGATAGAGCAGAAAGAAACAAAATAACAAAAAAATGGAACAACTGATCAAGTATAAAATTTATTCCATTATCAAGATTATTTTTACTTTTCAAAAGATCAATAAAGTAATGGGAAAAAAATGTAAAAAGAGAAAATAGTGTTGAGAAAAAAAAATTTTTTGAAAACAAGAAAAGTGAAACAAAAGTTGGTAAAAGAATAAAAAAAGAATGTAGAAATAAACCAATCTTACTCTTTATTTTGAGACGAAATATTTGATCAGTTTGAAAAATAAAGTCACCCAAAAGGTGACCCAACAAAAGAATTGTAATTATATCAACATCAGGAATAAAACTATTCATCCTTTACAACCGAAAGGTTTAATACCCCTATAACCTCCGGATGTAATTTTATATTCACTGTATAATCACCCAACCTCTTTATAGGTTCATCAAGCAAAACCGCATGTTCATCTATTTTGATCCCTTTTGCTTCCAATTCCTCACAGATCAATTTTTTTGAAACTGAACCATAAAGAGTATCATCATCATGAACTTTTTGTTTTATGGTTAAAGTTATCGAGGAAAGTTTATCTTTTGCTTGAAGTGCTATCTCTTTATTTTTCAATTCTTTCTGTTCATATTTTATCTTTTCCTGTTGAAACCTTTTCAGATTGTTTTCAGAATACTCATAAGCGAGTTTGTTTGGTATCAAATAGTTTCTTGCAAATCCATCCTTTACATTTACAACATCACCTCTTTTACCAAGATTTTGAACATTTTCTCTCAATATAACTTTCATACACGACTCCTATCTCATATTTTCATCAACATATGGAAGAAGTGCCATCTGTCGTGCAGTTTTTATCGCTCTTGCGACCTCTTTTTGATGTTTTTCACAAAGTCCGGTAGCTTTTCTTGGCAATATTTTTCCTCTATCGTTTATAAATTTTGATAAGAACTGGATATTTTTATAATCTATTTTTTCTTTTCTGGTACAAAGCTTACAAACTTTTACCTTTTTTGCACCATTTCTTGAATCTGAAGAACCGTTGTTCTCTTTAGAATGGAATGGACTCATCAGTACCTCCGTTTTCAATTTCTTCTATTTCATTAAAATCTTTTTCTACATCATCTATTATCTTATCATAGGAAACATCATTAACTTCACCTTCAAGGTCAGAAACTTCTCTTGATAAAAAGTAGATCTTTGTTGCTCTGATCTGAAAGGAAACCTTTTTTTCATGTGTTCTCTTATCCTCATAATTGTTCGCTTCAAGAGATCCTTCGACTATCACAGGTGTTCCAGTTTTCAATCTCTTTTCAAGATTATCTTCAAATTTTGTAAAATATGATACACTGATAAAAAGTGGATTATCTTTCCATTCTCCATTTTTGTCCTTATATCTTCTTGAAGATGCAAGACGAAAACCAATTACACCGGTATTATCTGATGTGTACCTTTTCTCAGCATCCTTTGTTACTCTTCCAGCGATAATGATTCTATTTAGATTCGGAAGGTTTATTTTTTCACCCATTTATACCTTCACTTCATCATTCTTTTTAATCATATATCTCCATATTGTTTCATCAAGTTTTATTTCTCTTCTGAGTTCCTCAACTTTCAATGGATCGAGGTTAAAGTTTATCAAAATAAAATGCCCTTGAGCAGTTTTGTTTATTTCGTATGTAAGTTTTTCAATACCTTTATCCTCTACATTTTCAACTTTACCTGCAAGTTCCTCAATCCATTTTTTAAAACTGGAAATCCTTTCTTCAAGAACTTCCTTAGATAATGTAGGATCATAGATGATCAAAATTTCATAGTTAACCAAAATTTCCTCCTGTTATTTTTCTTCTTTTTTATTAATTATACTCATAGATTTTTCAAATCCATTTTCAACTATTGTGTAAATATGTTCTATTCCTTTTTCTAGAACTTTATTGTAATCATCTTCTTTCATTTTTCCTAAAACAAAATCTTTATCCTTCTTTTCTTCAAACTCTCCGATGCCAACTCTTAACCTCGCAAAATTTTCAGTTCCAAGATGGTATATTATTGACTTTAATCCATTGTGACCACCATCTGAACCTGATAATCTTAACCTAAAAGTGAAGAGTGATATATTAAAATCATCAACAATTATAAGAAGATTTTTTAAATCGATCTTATAATAGTTTAAAAACTCTACAACAGCGATTCCACTCTCATTCATATAAGTTGTTGGAACGACTAAAAATAACCCATCTTTCAAAGAACATTCAGAAAAAAAAAGTGCCCTTTACCTGTTTTAAATTTCAACTGCTCTTTTTTAGCAAAACCAATAATGATTTCTTTTCCTATATTGTGCCTTGTCTTTTCATAAATTTTATCAGGATTTCCGAGACCAACAAGAGCAAACATATAACCCCATCACTTCTTTTCTTTCTTCTCTTTTTCTTTCTCTTTTCCTTTATCTTCTTTTTCTTCCTCTTCTTCACCCTCTTCTTTCTTTTCCCTGATGAGTTCTGGCTCTTTTGCTTCCTCTTCAGGTTTTGGTGCTTCTTCAACATACGCCTTTGGAGCAAGAATAGTCACAACAACCTCTTCTGGATTTTCGACGATTTCAAACTTTTCAGCCTTTATATCTTTCACATGTATTGAATCACCTATTGCAAGTTCTGAAATATCAACTTCAACATGTGATGGTATGTCTGCTGGCAAACATTTGATTTCAAGATCTCTGAGAAGGTGCTCAACTATTCCACCCTCTTTAACTCCCTTTGCTGAACCTTTTAGAATGATCGGTACTGTAAGTTTCAATTTTTCAGATTTATGGATTATCTGAAAATCGATATGTAAAATTCTGTTTGTTCTAGGGCTTCTGAAAATCTCTTTTATGATCGCAAGAAAATTATCTTTTCCCATCTTAATATTTATAAGAGATTTCTCTCTTCCAATTGCGTGAAACATCTTATTCAACTCAACCTCATCGACAGAGAACAACCTGTTCTCCTCTTTGTGTCCATATGCGACACATGGAATTTTGTTATTCTTTCTTAAGAGGGTAAGAATATGTTTACCCTTTTCTCTTTTTTCAACTGGTAAATCGTATTGAAGCATTTATCCTCCTAATCAAAAAGTGCACTGATAGATTCTTTATTATAAACTCTTTTTATAGCATTCGCAAAAAGTTCTGCCATAGACAAAACTTCTATTTTTTCGATCCTCTTCTCCTCAGGTATCACAACACTATCCGAAGTGTAAAGTTTATCTATAGGTGAATTTTTGAGTTTTGCAATAGCATCACCTGAAAGCAAAGGATGTGTCACACATGCTATTATCCTTTTAGCACCATTATACTTTAAAGCTTCAGCTGCTTTTGTGATTGTTCCCGCAGTATCGATTATATCGTCAACCATTAAAACATTCTTATCCTTAACCTCTCCAACAACATGCATCACTTCGGATTGGTTTGGAGAACTTCTTCTTTTATCGATAACAGCAATCGGTAGATTGTTCAGTTTTTTCGCTATATTTCTTGCTCTGTTAACTCTTCCTGCATCAGGAGAAACCACAACCGTATTGTCAAGTTTTTCGTTCTTTAAAAGATGTTCAACAAAAACTGGTGCAGAATAAAGATGATCAACTGGAACATTGAAAAAACCCTGAATCTGTTCAGCATGAAGTTCAAGTACCATAACCCTTGAAACACCCGCTGCTGTCAAAAGGTTTGCAACAACTCTTGAACTTATTGGAACCCTTGGAGCATCCTTTTTATCCTGTCTTGCATATCCATAATATGGTATGACCGCAGTTATCATATCCGCTGATGCTCTCCTCAAAGAGTCAATGATAAAGATAAGTTCAAGAAGATTATCCGCTGGTGGATTTGTTGACTGTATAACAAACACATGGCTTCCCCTTACAGATTCATTAATCTGAACCCTTATCTCACCATCAGAAAATTTTGTAATAAGAGAATCAACAAGTGGAATATTCAACTTGTTAGATATCTCTTTTGCTATTTTGGCATTCGAATTTCCCGCTATAAGTTTCATATAAAACTCACATTTTTCTCTGGGGCGGTAGGATTCGAACCTACGAATGCGGGAACCAAAATCCCGTGGCTTGCCAGCTTGCCGACACCCCAATAAGTGTTAGTTAAATTTTACTTCCTAAAAGTTTTACTTCTTACTCACTTCCTGCTGATATTTTTCAAGAACGACTTTTTCAATCTTCTGTCTCATCTCATTGTTGATAGGATGGGCAATGTCTCTATATGTCCCATCTTTAGCCCTTCTTGAAGGCATGGAAATGAAAAGACCTTTTTTTCCGTCGATAATCTTTAAACCCCTGATAACAAATGCGTTGTCAAAAGTTACATTAGCAAATGCTTTCAACTTGGGTTCATCTCTTAATGTGATTCTTACTTCGGTAATTTCCATTCTTCCTCCTGAATTTTTGTTAGTAGTTCTTTTTTTATCCTATTTCGAGTTATCGGGGTGGTAAAAAAAATCCTGTTCCCACCGAACTCTTTTCTTAGCGAATCAAAATGTTTTTCATTTTCAAAGATCGCAAAAATTGAAGATCCACTTCCACTCATAAGTGAAAGTAAAGGTTCATACTTTGTTATCCTATTTTTTATATCCTTCAATAAAGGATACCTTTCAAAAACAACCGTTTCAAAAATGTTATAAAAATTTTTGAAAGAACTTTTCAAATTTTTATAATCAATTTTTGAATTTATAATATTATAAGATTTTCTATCATTTGTCAAGTGTTTAGATAGAAGGTTATATGCCTCTTTCGTTGAAACCTGAATATCTGGAGATATGATAAAAATTTTAAGATTTTCAATCTCAGGTATATCTAAAAATTCAAGTTCCTCACCTATACCAGTTCCTATTGCACTCCCACCTTCAACAAGAAATGGACAATCAGCACCGACCTTCAAAGAAAGTTGCCTAAGTTCTTCTTTTTCAAAGGGATAATCATAATAAAAATTTAAAAAATTGAGTATCGAAGAACCATCAGCACTTCCACCACCAAGACCAGCACCTGATGGAATCTTTTTGTTGACTTTAAAATGGAAATCAACCCATTCACTTTCAGATTTGTTTAAAAAGGATTCTTTAAAAATATGATACGATTTGTAAATAGTGTTGTTTTTCGGATCTATCATGCAATCACTGTTAAAAAATTCTATGTTTAAATCTTTACTTTCATAAACCTCGATATTATCAAAAAGATCTATCGATTGAAAAAAGGTGAGAATCTCATGAAAACCATCATCACGCCTGTTCAACACATCAAGAAAAAGATTTATTTTACAGAAAGATTTTACAAGATATCTCATTTTCTGAAAATGTTAACTACCTCAGAGAATTCAAAAATTTTATCAGGATCTTTTTCTATAGAATTCCCTGTTACGATAAAATCTGCTCCACTTTCAAGAATTTCAAGTGCTCTTTTTCGATCCTTTATACCTCCACCGACAATCAGTGGTTTTGATAAAATCTTTTTTGCACTCTTAATAAAATTTAACGGAACAGTTTTTTCAGATCCACTCCCTGCCTCAAGGTAAACTATTTTGAAATTCGATATTTCTGAGAGATAGATATAGTTCAAAAAAGTTTTCATATCTTTTATAAAGTTTATAGGCACCCTTTTTGCAACACTCGTCTTTTTATCATCCATACAGAGTATATATGATGTTGGGATGATCTTTAATGATGATTTGTATAGATTTTCAGCACCGTTGATATGTTCTCCAATTATATAGTCAAGTTTTTTTGTATTCAAAAGAAAAAGCAATAAAAGAAAATCTGCATTTTTCGATATCTGATAGTGAGAACCAGGGAAAATAAAAGTTGGTTTTTTTGTTTTTTCTTTTATCGAAAGTATGAATCTATCAAAACCTTTAATCTTCTTATCACTTCCACCGATAAATATCCCATCAACTTTTGAACTATTTATATTTTTTATGATTCTTTCAAAATCTATTTTTTTTGCTGGATCAATTAAAACAAAATATCCTTTTTTGTTTTCGTTGAAAATCTTTTCTATAGGGGAAATTACTTCCACAGCAACCTCATAATTATTTTCAAGATATATTTGTCCTTCATCAAACTACCCATAAAGTTTATAACCATACCTATCGCTTTAACTGAAGATTTAAAAGAATAAATCGTATAATAAAAATCTGATGAAAGTATTTTCTTACCATTGAAAAGATTTATCGCTGATGTAAAGAATTTATCCCTCTCCTCATCGGTCATTTCAAGCAACATCTCTCTTAACTGGTTCTGTTTTTTAATAGAGTAACTGTTATCCTTTTCAACAAGTTCCTGATATTGGGACATCCGCTTTGCTGAAAAATCTTTTCCTTTTAAAACGGTGTTTGCAACTATCGCTGCAAAGTTCGCCGTTCTTAAAGCATTATCTATACCACCACCTGTTATCGGATCAGCAGCTCTTGCACTATCACCTATAACCATAACCCTTTCAGAATACATTTTCGAAAGTTGATTAACACTCACACATCCGGGAAATTCTCTTAAAATTTTTGCATCAGGATAATATTTTTGCCTGTATTCATTCAAAAGTTTGTAAGGTTTATCACAATCTATAGAAGAAGTTATTCCTACTCCAAAGTTCGCTTCATTTTTTCCTCGTGGGAAAACCCAAAGATAACCACCTGGAGCAACCGACGGTGTGAAATCGAATATTATCTCTTCATCATTTATTTTTGGATCATATATTATCTGCTGATAGCATGAATACATATCGTTAAGATTACAAACCGAGTTAATTCCAACTTTATATGGCAGATATGATTCAACTCCATCAGCTATTATGAGAATTTTTGCAAAATATTCTTCTCCATTTTCGAGTATAACTTTAACATAATCTTTTTCTACCTTGGCATCAACGACAAAACTATTTGTTTTTATTTCAAAATTGTTTTCCTCTGTAACTTTCTGTGCAATAAACTTTTCAAACTTTGATCTATCTATTATAAGTCCCATATCAGGTATATCAACATTCGCTTCAAGTTCTTTATATTTCACTTTCAGTTTTGTAAACCTGTTTCTTATGAAAGGGAAATCTGTCTCTTTAAAAAAATGTTTTAATGTGTTGTTCGAAATCCCTTCAGCACAGATTATAGGTTCTCCTATAATATCATCCTTTTCAAACACTATAACTTTATAGTTTTTATCTATCTTATAAGCAGCATAAAGACCCGCAGGTCCACCACCAACAATGATCACATCATAATTTTTATCCATTTTTACTCAACGCTCCTACTGGACAAACTTTTATACATTTATCACATTTAACACAACCTTCGTTTATCTGTAACCTATTCTTATACATCACGATAACCTTCACCGGACAGACAGCAACACAACCACCACAAAGTCCACATTTATCTTTTTCTACTTTTATATATTCCATACCTACTCCAAAATTATCTTTTTCAAATTTTCTAACATATTTTCATCAAACTCTTTAGAAACAGAACTACCTGACGCAAGATCTTTTCTTCCACCACCTTTTCCCTTTAATATCTGGTTGATTTTTTCTATCACTTTCTTTGCATCCAGGTCAGTATTTGAACTGAAAACTAAATAATTTATCTTATCTTCATCCTTACTCAAAAGTGTTCCACACACATGTTTCTCTTTACTTTTAATATTATCCATAATTTTCTTAAGGATGTCAATAGTATAACCCTCGAAAAATCCAAAAACAGAAAGGTTACCATTCATTTTCTTCCCTTCGGATATCAATCGATCGGTTATAGAATTTATTTCATAAGTTAAATATTTTTCGTTCTCTTTTTTCAACCTGTTATTTTCTTCAATTATTTTTTCAAATCTTTTTTCGAATTCATTAACATCTTTGATCTTATGTTTCAAAAACAACATTTCTATTTTGTCGTTCAACTCTTGATAACTCTTTAAAGCGTATAAAGAAGTAAGAGCTTCTATCCTTCTGATACCTGTTGCTATTGATTCCTCTTTAACTATTCTAAAAAGTCCTATCTCTCCGGTTCTTTCTACATGTGTGCCACCGCACAATTCTTTCGAAACATTTTTTATGGAAACAACTCTAACTTCTCTGTCATATTTTTCGTTGAAAAAAGCCAGAGCACCTTCTTTTATCGCTTCTTCATATGGCATAATCCTCTTTTCAACTGGAATATTCTGGGATATTATCTCGTTGACACTATTTTCTATCAACTCTTTCTCCTCATCAGTCAACGGTTTAAAATGTAAAAAATCAAATCTGAATCTATCATAAGATACAAAAGAACCTTCCTGCCTTACATGTTCTCCAAGAACCTTTCTTAAAACTGAATGTAAAATGTGAGTCGCTGTATGGTTTCTCTGTATGAGATATCTTCTTTTAATATCAACATTTTGTTTATAGATTTTCCCTTTTTCAAATTCACCTAAAATCTTCTTTCCGATGAGCATATTTCCAAGTGGTGATTTGATGCAGTTTAGAACTTCAAACTCAAATTGATCAGAAAAAACTGTTCCTGTATCTGCTATCTGTCCACCAGATTCAGCATAAAAAGGTGTTTCTTTCATCAAGAGTTCATACAAAGAATCTCCAAGATCTCTATATCTTAAAATATATGATTCATTCTCAAGTGTCTCATACCCAACAAACTTTGAAACATCATCTTCGAACACAACAAAATCTTTTTTTTCAAAATCTGTAAACACTTTATCCTTCCTGGATCTTTCTCTTGCTTCCTCAAGTAGTTGTTCAAATCCATTCTGATCGATTTCAAGGTTATCCTCTTCAGCCATCTGTTTTAGAAGATCGATAGGAAATCCAAATGTATCATAAAGTAAAAATAATGTTTTTCCATCAACAATATTCCCTTTCAGATTTTTCTTATAATCGTTGTAAAGTTGCATTCCTTGACCTATAGTTTTTAAAAATCTCTCCTCTTCTGATTTTATTATATTCTTCACTTTATCAACTGTATATAAAAGATATGGGTATTGAGTTTTCATTATTTTAACCACCTCAGATGTAAGATCATAAAGGAATGGTTTCTCTATCCCCATTTTAAATCCAAACCTAACCGCTCTTCTAAGAACTCTTCTAATAACATAACCTCGTCCCTCATTTTCAGGTATCACACCATCTGAGATTGAAAATGTAAGGGCTCTTATGTGGTCAGCTATAGAGTTTATCTCTTTTTTATACTTTTCATAATCAAGATTGTATGTTTCAGAAAGTGTATTTATGATCGGCTTAAACAGATCAGTTTCGAAAATCGACTTTTTATTCTGCATGACAGTAGCAAGTCGTTCGAGTCCCATTCCAGTATCAACCCCTTTATTTTTAAGCAAAGTCCTATTTCCAGAACTATCCTGGTTGAACTGAGGGAAAACTATGTTCCATATTTCAACATATCTTTTACAATCGTTTTCGATAGAACATGGTTTCTTATTTTCAAGTTCTTTCCCAAAATCATAAAATATTTCAGTTGAAGGCCCACAAGCACCTGTCCCTCCTGCTGGTCCCCAGAAATTCGTTCTGTCATCCATTTTGATTATTCTTTCAACTGGAATTTTTATAATATCCTTCCATATCCTGTAAGCTTCACTATCATCCTTATGAACAGTTACAAACAGTTTATCTTTATCTATCTTCAACTCATCAGTTAAAAACTCCCATCCCCATTTTATAGCTTCAAGTTGGAAGTAATCGTTGAAGGAAAAATTCCCAAGCATTTCAAAAAAAGTATCATGAAAAGGTGAAATCCCAACCTCTTCTAGATCAACCACCCTTAAACATTTTTGAATCGATGTGGCTCTTTTAAAATCAAAATCAACAAGACCTGCAAACATTGGCTTAAATTGAACCATTCCAGCAACAGTGAAAAGAAGTGTAGGGTCATTTTCGGGTATTAAAGATGATGATTCAAAAACTCTATGCTCTCTATCCTTAAAAAATTTGATAAACTTTTCTCTTAAAATCTGACTTTCCACATTTCACCTCTTTTTGATTAGATTTTTTAAAAGTATCCAATAGTATTGCAATTTTATATAAATATGCAAAACCATCAATAATATAAAAATAATCCCTGTAAAATTATGAAGATATACAAGTTTTGCAATATTTTTAAGATGAACCATTCCATACTCTCTTAATACAAGTAAAAGAGAGGTAAAGAGAACTGGAACAAAAATTATTATCAACAGAATGTTAACTATTCTGTTTATATCGCAAACATCAACGGGGATTTTTTTTCTTTTTGAAAAATAGATAAGCACCATCCCAAAAAGAAACAGAGGGAGAAGAACGAATATAAAATATTTATCACCCTCACTATAGGATTCATCCAAATTATCTTTTTTTTCATGTTCGTAAGCTGTTGGCAAATTTGTATCAGTTTTTTCAACTGGATTAAAATTTTTATATTCTGGCTGATTCTGTTCAGTTTCATGACCAGTCAAATTTTCCTGAACTTTTGCTTCATCCGTTTTTTCCTCTAAAACCGTTTCACTTTTGTTATCAGTGCTAACATTCAAATTCGTATCCTGAACACTATCAGTAAGTTCCTGTGAAAGATCACATATAGAATCATTATTTTCATCTGTATATCTACCACATCTTCCCGGATATGGATCATTTTTTTCATCAAATGGACAATATCTTTCAGCAAAGATGTGAACGATAACAAATATCATTAAAAATGTTAGTACTATTTTTTTCATAGGTTTATAAAATATCACAAGAAGGATAAATTGTCAATGTTTATAGATCTTTCTATAACCCTTTAAAAATCTTATCCTCTCCTCTTTAGAAAATCTTTCAGTTGCATAATTTATTGTTATAGAAGAAAGATCTTCATAATTTTCGTTTAAAAATTTTTTCAAGATATTTTCACCACAATTTTTTCCAACTTCTCTTAACATCCAACCTGTTGCTTTTTTCAAAAGTTCATTTTGATCCTTGATCAATTTTTTTAAAATCTTTAAAGGAAAATCACATTTTTTTCTTTTTATAAAATAGAACAGTGAAACAATAGAGATTCTCTTCTCCCATAAATTTTTAGAATCTGAAAGTTTTTCTATTATACCGTATTCATTATTTTCAAAAGAGTATCTTCCAAGAATTCTATAAGATGAAGTATCAACAAGATCCCAGTTGTTAACATATTTTAAGTTTTTAAGATAAAAATCTAAAATTTTTTCTTTTTCCTCTAAACTTTTCTCATACTTCATGACAAGTATATTCAAAGCAAGAAATCTTACCTCATGGTATTCTGAAGATATCAGGTTCTGTAAAACTTTCCAATCAACATCTTTATATTTCTTTGCAAAGAATTTTAAAGTTGGTGTATCTATCCCCAAGAATTCATCACCTTCTCCATACTCTCCCTTTTTCGTTTTGAAAAATCTTTTGTACACCATCTTTTTTTCTTCATCCTTCAATTCAAACAACTCTTTTAAAATTTTTGAATACATCTTTATTAATAACCTTTTTCAAGATCAACTATATTTTTTAGTTTTTTTCCTTCAATGAGATTTTTAATATTTTCAATTGTAAAATCTACATCACCTTTTTCCGCCTCCTCTGTGTGTGCACCTTTATGGGGTGATATTACAACATTCTCGAGTTCATATATCGGATAGGTCGAAGGTGGTTTTTTGTTCTCTTCTCCATCTTTTGGATAATTATACCAAACATCAAGTGCAGCACCTTTTAAAATTTTATTCTTTAAACTTTCATATAAAACTTTTTCATCAATTATTCTTCCTCTTGAAACATTCACAAGATATTTTCCCTCAAGTAAAGAAATATTCTTTTCATTTATTAAATTTTCACTCTCTTTCGTCAAAGGTAATGTTAATAAAACTATTTGACCAAACTTTAAACCTTCAGATAAATTATCTGTTATAAAATCAAAATTTTCGAGATTCTCGTTTTTTTCAAGTTTTCTTTTCACTCCCATTATTTTGCAGTTAAAAACCTTTAGCAAACGAGCGAGTTCCTTTCCAATACTTCCTGTTCCAACTATGGTACATTTTTTTTCGCGTATCGTATCCCAGTATTCTTTGTAAAGTCCATCCCTATGCCAGATCCCTTTTTTAAGATCTTTATGAAAAATAACGATCTTTCCAAGAAGTGCAAGAGTCAATGCGAAAGCCCTTTCAGCAACATATTTTGTATTCTCATGAGAATTACAAACAACAACATCTCTTTCTTTAAGAGTATCAAGCGGAAAATTGTTTAAACCAGCGTAGGGAACAAAAAGATATTTTAAATTTTTCGAAAATTCTATCTGCTCTTTTTTTAAACGATAAGTTATGAGAACATGTGTAAATTCGATTTCTTCCTTTTCAAATTCTCTTTTAACTTCTTTGAAAAGATGCTCTTTATAATTATGTTTCAATTCTTCTATCTTTTTTTTCCAGTATTCAGATGAACAACCTGCAAAAGTTATTTCCATAGAAATTATACTATCCGATTTATTCTTTTAGTCAACATTTGAAATTATAAAACTGATGATGTTATTGAATGAGACCAAAAAATCTATTTAATTCTTTCATCTAAAATGTTTCCAATATATTTTTTTATAAAAAGCCACCTATATCTCTATTGACAAAAAGAGGTTTAAATATATAATAAAGCAAAAAAATAGGAGGTAGTTTGCCAAAAAGTAAAGCGCAGGAAAAATCAGTCAGACAGAATAAGGTTAGAAGAGAAAGAAACAGAAAAGAGAAGGAAAAAATCAAAAAGATTATGAAACAGGCACTTAAAGCCACAAGTGAGGAAGAAAAAATTAAGATATTAAAAGAAGGTTACAAAATAATAGACAAAGCTGCTTCAAAAAATGTTATAAAGAAAAACAATGCTGCAAGAAAAAAATCAAAAATTGCAAAAATTTTAAAAGTTAAATAATCAATAAAAAAACTCCGCATAAAAGCGGAGTTTTTAATTTCCAACTTTTTATAAATATTTTATTTTGTTAATCTGAAAGTTATAGGATATGTTACATAACATCTTATAGGTAAATCTCTCGTCATCGCAGGAGACCATTTCAACTGGTATGCTGCCTTAACTGCAGCCTCATCAAGTAATGGATGAACGCTTTTTAAAACTTTTACCTGTGATACTGTTCCATCCTTTTCAACAACAAGTTCAAGAAATACTGTTCCTTCAATTCCAAGTTGTCTCGCCATCTGTGGATATTCAGGATCTATTCTTTGAATCAACTGTGGTGCCTGTTCATATATTCTAAAGATTTCACCTTCATATTTTTCAATATTTAGATCCTCTGTTTCAAATGTTGTCTGAATATCTATATTTTTTGTTACCTCTGATTCTTTCGTTGTTTCAACAATCTTTTTTGGGAGTTGAGGTTTTGAGATTTCTTGAGGTTCATTTATTTTCTGTATCTGATCAGGTAACTTCTCCATTACGACTACATCCTTTTTCTCCTTCATTTTGTAGGGATTCGTTTTCAGTTTTGGAATAAAAAGGAAAAGTATTATGAAAAGTATAAGTGTGGTCAAAAGTGATGATTTCACGAATGTAGGATACTTTTCTTTCAAATCATTTCTAATAAATTTTTCCATATGCTCTCCTATTTGATCGCATTGACTTTCTTAGCACTTAAAGAAACATGAAGAGCGTTCGCTTTTATAAGTTGACCAAAAACATCGTTTGATATCCAATAAGGAGTATTCTTATCAGCCATTATCGAAACTATCAGATTTGGGTTAACTCTCTTTTTCTGTTCTATTATGTTTTTTATCTGTCCTATTGGAACGATTCTGTCATCTATGGATACAACTCCCCTATCTCCATCGTAGCCAATCCAAACATGAGCAAGGTTTTTTGTTTCAATCTTTTTAGATGATAACGCCTGTGGAAGATCTATTCTTAATCCCTGTTCAGTTCTGAACACTGTTGTCACCATAAAGAATATGAGAAGGAGAAAAACTATATCTGAAGTTGTTGATGTTGGAATCGAAGGTGATGTTTCTTCAACTTTTCCAAAATGTTTTTTCATCTTTCCTCCTTACATCTCATCATCTTCTGCTGGAGATAGAGATATTTTCTCTTTCTTCTGTGCTTTTTCAAACGCTATTTTCAATTGGTCAAAAACTCTTATCATATAATCATATTTAGCAGATCTTGTTGGTATTATAGAAAATATCAAGGAATCTCCATTTGGTTGATTTAAAAGTTCCATCGCTTTATCAGAAACCGCTGTCCATTCGACCGGATCATTTTCTATTCTAACATCTCCAAACCTGTTTATTCTAACATGTACGATATTCTTTGATAAGACTGTGATCGTCTCTTTTGATTCTTCAGGTAACACTATTTGAAGCCCCATCTCAGTGTTAAAACTTGATGTCACAAGAAAGAATATGAGCATCAAAAAAGTGATATCACCCAAAGATGCTGTTGGAATATCAGGTTTTTGGAGTGTCTTTTTTCTTTTAAATAACATATTATCTCCTGATTATGCTTCCTCTATCTCCAAACTCATCAAAATTTCAACTATTTTGTTCGATGCATCTTCAAGTGTTCTCGAATAACCGTTCACAACTGTCTGAAAATATGTGAATGCTGCAGAAACTGGTATTGCGATCACAAGACCTGTAAGGGTTGTTATCAGTGCCTCTGAAATACCACTTGCAACGAGTTTTGGTTCAACAGTTCCCGCAAGTGCTATAGCATCGAATGCGTTTATCATTCCTGAAACCGTTCCCAAGAATCCAAGCATTGGAGCAAGTGTTATAACTGCTGATAAGAATGGCATTCCTCTATCAAGGAAAGCGAGTTCTGTCACACCTGCTTTTGCTATTGCATCCTCAATAGCACCTTTATCCTTTCCAACATATTGAAACTCTGTCAAAGCTGCCTCAATAACTCTTGCAAAAGGACTTGGATTTTTTGCACAATATTGTATTGCAGCTTCTATTCCCTCTTTCTCTATTTTATTCTTTAACTCTTCAACAAACTTCTTTGGATTCTTGTTCATTATAAGAAGAGTTACGAATCTTTCAATGATAAAAACAACTCCAATGATAGCGCATGCGAGTAGTGGCCACATTGTCCATCCACCTCTCTGGAATAAATCTAACACAACTTCCTCCTGGTTAATTTTAGTTTATCTTTTTAAGTAGTTAATTATACTTTTTAATCCAATTTTGTCAATAATTATCTTGTTGACCAAATATAGTATATCAAAGAAGCGAGTATTGCAAAAAGTCCGGCAAGAAGGATCATCAGTCCTTCAAGTGATCCAACCTGCATCGTCTTTGCTATCTGGGGCAAAAGATCGTAGGGGTTTGATCTTGCTAGTGCTGGGAAATAAACTGTAAGTTTGATTATATGTACCACAGCGCCAACAAGCACCAGAATACTACCTAAAATTTCAAGAACCCATATTGATGGTTTTCTTATTATTTTCAACAACCTTTTCAAAATTAAAGCTGAGATGAATAGAGATATTGAAAAAAGTATTATCCCTATGGCAAGCATTATTTCCGCTGGGAATAAAACTTTCATTTTGCCCCTCCTTTGTGAGGTTTAACAACATTGTAGAATTTTAAACTTCCGATAAGGGAAAGGACTCCTGAAAGGAAAAAGAAAAAGTATCCGATCCATGTCTGGATATCTGTCATTTTCAAATTTCCAACTATGATCAAACTGTATGCCTGAATCATCGCATAAACTATTATTCCAGTAGGTGATATCATTATAAACTGCCAGTCAGTTTTCTTATGCAAAACCTTTTCATATCTTTGTGCAATTATGCCAACAAGAAAAAGAGAAAACCAAAGAAGAACAGCACCTAAAATTGTAAGAACACTTGATAACATTTTTGAATCTGTGACATATTTGGGGATTCCGGTTTGAGTTATAGAAACAAGTTCAAAAAATTTTAACACCATATCTCCTCCATTATTTCAAACTTTGTAAAATTTTTTCAACCATCTTCTGTGATTGGCTTGGACCTATGATCATCGATGATGCCTTCGAAAATCTTTTCAAAAATTCATCGAGTTTATTCTGATTGAGATTTTTTATATCAAGTTTCATCTCTGTAATAATATTGTTGATTATGTCATCAGCAAAATCTTCAAGGAACTCTGCTGCAATTTTTTTAATCTTGTTAAAAGATTGATCATCTATTTTTAAAGTTGGAACACTCTCCTCTTTTTCGACAGTTTTTTCTTTTACATCTTCTTTTACCGGTTGTGCAGGTTTGATCACTATCTTTTTCTTATCTTTTAAAGCGACTTTTACTTTCCCTTCCTTTTCCTCTTCAACAACCTCTTTTTCTGCGATTTCTGCAAAATCTATACTATCAACTGAAACATTTTTGTTAACTATGATTCCAAAAAAAGAATTGTTTTTTTGAAAAAATACTATTTTTTTATTTTCATTCTGAAATTCAATTTTTTCAACTCTCGAAACATTTGCAGCATCAAGAGATTGTTTCAATACAACTATCACCTGTTTTACAACATCATCAGTATATCCAACGATTCCGGTCTTTGAAATCGTTTCGTTTTCATTTGAGAACACGAAATCAGCGTTGAATTTTTCCCTTATTTTCTCAATATTGTACCCCATCACTTCCCCCTTACCTTTTACTCAATTTTTCAATAACATTCTGAACCATCTTTTTTGCTTCAGATGCTCCATAAACCTCAACCGCTTTTTTACAAACTCCATCGATCAAAACTTTTGTTGTTCTCTGGATATCATCTCTACTGATCTCAACAGGAACTACATCCTTTACATCAATTTTATCTTTGATATCGAGTGCTTTTTCAAGAATATCAACACTTGAAAGGTTTTCTTTAATGAAATTGTTCCAGATCTTTCGATCTCCACCTTGTGAAAACTCATCCACAAGATAGTTCAACTGTAAAACTTTTGAAATTAAAAGTTTCCTTTCAATTTCACCTAATCTGTTGACTTCCTGTGTTTGAAATTCCTGTTTGGGTGAATTAAAGGTTTGCTCAACAACTGGTTCTTTTATAGGTTCACTTTCAACTATCTTTGGCTCCTCAACTATTTTTGTAGTTTCAAAAATATTTTTGAATTCATTGTAAAACTTATCGATTTCAACTTCCCCATTGATTTTAAAAAGTAGAAACTCACTTTTCTGAGAAATTAGAATAAGATTGTTACCATCAACTTTCATAAAGGAAATCAAAGGATAGTTCATCTGAAACTTTTTAAATATAACATCACCAGCAGAACCAAGAAATGCTCCAATATCACCAAGATTTGCTGGTTGTTCTCCGAATTTTTCAAGTACCGTCCCATCCTCTTTGTTCAACCTCATAGCCCCAAATATGGGAACAAGGTTCTTCAATTTTTCAACTATTTCAGAAAGTCCCATCACTCACCCCTTCTTTATTTAAAAGTTCCCTGTATTTTTTCTTTGCTATCATACCACCAAGTTCTTCGATACCTTTTTCAAGGACCTTTTCAAAAAGAATTTTTTTCATATTTCTAATCTTCGCTTCATCCAAAAATCTGTCAGCACTTTCATCTATTTCAATCGTTTCATCTTTAAATTTTAAAAGACCTCCAATAGTTTCGAATCCAGAATTTGTTAAAACGTCTACTATGAAATGGAACCAATCCTTTGTGTTTGTGTTTTTGACTGCAAAAGTATCAAGGATATTGTTTAAACTTTGTTTGAATTCGTTCCTGATCTTTTCGACAAACGATTTATCAAAGATGAGTCCTTTTGAGATTAAATACTCGAGAGATTTATACGATTCAAGCAGAGGGAGATTGCTTTCCTTGATTATTGTTCTTATATTCTTTTTACCATCAACTATTCTTATTATAACCCAATCAGTTTTTCTTAAACTTATATTATCCCCAAGCCCTTCAGCCCTTTTTTCAAGAACAGCATCAAATGATGGTAACCTTTTGAGTATATCATCGAATTCCATCCTTCTTTTTTCTATCTGATCCATCAAGGATGATGTATTCGACTGTGTAATTGATACTTCATCTGTTGTTTCCCCATTTCTATACATAACAGTCCCAATCTTCTCAATAGAAAGGTTGTACAATGCCTCTTCGCCTGTAAAAGAGTTGTAAACAGCATGCTTTGGTAAACCTTTTTCAAAAAATATTTTTCCCTCTTTATTATCAATCTGAAAAATCAAAACACCTGTTCTCTCCCTCGATGATATCAAACTTATAAATTCAACTGGACTGAAGATTTCAAGATTCGCTTTTAAATCTACCTTTTCTTTATCCATTCCTCATCCTTATATTTTTGAATTAAATTCTGCAACTTTTCATCTTCAAAATCTAATTCAACTTCTTCCCATTCAAAATCTAACTCCCTAAAAAAAATTTTATAAAACACAGAAGATATATTTTCGATATTATAAGTTAAACCTGTTAAATTTTCAATATTGTTTGAAAAATTTTTTCCATAAATTTTTTCCTGCGGAACAATACTCTCTTTTACAAGAATCGTTCCCTGTTGTAAAAAATTTGTTTCTGAGAATGTTTGTGCACTTCCAACAATCTTTTCTCCTTTGTAACTGATCTCATAAACCGATTGAGATCCAAAACAGTTTGCGATAAAGTTTTCCTTTTTTTCTCCCTGTGTTAGTTTCGCATCTATTTTTAACTCTTTAAAACCTTTGATAAAAATTTCTGCTATCCTTTTATACCTGTCTAAAAGTCCATAATTTTTTCCAAAATGTTCAATGTTTCCAACAAAGGAATATGTCAGATCACCACTATGAAGAACTGCCCTTCCACCCGTTATCCTTCGTGTGATATCAATCTTTTCCTTTATAACATAATCATAATCGATACCAACATTGTACCTCTGATTGTATCCTATCGTTATTGAAGGTTTTGAAAATGAATAGAATCTAAAAAATATTGTATCAATATTTTTATAAGCCCATTCATCTATAGCCATATTTGTATAAACATCAAAAGCAGAGTAATTCAAAAAATAACCTTTCATTTTAAAATTTTAAGCCAATCAGATAAAAGGAAATAGATTCTTCCAATAAGAAGTGAAATACGTGCCATCACAGTATAACCAAAAGATGCACCGAATGCAACCATGATAAAGGTTATTCCTATTTTTGATCCCCATTTTAAAACACCTTTCTGTTCTTTTGAAAAATAGAAATAGATGAGTGTTGTTAAAACTCCAAAAATTATCAAAAAATTGTTAAAAGTTTCGAAATTGAAACCTGTTATCGTAACAAGTGTTGCTTGAACCTGTGGAAGTATAAATCCCTGTATCGCACCTGTAACACCAAGTCCAGCTCCAATACCAACTGTAAAAGCGATAGACCATCTTGAAAGCCAAGCAATATTAGGGAACCATCTAGTTAACATGATTATTCCAAAAAATGCAGGAATCAACAGAATAAACTCTTTGTTTTTTATCATCGGATCAAGAAGCATTGGTTGTATAACATAAGCCCAAGTATAGATAAGCCAATATCCAGCTGTTATCCCAACATAGAGATGCTCTGCAAATTTATAGAAAGGGTTATCCTTATACAGAAAAGAATATATAAAAAGGGTCAAACCAGCAGCTATCCATATTCCAATGGTCGTTCCCATTATTTTCCTCCTTCTTTACTTTTTGTTCTCTTCTCTATGAAATACGCTATATTTCCTAAAATGATGAAAAGTATTATAACAAGATGAGAATATGATTGCGATGCCATTCCAGCAACAGCAATATCAGGTTTACCAACAAGCACTTCATATTCAGCAGCTCCCTTCATTCCACCGACAAGTCCAACGATCTGGCCTGACTGATAGAAATAGTAAGCATCTGGAGCAGAAACAGCATTTAAAGCGAGTGCTATTTTCTGTTTGAATCTTCCTCCAGCATATTCGATCCAGACAAGATATGTTGCTCCTGCCTCAAGACCAACAAGAAGTGCTATATCGTTATAGTTATGCACATTCTTCATCATCGGGAAAGAATCGAGTGGAACATTTCGATAATCAACTTTGAAATAATCTCTTATTTCCTTTCCAATTCCAACAATCTGTGCAACATATCCGGGTCTATAACCAAGGTTAATATAATCGACTCCATAAACAGCACCCATCTCCTTAGCAATCTTTTCAAGACCCATAGTTCCAAGGGGTGCTCCCAACTGCCATTGGACTATTAGTATAGGTTTCAGTTTATTTCTAAAAAGTTGTCTTAAAAGTGCTTCTAAAAATGGTTGTTGTTCAGGCATCGATGCTGCATCATAATCAATAGATATCATCACATTGCTACCTTCTGGTAAATTTTCGATATAATCATAAACATCCTTAACAGGTTTTGATGGAACAACTGGAAATTTTGGTTTCAAAAGTAAAGGAAGAATAACAACAATTGCAATGAATATATATATGAATCTTCTATCGACCTTTAAAAGTTTTAAAAAGATATTCATAATGACTCCTTATGAAAGATAACTTCTTTCAATACCTAAAATTATTCTTATTGAAACACCCAAAGCACCGAGAGAAATTCCAAGTCCAATTCCTCTTTTTGCAGCCATCTGCGGAACCTGCATGATCCATTCCGTGAACTTTGGAAGATAAGGTGAAATCTGTTCTCCCAGAGGAACTCTTCCAAGCATAACTATTATCGCTGTTATCAGAAGAAGTGTAGCATCAAAATTTCTCGCTCTAAAAGCTCTATATGCAGCTGATGCTATAAAGAATGCAAGAAGAGAAAACATAGTTGCCTGAAGTGGAACTATAAAATAGTTGTATATGTATGTAAAATATGACTTATCATCAAACGCTGTTCCAAACCTGACAGTTTCAACTATTCCAACAACAACTGTAGCAACAAAACCAAAAATCAACACAAGAGAAAAAAACCAGTTCTCATCTTTTCTTTTGACTTTTCTAAAATGCATCCCTATCAAAGAATCAACTCCAAGAAGCATTGTAAAACCTGCTATTATCGAATACCAGTTCAAAGAAATTTTTTCTATGTCACCAAAAGGTTTATGTGGAATAAAAAAAGAAACTATCATAATCATACCAACAAGAAAGGTTATAAAAATCGGTATACCTTTTCCTTTTAACATTTATCCTCCTACTAAACCTGTAACAAGTTTATCAACCAATCGAATAGATTTTTTATTATTTCAATCCTCAACCCATATCCTAAAACTGAAAAAACAAAACCTATTATGATCAAAAACATTATAAAAACTTTTAAAAGATCTTCTGCTGCTATTGAACCAAGCATCATCGGCTCTTTCTGCAAATAAACTGATGCAGCCATCATCTCTTCACCTATAAGAGTGTAATCACAAGCTGCTACAAAGAATGGTAACTGTGCTGTTTCAGTTGTTCCAGATATCTGAATCGCTCCTATCGAATGCCCGGTTTCAGCAAGGATCAAAGATTCCGCAAAGAAAAGACCCTGTAAAAATACAGCACCAGGTTTTTCTCTCATCATCATACCATCAACTCCTGCAGCGTATCCAAATTGATCCTGAGTTATATACATTATATCGTTTTTATTGTATAGATCTGGTCTCCCAGCCTCAGTAAATGCCTCCTTCACAACTTCCTGTGCTGTTGTCATAACAACTGGATCATATGATGGAACAAGAATCCTCGTTTCATAATCAGCAACCTTTTTCGCTACTCTTCCAAGTATCGTTAGACCTGCTATAGTGGGTATATCTGTGACATATCCTATTCCAAGAATATACATTATAGGTTTTCCCATTTCAGTACTTCTTCCAACTGCCTCTTCAACAGCATCAAGTCCGTTTATTTTTCTTATATAAAGATCTTTTCCACTCTTTGCAAGATTCAAATAGTATAAGAAAACAAAAGCGATTATGATCAAAGAAACCAGAACAGGTATCCTAGAAAGGTTAAACCATGATGATTTTGAAAATATTGCTTCTGTTTCTCCTGTTATGTAAAAAGTATCGTTTCCAAAAATATATACACCATTTTTCGAATATTCTGATCCGTTTGAAATCAATTTGTTTAAAAACTCTTCGTTGATCATATTTTTACTTAAAATTCCTGTATAGTAATAATTTGTATTATCTTTTACCCTTGAAGGTTCCTCTTCAGAACTCACATCTCTCACCTGCATTGAAGATACAAGAAGATCAGTTGCAACAACAATAACATTGTTTGAATCATCCCTTCTTAAAACTGTCAAAAACCAGTTTCCCAAAGTATCGGGGAAACACCAGTTGATCTGGATTCCTCCACCACCATCGTTTGGTATATCGTTCCCTGTAAGTTTAAAATCCAAAAAAGGGTTTTGATTTTCTAAAAAGATTAAACTATCACTTTCCTGAGAAAAGAGTAAAATTGAAAAAACTAAAAAAATCAAAAGAAGGGTTTTTTTTAACACCTCTCCTCCTATTTAATAATTCCAAGCCAATCGGACAGAAGAAACTGTATTCTACCGATGAAAAGGGAAACTCTCGCCATAATAGTGTATCCGAACGCTGCACCAAATGCAACCATTATGAATGTGATTCCAGCTTTCGAAACCTTTCCAATAAAACCTTTATGTTCGAGTGAAAAGAAAAAATAAACAAGAGTTGAAATAACTCCAACAACTATGATCAAACTTCCAATATCAAGTTTTAATGGCATTGTGGCATAAATCTGTTTAAAAAGAAATTCAAAAGAGGATGGAACGGAAAGCCCTGTTCCAGCACCAACAACAAAAGCTATTGGTATTCTTGAAAGATATGCAACATTTTTGAAAAATCTTGAAAACATCAAAAGACCTAAAACAAGTGGTATCAGAACAAGAAAATTTTTATCATAAACAAGTGGATTGAAAACTTTTGTGATTATCGTGTTATGCCAGTAAACCGATATTCCATAACCTATAGAGATTCCAACAAGAAGGTATTCTGCAAACTTATAGAAAGGATTATCTTTATATAAAAATGAATAGATTGCAAGAGTGAGTAATGCAGCTATCCATACCCAGAAATTCGTTGATATAGCCATTATTTACCCTCCTTTTTTTTCTTAACAAAATATGCTATGTTACCAAGGATTATTAAAATTATAAAGAATATATGTGCTGAGGATTGAGCATCCATTCCTATTGAAGCATCCTTTCTGCCACCATAAACATTCTTCTTATCAAGTAAATGTTCATACTCAGCAGCACCTTTAAGACCACCAAGCATTCCTATCGCCTGTTTTGATTGAAGATACGAATAATATTCTGCTGCTGAAACTGCTGTTGTTCCTATTCCCATCTTTAAACCATATCTACCGTTGGCATATATAAGCCATGTTAAAACAACAGAACTTCCAGCGAGCTCAACCATAAGATTTATATCGTTATAATTTTTTATTCCATTCATTATTTCAAGTTCTGAAAGTTTATTCCCATAGCCATCCTCATTGAATGTTTCTATTATATCTTCACCCATTTTCAAAACGACAGCACTTACTCCTGGAACATAAGCAAGAAGTGTAATATCCTTTCCAAGTTCTTTTGGATTATCAGGATTACTCTTGTTCCACTCTCTTAAAACATTATCTATAGCATCCTGAGCCATTCCAGCACCTTGTGGATAAAGTGTCACAAAAAGCACCCTTAAATTGTTTGATAGTGCATGTGCTGCAATTACTTTTGCCATCGGATGTAATTCAGCCATAGTTGAAGGATCATAATCAGCACCAATAAGAACGACTCCACCTTCTGGAATCGAATCCTCTATGAAATCATAAATCGATTTTACCGGAGGTGTTGTTTTCATTGGAAATCCAACGGGGAATATGAAAGGAATGATTATACACAAAGCGAGTACAAGATAGATCCATCTTTTATCAAGATTGTTGATAAAGTTGATAAATTTCATTTTCCACCTCCGAGATATTTCCTTTCGATTCCAAGGATTATCTTGATAGAGGTCGCTATGATTCCAAGTTGGACGCCTATGAGTATTCCCCTCTGTGCTGCCATATTTGGATATTTCAAGATCCATTCAACAACATCTGGAAGTCCTTTATAAATAAATTCTCCAAGTGGTACTCTACCGAGTGTAACTATTCCAGCTGTTACAAGAAGCAAAGTTGCATCAAAACTTCTCGCTCTAAACGATCTGAAGGCTGCTGATGCCATGTAGAAAGCAAGAAGTGAAAAAATCGTTGATTGCATCGGCATCTGCATATATAGATATGTATACATCAAAGGTGTTGTATCGGATGGTTTTACTGATGGAAAAATTTTCATCCAAAGAGTTGTTGGCATAAATGCACCACCAAATATTCCAAGTACCGCTGTAACAAAAAGAGAGGAAAGCACTATTATCGAGTACTGCCAACCTTCAATTCTTCTTTTTATCTTTGTAATATGGAGTTCAACGGTTGATTGAACAGCAATTAAGTATGTGAATGCAGAAACAATTATCAACCAATCAAGCATCATGTTGTAAAAATTTTTCGATGCTGGATGTGGAACGAAAAATTGCAATATGAGCGCTATACCAAATATCGCTGAAACTAAAAGTGGTAATGTTCTTCTTACAAACATATAAACTCCTAACTTTTAAATATGAATCTTAACATTTCAAGAATCTTATCAAGAAAAACAAGATGCCCACCGGTTAACCATGAAATTATGAGAATGAAGAAATAAAGTGTGATCAAAATTATTATAAATCCTTTGAAATAATCTTGTGCTTTCAAAGTTCCAAGAAGAAGTGGCTCTCTAGAAAGGTAAGCACTTGCAGCGTAAAGTTCTTCTCCGATTATCGTGTAATCACATGAGGTAATAAAGAAAGGAAGTTGAGTAACAGCATCAGTACCTGCAATCTGAATAGCACCTGTTGTGTTTCCTGCTTCTGCCATGATAAGTGATTCTGCCCAAAACATTCCAAGTAAAAGGTTAGTTGCGGGTTTTTCTCTTGTCATTATACCAGAAACAGCGGCTGCGTATCCAAATTGGGAATCAGTTAAAAAGAAAATATCATTATCATTGTAAACATCAGGTCTTCCCGCCTCTGAATAAGATTCCTTCACTACCTCTTTTGCAACAGTCATAACTATTGGGTCCCTGTTCGGAACGATCAGTTTTGTTTCATACTCTGCGATTTTTTTTGCAACTGGACCAAGGATGTTCAAAGAAGCGATCGTTGCTATATCTGACATTGTTGAAGACCCGGGAACATATAAAACGGGTCTTCCCATTTCGGTTGCTCTTCCAACCGCTTCATCGAGTGTGTCAAGTCCAGATATTTTTCTAACAAAAAGATCTTTTCCCTTTCTTACACTCTCAACAAGAAAAACGATTATCGCCGTGTAAACTATTATCATCAAAAGTAATATGGTTTTTTCAGTTTTGAACAGGTTCGGTTTTGGAGATACTGAACCTGCGATCAAACATTTTTCAGATTCGTTACCTGAACTATCAGTTGTAGAAATATAGTATTCATATTTTTTCTGATATGATAACCCTTCATCAACTATCTTTACAGGAAAAGAGTTAAAGGTTTTTATGACTTTTAATGTCGTATCGTTTTCCTCTTTTCTGTAAAGTTTGAACATATAATTGTTACCTACAAGAATTTTCTGACAGGAAATTTCGAGTTTTGTTCCATCGTCGTCTCTCACATCCTTTATCGTGAACTCTTTTAAAATTGTTTGATCAACTTTCAAAACATTTTCATCTTTAACTGTTTCATTCTGAGAAAAAGATAACACAAACGATAGAAGTATTAAGATGAAAAATAAAGTTTTGTTTTTCATTTGACTCCTTTTATTCTTCGATTAATTCAACATTCGCTCTTGGAAGTATTATCCTTTTACCATCTTCGAATTCAAACTCAAGCACTCTAACATGTGCTTCGGTTTCGATTTTTTGTAACTGTGATGGAAGTCCAACTACTCTTCCAATAGCACCAAAATATGGTTGCCTTATGATTCTTACTATAGAATTTATGTCCATTCCCATTTCAGCATGTTTTGATTCTTCAACAACGGTATCTATATCATAGGTTACAATAACTTCAGGTCTCATAACACCAGCTCTTATCTGTGTTGCCCCATTTATTGAAGCTCTTTTTCCATCATTTTTTGAAAGTATTTCAAAAGTTTTCTTTGCCATCGTCATCTGACCAAAACCTTCTGTAACGATTACTGTGATTCCCTTCTCTTCTTGACCGGTTATTGCAACACCTATCTCTTCACCAAGGAAATCTTTAAGATCCTTATCATCTATACCGCCAACGACTATTCCCAAAACACCTTTTTTTACACATTCATTCAAAACTTCACTCGTCACAAGAGAACCACCGATGACAATTTTTCCTTTGAGTTCATCTGTGATATCATTTTTTGTTAAAACATAGTCGGGTGATTTTGCAACAAGTTTCAACTCTCCCTTCACTTCTCCACCGATTCCAAATATTCCCTGAATGAATGTAGCAGGTGTTTGAACAACTATTCCTTCATTCTCTATAACCTCTACAACTTTTCCGTTAACATAAGCATCTATTTCAACTTTTTTTGGTGGTTTCCTTAAAGTCAACATTCCTGTTATATCAGAATAGTTTTCAACTATTCCATCTATTGGTGAAGGAATAGAAGTTTTGAAAAGTCCAAAAAATCCTTTAGATTCTGCAATTATCTGATCTTTTTTTATATTTTCACCAACAGATACCTTTAAAAATGAAGATGCTTCTTTTGGTGGGACTCCAAGTTTTCCAGCAAGATTCAATCTTTCAACATCTCCAGGGAGTTCCGTTTTTGCAACTATATCATCTGCCTTTACTATATCTCCAACTTTTACAAGAACCTCTCCTTTTAAAGGTAATCTTCTTTCCTTTTTTACTATTGCTTTTTCAGTAACTTTTAAACCTGGTGTATATGAATGTGCCATAATTCCTCCATTTATTTCTCAGGATAGACATTTAACGCTTTAATCCATTTTTTTAACTTCTCTACCCTTTCATTATCATTTTCAGGCAGATTGAAAGGTCTTCTTCCCCTTGCATCAACTATAACCCCAACAACTCCACCTTCAAGTTCCGCTTCTATCTCTTTACCTTTACCATTTCCAAGATCGAGCCCTTTTGATGGAGTGATAATCGCTTTCACCTTTTTGTTGAGTTCAAGTGGAATAACTCCCATATCTCCAAAATTGAAACTGTATTCTTTTCCTTCAAATTTTATTTTTACAGCTTCCTGCCCTTCTTTTATGTTTCCTATCGGTGCAATACATGAACCCAACCTTATCAAACAATCCTTTTCAAAAACTTCAGTTGCTGCCTGTTCATGGACTGTTGACAGAACACCAAGTTGTGGCATCATGAATATTGAATCAACAGTTAACATCGTTATCCCTTCAGGTAAAAAAGCATCTATCATCATCAAAGCTGACTGCACTCTTCTTGGAGCATGAGAAAGAACACCACCTGAACCAACGATTAGATTCAGTGTCAGCATGTTCACAAGCGTTTCACCTGTACTCGTTTGTTCGAAAGCATCGGAAATTGTTCTTTCCTTCTGGACTCCCTTTAAACCAACAGCCATCGTCTTATGTTGTTCTAATGCCAATCTTAATGCTTCTCTTGATATCGCCTGTTCTATCTGTAATTCATCAAGAGTTGATGGAATGGTTGTTGGTCTTATCATCTTATTTCTTATTCTGTTCCTCAAATCCTTTTCATCCATATGAAATGGAACCCATCTCATTATATTTTTTAAACCTGCTTCTTTCACAACATTTGATATAGAGTAACTCATTCCCAGGTTTGCTGAAACTGTTCTATTGAAAGTGTTTTGGAAATAGGAGAATACATCTGTTGTTGCTCCACCTATATCAACACCAAGAACTTCTATCTTATCCCTTTTACCAATCGTTTCTATCAAAAGTCCAACAGCACCAGGTGTTGGCATAATTGGTACATCAGTCATATCCATAAGTTTTTTGTATCCAGGTGCCTGAGCCATCACATGTTCCATAAAAAGATCATGTATCTTATCTCTTGCTGGCTTCAAATTTTCTTTTTCAAGTGTTGGTCTTAGATTTTCAACTATGTAAAGTGCTGTTTTCTTTTCAAGTCGTTCTTTTATTTCTTCAACAGCTTTATTGTTTCCAGCATATATAACAGGGAGTTTGTATCCAGCACCAAATCTTGGTTTCGGATCAGCTGCCTGTATAATCTCTGCGAGTTGAACAACATGTGTTATAGTCCCTCCGTCGGTTCCACCTGAAAGAAGTATCATATCGGGTCTTAAGGTTCTGATCCTTTTTATCCTCTCATGATCCATTCTCTTATCGTTTGTTGCTATAACATCCATCACTATTGAACCAGCACCGAGTGCTGCTCTTGCTGCTGATTCTGCTGACATTTTATCCACAACACCGGCAACCATCATCTGTAAACCACCACCTGCTGATGATGTTGAGATATAGATATCTACACCATCACCTTCTGCTTTCTCTCTCTTTATTATTTTGTCTCCATCAAGAATTTTTATCTCAGCAAGTTCTTCAACCTCTTTTATAGCGTTGAGAACACCTTTTGTAACATCCTCATAAGGTGCCTCAACCGTTGTTGGTGCTTCACCTCTAACTATCAAACGATACTCATTATCTCTTTTCTCTATTAAAATAGCTTTAGTTGTGGTGGATCCACAATCGGTTGCAAGTATTCGTGTGATTTGATCCTTCTCTTTCATTTATCCTCCTTAATATCCTTCTTGTTTCTCTTATTTGTATTTTCAAATTCCTCAATATATTTTATTAGTTTCTCAACAGAATCTCTTTCTTCAAAAATCAAAGATGCTTCACGGTATTCAGATATGTTGAAAAATGTTAAAATAATTGGTTCCAAAAATATCATTATCTGAGCACTTATAAAATTCATAGGTTTTATCGATTCCAGAAACATTATCGCTGGAGCGGTTAATCCCCTTTTGACTATACTTACTGCAATCTTTTTTAGAATCTCCTCTTTTCTTTCAAGAGGTATCTCTTTCGGACTTACAGGCTGAAAACTCTTATCCATTATTTTCCCTATACCAGTTAACATAAAGATTTTTTAAAGCGTATATATCATCAGGTCTTGAAACTGGAGTGTTTGATGGAGCATTTTTAACTTTTTCGGGTTCATTTTTTGCTTCCTCATCTATTCTTTTCATCGCTTCGATAAAACCATCAAGAGTTTCTTTTGATTCAGTTTCTGTTGGTTCAATCATGATCGCCTCAGAAACTATAAGCGGGAAATAAACTGTTGGTGCATGGAATCCATAATCGAGCAGACGTTTTGCTATATCGAGTGTTGTTATATTGTAGTCCTTTTTATGCTTTCTTCCACTGAAAACGACCTCGTGCATCGTTTCTGTCTTATATGGTAAATCGTATATATCCTGAAGTTTTCTTTTTATATAGTTTGCATTCACTATCGCCATCTGAGTTGCTTCAGTAAGTCCATCTCTTCCCATTATTTTCAAATATGCCCATGCTCTCACCATTATGTTAACATTACCATAAAAAGAATGCAATGAACCTATCGAGTTTTTAGGATAATCAAGGTAATATTTCCCATTTTCAAATTTCACAATGTATGGTGGTAAAAATTCTTTCAACTTTTCAACAACTGCAACACCACCAGCACCAGGTCCACCACCTCCATGTGGTGTCGAAAATGTTTTATGCAGATTCAGATGCAGAATATCAAAACCTATTTTACCTGGTTTGACGATTCCCATCAAAGCGTTCATGTTTGCACCGTCCATATATATCAGGCCACCTTTACCATGAACTATTTCGGAAATCTTTTCTATTTTACTTTCAAAAATTCCTAAAGTGTTGGGATTCGTTATCATTATTCCTGCAGTATCTTCATCCATGTTTTTTTCAAGATCCTCAAGATCTATCTCTCCTGAACTGTCCGATTTGATCTGCACTGATCTAAATCCTGATAGAGTTGCTGAAGCAGGATTCGTTCCGTGTGCTGAATCTGGAATAAGAATTTTTGTTCTTTTTTCACCTTTACTTTTAAAGTAATCACTTATTATCATCATTCCAGCGAATTCTCCATGAGCACCTGCAACTGGCTGTAGAGAAATTCCATCAAAACCTGTAACCTTCAAAAGCATATCCTGTAATTCATACATTATTTCAAGTATACCCTGAACATCCTCTTCATCCTGATATGGATGAAGTTTTGTAAATTTTGGATTTGAAGAGATCTCCTCATTTACAACAGGATTATATTTCATCGTACATGATCCTAACGGATAAAAACCTTTCTGAAGATGATGGTTTTTATTTGATAACAAAACAAAATGTCTTAAAACATCAATTTCAGATACTACTGGTAGATTTAAATCCTGATTTCTAAGATTTTCCTTGATACAATCTGAAACCTCAATTGGGAAACTATTTTCAGGTAAAGAGACGATATTTGAATTTTCATCTGATAATTTAAATATCAATTTATCGTACATAATCTGCTCCTTAAATTTTTTAAAGAATTATTTTATATTATTAAGATAATAATGTCAACATTTTAATTTTTAAAAAAAGTAAAAAATTTTTATTGAAAAAAAAATCGATTTTGTTATAATCAATTCGGGGAAAATTTGGGAGGAAAATATGAAAAAAATCTTGATCACAATTCTTGTAATTATAACAGTTCAAGTGCTGTTCTCTTATGATTACTATTTACAAAACGATGATGGAACTTTCAATTACTTCTGGTATGGGAATGTCAGAAGAGCATCAAAGTATTATGTTTCAGACACTTGTACCTTGAAAATGGTTTATTGGGGAAGATATACCAAACGAACAGAAATCGACACGATATTGATTTTTAACGACAATTCTGGTTTCCCTGGAAATGTGATTTACAGTGATACACATGCGGTAAACACTAACAGCACACCTATGATAGTTTCAGATACAGTGTCAACCCAAGTGCTGGTATGCGGAACATTCTATGTGGGAATGTATGCGAGATGTCAGGATCAACCAGCAAACGCTTTGTGTTACTTTTTGTCAGATTCCACTCCTTCTTTTAAAACATTCTGGGATAGCACAGGAACATGGGTGGTTCAAACAAGAGGAGATTATATAATTCATGCAAAAGTTTCTGGTCCATACGGTATAAGTTTAAGATTGTATGAAGAAAATATTCTTGGAGAAAAAGGAACAAAGAGTAATTTCAGTTTTCTTGTCAATGAAAATTCAGTTGTATTAAACAATATTAGAAGTTTTACTATAATAGATAAAAATGGAAGAAAAATACTCGATGGTATTTCAAAAAATGTTGTACTCGATTTAACAAAATTTAAAAGTGGTATTTATTTTCTTGTAGTAAAAGATCTACACAATCAAACACATAAAAAGAAGTTAATAAAATTCTAAATAAAATTCTCTTAATCAAAAATATTTAAAATTTACAATTGAGAAAACGCCCTCTAAAGAGGGCGTTTTCGGGAGGGGGTTGAGGAAGATAGAATTAGGGGATTATCGTTATCTTTTTTGCACTTTTTTCAAAACCTGTTTGAAGAATCACGAGATATATCCCGGGAGAAACTTTATTTCCACTTGAACCTATATTTCCATTTAAAAAAGCACCGTTCAAATTTGGTACTCCGTTCCATTCAAAACCCCTGTTATAAACTCCAGGAAGTACATTTTCTTTTTCCGCATAATATACAAGTTTACCATCAAGTGTGTAAATGTATAACATAAGATTCGATATCTTTCTTTTGATCTCAAAAGGAATTATTAGAGTTCCCGTTTTTAAAGAATATGGATTTGGATAAGGGGGAAGTAATCTACTTGAATTTATCTCGTAAACATCCTCAGTGTCAGCATACATCACTGCTTTATAAAAATCTGGAACTCCATAACCAACGATCTGATTCGGGTATTCTGAAAAATATGTTGTATCAGGTATCAAGGAAGCAAATGGCTTTTTTGCTGTTTTTGTTAGTGCCTCTTTCACTTTTGCAGGTGTCCAGTCAGGATGTGCCTGCAAAAGAAGAGCACAACCTGCACTCACGAGTGCAGTTGATCCACTCGTTCCAAGTATATAATTAAATGAGTTCGAACTATCAGATACAGTGTAAGGCCATTCAGCCAACGCAACAACTTCAGGTTTATATCTTTCAATTGTTGAATCAAGGTAAACATCATATGTCGGACCAGTCACAGAATATTGAGAATATACCATCGAATCATCGACTCCACCAACAGTTAAAACAGAATATGCATCTGCGGGTGCAATGATTGAAGTATCAGCTCTATCGATACCAACATTCTGTAAATTCCCGATAGCGTTTACAACAAGTATTCCAAAAGAATCTGCCGCTATGTTCGCTGCCTTTGAAATTTTTGTTGAATCACCTGTCATAACAGAATATGGATACCAATCCTTATATCCAACAGAACTTGAAATTATATCCGCTCCTAAAGAATCAGCCCATTCGACTGCTGCAATCCAGTTATCCTCTTCTGAAACGATTTCAGAATCTGCTATCTCAGTCTTCGCTATAATATAAGAAGCACCAAACGCTGGTGAAATCAACTCTCCCGAATAATAAGAAGCCATAAGACCAAGCATTTTGGTCCCGTGACTCAATTGGTTTATTTCATCAGGAGAACCACCATAAACTATTCCAGCAAAATCTTTGTTCTCAATAAAGTCATAGGATGCAATGATATTCACATCCTTTAAAGCTCTATGAATAGGTTTACCTGTATATATAAAGGTTGTTTCAAAAGGTATTGAGGAAGAATCTATAACCATCGATGAATCTTTCAACATTAAAACACCTGTATCAAAAAGTGCGATTACAACATCTTTCCCGGTGTATCCTTTGTTGTGTAGAGTGTTAACATTCAACATTTTTATCTGATTATAAGAGTAATCACCATAATAGTAAACATCATCGGTTTTAATATTTTTGAAACTTTTACTTTTCACAGCATCTTTTATAAGAAAATCTTTTTTCTTCTTTATTGAAGATACTGGTGATATCGATTTTACAAATGAAAGTTGTGACAATTTTTCTATATCCTCTTTTTCAACATAGATTGAAACAGCGTTAAGCCATTTTGAAACTTTTTCAACTTTATAACCTTTATTTTCGAGAATCGAAATATACTTTTGACTAACAGGAAGATCAAGATATCTGTACTCAGGTAGATTTTTGTTTCTTCTTCTCTTTTTCGATTTTTCAGTTACATAGGAAGTATTGCTTTTAAAATAATTAGCCATATTTTCTTTCGTGTTTATCCCCTTATCTTTAAAAAACACCCATACTTTCACTTTGCCTGAAATTTTCGCTTCGTTTGAGAAAATGTTAATGGGAAATGAACAAAAAACAAAAACGAGAAAAATCAAAATGTATAAATAATTTTTTTTCATAAAATTTTCTCCTTTAAAAATCATAACAGAAGAATATAAAATTTCAAGAATATTTTCAACCCTTAAAAATTCTTAAAAGATCGTTAAAGGTAACAAGTATAATCAAACTGAAAAGAATAAATATTCCAACATACTGATATATCTGCATAAACTTTTTATTTGCTTTAATCTTTGTTATAAGTTCAAAAATATAGATCAAAATATATGAACCATCAAGTGGAGGGAATGGAATCAGATTGAATATAAAAAGGTTGATCGAAAAGAATGCGAGAAAAGATAAAAAAGTTTCAAAACCTATTTTTAATGTCTGATCTGTCATCGTGTATATTGAAACTGGTCCACCCAAATTTTTTAATGCCATTTTCCCCATAAACATTTGTTGTAAAAATTTTAATATCGATAAAGATATAATTTTTACTCGATCAAAAGTAAGTTTTAGAGAATTAACAAAATCAACTTTTTTCGTTTCATAAGAAAACCCAATTCCAAGAAAACCATACTCTTTGAATTCTCCAGAAACACTATCTTTTCTAATCTCAGGTTTCACTTTCAAAAGGAGAGTGTCATTTCCTCTTAAAATCAAAAAATCCATTTCCTCTTTGTAATGGTATTTCATAACTTCGGAGATATCCTGCCATGCAATAATGTTGAAATCATCTATTTTTATTATTCTATCACCTTTTCTGATCCCATACTTTGAAGCAGATGAATTTTCATTAACTAACCCTACAACAGGAGGAAATTGAGGTGTTATAAAAAGTGAATCGGGTTTATCGAGTTTAAATTTTATTTCAACTTTTTCATCATTTCTTAAAACTTTAAAAACATTCTCTTTATCAGGTATCAGATTTATAAAAATATCGTTAAAACTTTTTACTTCTGTTCCATTAACGCTTATGATAAGGTCATTTTTGTTAAAATAATCTTTATAGGGACCAGATACATCATATAATGGAGTATTTTCAATATTCGTTACTCCATAAAAATAAACTGTTATAAAAATGATCAAAAAAGCAAAAATAAAATTAAAAAATGGACCTGAAAATATCACAAGAATCCTTTTTATAGGATTTTTATTCATGAAATCATCCTGATCCCGTTCTTTACTCTCAAAATCTTCCATTCCTTTTAATCTCACATATCCACCAAAAGGGAGTATTGAGAAAACATATTCTGTTTCATTTTTCTTGAATCCAAAAAGTTTTTTACCTAAACCAACTGAAAATGTTAAAACTCCAACTCTAAAGATTTTTGCAACTATGAAATGACCAAACTCATGAACTATAACCATTATTCCTAAAGTTAAAACCATTATTAAAAAACTCATACTTTTTCTCCAAATATTTCTGTTAATTTTTTCGCTTCAATCTCACTTTTTTGAATATTTTCAATAGTTACTTTTTTTACAAAGTTTATGTTTTTCATAACTTTTTCAATCAGATCAACTATTTGATTGAATTTTATTTTACCTTTTGTGAAAAGTTCTACAGCCTTTTCATTTGAAGCGTTGAATACTGCAGGCATATTGCCACCTTTTTCAATAGCCATATAAGCAAGTTTTAATGATTTATATTTTTCAGGTGGAGCTGGATGGAATGAAAAATCGATTTTCATTTTTTCGTCCAATAAATCTATAGATGGTGTTTCTGCCCTATCTGGATGTAGCAAAGCATACTCTATGGGTAAAACCATATCTGGTTGTGCCATATGACAAATATATGTGCCATCTTTTAAAAGAACGATAGCATGTACCAAAGAGTTTGGATGAATCATTACTCCAACCATTTCGGGTTTGAGATCAAACAGTCTGCATGCTTCGATTATCTCAAGTCCTTTGTTTACCATAGTTGATGAGTCAACTGTAACTTTAACTCCCATATTCCATACAGGATGTTTTAAAACCTCTTCTATGGTTAAATCATCCTTATTCATTTTGAAAGGAACACCACCAGATGCAGTTATATAACATTTTTTAATTTTTTTTCGATCAACAAACGATAAAAGTTGCCATAAAGCTGAATGTTCTGAATCTATAGGTTTTATTAAGGATCTTTTGTGTTTTTTCAATTCTTTTTTTATTATATCACCATACGAAACTATAGTTTCCTTATTTGCGAGTGCTATGTTCTTTCCCCTCTTGATTCCAAAATATGTTGGGAAAAAACCTATTGAACCTACAAGAGCATTTAAAACTATGTCATAATCAAGATTTTTGACAAAATAAGAGTTAACATCCTCTTTTATATTCCTTTTTCTTTTTCCCTCATAGATTAGTGATTCGTTATAAAGACCAATATTTTTGACTGAAAACTCTTCAGATATTTTAATAAGTTGTTCTTTATTTTTATTTGCGGTTATTCCAACAATTTTGAATTTCTCAGGATACTTTTTTACAACTTTGAGTGCACTTTTTCCAATTGAGCCAGTTGCTCCAAGAATCAGAATCTTTTTCACAATAGCCTGCTTTTTATAACGAATATAAAATAATAATAAAACAAAGGTAAAGCGAAAAGCACTGAATCAAATCTATCGAGCACCCCACCATGTCCTGGTAAAAATGATGACACATCCTTTAGTTTTGCATCCCTTTTCATTGCTGATTCAACAAGATCTCCAGCAAGACCTCCAACGGATGATATCAGAGAAAAAACGGTTACATCAACCATATTGAGTTCTTTGAAAAAAAATGATGAAAATAAAAAACCTGATATCAAAGAAAAAATAAAACCACCCAAAAGACCTTCATAAGATTTTGATGGACTGATCTTCGGTATTATTTTATGCTTTCCAAATTTGCTTCCCACAAAGAAAGCACCTGTATCAGCCATCCAGATCATTAGAAAAGATATGTATATCAGTTTAGGAGAATTTAAAATATTATAACTTTCGCTTCCAAGAAGGATCATATGCCCACCAAGCCAGCCAGTGTATAGCACTCCAAATGTTGTTACTGCCATATAAACTATAGATTTTGCAGGATCGTTCCGTTTCAGTTCAAATATTGAAATGAACATTAAAAGAACAGTTATCAAAAAATATGTAAAGAGTGCTGATGAATAGTTCATTATAAAACCAAGAAGAACTGACGCGAATATCCCAGTTCTCAAATAAGGGTTTAGACCTTTCTCTCTTAAAATATAGAAAAATTCATAAGCCATAATACTTATTATTCCAAGCATTAAAAAAAGATAAGGATATGATCCATAATTGAAAATCACAAGAAAAAATGGAATGAAAAGAAAAGAGGTTAATAACCTATAAGAAAGGTTTTCCTGGTTAAACTTTGCCAAACCTTCTCTCCCTTTTAGAATAATCCAACAACGCCTTGTCAAACTCTTTCTCATCAAAATCTGGCCATAGAACATTGGTAAAATAAAATTCTGAATATGCTGTTTGCCATAGAAGAAAATTTGAAATTCTATACTCACCACTTGTTCTTATGACAAGATCTGGATCTGGAACATCCGGGAGATACAAATGTTTTGAAAATTCTTCGTTATCCAAACTTTCAAGTTGGTTCAATTTAAGTTTTCTACATATCTCTTTACATGCATCAACGATTTCCTGTCTTCCACCATAATCGAAGGCAAGAATTAGAGTTAAACCTGTATTATTTTTCGTAACCTCCTGGGCATTTTCCATTCTATCGAGTAACTCTTTTGATAACCTGTTTCTCCTTCCAATAAACAACATTCTAACATTGTTTTTATAAAGTTCAGGAATTTCCTGTTCAAGAAGTTTCGAAAAAAGTTTCATCAATCCTTCAACTTCACTTTTCGGTCGATTCCAATTTTCAGTTGAAAATGAAAACAGAGTCAAATATTTTACTCCAACTTTCGCTGAATGTTTAACAATCCTTCTGACAGATTCAACTCCCTTTTTATGCCCATACAATCTATTCTTTCCTCTCATTTTCGCCCATCTACCATTACCATCCATAATGATGGCAACATGTTGGGGAATAGATTTTTCTTTTTCAACTTCCAAGGATTTCATTTTCCTTCTTTGTGACTATCTCATCGATTTCACCAATATATTTTTCTGTCAATTTCTGAATTTCCTTCTCCAATCTTTCTTCATCATCTTCTGAAATAGTTCCATCCTTTTTCATATTTTTGAGTTTTTCAATGTTGTCTCTCCTTATCTGTCTGATAACAATTCTCGATTCCTCAGCAAGTTTTTTAATGGTTTTGACTATTTCCTTTCTTCTTTCTTCTGTAAGAGGTGGAACGGAAATTCTTATCACATTACCATCATTTGTTGGGGTAAGACCGATATTCGCCTTTAGGATCTCTTTTTCGATAACAGAAAGTATACTTTTATCCCAAGGCTGAACAACTATCAATTTTGGATCAGGAGTTGATATTGTTGAAACCTGATTTAAAGGTGATTTCACACCATAGTAATCTATATGTATACCATCGAGTAATGCGGGAGTGGCTTTCCCTGTTCTAATCTTTGAAAGTTCACTTTTAAAATTATCAACACTTTTTTTCATAGAAACTTCAGAATCATGTAAAAGTTTTTCAGGCATATTTCCCCCTTTAACTAACAAGTGTTCCTATTTCTTCACCTTTTACAATCTTTATAAGGTTACCATACTTTAAAATGTTAAAAACTATAATCGGAAGTTTGTTCTCTTTACTCAGTGATATTGCAGTCATATCCATAACATTGAGTTCTTTGATAAGAACAGAAGAATAGTTAATGTTTTTAAACATCTTTGCATTTTTATTTTTAACAGGATCAATATCAAAAACTCCATCGACTTTTGTCCCTTTTAAAAGCACTTCACAACCAATTTCAGATGCTCTCAAAACAGCTGCTGTATCCGTTGTGAAAAAGGGATTTCCCGTTCCACCTGTAAAGATAACTATTCTTTTTTTATCAAGATGTGATAAAGCTTTTCTTCTGATATAAGGTTCAGCAATCTGTTTTATCTCAATCGCTGTCATCATCCTCGTACTTACACCATTTTTTTCTATCATCGCCTGTAAAACCATTCCATTTATAACTGTTGAAAGCATTCCTGTGTAATCCGCTGTAACCTTATCAAGATGGAGTTGGTTTACAAGTTTTGATCCTCTTATGATGTTTCCTCCACCTATAACGATTCCTACATCAACTCCCATCTTATAAACTTCAACAATCTCATCTACAAGTGTTGAAAGAGATTTTTCAGAAAAAACATAATCTTTGTCTCCAAGGATCTCACCTGAGAGTTTCAACAGGATCCTTTTATATTTCGGTTTGGTTTTCATCTATTCTCCGATTTTAAAAATCGAGAATCTACTAACTATTATATTTTCACCAAATTTTGCTATATTCTCTTTTATATAATCCTCAACAGTTTTCTTATCCTCTGAACCAAAAAACTGTTGTCTATAAAGACAGTTCTCTTCAAAGAATTTCTGGAGTTTGTTTTCAATGATTTTATCGATAACATTTTGAGGTTTTTTCTGATCCTTTAACTGTTCTTTATAAATCTCTTTCTCTTTTTCGATGACTTCCTGTGGGACATCGGTCTCTTTTATGTACTGTGGTTCCATCGCACCGATATGAATCGCTATCTGGTGAGCCATATCCATAAATTCCTGTGTCTTTGCAACAAAATCGGTTTCACAGTTAACCTCAACTAAAACTCCAAGTTTTTTATTGTAATGTATGTAAGCGTCAATAACTCCTTCTGTTGCTGTTCTTGAAGATTTTTTTGCAGCTTTAAGAATACCTTCTTTTCTTAAGTATTCAATAGCTTTTTCAATATCTCCATCATTCTTTATCAATGCATTTTTACAGTCCATTATTCCGAGGCCTGTTCTTTCTTTTAACTCTTTTATCATATCCATTGTGATATTCATAAAATCTCCTTGAAAATTATTCTATTCTTCTTCTTCTTTTTATTCTTTCAACCTTTTCACCTTCATCATCTATGTCTTCAACAAAATTTTCCTTCTTTCTTGTTTCACTCTGCATCGACTCTTCTCTTTTTTGATTTTCAAGAAAATCTTTTCTCTCCATAAGACCTTTGTTAACAGCGTCAGAAATAACTTTGGTCACTATTTCGATAGATTTTATAGCGTCATCGTTTCCAGGGATTGGAATCGTTACTATATCTGGATCAGAATTTGTGTCAACGAGTGCAATCACAGGTATGCCCATCAAGTTCGCTTCGTTTATAGCTATCTTGTGTTTTTTTGTATCAACAACGAACATCACATCAGGCAACCTTGTCATCTCTTTAATACCAGAAAAGACCTTTGAAAGTTTTTCTATCTCCCTTTCCTTCATACTCTTTTCTTTTTTTGTGAGTTTATCATAATCTCCATTTTTTAATTTTGCTTCACTCTCTTTCAACTTATCTATTGTTCTTTTAACTGTTGAAAAGTTTGTTAAAAGACCACCTAACCATCTTTCGTTGATATAGAATGAATTACAACTTTTTGCTTCCTGTTCGATTATGTCTTTTGCCTGTTTCTTTGTTCCCACAAAAAGTATCTGTCCACCATTTGCAATGATTTCTCTGACAAACTCGTTCGCTTTTTTTAACTGTTCAAGTGTTTTTAGAAGATCTATGATATAGATCCCATTTCTTGATGAAAAAATAAATGGTTTCATTTTCGGGTTCCATCTTTCGGTTTTATGTCCGAAATGAACTCCGCACTTCAAAAGTTCTTCAATTGTGATCTGCATAGAAAATCCTCCTTCGGTTAAATCTTCCACTGCTCCTATGGGAACAGATAAACTGCACCGCCCATAGGATTTGACCAGTGTGCTTTTTTGTTAAATTATCTCTTAGAGAATTGATATCTCTTTCTTGCTTTAGCAAGTCCGTATTTTCTTCTCTCTTTTTCTCTTGGATCTCTTGTTAAAAGTCCATTGTCTTTGAGAACAACTTTAAAATCTGGATACCTTCTTGCTATAGATCTTGCGATTCCCAGTTTTATGGCATCCTTTTGACCTGTGATCCCACCACCAGAAACTTTTGCATAAACAGAAACCTTTCTTTCAAGGTTACACAAACGTAAAACATTTAAAAGTTCTTCTCTGTGATCAAACCTTTTAACATAATCCTCAAGTTTCTTTCCATTTATCAAAAATTTTCCTTTGCCTTCAACTAATCTGACTCTTGCAACCGCCTCTTTTCTTCTTCCTACAAAAACATTATTTTCAGCCAAAGTTCCTCCTTATAATTTTATTTCAATTGGATTCTGTGCTTTATGTTTATGGTTTGAATCGTTGTAAACTTTTAATCTCGTTAACATCTTTCTGCCAAGTTTATTTTTGGGAAGCATCCTTTTCACAGCAAGAGTGATGACTTTTGATGGATTCTTCTCAAGCATTTCTTTAAGAGAACTCTCTTTAAGATTTCCGATATATCCTGAATGTGAATAATAAATTTTATTAGAAAGTTTGTTCCCTGTAACCTTTATATCCTTTGCATTTATAACTATCACACCGTCACCATTATCTACATCTGGCTGATAGGTAACTTTGTTTTTCCCCATTAGAATAGTTGAAATCTTTGTTGATAGTCGACCAAGGGTTTTACCTTTAGCATCAACTATGTACCAGTTATGTTTGATTTCATTCTCTTTTACTCTCGTCGTTTTCATTTAAACTCCTTACTTCCCCTGTTTTTTTAAATCTTCATATTTCTTATATGCTTCCTGTGATTTATCGTTCATCTTCATTCTTGAATAGCAATCAGCTTTTATTAAATAAAGATCACTTATTTCTGTTCCAGTTTTTGTAATATAATCATCGATAGTTTTAACAGCATCAGCATAATCTTTGTTCTTATAATAAGCAAACCCCAAATTCAACATTGATTCAAAATCATCATCTTTAACTTTCAAAGCATTAACAAAGTTGACAATCGCTTCCTTGTAGTTCTTTTTCTCTTCAAGATAGATTTTCCCAAGTTTGAAGGAAACATCGTTTCTGTAAGTCGAGAGTTTGGATTTCATAGTCGAATCTGATGATTCATAAATTTTGTTGAAACTGTTGAAATTCTTTATTGCCTCATCAAAGTTTTTACTTGAATATGCTATCTCTCCAAGCCAGTAAATAATCTGTGGGTTTTCAGAATCGATCGCTTTTGCTTTATCAAGGTATTTCTTTGCTTCATCAAACTTTTCTATTCCAATATAATATTTTGCAACATTGAAAAATAAGGAAAGATTTTTAGGGTTCTTGGAAATAGATTTTTCTATAGTTTTTGTCATGTTCGATTCATCACCAGTTTCAGCATAAAGTAGCACAAGATAGTCGTAGTTAATGGATGTATCTTTAACATCCTCTGCTTTTAAAAGATATTTTTCATATTTTGACTTATTCTCTTTGCTATCCTTATTTCTCAAAAAACCTGTTCCAGCATTAAAAAGTACTGGCCAATAAAATTCAACATTCTCCTTCATCTCTTTTAAAACTTGACCTGTCGTATCCTTTTCAAGTGCGATGATAAAATATTCTGATGCTTTATCAAAATCACTTTTAGAACCATATGCTTTTCCCATCCATAAATACGCTTGTGGGTTGTTCGGTTCAAGTTTTATCGCTTCATTGAACTGAATTATCGCTTTATCAAAATCGTTCTGTTGCATATATATTATACCTGATGACATATATTGATTGTTACATCCAGCCATAAGTATAATTACCATTGCAACGATTAACACCAAATTAAAAAACCTATACATTTAAAACCTCCTGAAAAAAGAGCAGAATTTTAGTTTTTGATTTTATCAAAAAAAAGTTTTTTGTCAATAGTAAGAAGAAAGAGGCATTTTAAGGTTTTTGTATTTTTTGTAATAAGGAAGAAATTATTTAAATAAATTATCTATAATGTTATCGACCTGATTCTTGAAATCTTTGTCAAATGTTATCCTTTCCTCCTCTTCCTTCATAAGTTTAATTATATTTTCACTTAATTTCTTCATCATCGTTTGAACAACCCCTATGATCGTATCTTTTGAAAAAAGTGAAACTATAATTATCTCATCGTTCACAGCAAGATAAAAAAATGAAAACTTTTTACCTTCCTGAAAGAGTGTAAAAAAATAATCTTCTTTAACAAGTTTTGCAATACTTTTTGTTGCATTAAAAATTCCAGCACATAAAGCTCCAAGTGATTGAGTATAATAGTTATCCTTTTTCATACCCATCTGAAAAAGTACCTGACCTGCACTATTTATGATAAGGACATTCAGGACTTTTGTATCCTGAATGAATGTCTTTAAAAACCGCTCAATATCTTTGACGGTAGGTTCATCAAGAACAAGTTTTTTCATAAAATTTTATATATTCCCCTGAAGTTGCGCTGCAATATTTTTTATCTGTATTATCAAAGCCCCAATATTAACATTTTTTTCAGCGAGAGCAAATAATATAAATTTTTCTTTTGAAATAAAAAGTACTTCACCTTTTTCAGTGTATATCGTTGAAAATATTGGAAGTGAGTCGGTACTCTTTCCCAAACTTTTTTCCATCTCACTGTTTATCTTTGCAACCATCGCTCCAAGTAGTTCTGCCATTTCAATTTCATAGAAAATCTTATCTACGATAAGTCCATCTTTCGTAAGAACAGCAACTCCTTTAACCCCTGTTATCTCCATTATTTTTTCAATCTTTTCTTTTATCATTGTTCAAGCACCTGTTTTATATTTTTTAACAACTGTTTTGCTTTTATCAGTATAAGACCTATCTTCACAACCTCTTCGGTGAAGATTCCCAATATATAACCGTTACCTTTAAAAAGATATATTCTGACTTTTCCGATTTCAATAAAGATCCTATCTACAAGACCAAGATCGGTTTTACTTATTGAATCTTCTGAAACAGAAAAAATCGTTGAAAAAAGTGCAGATGTTATTTCTGGATCAAGGTTTTCAAGTATTTTTGCCCTTATCACAAGACCTGATTCTTCAATTATTATACTTCCTAAAACTCCATTTATCGAGTTTATCTCTTCGAGTGATCTGTCAAGTAAATTTTCCGCTTCGTTTGCGGTTATCACATTATCCTTTTCTATCTTTTGCAATTCCTCATTTTTTATTTCAGGATTTTTTGATATACCAACATTTTCAACATTTACAGGTTGTGCTAATGAGATTACGGCCGGATCATCTGGAAATTCATTCAAAAGTTGATTCAAAACTTCAGTTGCGGACGGATCGTTCAACTCTTTTAAAGATTTGTAAAGCAAAACTTTTGCATCTTTTATATCGGGAAATTCTGAGAGAATGAGCTTACAATAGTTTATTGTTTCATTGAACGCTTTGTTCTTATAAAGATCCTCAGCGATCATTATAATAAGGGAAATACTATCCCTATCAACTTTCATTCCTTCATTCAAATTTACCTCCCAAAAGTTCATCAAAGATTTTTTGACACTCTTTTAGAGATTCAACAAGTTTTTCGACCTTACTCATCTGATCTGGTGTTTGAAGATTATCATAAAGAGAAATTAGTTCATCTATACTCTTTTTGATATCTCCTCTTTTAAAGTATGCGAAAGAATTATACTTTTTTATAAAAGGATCATCCATTCCTTCATTTTTTGCTATCATAGAGAACTCGTTTATTTTATCAAACTGATTCGTTGCAAAGAATGAGAATATAAGCATTCTGTAAGCATCAAGATTTTTTGGATCCCTTTTAATATAATTTTTTAACTCGTTTATAGCTTTATCGAACAATCCATCATTGAAGTAATGTTTTGCAACATCAAAACTACTTTCAACATCACTTTTTTGGCCACCTTCGATCACAACTATACCAAGAGTTATCATTCCATATATCAATTTTGCGATTTCAAACTCATCACCATATTTTTCTGCGATATCTTTAATCGTGTTTTTACCGTTTATCATCGAAAATATTTCCCACTCTTTTGGTTTAAGATCTAAAAGATCCATTTTGTCTGGATTGTCAGAGATTTTTGGAATCACCGATGAGTTTGGAATCTTTGCGGATAACCTTGACCATTCATCTATCCTTCTTGAGCCCTCCATTATCAACGATTCGGTTTTGATCCTGAATTTGAACAGGTTGTCGAGAATAAAATTACCTTCCTCAAATTTAAAATATCCTTCTCTCCACTCAAAAAGTTTGTATATGGTATCTTCGATTCTGAGTTGTAGAAATTTTCTGAACTCATTCTCAGTCATTATGTTCATCTTGATTATCTCTTTTGCTATTTCAACATCATCATTTTGAATCTTATTCATTATCTTCTGTTCATAAAATTCTTTAGTTATCTTTCCAGCTTTTATCAAAAGTAAAGGCAAAGTTATCCCTTCCATACTAACATAAACAACATTTCCATTTTCAAAATAAACATTTGCTTTTTCTTCTTTGTTTGAATCTATTTTCAAAATTCCACTTTTCTGGTTAAAAGATAGAATCTGAAATAGATCTATTAGATTTAGTTCACTGATGGGTCCTTCAATAGCCACATCCACTCCTATTCAAAAATTGATATCCAGTTCCTTGCCGCTTCTATCGCTTTTGAACTCTTCTGTGCAAATTCGGATTCAGGTGAATTTTTTACTACAAAATTCCATCTCTCGATAGCTTCCTTTATATAACCTTCCTTTGCTATTATCTTTGCAAAATTGAAATTTGCTTCAGGATTTGCAGGATCTATTTTAAGAGCGTTTTGATAAGCATCCTTTGCAACATCAAAATTTTCTATCTCCTGGCAAACGGAACCTATTCTTAAAAACGCTCTGAGATTGTTTGGATCTATTTGAACTATTCTCGTATAAATCTGTATAGATTTTTCAAAATCTTCAACAAGTTCATATATAGTTGCAAGTTCCCAGAGATAATTCAGATTATCAACATCTTTACTTATCAATGATTCAAGAATTTTAATCGATTCATCGTACATTTTCATACTTCTTAGAACTATAGCTTTTTTGTAAAGGATATCAAGATTTTCAGGATCCCTGTTCAAGATTCTTTCATATATTTCAAGTGCATCCTTATCTCTTTTTTGACTCACATATATCTCTGAGAGGTTCGTCAAAGTTTCAACATTTTCGGGATCTTTTAAAAGTATCTCACCGATAATTTTTATCGCCTCTTCAAGGTTCCCATTTTTCCATAGTAACATCGAATAGAGATTCAAAACATCAATCTTACTTCTATCCCTTTCAACTATCTTTGAAAGATATTCTATGGGTTCAGAATAAATTCCTTTGTTATACAGAAGTTTGGAGAGTTTTAACACTACTTTTTCATTAAGCGGAGAGAGAGCAACTATTTTTCGATAATACTCTTCTGCTTCTCCATAAATCTGTTTTATATTGTAAACATCAGCGATTATTTCAAACATTTCCACATCATTTTCATCTTTTCTTACAACTTCAAAAGCATTTTGTGAAGCAAGGTCATATTCACCCTTTTCAAAATATTCTTTTGCTTTTTTTCTCTTCTCTTCAAGTTGATCAACTTCCTTTAATTTAATGTCCTCTTTTTCAAAAGTATCTTCTGTTTCCTCTTCAAAAACACCTGTGAAAATATCTGAACTTTTATCCTCACCAATTGAGAAACCTTCGAGTTGTTCTGAAGATGTCACCTGAACATCTTTTGATAAACTACCACTTATCAAAACATCGACTTTATCAGCATAATAGTCAAGTCCAAGTTTATATCTTGTCTCAACATAATAAGGATTGAGTTTTAACGCCTCTTTTGTATATTTGAGTGCTTCCTCATACCTTCCTACTTTTGTTAAGGTAAAAGCAAGATTATAGTACGCTTCAGCAAAATTTTCATCATACTGTATCGCTTTTTCAAAAACTTTTATCGCATCCTCAAATTTCCCTTCCTCTCTATAGATTATTCCAAGATAGTTGTATGTTAAAGGATAATCACCTTTTATTTCAAGAACTTTATCGATATATTTTTTCGCCTCTATAAAATTTTTATTTTCAATAAAGATTATCGATAGATTCAAAAGAGCATCAACATAATCATCTCTTATCTGTAAAGATTTGTTAAACATTTTTAATGCATCATCCATCTTGTTTTTATGAAGCATCGCAATCCCGAGGTTGTTGTATGCCATAACATATGATGGATCCATCTTTATAGATTTATTATAACAATCTATAGCATTTTCAAGTTCTCCTTTTCGATGAAAAGCTATACCCATATCGTTGTACGCTTTTGCTGCAAACGACTCATCTTTAAGTGCAAGTTTATATTCCTCTATCGCTTTATCGTTTTCTCCCAGAAGAAGATAAATCTCACCTATCTGGATATGTATCAGCGCTCGATCCGGTTCAACAGCTTCGGCTTTCTTAAACTCTTTTAGCGCTTCATTAAAAAGTCCTTTGTTCCTGAAACCTATTCCAAGAGTAAAATATGTTAAAAAACTGTTCGGTTGAATCGAAACATTCGATTCTTCTTGAACAAAATTCTGATACATCCCCTGCTGATAGAAATCTATTCCAAGGTTTGCCTGTGTTTTTCCATAAGCTGGATTCAACTTGATTGCCTTTTTTGTTTCCTTAATAGCATCATCAAAAAGTCCTTTCTCTCCATAAACAAAACCTAAAAGAAAATGTGCCTCAGCAAGGTTTGGATCAAGTTCGAGGGCTTTCTGGAATTCTTTTATTGCAGAGTCAAGTATTCCTTTGTTGTAGTAAACCTCACCAAGCATCGAGTGTATTTGTGCTGAATCCGGCTGTGTCTTTAAAGCTTTTCGATACTCTTCAATCGAATCATCATACATACCTAAAGATTTATATATCTTTGCAAGGTTCAACCTTGCATCAACAAATGATGGATTACTCTTTAAAATTTTCTTATACTCAGCAATTGCATCTAGTGATTTACCCATGTTGTTCAACGCTTCTGCAAGTTTAAACCTTGTGTTCAAATCATCAGGATTCTTTTCAAGAACTTCTCTGTACTCTTTTATCTTTTCATCATACATCCCAGTTTCTTTGTAGATGAGTTCAAGGTTCTTTTTCGCCAGAGTAAATTTTGGATCTATTGCAAGTGCTTTTTCAAGTTCTTCAATCGCCTCATCATAAAGACCTTTGTTGTAATATACAACAGCAAGGTTATTGTGTGCACCAGCATCTTTTGGATCTATCCTCTGGGCAAACGACTTTAGAACTCTTTTTTCGGCTTCAGAAATTTGAACCTGTTTTTTCATTCAACCTACCTGTTTAAAAAATCGAGAAGTTTTTTTAAAGATATTGGATCAGGCAAAAGTATAAGATAACCTTTTAAAGGATGTGGATCATCCTCAAAAGTGAATTCTGTTTCAACACAGAAAACAACATCTTTGTTTGCACTGAAATCTATATATGCTGAAGTTACTACAGCAGACCCTATATCTATCACAAGATTTGGAACAGAGGGTAAAATCAACATGTTCAAAAAATCACTCATAGCAGTAAGATATGAACTTATAACTATGTTCGCAACCTCTTTAATCGCCGATTGTTCTATTTCGCTTAAAATCGTAGTTGTTCCAATTTGTTTCCCCATTACCATATCGACAAGAAGCATCGACTCATCCCTTGGGAAAATCAAAAGTGTTCTACCGGTTAAATCTCCAAGAAATTTAACAAGAACACCTGTTACAATCTCATCCTGGTTATTGATTATCCTGTATATCTCTTCTGAAGATATAATGTGAACCTTTGGAACTGAGACCATCACTCTTTTATTCACAAGTTGTGAAAGTACTGTTGCAGCATGTCCTCCACCTATATTGGAGATTTCTTTGATTCCATCAAGATGAAAATCTTTTAAGTTGTTAAAATCTATCATAAATTACCCCTCTTTAGCCATCGAAACAACACCTGGAACATCAACTATGAAAGATGGCATTCCATTGTTTAAAATTGATACACCTGCAAGCCCATGAATACCTGATAGTATTCCTTTAAGTGGCTTGACAACTACTTCTGATTGTTCTAAGAAATTATCCACAAGTATCCCATATAAAGAATCCTCAACTTCAACAAGAACTATGGAATACTTTTCCCTCTCTTCAATTTTTTCACATTTAAAAATCTTTGATAACCTTATAAGTGGTATTATCTGTTCTCTCAAAACGAATACCTCTTTTTGCATAATTGTAAATATTTCATTTTTGTTTATATCTATCGTCTCTACAATATGAGTTAAAGGAATTATATAAACCTCACCACTCACTTCGATTATCAAAGTTTTTATTATAGCGAGTGTCAAAGGAAGTTTTAAAGTGAAAACTGTCCCTTTATCTTTTTGGGATGAGATTTCAAGTGTTCCACCTATCTGTTTTAAAACATTGTAAACAGCCCCGACACCCACACCTCTCCCTGAAATATCGTTAACTTCTTCTTTTGTTGAAAATCCTTCATTCATAATCAACGAATAGATATCGCTTTCACTAAGATGTTGCAATTTTTCTTCATCTATCAGATTTAAAGACAGGGCTTTTTCTATAATTTTATTCTTATCAAGCCCTTTACCATCATCCGAAACTGTTATCAAAACTCCATTTTTGACCCTTTTCGCTTCAAGTATGATTGTTCCAGTTTCATCTTTTTTATTTTTTATCCTTTCCTGTGGAGTTTCTATTCCATGATCCACAGCATTTTTTAGAAGATGAAGCAATGGATCAGCAAGTGAATTCAGAATCGCTCGATCAAGTTCAATATCTCTTCCCTTTATTATGAAATTTACTTTCTTTTTCAACCTGTTTGAAAGATCTCTGATATACCTTGGATATCTATCAAAAACCTGTCCAACAGGAACCATCCTTATCTTCATTATTTCATCCTGAATATTCGAGATTATCTTTGAGGTAGAATTGAGAGAATTTATCAATTCCTCATTCTGTAAAGAGTACGCTATCTGTTGCAACCTTCCTCTCGCTATAACAAGTTCTGAAGCATAATTCTGGAGATTGTCCAGACGTTCGAGTGAAACTTTTATATCCTTTTTTTCTACAACGATTTCCTGATCACTTTTTATTTCATCCTTTACAACAAAAGCATCTTTTATCTCAGGTATATTTTTTATCTCTTCAATGACTTTATCAATTTCAGATGTGCCTTTGATATAAACCGTAATCTCATCTTTAAAATTCTCCTTCATTATCGAATCATAATCCGGATCACTTTTTATAAAAAGATTGTTATCCTGAAGATTTTTTATTACTACAAAAGCTCTTGCTGATTTTAAAACAACATCTTCAGCAAAAATTATTTTTATCGCTTTTTCAGAGGATAAAGATACTTTTTGCACAGGTTTTTTTTCTGCTTTTACTTCCTCAACCTTTTTCGTTTCTTTAACGATTTCAGAACCAGTTTTAATAGATTCAATTACTTTCAAGAAACTTTTTATGATATTTTCATCAACCTCTTTTTTATGAACAAGAGATTGGATATAATCTGTTCCCTTCAAAAGAAGATCTATAAGTTCAGTACTCACCTGTAATTTTTCGTTTCGTATAAGATCCATAACATCTTCAATCGAATGGGAAATTTTTGTAATCGAAGAATAGCCCATTGAAGCTGCCATACCTTTTATCGTATGCATCCCTCTGAAAATCGAGTTTATTGCCTCTATATCGTTCATATCCTTTTCAAGTTTCAAAATAGAATCTGAAACCTGATCAAGGTATTCTTCAGCTTCGCTTATGAACAATTCTTCGTAATTTGTCATACACTATTTTAAATTTAAAACTCTGTTCACAGATTCAAGAACCCTTGAAGGTTGAAAAGGTTTAACAACAAAATCTTTGGCTCCCGCCTGAATCGCTTCAACTACAAGTGATTGCTGGCCCATAGCGGAAACCATCAATATCTTTGCGTTTGGGAACTCTTTTATAATTTCCCTGACAGCATCTATACCTGACATATCAGGCATTATGATATCCATAGTTACAAGATCCGGCTGTAATTCCCTATACATCTGAACAGCCTGAGATCCTGTCCCTGCCTCCCCACAAATTTCAAAACCTTCCTTTTTCAGAATATCTGCGATCATCCTTCTCATAAAAATTGCGTCATCAACGATAAGCACCCTTGTAGCCATATTTTTTCCTCCTAATTTTTGTTGATAATATTTTTCAAATTCAATATTATAATCTCTTTACCATCTTTTTCAACAAAACCTTTTATATATTCACCCTCACTCTCTTCATCTTTTACTTTTGATACATTTATTATACCTTCTATTTCATCTATTAAAAGTCCATATTTTTCCTTATTGTTTTCACAGATGATTATATAATTTTCCTCAACCTTTTTCATCATTTTTAATTTTTTCTTCAACGAGATCAAAACAACAACATCACCCCTTAAGTTTATAACACTTTCTATGTAATCTTCAGCGTTTGGAATTCTAATTCCTTTTATTCTCTCATAAATATCTATTATTTCAGATATTTTTATTCCATATATTTTGCCTTCGATTTTAAATGTTATATACTGTTCATTTTCCATTCTGTTAAATCTCCTTCCATGTGAACTCTATTGGTAAAACACTTAAAGGATGTGCATAAAAACCATGAACATCATCATGTATTGCGATCTGTCGATAGTTGTGAGTTAAAAATACCCATGGAGCATCGTCAACAATAATTTTTTCAATTTCCTGATAAAGTTTGTTTCTTTCCTCAAAATTCGTTGTCATCCTCGCTTTTAAAATAAGGTCATCCACCTGTTTGTTTGAATAAAAAGAGTTATTTCCACCATCTCCAAAACTTTCACTATGAAAAAGGGGATACAAGAAATTGTCTGGTTCTCCTGTGTCACCAGCCCAACCCATCATAAAAAGATCACATTTCCCAGAATGCATTCTATCGAGAAGTTCTACCCATTTTAAGGGAACTATTTTTATTCTTATACCTATTTCCTGCCACATACTCTGTAAGAGTTCCGCTCTTTTTATAACCCTTTCAGAATTTGAGCATATCATTTCAAAATTGTGTTTTATACCATCTGAGAACCCTGCTTTTAACATTAATTCTTTCGCTCTTGCAAGGTTATAGGGATAACCTTCAAGAGATTTGTTATAACATGGAAGTGATGGTGGGAAAACACCTTTTGAAATTATCCCGAGACCAAACATAGTTTCGTTTATATACCGTGACTTATCGGTAGCATAGTTGATTGCTTTTCTTATCTCTTTTGTTAATGTAATCTCATTTTTTCTTGACATGTTGAAACCAACATACTGAACATCAAGAGAAGGTATCGTTAACACTTTGATATCAACCCTGTTCTGTTTTTTTAATTTTTCAAGATCCTCAGCGTTTACAGAGCAGTAATCAATCTTTCTGGCTAACAGTTCTTCAAACTCATCCTCTTCTCTTTTTATTTTTATTTCAACACTTTCAACGAAAGGTTCTCCTCCAAAGTAATACTTATTGGATTCCATAAGAATCCTTTCATCATCAACATATTTTAAAACGAACGGTCCACATCCGATACAGTTGTTCTTCATCTTTTCATCGGAAAATTTTACCATATCCTTTTTAACCACTGCTAGACATATCACAGCAAGATTTGAAAGGAATGGGATATAAGGATATTCAAGGGAAAACTTTATCGTATGCTCATCTATTATTTCAATTCCCTCAACATCACGCGCTCTTCTTTTAATATAATTTTGAGCTCCCTTTATCATATTCACAAAAGGAGCGTTTGGAGTTAAAAGAACATTTTTTATGCTCTCTTTCACATCCTCTGCTGTTACAGGTGTTCCATCGTGAAAGTAAGCGTTTTTTCTTAAAAAGAAAACCCATTCCGTTGCGTCAGAGTTTATATGCCAATATTTTGCAAGTGCTGGAATAACATTTGTATCCTTTCCAAATCTAACGAGTCCCACATGGATCTGTTGTAAAACTGTATTACTCGTTGAATCCCCCACAAGTGCGGGCTGCCAATGAACGGGCAGATTGTTCATTATGAATTTAAATTTGTTCTTTTCAGGATCCCTTTTGATTATGAACTTTTCTGAAAATGTTTCCTGTATACCTGAAACCATTTTCAAAGATTCTTCGCTTTTTAGAATATCGTTTTTAAAAATCTTGTTCAATTCATCAGCCATTTGATTTATTTTTTCTGATTTTGAAATTATATTCATATAAAGTTTAACTATCTCATCTTTTAAAACTTCCTGCTGGGTTATAGTATCGTAGATCTCTTTCAAAAGATTTTTAAAATTCTCAGCTGAGTCCTTTACATCCTTTACAACCTTGTTGCTCGTTTCTATTGAGAAAATAATCTTTTCAGCAGAATCGAGTTCTTTATCCACTATACTCAAAACATCATGCAAAAGTTTTTCCATATTTTTCACAATATCTTTTATCTCAAGTGACGCATCCGTTGCTTTTTTTATGAGTTCTTTTGTCTGTGAAACTATAACAACAAGATTCTGTTGATATTTGCCTGATCTTGCTGCTTCAATCGAAGCATAGAGCGAAAGCAATTTTGTCTGTTCTGAAAGTTCTTTCAATTCCAAACTCGTTTCAAAAATGGATTTCAAATTTTTTGATATTTCGCTGAAATCATCTTTAAGATTAAGTATCATTTCAAGAGTTTTTTCTATATCATTCTTCACATTGATAACACTCGTTGAGAACTCATTAACTGCACCAAGGAGAAGGTTAAGATTGTCTTCTATCTCTCCTACATTTTTCAGCATCAATTGCTCGCTTTCCTCTATCGATTCGATAGCACCAAAATAGTTTTTAACAACCTTTGATTGTTCATCATTTTTTTCTATAAACTCGTTTATAACTCCCATCGTTTGATCTATTATGTTTTTACTGTTTTCAATAAAAAATTCTATCTTTTTGAAAATCTTGATCTCGGTCGATATTGAACTATCAAGAGATTTTTTTTCATAAATAAGGTCTGACAAAGGTTCAAGTTGTTGCATAAGATTCGATAGTCCAACCTTTACATCAGATTGCGTTTTAACCATTGTTAGAAGTTTTTCTGTTGACTGTAAAGAAACATCAATTATGTTTTGAACACTTTTGTTAAGATCGTTAATCAGATTTTTATTCTTATCCTGAATATTTATATATTCTTTCATCTTATCCGATTTTAATACTATATCCGAAAGGTTCATCTCAACATTTTTTAATCTAAAATTCAAAAGATCTATATTCTTTTTTAGTGCATCGATTCTGAACTTAACATTATCAACAGATTCGATAACATTTTCTGTTTTTATCTTTATAATGTTGATACTTTCGGGAATCCTTTTGGTTAGATTGAAGGTTTTGTTCGCAAGAAGAAGCATCCTGTCAGCTATAACTTCAAACCCTCTTCCACTCTCTCCGGCATGGTACGATTTTATTCCAGCATTCCTTGCAGCTGATTCGGTCATCTGTGCTATACCTATTATGATTTCTGTTATCTGTCCTATATGTTTTGAATAGTCGTTAAAAGGTTTTACTATATCGAGAATCTGGGATGAACCACTTGTAAAAATATTCAATTGGTTTATCACCTGATCAAACTCTTTAACACTATTTTTTATACTTTCAGTTGAATTTTTCGAATAATCTATCAGAACATCAGCAGCTTCGGAAACTATCTGTATCGAAGCGTAAAGTTTGTTTCCTTTGTCCTCGATCTTTTCTATTTCATCAACTAAACCTTTTTCTTCAATTGAAATCGAAGAGAGTATCGAATGGGCGTTTCTGTTTATTTCAAGAAGTTCATCATCATCTATTTTTATAGTTTTCAAAGCATAGATCAACGCTGTTGGATCGAATTCCTCTTCCTGTATTACTCCCTTTCTTTTAAAAAAATTGAAGAAAGACATCATATCAAATCCTTTTTAAAAATAAAATATAACATAATAATAAAAATAAATCAATATGGTGGATTTTGAAAAATCAATCTATATTTTGCCTTTTTTCGACAGAACATTGAAGTGTAAAATCATCTATATACTCAAAATCTGTTCCAAAAGGAATACCTCTTGCAATTGTTGTGATCTTTTCAACTTTGTTCTTCAAAAGCTTTGTAAGATAAATGGTTGTTGTCTCTCCTTCGGTTGAAGGTGATAATGCTATGATCACCTCTTTTATTTTACCATCTTCAATTCTATTCACAAGTTTTTCAAAAGATAACTTTTCAGGTGTTATACCATCAAGTGGTGATATCAAACCACCAAGTATATGGTAAAGCCCATTATATCTTTTGGTTCTCTCGAAGATGAACAGATCTCGAGGTTTTTCTAAAACCATTAAAATATTCTCATCCCTCTTGTTGTTCGAACAGATACTACATGGGTCTGTTTCATCAACACTCCCGCAGATTGAACAAACTTTTATATTCTCTGAAAGTTCAAGTATCGATTCTGACAATTCTTTTGAAAACTCTTTTCCTTTCGAGATCAAAAAGAATATCAACCTTTCAGCAGATTTCTCACCTATACCTGGAAGTTCTTTTAAATTTTTTTTCAACCGATCAAAACTCGTCATATCAAAATCCCAGCATATTAGGTAACTGGATTCCACCAGTTATCTTTGCCATCTCTTCCCTGTTTAAAATGTCAACCTTGTTCTTTGCTTCGTTGAATGCTGATTTCAAAAGGTCCGTTATTACAACAGGTTCCTCGTTTTTCAAAATTTCCTCTGAAACAGTTATATCAACAACTTCATATTTACCATTCATTTTAACATTGACCATTCCACCACCAACACTCGCTTCAACAACAGTACTTTTAAGTTTTTCTTCCATCTCATCCATCATCTTTTGCATCTGTTGTGCCTGCTTCATAAGTTTTTTCATGTCCATTTTTCCTCCTAATAGATTATCTCTCCATCAAACCTTTCGATTATCTTCAACACATTTTCATTCTTATCAAGTCCTGTACTCAAGATCTGATTATCCTTAGTTTCATTTTTTAAAAAAATGATATCAAGTACTATCTTTTCGTTAAAATCTTTTATTAAACCTTTGATCTTTTGATCTTTTAAAACATATTCAAGGGATTCGGGAAAAGAAATTTTTATATACTCTTTTTTTCTTTCAATAACATTCCCATTTTCAAGTGCTGTTCCAACAACAGGATCTTTTTTCTTACAGAATTCTATAAATTTTTCAAAAACTAAATTCTCTTTCTCCTGTTCAACTTTTTCCACAGTGTTCGAATCAATGTTTTTTGGTGTTACTTCAACTTTTTTTTCGATTTTTGTCTCTGAAAACTTTTTTTCGTTGAGCAATTTTATTATCTCATCTATATCTCTCCCATCTATCATAAAAGGTATTCTCATCAATTGATTTTCAACAACAATTTTTCTATTGGAGGCAAATTTTAATTTATTAGAAAGTTCGATCAACTCCCTTATTATCTGGTTCAAAGTTGTGTTTGAAAAATGTTTTGCTTGATCTTTTGCTTTTTCATACACTTCAGGGTGTAATGATGATATCTCATCGGTTGTTATATCATTTTTTAAAAGCACAAGATAATGAAAGTAAGTAGCAAACTCTGATACAAAAGTTTCTATATCAAAGCCCTTAAGCAAAAGTTCCTCAAAACTCTCCACAATACCTTTCAAATCCTTATCCAATATCTTTTGAACGAGTTTAACAAAAAAGTATGTATCGAGACGCCCAAAAATCGAATTAACATCATCGTATGTTATCTTTTTATGAACAAGTGCTATCTGGTCAAGCATCGATAACGCATCTCTCATCCCACCATCAGCCATTTGAGCGATCAGGTTGAGTCCTTCAACATCATAATCTATCTTTTGATCCTCACAAATTATCTTCAACTGCTTAACTATCTCAGATATTGGCAACCTTTTGAAATCAAATCTCTGGCACCTTGAAAGTATGGTCGGTATAACATTGAAAGGTTCTGTGGTACAGAATATAAATTTAACATGCTCTGGAGGTTCCTCTAATATTTTCAGCAAGGCATTGAATGCCTCTTTTGTTAACATATGAACTTCATCGATAATAAAAATTTTGTTTTTTGCTGAAATTGCGACATATCCAGCTTTGTCTCTCAAATCTCTTATTTCATCTATCCCTCTATTAGATGCACCATCTATTTCAACAACATCAACATCCCTTCCATTGATTATATCTTTACATGATTTACATTTTAAACATGGTTCACCGTTTTCAATATTCTCACAGTTCAAAGCCATCGCAAGAATCCTTGCTGTTGTAGTTTTACCAACCCCCCTTGGTCCTGAAAAAAGTAAAGCATGAGGTATCCTGTTGTTTTTCACAGCATTCTTCAAAACTTTTACTATATGATCCTGTCCTATAACATCCTCAAACCTCTGAGGTCGATATTTTCTTGCAAAAACTATATACGTCATATTTTTTCCTTTGTTGATATGGCGGCGGAGATAGAGGCCTTTTACTGCTGCTTCTTTTCAGACCTGACAGGGTTCAAGACATATCTCCCCGCGTGTTTTTATAATACCATTTATAAAACTATTTTCAAGAAGGAATCAATTCCTGTTTTTCCGCTGTGCTTTTATATGTTCATTGTAAGTTTTTGTAAAAGTATGTGTCCCATCTCCATTAGATACATAAAAAAGAAAATCATGCTTTGTTGGATTTAAAGCCGCATCAACAGACACACTTCCTGGTGAACATATCGGTGTTGGTGGAAGTCCTGCGTTCTTGTAAGTATTGTATGGAGAGTTTACCTCAAGATCCCTATATAAGAGTTTCCCACCATCTTTCCCAAGAGCATAAAAGACGGTTGCACAACATTGTAAATTCATATCTTTTTTCAATCTGTTGTAGTAAACTCCCGATATTAGATATTTTTCCTGATCAACTTTTGCTTCCTTCTCTATTATGGATGCAAGTATTATGTACTCATACCTTGTAAATGAAAACTCATTCGTTTTGAACAAGGATTCTGGATATTTTTCTTCAAAAAGTTCCAACATTTTCAAAACCATATCTCTTGCTCCCATATCATCAGTAAAATAGTATGTTTCTGGTAGAAGAAAACCCTCACAATTTTTTCCTTTTATATTATACTTTTTTAAAATTTCTTTCGAAAAACATGTTGAAAAAAATTCTGTTGAATCTATTTTAAACTCTTCTTTCAGACGTTTGTATATCTGCTTTAAAGTGAAACCCTCAGGTATAACAACTTTTTTCTGTAAAACTTTTCCCTTATAAATTTTATAAAAAGCATCATATTCGTTTTGGTTTTTTTCAAGGAGGTAAATCCCCGCCTTCATCTTCTTGTCAGCATTATAGACCTTTACAAAAAACTTAAAAAGATTTGGATTATTTATTATTGAACTATCAACAAGAACTTTTTCTATATCTTTTAAACTCATTCCATTTTTTATTTCAACTCTGATATACTCTTTAGGTTTGTTTTCCCTTTCAGTTGAAAAACTTTGATAGTTGAGTTTAATAAAAACGATTGAAATCATTAATAAAAGTAAAAAACCAAAATATTTATTTTTCTCTTTCAAAATCAAGATACTCCTTCATAATTATCATCGCTGATACAGAATCGATCATCTTTTCTTTTTTATCTTTTAAACCACTTTCTTTGATTAACCTCTCTGATTCCTTTGTTGTCAAACGCTCGTTAAAAAATATTTTTTCAATTCCGTCAAGATCCATGCCATTCAATAAATTTTTTATCCATAAAGACATTTCATTATCATTACCATCCTTATCAAGTGGAACACCTACTATTATTTTTTCTACATTATACTCCTTTAAATATTTTTTCAAAATTTTTTCAAGTTCATCTGTCCTTACAGGTTTCTGTGGTAAAACTATCCCATCGATTGAAAGACATAGACCTGTTCTTTTTTTTCCAACATCAACAGACAAAAGGTTTGACATATTCTTCTATAATTCCATTTATCAACCTTAGAATTTCAAATTTTGAAAACATTTTTGCTCTTCTGTACCCTAAAACAGAAAATTCATAAAGTTTTTCTCTTTTTTCAAAAAGTTCGTTCAGAGCATTCAGTGGATCGTTTGAATTAAAATTAACGATTACCGCACTACCACTAAAATTTTTTTCTATATCAAAACTTCCTGTTGTCAAAACAACACATTTGGAAGCCATCGCTTCAAGTATTGCTCTTCCCTGTTGCTCTTTCCAGGATGTTGTATCTTGCGAAAGATTGATAAAAATATCAACATCTTTATAAAAGTTGGGCATATTCTTATGCTCAACAAATCCTAAAAATTGGTAATCGATTTTTGAACTTTTCAAAAAATCAAGAAGCAGTTTTTCTTCTTTTCCTTTACCAGATATCTTTATTTTATAATCCTGCTTGAGATTCTTCAAAATCTCAATTAGAAGTTTAACCCCTTTATTCTCTTCTAATCTCCCTGCAAAACCAAGAGTCAATCTCTCTTTTGAAAAATTTTTATCTTCACTCAAAAAAAATTCATCAGGGATATGCAATGGAACAATCTTTGTTTCTTTTTTAAAAATCTCTTCAAGAACCTGTTTTGAACCTTCACCGACTCCAACAAAAAGATCAACTCTATTTTTAACAAAATTGTAGAGAGTATCTCTGAAAACATCCTTTTTTAAGATGTTTTGAGCACCTCTCAAAATCGATCTTTTATATTTTAAATTTTTCAGAATGAAGTATGTTTGTGGAAGATATGGTTCTTCATCTATCCATAAAAGATCATAGAATTCTTTATCGTTTATGATTGGAATATAACCATTTTTTGTAAAAGGAAACTTTATCTTTTTGAAACCATTTTCATCAAAATACTTTTCCCCAAATTCCCCTGTCCATAATTTAGGATATATTATTCTAACATCATATTCTTCCATAAGCATCTGAAAAATTTCTCTGTTCTGAGGATTAACATGCATGTGTCCAATAACCAAAATCTTCATAGATTACCTCAAAATTTTCACATCTCCCGCAAGAAAACTTTTTTTTCCTGAAGATGTTTCTAAAACTATGGAACCATCATCTTCAAATTCTAACACTCTACCCTCAAACACTTGCTCAGAAGATGTTATTCTTACACTTTTACCGATCATACCACTTTCATTCAAAAAATTTGAAATCTTATGGTAATCTTTTACTTGAAATATATTCATCAAAACTGAAAAGAGAACATCTTCAAGTTTCATTTTTTTCCCAGTTTGTAGATAAATTGAAGTTGCAATATTCTCAACACTTTCCGGGAAATAATCGTTGTTAACATTTATGCCAATTCCTGCAATGATAAAATTATCAAAATACTCAAGTAGTATCCCTGATATTTTTTTATCCTTCACCAAAAGATCGTTAGGCCATCTATATGTTAAATCTTCTATCTCACTTTTAAGATGGTTGTAAACTCCCATACAACATACGATTGAAAAAAATTGAGGAGAATATGTTAACCTTTTTGAATCATACGAAAAAGTGAAATAGAGTCCACCTTCATCTGATTCCCATTTTCTATTGAATCTTCCATAACCTTTTGTCTGTGTTTTTGCAACGATCAAAAAATTTTTTTTACCCGATTTTAAAAGTTCTATACCCTTTAGATTTGTTGAATCCATAATATCAAAAAATATATAATCTTCGAAATCAAATGTTTTTTTTATTTTCAAAAAATCAAACATTTTCCACCTTCATACTTATATCGAGAGCTTTTGCTGAGTGTGTTATTTTGCCAATAGAGATAAAATCAGGATATTTCTGGGCATAACTTTCCACATTTTTTTCATCTATGTTTCCTGACACTTCAACTTCACATCTTTTATTGATTATTTTTATAGATTTTTCAATATCTTCGGGTGACATATTGTCAAGAAGAATTCTATCAACTGGGTAATTTAAAACCTTTTCAATCTCTTCAACATCTCTTACCTCAACTATGATCTTTTTGTCTGGATATTTATTTTTCATCCTTTGAGTTACGGTGAAATCATCTTTCATAAAAGTAATGTGATTGTCCTTTATCATTATTTGATCATAAAGATCAAATCTATGGTTAACACCACCACCACATAAAACAGCATACTTTTCAAGGGGTCTTAAACCGGGAACAGTTTTTCTCGTATCAAGTATTTTCACATTATATTTTTCAACAAGTTTTACAAATTTGTTAGTGTATGTTGCAACACCTGAAAGATGTTGCACAAAATTGAGTATAGTTCTTTCAGAAGAGAGTATCCCTCTCAACTTCCCTTTAATTTTTGCAAGTTTTTCCCCCTTTTTGATAAGATTTCCATCCTCTGAAAAATATTCAACAACATAGACGCCAAAATTTTGAAGAACAACTTCTGCAATCTGTATACCTGAAAGAATACCCGTTTCTTTTGCAATTATGTTTGCAACACCTTCGCTTTCTTCAGGTATGCACATCTGTGTTGTTATATCTGTAAATGCCTTATCCTCTTTTATCGCTTCCATGACAATGGATTCGATATTCGCTCTATCGACAATTTTAAAAATGTTCACAGAACACCCCCTTTTCATCAATCGTAAAATAACTTCCCTTGCTTCTAAAATCTGCCAGAGAATAAATTTTACGATCATCTGAAACAAAATCTATATGGTAATGTGCAATAACGATTTTCTGAAAATCTTCACCAAAATTTTCTCTTACACTTTTTTCGATCGATTTGACTTTTTTTTCTTTCTCTTGAATCCTCATATCGCAAAGATCTGAAACAAAGATACCTATACTGTATCCCAAACTCTCAGGCAGGAGAGAAAACATGAACCTATTTAAATTGTTCTTTAAAAAAGAATATATAAATTTTTTTAAAATTGTATCATTTTTGAAAATATGACCATGAGTTAAAAAGATTTTTTGGTTACCAAGTTCAAAACATATCTGATCAACAACATCTTTACAACCTGTATATCTTTTTAACATTTCTCCTATAAATAAGTCATGGTTTCCTCTTACAATATATACATTATATTTTTTTGAAATTTCCTTCAAAAAATTTAGAAAATCCAAATTTTCTTTTTTATAAAATTTATTTTTGAACTCAAAAAAAAAATCAAATGTATCTCCTAGAAATATAACATCTTTGAAATCATCTCTTTTCAAAACTTCTTTTATCCTATTAAAAAGATGATCATCACCTTTTCTATAATGAAGATCAGCAAACACAACTTTTTTTGTCATAACTTTCAAATATCCATTTTAAACTCTCTTCAATAGTATATTTATTCTTATAACCCGTTAAACTTTTGAAAAGATCACAGTTCCCAAAAAATTCTTCAGGTTCATTTTTCCTTAAAAGAGATTCATCAATCTGAAAATGAATTTTTTTTCCAGATATTTTTACAAGGTATTCTGCAATATCTTTTAAAAGAAAACTTTTACCTGAACAGATATTATAAACACCTTTTTCAAGATCCATCGCGAGAGAGTAAGCGTAAACCATATCCCTTACATCGGTAAAATCTCTTTTTAAATTGAGATTTCCGATTTTAACGATTCCACTATCTGATTCAATTATCTTTTTTATTAAAGAAGGAATAAAAAAATTCTCATTCTGTCCAACACCTATATGGTTGAACGCCCTTATGATAACATAATTCAATCCAAATTTCTCATAACTTTTTATAATCTCTTCACAAATCTTCTTTGAAATCGAATATGGGTTCTGCGGATTCAACGGATGTTTTTCATCTATCGGTAAATATACAGGTTTTCCGTAGACATCTGAAGTTGAAATGAATAAAAACTTTGTTTTTCTCTGATTCAACCTTAAAGATTCTATTATGTTCAAAGTTGAATTTGTATTTACAAAATATGTAAGATAAGGATCATTTAAAGAAACTTTTGTTGATGACTGGCCAGCAAGATGAAAAATATAATCATATTCATTTTTTTCGAAAAAATCGAACACTCCCTTTTTATCAGTTAAATCGAGTTTATATGATGGATATTCTAAAAATTTATCAACAAAGTATGTCCCTTCAACAAGGTATTTGTCCCTCAATACCTTATAAAGATATGATGCAACAAACCCCTCGGCACCTGTTATCAAAACTTTTTTCATAATCCCTCTTTCAGTCGATCTGCAAGTACTTTTGGCAATCTTTCTTCGTTTATCTTTTTCATAGCACTCTCTATATCATATTCGACCCGATGGAAATTGATTACCATATCATCTTTATCAAAAACAACAAAAGACGCTCTGTTGTCTCCATCCCTTGGCTGTCCAACAGATCCAACATTGATAATGTATCTTGAATTGTCTTCAATTTTTATCGTTTCATTTTGAATTATTTTAACATCATCAAAATTTTTTTTGTAAACAACAGGTACATGTGTATGCCCTATAAAAAGTATTTTAAACTTATCATAAAAAAACTCATCTTCCGCCTCATATATTGAAGTTATATAGTTCCAATAAGAAGGATTCTGTAAATTCGAATGAGAGAATTTAAAATCCTGTATAGAAAAAGTGTATTCAAGTTTTTTTATTTTTTCAAAATGTTCTTTTTTGATAACCTTTCTCGTCCATAGAATAGCTTCCTTTGCAGAATAATTAAAAAATCGAATGTTCGTTTTTCCGATAACACCACATTCATGGTTTCCCAACACAACTTTATCCGTGAGTGAAAATATCTTTTCTAAACATTCGTTTGGTTGTGCACCATAACCTATTATATCTCCAAGACAGATAACTTCTGGAAAAGGTTGATAATTTTTTTCAACAAAATTTATGACCGATTCCAGAGCATCATAGTTTGAATGTATATCAGAAAAAATTAAAAATTTCATCTAAATTCAGGTAAATATTTTTCTTTGTTTTTTAAAATTTTATCGAGTATACCGTTGACGAATCCACCGGAATCTGAGGTTGAATAAAGTTTTGCTATCTCTATCGCTTCATCTATCGCAACTATATCCGGCACATTATCCTGAAGGAATATTTCAACGAGGGCAATCCTCAGAATGTTTTTGTCTATTACAGCCATTCTATGTATCGACCAATTTTTTGTAACACCATCGATTATCTCGTTAAGTTTATCAAAAAAGAGGGTCACTTTTTTTATTACATTTAAACTGTACTCTTTTACATCATCGGTCAGGTTATCCTCAAGCTTGAAAACTTCATCTATAATGTTATCCAGATTAGAGAAATCATTTATCTCATAGATGTATAAAACCTTTAAAGCGAGAATTCTTGCTTTTCTTCTTTTGCCCACACTCAGATCCTTTTGTAAAGGTTTGCAAGTTCCAGAACAGTTTCTGCTGCATCGTATCCTTTGTTTCCAGATTTGGTTCCTGCTCTTTCGATTGCCTGATCTGTAGAATCTGCTGTAATTATACCAAAAGAGATAGGAATATCAACATCAAGATTCAGTTTTGCTATACCTTTTGAAACTTCTGCTGCAATATAATCAAAATGTGGAGTTTCACCTCTTATAACCGTTCCCAAACATATCACACCATTTAGATCTTTATTGTTTTTGATAACAATTTTAGTAACCTGAGGAATCTCAAAAGCACCGGGTGCAATGTAAATCTTTATATCCTTTTCCTCCACATTATGTCTTAAAAGACAATCAACAGCACCATCGATCAAATTTTTTGAAATGAAATTGTTGAACCTTGAACACACTATTGCAAATCTCATTCCCTTTCCATCAAGTTTTCCTTCAAACTTTTCCATAAAACCTCCTATATGTTTTTTAACAGATGTCCAAGTTTTTTCTTTTTTGTTAAGAGATATTCAAAATTGTTCTCATTCGGCTGTATTTCAATTGGAACCCTTTCAACTATTTTGATTCCATAACCTTCAAGCCCAATTATCTTTTTTGGATTGTTTGTAAGTAACCTTATCGTTGTAAGACCAAGATCTTTTAAAATCTGTGCACCTATCCCATAATCTCTAAGATCAGCAGGAAATCCGAGTTTAATGTTCGCTTCAACAGTGTCATAGCCCTTTTCCTGCAGATGGTATGCTTTTATTTTATTCACAAGACCTATTCCTCTTCCTTCCTGTCTCAAATAGAGTAAAACACCTTCTTTCTCCTTTTCTATCATTTCAAGAGAACTTTCAAGTTGTTTCCCACAATCACATTTTTGTGAATGAAAGATATCTCCTGTAAAACATTCAGAGTGAACTCTCACAAGAACATTTTTTTTACCTTTAACATTTCCTTTTATCAAAGCAACATGTATATGGTTGTCAACATCGTTTGAATATAGTACTATTTTAAATTTACCAAAATCTGTTGGAAGTTTTGCTTCAACCTCTTTATGAACAAGTTTATCAATTTTACATCTGTATGAGATAAGATCTTTTATCGTTATAATCTTCATCTTAAACTTTTTTGCAATTTTCAAAAGTTTAGGTAACCTTGCCATCTTACCATCATCATCCATAATCTCACATAGAACACCTGCAGGTTTAAGTCCTGCCATCCTTGCAAGATCTGATACCGCTTCGGTGTGTCCTGCTCTTTTCAAAACACCACCCTTTTCAGCTTTGAGTGGAAAAACATGCCCTGGTTTTGCAAAATCTTCAGGTTTCGAATTATCATCTATTAGAAGTTTTATCGTGTGTGCTCTATCGTATGCAGATATTCCCGTATCTATACCCTCTTTAGCATCAACTGAAACTGTGAACTTCGTTCCATGTAATGCTGTATTATTCTCACACATAAGCCGCAGTCCCAACCTTGATAGCATCTCTTCAGTCATTGAAACACATATGAGTCCTCTTCCCTCCTTTGCCATAAAATTGATCTTCTCAGGTGTGACAAGTTCTGCTGCCATTATAAAATCACCTTCATTCTCTCTATCCTCATCATCAACAACTATAACTATCTTACCATTTCTGATATCATCAATAGCATCTTCAATCCTACTAAACATTTTTTCTCTCCTTTAGAAATTTGTAAACATCCTTTGTTATCTGATTTATTTCAACATTAACTTTATCTCCAACCTTTAAATTTTTGAGATTGGTTATTTTGATCGTTTCAGGGATAATGTTTAAAACAAAAGAGTTTTCAAAAACATTTTTTATGGTTAAACTTATACCGTTAACACCTATCGAATCGTTTTCAACAAGATATTTTCCATATTTTGAACCTATATCGATCTCAAATTCAATCTTGTTTTTGTTTGGTTTCGTTATCCTTCTCACATAACCTGTTGTATCAACATGGCCAAGGAGAATATGTCCACCAAGTTTATCATTCAATGTTAAAGATTTCTCAAGGTTGACTTCACTATTTTTTTTATAGAACCTGATGATCGTTCGTTCAGCAGATTCAAATAAAGCATAGAATCTCAACAAATTCTTATCTATATGTTCAACAGTCAAGCAAACACCATCAACTGAGATCGAATCTCCACAAAAAACATCCTTCAAAAAATCTTTTGAAACCTCAACAGTTAAAACATAGTCATCAGATTTTCTTTTCAAATCATAAATTTTTCCAGTTTCTTTTATGATTCCTGTAAACATATATACCTCTTAAAAATATCTTCTCCAATTTTTTTTTCTTCAACCTGTTTGAATTTTTTGTCTTTTAAAATTTTCTCTATGTTAAATTTTATACCACTTTTTAATTCTTTGAAAGATTTATAGATCCACACTTCATCAACAACATTATTTTTCAATGAATCTAAAAAAACACTCTTTCCACCTTCAATGATCAAAGAAATTATTTTATACTCACACAATCGATTTTTCACAAAATCCCAACTTTCCTTTTTATTCTTTACGAATATGTACTTTATATCTTTTTTATCGCTTAAAACAGTTTTGAACTTTTTTGAAACTATTATTAATTTCAACCTTTTTTTATCTTTAAAAACATTTTTCGAATAATCAAGTTTGTTACTAAAATCAAGGATAATTATTTTTGGTTTATAATTTTTTTCAATATTCCTTGTATCAAGTAAAGGATCATCAACATTTATAGTGTTTGAACCAATAAGTATACCATCAACAGTAAACCTTCTTTTATGAAGATCCCTTCTTGATTCAAAACATGTTATATACCTTTCAGGTGAGTTTTTGGAATATATAAAATTATCTTTAGATAATGCAATCTTTAAAATTGTATATGTTTTTTTACATGTAATATATTCTTTAAAATATGGATTTAAACTTTTTACTTCTTCCTCACAAACTCCCACATCAACATCGTAACCAGCATCCTTTAAAATTTTTATAGATCTTCCATTTACAGAAGGATTAGGATCCTTCATTCCAATCACGATCCTTTTGAATGGTATCTGTTTTATCGTTTCAACACAGGGTGGTGTTTTTCCCCAAACAGAACATGGTTCAAGTGTGACATATAGTGTGGAATCAGCGAGTGATACAGGGGAAGAATTTATCGCTTCGATCTCTGCATGTGGTTTCCCCGATCCCCTGTGATAACCCTTTGAAACAATTTTTCCATCTTTAACAATTACAGCACCAACAAGTGGATTCGGGGAAGTTTTCCCTTTCGCTTTCTGTGCTAACTTTATAGCTTTTCTTATAAACTTTTCATCTTCTCTTAACATAAAAAACCCGATTTTACAATCGGGGCTTATAACTCCTTCTTCCATCCTGACTTTACAGTCGGCACCGTAATTTCAACGGTTCTGCTTTCGCTCGCGGGCTTTACCGCCGATCGGGATTTTCACCCAGCCCCGAAGGAAATATTATTATAGTTTAAATTTATCATTAGTCAATAAATATTTTATAAATCTTTCACAAAAATTATTAAACTTTTAAACCCTATCTTAAAAGAAGCAATACGAATCAGAATATGTTAGAAAACTATATAAAATTTATTAAAATTTTCATTAATACTTTCAAATATACATTCTTTGATTGCAAAATTTCTTGTTAATTTCTTGACTTTTTTTGATATTCAATTATGATTATTTTACAAATGAAAGAAGATAAGGGGAATATTTTTTACACTGAATTCAACTATGATAAACTCTATTGGCTGATAAATATAAGGACTTTACTTTTAATCTGTTTAACAATAATTTTTTCAATTTTATCAATATTTAAAATCAAAATCAATAACACATTTTCATCAGAGTATTTACTTTTATGGCATATAATAGCACTTGCAATCAATTTTTTACTATATATTGATCTAAAATATCTTCAAAACAATAAACACCTGATTATGAATGAGGAAAATTTTAAATATATTGGAATGATTCAAATAGATTTTGACATTCTTTATACGATAGTTACAATTTTTCTTTCAGGAGGAATAAAATCTCCACTTCTTTTTCTGTTCATTTACAACATAATCACATCAAACTTTTTGATTCAGGATAGAAATACTTTCTTTTATACTCTTATATTGATAGTACTTATTTTCATCTCAGAGTTCAGATTCAAATTCAAGGACACTTTCCCATACATAGAGTATAAAACTTTGGAAAAGTTTGAAAATATGGTGTTGATCTCACTCATATTTTTTTTCCTCTTTTACCTTTCAAAATATGTATCAGAAAAACTGAAACAAAAACAGGAAGAATTGAACAAACTCTATCAGGAAACATACAAATTATCTATAACTGATAGATTAACAGGCCTTTACGATCAAACATATTTCAGAGTCAGTGCTTCAGATGCTATTGAAATCGCAAAAATCAATAACAACAAACTTGCAATAGTTATGTTTGATATCGACAATTTTAAAGAGTTCAACGATACTAATGGACATCTTATGGGTTCAAGGGCATTGGTCCAGATAGCACAGATTATGAAAAAAACTTTCAGAAAAACTGATATCCTTGGTAAATATGGAGGAGATGAGTTTATAATACTCTTAAAAGATATCGATGAAAATTATATAACATTTGTTCTTGAGAGATTCAAAAGTCAAATAGAAAATTTTAATTTTAATCCAGAAACATCAAAGGTCTCACATTTAACTATTTCCATAGGTGTTTCTTTTTTCCCAAAAGATGGAGATAACCTTGATACACTTATCGATAAAGCAGATAAAGCGTTATATACTGCAAAAAATTTAGGTAAAAATAATCTATTCATTTTTGATGATAGTAAAAAGTAGTTTTACGATATCAGGATCATAAAGTTTTCCAACATTTTCGTTGAATATTCCTTCTATATGCTTATCTGTCAGTTTAAAAATATCTTTAAAAACACAATATTCTCCAGCAACCCTGACTATTCTTGAGCCAACCGGAATTTTTTTACCGACGAGTTTATTAAAACCCGTTCCATCATAGTTTTCGTAAAGAAATTTAATAATCTTTTGTGCATCTTCAAGCATCACAAGGGGTGCTATAATGTCTGCACCAGAAACGATTGCCTGTTTGATCTCAAGTGATTTTTCAGGGTCAAAGTATGTTGGTGCATTGAAGATTTCCTTTGGTTTACTCAAAAGTCCAAGCAGATGCAATAAAGCAGAATACTGAATATCCCTTATCTCATCATCAGAAAGTTCCATCCTTTTTGCTATTTTAACTGAAAGTGCTGAAACTTTTTCACTGTGTTTTTTTAAACCAGGGAATATCCTATCTTCAAGGTATAAAAAAGCGATCAAAGATTCAAGATAACTTCTTCTTGAATCCTCAAAAAATTTTGCGGATGCAAGTGAATTCGTGATAACAATTCTTGCAATCTCAAAAAGAACAATCTTTTCATCTTTGATTTTCAATGAATCTATTTCAAATATAAAAACTCCTATGATCAGTTTTCCTAAAAATATTGGTAAAGTAACCGTTGAATTATCCTTAATACCTTTAAGAGAGTATCCAATATTTATTTTTGAAGATTTAAAATATTCGATAAACTGGGTCTTGTTTATTTTGGTTCCTACAGGAAACTCTTTTTCAAAATTTCTTTCTTTTTTTACAACAAAATCTCCACTCTTTTCATCAAACAATAAAAGCACTAAAGAGTGAGGATTAAAAATTGAATCAAGTTTTTCAAAAATGTTTAAAGAATTCGATTCAAAAGATTTTATCACAGAGATCATTTCAGAGAAAGTTTTTAGTTCCTCGATGCTTTTTAAAAGTTCTTTTAGATAATTATCAAGTTTTTCCTTTTGTTCTGATACCAGCTGGTTAGTATTTAACAATTCCTCATTCATCTTTTGAATGTCAGCACTTAACCGTTCTTTATCTAAAAGTAACTGTCTTTTTTCATAAGCGTTTCTGATAACAAGTAACATTGTGTCAGCCGTGAATGGCTTTGATACAAAATCGTAAGCACCACTCCTTATGCAGGTCATTGCAAGATTTATATCTATTGTTGCTGAGATTACTATTATAGGTGAAAAAGGATTTTCTATCGAAAAACTTGTTATGAAATCAAATACATCTGTTCCAGGTAATGAGAGATCAACTATTATCAAAGAATAATTATTTAACGATAAAAGATTTTTAAACTGTACACCATCCGTTGCAATATCAACATCAACACTATCCTTCTTTTCATACTCGATAATTTTTTTTAAAAAATTTGCGACAGTGATTTCACCATCAGCAACTAATATCTTTTCTTTCATTTTAACTGTTCAAAGGCAATTTTATTACAAAAGATACACCATTTTCTCTGTTAACAGCGAATATTGTCCCATTGTGTTCCTTTATAATATTAAAGGAGATTGCAAGACCGAGTCCTGTGCCACCACTCTTCGTTGTGAAAAACGGTGCAAAAATTTTTGAGAGATTCTCCTCAGGAATTTTTGGACCATCGTTATAAATATCTATAACAAGAAAATTGTCTTCTTTTTTAATCGAAATTTCAATATGACCATTCTTTCCAATCGATTGGACAGCATTCAAAAGTATATTCATAAAAACTTCGATCATCTGTTCCTCATCAACCATTATCTCCTGAATATCCTCATTTATGTTAACATTCAGAGATATGTTCGTTTCTTCAAGTTTATTTTTTACCATCTCAACCGCATGATTTAAAACATCGAGAATGTTCACCTTTGAAAGTAGCACAGTTTTTGCCTTTGCAAAAGATGTCATATCGTTCACAAGCCTGTCCAATCTTTTGACCTCTTTTATCACAAGATCTATTGACTCAGTGAGTATATCATCATCTTTAAGTCGCATCTTTAAAAATTCCATTCCAGTTAAAATACCTGAAAGAGGATTTTTTATCTCATGCGCCATACCAGCTGCCATCTGTCCAAGCATCGCAAGGTTCTCTTTTGCTTTCAATTCATTCTGAATCTTTTTGATTTCAGAAAGATCTTGAATTATACATACGAGTTCAAGATCCTTTTCGAATTTTATAGGTGTAATACTTATACCACAGGGTACACTCCCCCTCTTCTTGCTTTTTAAAATTATTTCATCTCTGAATAAAGGTTTTTCACTTTTAATAACATTATCTATTATTCCATTTTTATCCTCAAAAAGATCAAGATAATGCATGTTGAAAATCTCATCAGGTTCATATTCACCGATTTTTAAAAGTGAATTGTTAAAATGTATAACCTTTCCATTTCTATCTATATAAACAACACCAGAAGGTATGTTGTTCAAAATCAGATCAGAAATCTGCAAATCCTTAGAGGATTCTTCAAACCTTGAGATTGCTATGATCGCTGTGTTTGCAAGAGTTTCAAGAAACTGTTTATCCGACTCAGAAAAATATCCACTCTTTTTGTTATCAACACACAAGACCCCAATCGTTCTACCAAGAAACTTTAAAGGAACATTTATAAGATTTTCTACTTTATAATATTTTGATAAAGATTTTATCGGTTTAAAATATTCACTCTTAGTCACATCATTTAAAATCAAAGAGTTTCCAGTTTTATAAACATATCCAGCAGCACTTTCTGACATATCCTTTACCTTTTTCAATTTTTCGATTTCTATGCCCAAAGATGCTTTGAAAACAAGTCTCCCACTCTCCTGAAAAAGAAGGGAAGCATAGGTCCCATCAACGATTTTAACAGCAGATTCAAGAAGATATTTGAAAAACTCTTCAATACTTTTTACATAAATGAGTTTTTCAGTCAGATTGCTAATAATGTTATACTGCTTCAATTTTCTTTCATTTTCATCAAACAGTAATGCACTTTCAAATTTGATATAAAGTTCTTGAACGATAGCGTTAAAAGTATAATCATATATTTTTGTTTTAAGGTTATTATCTGAAAAAACGATCAGGAGGAATTTATCCTTTTTGTTAACAAAAATGGGTAAAACTGTTGCATACCGTATCTCTTTTTTAAAAAATGATTTACTAATTTTTGGATCATCAAAAAAGTTTGTAACACTCTGATTTATCTCTTGTTCAAAATAATATTTTTTCTTATCCAAAAGTATAGTTTTTAGTTGTTCGTTTTCAAAATATGTTTCTTTTATTTGATAACTTTCATCTTCATTTTTTTCAAGAAGTAATGTCACTTTACTTTTAAGCAAACTTCCTAAAGTTGCGGTAACTATTTTTGAAAGAAATTTTAGATTCAAAGAACTTCTTAAACTCGTAAAAATTTTGTACAGAATCGTCAACTGTTCAATCTTGTTTTCCGAGTCCATCTGTAAAAGAAGAGATTTTATAAAACTTGCTGAATTGTTCGAAATTATTTTAACAAGTTCAAAATCTTTTTCAGTAAAAGGAATCTTTCCAAACCTTGTCAACATTAGAACACCAACAAGTTCACCCTTGAAAATTATCGGTACACATATACCTGCCTGTGATTGTTTTTTATAACCTTTTGTGTATTCAATGTTAGGAAACTTTAAAAGATCGTCAAGCATTAAAGGTTCTTTTGTGAGAGCAACTGTTCCAGAAATACCTTTTCCAACAAAAAAATCTCTCTCCATCAATTCTTTTTCATCTATACCTATCGCCGAAACAGCTCTTAGTTTATCCTCTTCAGTTTTTACCAGTATAAAACCTCTATCAGCGTTTATCTCTGAAATTAAAAATTCAAGAAGGTTTCTGAAACTTTTTTTATAATCTTTATCCTGTGATAATATTTTTGAAACTTTTAATATCACTTCAAGTTTTTTCAAACTTTCATTCTTTTCTTCATAAAGATACGATTTATCAAATATATTTCCAACCTGTTCGTAAAATGTTTGTATAAAATCCTTTTTAAACCTGTCATTTGCAACATCTTCTGTAAACTCAGTGATTATCTTTCCAAACATCTTTTTGTTATAAATTATAGGCAAATAAATTATATTCTTTATATTTTTCTTAACTTTTAATTCGTTTAATTTTGCTCCATAATAATATATTACATTTTCATCTCTTAAATTTTTAAAATGATCCAAATGCTTGCTCTTTATTTTGTTTAAATCAAAAGTTGTAACATCAAGTTTAAACTGTTCATCTTTTAAAACATCTACATAATAAACATTTTTCGGTTTAAGATTTTTAAAATAGTATTTCAAAACCTGAGGAATTAAAACTTTTATATCAATATTTGAAGAAAAAAGGTTGTTCAAATTATTCACAATTTCTGTCTTCTTTTGAACGAAATAATACTCTTCTTCAATCATTTTTTTCTCGGTAATATCCTCTATCAAAATCACAACTCCAACACATCTTCCATTCTCTATCAAAGGATATCCATAAAGATTTTGAACGAGTTCTTTTTTTAGCCTTGTGGAATACCTTTTAACTCCAAGCATCCTTCTCGTCTTTTTTGTCTCTATTATTTCAGAAAGTATTTTATCGAGTTTCAATTCGAGTAGATCAGGGAAAAGGTCAAAAATATTTTTACCTATCATCTCAGAGTTGGTGAATTTATACTTTTCCGCTGTAAATTTGTTAAACTTGATTATATTACCTTCCCTGTCAAGAACAATGATTCCCTGTGCAATAGCATCAAAGACAAGATTCTGAATCCTTTTTAAACCTTCGATCTCTTTTGTCCAAATCTCCTTTTCTTTGAGATCATAAATTATCACAATAGAATAATCTTCCCATGGAAAGATACTGACTTTTACAGAACTGGAATTTCCATTTACATCATACATTTCTATGAAAAGTTCCTGTTTTATCTTCTTTTTTAACGATATTATTGTTTTTTCTAGATAGTCAGGCAAAACATACTCACTGAAATATGTCGCATTACCTAAATATGTATCCCCATATTTTATCTGAAATGATTGGTTTGAAAGGATAACCTTTAAATCTTTATCAAGAAAACATACAGCAGAATCTATACTATCAAGGAGTTCTGCGAGAAGGTATATATCCATTATGGAAGAAGTGTTCACTTCGTTTTTAAAAAATATGATGATCTTTTCATAGTTCGGGAAATTAAAGTAAATGTATTCACCGAAAGTACTATAGATAAAAATATCCCTTTTAAATTTTATCGATGATAAAAATCTTTTAATATCAAAATCTTTTTCAACAAAATTCTCTTTACGGTAATCTGATACCACCCTCCCATCATAGGTTGACAAAATAAATGAAATATTTTTTAATTTTAAAAAATCAAGAAAAGATACTAAAACATTTCTCATAATCTTCCCTATATATTTATTAGATTTTCTAAATGTTTTTTTGCATCAACATTGTTTCTATCGATTTCCAAAACTTTTTTAAAACATTCCTTTGCTTTTTCGATATCGTTTATACTTTCATAAACTATTCCAAGGTTATAATATATATCAGTATCATCGGGAAACAAGGTTAACCCCTCCTCAAAAATTTGTATCGCTTTTTTGAAGTTCTGGTTCTGGAAATAAAAAAAACCTGCTTCTAGAATTTTTTCTTTATCCGGTTCCATTGTTTAATAATATTATAAATTTTCAATCTTTTCAAGATCTTCCTTCAAACCGATCATAACAAGTATATCACCTTCAATTATTCTTTCCTTTGGAGATGGTGATATTATCGTATCTTCTTCAAAACTGAGTTTGTACGAATCTGTTGTGGATGGCTGTTTCCTTTTGATCGCTATTATGTTTATATCATATCTTTTTCTTATATCTATCTCTTCGATGGTTTTTCCCACAAAAACTTCTGGTGTTTTTATCTCAACAAGATTGTAGGAAGGGGAAAGTTCGATGATGTCAAAAATTGATGGAGAGATAAGGGTATTAGCAAGTCGATCTGCACTTTCAAGTTCTGGATATATTATTCTGTCAACACCAATCTTTTCAAGTACTTTTCCATGTTTTTGATCACTCGCTTTAGCAATAACCTTTCTTATTTTTAAGTCCTCTTTTAAAAATGAAGAAAGAAGTATGCTTGTTGCTATATCCTTTATAGCGATAACTGCAACATCAACATCCATAAGTCCAACCTCTTTTAATCCTTTTTCATCTAATGCATTCAACTGTATCGCATGCGTAACCTTATTTGAAATATCGTCAATCTTACTCTCATCAGAATCTATAGCTATTACCTCATAACCTTTCTCTGAAAGTTTTGTTGCAACATGATACCCAAAACTGCTAAGCCCTATAACTGCAAAAAACTTTTTATCAGACATAAAACCTCCTTATCCAACAAGGATCTTTGCCTTTGGATACTGGAACGAATCTCTTCTATCTTTTGTTAAAAAGATATTCACAGCAGTCAAAACTCCAACCCTTCCAATAAGCATCACAAACATTATTACAAACTTTCCCAAAGGAGTAAAATTCGCAACGAGTGAAACATTTGAAATCTTTCCACCCAAAGATAAACCAACCGTTCCATACGCTGAAACGACTTCAAAAATCACTCTAAAAGGTTCCTCATGTTCACTTATAAGAAGGATCAAGATCGCAAAAACAACAATGAATATCGTAATTGTAAATATAAAATATGACTTCATTATCATTTCCTCATCCACCCTTCTTTTGAAAATGTTGAGATTTCTTCTTCCTTTGAGATTGTTTATCATATAAGTGACAACAAGATAAAAAGTTGTTGTCTTTATACCACCACCGGTTCCTCCGGGAGATGCACCTATAAACATAAGTATTATCAAAAGAAAGATTGATGAACTCTTCAACAAAGCAAAATCAATAGTATTAAAACCCGCTGTTCTTGGAGTTACAACCTGAAACAAAGAGTTAAAAATTTTTCCAAAAATATCAAGTTCTTTTAAGGAGGAGTTACTTTCAAAAATAAAAAATAAAAGAAAAGGAATCACGATGAGTAGAGAAGTCATTATTATCACTATTTTTGTATGGTTCTCGAATTTTTTATAATAAAATCTATTTTTATACACATCTCTTACAACGATAAATCCAATTCCTCCCACCACGATCAATAAGATAACCGTTAAAATTATAATCGGATCATTTCTAAAATTAAAAAGGTTTGTCGAAAAAGTTGAAAAACCTGCATTACAAAAAGATGATATTGAATGAAAAATAGAACAGAATATCGCTTCTGGAACATCTCCAATAATCTGAACAAACCTGAAAAACATTATTACACTTCCTAAAAGTTCCATTGAGAAAACAAACAATAAGAGTTTTAAAATATAATTTTTGATCTCTTTACTGGAGAATTTCTGAAATTCTTGAAGAGTTTGAAACCTGATATTCGAATCAACCCTTTTCGCTATCGCAAGTGTAAAAAAAGTTGAAATCATAATATATCCAAGTCCACCCACCTGGATCAAAAGTAAAATTATAAGTTTTCCAAAAGGTGAGAAAAATGTTGCCGTGTCTTTGACTATCAAACCTGTTACACACACAGCAGAGGTTGAAGTAAAAAGTGCATCTATAAAATTTATATTAACTTTAGGATCATTTAGAGAAATAGGCAGAGAAAGAAGGAGTGCTCCAGAAATTATAAAAACAATATATCCAAAAATTATCACCAAAGAAGGGTTCACCTTTTTTACCGTGAAATCATTTTCAAAATAATATTTTTGCTGTTTCATAAATATTTTTCACAAAATAAAATTTTAAATCCTTTTTAACCTTTTGAGGTATCTTTAATAAATTTGATCTATTTTTTTCTGGAATGATTATATTTTTGATTCCATCTATCTGTGCAGCAACAATTTTCTCGAACAAACCACCAACGGGCAGAACGTTTCCAGTCAGGGTTATCTCTCCCGTCATCGCAAAATCACCTTCAACAGGTTTTTTAGTTAAAGCTGAGATCAATGATACAACTAGTGTTATACCTGCAGATGGTCCATCTTTAGGTATCGCTCCCTCGGGAATGTGTATATGTGTATCAAATTTTTTATAGAATTCAGGATCTATGCCAAACAGATGACAATTTTTTCTTAAATAACTTATCGCAGTTGTTGCTGATTCTTTCATAACTTCACCAAGTTGTCCAGTTAACTGAACATTTCCATTACCTTCCAAGATAACCGTTTCAACAGTCAAAACTTTTCCTCCATTTGGAGTCCAAGCAAGTCCGTTAACAATTCCAGGTATATTCCTCTTTTCTTTTGTTCTTTCAATATAAAGCTCAGGTCCAAGATATTTAACAACTTCATCTCTTCCAATTTTTTTATTTTTTATTTTTTCACCGATTGCTATCTCTTTTGCCCTTTTACCCATTATTGTCTGTATATTTTTTTCAAGGCCTCTTATTCCAGCCTCTGGAGCATAATTTCGTATTATTTTTACTATAGCTTCATTTTCAAACTTTATATCGTCTTTTTTTAATCCTGATCTTTTCATCATTCTGGGAATCAAAAATTTTTTTGAGATCTCCACTTTCTCAAATTCAAGATATCCTGGAATCTCTATTATCTCCATTCGATCGCGTAAAGCTGGAGGAATCGTATGTACAACGTTAGCAGTACAGATGAAAAGAACTTTTGAAAGATCATATTCAACCTCAAGATAGTTATCCGAAAAACTGTTGTTTATCTGTGGATCAAGTATTTCAAGAAAAGCATTCGAAGGATCTCCCCTGTAATCTCCACCAAGTTTATCTATCTCATCAAGCATAAACACGGGATTTATAACTCCTGCTCTCTTCATCATCTGAATTATCCTACCAGGCATAGCACCAACATAAGTTCTTCGATGGCCCTTTATCTCCGATTCATCCTTAATTCCACCAAGAGAAATCCTTACAAATTTTCTTCCCATAGCTTCAGCTATCGATTGGCCAAGTGAAGTTTTTCCAACTCCGGGAGCTCCAAGAAAACATAGTATATGACCTTTGCTATCATTTGATAACTTTAAAACTGAAAGATATTCAAGAATCCTTTCTTTTACCTGAGTCAGTCCATAATGATTTTTAGTGAGAATTTTTTTTGCAAGTTTGATATCAAGATTATCCTGCGTAATCTTTTTCCATGGAAGAGAAAGAAGCCAGTCGAGATAATTCTTAATTATATTGTATTCTGGTGAATATGTTGTCAAGGTTTTCAATCTGTTCACTTCTTCAAGTGCCTTTTCTTTTGCATTATCACTTAAATCGGATTTTAAAATTTTTGTTTTTATCTTTGAAAATTCATCTTCCTGTTCAAAAGAACATCCAAGTTCTCTGTTGATTATTCTCAACTGTTCTTTAAGAAAAGATTTTCTTGCATACTCTTTACTTCTTTCAATAACCTCATCGTATATTCTCTTTTCGATTTTTTTCTTTTCAATTTCCTCATTGATAAATACAAGAAGTTTTTTGATACGAGTTTCAATATCCGTTTCAACGATAAAGCTGTTAAAGGATTGCTCATCAAGATCTATCAAAGAAACCAACTCTTCGGAAAGTAAAAACAGATTTTTTTCTGAATTAACTTTGTAAAGAGAATCGTAATAAGTTTTATTAAGGTTTGATAGTTCTTTAAAGTTCTTTTTTAAAAGATTCAAATATACTTCAGCAAGATTTTCATCTTTTATCTCTTTAAAATAAACTCTTTCACATTTAACCTTTTTATAAGTGTTGTAATCTATAACTTTTGTAATCTTAACATAATCAACAGTAGAAACAAACAATCTTAAAACTTGCTCACTAATATTTTCTTTCTTCAACACTTTCAAAAGTAAACCTGATACATGTTCATTATCAAAACATTTTAAAACTATAAATTCCCCTTCAGAGATTTCAATTTTATGAAAATCGATATCTACTCTATCGATAAGATCAATTTTCTTTAGAGTTTGTAATGAAAATTTCTGAGCATTCTTTTTAAATGAGAAATCGATTAAAAGAAATAACGAATCATAGGAAAAATTTTCTTTTTCAACCATATCAACCATTTTTGAAAAATTCTTTGAGATCTTTTTCAGTGACTTTCACAACTTTTATATCATCCCTCTCAGGTATTTCAAACATTATATCAAGCATATACGATTCGATTATCGATTTCAAGCCCCTTGCTCCAGTTTTCTTCTCTTCTGCCTTTTTCGCTATAAAATCAAGAGCACCATCTGTGAACTCAAGTTTTTTCCCATCGAGTAAAAGAAGTTTTTCGTATTGTTTTATTATCGAATTTTCAGGTTCATATAAAATCTTTACAAGTTCTTCATGTGTGAGTTCAAAAAGTGGTGCTATTATTGGAAACCTTCCAATAAATTCAGGGATCATTCCAAAATTTATAAAATCCCTATGTTCCACTTTTTTCAGAATCATCCTATCAAAATCATCTTTATCAAGGTTGTCACTTTTAAAACCAATCGTTGTTTTATCCATTCTTTCTTTGATTATCTGATCGATCGAATTGAACGCTCCACCAGCTATAAAAAGAATGTTGGTTGTATCAAGTTGAATATATTTTTGTTCAGGATGTTTTCTTCCACCATAGGGTGGAATGTTGGCTATAGTTCCCTCAAGTATTTTTAAAAGTGCCTGTTGAACACCTTCTCCAGAAACATCTCTTGTGATCGATGGATTTCCAGCGTTTTTGCTACCTATCTTGTCAATCTCATCAATGTAACATATACCAACCTTTGCTCTTTCAAGATCAAAATCAGACGATATGATCAATCTCAAAAGAATGTTCTCTACATCCTCTCCAACATACCCTGCTTCAGTTAAAGATGTTGCATCAGAGATCGAGAAAGGAACATCGAGAATCTGTGCCAAAGTTCTTGCGATAAGAGTTTTTCCAACTCCAGTAGGTCCAAAAAGTAGGATATTTGATTTTTCAATTCCGCCTTTAACTCCAAGTTTTATTCTTTTATAATGGTTGTAAACACCAACTGAAACAACCTTTTTGGCATATTCCTGACCAACAATGTATTTATCAAGTTCATGTTTTATCTCTTTTGGAGTTGGAAGTTTTTTAATGATTAAACTATTCTTTTCATTCTCTTCTTCTTTCTTTACGAGAAGACCAGCACACTGGAAACAGATTTTCTTGTTATTTATTACTATGTAATCAGAAGATATCTCTTTTAAACATTCTTCACATTGATTTTCATTTTTTTTCATTTACTTTCCTTGATGTTATCACACTATCTATGATTCCATAATCTTTTGCCTCATCAGCACTCATCCAAAAATCTCTATCAGAATCCACCTCTATCTGTTTCAAATCTTTTCCCGTATGAAGCGATATTATTTCGTTGAGTTTTTGTTTTATCCTTAAAATCTCCTTTGCATGTATCTCTATATCTGATGCCTGTCCCTGAACTCCTCCCATCGGTTGATGTATGAGTATTCTTGAATTTGGTAAAGCGAACCTTTTTCCCTTTGCCCCAGCCATAAGTATAACAGCTGCCATGCTCGCTGCAACTCCCATACAAATCGTGGATACATCACATTTGATATACTGCATCGTATCATAGATTGCAAGTCCACTGCTTACTATTCCACCGTTGGAGTTGATGTATAGATTTATATCTTTGTCAGGATTATCAGCTTCAAGAAACAACATCTGTGCTATGATCAGATTCGCTGTCTCATCATCAATTGGACCACCAAGAAAAATTATCCTGTCAACAAGAAGTCGAGAATATATATCATATCCCCTTTCTCCTCTTCCCGTTCTTTCAACAACCATCGGAATAAGAGTCATAAAAACTCCTTTTTTAATTTTAAACTATTTCCACTCTGCTGTTTATAAGATCCATCGCTTTATTATAGATTATTGATTTTTCAATTTCCTCCCTCACACCTTCATCATCTGCCATCTCTCTGACTTTTGAGTTTGGATGTTGTTTTATCTTGTTTATCTCATTCTGAATCTCTTCCTCCGTTGCTTTTATATTTTCCTGCAGAGATATTCTTGTTAAAATTATCTCTCGTTTTGCTCTCCAGACAGCATAGTTCAAATAGAGTTCCTGAAGTTTTTCATCATTTTCAAACTCTTTTCTACCAGAATTTTTCAAAGAGTTCAATATCGATTCAAGGTGCATCTGAACAAGTGATTTTGGGGGATCAAAAGGATTCTGTTCTATAATATAGTTTATGACCTTCTCTTCCTTTTCAAGTTCATAATCCCTGTTAATATCGTTTTCAAGCCTTTTTTTTGTGATATCTTTCAAACTCTGAAAACTTTCAAATCCAAAATTTTTAGCAAAAATTTCGTCATCGTTTTCAACAATTTTTCTTTTGACCTGTTTCACATCTATTCCTATCGTCACCTTCTTTCCTTTGAGTAACTCATCCTGATAATCTTCAGGATACTGATAATCGAATACAACTTTATCTCCCTGTTTTTTACCTTTTAAATTTTCTATGAAAACAGGAAGTATTTCACCTTCTGTTAATTCAATTGAAAAATCTTTGTAACTTAAATCTTCTATCTCTTTTCCGTCTTGATCTTTAAAACTCAAATCGACTATAGCAATGTCTCCTATCTCGATTTCACCTTCTTTATCCTCGATTTTTGCATAAAGATTTTTCAGAAGTTTTATGTTGTTCTGTATCATTTCTTCATCAACATCTTTCTTTTTAATATCGATTTTTATTTTGTCATAATTTTTTATTTCGATCTCTGGATAGATGTCAAATTCTACAACAAAATTTATTTTTTCGATACCTTTTTCAACTTTAGAAACTACAGGTCTTGAAAGTATATGGAATTCTTTTTCTTTCAAAACATTCAAAAAACCTCTCTGAACAAGTTTTTCCTCTGTTTCCTCCTCTATCTGGGTTTTGTATTTACTTTCGATCAGGTTCTCTGGAACTTTGCCAGGCCTGAAACCATCAATTTTTACTTCATTTTTGATTTCCTGTAAAACTCTTTTGTACTCAGATAGAAACTCTTCATTGGTGAAACTTATGTTAAGAATAACATGCCAGTTTTCCTTCTGTTCAAAATTGTATTCCATAAATACTCCTTATATTTTATGCGAAAGGGGGGAGTTGAACCCCCACAGTGTTACCTACTGGATCCTAAGTCCAGCGCGTCTGCCAATTCCGCCACTTTCGCGGATTTAATTTTTTATTTTATATAAAAAAATTATATATGTCAATAATGATGGGAACTATGTAAAGTCAAAAAAACCAATTATTTTACCCTATCAAGATTTTCCTTATATTTTTTTGTATCCTCGTTATTTTCTCCATTCTCTTTTTTAGATATATCGTAGGCCTTCTGGTAATACTTTTTAGCATCAGATTTTTTCCCTAACTTTTCATAAGCAAGACCCATATTGTTATAAGTGTTTGCAAGTTCGATGTTGTTTTTCGATTTTTCAAAAATTTCAGCAGCTTTTTTGTAATATTCAAGTGCTTTGTTGTATTCCTCTGTATAGTCATATAGTACACCATAATCATTATATGTTACGCCCAGTTGATTGTTATTATATCCACCGTTAATTTTTAAAACACTTAGCGACTTTTCAAAATATGGTTTTGCCCCATCATAATCATCAGAATTTATGAAAAGCCATGCGAGTGTTCTGTAATCAACTCCAACAAGGGTGTCATTCTTTCCATAAGTTTTTTCTTCAACATCAATCATTTTTTTCAAATATATTATAGCGTTAGAATAATCGTAAGCATATTCATAAATCTGATACAGATCGTAGTAAGGCATGATCAGATTTTCGTTGTAATCACCATAACTGTTGTTTTCCTCAAACCATTTTATTGCATCTAAAAGATTTTCAGTTGCGAGATCATCGTAAAAATAATCAAAATAAAGATCTCCAAGGTTTGTTTTAACAATTGCAACATTTTTCTTTTCAGCATCACCACTTGCCTTGAAAGCGGTTATACTTTTATTGAAATATGTTTCAGATTCATCAAATTTATCAAGTTTTTTTGATATGAGTCCAAGGATATTGTAAGCGTGTCCTGCCTCAATACTTTTTGACCCGTATTGTTTCAAAGTATAATCGAGGAGTTCTTGAGCTTTGTTATATCCCATCTCATAGTTTCCTTTTGTGTAATAATTGTTCACAACATCATATCTATCCTGCCATTCATCAGCAAAAACTAAAACAGTAAAAATTAACATCACAAGCAAAACAAAAGACTTTTTCATCTGTCCTCCTTCTGTTAAAAAAGTTATTTTTTGTTGCAGGTGTTTATTTTAAAGGGAACATAGAGAAGACAAAATCCGGTTATCGCTGTTAAAAGCAATATTCCCCCCAAAATATAAAAGACCCATAATTTTGTAAGATAACCTATTAAAGCAAAAATGATTGAGATAATTATTCTGATGATCCTATCAATCTTTCCAACATTACATTTCATTTTTCCTCCTTTAAAAATATCATCCTGGTGGCCAGTTCATCCTTCTTCCACCAAGTATGTGGAAATGTAGATGAAACACTGATTGTCCCGCTTCAGTTCCAACATTTGAAACAACTCTGTAACTTTCAAGACCAGATTGTTTTGCAACTTTTGAAATATTTTTAACCAAAACACTTATTAAATTTTTATCATTTTCATCTATCTTATCGATCGATTCAATATGTTTTTTGGGAATAAGGAGTATATGAACTGGTGCCTGTGGGGAGATATCTTTAAAAGCAACACATACATCATCCTCATAAACGATCTGAGATTTTATCTCTTTCTTTGCTATTTTACAAAAAATACAATCATCCATTATTCGCTCCTTTTAGATAATGGATTATCGAAAGAAAAGCAACTGCAAAAGTTTCTGTTCTTAAAACAGCAACATCAAAGAAAAAAGGTTTTACTCCATTTTTTATCAAGAACTCCTCCTCCTCTTTTGTGAATCCTGAAGGTGGTCCTATAAAAATATTAACAGATTCGCTTTTAAATTCAATAGTTTTTTCTACCTTTCTCTCAAGTGAACCAAAAAAAGAATCGATACTCCTATCAAAATCAATTTCAAAAAGTTCTATTGGTTCATTGTAAACTGGAATTTTGAATCTTCTTGATTGTTTTACAGCAGATTTCAAGATTGAAAAAACTCGGTCTTTTTTTAAAGGATATTTTTCACTTTTTTGCGTTATAATAGGAGTAAAAGATTTTACACCCAACTCGGTACACTTTTCAAAAATAAATTTCATCCTGCTTTTATCACATAATCCAAAATAAATGTTTACAAATTCATTTTCAGTTGAATGATCAACTTTGATGAATTCATATATTCTACCATACTTATCCACTATACCAGAATATAATATTCCATCACCTGTTGTAAACAATATCTTTGAAGGAATTCTTATTCTGTATACTGAAAGATGGTGAAGTTCATCTTTTGGAAGAAAAAAATTTTCACCTTTTTTTTCTGCGAAAAAAATCGGTTCAACCATCAAAGAATCTTCTCAAGTTCCTTTAAAAGATTTTTAACTCTTAAATCAACATTTTTAGGGACCTCAATGTTGACTTTTACAAGTAAGTCCCCTACCTTTTTCGGGTTATTAGGATCTGATAATCCCTTTCCTTTTACAACAAAAGTTTTTCCCGATTCGGTTCCTTGTGGAATTTTTAATTTTATCTTCTTTCCATCTATTGTATCAATCGTGACTTCCCCACCTAAAACTGCTGTTGGATATTTTATATAAACTTCAGTTTTGAGATTATCATCCTCCCGAACAAATCTTTTATGGGGAACTTCCTGAAACACTATAATAAGATCTCCATACTTGCCACCATTCTTACCAGCATTTCCTTCTCCCTGAATTCGCATATAAGAGTTATCGTAAACACCAGCAGGTATGTCAACTTTGACACTGTGTTCAACTTTGATTACTCCTTCCCCAAAACAATCTTTGCACTTTTTACCAATGACCTTTCCCTCTCCAGAACATGTTGGACAGGTTGCGACCTGAACTATTGTTCCAAACATCGATTGCTTTTTGTACTTCCTTTGACCAGTTCCTTTACAATCCGGACAAACAGTTATATCTGTTCCACCTTTACCATCACATGTTCTACATTTTTCATATCTTGTATATTTTAAAGTTTTTGTGGTTCCAGAATATATCTCTTCAAGAGTTAATCTTAAATTTATCTTTATATCTTTACCTTTTCTTTCCTGTTCATAATATTTTTCGCTTCTTCTTTCAGAAAATCCTCCACCGAAAAGATCATCAAAAATTGACGATCCAAAACCTCCCCTTGAACCAAAAAATTCTTTGAAAATATCTGAAATATCTTCAGCATGAGAAAAATCCTGCCAACTGAAACCACCCTGACTGAACTGTCCAGATACTCCTTCATATCCATAGGTATCATAGAGTTTTCTTTTTTCAGGATCGATTAAAACCTCATACGCTTCAGATATCTCTTTAAATTTTTTTTCAGCTTCCTCTTTGTTGTCCTTGTTCAGATCAGGATGATATTTTTTCGCAAGCGCCCGATAGGCTTTTTTGATCTCATCGGGCGTTGCGTTCCTATCAACATTTAAAATTTTATAGTAATCCTTTTCCATCTTTCATCATTCTTTCTTTTTATCATCATCGTCAACAACCTCATAATCAGCTTCCTCTGCTTCATCTTTCTTCTTATCCGTCTCTGTTCTACTTTCAGCAGAGGATTTTTGCCCTGTTGTTTCGGCGGATGCTTTTGAATAAACATCACTCGAGATTTTATAGAACGCCTGTTTTAGATCTTCCAGCCTATTCTTTATATCATCTATATTTTCAGTCAACATAACATCCTTCAAGTATTTTATCGCCCTGTTGACCTCATCTATTAACTCCTGTTTCACTTTATCTCTATTTTCCTTGATAAACTTTTCAGCAGAATATATAAATTGGTCAGCATCGTTTCTAACTTCAGCAAGTTCTCTTTTTCTTTTATCCTCTGCTTCATATTCTTTTGCTTCTCTGACCATCTTTTCAATTTCAGATTCAGTCAATCCACTCGATGAAGTTATTCTTATTGACTGCTCTTTTCCAGTCGCTTTATCTTTTGCTGATACATGTAATATACCGTCAGCATCAATATCAAAAGTTACCTCTATTTGAGGTATACCTCTTGGTGCTGGTGGAATCCCTATAAGTTCAAATTTACCTAATGTTCTATTATCTGAAGCCATCTCTCTTTCACCCTGCAATACATGAATTGTAACAGCTGTTTGGTTATCTGATGCTGTTGAGAATATCTGTGATTTTTTAACAGGTATCGTTGTGTTCCTCTCAATAATTTTTGTCATCACACCACCAAGAGTTTCAATTCCAAGAGAAAGAGGTGTAACATCAAGAAGCACAACATCTTTAACGTCTCCAGCAAGAACTCCTCCCTGTATTGCAGCACCAATTGCAACAACTTCGTCAGGATTTATTCCCTTGTGAGGTTCTTTTCCAAAGAATTCTTTAACAAGTTTGACAACAGCAGGCATTCTCGTCATTCCTCCAACGAGAACCACCTCATCAATTTCCTCTTTTGAAATTTTTGCATCAGCAATCGCTCTTTCACATGGTGTTAAAGTTCTTTTCAAAAGGTCCTCAACAAGAGTTTCCAACTTTGCTCGGGTGATTTTCATCTCAAGATGTTTCGGTCCGTTCTGATCTGCGGTAATGAACGGAAGGTTTATCGTTGTTTCCATAACAGTCGAAAGTTCCATTTTCGCTTTTTCCGCTGCTTCTCTCAATCTTTGTAATGCTGTTTTATCTTTCCTTAAATCTATTCCGTTCTCTTTCATAAACTCTTCGGCAAGATAATCTACCAATCTTTCATCAAAATTGTCTCCTCCAAGATGTGTATCTCCATTCGTTGAAAGAACTTCAAAAACACCATCACCTATCTCAAGTATCGAAATATCGAATGTTCCTCCACCGAGATCATAAACTGCTATTTTTTCATTTTTCTTTTTATCGAGTCCATAGGCAAGTGATGCTGCTGTTGGTTCATTTATTATTCTTAAAACTTCAAGTCCAGCTATCTTACCAGCATCCTTGGTTGCCTGTCTCTGAGAATCATTAAAATACGCAGGAACAGTTATAACTGCCTGTGTCACTTCTTCTCCAAGATAATCTTCTGCTGCCTTTTTAAGATATTGAAGAATCATCGCAGAAATCTCAGGTGGCGAGTACAATTTTCCATCGATATTAACCCTGACATCACCGTTCGGTCCCTCAACAATATTGTAGGGAACAAGTTTTATTTCTTCTGGAACCTCTTTATATCTTCTTCCCATAAACCTTTTTATCGAATAGATTGTATTTTCAGGATTCGTTACCATCTGTCTTTTAGCAAGTATTCCAACAACTTTTTCCTTATTTTTCTGGAAACCAACAACTGATGGTGTCGTTCTACCGCCATCAGGATTCGGGATAACAATAGGTTCCCCATTGATCATAACCGCAACGCAGGAATTAGTTGTTCCAAGATCGATTCCTATAATTTTTCCTTTTGCCATAAACTCCTCCGTTAATCGTTATTGTTTATTTCATTTTCATCTTTTTTGTTAACGATAACTTTCGATGGTCTTATAACCCTGTTGTTGTAGCAATAACCCCTTTGACATTCATCAACAACAACTCCATCAGGAAGTTCTGATTTACAAACAACCGATAGTGCCTCGTGTCTTGAAGGATCAAAATTTTCACCTTTACAATCGAGTTTAGAGACACCAACTTTTTCCAGAACCTGATGGAACTGGTTATCTATCATTTTTAAACCATCGATTATACCCTGTTTGTCATCACTTTTTTGTGCTGCATCGATTGCCCTATCAAAGTTGTCAACAACATTTAAAATTTCTTTTAAAATTTTAATTATTTTCTCTTCGGACAAATTTTCAAACTCTTTTTTGAGTAACTTTTTCTGGTTTTCATAATCCGCAATCTTTCTTAAGTATTTGTCGTTTAATTCTTTTATCTGAGTTTTAAGGGAGTTTATCTCTTCTTTCAATTTTTGATTTTCATCCTCAAGAAGTTGAACCTTTTCTCCCTTATCCTCAATCAAATCAGTTTTTTTTCCTTTATTCAAAAGTTTTATCTCCTTATTGACTATTCTTCTTTTTTTTGACATAGTATTTCCCTATCTTTTTATGTTAATTTAATTTAAGTTTCCTTCCTGTCAAGGTTTAATTTATAAAAGTAAATTTTTTAGTTAAAACTCTTTCTGGTAATTCAATCCTTATAAAATATACCCCATTCGAAAGATTTGGGGTCAAAACAAATTCTTTTTTGTTCTTAAAAAAATATAAGGATGTAGAATGAACCAATCGTCCAGCACTATTATAAATCTTTATTCTACCGAATAAAGTTTTATCGGTTAGATAATTTATGGTTATCTTGCCAGAAGATAAAAACTCTACATTGAATTTAAAATCTTGAAATTTTTGTTTTTCATCAAGAGTATAGTAAGGTGAAAACTTCGCAAAGAAAACACCATATTCGTTATCAGAAATAAAAACTCTTTTAGAAAGTGTATCAACTAAAACTTTTTCAACTCTGTTGTTTGGATAAAAACTTGATATTTCGTTAAGTCCCTCAAACGTATATATTCCAAAACCTTTTGTATTATTATAACCAATCACGCCGTTTTCAACAAGAGACAATCTATTAATCGTTCCAAGATTTTTGTTTTCAACAAATACGGGATTCAAAGGATCAGTGATATTATATCTTACAATTCCTGAATTTACAGCAGCAAGATAGAGATTATTATCTTTCACTTCACAGAAAGATTCATTATAACTTGTTGAGAAAAGAGATATTTTCGTAACACCATTTGAGGGATACGATGTTTTCATGATGTATATTCCATTCAGAAGATCTGTCAGATAAAATATAGAATCGACCAAAGCGGTTGATGTATAATATTTAAGGGTTCCTTCACTGAAACTTCCAGCATTTTCAAATCTATAATCTGATTTGATATTTAAAACATAGAAAACCGACTGGGTTGTCAGGAATACAACATAATCTTTTATATCAACATCTGTAATATTCTGAACAACTTTGAAAGAATCTTTCAAAGAGGTTGAGTTCAGATTAAAAGTGTACAAAGCATTGTCTGTAACCAAAACAAAAATTGAATCGTTTAAGATTTTAAATTTTTTATAGTTGCGACCATCCTGATATATCTGTGAAACTTCTATCAAAGTTGTGTCCGAAAGATTAAGTTCATACAAACCTTTAGTTCCAGCACAAACCCATACATTTCCATCCACAAAATCGATATCGTATGCGTTTGATAGATCAAAAGTATAAGATTTTAAATTGACATTGTTTGTGTCAGAACAATCGATTATATTTAAAGGATTGTAAACTCCATCTGTAGCGATCAGAGAGGATAAAATGTTATAAAATTCTGCTGATACATGAATCTGTCCTGAAATTTCTGGTGTAAAATATGAAAATGTATCAAAAGTTTCATTTATAAAATTTTTTGTTGTAAAATTGTTGTTTGTCCAGTAAAGTTTTGTCGAGAAGAGTGAATCAGAAATATTTTTAAAATATATTTTTCCTTTTAGACCTTTAATATATTTTTTATTATCAATATTAAGGTTACCTGTTCGAAAGCTGTTACCACCAGCAGGTTTGACCTCATAAACACATGAATATGATAATTCTCCATTGATATTGGTATATAAATTCCAAAATGGTTCAGTATAATCCCATGTGTTATGGACTTGAACAAGAGTATCTGTTCCACCATCATCATAACCTATACCAACAACAGAGTGACCAATATATTCTCCCTGATAGTAATAGTTCAAAACAGCCCAATGCACAGGTCTTATTGAATCGATTTCATTCTTTATATATCTGTAAAAAAATGTGTCTGAAGTTTGGCCATAAATATGTTGCCCTAAAGTAAAAGAATAGGGATGATTTATGTTAGCAAATGTTGAATGTGCTGGTTTTATGCTATAAACAGATGTCCCACCCTCATAAATCGAATCAGTATTCATAAGTATTGCAAGTTGCCTTTGTGTAGAAGGAACATTGTATCTATAAGATCCCAGAACATTATCATACCTTGTAAAATAATAATCAACAAAATCACCATATCCTCTTGTATCATAATATGAAAAGATCATAGCAGAAGATGTGGGGGAACATCCATAGGACCATAAAACAAAAGGAACATTCGGAATATAGTTTGTCGATTTTTTATCAGAAATTTTATATTCTCCTTTTAACACTTTTTGCCATTTATCACTTACCATATCGTTTTTTTGAAAACCAATTTTTTTGTATCTTTTATAAGTCGCAAGATCAAAAACACTTTCTTTATATTCATAAAAGAATCTTCCAAAACCTGCATAATATAAAGTTTTTCCTTCTTGTAAATTGAAATATTCTTTTAATTTTTTCCAATTCACGATGAAATATGGTATTCCTTTTGAATATTCAAGAATCACATTGTTTTCTTTTCTTGCGGAAATAATTATATATCCTACCCTATCTTTAAAAGATAAAATCTCTTCATCAAAATTTTTGCTTTCAATATTTTCGATCTCTTTTATCAATCTGGTAAAATCTATTTTTTCATCATAGGAAAAGAAAAACATGTATGCATAGAGATGATCATCAAGGTATGAAAGATATAAAGGTTCTTCATTCAAAATGTACTTTGGATTCAAACTATTGACTTTTAAAAAAGCAATATTTTTAGCAGTTTGGAGATCTACAAAATTATCTTCGATAATGGGTGTTTTAAACTGGGCAAAAATCGATATAGATATAAGAAGAAATAAAAAACTAAAAAATTTTTTCATATATCCCTCCTATTTATTAGGGATAACACAGATAAATTTGAAATCCTCTTCAAAAGGATTTTTAAACTGATGGATTTCGTTTGGTTCAACATAAACAAAATCACCAACACATATTTCTCTTTCTCCCTCAGAGGAAACAACAATACCTTTTCCACTTTCAACTTTTACAAGGTGTTCAAAGTCATGTTTGTGAAGAGGTGAATGTCCACCAGGTTTTACTGTAAAAAGTCGCATAATTATTCTTGTTGAACCTTCTTTTACTCCTATCGGAATCTGCCTTTCAACATTTTTTACACCATCATCTATTACTATATCTTTTTCAACATGATCAATATTATTTATCTTCATATCAATACTCCTCATGTGGATCTTTTTGTTTTATCAATTTTTTATAATTTTCTCCATAATAATCTTTTGCTTTCACGATCTTAATCTCTTTCATGTAATCACCTTTTGAGATTTTATCTAAAACTTCAATCTTTTCTATGACCTGACCGAAAACCGTATATTTCCCGTTAAGATGTGGTGTTGAATCGAGACATATATAAAATTGACTGCCTGCAGAGTTTGGATCCTGTGCTCTTGCCATAGCAACAGTTCCTTTGATATGTTTTATATCATTAAACTCAGCATCTATAGTATAGCCAGGCCCTCCCATGTTTGTATTATCGGGACTACCTGTTTGGATCACAAATTTTGGTTCTACACGGAAAATTATCAATCCGTTATAAAATTTTTTTAAAGAGAGTGTTAAAAAATTTTTAACATGATTTGGGGCTTTTTCTGGATAGAATCTTATAACCATCGTATCCTCTTCCTTTCCATCTTTTGATTGCCAAACAAACAAAGCAAGGTAATCCTTTTTAAAATCAAAATTTTTTAAAGGATCTATAGTTTTTGTTTCCATCTTTTCCTCTTTTGTTTCATTTTTTTTACATCCATAAAATGAAAAGATTATAAAAATTGTAAGTATTACAAAAACTATTCTTTTCATTTTAAACCTCCTATTTTCTTAATGTTATCAGATAAAGGTAAACAATATACGAGATAAGCATAAAAAATGAACCTTTTTTACCTAAAGAATGTTTTTTCCCAAGAAACATCAGACCAAAGAGCAAAAAAGTTGAATACAACAAGACAGAAAGATCAAAATTAAAAAAAGTTTTATATTCAACATTGTTTATTACACTGGAAATTCCAAGAATAAAAAGATTATTAAAAATATTGGATCCAATGATATTCCCTATTGCTATATCACTATTCTTTTTATAGGATGCAACCGCTGATGTTACAAGTTCAGGAAGCGAAGTTCCAATGGCAACAACCGTAAGAGAAATGAAAGCTTCTGAAATTCTTAAAAACCTTGCTATAAAAATTGCAGAGGAAACAAGAAATTTTGCTGATATGAACAGAAATACCATTCCTAAAACTATAAAAACCAAAGATTTTTCAAAACTAAAAACTTTAATATTTTCTTCGACAACAGGTTCAACCTTTGCAATCTTTATAACATAATATAGAAAACAAACGAAAAATATTAAAAGAACAATACCTTCACTTTTTGATAAAGAATTTGAAAAATTGGAACCATTTATAAATTTGTCGTTCAAAAAAATAAAAAGAATAAAGGCAGCAAAAAAGGAAAAGGGAATTTCTTTATAGGTGGTATTCTTTTTCACAACTATTGGATTTACAAGACCTGAAATCCCAAGTATCAAAAGTATATTTGTGATGTTGGAACCGATTATGTTTCCCAAAACTATCTCGTTATGTTTTGAAAAAGAGGAGATGATATTTATAACAAGTTCAGGTAAAGATGTTCCCATCGAGACAAGAGTAAGACCAATAACCATCTGGGAAACATTAAAATGTTTAGCTATCGATGAAGAACCTGCAACAAAAAAATCAGCTGATTTTATCAACACCAAAAGCGAAACTAAAAAGATTATTAACTGTAAAAAAAACATAAAAAAATTATATACCAATAAAATTTAAAGTAAATATGAAATCAGATTACAATTTTTTCGTTTTTATTCAGTTTACCAGAAATTATTATTTCGGAAAGTTTATTTTCAACAGATGTTTGAATAACCCTTTTAATAGGTCTTGCACCATATTCCATTGAATAACCCTCTTCAAGGATCTTATTTTTCGTTTTCTCACTAACTTCGAATTCGATTCCAAACTCTTTCGCTCTCTCTTTCACTTTTGCGATTTGTATTTCTATTATCTTTTGGATCTGTTCCTTTGTAAGGTTTTTGAAAACTATTATATCATCAAGTCGATTTATGAATTCAGGTTTAAAGTGATTTTTTATTTCATACATGATTTTTTCTTTGATCATATCATAATCATCTGAAAAATCTATCCTCCCTGAACCTATGTTTGATGTCATTATGATTATGGTGTTTCTGAAATCAACAAGATGTCCCTGTCCATCTGTCAACCTTCCATCATCTAGCACTTGAAGGAGAATGTTGTAAATATCAGGATGTGCTTTTTCAATCTCATCAAAAAGAATAACAGAAAAAGGTCGTTTCCTTATAACCTCAGTAAGTTGACCGCCTTCTTCATAGCCAACATAACCTGGCGGTGCACCGATTAATCTACTGACTGAAAACTTTTCCATATACTCACTCATATCTATCCTTACAAGAGCATCCTCTATATCAAATAAAAACTCTGCTAAAGATTTTGCAACTTCAGTTTTTCCAACTCCAGTTGGTCCAACAAAAAGAAATGAACCGATAGGCCTTTTGGGATCAGATAATCCTGCTCTTGACCTTCTTATCGCATTTGAAATCTGTTTTATCGCTTCTTCCTGACCAACAACCCTTTTGTGTAACCTTTCTTCCATTTTTAAAAGTTTCTCTTTCTCACTTTCAACCATTCTCGCAACAGGTATTCCTGTCCATTTTGAAACTATCTGAGCAACCATATCACCATCAACTTCAGTTTTCAGCTTGTTCTTTTTTATCCATTCATCCTTTTTCTTTTTCAACTCTTCAGATATTTTATCACTCTCCTTTTTCAACTCTGCTGCTTTCTCATAATCTTTTCTAATAACAGCACTCTCTCCATCCTCCTGAATCTTTTTTATTCTGTTTTCAAGAACCTTTATCTCTTCTGGCATCGAGAAGATTTGAAGTTTTAACCTTGCGGATGCCTCATCTATCAGATCTATTGCTTTATCAGGTAACCTTCTATCAGTAATATATCTATAGGATAGTTTTGCTGCTTGAACTAAAGCATCATCTGTGATCTTGACTTTATGATGTTCCTCATATTTTTTTCTGAGACCTTTTAAGATTTCGATTGTCTGATCCACACTTGGTTCTTTTACAATTATCGGTTGAAATCTTCTTTCAAGTGCTCGGTCCTTTTCTATATATTTTCTGTATTCATCAATAGTCGTTGCACCTATAACCTGCATCTCACCTCTTGCAAGTGCTGGTTTTAACATATTTGAAGCATCAAGTGAACCTTCAGCCCTTCCAGCACCAACAAGATTATGTAGTTCATCTATGAAAAGTATTATTTTACCATTCGATTTAACTATCTCATCAACAAGAAGTTTTAACCTCTGCTCAAATTCACCTCTAAATTGCGTTCCAGCAACGAGAGCACCCATATCGAGTCCCAGTATTTTTCTTGATTTTAAATTATCGGGAACATCACCTTCAACTATCTTTTGAGCGAGTCCCTCAACTATTGCAGTTTTTCCTACACCCGCTTCTCCAATAAGAACAGGATTATTTTTTGTTCTTCTTGAAAGAATCTCGATCGCTCTTTCAACTTCTTCTTCTCTTCCTATAACTGGATCAAGTTTTTTCAACCTTGCAAGTTCAGTAAAATCTCTTGTGTATTTTTTTAACACATTATAGTTTTTTTCAGCATTTTCACTTGTAATTCTCTGATTTCCCCTTAGATCCTGTAAAACATCATAAACCTTTTCTTTTGTGATATTATATCTTGTAAAAATATTGTTTACTGTTTTGTTTGAAATATCAAAAAGTCCAAGAAAAAGATGTTCAGATCCAAGATATTCATCCTTCATCCTTTCTCTTTCCCGATCCGCATTATCAAAGAGTTGTTCGGTATCATAGGTAATATAAACCTGATAGCCACTTCCATGTTCTACATAGGGAAGATTATTTAACTCCTTATCAACATCATCAATTATACTTCTTCTGCTTATTTTTAATTCTTCTATGATCGATGGAACAATCGATTCATCACTCGCAAGGAGACCTCTTAAAATATGGATAGGTGTAAGTTCCGTATGTTTCTTTTGTCTTAAAATTTCCTGTGCAACACCTATCGCTGATCTTGCACCTTCAGTTATTCTATCAAAATTGATCATATTAAACCTCCACCCAAAATATAATTCTGGTAGAGGTTCTGTCAAGATTTCATTCTACAATGTAAGGGAAAATTATTCCATAAGTTGAATATTCCAAAGAATCATCTTCAAGTGTTTGTTTTGTGAAACCATCTATAAGCATTCTATATGTTTTTTTGATAAACGGAACTCTGAATGTCTGTATATAAACATTTTCAGAAGAGTAAACTATTTCTTTCCTTTTTAGATAAGAATGAACGAAAAACCTTGATGTTGTATCTGTTGAAAAAACTGATAACTGTATCACTGTTCCTGATGGAAGAGAAATTATTTCGTTTTTTCCAAAATATGATGTATCCATTTTTATCATCGTATCGATTATACCATCAGCAAAAATTTTTATCGAATCAAATTTAACATCTGAATGATTTTTAGTATAAATGTATGTATTGGTAATTTTCACAAGACGCCATCCGTTATGATAATCGAGTGTTGTATCCTTTTTAAAAAAACAATATTTTACAATTGTGTCGATATAAGGTTTTGCAATGTGAACTGTGTCTGAATCTGAAATATACCAAAGGTTCATATCACCTGGAAATATGATTTTAATTGTTGCATAAGCTGAGTCACCGATAACATCAATATCGATATCATAACTTATACTGTCATCTGCCGACTTTGTTCTGTACCAGAGGAATGGTTCTATTGGTGTTTTGACTTCAGTTGTTTCCTCATCAGCATCATAGGTTAAAAAAAGCATATCCTGTAAAGAATATATCAAATCGTCTATACTTGCTTCATCACTTTTTTTGTTGAGAGCACAGGAAAGAAAAAGTATTATTATTAAAAGCAAAAGAAAAAATTTTTTCATAACCTCTCCTTTTTTAAACTTTTTAAAAATGATCTTTCACCTAAAAAAAACTCCCTTGCGACATCACTTTTATAATCAGGATAAGTCCAATCAAGATATTTTATTCCATCTTTCGTGAAAATGAATGTAACCTCACAATAGATCCCTTCCCCAAGATATATCCTATGGGAATAATTCTTTGTTGTCAGAAGTTGAACATTGTTCAAAGTTATAACACCTGGATCTATGTTTATTTTTCTTTTACCATCGATCCTGAATCTGTTTTCTATATCTATTGAAATCTTTTTCTTTTCAAAAAAAGATTCAAGTCCTATAGGTTCCTCAAAAGATATCCATTCACGGATAACATTTTCACCTATCTCATCATCATAATAATGAGAAAATTCAGAAAACTCCAAAGTTTTTGAAAAACTTTTTATTTCTCCAAAAGCATCCCTAATATCGGATAATGCTTTGTACCTTATACCATTATCACTATAAAGTAAACCACAGAAAAGAATGTTGCTTTCCATCAATATATCTTTTTTAAAATGTCAAAAAGAAAAAATATGATAAATGAAGCCAAAGAAAGAAATGGGACAAAGGGAATCTCGGGATCAGGTCTTTTTCTATAATAAAAAAAATAAGCAATAAGCCCTAAAACTCCCGCTATTATAAAAACATAAAAAATTAGAGGATAACCTATAAAAAAACCTATAAAAGATGAAACATAAATATCTCCTTCTCCCATACCTTCCTTTTTCATTACTTTTGAAGCAAGAAATCTTACAATAAAAATAAATAGACCACCAACAAACCCTCCAATTATCGATTCTTTAAAATCGAGAAACGGAAGTTTAAAAACTTCACTTTCACCTGTAACACTCAAAAGAAAAATTGAAACATATAATAAATAGATTATCACAGGTAATATAAAAATGGGAACAAAAACATTTTTTGTTTTCAAATCGATGAATGAACTTATAAGAAGTGTTGAAAACAGCATAATATAAACTATTGATAAAAGGTTGAATCCAACCTTTATGAAAATTAAAAGGAAGATCAAACCGGTCAATAGTTCAACCACTGGGTAAACTATACTTATCTTTGCCTTACAGTACCTGCATTTCCCTCTGAGTATAATGAATGAAAGAAGTGGTATATTATCATACCATTTTATACTCGTTTTACAAACAGGACAAAATGATGATGGTAAAACTATAGATTTTTTTTCTGGAATTCTGTAGATTAGAACATTGAAAAAAGAACCAAAAACAAGGCCGAATACAAAAACTATAATATAGGAAAATATCATTGTTTCTCCCTTACTATAATTGTATCTTTAAAAATTTTTACTGCTATTCCAAAAGGTAAAAAATCAAGTTTTTTCATTTCAATTTTCAAATAAACATAGATATCTTCTTTGTTCTCTTTTAGAATTTTGTTAAAATGTTCCATCAATAGAACTATTATATTATATTTTGCTCCATCTTTTTGATATCTGTTATCTGTGTTGTTATAGATTTCACTCCATAATTTTATCGCTGTAAGATAATCTCCTTCCTTCTTTTTTGAAGCAGCTGCAAATGTTTTACAAAAATATGGGGCATCCTTTTTAGTTGAACTAAAAAGAAACCATCTGTATGCTTTTTCATAATCTTTTAGATATATGTAATACAGAAAACCTTTAACAAATGGGTTCTCCCATCTTTCAGGTAAATTTATCATGCCCTTATCAAGAAGTTTAAGTCCAAGATCTGGTTTTTTCTGATCGTAGGTTACAACTGTTCCACCAAAAGTATAACATTGTAAAAAATTTGAATCAAGATCTGTTATCACATCAAAAAGTTTATATAAAAATTGAAGATTTTTATCTGTTAACATATGTTGACCATAATATTGAACCGTTTGAAACCACATTATATTAGTGAATGTAGTTTTGTAATCAAGTGATATCTCTTTTATAAATTTCCCAGAAGGAAAATACAAAAGTTCATTTTCAAATTTTTTTTTGTTTTCAGGTAAATTTTGAAGAATGTAAGCAAAAAACATTATGAACAAAAAAAGAAGAAAAATTTTAAAAAATGCTTTCATACAAATTCTTTTTTTCTAAAAATTAAAATCGAAACATATAAAAGCAAACAGGTATAGATAAATGTATATGAAAATGAATAAATCACGAAATTCAATGATATAGGTATATTATTGACAGCATATACTTTAATATCAAGATAGTAAAAATTTGGAATAACAAGCATTACAAATTTAAGGAAAATTTTTAAAACAAAAGTTGGGGCTTTCTGGATCAAATACGATATGTTGTTTACAAAAAAACCTGCAACATAGGTAAAAAATGTGAATATTGAAGAAAGAACGGGTGTTGAGAATGTTGAATAGAATATCGCAATCGAAGAAAGAAGAATCGACTGCAAGAATATGTTGACTATTGAATAAAAAAGAGTTATGTTAAAAGTGATCTTGTTAATAGTAAGAATAAGAATGAAAAATAAAGATGTGAGAAAAGTGAAACAAAAAATTATCGAAAACAGTCCAAAAAATTTACCTAAAATTATTTCATCTCTTGAAACAGGTTTAGTTATCAGAACAAAGATAGTTTTCTTTTCTATTTCCTGAAATATCAATCTTGTTCCTGAAAAAAAGATTATGAACAATGAAAAAAGTGATATCGTTGAAAGACCGCTATCTTTTACAAGTCTATTCAGTTCACCCAACGCTAAGGGATTTAAGGTTAATGAAAGAATTATAATCAGAAAAGATAATGCAAGGGAAAAAAATATTATTCTATGCCTCACAGATTCTTTAAAAACTATCGATGCTATAGAAAAAATTTTTTTCATCATCTCTCCATAAGTTTCATAAAATAATCTTCAAGAGAAAACTCTCTTGGAATATATGAAACTATTTTACCATTATTTTCGTTTACGATTTTAACAATTTCAGAAGCAACATCCTCTTTTTCCACTGTGATAAAAACTTTTTTTTCATGAATAGAGAAAAATTTAGCGATCTCTTTAAACCTTTTAATTTTTTCGAGAATATTTTCGTTCGAGAAAATTTCAATATCGATTTCTTTTATTTCACGCTTTATAATTTCATGAACATATCCAGTCCCAACTATCTCACCTTTATTGATCACACAAACCTTATCTGCGATCATCTCAATATCTGGAAGTATGTGTGTTGAAAATATGACTGTTTTACCTCTTTTTTTTGCAGTTATTATTATATCTTTTATCTCTTTTCTTCCAATAGGATCAAGTCCTGACATCGGTTCATCGAGTACCAGAAGTTGCGGATCATTTATCAAAGATACAGCGATTCCAAGACGTTGAATCATACCTTTTGAAAAAGTTCCAACTTTTGAGTTCATACTGTTTTCAAGACCGACAAGAGAAATCAAAGTTTTAATCCTATCAGATAGAATATTTTTCTCTATATTGAACAATGTGCCAATATGTTCAAGTGTTTCATAAGTAGTTAAAAAAGGATAGAATGATGGATTTTCAGGTAGAAATCCTATCTTTTCTCTCACACACCTTTCAAAAATATTTTTTCCAAATATTGAAACTGTCCCTTCTGTTGGTTTTAAAATCCCCATGATGATTTTTAAGGTTGTTGACTTTCCAGCACCATTTGGACCAAGAAATCCAAAAATTTCATTTTCAAGAACATCAAAACTTATATCTTTTAAAGCAACAAAAGTTTTGAATGGGAATTGTGTTTTATAAATTTTTTTTACATTTGAAATTTCTAAAATTTTCATATATTTTATTATAGCAAAAAAAAGGGGCTTTGAAAAGCCCCTTTATACAAAGTTAAAAGATAATTTTCACTCTGTTGTTCCAGGTGTTAAAATAAGATCAACCAAAGTATCTTTTCCAAAACCTGTAATCTTATAATCCTGTCCTGCTGCTGCTCCACCATCTGGGTTTGGTGTTTCATATCCAACAATACCTTGAGAATTTGCTTCACTCAACCAAACATATGATCCACCATCACCTGTTGCCTGTGTATATGGGTTTTTGAAGTTCTGTGGGAGATAACTTGTTGTAACATCTGTCTGTGGATAAACACCACCTGAATCTACTGAAATTGTCTCAATAGCAACCTGGAAAGTGTGCATGTTTGCTTTGACTGAAGATATTTTTGCTTTGTCAATGATCTGAACAAAGTTTGGTATTGCTATTGCAGCAAGAATACCAATGATAACTACAACGATCATGAGTTCGATAAGTGTAAAACCTTTTTTCATTTTTCCTCCTTGTTTTAGGTTTACTTATCTTGCAAACAAATTTTATACCAAATTTAACATTATATTTTTGAACGATTTATGAAAATTTTAAAGAACAAAAATTTTGCATTTTGCAAAAATCAAAAAAGATGTGTCGCTGGGGTTAATTCAAGTAGAGTTGAATCAGTATTTTTTCCATATCCAGTTATTCTATAAAAATCTAAAGAACCTTCATATTCAACAACACCTTCAATATTCGTTTCCTCTGCATTCTGTATCGCAGGAGAAAGATTACTATAAGGATTTTTGAAATTCTGTGGTAAAGCATCAACAAAACCTTCAATGTTTGGAAAATATTCAAGATATGTTTTTTCTGCTGCTTTAGTCTCAACTGTCATCTGAGTTGTATGCATATTTGATACTACACTTGCAGCTTTTGCCCTATCAACAAGTTTATAAAAATTGGGAATCGCAATAGAAGTTAAGATTCCTATGATCACAACAACTATCATCAACTCGATAAGTGTAAATCCTTTTTTCATAGAAAAAGATAAAAGCAAAAAACATTCCATTTATAAGTTATGAAAATTTTTAATTTAATCAAAATTAATTAAGTTTTTTCTTTCGCATTTTGCAAAAAAGTAAAAAATTTTTCTTTTATTTTTTTCTTTTAATGTTATAATTTACTTATGAAAAAAATTCTTATATTAACATTTTCTGATATAAAATCGGATTCCAGAGTTTTAAGATACCTAAAATCTTTTGATGAAACTTACACTGTTTATCTTATCGGTAATGGAGATTTTTTACCTGAAAATAAAAATCTTGTCTATATCAACATAAATTACAGGTCAAGAAGAAAAAACAAATCGATTTTTGAATTTTTGTATTATAATTTCTATTTGAAATATAAAATATTTGTACTTATAAAAAATATCAAACCTGATTTTATTCATTCAAACGATTTTGAAACGTTTCTTCCATCGTATATAGCATTTTTAAATAAAAAACATAAAATAATATATGATTCGCATGAGATATGGTGTGAAAGAGCAGGTGTAAGAAAAAATTTTGCTACAAAAATTCTCAATCTTTTTGAATATCTGATTGAAAAATCTTTCACAAAAAAGATTAAGCATTTTATTACTGTTTCAGATTCGATCAAACTTCATTTTGAAAAAACATATAAAATCAAGAATCTCTATGTGATCAGAAATCTCCCAATTGTGAATGAACAGAGAGAAGCTGAGAGAAACATCTTTGATTCATTAAAAGATGAAAAAAGATTAAAATTTGTTTATATTGGACCTTTATCTTATGAAAGAAATATTCCATTTTTAATAGATATCTTTAAAGATTTTGAAAACGATTTTCATTTAACTTTAATCGGGAAAAATTTTTTAACATTGCCTGATTATGAAAATATAAAAATTTTTGAAAGTATAGATGAAAACAAAATCATTCCAACTTTAAAGATTTTTGATATTGGTGTTCACCCCTTAAAAATTGATAACTTAAACCACAAATTTTCTTTACCGAACAAAATTTTTCAATATATGGCATCATCTCTTGCATTATTCGTTTATCAAAATCTTGAAACTTTAAAGATTATAGAAAAATATAAAAATGGTTTTACTGCTGATTTTTCTGATCGTAAAGATGTTGAAAGAAAATTAAAACTTTTTAAAAATACAGATATCAAAAAAATGAAGGAAAATTCATATAGAGGTTTTGCAGAAGAGTACAATTGGGATAAGGAAAAAAAAGTTTATCAAAAAATTCTTAAAAAAATTACAAATCTTTAATATTGTAATACCTGATTTTTCTATAGAGAGTTGATAAATTTATTCCAAGTGCCAAACTTGCCTGTTTTTTGTCATAGTTAAAATATTTCAAAGTATCCTCAATAAGTTTTCTTTCAACATCTTCGATTTTCTGTGGAATGAAATCTGTTCGATCCGTTTGAATTTTTAAATTCGAAAGTAGTGGAATATCCGATTTTTTTATTTCAAAATTATCTTTTATCACAATTATCCTTTCAACTATATTCATAAGTTCTCTTACATTCCCAGGCCATGAATATTCGGTTAAAACATTATAAACTTCAGGGTCAATCTTTTTTATAGTTTTTCCCATCTTTTTTGAATAGTAAGCAACATAATAATCAAAAATCTTTGGAATATCACTTTTTCTTTCCCTCAAGGGTGGAAGATCTATTCTGACAACATTCAATCTATAAAAAAGGTCCAACCTGAATCTATTATTTTTCACCTCCTCATCTATGTCTTTGTTCGTCGCTGAAATTATTCTAACATCAACAGGTATAGGTTCTGTAGAACCAACTGGAACAACTTCTTTTTCCTGTAAAACTCTCAAAAGTTTTGCCTGAAGAGAAAAATCCATCTCAGATATCTCATCAAGAAAAAGAGTCCCCATATTTGCAACCTTGATCAGTCCATCCTTATTTGTGTATGCACCTGTAAAAGCACCTTTTTTGTAACCGAAAAGTTCACTTTCTATAAGGTTTGGGTTCAGAGCAGCACAGTTGAAAGAAACAAAGTTTTTATCTCTTCTTCTTGAATTGTTGTGTATCATCCTTGCGATCAACTCTTTTCCCGTTCCACTTTCTCCTGTGATCAGAACTGTTGAGTCGGTTTTTGAAATATCGTTTAAGTTCTTTAAAATAATTTTTATCTTTTCATCTTCACCTATAAAATCTGTTGGTATTTGAAATTTTTCTCTTTCTTTAAGATAAATGTAATTTAACTTTTCATCCCTATTTTTCAAAGCCCGATCAACGATTTCGACAAGATAATCAGAATCTTCAACCTTCTCAAGAAAATCGAAAGCACCATTTCTGAGTGCATCGAGCAAAAGTTCTTGTGTTTTTCCAAATGCTGTTATAAGGATAACATTAACTATTGGATCTATCTCTCTTAGCCGCTTTAAAAGTTCTATTCCTGATATCTCTCTCATCTTAATATCTGAAATCACAAGATCGATGTTCTCGTTTTTGAATTTTTCCAAAGCATCATAAGGATTTGTTGTAAATGTAGTTTTGTAACCTAAATTTTTGAGTTTGTAATCAAGAACTTTACATCTATTCAAATCATCATCAACTATTAAGATGTGATATTTATTCAATGTTCCTCCTGAATTTCAAAGTAAATTCAGTATAACCCTTTTCACTTTTAAAATCAATCTCTCCTGAATGTTCATCTTTCACAATTTTGTATACTATTGAAAGCCCAAGACCTGTTCCTTTTGTCTTATTTGTTGTAAAAGGTTGAAATATTTTTGTTTTTAAATCTTGATCAATACCTTTCCCATTATCGATAAACCTTAAAACATCGTATCCATTTTCACGTTCATATACAACCTTCACAAAACCATTTTCAAGACCATCTATTGCATCAAAACTGTTATCAAGAAGGTTTATGAAGACCTGTTTTAGTCCTGTTCTTTCTGCAAAGACCATGGCATTTTCAAAATTTTCAAATTTAACCATTTTATACTTTTCATCACATAGAAAAAGTTCTCCTAAAAATTCTTTTAAATTTATAAGTGTCGCTTCAATTTTTCTTACTCTTGCATATTCAAGAAATTGGTTCACAAGTAAGTTCAACCTTTCAACCTCTTCAAAAAGAATGTTGAACATCGGATGAGTTCTGAATTCATCCTTCAATTCACTAAGAAGAATCCGTGCGCTCTCTTTTATGTTTGATACAGGATTTCTTATTTCATGTGCAAGTGATGCTGAAAGTTGTCCAATCGTTTCAAGTTTATCTTTTATTCTCAACCTTCTCTCATATTCGACTATATCGGTTATATCGTTTATGAAAATCATTATAAATGTTTCACCACTTTTCTCGTTGAAAATTTTATCAACCTGCAATTGATAGGTTTTGTTCTCTCTTGTAAAATTTTTTCTTTCACCTTTCTGAACAAGATCAAAGATTTCCTGATCAACATTTTTAAACTCAATATTTGAAGATATATTTTTAAAAAGTTCTCTACTTTTTTTGTTAAAATCTGTGATAGTATAATTCTTATCAAGAAGTATTATCGTGTATGGTATATGATCTAAAAGATCTTTCAACTTCGCTGAGTATTTAAAAAGTTCAACCTTTCTTGCCTGTAACCTTTCGGAAAGAAAACCACTCACAGCAGCAACAAGAAAGAAGGAAAGAATATAGATATACACTCTTACTATCAATTCTTCAAGATTGATCTGTGGTTGTGGTAAAGGTCGATATGGTGATATTATAAAACCAAAGTACTCTCCAAAAACAAAAAACGAATAAGCGAAAGTTGATAATATAGCAGTTAAAAAACTACCTTTTGCAAAAATAAAGAAACTCGCTGCAATGATGTTAACAAAATACAAAATCTCAAAAAAATTATTTGACCCGCCAGTAAAATAAACTATACCAAAAATTAAAAGGTTGTCGTATATGATCTGAATGTAATTATAAAAAATATAAAATCTTTTTGTTCGAAGTAAAATTAAAAGAAAAAAACTAAAAAGGATCGTTAGAATCAGTATTGAAAAATGGGGAATTAGATTGAATTTCATACCCCTTAAACGGGAAAATATCCCAAGTAGAGGGAGTGTCAAAACAATGAAAAACCTTATGAGGATATACCAAAAATATTTTCTGTCTATATCTTTAAACATTCAAATGTAAATGTTATCCAGCAACAAGAGTTATCATCTTAAACATCGGTAGATACATTGCGACCATCATTCCACCAACAACTGTTGCAAGAACAACCATTATAAGTGGTTCGAGTGCTGACATGAGTGCTTCAACAGCAGCATCAACCTCTTCATCGTAAAAATCAGCAACTTTTATAAGCATCGATTCAAGACCACCGGTTTCCTCTCCGATCCTGATCATCTGAACTACCATCGGTGGAAACACCTTTTCTTTTGAAAGAGGAAGTGATATCGATTCACCTTCCTGTATCGCAGTTCTCGCTTTCAGTATCGCTGCTTCAACAATAACATTTCCAGCGGTTTTTGCTGTTGTTTCAAGTGCTGAAATAATGTTAACACCTGAGGAAAGGAGTGTCGCAAGTGTTCGTGAAAACCTCGCAACAACCTGTTTTCTCTGTAGATCTCCAAAAACTGGTGCTCCGAGTGCAAGTTTATCAAAAAATACTCTACCCTGAGGAGTATTCTGAAAAGATTTTAAAGCGACTATGATAATAACGATCGCGATTATAATGAAAACAATATTTTTTCGTAGAAAATTCGAAAGGTTAACAAGTATCGCTGTTGGAAGAGGTAATGTACCACCAAAACTTGTGAACATACCTGCAAAGATCGGAATAACAAATATCAACATAACTGCAACAGCAATAACCATAACAACACTTATTATAGCGGGATAAACCATCGCTCCCTTAATCTTTCTTGTTAGTGCCTCATTCTTTTCAAGGTACGTTGCAAGACGGCTTAAAATCGTTTCTAGTGCACCACCTTCCTCACCCGCTTTTACCATGTTCACATAGAGTTCAGAAAAAGCATTCTTATGTTTTCTCATAGCATCAGCGAGAGTAAGTCCACTTTCAACATCGCTTATCATTTCTGATAGGACTTTTTTAAAAGGTTTACTCTCTGTTTGCTCATGAAGAATTCTTAAACATTGCATCAATGGAAGACCTGCTGCTATCATCGTTGAGAATTGTCTTGTAAAAATAGAGATAACCTTTGTTGGAATTCCTCCTCCTCCACCAATTTCTATCGATGTCCAATCCATACTCAAGGAAATTATCTGATAACCTTGTGCTTTTAAAATCTGTTCTGCTTTTTGCTTGTTCGGTGCTTCGATCGAATCTTCTTTTATCTTTCCATCTCTACCTTTTGCTTTGTATTTAAACTTTGCCATCTATTCCCCCTTTTAATTAAATATTAACATTTCCTGTCTTTCTATATTCAGCAAGCATCTTTTCAAGTTCTTCGGGCTCCTTCGAAGCAGCCATCATATTCTCAAGTGTAATCTGTCCTGTTCTATAGAGTTCAAACAACGCCTGGTTCATAGTCTGCATTCCATATTTTTTCCCTGCCTGTATCATAGAGTATATCTGGTGCACTTTGTCATCTCTTATCAACGCTTTTATTGCAGGTGTTCCAGCAAGTATCTCCATAGCCATCGCTCTTCCACCTCTTATCTTTGGAACAAGTGTTTGAGTCATTATAGCAATTATAACAAAAGCGAGTTGTGCTCTGACCTGTCCCTGTTGTGCTTCAGGGAAAACATCTATGATACGGTTTATCGATTCTGCTGCTGAGTTTGTGTGTAGTGTGGCAAAAGTCAGGTGTCCGGTTTCAGATATAGTTAAAGCTGCCTGGATCGTTTCAAGATCTCTCATCTCACCTATCATCACAATATCAGGATCCTGTCTCAAAGCGTATTTTAAAGCACTCGCAAAAGATTTTGTATCAGAACCAACCTGTCGTTGGTTAACTATACATTTTTTATGTTTGAACAAGAATTCTATTGGATCCTCAACAGTGATTATATGACTTCTTCTTTCCTGATTTATCTGATCTATCATTGCAGCAAGAGTTGTCGATTTTCCTGAACCGGTTGGACCTGTAACAAGTATTAGTCCTTTTGGTCTTTTTGCAAATTCTGATACTATTGGTGGTAACCCGAGTTCTTTGTATCCTTTTATTTCAAAAGGAATCTGTCTTAAAACCATTGCAACATTTCCACGTTGTCTGAAAACATTTCCTCTGAATCTTGAAAGGTTTGGAACAGAAATCGAAAGATCAAGTTCCCAGTTCTGTTCAAATGTTTTCTTCTGCTGATCGTTTAAAACAGAATATGCTAACTGTTCACAATCCTGTGGTTTTAAAACATCATAGTTCATTGGAACAATCTCTCCATCGATTCTTATACATGGAGGTAGTCCTGCTGTTATATGTAAATCTGATGCTTTTCTTTCAACCATCTCAGTTAAAAGTTGAACTATTGAAGGTAAAGGTGACATCTATAAACCTCCTATTCCATTACAGCTGTTTCTCTTATAACCTCTTCTATCGTCGTTAAACCTTTTTTGACTTTTATCAAAGCATCGTCTCTTAAAGTTTTCATCCCTTCTTTTTTCGCCTGTTCTCTCAATTCAGCAGTTGATGCTCTGGCTAAAATCATCTCTCTGAGTTTGGGAGAGATAGGCATAACCTCTGTTACAGCCAATCTTCCCTTATAACCCTTTCCACCGCAGAAATCACAACCATCTCCCTTTTCATAAACCTGATGACCTTTCAAAATGAGAGGATCTATTCCATAATCTCTTAATGTCTCCTCATCATAAACGATAGGCTTTCTACATTTCTCACACACCTTTCTGAGCAACCTCTGTGCCTGAATCAAATTTAAAGCAGCTGAAACAAGAAACGGTTCAATTCCCATATCTATCAATCTGTTTACTGTTGAAGGTGAATCGTTTGTGTGAATCGTTGAAACAACAAGATGACCTGTGAGTGCTGCTCTTATTGCAATTTCTGCTGTTTCTGTATCTCTTATCTCTCCAACGAGTATCACATTTGGTGATTGTCTCAAAAATGCTCTTAGAGCTGATGCAAAAGTGAAACCAATATCTGGGTTGACCTGAACCTGATTTATTCCGTAAAGGTTATACTCTATTGGATCCTCTGCTGTCATTATCTGTATATCTGGTGTGTTCAGAGATGATAAAGCAGAATACAAAGTTGTTGATTTTCCTGAACCTGTTGGTCCTGTAACAAGAACTATTCCATAAGGTTTATGTATAGCTGCCTGGAATTTTTCGAGGTTGTCTGGCTCAAATCCAAGTTTTGTCATTTCAAGTTGTAATGCTGATTTATCAAGTATTCTCATAACAACCTTTTCTCCAAAAAGCACAGGTATTATTGAAACTCTAAGGTCTATCTGTTTATCATAAACCTTCAACCTTATTCTCCCATCCTGAGGAATATTGTGAACAGCGATGTCAAGTTCTGACATCAGTTTTATTCTAGAAACGATTCCAGCTTTCAGTTCATATGGGGGTCTTATAAGTTCAGTTAAAACACCATCAACTCTAAGTCGTACTCTTAAATAATTTTCAAATGGTTCTATATGTATATCGGATGCTTTTAGCTCAACCGCCTTTGTAAATATATAGTTTACAATTTTGACAACCGGCTTATCCTCTGCTGCTGAAGCACCATCGATAACCATCTCTTTTGAGTCGGCTTCTCCAACAACCTCCACATCATCATCTCCAAGAGAAATATCCTCATCTATATCAAGGTTAACTTCTTCATCAATATCAAGATCAATATCTATATCATCCTCTTCAGAAAACTCACTCACCTGTGTTTGTGCTTCCCTGTATTTACCAAGTGCTTTTTGGAGTGAATTTTCAGTGGTAACAACAGGAATAACATCGAGTCCTGTTTTGAATTTGACATCATCTATAGCGTTAAGATTTGCGGGATTTACCATAGCAAGAAAGAGCATATTACCGGTTTTCTTATATGGTATCATCATATGTTTTGTTGCAAGTTCCTCTGGTATCAGATTCAAAATCTGAATAGGTATATCCTCTTTATCTATCAGGATAAATTCGGTTTTAAAATATTTTGCAAGAAATTTTGCGATTTTCTCTTCAGTTGAAAAACCTAAACTTACAACCGACTTGATAAAAGATTCCCCTGTCTCTTTCTGTCTTTCGAATACCTTTCCAACCTGTTCCCTGTTCAAAATTCCTGCTGAAGTGAAAAGATTGGCAAGTGTTTGCATACTACCTTAAAGCGGTCTCCTTTACAACCTCAAGTATATCTGTTACACCCTGTTTCAGTTTTCTTAAAGCAACCTCTCTCATAGTTACCAATCCGTTTTCTATAGCAATTTTTTCAAGATCATCTGTTGTTAATTTTTTCATTATCGCTTTTCTTATTTCAGGTGTTATATCCATAACCTCAAAGATTCCAACCATTCCTTTATAGCCCGTTCCACCACATTTTTCACATCCAGCACCTTTATAAAGTTTTGCTCCTCCGATCTCCTCGGGTGAAAAACCAAGACGTTTCAATTCTTCATCAGATATGTTATGTGGAATTTTACAATTTTCACAGATCCTTCTCAACAATCTCTGTGATACTATACAGTTTACAGTTGAAGAGATCAAAAATGGTTCAACACCCATGTTTATCAACCTCGTTATAGTTCCTGAGGTAGAATTCGTGTGAACCGATGATAGGACAAGGTGTCCTGTGAGTGATGCTCTTATCGCGATTTCTGCTGTTTCTCGATCTCTTATCTCTCCAACCATTATAACATTTGGATCCTGCCTGAGATATGCTCTTAACGCTGATGCAAAAGTTAAACCGACCGACTCTGCAACCTGTAACTGGTTCACTCCATCGAGTGAAAACTCAACAGGATCCTCTGCTGTTGTTATGTTTATTTCTGGACTATTTATCTTTGAAAGACATGTGTAAAGTGTTGTTGTTTTTCCTGAACCTGTTGGACCGGTTATCAAGATTATACCAACAGGGTTTCTTAGTGATTTCATCAATTTTTTTTCAAGATCTGGATCAAATCCTAATTTATCAAATTCAAAATCAACCTTTTCCCTGTCAAGGATTCTCATCGCAACCTTTTCACCATACATAGTGGGAACCGTAGCAACACGGATATCTATTGGTTTTCCATGAACTTTAACCTTTATTCTTCCATCCTGAGGTAATCTCGCTTCTTGGAGTTTCATATGAGCCATAACTTTTATTCTTGAAACGATCGATTTTCTGAATTGCCATTTTGGAGGATTTTCAATCGGTCTTAAAACACCATCTATCCTGTATCTTATCCTTAATGACTGATCGTATGGCTCAATATGTATATCTGAGGCACCTTCTTCAACAGCTTTTGTAATCAGGTTGTTTACTATTTTGACTATTGGCCCACTATCCACAGATGCAGCAAGATCACTTACAACCTCATCTGCCTTTTCATTTTCATCCTTTTTTATGACTTCAACATTCTCTTCAACTATATCGTTCAGATCGATATTATCCAAATCATCAATATCAACTTCAACATCGTCCTCTTCTGGATAATACCTGTTGATGAATTCAAGTATCGATCTTTCGGATGATATCAAAGGAATGATCGTGTGTGCAATTGTAAACTGAATATCCTGTATCACAAACATATCCGCAGGGTTAGCCATTGCAAGATAAAGAGTTTTTCCCTCTCTTCTAACGGGAAAAATCGTATGTTGTCTTGCAAGTTTTCCAGGTATTATCTGAAGCAAAGATTCATCAACTTGAATCTCTTCAAGATTCACAGCCTGAACTTTGTACTGTTTTGAAAGAAATTCTATAAGTTTTTTTTCTGATGTATATCCGAGTTCAACAAGAACAGTCCCTAACTTTTTGTTTGTTTGTTTTTGAACTTTTAATGCTTCATTTAGTTGCTGATTGTTTATGATCCCAGCATTTATTAAAAGTTCTCCTAATTTTTCAGCCATACATTAAATTTTATTATTTTATTTTTTTAAGTCAAGTTTTAATTTCAAAGATGCTCTTACAAAACCAAAAAACAATGGGGATGGAGAGAATATTGTTGATCTGAATTCAGGATGTGATTGTGTCGCAACAAAGTATCTATGATTTTTTAATTCGATAAACTCCATCAACTTTTCATCTTTTGAAACATTATGATATCCAGAAAAAATTATTCCATTTTTTTCCAGTATTTCAACAAATTGATTGTTTACCTCATACCTGTGTCTGTGTCTTTCAAGAATAACCGGTTTATCATTTTCAAGGTAACCAAGACGAAATCTATTCTCCTTATCTTTTTTCAAGATTTCAATATAATACTTATCTTCATCTATCCTTCCTGTTTCTTCATACAATTTGTAAACAAGAGTTCCTTTTAAAAGATGTGCAGCGTAAGCACCAAGTCTCATCGTTCCACCATACCTTGATTCTTTGATCACATTTTTTTGATTTTCAATGAAGTGGATTACGGGATATTTTGTATCAGGATCGATCTCAACAGAATTCGCATTTTCAAGTTTGCACACATTTCTTGCAAATTCAACTATAGCAAGTTGCATTCCAAAACATAGACCAAGATATGGAATATTGTTCTCTCTTGCAAATCTTATAACTTTTATTTTACCCTCAACACCATCTTTCCCAAAGCCACCCGGAACAATGAATCCATTATATTTTTTAAGATCCTTTTTATCAATTTTCCCATTCTCAACATCCTGTGCTGAAATCCAATCAATTTTTACACCACAACCATTTTTCGCACCAGAATGCTCCAATGCCTGTGCAACAGAAATGTATGAATCTTTTAAAGAAAATTCCCCTATATCGATATATTTCCCAACCATCGCAACATTGATAATATTTTTGGGATTCTCAATTATGTTGACAGTTTTTTCAAGAAAATTCCAATCAGGTTTTTTTCTTGCTCTCAACGAAAACTCTTTTAAAATCTTTTTTCCGAGTTCATCCTTTTCAAAATTTAAAGGAACCCTGTAAAGTGTATCAATATCTGGAGCTGAAATAACATGTTCTGAATCTATGTTAGCATATATCTCGATTTTTTTCTTTCTCACACTATCGAGAGGTTCCTTTGCACGACAAAGAATAAAATTCGGAAATATTCCATGTTCTGAGAGAAGCTTTATTGCCTGTTGTGTTGGTTTAGTTTTCATCTCTCCTATATGTTTGGGGGTTGGAAGATAAGTTATAAGAACATATTTTACATTCTCTTCTCCTATCTCCCTTTCAAGTGATTTAACAGCAAACAGATAGGGGATATTTTCATAATCCCCTATCGTTCCACCGATTTCTATCAAAACAAATTCATATCCATTTCCTATCTCTTTGATCCTTCTTTTTATCTCATCAGAAATGTGTGGTATGAGTTGGACCGTTTGCCCTAAAAATCTACCTTTCCTTTCATCTTCAATAACTTTTGAGTAGACCTGTCCCGTTGTTATGTTATTTTTTTTACTGAAATGTTGATTTAAAAATCTTTCATAGTTTCCAAGATCCTGATCTATTTCACCACCATCATCTGTTACCCATACCTCACCATGCTCTGTAGGTCTTAAAGTTCCAGCATCAAAATTTATGTATGGATCAATCTTTATAGTTGTAACCTTGTATCCATAATTTTTAAGTATCATCCCTATTGATGCTGTCGCTATACCTTTTCCAACACCACTTAAAACTCCTCCTGTCACAACTATAAATTTAGGAAATTTATTCTTTTTCATAATCGACCTACTCTGTCTTATCTGTAAAAATTATTCTTCTCTTTTCCACATCGATATCGACAACTTTAAGTTCAATTTCACTATCTTTTGCATACTCGTTTGAAAGGTTCTCAGATTGTTTTGCTATCAACCTCTGTGGAATGAGCCCCTTTACTCCATCATCAAGTGTAACATAAATACTCTTATCCTTTATCTCACTTATTTTTCCTTTTACTATATCTCCTTCTCGATAGTTCTCGATAGGATCCTTTTGAAGTTGTTTTATACCGAGAGAGATCCTCTGTTTTTCGTTATCGATGTTGACAACAACACATTCGACCTCATCACCAACTTTATAAAGATCTTCAATTTTTGAAACTTTGTTATCCCAGGAGATGTTTGAAATGTGTAAAAGGCCTTCTATTCCAGGTGATATTTCAACGAATGCACCAAACTTTTGAATCTTTGTGATCTTTCCTTTAATCTTTTGACCTACACTTATACTATCATAAGGATTATCACTCAACTGTTTTAAACCTAAAGATATCCTTTCATTTTTTTTATCTATGCTCAAAACTATCGCTTCAACAGTATCTCCCACTTGCATTATCTCTTGTGGTTTTTTCACATGTTGTGTCCAAGACATTTCAGAGATGTGAATCAAGCCCTCAACACCTTTTTCGATTTCAACAAAAGCTCCATAATCCTCTATTGAAACGACCTTTCCTTTAACTCTACTTCCAACTGGATATTTTTCTTCAATGTTTTCCCAAGGATATGGAGTCAACTGTTTCATACCAAGATTGATCCTTCCTTTTTCTCTATTGATCGCTGTTATAACAACTTTGACCTTTTCATTCAAACTCAAAAGTTCTGAAGGATGAACCAATCTTCCCCATGACATATCGGTTATATACAAAAGTCCATCAACTCCCTTCTCAATTTCGATGAAAGCACCAAAATCTGTGATGTTTTTTACTATACCTTCAACAACATCACCAACTTTCAGATTGTTTAAGAATTCAAACTTTTTACTTTCTTTTTCACTCTCAAGAATTAATCTTCGCGAAACAACTATGTTTCTCCTCTTATAGTTTAACTTTATAACCCTAAACTCTGTTTTTAGACCAATAAGAGAATTCATATCCTCAACAGGTTGAAGATCTATCTGTGAACCAGGTAAAAACGCTTCAACACCCATAAGATCAACGATCATTCCTCCTTTAACCTGTTTTTTGATTATTCCAGTTATGTTTGTTCCCTTTTCATACGATTCATTTATTTTAGGCCAGATATTGATAAACTGTGCCTTTTTAAGAGATATGTCAGCAAAGCCATCCTCATTTTCAAATGCTTCGAGAAAAACTGGAACTATATCTCCGACTTTAACCTTTTCTGGTTCACTGAAATCTGAAAGAGGTATAACACCTTCAGATTTTAAACCAACTTCTATGATAACATCTTTGTCAGTTATTCTGACTACTCTTCCGTTAACAACCCTTGACTGTTCATCCTCATCCTTTTTCGAGAAAATATCAAGATCATAACTTTTGAATGAATCATCATAGAGTTTTTTCATCTTCTCTGCAGAAAGATCTCTGTTAATGATGATTTCGACCGATTCATTTCTTTTGTCTTCCATTTTTCTTTTCCTCCTTATCTATTTTTTTTAGATATTTTTTTACATCATCAATTATCCAATCAGGTGTTGAAGCACCTGCTACTATTCCTATTTTTTCACTTTTTAAAATTTTGCTCTTTAAACCTCCGAGTTCTTTTGATGTTTCAATATGGAATGTATTTTTATTCAGTAGTGAACATATCTGATACAACCTTTTTGTGTTTCCGCTATTTTTTCCACCGATTACAAGCATAAGATCGACCTTTTTCGCAACATCTATCGCTGATTTCTGTCTTAAAGATGTTGCATTGCAAATAGTATTAACAACATATATCTCCTTAAAATCCTCCATCAGTTCGTTCACGATCTCCTTGAACTTTTCAAGTGATTGGGTTGTTTGAGATATTATTCCAATCTTTTTGGCTTTCGTGTTAAAAAGATTCTTTACATCCTCTTTCTTTTCAACCACAATACCTTTGTTGTCTATCTGACTGTTGATCGCGAGGACTTCTGGATGATCTTTTTCCCCAAATATAACAACCTGATAACCTTCATTGAAAAGTTTTATAGCATAGTTGTGTGCGTTTGCAACAAATGGACATGTTGCATCAATATATTCGATTTTTTTTCTTTTTATCTTTTCTAAAAGTTTTTTTTCAATACCATGTGTTCTCAAAATTAATTTTCCATCTTTCATCTCTGAAACATCGTTTAAAGGGAAGATACTTTTTTCTTTCAAACTCTCAACGACCTGGGGATTATGAATGATCGGGCCAAGAGTGTATAAAGGTTTCTCTTTTGAATCCTTCTCAAGATCTTCAATTATTTTCATCGCTCTTTTAACACCAAAACAGAATCCAGAGTTTTTAGCAACTATGATTTTCATTTTCAAGCCTCTCGATTTCTTTCATTATTATTGAAGTTACGATCTTTGAATTTTTTGAATTTGGAGGTAAATCTGGCAAAACTATTGGTTCTCCAACGATCAACTCGATTCTATCCAACCTTAAAAGTTGTCTTAAAAATGGCTTGTCAGTATTCTTTAAAAATATTGGAATGATCTTGGCTTTACTTTTTAAAGCAATATACCCTACACCGCTTTTTCCTTCAAGAAGTTTATCTGTCTTGTTCCTTGTTCCTTCTGGAAATATTACAAGATAATTCTCTTTTTCAAGCGCTTCGAGTGCCTGTTTTATTGCTGTTGCATCCATACCCGTTCTGTCAAGCGGAATCGCATGCAACAGTTTTAATATTTTTGTAAAAAATGGATTTATCTGGAACAACTCTTTTTTTGCAAGAAGATAGACATCAAAACTTCTTCTAAAAGAATAAGCAAAAGTACCAACAAGTGGTGGATCGTTAAAAGATCTATGGTTGGCAACCAGAATTAATTTTCTTTCTTTTAACTTTATTTTACCTTTAACTTTTGTACCAAGTAAAAAATGGTAATAGAAATTGGCAAGGAAATATATAAAGTTATACGCCTGCCTTGCGCTTCTTCGCCTCCTGGATAACAATGTCTATCTGTTCCTCCTTACTCAGATTCGTAGTATCTATCAGAATAGCATCTTCTGCCATTCTCAAAGGTGCATTTTCTCTATTTCTGTCCCTGTTGTCTCTATCGATAATTTCCTGTTTCAATTTTTCAAAATCAACATCTATACCTTTTTCTATATACTCTTTGTATCGCCTTTTTGCCCTTTCTTCAACAGAACAATCGAAAAAAAACTTTAAATCAGCATCTGGAAAAACAACCGTTCCAATATCTCTACCTTCTGCGACCAGAGAATACTTTTTCCCCATCTCTCTCTGTAGTTTTACAAGCCGTTCCCTTACCTTAGGAAATGTTGAAACTTTTGATGCTGACTGAGAGATCTTTTCGTTTCTAATCTTATCACTTACATCTTCGCCATTCAAAAGAACTTTCAATTCGCCTGCATGTTTTTCAAGTTCTATTTTAACATCATCGACAATTTGGTTTATAGCATTTTCATCTTGTGGATCTATATTATTTGAAAGAACATAATAAGCGAAAGCCCTATACATTGCACCCGTGTCAAGGTAAGTTATGTTTAACTTTTTTGCAACACCTTTTGCTGTAGTTGTCTTTCCACTTGCTGCAGGACCATCTATCGCAATTATAAAATTCATTCAAATATTATATTTATGATAAGTTTTAAGTCAACATTTTATTTTTTATTTTAATAATAAAATTTTTTCCTTTATCTTTCTATTTTTGCTCTTTAATTCTGCGATCAAAATATATGTGCCTTTTGATACAAGAGAGTTTGAGTGGTTTTTACAATTCCATTTGAAAATGTAACCTCCTCTTTCAATCTTTCCATTAAAAATCGTTCTGACAACAGAACCTTTATTATCAACTATATAAAGTTTGAGTTCATCAAATACTGGAATGTTAACTTTAATTTTCACTTCCTTTCCAAAATTAAACCCGTTTACAACACTTATTTTAAAAATCGTATCATTTTTACCAAGATTGTACGCCTGCTCGATTCCCTGATAACCACAAACAAAATATCCCCCTGTCTGATACTCAGATGATAACGGATCATAAACAAAAGCTCTCCAAAAGTAGGCCTTTCCAATTTCAAGTTCATTCTGTTCGTTAAGTGTTATCGAAGCGATTTCACCGGAAGCATAAGCAGGTTTACTCCATAAAGATGGATCAACTCTCATATCAAAATCTTTTATTATATTTGAAAATGAAGAGTCAGAAGATATTTCTATGTGGTATTTTAAAACCGTATCAGGATCAGCATCAGAAGAGGTCATCGTAAATGTTGGTCTGTTTGAAACAATCTCTCCATTTATAGGAGAAAGGAGTATAAGATCTGTTGGTTTCGAATTGAGAACTATCCCATCAGATTCTAACACATCAGAAAAAATACCTGCGTTGTTTTCTGCAAAAAGATGGATGTGATAATTCACATATCTAACAACTCCACTTATTGTTATTCCATTAGCAAAAGTGTTTAAAGTGCAAACCTTAACTGTTTGATGATCTGATGTTTTCAAAGAAACATAAAGTCCCTTTATACCACTTTCATCATCTTTTGGTATACCACTCCATGAAAAATTCAGATTATTTTTATAAGGAATCATCGTTCCCTCATCAACAACAGGTCCCAAAATCCCATACGGTTTAGTTGAATCAACTGTAGCAAAAAGTGTTGCTTTTGAGACAAAACCATAGTTATCTTTAACCTCGATGAAAAGATTATGATCCCTTCTATCGGCAAGAAGAGTACATTGGTATGTTGGTTGATATGGTCTGAAAATTCCTTTATCTATGATATTTTCGGAAAATCTAACAGAATCGGGAACTATAGATTTTGAAACATTCAAATAAAGTGTTGGATACCTTGTAGAAACATACCTTGATGTTGAATTGTTAAAAAGTGGATTGAAATTGATTCCATCTTTATCATAGTCAATATACTTTGTTATAGTTGAAGACCAATTACCCATCTCATCTTTAAATCTTACAGAAATACTTTTTGTTCCTTCAAGTGTATCAGAAAATGGGAAAATGAGCCCTGTCATCAATGGAACAGTAACACCGTTCACTTCTGCGGTTATACTTTTTGAAAGGTCATCATAAGCATACAGATCAATTGTACAGTACGGGAGAGTTGTAAATAATGCACCATGATTTATTGAAAGTGAACAATTATATGGTGGCTGATTATCAAAAATAATGTTATCATATATTTTCCCAAAACCTAATCCATTTTTAAAAAACTGTCCATATACTGTTTTACTTCCTTGGTTTGTAGTTAAAGACCAGTTTATGTTCTCATAGTTTGAAAAATAAGTGTTTCTTAAAGAAAAGTTATCAAAATTTGATATCCAGAAAGAATCTGGTGCTGAATATATTTTAAATGCAAGATCTGTTACTACACCACCATAAGGATACCAGTTGCCTGCTGTTGGTGAATAATAGGTTTGTCCATCAGGATATGGGTTCATATAACTTACCATACAAACACCGTTAAAAGTTGATCCAAAAAGATCAGTGTAAAACACAATATGATAAAGTGAATCAGGATTAACATTAACTGGAGGATTTAAACTTATATATTTCCAGGAGGAATCAGATACAGGAGGAAGGAAACCATACCCTAACATTCTATTTGGAAGATGATAAGAACCTGATAGTGTATCAGAATAGATTGCAGCATAAATACCAGGTGAGTTTACATTTTTTGTAAATATTCCGATCGCTGAAATTTTATCAGTATGAGGTATAAAAGATTGTGCTATAGGCATTCCTCCATATTCATACTCAAAAGTTGTATTACTTGATGTTATGATCTTTGGAAAAGATTTTACTATAACATTTGTGTTGTTAGTGTATTCATCGTCATCGTTGATCGTTAAACTTCCTCTTTCAACAAAACTTATAGTTTTTTCAACTCTATTGCCTTCTATATTTTCACTGTTGAAAAATTTTACATAGATGGTATAAACTCCTGGTTCAGATGGTATATCAACACTTATTCTGTCCGTGGTATATGGAAGATTATATTTTGTGTAATCAATATATCCAACAACACCTGTCTCAATATATCTTACTGGGAAGAAGGAATCTGTTGCAACAAGGTTCATCGAAACTTTTGGAGAAAACACTATTGTATCAGGATTAACTATGTTTCCATTTGGTCCATTTACAACCATTATAAGAGAATCTTTAACAGGTGTTGATTGGTTTCCAGCAAGATCTTTAAAAGAATACCAGTAGTATGTCCAACCATTCGTTGCTGGTTTTTCGAGAGGTAAATCTATCACTATAAAACTATCGATCCCAACTTTTTTAATGTTGAATTCATTCCATGGTATAAGGTTCGTTTTGATCAAAACAGAATAAAATCCAGAATAGTTGTCAGTTGCCATAAATTTTACTTTTGGTGGTTTTAGCCAACTACAAATATATTTTCCATTATTATAATAGTAGTTATCAACATAGGTCCTTATTCCAGATGGAGGGGTAGTATCATAACTATTAAGAAAAAACTCTTTTACAAGATGCTGATTTGAACCAACATGAAGGTAAGTATAGAAAGGTTGAAAAGCGGGATGAGATATCTTAATAAGATATTTGAATGTAGTATCTGAAAGAGGCATTACCCTTTTGAATTTGAAATATCCTATGCTATCGGTGATCACATTATAACTTCCCAAAGAAACTTTTGCATTTGGAATAGGATCCCCTTTTATATTAAAAACTTGACCTTCGAGTGTTGAATAAACATTCATCGATACTGTATCAACATATCCTGTTATCGGAATGTTGTTTGTAACAATATAAAACGAGGTTGGAGCATAGTTTGAAGTTGAATCTGGAATCGCACTACATAAGACAGTATCGTTTCCAGGACAATGTGCTGTAAAACAATTTACAGAGGTATAAAATTCTTTTACTCCATCGTTAGAACTAATCGTTAAACTTTTTACATCCATAAAAGGATTATTCAAAGAATCAAGCAACATTACAGTTAACAATTTTGTTGGTGGTACAACAGTTTCAACAAAAGAATATGTGTTGTTTGTATAAACTATCTCCTCTACATTTCTATCAGGGTTTATCTCTGCGGTTATATAATGATCACCAGGTGTTTGGAAAGTATAATTCACAAAAGCCCACCCATAACCTGTTGGGTATAAAAAATCTGTTGGAACCTCTAAAGTATCTTTGTTATCTATTATAATTCTAATTATAGTGGTATCTGCTACATTATGATCATCAATGTTAGAATAAGAGATTCCTATTTGAGTTGAAATTCCTGCCTGGGTGAAAAGTGTAGGATGTCCCCAATTATCAACCGAAAAAACAAGGATCTTGTCGATTTTCAAATCTGGTCTGAACAAAGGTTCTCCAACAACTTTTATTGGAATCTGAATGTATTTGTCATATTCACTAACAGGAATATCCCATACAAGACTCCTTAAACCAAGATATTCATAGAAATTGTTATCAAGCCAATATGTTGAAGCAATCGTTATTCCAAAAGATGATAAAGCAAGACCTATTCTTCTGTAAAGATCAACATTGTAATAAGGATTTTTTAGATAAAGATAACCTTGAGAGTTCTGCAAAGCAAAAGAGTCAACATAAACCTTTAAAATTAATGTATCATTTCTGTTTTTTATTTCTCTGAAACACATTGGAGATTTGATAACACTTCCATCTCCTTCTGTTAACATTCGCACTATTCCATTTTCTATTTTGAAACCACCTGAAAGTTTTAAAGATAATATATCAAAAAGCCCCAGTACATCTGAAGCACCAGAAGAACCATCATCTTTTGGAAAAACACTCAAAGTATCTCCATCACTGTCGACTATTGTAGCAACTTTACCACCACTTGAAGATGCACCTTTTATATCTGGAATCAAACTCAAAAAATCAATATAGTCATCACCTTTTGCTTTTTCCCCGGGATAAAAAGGAGGGTTGTCAGAAGATTCGATGTTGATGTTAAAATCGATACCCAAAGAAGGTCCTGTTGCCCACGTTCCACCAAGAAGACCGAACAACCTTGTTTTTATACCAACTCCCGCACATGCTCCAAAGTTGGAGTATATGACTGGCTTAGAACCTTTAACAGGTTTTGCAATAATTTTAACACGTAACGATTCACCCTGAATAACCGAATCTGTATCATAGATTACATGAAGTTCAAGATTTGAATAAAGATTACATGACGCAAGACCAACAGCGAATTCAGCATACGCCTGATACCATTCTAAAGGATCTGTAATCGATTCATAAATATCAATACCATCTCCTGCATCATTTTCACAATGTTTTAAGGGAATAGTTTTTGTGTAATCTACTACTGTGGAATTTAAAAAAATAAACAACCAACAGGATAAAATGAAAAGAAAAAATTTTCTCATCTTTCCTCCACTTTATTTAAAATATTTTAGCAAAAAAATTTTAAAATTCAATTGAAAAAAATTTTTTTGTATATATAATAGATACAAAATGGAGGAAAAATGAACATTCTAATAGATACAGAATCACCTATTCCTGTTTACCAACAGATAAAAAATCAACTGAAAGGGATGATAATGTCAAAAGAACTTTCAAAAGGAGTAAAGATTCCAAGCATAAGAAATCTTGCATCATTACTTGGAGTTTCGATCAACACGGTTGCAAGGGCATACTATGAACTTGAAAAAGAAGGGTTTTTAAAACTCGATGGAAGAAGGGGAAGTGAAATAGTTGATAACCCCAATCCCGATGAAAATCAGAAAAAAGAATTTTTGATAAAATTAACAGAAGAATATATTTTAAGAACAAAAGAATTTTTATACACGAAAGAAGAAATTCTAAAAATTGTCAAAGAAAAATATGATGAGATCTACTATTAAAAGTAATATCCCTCCAAAACAGATCATAAATTTTTTAAAATCTTTTAAAAATGATAATTATTTTTTTGTTGGTGGTTTTGTTAGAGATTTTTTGTTAGGAAAAAGAGATTTTGAAGATTATGATGTTCTTATTATAACAGAAAACTTTGAACAAGAACTATCAAACCTTAAAACAAAACCTATCATCGTCAATGATAGGTTCAACACTTTAAGATTTTTTATAGAAGGAAAACAGACTGATATAACTTTTGCAAAATCCTTAAACGATGATCTAAAACGAAGAGATTTTACAATAAACAGTATCGCAATGGATAAAAATGGAAACATTATCGATCCCCATCGATATAAAAAGGATTTAGAAAAAAAAATCATAAAAGTAACAAATCAAAATTCGTTCAAAGATGATCCTTTAAGAATTTTGAGAGCATTCAGATTCAAATATGAACTTGATTTCAAATTTTCTAAAGGAATAAAAAAGCTTATTTTTGAAAACAGAGATCTTTTAAAAAAAGTCGCAAAAGAAAGAATTTCTTTCGAATTGAAAAAAATTTTATCATATGAAAATGGTGCAAGCATTTTTAAAGATTTAAAGGATTATGGTATACTCGAAACAATTTTTCCTGAAATCGAAAAAACAAAAAATTTTGTTCATAATAAGTTTAAAAGCAAGTATTTGTTAAACCACCTTATCAACACGGTTTTTGCTGTAAAAAAAATTTCAAATCAAAATATCCCAAATGAATGGAAAGTTTATCTTAAAAAATATTATTTTGAAGTTTATTTAGCGTCCTTTTTTCATGATATAAAAAAACCTGAATCCTTTAAAATGTTAAACAAAAGACAAACATTTTTTAATCATGATCTACTTTCATCAATATACATTGAAAAAGTTCTAAAGGAGAGTTTAAAACTTTCAAATGAAGAAACAAAAAGGATTCAAAAACTTGTTAAAAATCATATGAGACCTCATTATCTTCTAAATTCAAAAAATTTAACCGAGAAGGGACTTTATAAGATTTTAAAAGATAACGGTGAAGATCTTGAGGGGCTTTTTCTCGTTTCTATGGCTGATCAATTATCAAGCGAAGGTATTTTCGATGAAAGATATATAAAACTTTACAAAGATATAAAACTTTTTGAAAAAAAAATTAAAGACAAAAAAATAAATTTTATAACAGGAAAAGATATACTTGAAAAATTTAAAATAAAGCCTGGTCCACTCGTTGGAAAGATGATAAAAGAGGGTAACTATTTTGCGATCAAAAATTCGATAACAGATAAGGAAAAAATATTGTCATACCTTGAACAGAAATTTGAAAAATTTCAAGAATCTTGAATTACACCATCTACAAGTTTAACAACTCTATCACCATGTTTTACAAGTTCTTCATTGTGTGTTATTATAAGAAAGGTTGTTTTTTTTTCAAAATTTATTTTTTTGAAAATATCCATAACATTTTCAGAATTTTTTGAATCCAAGTTTCCAGTAGGTTCATCAGCGAGTATGATTTCGGGATCATTGATTAGAGCCCTTGCTATAGCTATTCTTTGCTGTTCACCCCCAGACATTTCATTTGGTTTATGGTAAATCCTATCAGAGAGAGAAAGTGAATCTAAAAGTTCAATCGCTTTTTTCTTTGATTTAAAAAAATTTTTTGTTAAAAAAAGATGTGGAAGCATCACATTTTCGTATGCAAGAAACTCATTTAAAAGGTAATGGAATTGAAAGATGAATCCGATTTTTTCATTTCTCCATCTCGATTTGCTTTTATCATCAAGAGAATGTATGAGTTCATTTCTAAAAAACACTTTTCCATCAGTCGGAGAATCAAGTGTTCCAAGGATATGTAAGAGTGTTGATTTACCTGCACCTGACGGTCCAAGAATAAAAGTGATTTTTCCCTCTTCTATCTCAAGATTTATTCCCTTTAAAACATCAATTTTTTTATCTTTTACAAAATACGATTTTTTCAGGTCGACAATTTTAAAAATACTATTCATATTTTATCGCTTTAACAGGATCCATTTTTGATGCCTTATAAGCTGGATATAAAGTTGAAACTAAAGACACAACGGAAGTTAAAATCAAAACAAAGATTACATCCCAGAACTGAACATCAACCGGAAGTTTATCCAAAAGATAAACCTCTCCAGGAAGATCAATAAACTTATACTTTGAAAGTAGAAAACATAAAAATAAACCAAGAATGAGTCCAGATATAGTTCCGATTATGTTGATTATAAGTCCCTGGTAGATGTATATCCTTAAAATATCTTTTTCGGATAGTCCAAGTGTTTTCAAAACACCGATCTCTGTTGTTTTTTCCATAACGACCATAATCAATGTTGTGATTATATTGAATGCAGCAACTATAACAACAAGTAGTAAAAGAAGAAACATTATTTTCTTTTCGAGAGCAAGAGCAGCGAACAACGATCCGTTCAAATCTATCCAGTTGTTCGTTCGATATGGGTAACCAAGTTTTTTTTCAATTTTCTTCGCAACCTTTGGTGCGTTGTATATATCTTTTATTCTCAATTCAAGTCCAGTAACTTTACCTTTGAGACCAAAAATTTCAGATGCTTTTTTTAAAGGTATATAAACAAGCTCAGCATTATACTGATACATTCCAGCATCGAATATTCCCGTTATGGTAAACTCACTGATCTTTGGAATCAAAGAGCCAAAAGTTTCTGTTGATCCAAATGGGGTTGCTATTCTTACAACATCTCCGGTATGAACTCTTAACTCTTCGGCAAGATCAACTCCCAGGATCAACTCATCATCTTTTTCAGGAAATCTTCCAAACTTTAAGTGTTTTTTAAAAATTTTGTAGGTAACACTATCTTCCAGACAGAAACCTCTAATGATTATTCCATTCGTCCAGTTTTCAAACTGGATCAATCCTTTTGAATATATAAAAGGAGTAATGCTCACGATATCATCAAAAACTTTTAAACTATCTTTTATTTCCTTATAGTTCTCAATCGGCTCGTTGAAATATTTTAAAACTATGATGTGGGAATTCACATCAATTATTCTTTCCTTAACATCCTTCTGGAATCCGTTCATAACAGAAAGAACAACGATCAACGCTGCAACTCCAATGAATACTCCACCTATGGCTATTGCTGTAACGATGTAACCAAAAAAAGTTTTTCTTGCACCAAAAAGATGCTTTAACGCTATAAAAAAAGAGTAGTTCATTTTTCAGGTTTTAAAAGTGGAAAGAGAACAACATCCCTTATCGAATCCCTGTCAGTCAAAAGCATAACGGTTCTATCGATTCCAATTCCAACCCCACCAGTTGGGGGCATTCCATACATCAACGCCTCGATGTAATCCTCATCCATAACAAAAGCCTCAATATCTCCAAGTTTCCTCTCCTCAATCTGTTTTAAAAATCTTTCCCTTTGATCTAAAGGATCGTTGAGTTCTGAAAAAGAATTACCTATTTCCATACCACATACGATCGCTTCAAATCTTTCGACAACTCCGTCTTTTTCTCTATGTTTTCTTGCAAGAGGTGAAATTTCAATCGGATGGTTTATCACAAATGAAGGTTGAACTATTTTTTTCTGAACGAGTTCTGAAAAGAGTTCATCAAGAATTTTTCCAAAAGTTTTTTTACCTTCAATATCAACTTCAAATTTTTTTGCAACACTTTTCAACTTTTCAACAGAGGCATTCTTCAAATCTTCACCAACGATGTTGTTTAAAGAATCATAAAAATCAACCCTTTTCCATGGCTTCTCAAACGATATTTCCTGGTTCTGATAAACTATTTTTTTCTGGGGAACAAGTTTCAAAAACATGTTCTCAACAAGTTCCATCATATCATTATAATCAGCATACGCTTGATAAAATTCAACCTGTGTGAACTCCGGATTATGTGTTCTGTCTATTCCCTCATTCCTAAAATCCTTTGCAAACTCATAAACTCTGTTGATACCACCAACTATCAACCTTTTCAGATAGAGTTCATTTGCTATTCTTAAATACAAAGTCATATCATGGGCGTTATGATGTGTTATAAAAGGTTGAGCGAAAGCACCTCCATATATCGGCTGTAATATCGGTGTTTCAACCTCTATAAAACCGTTTGAGTTTAAAAACTCTCTGATTCCGTTTATTATCTCAGTTCTTTTAAAAAAAACTTTTTTTGAATCATCGTTAACTATAAGATCAAGATATCTTTTTCTGTATCTTATTTCGATATCCTTCAAACCATGAAATTTTTCAGGTAAAGGTTTTAAAGCTTTTGAAAGTATTTCAACATCCTGAACAAAAATTGTCAATTCACCACTATGGGTTTTAAAAAGTTTCCCGGTAACTCCTATGATATCTCCAATATCATAAAATTTTACCTCGTTGAATTTGTTTTCACCGATAACATCCTTTTTAATATAGAGTTGTATTTTATCAAGTTGATCTTTGATGTCCCAGAAGATTACTTTTCCATGTTTTCTTTCTGAAACTATTCTTCCAGCTATTTTTATCTGAAGATCCTTATCAAGAAGATCATTCTGTTTTTCTATGAGTTCTTTAATTGTATAGGTAAAATCAAATTTATACTTATAACATTCAACATTCATTTTCTTAAGGTTTTCAAGATTTTCCAGCATCTGTTTTTCGAGAATGTTCATCTCATCCATTTTCTCTCCTCTCTTTTGCTTTCATTATAAGATACTCTTTTATGAATCTTTCAAGATTTCCATCAAGCACATCGTCAACATCACTCGTTTCATATCTTGTTCTTAAATCTTTTATCATTTTATAAGGATACAAAACATAAGATCTTATCTGGTTTCCAAACTCTATTGAACTTTTCTTTTCAAGTTTCCCCTGGAGTTTTGCTTCCTCCTGCTCTTTATAATATTGGTAAACTTTAGCTTTCAATATTTTCATAGCGTTCATTTTGTTCTGTATCTGTGATCTTTCCGTCTGTGATTTTGCGAATATACCTGTTGGGAGATGTGTTATTCTTATCGCTGTTGAAACTTTGTTAACATTCTGTCCACCAGGGCCACCAGCTCTGAAAGCTTCTATTTTTAGATCGTTTTCGTTGAGTTCAAAATCCGTGTTCTCTTCAATATCAGGGAGAAGATAAACTGCAGCAAAAGATGTGTGTCGTCTTTGATTTGCATCGAATGGTGATATTCTAACAAGACGATGAACTCCAATCTCCGATTTTAAATAACCATACGCATAATCACCTTCAACCTCAACGGTTACAGATTTTATTCCAGCAACATCTCCAGCTTCATAATCTATTATATTGTTTTTAAAACCTTTTCTTTGAAAAAATCTCAAGTACATTCTTAAAAGCATATCAGCCCAATCACAACTCTCTGTTCCTCCGGATCCAGGATGGATAGTTAAAATAGCGTTCGAGTTATCAAACTCATCAGTGAAAAGAAGTTCTATTTCAAAATTTTCAAGTTGCGTTTTCAACTCGTTTACCATTTTTATCAACTCTCCAATCGATTGATCATCAACTATTTCTATAAATTCATCTATGTATATGATATCACTCTCTATCTTTTTAAAAAGTTCTACTCTATTTTTTAGTATTTTCAAATCTTTGTTAATTTTAGCAGCTTTTTTTTGATCGTTCCAGAAATCAGGGGAAGACATTTTTTCCTGAAAATTTTTTATATCCTGTTCCCATTTGACAAGGTCAACATGTTTTTTTAGATCCTCAAAAATATTATGGATACTTTGAATATCCTCTTTTAGTTTAATATCAAACATAGTTTTTTATTATATTTATAAAATGGGTAGAAGTCAACCTTTCTTATTTCGAATATTTTGATACGATCATTTTTTCCACTTTATCTCTGTATTTCCCAAACCTTATATAAACCCCTCTGAAATTTTCAAGACGGTTTGGTTTTTCAAAAGGAGATAACAGTATGCCCTTATCATCTATATAGTAAGATTTAAAATTTTTAAAATCATAGGTTTTTGAAGTGAAGAAGAATTTTACGGTTATACTTTTATCATCTATGGTATATTTTGTTGGTAAAACATAAGGTAAAAATGTTATCAAAACAGCAATCAACGAAATAAAAATTCCAACAACTCCCAGATACACAAAGCCAACAAGTATCATCAAAAGAAAACCTAAAAATGCAATTAAATTTTTAACCACACTTTCATCCCTTATCGGAAAACTGACCCATTCAAATTTTTCCATTCAAAACCTCTTTCAAACTTTTTTTCAATTTTTTTCTAACACTTTCAAAAGATTCACTCACTATCTTTGTTTCAGAGATTACAGGCATAAAATTCGTATCTCCCGACCATCTCGGGACAATATGTATATGGAGGTGATCATCCACCCCAGCACCGGAAATTTTTCCATAATTTATTCCAATATTGAATCCTTGAGGATTATAAGATTTTTTTAAAATTTTTATTCCAACTTGAACACCTTTCATCAGCCCATTTAAATTTTCTTCATCAAGTTCTTCCAGCATAATATTATGTAATAAAGGTGCAACCATTATATGTCCATTTGTATAAGGATATTTGTTGAGGATAATGATAAAATTTTTATCCTTGTGTATCAACATTTTTTTTTCGGGAAAGCAAAAAATACATTTTTCTATTTTCTTGTCAGATTTCTCAAGATATTTTATTCTCCATGGTGCATACAACCTTTTCATCATACCTCCTTTATCTGGCCATAAACCCCATCATATCCAGGTAAAAATTCTACCCTGTTTTTCCTAACTTTCAACAAAAAATTAACAAAATCTTCATCGTAAAACTCAAGCAATGTTTTTTCATCAGCAAAGGTTTTCATTTCCATCTCAGGGAAAATTTTCAGGAAATCTAAAAATGTTACCTTTTTTTTGTTCTTTTTGTAAACCTTGTAATAATATTCTATTGGAAGTGAATAGAAAACCTTTTTATTCAAAATTTTACCACTCTTTTTAAAACTGTTTATTCGACTTAAAACTCCCTCTGTCAATTTTTTTCCACATATTGGGCAGATTTCAAAATTTTCTCCTGTTGCAAAATCACATTTACGATGACCGGATAGAAAATATTTTCCTTCCTGTGGATAAAACTCAACAGTTCCAAATATTTTGTTATTTTCTAAAATATCTTTTAAAAATCTTATGTCATCTTCCCAGTATTCTAAAATTGTAGATTCTCTACCAATATTTTCCGGCGAATGAGAATCTGAGAATGAAACAAAAGTGAAGTTTTTAATCATGTCGACCGAAATGCACATAAAAGGATCTGATGAAAGTCCTGTTTCAAGTGCGGTAAAAAAATCCATACTAACAGGTAAATAAGAATACCCTGACTTAAAACCAAACAGACCAAAATGTGGTGTCCAAATATGTGCGGGTATTACCAGAATATCTTCCGAGACACTCTTCAATATTTCAACAGTTTCTTTTAAATTTTTCTTAACAATCCCTCTGCCATCACTATCAAAATTTGAGCAATCAGAAAATATTTTTTTTGTTTTGTAGATTTTTTCAAAATCTGGAAATATTAATAGAAGATGTATTTTTTTTCCAGTTTCTTCTTTGTAGAACAGAGAGATTTCCGTGGTAAGCAAAACTTTTATTCCATTGTAAACATAAACACCGTATCCAATCTCTTTAAGATTTTTTTTTGCATCTTCCAACATCAAAGGATGAAGTATGTCAGAACTTCCAATAACATCTATTCCTTTTATTTTTGCAAATTCTGAAAAATTTTTTATATCACCATTTTTAGATGATGCAAGCGAAAATTTCGAGTGTAGATGTAAATCCAGAAAAATCATTTTCTGCATATAACAAGACCTCTTTCAGAGTAATCGTTCAAATTTTTCATCGTTGAAAAATCATAAAAGTCAACAGATTGAAAACCCACTTTCTTCAAATCATTTTCCAACTCTTCTGGAAATATCGCTCTTTCACTAAAAACAAAAGATTTAATTTTCTTATTAAGAAATTCGATCCTCAAATTCAAGGTACATATTCTACTTTTCGGATCATATTCTGTATCCCAGAACGAAATGAAACCATCCCCATCACGGATCTGTGAATTTTTTGACATAAGGTCAAGTCCAAATTCAGTATTGAAATCGAAAATAAAAATTGCATCATCTTTAAGGATATTGAATACATTAAAAAAACAACCTGTCATGTTTTCTTTTGATATATGATTCACAGTATCATACATACATATCGCAACATCAAATTTTTTCTTGATACTAAGGTTAACAATATCACAACAAACAAACATTGAAGAATTTCTGAAATTTTTCTTTTGTGCTTCTTTCAACATTTCAATAGAAATATCAACAAGAGTTACATTGAATCCATATTCAGAAAGATATTTCGAAAGATTCCCAGTGCCAGCACCCAAATCGATTAAATCACCACTTTTTATTTTGAAACTTTTACAAACATTATAAATATTTTCGGCCCAGATTTTATATGGAACCATACTCATAAAAGAGTCGTACAAATTTGCAATTTTATCATAATCAAAAAAAATCTTATCCATTCTTCAATATGTTGTCCAACATCTCCATTATTTCTGAATAATCGGTTGTTCGGTTAATCCTTTCTTTGAAAATTTTTATATTCTTTATACCCTTCAAATACCAGTGGAAATGTTTCCTCATAATATAAATGTTTTCTTTTTTGTTTCCATCATCGGTTGCAAGTTTATAATGTTCTTTTAAAATTTTCACCTTTTCCTCAAGTGATGGTATCTCGTATTTTCCATTTTTCAAAAAATCTTTTATCTGTTTAAAAATCCATGGATTGCCAAGAGTTGCTCTTCCGATCATGATCGAATCAACTTTTGATTCCTCCCATAATCTTAGAGCATCCTCCGGAGTTTGTATGTCACCATTTCCAACAACTGGAATGTTAACATTTTCTTTAATAAGTTTTATCGAATTCCAATCAGATTTTCCAGAAAACAAAGATGTTGCTATCCTTCCATGAACAGTTATAAAACTGACACCACAATCCTGAAGTATTTGAGCAATCTTTATCCCTTTGTCAATATTGAATCCCAATCGCATTTTACATGAAACAGGTAATCTCGTTGAGGAAACAACAGCAATTATTGCATCCTTTAGGTTTCTGAAATCTTTGAGCAACGCAGAACCGTATCCCTGTTTGATAACTTTTTTTACTGAACATCCAAGATTTATATCTATAAAATCAGGAGAAAGTTCATTCAATTTCATCGTTGCATTTGAAAGGATTTCTGGATCTTTACCGAAAATCTGAATTCCGAAAGGTCTTTCTTCTTCAGTAAAATAGGTTAACAGAAAAGTTTTTTTTGAGTTTCTATACAATCCATCTGCAGAAATCAGTTCACTGTATGTAACATCGGCTCCAAACCTTTTACATATCCTTCTAAAATATGTATCTGTTATTCCTGCAAGGGGAGCTAAAAAGATTTTCCCTCTAACATCCATCTACTCAACAATAGAATCAAAATCGATGAAATTTAAAGGATTTACTTTACTGTTCGCTATCCTGACTTCATAATGGAGATGAGTTCCTGTTGATCTTCCAGTACTACCCATATAACCAATAAGTTGATGCCTTTTTACTTTATCACCAACCTTCACCTTAAAAGAATTCAAATGTGCATATACTGTTATATATCCATAACCATGATCGATCTTCAATGTTTTTCCATAACCAGGCAAATAATCAGCAAAGATAACTTCACCATCTGCTGGAGCATAAATTGGAGGAGCAGACTGGTTCGCTATATCAAGACCAGTATGGAATTCAGGTGTTTTTGTAAATGGATCCAACCTGTATCCAAAACCACTCATGATCATTCCATTTGTTGGAACTATTGATGGAGTATGTTTTAAAAGGTTATATTGTTCGTTAAGGGCATTTTCTATTTTTGAAAAGTTCTTTTTTTCAAATTCTATGGTCTTATCAAGATGCATAATTTTTTGATCCACATTTGTTATCAATCTTTTTGTTAAAGGATCAAACTTTTTAAACCTTGAATCCTCTATCTGATAACCACCTAGACCGAGTTGCCTTATATCATCTGATAAGGGATCAAGATTTGCAAGAATTCTCAGTTTTTTTTCATAATCGATTAAGACATTCATCTTCTGGATATTCTGTTCAAGAACATTCAGATTCTTTGTAATCGATGATATGTAGAAATCTCTCTTAGAATAAATTTCAATTAAAGACTCTGGATTCAGATTGTTAACAAACGAGAATATAAGAACTGATGAAGAAAACAAAAAAAGAAAAGTTAAAGTTAAAAAGAATATTTTCAGTTTTTGAACTTCAAAATTAAAAATTATAGGTTTGCCAGAAGAAATATATTCGTTGTGTAATATTATTGAAATTCTTTTTTTCATAAAATTTATTATAGGAAAGTTTTTTTACAAGTCAATAAAAAATTTTTAATTTTACTATTGACAAAATGGAGTAAAAAGGTAAAATATGGTAAAAAATGGTAAAAAATGGAGTAACATGGAAACAAAGTTGAGATTCATCGGGTTTAAAATTGTTAACATCGAAGAGAATGGTAGAATAATTATTCCATCCGTATTCAGAGAGAATCTCAACTCTAAAATCTTCTTTATCATACCTGGTAGAGAAAAAGTTTTGCACATCTATCCTGAAATTTCCTTTCTGAAACTTGAAGAGAAAATTGAAAAACTCGAATCGGAAGAGGAAAAAAGTATTATCATAAATACAATATTTGCTAACTCAAGAAAAGTCGTAAGGGATTCTGTCTGGAGAATATCGATTCCACAACAGTTATTGGATCATGCACACTTAAAGAATGAAGTAAAAATAGTTGGAGCAAAAGATAAACTTGATTTCTGGAACCCAGAGATTCATGAAGAGTTCAATAGAAAACTTTTATCAGAAAAAATTGATCTATTCAAAAAGGTAGGTTTATAATGAAACTCTATCTTGAAAAAAAGGTATCATATTCTCTTCTAAAAATAACTGGAAACATAGATTTAAATGATCTAAAAAATTTGAGAGAAACTTTACAAATGTTAGCGGATCAAAATAAACCCCTGATAATAGATTTGAGAAATTTGAAAAATACACATTATAAAATAGGATTACTTTTAAGAGGGATAAAGAGATTATTTTTAAGGAGATGTCTACCATTGAAAATCGTATGCAGAGATCCTTATATACTTACGATTATTTCGCTCTTTGATTATGATATAGTATACGACACTACGAAAGATCTCGTTTCAGCAAAAAACTTTATTGAATTGAAAATCTGATTATGCATCAACCCGTAATGGTGGGAAGCGTAATAGAAAATTTAAAAATACGGGAAGAAGGAACTTATTTAGATCTGACAGCGGGTTTTGGGGGACATTCGAAAAAGATTTTAGAAAAATTATCAGAAAGAGGGAAGTTGATACTTGTTGACAGAGATCCTTTTGCTATAGAACACTTGAAAAACATTTTTAAAGAAAACAAAAATGTTGTTATTTTAAAAATGAATTTTAAAGATATTTCTTTTGACTTTAAATTCGATGGGATACTCTTAGATCTTGGTGTTTCATCTTATCAATATGATACTCCTTCCCGTGGTTTTTCTTATAGATTCAATGCTCCACTCGACCTAAGAATGGATCCTGAAGAAAAAAATCGATTCTCAGAGATTTTTAAAATGAACATTTCCCAGATCGCTTCAATTATAAAAGATTATTCCGAAGAGTACGATTCTGAAAATATTGCAAAAGAGATCTTTAAAAAAATTCAAAAAGATGAGTTAAAAACGACTTTTGACCTCAAAGATGCAATAATTAAAGGGAAAAAAGGAAAGGATGTTTCAAAAGGTTTAAAACGGGTTTTTATGGCTTTTAGAATTTTTGTCAATGATGAACTGCACTCACTCGAAGTTTTACTGAACAAACTATCAGAATTTACAAATCCAAAATCGAGAGTAGTAATAATCACCTATCATTCAATTGAGGATAGATTGGTTAAAAATTTTTTTAAAAATTCGAAAGATTTTATTCCGGTTTTCAAAAAGGTCTTAAAACCAACATTTGAAGAAATCATGAAAAACAAGAGAGCAAAATCAGCAAAGATGAGAGTTTTTGAAAGAGTATGAAAAAAATTTTTTTTATAATTTTAATCTTTATCTATCTTCTTCTTTTCCCCTTAACCAGATTTTATATTCTAAAATTAACGAGTTTAAATGATCTTTTAAGACAAGATTTAAAAGAAAAACTTAAGAAAAAAAACGAACTTTTATTGAAAATCGATTATCTAACATCCATAACCAGGTTGGAAAAGATTGCTTTTGATACTTTAAATTTAAAGTATCCTGCAGGAAAAGATTATGAATGGTTATCTAAGAAATAGAAGAGAAAAGAGTGTAAACATTTTTCTTAAAAATTTGCTGAGCATTTTTACAACCATATTTGTTATAACTTTGGTTTTGAATCTCTTTTTTAAGCAGATAGTTTTACATTATTCTCTTGATGATCTGTACAGAAAAAAAAGTTCAATAAAATTTTTTGATAAAGCCGAAAGAGGACTTATAAAAGATAGAAAAGGATATGTTATTGCAACCAATATCAATTCTTACAATATTTATGTATCAAAAAAACTCGTTAAAAATATAGAAAATGTGGCAAGGATCCTTTCAGAAAACTCTATAGTTGATTATCATACAGCATTAAAAAAATTGAATTCAAGAAAAGAGTGGATTCCTATTAAATTTAATGTTGACGAAAGTATAGCTTTAAAATTAAAAAACAGATATCCAAGTATAATCGTTAAAGAAGAAAAAACACGATACTACAATAAACCAGAAGTATTCTCTAATGTTGTTGGTTTTGTTGGTGTTGATGATACTGGTCTTGAAGGTATTGAATACAAATATGACAAAATCCTTAAAGGTAAAAATGGTTATATAACCTACCAGAAAAAACCAAATGGAAAAATATATAAACATCCTTTAAATGAAGATAAACCAGCAAAAAAAGGAAAAGATATAATTTTAACACTCGATTATAGGTTTCAGGAAACATGTTATAACATCGCAAAAGAATATTGTGAAAGATTTTCAGCAAAAAAAGCACTCGTTATAGTTTTAGAGAGTAAAACAGGTGAAATTTTTGCAATAGCAGAGTATCCGTCCTATAATTCGAATCTTCATGGCTTGGGAGATATTTCTACCTATCAAAACTATGGAGCAATAAACCTGTTTGAACCAGGTTCGGTTTTCAAAATTGTTGTAACTGCAGCAGCGATAGAAGCAGGCATTGATACATCGATCATATTAAAACAGGAAGACGAAGATACTTTGATAATTTCAAAGAGAAGAATAACCGACTCTCACAATTTCGGAAAGTTAAATTTCAAAGAATCCTTTATTGTTTCAAGTAATATAGCATTCGTCAACCTTGGAAAAGAAGTGGGGAAAGAAAAAGTTTATAGTATGATCAAAAGGTTTAAATTCCTATCGAAGACATACTCAGGTTTTCCTGGAGAACAATCAGGACAAATAACACCTTTAGAAAAATGCAGAGAAATAAATTTTGCTAATCTCTGCTTTGGACAGGGAATCAGTGTGACCGCATTACAACTTGTTGCTGCATATAATTGCATAGCAAACGATGGGATTTATATAAATCCAAAAATAGTTAAAGAAATCGACAATAAAACAACGGAAAAAAATATTAAGGAAAAAATCCTTCAAAAGAATGTTGCATTAAAACTGAAAGAATTATTGTTATCTGTAGTTGAAAATGGAACGGGAATAAAAGCAAAAGTGGATGGGATAAAAATTGCTGGAAAAACTGGAACTGCAGAAAAATATATTGAAAACACAGGTTATAAAAAAGGATACTATATCTCTTCCTTCGTGGGATTCTTTCCTGCTGATGATCCTGTATTTACGATCTTAACACTTCTTGATGAACCTAAAAAACAGTATTGGGCGAGTGAGACAGCAGCTCCAATGTTTTCTGATGTTTTAAAAAGAATAATAAACCTTGACGATTACAGATTTCTTGTAGAAAAGAATAAAGACAGGGAGATAATCGAAAATGGAACTAAAAGATTTGCTAAAAGATCTTGAGATCGAAACATTAAATCTAAAAAATGTTGAGATAACCGACATTACTGACGATTCACGGAAAGTGATGAAAGGCTCCCTCTTTGTTGCGTTAAAAGGAAACAATTACAATGGAAATCTTTTTATTAAAGATGCAATAAAGCAAGGTGCTCTGGCTGTTTTAACTGAAGAAAGACCAAAAGAGAATCTTGATATCCCAATAATAATTTCAAAAGATATAAACAATGATATAAAAAAGATCGCAAAAAAATTTTATAACAATCCTTTCAACAAAATAAAAACTATAGGAGTAACCGGAACAAACGGAAAAACAACCACAACATATTTGATCAAATCTATTTTAGATTTAGATTACAAAACAGGTCTTATAGGAACAATAAAAACAATAATAAACAATAAAGAATTTGAATCCATAAACACTACACCAAATACATTAACATTGATAAAACTTTTCAAAAATATGGTGGATGAAAAGGTCAATTATGCAGTTATGGAAGTTTCAAGTCATGGTCTCAAATTGAACAGGATAGATGGTATTACTTTTGAATCGGTTATATTCACAAATCTTACACAGGACCACCTTGATTTTCATAAAACCATGGAAGATTATAGGAATTCAAAATTGATCCTATTCTCTCTAGTAAAAGAAAACGGAAGTAGCATAATAAACCTTGATGATCCGAATTCAAAATTTTTTGTTGAATCATCCAAAACGAAAAATATTTTTACCTTCGGAATAAAAAATCAGGATGCAAGATTTCAAATAAAAATTGAAAAGATTTCACTCGATGGTTCAGTCTTTACAATCATTGATAAACAAGAAAACAAAAATTATCAAATAAAAACAAAACTAATAGGTGAACCCAATATTTACAATTGTGCTTCAGCTTTTCTTACTTGCTACTCACTTAAAATTCCCGTAGAAAAAATAAAAGAAGGTTTAGAAAAAGCTAATCCTGTAAAGGGAAGATATGAAATATACTATGATAAAAGGGGTTTTAAAATCATAATCGATTATGCACATTCTCCAGATTCACTTGAAAGATTAATAAAAACCGTTAGAAGATTGACACCAGGAAAAATCATTACCGTTTTCGGGTGCGGAGGTGATCGAGACAAAGAGAAAAGACCAATAATGGGTAAAATAGCATCGCATCTTTCAGATATAGTTGTGTTGACATCAGATAACCCAAGGAATGAAGATCCTAATAGGATAATCGACGATATTATTAAAGGGATAATTGAAAAAAATTATATAGTCGAAGTTAATAGAAAAAATGCTATAAAACTTGCATTTTCTCACGCAAGTGAGAAAGATTCAATTATAATAGCTGGCAAAGGTCATGAAGATTATCAAATAATCAAGAATAAGAAATATCATTTCGACGATAGTGAAGTTGTTAAAGGTTTTATGAAATCATAAAAATATGGAAACAATTAATTTTGAATTTATCAAAAATGCCACAAAAGGAAAACCTGTTAACATAAAAGATTTTACAACCTTTGTTCAAGATATTTCAACGGATAGTAGAAATATTAAAAAAAACTGTTTATTTGTACCGATAAAGGGGGAAAAGTTTGATGGCCATGACTTTATACAGGATAGTTTCAACAAAGGTGCAATTTTAACATTAAGTGAAAAAGATCTAATCGGTTTACCATATATCAAAGTAAAAAACACCATATTGGCATTAAACGATTTGGCAAAAGAATATTTAAAAAAATTCAATCCCTTAAAAATAGGAATAACAGGTTCGAATGGAAAAACAACAACCAAAGATATGATATTTTCAGTCATAGATAACGATGATAAGATCGCAACAAAAGGCAATACAAATAATCTAATTGGAGTTCCTTTAAACATATTCAGAGTTGATAAAAAAACTAAATATTTAATTCTTGAGATGGGAATGAATAACAAAGGAGAACTCTCTTTACTGAGTAATACGGTTGAACCTGATATTATAATAATCACAAATATAAATGAATCACATATAGGCAATTTTGAATCTTTTGATCACCTTATCGAATCTAAATTTGAAATTTTAAAAAATTTCAAGAGAAATTATCCTGTTGTAATAAATGGTGATAATCCACACATTTTGAAGAAACTTCCACAAAATTTGAAAATTATAACATTTGGTTTGAAGAACGAAAATGATGTTTTTCCAGAAAAATTTGAAATAGAGAAAACATATTCAAAAATCTTTATAGACGGCAGGGAATTTAAAATTAATATTCCTGGAATCGGTGGTATACATTCTTTCCTGATCGTTTACACTTTAAAAAAGTTTTTTGAAAATGTTATCGAGATCAATATTGAAAAAGGTCTGGAGGATTTCTATCCATCAGAAAACAGAATGAACATTGTTTCAATAGATAAAATCACAATAATTGATGATTCATACAATGCAAATCCAGCATCAATGAAAAATGGTATCGAAGTGCTATCAAAATTTAACTCAAGAAAAATCGCTGTTCTATCCGATATGCTTGAACTCGGAAAAGAATCTGAAAGGTTGCACAAAAAAATCGGAGAAATATTAAACGAAAATAAAATCGATGTACTTATAACATTGGGAAACTATTCCAAATTGATCAACTCAATTTTCATTGGAGAAAAATACCATTTCGACGAAAACAAAAAACTTTTAGATTTCTTAAAAAGGTTTATTAAAGAAGGAGACACTGTACTAGTTAAAGGTTCGCATCATTTTGAAATGTTTGAAATAGTAAAACAGTTAAAGGAATATTTAAAATGATAACAACTATTTTGTCTTCCATATTTGATGATGTGGCGCTTTTCAAATACATAACATTCAAGGCTGCAATGTCTTCAATAACATCTCTTTTTTTCATATTCATCTTTGGAAGAAAACTTGTTAACCTTTTGAAAAAATTTTCCGTTACCGAAAAGATCAGAGAGGATGGACCAAAACAACATTACAAAAAAGAAGGTACTCCAACGATGGGAGGGATAATAATCATTCTCTCTATCTTGTTGGGAACGATTCTGTGGGCTGATCTTTCAAACATTTATATCAAGTTTATTTTGATGATAACTTTTTTATTTTTTATTTTGGGATTTACGGATGATATTTTAAAGTTTAAAAATAAAAAGGGATTGATACCAAAATATAAACTTATCTTTCAGTTAATCATATCAATTTTAATTTTTGTTTTTATAACAAAAAATCCAGATTACTATGATTTTAAATATCAAACAAATATTCTTTTTATAAAAAATATTCTTTTTAATCTATCTTTAATGTATCTTCCATTTATCATAATAGTTCTTCTTGGGACAACAAACGCTGTAAATCTGACTGATGGACTTGACGGTCTTGCTTCTGGAATGCTTGCAATTGTTTTCACATTGTTTGCAATAGTAACCTATATAATGGGGAACAAGGTGTTCAGTAACTATCTTAACATTCTATACATAAAAAATATTGGGGAACTTTCTGTGTTCGCTTTAACCTGTGCATCCGCATCCCTTGGATTTCTTTGGTTCAATTCTTATCCAGCAGAAATCTTTATGGGAGATACAGGATCCATTACACTTGGAGGACTTCTCGCAACTATCGCGATCATATCAAAACAGGAAATACTATTACTTATAGGCGGTGGATTGTTTGCAGTTGAAGCGTTATCCTCTTTGATACAGATATACTATTTCAAAATAACGAAAGGAAAGAGATTTTTCAAAATGGCTCCATTACATCACCATTTTGAACTTTCGGGAATACCAGAGCCAAAAATAGTCATAAGATTCTGGATCGTTACGATCCTTCTTGTGATAATAGCTTTAAGCACTTTGAAAGTGAGATGATATGAACGAGTTTGAGAATAAAAAAATAGGTATCGTCGGATTTGGAAGAAGTGGACAAAATGTTGCAAAAATATTAAAAGCAAGAGGTGCAAATATCTTTGTTAGCGAAAATAAAAACATGAATAAGGATCAGTTAAAAATAATTGCTGATTACAATCTGGATTATGAGATAGGACATTCAGAAAAACTTCTTTCAAACGACATTCTTGTAATAAGTCCTGGAGTTGATAACAATATAGAAATAATAAAAAAAGCAAAAAATCAAAAAATACCGATCTTTTCTGAAATAGAGATAGCAGCAAGATTTTTAAAAAATAAGGTCATTGCAATTACGGGAACAAATGGTAAATCAACAACAGCATTTTTAACATATCAACTTTTAAAGTTAAACGGAAGGAAAGCTTATCTTGGAGGAAACATAAGTCCAGGGAAATCTTTAAGTGAAATCGTAATCGAAAACCCTTCAAAAGATGCCATAATAGTTGTTGAAATATCATCATTTCAACTTGAAAACATTTCAAAATTCTCACCAAATATAGGAATCATAACATCTATATCCGATGACCACCTTGATAGATACTGTTCATTTCAAGATTATCTAAATACAAAGTTAAAACTTTTGAAGAGCGTAAAAAAGGATGGTTATAAAATCTTGAACTATGATAATGAATTTTTGAGAGTTCAAAAAGATCAAAATACTTTTTTTGTTTCAATCAAGGAAGAAGTTGAAAATGGAGGATTTTTAAATGATGGTAGAGTGATCCTCAGGATAGACAAAAGAGAATTGGTATATGATATTAAAAAATTCAATCTCATCGGAATACATAACATACAAAATTTAATTTTTGGTATTCTTTCAACATTCTTGATTTCAGATAAAGAAATAAAAATAACTTCTGATGACTTTTCTCAACTAAAAGGGATTGAGCATAGGCTTGAATTTGTCGGAGAAATAAACAACAAAAAGATTTATAACAACTCGATGTGCACAAATCCTGAAGCGTTCATTAAATCTGTAGAATCACTTGGAAACAAACAGATCATAATACTCGGTGGAAGAAACAAAAATTTCAATTTTGAATCGATAATAGGAACTATAAAAAAGCATGCTGTTTTTGTTGTGCTGATAGGGGAAGTAAAAGAAATACTCATAGAAAAACTTCTCCAAAATGGATACGAAAAATTTTATTCAGCGGATTCACTGGATGACGCGGTAAAAAAATCGCTTGAAATTGAAGATGGGGAAATTGTAAATTTTTCTCCTGGGTTCAGTTCGTTTGATATGTTTAAAGATTTTATTGATAGAGGTAACAAATTTAAAGAAATAGTAAAAAAATATGAGAGACATCCATAAAATTTATTTCATAGTTTTACTACTTTTAATATGTGGACTGGTTATTTTGACTTCCGCTACAACATTTTTGAGTTATCAGAACAAATCCTTTAAGAACAATCCATACTATTTTTTAACAAGACAGATATGCTGGATAATAGTAGGGATCTTTGTTGCTATAGCCATAAGTAATATTGATATAAGAAAAATCAATGAGAAAGTGTTTTTTTACATTTTGATCATATCTATTATACTCCTCATCGTGGTTTTATTCACAAAACCTATAAATGGTGCAAGAAGATGGTTGAGATTTTCTTCTTTTTCGTTCCAGCCATCAGAATTTGCCGAACTCGCAATGCTTTTATACGTTTCCAAAAAGTTTTCAAGCATAAAGAATCAAAAAGATATAATTTTTCCGATTCTCTTTTCCTTCATAGTAATCAGTTTAATAGCTATAGAACCAAACATATCATATGCTTTGACTCTTATGATAATCCTAATTGTCATAATGATATACAGTGAAATTCCAGCTGGATATACCCTGTCTATAATTTTGTTTACGATTTTATTTTCTCCAATAATAATTTTAAAATACCCACATGCTCTTTTAAGAATAAAGATGTTTTTGAACAAAGTTCCTGATAATTCACAGATATCCGATTCTGTTCTTGCGATAGCAAACGGTGGACTTTTTGGAAAAGGTATAGGATCCGGACAGATGAAACTCCTGTTTATACCTGAGATACAGAGTGATTACATCTTTACAACAATAGCAGAGGAAACAGGTTTTCTAGGAAGTATTTTCATCATCCTGATATACATTTCTCTTTTTAAACTTGGTAAGGAGATTTCAAAAAAGAATCTGTACATCAACAGATTTTTTTACATACTCGCTTTTTCAATATCTTTTACTATATTTATAAAAGCCATGTTTCACATTGCAATATCACTTCAAATGTTTCCATCAACAGGGGTTACACTTCCTTTTATTTCGTATGGTGGAACATCGATGTTGATAAATCTCATATTGCTAGGTTTACTTGTCAACATAGAGAGGTACAATGAGTTTTAAAAAACAAAATCGCAAAATAGTCATCTGTGCTGGTGGCACTGGAGGTCATATAATACCTGCCATAACTTTAGGAAAAAATTTGACAGGTTATGATGTTTTTTACATTTGTGGAAACAGAGATATAGAAAGAAAAATATACAAAACTTTTAATCTAAATCCAATCGTTCTCGATATAAAATCTTTTAAATCATTCTCTTACATTTTAAAATTCCCTTCTTTACTCTTCAATTCAATTAGAACCTTATCATCCATAAATCCAAGAACAGTGATAATAACCGGAAACTATATTTCCTTTTCAGTAGGTCTTGCAACAATATTACTCGGGAAAAAACTTATAATTCTTGAACAGGATGCTATAATTGGAAAAACGAACAGGATATTTTCATTTTTCTCATATAAAATTTTCACGGGATTCCCTGCACCTTTCAGATATGTAAACAACAGAAAAATAATTCATATCGGTCATATATTAAGGGAGAATATTTTTGAATTTTCAAAGGATAACAATCTTATTATCGATTCAACCAAAAAAACGATTCTCATATTTGGTGGGAGCCAGGGTGCAAAAAATGTCGCAAAAAAAATTTTGGATTTCCTTTATCCTTTAAATCAAAAATACAATATAATTCTCATTGCGGGAAACCACTATGAGGAATTTAAACAATACAAAAATATTACAGTGCTTCCCTTTTATGAAAACATGGGGTTTTTGTATTCGATATCAGATATAGTCATTTCAAGGAGTGGAGCAATTTCGGTTGCCGAAATAAAAGCATTAAATAAAAAGGCTATCTTTATACCTTTTGAAAGTGCATCGAACAAAGAACAGATGATCAACATAAAAAAAATCAATCTTGACCCAAATCTGTTTATGGTAATAAGAGAAAAAAAATTATCAGAAGAAAGTCTAACATTCGCTGTTGAAAAACTCTTAAACATTAAAAATGAAAATAAAATTTCCTCTAACAATTTATGTGAACAGATGGGGATGGTAAAGCAATATGTTTAGAAATATTGAAAACATTCATTTTGTGGGAATAGGTGGAATAGGAATGAGTGGAATCGCTGAGGTACTTGCTGGAATGGGTTATAAGATAACTGGGTCTGATATCAAAGATTCCCCTATCATCCAGCATCTCAGAGATATCGGGATTACCGTTTATATCGGACACAGATGGGAAAATGTTGTCAATGCTGATGTTGTGGTTTATTCATCAGCTGTAAAGATGGACAATGTTGAACTCGTTTATGCTATCAAAGAAAAAATACCTGTGATACAGAGAGCCGAAATGCTAGCCGAACTTATGAGAATGAAGTTTTCTATCGGTGTAGCTGGAACACATGGAAAAACCACGACAACTTCACTGATCGCTTCAATATTCAAAAAAGCAAAACTCGATCCTACATTGATAATTGGTGGACAGGTAAAAATATTTTCCGATTCGAACGCTACTCTGGGAAAGGGAGATTATCTGATTGCTGAAGCTGATGAAAGTGATAAATCATTTTTAAAATTATTCCCATCGATAGCTGTTATAACAAATATAGATGAAGATCATCTCGATAACTACAGCGATATTAATGAAATAAAAGAACATTTTGTAAAATTTGCCAATTCGGTTCCCTTTTATGGTTGTGTCGTTATCTGCATAGATGATCTTAACAACAATGAGATCATTCCGAAAATTGAAAAAAAGATTATAACCTATGGATTTTTAAGAAAAGCAGATGTCAAAGCAATAAATGTGAGAATGGGAGTTTTGAACTCTTCATACACTATGGTTTTTAAAAATATGCCTATAGGTGAAATCCAGTTAAATATACCAGGGAAACATAACATTTTAAACTCTCTCGCAGCGATTTCCGTTGCAATCGAAATGGGGATCCCCTATAAAATAATATTTGAGGGAATAAAGGATTTTACAGGTGTAAAAAGACGGTTTGAAATCATTTATAAAAACAAAGAAAAAGATATCTATGTTATTGACGATTACGCACATCATCCAAATGAAATATTTACAGTTATTAGTTCAGCAAAGAATATGGGAGATTATAAACTCATAACAATCTTTCAACCACATCTATATTCAAGAACAATCAAACTTTTAAACCAGTTTGCCGAAATTCTTTCAAAATCTGATATAACTATAGTTACAGATATATATCCCGCAAGAGAATTGCCAATAAAAGGAGTATCGGGAGCAAATCTTTACGAAGAGATTAAAAAACTGAAAAGTGAAGATGTTTACTATGTTGAAGATAAAAATAAAATAAAAGATTTTTTAAAAAATTTTATAAAAGAAAAAACTGTGTTTCTTTTCATAGGTGCGGGAGATATAAACAATTATTCACATGCATTCGTAGAGGAAATCAAACATGAAAATCTATAAAAATTTTGATTTTTCAAAGATATCTTACATCGGAATAGGACATAAAGGAAAACTATTTATTGTCGAAAATCTCGAAGATCTTTTGGAAATCAATGGTTTACAGAAAACAAAAATTCTTGGGAACTGTTCAAAAATTCTTTTTTCTAAAAAAAGATATGGATACACTTTTTATAAACTCGGTGGGGACTTTCTAAAAATAGAAAAACTTGATGATGAAAAAATCAGAGTAGGTGGAGGAGTCCTATTCGTTAATTTAATGAACTTTTTGATCAAAGAGAACCTATCGGGTTTTGAGGAACTTGTTGGAATACCCGGAACAATAGGTGGAATGATCAAAATGAATGCTGGAGCTTTTGGAAAAAATATTTCAAACAATCTTATTTCTTTGGAAACAATCGATGGAAAAAAATATAAAAAAGATCTTGTCTTTTCTTATCGAAAATCAAATATTGATTATCCTGTCATTTTTGCAACCTTTAAATTTGAAAAAAACAAAAGGTCCCGAATTCTTAAAAACATTGAAGAATTCGTGAAACTTAGAAGTAAAAATCAACCTAAAGATATCAAAACTTTGGGTTCAACTTTTAAAAATCCATCACCTGATCTCCCTGCATGGAAACTTGTCGATGATATTGGAATGAGAGGTTTTTGCATCAACGATATTTGTGTTTCAGAAAAACATACAAATTTCTTAGTCAACAGAGGCGCAGGTGATGCCAAAAGCTATTTAAAAATGATCTCTTTAATCCAGAGAAAAGTTTACAGTGAAAAAAAAGTAAAACTGGAGCTTGAAGTTGAAATACTATAGCGGAAGGTACGATCTTCTTTTGAGAGAGAAAGAAAACAAAAAAAGTAAAGGTATAAAAAGGATCAAAAGTTTTTTTGTTAAAGTCATAAAACTTTTTATACTGATAATGTTAATATCAGGAATAATTGTTTTTCTATCAAACAAGTTCATCAATATGAAAACATTTAGAGTAAAGTATATAGAGATAAAAGTCGTTAATGAAAAGATTTACCTTGACAGTAAACCTTTCAAAAATATAGTGGGAGAAAACATTTTTAAAATAAAGTCCGAAAAGATCAAGGAAATTGTAGACAGAAATTATAGTGACTTCAAAGTGAAAAATATAAAGAAGAGTTTTCCTTCAAAACTGGAAATCATAGTTTACAGAAAAATACCTCTTTTGTTGTTGGAAGATAACCTTGTAATATACCAGGATATGGAAGTAGGAACAAACAGTAAATACTCAGCGGCAAACTACATATTCGTTGAAACCGATGAAAAAAATATAAGATCAGTTTTTGATGTTCCAGGACTTCCAACAATCTTTCCTGATCTCATCAGAGAAAAGGACAACATAAAAAAAATAGGTTTTATAGATAGAGGAATAAAAATTTATACAAAAAATAACAAATCTTTAATCATAAATAAAGGTGACAGAATACCAAAATTGAAAGAATTTGAAAATATCGAATATAAAACAATAGATTTAAGATTTAAAAATGGAATATATGTAAAAAAATAAATAAAAGAGAGGTAAATATGGTGATCACTGTATTAGATATCGGAACATCTACTGTAAAGACACTTATTGCAACAATTGAAGAAGAAAATACTATAAATCTTCGAGGTGTTGGAGAATCTTCGAAACATAAAATGTATAAATCGAAAATTACCGATGTTGAATCCACTGTTGCAGCGATAAAAGATTCTATGTTAAAAGCGGAAGTTATGGCGGGACTAAAACCTGATAATATTTTTGCTTCCATCGGTGGAGTTGAAACAAAAGGTATTACAGGAAAGGGAACAATCGCATTACCAAAACAAAATTCTATTATAAATGAAAATGACGTTATAAGGGCTATAAACCAAAGCAAGGTTATGTCTATAGGAGATAATCCCATAATACATGTTATCGAAAGAAATTTCACAGTTGATACACAGGAAAACATAAAAAATCCAATCGGACTTATTGGGTCAAAACTTTTATGTGAAACGATGTTGATAACTATTCCATCACTTATAATTCAAAATTATAGCAATGTTATAGAAAGAGCCGGTTATAGAGTTGAGGGTTATGTTTCACAACATATTGCTGCTTCATATTCTGTGCTTTCCGAAGAGGAAAAAGAACTTGGAGTTGCCTTAATAGATATTGGAGGGGGAACAACAAAAATTACCACTTTTACCGATTCGGTAATCAGAGAGATCGATACGATAGAAATAGGTGGTATGAATATAACAAAAGATATTTCTATAGGTTTAAGGTTAACAAACAGTGAATCTGAACATGTTAAAAAGAAATATGGGAGTTGTATCAAAGATAATATAGATCCAGAAGAAAAATTTAAAGTAAAAGGTTTAACTGACAACGAGGAAAGAGAGATAAGTTCTCTTGAACTTTATGAAATAATAGCACCAAGGGTTGATGAACTTATAGAGTTTATACAACAATCTTTGGCATCATCACAACTTTTTGACAAACTGAATGCTGGACTCGTCCTAACCGGAGGAACAGCGAATCTAAAAGGGATCAAAGAAAGATTTGAAAGAAAAATGAATTTACCTGTAAAAATAGGTTATCCAAAATTGAATGTAGGAATGTCTGAGCAGATCAAAGATCCTTCATTTGCTGTTGCCTGTGGTATTTTGGAGTACATAACTCCAAAATATTCAAACAAAGGTTACTCAAGTAAAAAGAAGATGAATTTTTTGGGTTCTTTTTCAAAAATCTATAACACGATAAAAGATCTTTTTAAATTATAAAAAGGGGGAGAAAAATGTTTATGCCAGTTAACGATCAAATTCAACCAGCCAAAATAAAAGTGCTGGGAATCGGAGGTGCTGGAGGAAATGCTGTTAACAGAATGATAAACTACAAATTTACAGGTGTTGACTTCATCTCAATAAACACTGATCTTCAAATTTTGAGTTTATCAAAAGCACCAACAAAAATTCAAATCGGGAGATCAATCGCTAAAGGTCTTGGTGGTGGCGGAGATCCAGAGATTGGTAAAAAAGCAGCAGAGGAAAACAAAGATGAAATAAAAAAGGTACTTGAAGGAAGTGATCTTGTTTTTATAACAGCGGGAATGGGTGGTGCAACAGGAACAGGTGCAAGCCCTGTTGTTGCTGAAATAGCTAAAGAACTTGGAATTTTAACTATCGCAATAGTTACAAGGCCTTTTCTATTCGAAGGTAAAAAAAGAAATGAGGCAGCTGATATAGGAATAAAAAAATTGAAAGAGATAGTTGATACCATGATCGTTGTTCCAAACGAAAAATTAAAAATGATATGTGATAGATCCACACCTTTGAATATGTTGTTTGAGAGTGCTGACAATGTCTTATATCAAGCAACAAAGGGAATATCTGATATAATTACAAGAGCAGGATACATCAACAGAGATTTTGCGGATGTGAAAAGTATAATGTCCCATAGGGGTGATGCAATAATCGGTGTTGGAAGTGCAAAAGGAGATGATAAAGGAGCAAGTGCTGCACAGATAGCTCTCGATTGTCCAATTCTTGAAGATGCATCTATAGACAAAGCATCTGCGATTCTGTTATCAATAACAGGACCAGAGAGACTTGCATGGGGAGACGTTGAGGATGCAATAGAGATAATCAAGAAAAGAACAAACAATAATGATATAAACCTAACATGGGGTGTAATATATGATAACAATATCGAGGATGAAGTTAGAATAACAATCGTTGCAACAGGTATAAATGGGAATATTGATAAAAAACCAGAAAAAGCTGAAGCTTTAGAACTTTTCCCTGAAAATAGAGATGTTAAGGAAAGTTTTGAAGATAAATTTACAGTAAGAAGAAATTATTCAAAAGAAGAGGATATAGAAAAACCTGCATTTTTAAGAAGAGCAAGTGATTAAAACTTTTTACCTCCCCCACGGTGGGAAGGAATCTCCTTCCCACCTAAAATAAAGATTTAAAATCTTCTTTTATCTTTCTATTCGAAAAATGTTTTAAAACAACTTTTTGACAGTTTATTGAAATTTTATTAAGATTTTCCTTATTGTAAAAATCAAAAAATTTTTTTGCAATAACTTCAGGATCATAGCGCTCAAAAACTAATCCATTAAAACCTGTCCTCACATAATCATCCATTCCATTACCTTTCAAAAGTAAAGGTATTACACCAAATGCCATGCTTTCCGCTACAACTCTTGAAAAGGTTTCCGTTCTCCTGTTAAAAAATAACAGAAAAGAAGCTGTCGATAAAACACTTTCAATCTCTTCATAATTTTTAAAAACCACTTCTTTGAAATTGTACTTTTCTTCGTTTTCTTTTCCAAAAAAACCTGCTTTTTTGGTTATAACTATTAATTTAGCATCATTCATAAAACTTTTAATCTTTTCAAAAACTTCAAAAATCCTATCATATCCTTTTTCATACGTTGGATCACCAAAATATAGGAATGTTTTAAAATCCTTTTCACTCTCTTGCACTCTATCAACAATATTGTACAAAACTTTACCGTTTTTCAATCCATACCTTGTCTTTAAAAAATTGGAATTAAAAACTGTTCGGTACGAAAAAATGTAAATAAGCCTTTTTAACACTTTTATCATTCCATTTTCATACATATCTCTTTCAAAAATGATCCATCTGAAATTACGATATTTTAATTTATAAGAAAAAACCAGAATGTGTGATTTGAAAGTGTTTGAGATGATCGTATCAGATTTAAGATCAATCATTTTTAATACATCCATAATTGCCTGTAAAAATAGAATAAGATTTTTTAAATCCTTCTTTAAAAGAAGAGTTTCTTTTCTAACGGGTATTTCTTCAACTTTAACATCTTTGTGAAAATTCCATATACCCTTATCTGCAACTAACACTTTAATATCAAAATCTTCAACAAGAGTATTTATTAATTTTTCAAGAGATATTTCAGCTCCACCTCTATATGGAGAGAGATCAACAAAAATAATTCTTTTCATAATCTTTCTAAAATTTTTTCAACAATAAAATTCGAAGAAGTTTCACCAACATACTCTACAAAAAATTTTAATTTATTCTCAACATAATCCTTGTTAAAACTTTTTTCAAAAAATTTTTCATACAATTTTCTAAAATCGGTTTCATCTGAACTTATCTCTGCCATTCCACTTTTTGTTAACCCCAAAAAATCACCTCTGTTAAGAAAATCTATCACTATTACAGGTTTACACAAAAACATTGCTTCAAGAAGTGCTGTTGAATAAAAACCAGTTACAATTTTAGATCTTTTTATCAATTCCTTAATTTTTCCTTTCTCCCATTTTATGAGTTTATTTTCTGAAAAAATTTTTTTTAAAAATTGAAAGTTGTATTCATTCCTCAAATAAACTTTAAAGTTGGTATCTAAACCTTTAAGCATTTTTGCAATTTTTTCATAAACATATTCAAATTCTTCTTCAAACCCTATGAACTGTTGATCTATTAAAAGAAGATCTATATCCTCTTCAATCTTACTACAATTGATTTCAAAAGCAGGATTTCCTCCAACTATTATTCTGTTTTCAGGAATAAAATTCTTTAAGTAAAGATATGAGGCATTTCCCCAACATACAAAAAAATCTGCATTCAAAGGAGCAAAAGACTCTTTTATCATAGGCAAACAGCTTTCAGAAATTGGAGTAATTCCGTGTTGAAAAACAAATGTTTTTACCCCTTTCTCTTTGAAATATTCGACAAGGATATGTTTAAATTTTGTTCTGTCTTCATCAACCAATACAAATAAAGGTAACTTTTTTGAAAAATATTTTTGAAGCATTTTTTCAAACCTTTCAAGATCATAATAATTATCCTGAACTATATCTTTATAAAGATTTCCAATTTTGTATTCAATATCAACTACTTTAATTGAAATTGGAACCCTTCCAATTCTTGAATAAACCAGATTTTGTCCATCAAAAAATCCAAATGGACTGTTTGTGATCTTTACTGTTATATTGTTTATTTTCTTTTCAAGGAATTTTTCTTGTATACTTCGTGGGAGGTTTCCAAAACTTAAAAAAAATGGTTCTTTGGGATTTTTAATTTTCAGATTCATGGAAAATAAATTTTTTCTCTTCTTTTTATACAAAAAATTTTCGGAGAAACTGTCATATGTTGCCCACAACAAAGAATATTTTAAATTCTTAAATTCAGGATAGAGATTTAAAAAATGTTCAACCATTTCAACTGACAAAATATATTTTTTCATCTGATTTTCTTTAATCGATTTGGTATCCATCATACTCCTCAAATAAAACTTTTAAAATGACCGGCAAAATAAAATGAAAATTGAACAACGATGAAAAGATAAAAAGGAGAATGTAAAAAATTGTGAAAATATTGATTCTCCTAAAGAGTATCAAAATTGAAAACACAAAATATAAAATAAAAACAAAGCCACCGGAGAAAAAAAGATTTAAGAAACTCGTTTCATACTTATTCTTATCGATGTTTTTATCAAGCGCTTTACTTGAAAGATACAAACCAACTCCAAAAGGTTTTCTCTTAAAACTAAACATATCATTTTTTACTTTTTGTATTCTGTTTTTCAGAGAATATGTTTCAAAATTCCTTATGAATGGCTCAACATTATGTTTTAATATTGTTTCAAGCCTGTTATCATCTTTATATATGGTTGTATCAATTTTAACAAAGATGAATAAAAATTCAGATAAAATTAAAAAAAGTAAAAAAAGAATAAAAAAAACTTTATACATCTTTTTAAATAAAAGGAAAACAAAAAACATAAGTATTGCAACAAACATAGCCGTTCGAAACGAAAAAAGTATTATAAGAAAAAACGAAATCAAAGAAAAAAGGATAGAGAATTTAGTTTTATTTTTAAGAAAAACAACAAATGATAAAACAAGAAAACAAGAGAACTCTTCAACAGATGAAAAAGTTGAGAAAGGTCTATAATAATTACCAAGCTTTAATGAAGTATATTGATAAAATGATACATTTTTAACATAATAAATATCAGACAACAAATAAATGTTAAAATACTGTAACAATCCATAAAAAATTGTTAAAGGGAAAAAATAAATAAGAAACCTATTAAAAACAGGACTAAAATTTTTAAAATTTAGAAAAAAGAAAAAAGGAAGGATGTAAAGATTCACAAGGACGAAAAAATCAAAAATATTGGTTTTTAACGGCAAAATTATCATATAAATTATTATTATAAAATGAAGTAAAAAAAATATTTTCAATTCTTTTGTTAAATTTAAAAATGAAATAAAAATTTCATTCAAAAAGAAGATAATATAGAGAAAAGGTATAAGAAAAATAAGATTATAAGCATATCCTGTTGTGAGAAAATAGAATAATCTTGAAAAGAAACCGTAGAACAATAAAAAAAACAAAAAAGAAATATTATTTTTATTTTTTTTATCTATAGCAATTATAAGAAAAAACAACACCAAAGGAAAAACGAAAAACAAATTTTGTTCCCTAACCGCAATGAATAAGTAAAAAGATATTCCTATAACAATCGATACCAGTTTAAAGATATTTGAAAAACCTAAACTTCTCATCGTTTTAATTTTAACATTCTTTTTAAAAATAAAAATAGTTTTAAATAAATATTTATAAACCTTCTTACTTTTTTTCCATAATGTTTTTCAAGAAAATAATCCATAGATTTAAAAGAATAATTTAAAGATTCTTTGGATGCAGAAAGATTATGTTTGTGAAATGCTTTTAATTTTGACTCATAAAATATTTTAAAATTCTGTTTTTTAAATCTTAAAAAAAGATCTGTTTCTTCATAAGTTAAGAAAAATCCTGGATCAAATTTTCCAACTCTTTCAAATGATTTTTTTTCTATAAGCATCAAAGATCCATTAACTCCACAAACCTCTTTTGAACCTTTATAAAAGTGAATTCCTTCCCAAACACCCAAATATCCATTGCTCTTTCTATCGAAAAGTGAAAGGATAAAAGGTAAAAATGAAAAATGATAGAGTATAACAAAAGGATCGTAACATTTTTTTTGAATACCTTTTCTAAAACTTATGTTTGAATAGATATTGAATCCAACAATCGAATAACTTTTTTCTCTATATTCCTTTATCTTGTGTTCGAGTTTTTTAAAAAATTCTTTTTCAAAAATAATATCATCATTGGATATGAGGAAATAATCGGTTTCGACAAAGGATGAACCAATGTTTATAGATTTTCCATAGCCATAATTTTCTGGATTTTTAATATATGCTTTTTTTAAATCTTTTGGAATAACATTTTCATTATCACCATTATCTATCAATATGAGTTTAATATTATCTTCCTTTAAAATTTTGTAATTATGTGTAAAAAATTGCTCAGCATTTTTTCTTTTAAATAGAACAACTATAAGATTCAGTTCAAATTTTTTCTCATCCATAATACAAGTTTTTTACCTTTAAAAACAAAAATAAAACAAATAAAAATAATTATACCTATCAACAGATTTAGATACAGTTTTTCAAATGAGAATATTAACAAAGAAAAAACCAGTACAGTAGCGAGAGATAACAAATTCAAAACTTTTACTTTCAGAATGAAATTTGTAAAAAATATCCCTATAAAAAAATAAAAAGTTTTTAAAGTTAAAAAATAATATGAAAAGTTAACGATATCAATTTTTTTTTCAAAAATGTAGAAAATTAAAACACCAGATAAAGTTAAAAATGAACCAACGATTTGAAGGTAGTTATAGTATTTCAATTTTTCTATTGAAAGAAGTTTGTTAAACATTATATAGAAAAATATATCAAAAAAAATCGTTATGGAAAGTATTAAAAATATGTTAACCGACTCAATATAATTTGTTAAAAATTTTTTTGTAACAATTTTTAAAAAGACATATGAAAGAGTTATGAAGAAAAAAGTTAATACCGAAATTGTAATAAAAAGGAAATTCAATCTTCTATAAGAATATTTGTTTATATTTTTTACAAAATCAGGTAAAAAATATTGAACTATAGAAACAGGTAACATTTGAACAAACGAAATGAAAAATACTGCTGTTGAATAAATTGCAAAAGTTTCTTTAATTAAAATAAAACTTAAAAACAATCTTTCAAAACTTGAGATTATCTGGTTTAAAAATCCTACAAAATAGATAGAAAATCCTTTTCTAAAAAAAAACAAAAAATTATCAAAACTAAAAGTTTCAAAACGAATACCTTTTGTAAAAATAACACCAACAGCAAATGATATTAATGAATAAAAAATAAAACTAATATATGCGCCATTTAAACCAAAAGAATAAGTCAAAACTATTGTTAAAACCAAAAGTATTATCTGTGAAAGAACAAGATTTATTGAATATTTAGAAAAATCTCCAATAGATTTTAAATAATATAATGGTATCTCTTTTGCAGAATAAAAAAAGAGTGTCAAGAATAAAAAAAGAAAGATTTCTTTTCTAAGAAATAAAACTAAAATAAGCAAGCATAAAGAAACTACAAAAAAAATTAAAGAATTTATTGTAAAGATTTTGTTTTTGTAAATTTCTCTTTCTTTATCAGACACTTTTGGAAGAAGTATTAAAAAGGAATTTGTTAAACCAAAATTAAACAGTAACAGATAATTTAAGATAATTTTAAATTGACTGAACTCTCCCATCTGCTGAAGTGAAAGCATTTTTACAAGTAAAAAACCTTGAACGAACGATAAAAAAATATTTATGTAATTTGAAAAAGTATAAAAAGTGATGTTTCTAATCACCATTAAAGAAGTTCAGCTCCACATTTCTCACAGTTAAACAGATCTGATCTGTTGATATGACCACATTTGGGACATACAAGACCTTCAATCGTTTCAATATTTTCTTCCTTAACATTGACTTCAAAATCTTTTTCAAAAACAATATCATCCTCACTTTTATATTTTTTGTTGTTCATCTCAAGAGGATTATCTTTAACCATTTTTTCCTCTTTGGGAAGATCTTCTCCTAAAGAAAATTTTTCTTCTTTTACTATGTCAGGTTGAATTATATTATCTATTGCAGATTGAATATTTTCAGATAAGTCCTTATCAAGTTCTTCTGGTTGGACATTTTCATTTAAATTTTCTCCTATAGGTGGAAAATTTGTTTCAATTTTACTTTCAGGATAAACAAGATTGTTTTCATAAACTATTTTTTCACGGAACTGTTCCATAGAAAGATCCACGGGCATTTTTTCTTGAGGTAATATCTTGGTTAACTCTTTTTTATCTTCCTGAAGTTTTCTTAGTTGATTATGTAATTGATTCTTTTTGTCATCGAGTATTTGTTTTTTTTCTTCAAACTCCTTTAACGTAATCTCTCCGAGTATACTTCTAACATTTAATTCTTCTATTTCAAGTTCTAAATCGCTTATTTTTTCATTGATTTCCTTTTCATTTACATTTATCTTTTCTATTTCACTTTTAACAAACTCTGCATCTTTTTTAATCTGTTCAAATATGTTTTTCAACTTCTCTTCATATTCGTTTTTGATTTTCTCATAGATCACAAGTTTTATCTGTCCCTTCATTGCTTCAAGTTTTTTCATTCTATTTTCAAGCTCCTCTTTCTCTAATATCAAACTTTTTAAGTCCATTCTTCCCCCTTTATTATTTTTATGAGAGACTCTTCTATTAATATTGTTCCATACCTTTGATTGAACTTTCTTAGATCCCTTAAAAGATTATACACTATTTCAAAACTTTTTTTCAATACTTTTTCGTCCCAATTTTTAAATTTGCTTTTTTCGTTTTTTTTTGCTTCAGAGAATTGTTTTAAAAGCATCATAACAAGTCCATCGTTAGTCAGAAGTTTCCATTCAAGACATTTTTTATATGATAGTAATGTTTCCTTTAATTTTTTTCCCGATAGATTGTTAAGAAAATCAAAAATATATGAATCATAAAATTCAACTTTATCCTGTAATTTCTGAATATCATCTAATGTTAAAATTTCTCCTTTCATGTATGAAGAGTTTATTATGTTAAAAACAGAATAAATGTTTCCATCGGTAAAGTCCAGTAGTTTTTGTGCCATGAGATCAGTTATTTCCATATCTCTTACTTTTCCAAATTCAATTATTCGTTTTATGTTTACATCTTTAAGAAACCTGGGATCCATCTCAACAAAAAAATGAAGTGCGTTTTTATATTTTTGTTCAGAAACTTTTTTTATCTCATATGGAGTCAGATTCTCTTCATCAATACACAGGATTATAAATATTATATTCTTTTCAAATCCAGAGGCTAAATCGTCTATTCTTTCTGCAAAATTTTTAGAAATTTTTAAACCATCTTTAAAAACAAAAATTTTTTTTTCAGATATAAATGGAGGTGTTAAAATCTTATTATAAAATTCTTCTTCATTACTCTCATCAAAATAAAATTCAAAGTAATCAAAATCATCAGCACCTGGGGATATATATTTTTCTTTCAATTTTTGTATAACACTTTTTATATCCTCAGAATAGTTCCCTGATATTACAAAAAAGTTTTTATTTTCCGATAAAGTCAGAATATCTTTTATTTCCATTAGAATAGATATGCAACTCCAATAGAGTTCGTGTTACCTATTTCAAATATTGAAAGAGAATAATAAATAGAACCATTCAAAATATTTAAAAATACTCCAAAACCAATATTTTTTATATCCGATCTTTCAAAAAGATTTTGGTTATAACCTATATTGAAACCTATAATGTTTGAATAGGTATATATCAAAGATGTCATAAGCTTTCTGTCATTAAGACCATAGGATATCTCTGAAAAAATGTTCGACTTTATTTTTTGAATATCGATAGAATAGGATATGGATGTAAAGAATTTGTCTTTTATCAAATTAACAGTGTTGGAATCGGTGTCCCATACAATTCTTGTTTTTGCAACATCTTTATAAACTAATGAAAAGGAGAATATTCCAGGAATTTTTGATTTAAAATCATTAAATGAAAACTTAACCGTTGTTCCAAGATCAATTCCAAATCCTATCCCTCTGTTCATAAACAATTTTTGATACAATGATTTTATGTTTCCACCTAAACTCAACTCATAAAAGATTTTTTCTTTGTGACCTTTTGTCCTGTATGAAAAATTTAAAATTCCAGCAAAGTAATTATCTGAAAAAAATCCTTCAGGAATAAACGAAAAAGAATCAGAATATTCTGGATATATCGGGATATCGTTTATATTCTGGTTTAAAACTTGAAAACCAAAATTCACACCTTTGAGTTCGGGTAATAGAAATGAAAGATTGTTATAATCTGACAAATTTGAAAATAAAAATTTATGTTCATAAAAAACCACAAAACTTGTTCTTGGTTGACCAAACATACTTGAAGAGTTTGAAGGATTAAAGTAAAAGAGTGGTAATCTTGAAGAACTGAAAGTTAAAACAGCACCTTTACTACCTTCTCCCATAGGTGTAGGTAAAATAGATAAAAAATCACTTGAAAAAATCTTAAAATTTAAAGAAATGATAAAAAAAATCAGAATTTTTCTCATCTTATTACACTCATCTTTTGAATTTTTGATTTCACTTTTTCTCCGTTATTTTCTGCTTCTATATAATAGAAATATGTTCCGTTTCTATAATCATCGATCTGAATATCAACATAAACAAATCTATCTTTTAGAAATGAGAGATTGTATGTTTTAAAATGTTCACCACTTGATTTATATATCTTGAGTAGTGCTAACTGTGGATTTTTTGATAGTTCACAAACTATCCTCGTATTTTTTCCAACAACAGGATTCGGGAAATTTGCAACATTGATGATCTTGAACTGGTTGGAAACTTGAAAATCAAACACTTTTTCCGTTGAATTTCCATAAATATCTTTACAGGACACTTTAAGAGTATGCTCTCCATTTTCAAGAAACTTTGAAATTTTTACTGGCATTGTTTTGGTTACTGTTTCCTTTGTAACCTTATAATCTGTTTCATAAGAAAGAGTATCACCATCCATCACAACCAAAAAACTTCTGGTATCAATTCCCTCATTATCCTCAACTGTGATTCCCAAATCTACATTGTTAACAAGTATTGTAGAATAATAAACCTCTTTGTTTTCAACAAAGATTTTTACAAGTGGAGGAACAGTATCACTCCATCTTCCAACAACAAATCTTTCAGTATTTCTTTCAAAAACAAAAAGCGTCGTATCTTCTTTCCTCTCACCTTTCAAAACAAACTTGTTTGAAAGAGAATCATACATTAAAACATTTGCAGGGAGAAGTTGGGAATGTGGATATAGAGAAAGAACATTTTTTTGATTAGTATTTAAAATATCTATTCTATAGAGATCCCTCTGTTGTTTGTCGATACTCAATATTTCAATATTTTGATCTGTCTCTTTTAACGAGTCTCTTGAAACAATTATGAGATTTGTATCATCTGTTGTCTGTCCATTGTTAAAAATACAAAGAGAATGATAGGTTATTGATGAATCAAAAGGCTGTTTTCCATATATATAAGAATAAATGTAATCAAAATTTGATTCCAGTACCTTATTGTTAGTAAAATTCCTATCAGGGAAATTTAAAGTTTCTTTTGCAGCAAACACATAAATTTTTTCTCCAAAATAATTTTTAGATATCTTGACTTTCGATTCTTTTGTTTCTCCACCTTTCAGCGAAATGGTATCAATACCTATTAGAAATGTGTCATCGTTTTGATCAACATGATAAAAATGAACAGGCATAGAATTGATATCTCTTTCTCCGCCATTCGAAATTCTCACTGTCATTGCTGGACTTTTATCTTTAAAAGATAGATAAGGTTTTTGGAGTATCTTTGCATCAGGATATGGAGAAATCAACAACTTTTTTGTGAAAGTTGTAAAATTCATATTTTCTGTTGAATCGGAATAAGAGATATAATAATAAAAATAATCGTACGAACTTTTTTTTGCTTTTATTGGTGGTAACAGATTTGTATAAAAAAGTAAACTATCAATAGAATCCTGAATCATATTTGCAGTATAATAATATGTAGAATTTGGATATTTATAGTTTGCTAAAAGATTCTTTATATTTTTCCCACCTATTTTTGCGTATATTCTAAATTCTGTTAGAGTATCAGGATTTGAAGGAGAGATATAAAAACTTTTAATACCATCTCCTCCAACAGTCGGATATGATAAATAAAGAATTGATGTATCACTTGTAAAAGCAACTGTTGCTAAAACCATAGTTGAAGTAGGAAGAGAATCAGGAAGATAAAGAGTATTTTCCCCATAACCATTTACAAGATTCGAATGATCAAAAACTAACATTTTTCTCTCTGTATCGATTAGAATACTTTCAAGAAAACCGTCCTTTAGATTTGAATCTGAATGTATAACAACAAGAGTATCTTTGGGGGCGAGCTGATACGAAGAAAGTGAGCATGTTTTTTCAGAAATATCAGGTATTTTTAAATCGAGAAGATTTATCCCAAGTAAACCATAATTTTTTATCTCGTAAACATTAGGATCATCCAAATTGGAACTTCCGAAAGCACTACTGTTGATAAAAAAGTTTAACTCACCATAAAGTATTATATCTCCAATGTTTTTTATACCATTGAAAGCGATTTGCCTGAAATTTGATTCTCCCAAACTGTTGTTAAGATTATCTGTACTTGCGGTTGCGGATCCATAGTATGCTATCGCTCCACCAAACGGTGCAAGAACGAATGCCTCTCCTATTGATTGTTGATCCCTTAAAAGTTCATCATAATAACCTGTATCACATGAATAAACTTTCACAAATGGCAATCTGTTGATGTTGTTCATTCTCAAAACATCGGTTAACCTGATATAAACTCCACTGCCTATAGATTGGGAAGCTCCATGGGCATATATGTTCAAAATAGATGCCCCATAATTCAACTGGTTTATAAAATCACCGTTGTTATCATAAAGGTTCGCCATAAAATCAATACCAATATAATCAGGCATCATCGATGCAAGTTTGAGTGACTGATATTTTGCATCAACATAGGAAGGAAGTCCAGTGCCCGGCGGAGTTGTATCGTATGCGAATATAAATTTTAGATTGAATATTCCGGAATTTTTCCAATCAAGATAATGTTTGACTTTTTCTATAGCGATATCAATCTCGTTTTCATTTCTTACAGGAAACCTTGAAATCGATATATCCTCGACAGGATCGTTTCCTACTATTGTTGCATAATAGTTATCAGATGCTATGAGAGCTCTCGAGTAAGCTGAATTTTCATAATAGTATGCTGCAGGTATACTGTAATCAAAAATCTTTAAATGGTTGTTGTTGTCGTAAGACCCATCACCTAAAAGGAGTACATGTGTTGGTGGAACACTCCAATTGTTATATGCTGAGATTAAAAAATCTTTTATGGGTTTAACACCTCTCATTCCGTAGTTGAACTCATCATAAATTTCTTCCGTTCCAACAAGAAAAACTTTATTTTTAGATGAAAACAGTTCAGCGAATTCTTTTGCTTTTTCTTTCAGATTTTGATCAACTATGATAACATAATTTCCTTCATTTGTAGGAGAATCGAGTTGATTGAATTTAAAGGTCTCTATAGTATCGGGATTAAGAAAGGAAGTGTTTTGATACACAGAATAACTAACCGATGTAGTAAAAATTTGATCAGTAAAATACAGATCATAATTTCCAAGGACTGGATCATAAACTGTTATGAAATTGGTGATGTTTTTTAAATCTTTTCTATAAATTTTAACATCGGTTGAAGTAAGACCTTTAATGTGAAATTTGTATGAACCGAAATTTAGATTCGAGATTTTAAAGTCAAGTTTTCCATTTTTTACAATAAGGTTTTTCATATATGAATACTCAAAATAGTTTAGCCCAACACCTATCGTATCACCACCTATAAGTTCAAGTTTAATTTTAGCAGAATCTTCTGTAATATTGAGAGAATTTTTTAAATATTTATATGAAGATAGATCATCCCATTTTATGGTATCGATCAAAGAATCGTTAATATATAAACCTAAAACATGATCGGGATTTAAAAGGAGATTATATGAAAATCCATGGAAATATGCAGAAAAATTGAAATTCTGATAAAGAGTATCATAATCATAAAAATTTATATACTTTTCATAAGGAGTTGTTCCATTTATTGAGTACATAAACCAGAGATCAGATGTATCAATAGTTGTTCTTCCACCAAGTGGTTGATAAAAGGAGTCATTTTCAATATGTGTTTCATAAAGATATGAACTAATCGTAGAATCTATCAAAGAATCATCGATAAACTGATTGTCTATAACATACCTTATTCCGTTTCCTCCACCAGTAACTATAACATAAACATTTTGGAGTTGAAATTTATCAAAGTAAGTATTCTCTCCCTTTTTTCTTTCACCATAAAATTCAAAATAATCTCCTGGTCCAAAAACATTATCACTTATTCCATACATATTTATAGGTATTTGAACATTTCTGTTGTAAACCTTTATAGTTTTTGGGTCAAAGGTCGAGAGATCTGTACCAGTCTTATTTTTAATATCATCATAGTATATTCTGTAGAGTCCACTCTCGCTTATTTTAATCTTTGCAAGAGGTGTTCCATCATAATCTAAAGATTTAACCTGTTTTGTTATCCTCGGCTTTATGAAATTTTTTAAATCTTTACCATTAATCGCTATCGATGTTAAAAATTTTTCAGTTTTTTTATCCGGATAAATAACCTTTCCACTATCCTTTGTTCTTTTGAAATTAATTGTAAGAGTGTATTTTTCTTTATAAGGTTTTAAAGGAAGAAGTTGAAAATCTTTAAAAAAGAAAGGTTTTCCTAAAACAATATTTTTTAAATTTGATGGATATAAGTTTAAAGAAAAGTCAACAGGTGGAAGAATTAGAACTTTTGTAGAATCATTTTCTTTTGGGAAATAATTTACTGTTATACTTTCCTCTGACAAATTATAAGTGAATGAAGGAAATGAATGTAAAAAAAATAATACGATAAATAAAAGAATAATTATTTTAAATTGTAAAACTTTTCTTTCCATCTTTTTCCACCTTCTTCAACAATTAAAAAATAAATCCCTGTTTTAAATTGTGAATGATCTAAAGTGAACTTTTGTGAGGAAACAGAATATTTACTGACGTTTTTACCAGAAACATCATAGATAGAGATCTTGTAATTTCCTTGATTTATAAAATCAAAAACCATTTTTGCTTTCTCTTTGCTCAATTTGTATGGTTTTTTGTAATCTCCATCAATAGAATATTTTCTGGAATTTGTATAATATGTCCAGTAAATATTGTTTGGCCAAGATGATGCTGGAGTTTTATCGTTAAGTATATAAACAAGATGTATGTTTTCATCTTTATCCAAAATACACTGAGGCGTAACAATATATGAAGTATCATGATGTGCGATAAGTTTTATACTATCGACAACTTCGTTTGATATGTCATAAACCAGTTCATACAATTCTCCATAATAATAGTTATCTGACACATAAAACAGATGAATTTTATTGTTTAAAATAAGGCCAGTTGGATAATAGATGTTCGAATTATCGTCAGACAAAAGTTTCGGAGTTGACCAGATACCATTCGAATATCGTGAAAGATAAAGTTGACTCAATCCATTTAATAAAATTGTAAAAACTACAAACTCATTCTGTCCATCAGAAATAATGTTGGGATAATAAATATCGGCTGTTAAACTAACAATTAAAACTTCGTTCTGCCATAAGTTATTTATTCTTCTTCTACTAAAAAGATTTTGATATCCGTTGTTATCTTTAGTGTATATAACAGAAATATCTTCATTTGGATAAACATAAAAATCGTAATTTAAACAACTTTCGCTAGAATTTGTTATATTCAATGGATTATGGACTACAGAATCATAATATCCATAGTATATGTTGAATACACCAGTTGAATCATCACAATAGATAAAATGATGTTTTTTGTTTCTGTAAAAAGATTTAGGATACCATGAGTTTGAAGTTGTATTTGTTACCTGAAAAATAGAAGAAAGTAAAACACCATCAAAATATCTACCAAAGATATTAAAGTTACCATCCTGTCTGCTTTCCCAAAGGAATAAAAATCTCCCATCCTCATCAACAGAAAGTGTTGGCATCCATGACAGAAGATAGTATCCAGTTCCACTTTCTGGTTTGTCATACACTGTTCCATCATATAACCATTCGATTCCATTATACTTATACTTTCTGATACAAAAATAAACATCTTTTGAAGTATCATACCAGCCGAGATGCAAATTTCCCAATGTATCTTTCACAAAAAGATGGGAAGCATTCGGTTGAAAATAAGCAAGACCATATTCCCATATTTTTACAGGAGTCCTCCATTGTGGAAAAATAAAGATAAATGTGATAAGTGGAATTAAAAGGTGAAAAAGTTTTTTCATAATTTATATTTTAATTATTAACCTATCTATTGTCAATAGTTTTGGATTTTACAAACTCTATCATAAAATCTTCAATAAAACTTTCTGAAAGATTGTTCGTTTTGTCCCAATCAAAATTTTTTGCCCATTTCTTAGCATCATTTTCCATCTGTTTAAGTTTTTCTCGATTTTTTAAAAGAGACAATATTTTTTCTGTAAGTTGTTCTATATTTCCATACTTATAAAGTAAACCAGAAAATCCATCTTTAACAGAATCTTTGAGACCTAAAACATTTGAAGAAATAACGGGAGTTCCAAGTGCGTTAGCTTCAATGTTGACTATGCCCCACCCTTCAATATAGGATGGATATACTGATATCCAACTTTCTTGTAAAATTTTTATCTTCTCATCTTCTGAAACATATCCCGTAAAGATAACATCCTCAATTTTTAATCTTTTAACCAATTTTTTTAACTCGTTTTCATAATCTCCCATTCCAACAATGTATAAAACACATTCTTTACATTGTTCTTTAACCTTTTTGAAAGCTTTTATCAGATGATGAACAGATTTATATCTTTTCAACCTTCCAACATAACATATCTGAGGGTATTCTTTTTTTTGATAGTTATAACTGAAAAATTTTTTATCGATACCACATTCTATCACTTTTATCTTTTTCTCATCTATACCTCTTTTTAAAAGATCTTCTTTCGTTGAATTTGAAATAACCTCAAAATAGGATTTTTTATAGACCATTTTTATAGGTTTTTCAAAAAGATACACATATGTTCCAAAAATAAAATTCGTTTGTTTAAAAATTGTTTTTCCAAATATATGAGGTACAACAACGAAAACTGGAATTTTTACAAACAAAGGAGTAAAAAATGGAACTTTATTTATATCCTCTATAATAAGATCTATTTTTTTTTTCTTGACTAAATCTTTTATTTTAAAGGTAACAAAATAGTTGAACAACAGTTCGTTTCCAATATGTATATAATAAACATTATTTATCGATTCATCTTTTGCACCTTTATAGCCAGATGTTAAGAAGAATACATTATGTTTTTTTGCAAGATGTTCCGCAATTTTTGTAATATGAATTTCAGCACCACCGTATAGGGGATTTTTTAAATCTCTCCAATTGATTATTAGAATATTCATTCTATTTTTTCAACTCCCAAAAGGTTGTAATCTTTATCATATACAAATTTCTTTGTTAAAGTTTTAAACAAAGGATACTCATTGTATTTCATCGAAGGAGGCATCTTTGTTTTTAACAGAGGATCTGATGAAAAATATTCGACTTTATCATATGTAAAATTATTATTTCTTTTGATTATTCTGACCGCAAAATTTGAATCCATATCAAAAGGTTTTAAAAGTGTATCAAGATAAATTTTTTTAAATTCATATCCAATATCATCATAAAATATTAATTCATAAAATCTTTGTAGTTCTCCTTTAGAATCTTTTTTTATTTTTAAACTCTTAGTGCCTTGAAAATTTTCATCCTCAACCTTCTCGGTACTTAAAACAATGTATTCTTCTCTGTTAAAAAATTTCAAGGAATCAACGATATTTTCGTTATTTTGATTTCTAATAATCTTTTCAAATCCAAAAGCGTCAGGCGATAAAAATAGATTTCCATCTTTTCCAACACTATAAAAGTTTATCTCCCACCTATTTGAAGTTTTATTTTTAAAAATAGTAGAGAGTTTTATCAGAACAGAATCAATTGATAGAACTTTTTCTCCTTGTTCGTTTTCAAAATAAGAAATAACCTTTTCACAGCAATGATTATTTGTATCAAAAGTAACAAAAACTATTTTTTGAGCCAGATCAAAAATTTTAACATTTTCATTTTTTCTATCAAAGAATTTATAAACCATTTTTTCAGCAAACAAACTGTCATTTTCTATCTTCACAAATGTATCAGTATAGGAAATCTCTATTTTCGAAATCATAGAATTTGAATCAAAAATATCCTTTTCAACAGGTTTTCCTTTATAACATATTTCTATTGAAATTGGTCTTTTTTTATTATCATAATATATTTTATAACCCTCTATCTTATCAAATTCAGATTTTGTAATCTTTTCTTTACCTTCAATTCTACCTATAGGATCAAAGTCTAAAAATCTGTAAAATTTTTCAGATGATAACAGAGTTTGATAAAAAATATAAAGAATCAAAAATACGATAAAAAATTTTTTCATAAATCTCCTTATCTTTTGAATAATTTTATTAACTTTAAAAAAAAAAACAAGAAAAATTATATTTTTAATAATTGACATTTTTCAAGGTATATATAAAATAAAAGAATATGGGAATTTGGAAGGAGGATAAATGTTAGATCTTTTCTCTTCAGGTGATCCCACAAAAATAATTGAAAGAAGCAGTAAACTGAGAATAGAGGGAAAACATGACAAAGCAGAACAACTGTTAAAAAAGAGCATAAAAAATTCAAAATCAGATTTTATAATACTGCTTGAACTTGCAAAAACACAATTCGAGATGGGTAAAATATCCGAATCTGTAAATACATTGAGAAGTTCTTATTATCTTTCACCGGAAGAGATAAACAAAATTATAAATGTCGGAGAGGATCTTCATTACAGAGCAACATCACAAAAGGATCAAACAGCATCTGTTCTTATTGAAATGTATATAAAAAAAAGGGATTTCGAATCTTTTAGAAAAATTTTCGATACATTATCAGGTGAAGAGATAAAGAATCTCATCAGCTATTTTGAAAAATTATATCTCAATGTAAAAAATACAAAAACGATTGATCAGTTCAACAAAAAGGATATTGAGATATGTTTATCAATGGGTATTTTATATCTTTATAACAAAAATTTCAAAGAAGCAAAACCGATACTTGAAATGATTTTTAGAACACAGGTTAAGGATAGAGATTATATTCTCTCAGAGTATATAAATGTTGCAAAAACAACCTATGGTAATCCTGAACCTTATATTGCAATAGGAGACCTATATATATTGGTAAACGATAAAGATAAAGCTATAAACTATTTTCAAAAAGCATCTTCAATAGATCCTAAATTAAAAACGGATATATCAAACAAGATTGAGGAACACATCACAGATACTAAAGAGATATCAGAAACAAGTAAATATTCGATTGTCGATCTTGCGATAGAAAAAAAGGATTACAAAAAAGCACTTGATATAATATATGAAATGATAAAAGATAAAAACGAAGCCACAGAAGAGATCGTCAGGAGAACGTATCAGATAATACAGGCTGCTCCAGAATTTGTCGAAGCTTATAAACTTTTAGTCGAAATTTTCCTTCTAAAAAAAGAAATATCAAAAATATTCACAAATCTTGAAAAAATTTATGAGTTAAAAAAAGAAGAAAAGGACTTTATTCTCAATACAATAAACCGAATAGAAAATGAGAATCTGTCAAACGAAGAAATACTTTTACTTAAAGCAACCATATTTTCAGATAACAACGAATTTAATGAATCAGCAAAAATAATTAAAAAAGTATATTTTAAAAACAATTCCTATAGTTTCGATGTGGAAAAACTCGCAAATAAAATTCTTGATAAAGATCCAAAGAATATCGACGCATTGGAAACAATCTGCCAAATTTTTCTTGATAAGAATGAGGTTGAGAAACTCAAAAAGATATGTGAGTATCTTACTTCAATAAACACTGAAGAACACATATCTATTGCAAAAAAATACCTACAGATAATCTATGATAAAAATCCATCAGATGTTGATATAAAATTAAACTTTAGTATCGCTCTAATAAAATTGGGGAAAATAAAAGAATCCGAAGTAATAATAACCGAAACCTTAAAATCAAACCCTGAAACATTTTATATAATCATTCCCCAATTCTACAATTCAGCCAAAAATGATAAGGATGTTGCAACAATAGTTTTGAAGATCTTAAAAAGCATTGAAAGAAAAAATCTTGATCCATTTCTATATGATTTTTCACTCTGTGAGATGTCCTATCTTGCTTCAGATCTTGAATTCTCTCTTGGAATGTTAAAAGAAATGTTTGAAAAATTTCCTGAAAAAGAGGATGATTTACTTGAACTTCTTGGAAGGATTAAAGATTTCTATCCTGAAAATGAACTCGTCGCTGACTTTGAATTCAAACTTTTCACAGACAAAAAAGATTATAGGAAAGCTTACGAATCTCTTATAAAACTTAGAAAAGACAAAACAAAATTAGGACACATTCTTGATAATCTTTATATACTGAATAAAAATCATCCTGAAAACGTTTCCATAGTCGAAAGCATAATGGATATTCTTGATGAAATGGGATTTTATGAAAAAATAATAAAAGAAGCTGATAACCTTTCCTCAAAACTTGATCAACAAAAAATTGGTAAAATAAAATTTTTCCTTGGTAAAGCGTATGCAAACAAAGGTATGGTAAACGATGCAGCAACAGTTCTTTACCAAGCCATAATCCTTGATAAAACCTTAACAGAAAATACACTCACCATATTAAAAGATCTCTTGAAGTATGATCCATTTTCACTCAGAGTTCATTACACACTCTCTCTTGCATATTATCTGAACAAAAATATCGATTCAGCTATAGATGAATTACTTGAAATAGTAAAGATCGATCCCAATCAGATAAACATCGCTATATCAGAATTGGAAAAATGGAACGAAAACATCATCAACAATCCAAAACTTAATTTTTCTTTGGGAACTCTATATTTTGAAACAACCCAGTATGAGAAAGGTATTTCAAAAATGTATGAAACTTTTGAAATCGATAGTTCATACCTCGATTCAATTTTAAACCTTATGTCAAATTACATTGAAAAGGAATCTGAAAATGGAGAAATTCTTTATGCAACCGGAGTTTTCTATGCAAAAAAGGGTCTTTATAAACTTGCTTCCGACTATCTTTACAACGCTATGTCTATAGAAACAGGTTTAAAGGAAAAAGTAATATCACAACTACTATTTATAATAAACCAGCAACCCGATGAGGTAGATCCGAGATTTTCACTTGCTCAGGTATATAAAGATATGCATAACTATATGCAAGCGATAACTCTTTTAAGACAGATAGAACTTATAAATCCATCTGAGACAGAAAATGTAATAAGTTTTTACAAAGAAATGCTTGTGAACGAACCTAACAATACTTTTCTTTTAATATCACTTGCTGATTCTTATCTAAAATTGAACAGAACAACGGATGCTGTTGAACTTTATTCAAAAATTATAAAAATAAACAAAAAATATATTGACGAAATCATCGATAGAATAATAGAACTTGAAAACAAAAATTTTGAAATACAACTATTTCTTGTTGATCTATATTTTGAAAAGGATGATTTTGAAAACGCATCAAACTGGTTGAATTTCCTTTATCTTACATCAGAATCAGATGATTATGATCGAATAATAGAGAAAGCAAATCTTATACTCAGTAAAGATCCAAAAAATCAAAAAATGATATCTCTTCTTTCCCATCTGTATTATGACCAGAACAAATTTGACAAACTTATTGAATTAACGATGGAAATTTATGAAAAAACCACCAAAAATGAAGAAAAGATTAGATATGGAATTTTACTTGCCCAGGCATTCAGATTTTTGGGAAATCAAGAAAAAAAGAATGAAATAATCTCCTTTTTAAAAAATTTGAACATCGATCTTTATTATGAAATAATTTTTCAAATGTACGAAGAGGAAAAAAGTAAAAAAGGATCAAAAATTGAAAAATTGTTCCAAAAGGAAAAAATTGAAGATGAGAGATTGATAATTGAATACGCTTTCAATTTATACAAACAACAAAGATATTATGAATCTATAAATCTGCTTAACAGAAAATTTACAGACAAAAATCTGGATTATGAAAGAACTTATATACTTTCATTGAATTATGAAAAAATTGGTAACAGTACATACGCTTTAGAAATAGGATCAAAACTTAGAGATTCTTCAGAAACAAAACATTTAAACCATTTAATAAATTTGATGAAAAAACTTGGATACTACGGTGAAATAGAAGGTATGCTCAGAAACAAAAAAACAGACATTGGATTCTCTTCAGAGTTAACCAAAACAAAATATTATAAAAACCTTTTCTCAGATTATAGGATTATAATTTAAAAAAGGAGTATATATGGAAGATAATCTTCAGAACCAAAATCCCATAGAAGAACAAACTCCAAAAGAAGAAAAAAGGGAGATCCCTAAAGAGGAAGTAAATTATTCAAAACAAAGTGAAATTGAAAATAAGAAATGTGATGAACAAAGATCTTTGAATCTTGAAAAAATAGAAGAAGATTTAAAGGAATTTTTAAAACAGATAAAAGATTCTAACGACTCGATAACAAACAATTTTAAAGAAACACTGCTGAGATTCGAAGCAATCAATGAAACGATATCTGTTCTCCCGGAGATGAAAGAAATTATAAAAAACAATTCTGATAGCTCTAAAGAGCAGATCATGGTTCTGGAATCAAAACTTGAAAATATTTCCAACAACCTTGATAACATTACCAAGTTGATCTCTGAAGAAAGGGAAAACATTAAACTTCTCATAGAAAATTTCAACGAAAAAAATCAGAATATGCTTGTTAAAATGGATTCTTTAATTTCAAATCTGGGGAAAATTTCAGAAACTATAATGAAAGTTGTTGATTATGAAGAAAATCTTTCAAAGAAAAGGGAAACCGAATTTGCAATGATGCAAGCTAAAATCTATAATGAAAGAGGTCTACTTTTGTTCTATAGAGGAATCTTCAGTACAGCATTGAATTATTTTCTCAAAGCAAACGAACTCGATCCAACATCACCAGAAATTTACAACAATATAGCTCAAACCTATCTAAAACTGGGCAACCAGCAGAAAGCAGAAGAAAATTTTAAAAAAGCTATTGAAATTTTCCCTGACTTTGCCGAAGTTTATAACAATCTTGGTTTAATGTATCTATCGAATAACCAGTTTGAACTCGCATCGGAAAATTTCAAAAAAGCTATCGATCTGAATCCAGATTTTTCTGAAGCATATTTGATGCTTGGGAATGCATTTCATTCATTGAAAAAATATGACGATGCTGTAAAAAATTGGTCTAAAGCGTTAGAAATAAATCCATATCTAGAAGAAGCAAAAGAAAAACTAAAAATTATAAAAGAAGGAGAAATAAATGTCTGAAGATTTTTTAAAAAGAATATCAACAAACAAAGAGAATGAAAAAGATAATCCATTTGCGAAACTTTTTCAGGAGAAAAAGGAAAAAGTTATACCAAAAGTTGAAGAAAAAAAAGAAGAAGGAATTTCAGGAATAGAAAACCTGGGAACATCTTCGACTTCAAAAAATGAGGGTGAAATGTTTTCGAATGTAGAAAATGTTGAAAAAGAAAATACAAAATTACCATCAAAGGACATTTCCAACGAGAATATTTTTGAAAAAAAGGAAGAGAAGGTTGAAGATGGTTCTTCCTTTTTATTCAATACTACCTCTTCAACACAGGATTTAACTTTTGATGATTTAACAGTCGAAAGCACAAATACCGATCAAAAGAAAATTGAACATGTTGTTGAACTTTTAAAAAAAGGTATGATAGATGAATCTATTGAGTTTATAAAACAGAACTTCAAAAAGTAGGTAATATGTCAAAAAAATCTTTAATTTTGAACGAAAACGATATTTCAAAAATTATAGATATGATGGCTGATCAGATACTAAAAAAGGAAAAAAATTTAGAAAATGTTGCATTCATAGGCATAATCAAAAGAGGAGATATTATAGCAAAAAGAGTGGCTGAAAAAATCTTTAAAAAAAAGAATTTTAATATACAGATAGGGAAAATCGACATAAATCTCTATCGGGATGATCTTTCTTTAATCGATCATCAACCATTGGTAAGATCAACAGAGATTCTTTTCGATATAAATGATAAAATTATATATCTTTTCGATGATGTTTTTTTTACGGGAAGAACCATCAGGAGTGCACTTGTTGAAATTCTTGATATAGGAAGACCAAGAATGATAAAACTTTTTGTTCTTATCGATAGAAAATCGCGTGAACTTCCAATAAGACCTGATTTCTCAGGTATAGAGATAGAGATCCCTAAAAAAGATAACATAAGTGTTTTTTTAAAAGAAATCGATGGAAAAGATTGTGTTGAAAAGGAGGAATTTTGAACTGGACAAAGAAACATCTATTATCTATCGAAGAATTATCAAAAGAAGAGATAGATTTTATAATTGAAAATGGCTTTTCCTTTAAAGATATACTTTTAAGACCAATAAAAAAGGTTCCAGCATTGAGAGGAAAAACGGTAGTGAATCTTTTTTTTGAGCCAAGTACAAGAACTTTAGTCTCATTTTCACTTGCTGAAAAACATCTTTCAGCAGATTCTGTAAATGTATCAACAAAAACTTCATCGGTCATGAAAGGTGAATCTCTCCTTGATACTGCAAAGAATATAGAATCGATGAAAACGGATATGGTTGTTATAAGACATAGCTCTCCAGGAGCAGCTAAATTTTTATCAGAAAGAATCAATTCAAATGTTATCAATGCTGGAGATGGAACACATGAGCATCCAACCCAGGCATTACTCGATTTTATGACGATTAAAGAAATCTACAAAGATTTTAAAAATTTAAAAGTTTTGATACTTGGAGATATTCTACATTCGAGAGTTGCGAGATCACTTCTTTGGGGCTTTTCAAAGTATGGATCAAAGGTAACACTCTGTGCTCCCCCAACACTTATGCCTTTATATTTAAATGATTTCGATGTCACTATAGAGTATGATATCGATAGAGCTATTCAGGATAAAGATGTTATTTACATTTTGAGAATGCAACTTGAAAGACAGGAGAAAGGTCTATTTCCCTCTTTAAGAGAGTACGTTAAAGAATACTCTATGACCTATGAAAGATATTTAAAAATAAAAGACAGAAGCATAATAATGCACCCTGGACCTATCAACAGAGGCGTTGAACTTGATGGAAATGTTGCTGATAGCGAGAAATCTGTTATCCTTGATCAGGTCACAAATGGAGTTGCAATAAGGATGGCGATACTATATCTACTCAATGGAGGAAAGAATGAATAATCTTGTTTTAAAAAATTGTAATATAGTCAATTACGATAAAATAGAAAAAAATAAAACTGTTGTGATAAAAAATGGAATTATAACTTCTATTGAAAACGGAAGTAAACAGGAAGGTATAGATTTAAAAGGTAAATATCTTTTTCCATCTTTCGTAGATCTCCACTCACATTTAAGAGAACCAGGAGAAGAATTTAAAGAAGACATATTTACAGGTTGCGAATCAGCTTTAAGTGGTGGTTACACATCTATAGTCATTATGCCAAATACAAAACCTCCAATAGATAATCCCCAATCGGTTACCTATATTAAAAAAAGAGAACAGGAGTTTGGAAGAATAGAAATTTATCCGCTTGGGGCTCTAACAAAAAATATGGAATCAATAGAAATAACTGAAATGTATGATATGCTAAAATCTGGTGCTAAAGGTTTTTCCGATGATGGAACAGGAACCAAAAATTCAAGAGTGTTTTTTAACGCATTAAGATACATTTCAAGATTTGATACTTTTGTTTCTGTACACTGTGAAGATAAGAATCTTACAGAAGGTGGACAGATAAATGAATCCGATGTATCAATTAAAACAGGTCTTTCAGGAATCCCTTATATAGAAGAGGATATAACTGTTTATAGAAACCTAAAAATTGCAACATATTTAAAAACTGGGCTTCATATAGCACATATATCAACAAAGGATACATTATCTTTGATCAAAGATTTTAAAAAGAAAAATAAAAAAATAACTTGTGAGGTTACTCCACATCATTTGATTTTTGATGAAAGTGTTCATTTCATGTATGATACAAACTTCAAAGTAAAACCACCCTTAAAATCAAAAACTGATGTTGAATATTTGCTAAAAGGAATAAACGAGGAGTACATAGATGTAATAGCAACAGATCATGCTCCCCATCAGGTATATGAAAAAGAGGTTGAATTCATCTATGCACCTTTTGGAATAATCGGATTTGAAACAGCATTTCCATCTCTATATACATATCTTGTTTTAAAAAATAAAACTGATTTAAAAACAATTGTAAAACTTTTGGCGTATAATCCAGCAAAAATTCTAAATATCGATGAAAGGTATATCAAAATAGGTAATGTAGCTAACCTTACGGTTATTGATTTGGATAAAGAGATTACAGTTGACAGAAACTTCATTAAGTCAAAATCTATAAATACTCCATTTTTCAATAAAAAATTGTATGGTAGTATTGAGATGACTATAATGAGAGGTAGAATAGTATTCCGGAGAAAAGAGTAATGGGTTTAAAAGTAGAATATAAAGATCTATTTTTAATCACTTTAAACCAATCAAAATTTGTATCAAATATTGATGAAATTTTAAGTCAGAAACAAAAATATCAAGAAAACATTCAAAGGCTTTTAATCCTCCTAAAAAATCGAAATGTTAATCTTTCACAGATACAAATTTTTATAGATAACTCATCGAATGGAAAAATTTTTTTATTTATTCCTTTTGACCAGTTTGAAATGTTACAGTCACTTTTAAAACTATACATATTAAACTCCATAGATAAAAATGAGGTTTCTTTGCAAATAAAGAAATTTTACAAAAATGTTATCGAAATAAACCAGAATTTTTCTCTTTTGTTTGAACTTGTTGTACTAAAAATTTTTTTCAGTGTATTTTATACCCACAAAGAAAATTTAGATCACAATGAAACTCTTTTTGAAGAAAAACTTAATGGAATAAGAGAGATTTTAAAAGATGTAAGAAATGAACTTTATTCCACAAACATTTTCAACAGAGAGTTTCAAACAAAGATATTCGATAACTTAAAGTTCACAAAAAACTCTATAATTAACAAAGATCTTGAAATCGAAAGGGAAAGTTTTTTTAACGAGTATGGATTCTCTTTGAACACTTTTATCAACCTTCTAAAAATGTTCAATACAGCAGCAAGTCTTGAAAAAGAATTGGAAATAATTGAATACTATGAAAACAGGACTATCTGGTCAATAGATGATATAATAAAGCCAGACAATATCATCTATTTACCTTTTTTAAGAGACGAGTTAAAAGATATAATAACAAAATCAATAGTTAAAAAATCCAAACAAACAAAAGAATTTTTACTAAAAGAAAAGGACGATCTTGAAAAACAACTCGAACAGATAAAAAATGATATGGTTGATGCTCTAGAAAATTTTTCTTCGAACATAAAAAAGGAAACCATTGACTCCATTAAATATCCTGTAAACCCAACTGTTACAAACAAGATTAACAGTTTTATAATTGACTTCAACAGAAGTGTAATGGGAAATATTTTACAAGCGAATAAACTGACAGAAAGATGGAACAATTTTCAAAAAAAGATGATAAAAAATGAAAACCTCAGAAACCTAACATTTGACCAATATGTTGAGATATTAAAAAATGAAAGTACACTCGATAAAAATGATATTATTCTCTCAATTTTAATATATTTTGATTACTCAAAAGATTTTGAAAACTTTTTTGAAAAATTTAAGCCACAGATTATAAAAGTCGTTAAAAATTCTTTTGAAGAATTAAAAAAAGAATATAATGAAAAAAAGAACAGCATTATTCAAAGAGAGATAAATTTTATTTCCGATCTATTCATTGAATCGAAATTTCAAAAAAAATTCAATTTTGAACTTTTAAAAACAAAATTTTTGCAAATCGTTGAAAATTTGATTGACAAATTTATTGTTTCAATTCTCTTCGATTCGTTTACAATTTTCAACATAGAATTTACAAACCAAGAGAATAAACAAGAACTTCTAAACTTTAATCTTTCTGTAAACCTTTTACCTTTCAACAGGGTTATTTTCATTTCAAATACAGAAAAAAGTTTCCCTCAAAGGTTTTTAGATATGGATGTTGAACAGTTAAAAAACATTATTAAAAAGAATTACTCAAAACTGGTAAGTGTCCTTGTTTATGATATCAGAGGATCAAGTTATATGAGTTCAAAATTGAACAATGCTGAAAAACAAAAGTTTATTATGAAGAAATTTCAACACGTAATAAATAATACCATAAAGAACAATTTTGGATTACCTTTAAAAGAAACCGGTGATGGAGGTATTGCGATATTTTGTTCAAATTCAAAAGAAATTTATAGAACTCTTTTTAAAGAATCGGTTTCATCAAAAAATGTTCTAATAAGACATTCGATAGCAACGGGTTCAGATCTTATAATCAAAGAATCCTCAACTTCATCAATAGAATCATTAAAATGTTCACTCAAACTTGTAGAAAATGCTGAACAGTTCATCAAAGATAATTACATAAACTATAGAGAGTGGTTCTTCGATGTTCACGAAAAAAAGTTGATCCATGAAGGTATAGAGTATGCACTTCTTCCTCCCGAGTTTAAATCTTTGTTCAGAGTGGGCGTTGGAATAGCAAGTGGTATAGTTAACAGAGATGTTAACATTTCAATAAATGCTTTTGGAGATATCGATATATATGGTGTAACAATAAATGAAGCAAAAATACTTTCCGGAGGTAAAGATCCATCGTCTTCAATAATTCTGATAGATCATTTTACACTATTTTCAACAATACTCAATTCCAATTATATAGAAACAAAAATTCAGGAAAATTTTTCGCAAAATGAAAATTATTTGAAAAATCTTTTTGATTTTAGAAAAAGTTTTTTGGTTGAAAATTTTAAAATTAAATATTATGGTATATACTATCCTTTAAAGAAAAATAAAGATCAGGTTATAGAAACAAACGTTGACCTGAATGACATTTTTATTGAAGATAATGGCAAAATATTTTACAACGATGAAGAGATAAAAATATTATATCAAATAGAAATATAACTATTTTTCTTTCTTATCGTTTTTTCCAAATTTTTTCATATATTTATCAACCCTTCCCGCTGTATCAACAAATTTTTGCTTTCCAGTAAAGAATGGGTGACATTTTGAACATATTTCGACCTTTATCAATTTCTTTGTTGCTCTTGTCTTTATCTGATTTCCACAAGCGCATTGTATCGTTGCATCAACATATTCTGGATGTATCCCTTTTTTCATTGTTCCTCCTATTCGGTCATCACTTTCAAAAATTCCTGATTGTTTTTAGTTGCTGACATTCTGTTTATTAAAAATTCCATTGCTTCAACCTGATTCATTTCACTTAAAAGTTTCCTTAAAACCCAAACCCTTGAAAGTTCAAATTCTGTCAGAAGAAGGTTTTCCTTTCTCGTTCCTGACTTGTTTACATCTATAGCAGGGAAAATTCTTCTATCTGCAAGTTTCCTATCAAGCACAAGTTCCATATTCCCTGTACCTTTAAACTCTTCAAAAATTACCTCATCCATTCTTGATCCTGTCTCTATTAACGCTGTTGCTATTATAGTTAAACTTCCTCCATTTTCAATATTTCTGGCAGCACCAAAAAATCTTTTAGGTTTATGTAAAGCATTCGAATCAACTCCACCTGACAATGTTCTTCCACTATGTGGAGTTACTACGTTGTATGCTCGTGCAAGTCTTGTTATAGAATCAAGTAGAATAACAACATCGTATTTCTGTTCAACTAACCTTTTAGCTCTTTCGATCACTATCTGTGCAACTTGAACATGTCTATCTGCTGGTTCATCGAATGTAGAAGAGATAACTTCACCCTTTACAGACCTTTCCATATCAGTAACCTCTTCAGGTCTTTCATCGATAAGTAAAACTATAAGTTTTATTTCAGGATGGTTTTCAGATATTGCGTTGGCTATTTTTTGTAAGATTATTGTCTTTCCAGCTCTTGGTGGTGATACTATCAAAGATCTTTGTCCTTTTCCAATCGGTGTCAATAAGTTGATTATTCTCAAAGAAAGATCGTTGCTCTTTGTTTCAAGATTTATTTTTTCATCTGGATAAAGTGGTGTTAAATTATCAAATAGTATTCTTTTTCTTGATTCTTCATAGGGAACATAATTTATTGTTTCAATTTTTAAAAGAGCAAAATATTTTTCGTTATCTTTTGGAGGTCTTATCTGTCCATAGATTGTGTCCCCTGTTTCAAGTCCAAATTTTTTTATCTGGGATGGTGAAACATAAATATCCATCGGACCGGGAGTATATGAATACTCGGGTTGTCTTAAAAAACCAAACCCCTCAGAGGATATTTCAAGGACCCCTTCTCCATAGATGTTGCCATTGAGTTCTGATTGTTTTTCAAGTATTTTGAAAATGAGTTCCTGTTTTTTTAGAGTACTTACATTTTCAATTTCAAAACTTTTGGCAAGGTCTATCAATTCGTTAAAAGTTTTATTTTTTAAATCATCAATTTTCATAAACTCTTCTTTTTAGGGATTAAATGAACACTTATTATAAATCTTTTTTTAAGAAAGTCAAGGTTTATTTTTTCTTTCTAAAACTTTTTAAGAATGATGCTTTGTTATCAACTTCTTGAACATTCGAAAGGATCTCTTCCATGGATGCTGTTTGTTGTTCAATCGATGCTGCTATCTCCTCAGTGTTCGCAGATGTTTTCTCTGAAAGTTCTGCTATGTTTGAAATTTTTTCTATATATTTGTTTATAAGTTCCATCTGCTCTTCTGAAGAATAGTATATTTCTTTGATCATGTTGACCGTAAGAGTTATCGCTTTAGAAATCTGTTGGAATTCATTCTTTGTGTCATCCATCAATTTTTTTCCTTCAGAAACATTGTTATGCTGATTTTTAATCAGTTCGGCAGTACTTTTGATGTCATCTTTAATTTCATCTATTAGACGGGATATTCTCTCCGTTGAATTCGCGGATTGCTCAGCAAGTTCCCTTATCTCTTCAGCGACAACAGCAAAGCCTTTTCCATACTCTCCAACCCTTGCTGCTTCTATAGCCGCATTTAAAGCGAGTAGATCTGTCTGTTCTGAAATTTTCGTAATTATTTCCACTATTTCATTGATCTGTTCTGATCGGTTTTGTAAGAACTCTATTTTTTCAAGCGCTTTGTTGACATTCAAAACTATAAAATCGAAATTTGTCATCGTTTTATCAACTTTATCAAGACCAAGAGTTGTTGCATCGTTTGCCTTTTTTGAGGCCGTCTGCGCCATATTTATTTTTGATGAAACACTTTCAGATAAAGTTTTTATTTTCAATGCATCATTTTTTGCTATTTTTGTATTATTTGATTGCTCCTCCATATCATGCGCAATTTCTTGAACAGTTGAGGAAATTTCTTGTGAAGAGGCAGTAATCTCTTCTCCTGTTGCTGCAAGCTGACTTGTTATCGTTGAAAGTTCATCGGCAATATTCAGTAATGTTTGAATAAACTTTTCATACCTTTTTAAACTCTTGTTCAACTCTGATACAAGATCCCCGATTTCATCGTTCACATATATTGAAATGTTTTCACCAGATTCGCCCTCTTCGGAAAACAATTTTTTTATTGACTCCTTTACATTTGTTATTGGATGAACTATCGACATCAATAAAATCCAGGAAAGAAGAAAACTAAGAACCAAAAGAATAGTATAAAGTATTATATTATGTTTGATTACAAAACTTATAAAAATTATGAATATCAAAAGAAAATTAACTGTTATAAAAAATCTCAATCCTATTGGTATTCTTTTTAAATATTTTTTTATCTTATCAAAATCATCGGGCGAAAGTTTATATTCAGATAATTTTTTTGAAAACACAAGTATTGAAAGTTGCATATTCACAAGACCCATAAAAATTGCTATAAGAAATCCATCCGTGAAACCGATTATAATAGATTTAATAGGTGAATTCGTGAAAAAAAGAATAACTGATACAATCAAAGAACCTGAAAAAAAATGTAAAAACATATGTATCGATGAGGCAAATGGAGAATTGATCATGAATATATATTCTTTCAATTCCTTTTTTTCTATATCTCCATTATTTATCGTTAACCTGTATCTGATCCTTTGTACGATTTCATATTCTATGGCAAGTATTAAACCTAAAATTCCACCAAGGTATAAAATGATATTTCTTTGAACCTGAGTGAATTCAACCGACTGTGGAACCATTATAACAAGTAATGGAACACCTATAAGTAGTGCTGGAAGATTTGTTGAAAGGGTAAACACATTTAATAATTTTTTCATATTTTATTATTTATCTTAACATAATTTTTTTTCAAGTCAATATATTCAAAATGTAGTTGAAGAATTTATTGATAAAGATCCATAATAACTATTAGTCAATAAATCCAGATGAAAACATGGATAAAAATTCAAACTGATAAATTTAAATTTCAACCTCAGATCTGGAGAAAAAGATAGACACATTTTCTTTAAACCACCAAAATCTTTTTTCAAAAAGATTTGAGTAAATAATCCCATAGAGAATCTATTTTTAGAACTTAAATACCCAAAATATAAACCATATTTTTCATCTATAATCCTCTCTATTTTTTCATCGGTTATCAATGTTTTAAAACTCGCAGATGTTCTAAAAGTATTTTTATAAGTTGAAGAAAATAAAAAATTATACTCTGTCGAAAGATTTTTTTCTTCTTCAGAAAATTTATAGTTTGTTTGATTTATAAAAAATTTTCCTGAAAGATCAAATTCATTTAATTTTGTATCATAGAATGTTCCGGTTGTTATTTTTAAGATAAAATTTTTATTATTTTCAAAATTTTCTCTTGAAAAGATATTGTTTGTGATAGAAAAAAACAAAGATGGGAGATTTTTGTTTGAATATATAAGATTCAAATTTGTAAAGAGATCATTACGAGTTGAGTTAAAAAATAAAATTTTATTCTGCTCATCGTTTTTAACAACAAGATCTCCTGCTAAAACAAGATCTTTTGTTATGAATATTTGATTTTTGAAAAGAAATCTAATGTAGTCGTGATAAAACAAATTAGGATCATAGTGTGAAATTGTCATCAAATATGTTAGAGCATAATATTTTTTTAAATCAATTTCAATTCCAACTTTATGTGAAAATTTGTTTAAATTCACTATACCATTAAAAAAATCGTTTCCTAAAAAGACAAATGGAGATGAAATGTTAAAGAATAGTTTTCCTTTTTTGTTGAGATATAGATTGTTTTTTAATTTGAAGTTTATATAAAACAGAGAATCCTTTAACACCATATTTTCAAATCCAAAGCCATAGAACTTAAATTTTTTATCAAAAGTTATACTGGAGAAAATTTTCTTAGAATCCATTATTTCCCCGATAATATTTGAGAGACAAGTTAAAGAATCTTGATAGGAAAAGGAAAATCCTTTTAAAGGTATCAAACCATAATTCGAAAAACTATCATAATAATAGAGATCAAGTAAATTCAAATTAACTTTTTTGAAATTGAGATGAATGTTTATTTTATTTTTATTCCAAAAATTTTCTCCCCAGAATATACTATTTTGTATTTTAAAATTGTATAAAAAATTACTAACGTTTCCGTAAAAATAAATCAAGTATGAGTTAAAAAAATTATTCAAAATATTTGGTTCATATCTAAAGTTATACGACATTTCTCCATTAAAAAGGTTTTTAAAGAAATCTTTATTTGAAATATTAAAATAATAAGTTTTGGCCAGTTTTCCTTCCTTTACAAGATCTATCCTGTATCTTGATGGTTTTAAAAGTTTTTCTGGTGCATAGGTTAATATTTTTTCTCCAATTAAACATTTTTTTGTTATATCCTCTCCATCCATTACTATTTTTACATCTTTTGTTCCCTCAGGTATATAAACTGAAAATGTAAAATTATCAGGATCAATTTTTCTTTCATTTTCAGGTAACAATAAAATGATTTCCTTTTTTAACTCTTTTTCTTTTACAAACTTTACCATATTGTTCGTTCTTTCCTGTATCATCTCTGGTAAATATTCTAAGTTATTATCTTTTGTTAAAATTTCAAAATAGTAATAGAAATCTTTTTTCGGTAACGAATCAAAAAGTATTGAAACAAAAGCTTTATTTCCATCAAAATTCATTTTAAATCTTTTTTCAACATTAAAATCCGAAAGAATAATATATATTTCTTTAATTCTATAGGGATCCTCTTTAAAAATTAAAAAAATCGTAAAATTTTCTCCCTTATAAAGTTCATCTATTTTTGAGTAATCTGCTACAAATCCGGAAGAAATTTTTAAACATAAAAAAACAAAAATAACAATTAAAAAAAATTTTTTAATTTTCAATATGAACATAAATCGTATCATTTTTGTAGTTTTCTAACTCTATTTCTATAATATTATTACCACTATAGGTTTTTGGTTTAGAAATTTCTTTTTTTGATTGAACTTTATAGGGGTTTTCCCCTTTTTTTATAATTATCTGTTCATTTTTTGATCCATTTATTTTACCATACTCATTTTCAACTTCTAAATTTTTACAATAAATTATAAAAATTTTTGCTAGGGAATCCGTTAAATCAATTAAAAACATTGAACTATCTGAAAAAACAAATGTATCAAAAATTTTTAGCTGAACATCTTTTTGAAAGGTTTTAATGAAAAAGTTTCCATAGTTAAGATTTAACCTGAAAACAATTTGATCAGATATTTCAAAAATATTTGTAGAAAATTCACTCTTTCCAAAAACAGATATCTCACTTTTTCCATCAATTAAAACAACATCCAACAATGAAAATCTATCAAGCGATACATTAAAACTATCTTTTACAATATCCCCTTTCTTTAATGGTTCTTTTTCCTCTTCTTCAATCTGAAAGACAAAACCTTTTGAATTTTTAACAACTCCTATCTCCTTTGAAAATATAAAAAAAGCCAATAATGTTAAAATCAAAAAAACTATTATCTTTTTGTTTTCCATCTCATACTTTTAACATCATACAAATTTAAATCTTTTATTTCCATTTCGATTCCATTTACCCATACTCTTCCAGTTGGTTGAAAACCCCCAATCTCAAAAAATTTAAAAATTATAGAAAGGTAATCATCCTTACTCTGATTTATTTTACTTGGTATATTAACATCACCAGTATTGAAAAAAAGAATATTACTCCTTTCTAAAATACCATTCTCATAACTTTCAAGATACCATGCAAAAGACTTTTTGGTTGGTAAATAGAAGAAAGTATCAAGAACAATGTAACTTTTGTTTGATACATCAATCTTTAAAAATGGTTTTGAATTTATCAAAACATCTTTTCCAAAATCATAAAAATCTGTTACATCTTTTATTATAAGAGAACATGAAGAAGATGAATTAAAAATGAAAATATGACTAAAAGGTTCACTCTTCTCTTCAGACCCAGGATAAAAAACTGTTAAATCCCCATAAATCAAATTTGTTAAAATAAAAAAGATAAATAAAAAAATTTTTTTTCTACTCATTTAAAAGGGACATAAATATTAGATCAACATATTTCCCATCTTTGAACGAATGTTTCTTAAAAACTCCTTCCCGTTTAAATCCCAAATTTTTATACATTTTTATAGCGTTTTTATTAAAATCATAAACCTCAAGACAAATTTTATGTAGTTGTAGATTTTTAAAACCATAATCAACGAGTAGTTTTGTCGACTCTGTTCCATATCCTCTATTCTGAAAATTTTTATCAATAGCTATCGCAAGCATTGCTCTCCTGTTTGGCCAATTAAAATCGGATAAACTTATCAATCCAACAATATCAAAATTTTCTTTTTCAACAATTTTAAAAAAAATTCCTTTTTTTTCTTTATTTAAAGAAATTAACTCTTTTAACATCATTCTGTTTCTTGGGAATCTTTCAGCAAGATTTTTTCTTACATCAGGATCGTTCAAAATTTTTTGAATGGTAAAAAGGTCATCCTCTTCAATTGGAGAGAGTATGACCTTTTTACCTTCTAAAAAGATTACTGGTTTTTCTTTTTTCATATCATCTCAAATTCAACATTTTAACATTTTTTTCATAAATAGTTTTATCATCTTTGCTTGATACTACCTTTATGAAGTAGATTCCCTTGCTGTTGAGATAATTTTCAAGTTCAAATCTATGAACTCCCGAATTTATTTTTCCATCATAAACTTTTCCAACACTTCTTCCAGTAAGATCAAAAATTTCTATCCGAGAATAGCAATCCTCTGGAATTTCCACAAACAAAATTTTCTCGTTCACACTGTTATTCAGTTTTGTGTTGAAATATTTAATGGTTTTATTTTTCAACACAGAAATGTTATCTATGTTTGAATATGAAACTATAGAGAAGAGATCAGAGTAATAATAGATTGAACTGTTTGAACTTGATGTCAATTTAAGCATACAACTATCAGAGTACATACCTGATGGAACAGTCCATTCATAGTTTCCACTATTGTTCTGATTTGCAATAATCTGAATCCAGGAAACACCCTTATCATAAGAGATTTCAAGATTGTACTGTAAAATTGTTCCAAGTGTTGTCCATGTAAAATAGTATTTTTTTGTTGTTTCAAATATATTTCCCAGAACAGGAGAAGTGAACTTTACGATGGGTTTTGAAATAACAAAAGTATCAGATATTCCATGAATCGTTGATTGAGAGGAATTGGATATTTTTATTAAAGCCATATCTGATACAGCTATATCAGGTATTGTCCATTCATAATAACCTGTATTTGAAACACCCGTTGCTATTGATCTCCACTGCAAACCAAGATCTGTTGAATAGAAAATATCACAGTTTGTAAATGCACCCGAGTTTCTCCATGTAATATAATATTTTCTTCCTGCTATCATCGTATCAGAAGAACTTGGGGATGTTACTATTATATTTTGTGGTAAAATCGTAAACCTTTCTGATATACCATAAACATTGTTGTTATTACTATTCAAAACTTTTATCAGACAGTTATCCGAATCTTCGGTTGGAACAATCCATTCATAATAACCTGTATTTGAAACACCTGTTGCAACATACGTCCATGTCGCTCCATTATCCTTTGAATACTGTATATCAACATTTGAGATGGTTCCAGTATATTTCCATGTAATAAAATATTTATTCCCTGAAACATATTCGTCTGTCATTTTTGGTGAGAGAACTTCAATCGTTTGTAACGGGATAGAGAATTTGGAGCTTGTTCCATAAACACTTGTATTATCATAGTTCGATACTTTTACAAAGCAGTTCTCAGAAGGTGTATTCGGAATCGCCCATTCATAAGAATTTGTGTTTGAAAGGTTATCTACCACCATGTTCCAGTTGGCACCATCATTGTATGAATACTCTATTCTGACCTTTGAAATTGTTCCAATATTTGTCCACGTTATAAAATATTTCCTTCCAACTATCCATCTATCTGTAGAGGTTGGAGAGTTCACAAGAACAAGTTGTGGAACAATCGAGAACACTTCACTGTCATCATAAACCGCTTCATTGTTCGAATTTGTTATTCTTAAAAGAACAAGATTTGAATTAACATCTGGAACGGTCCATTCATAATAACCGTTGTTTGTTAAATTAGAAGCAAGAGAAATCCAGTTTGCACCATTATCTAGAGAATAATAGAGGTTAACAGTGGATATGGTACCAACAGTTTTCCATGTTATTATATATTTTCTACTCACAAAGAATTGTGAATTTAAAGTAGGATATGTTATTTCGAGTTTTTGAGGTATAATTCTGAAATTATCAGAAAGATCAAAAACATTCAGGTTGCCAACATTACTGACTCTTATCAAACCATTAAGAGTTGATGATAAAGTTGTGGAGAGAGTCCATTCATAATACTTGTTGTTTACTGTTGAGCCTGTTATTGTATTCCAGATTGATCCACCATCGAGTGAGTATTCAAGCATTACATTATCAACTGTTCCAGTATTGTACCAAGTTATTGGGTAAGTTTTTGATACCATCAAAGAATCGTTGAACGATGGAGAAAAGAGAAATATAGTTTGAGGTATTATAGAAAATCTTTCAGAAACATCATATACACTTTCCAAAGATGTATAACTGACTTTAACAAAACAACTATCGGATATGTAATTGGGAATAGTCCATTCATAATATCCAGAATTGGTATAAGATGAAACTATCAAATTCCAACTTGTCCCATTGTCTATAGAATAATAAATGTTAACCTTATCGATAAGACCATTGTTTTTCCATGTGATAAATATTTTACTTCCAACGATGAATGATGAATTTGGTTTAAACGATGTTATACCTATCTCAGGATATAATGCTACAATTTGATTGGAAACACCCTGAACAAGAACATTCGCTTTATTTTTCAACCTGATAAGGGTCTGCAACGAATTTGAAATCGGGAAAGGATTAAACAGATAATTTTGGTTTGATGCAACTATTGAGTTTGAAAATGTTGTCCAGTTTGAACCATTATCAAGAGAGTACTCACCAACAAGTGTATCAAGTCCACCAGTATAATCCCATGTAATATAGAAAGGTGAAAGTGATATAATAGTATCATTTATATTTGGATATGTTATGTTTATGGATTGATCCTTTATCACAAATTGTTGAGAATACCCTTCAATAATCGGTGATTCATAACCTGTTATTTTTACAAGACAGTTTGTCGATCCAATCTCAGGAACCTTCCATTTAAAGTATTTTTGTGTAGCACTTATGGTATCTATGATCGTATAGGTTATTCCACCATTCTTTGAATAAGAAATAACAACACTATCTCCACTGCCCATATTTGAGTACCAAGTAATATAATAATATTTACCACAGAGTAAAGTATCAGATAAATTTGGTGAAACAACAGTTATCGATGGATATTTCATAGTGAAAATAGGAGAAACACCAAAGACAGAAGTATTTGAACTATTTTTTACCCTTACAAGAGAATTGGAAGAAGAGATATTCGGTAAAGTCCAGAGGTAATATTTTGAGTTCGTTGTTGTAGCAATCGTCTGCCATGTGGACCCACCATTTGTTGAATACTCAAGATCAACATTTGAAAAACTACCAGTATAGTTCCATGTTATATAGTATTTCCTACCAGTTATCCATTCTGAACTTGAAAGAGGTGACATAACATTTATTGTTTGAGGAACTATTGAAAATCTTTCACTTATTGCTGTTGATGATGTCAATCTTAAACAGGTTATCTTTATATAGCAGTTTGAACTTATAACATTTGGAACAGTCCATTCAAGATATTGAGCTGAAGATGGAATCGTGTCAATTTGCGTCCATATTGTTCCACCATCGGTTGAGTATGAAATTATAACTGAATCGTTTGATGAACCCAAAAAATCAAATGTAATCAATGCCTTTTCTCCTACTATGTATTCATCATTTAATTTCGGCGAAGATATCGTTATGATTTTATCAGAAATTGTAAATAATTCAGATACTCCAAGAATAGAGGTATTATCTTTGTTAACTATTCGTATAAGAGTTGAATCACTCTTTACATTTGGAGTTGTCCAGATATAGTATCTGTTCGATGTAAGAGTTTTACCAAGTGTGTTCCAGTTTACTCCATTGTTGGTAGAATACTCAACTATAGATGTATCAAAAAGTCCTTTGTAAACCCAGGTAATATTGTATTGTTTACCAGAAATCAAACTTTCACTTAAAAACGGATACTTTACAGTAATCTGTTGTGGAATTATTCTAAACATAGAGGAGACATCAAACTTTGTTGTATCATCAGTATTTGCTACTTTTACTATAACAGAATCTGAATAGATTTGAGGTAAAGTCCAGAGATAGTTCTGTGAGTTTGCTGTAGAATTCGTGATAACATTCCAATTTTTTCCATTATCAAGAGAATAAGTTATTTTAACATTTGAAAAGTTCCCTGTATAATCCCATGTTATATAATACTTATTTCCAGCATACCATATTGTTGAACTATCAGGATATGTAACTAAAAGGTTCTGAGGAATTATAGTAAATGTATCGGATATATCAAACACATTGCTGTTTCTTGTGAATTCAACCTTTACAAGTGCTTTATTAGAAGAATAATTTGGAACTGTCCATTTATAGGAATTGGAATTCCCTTGTTTTGCAACAAAAGTCCAGTTTGAACCACCATCTATTGAATAATATATGTTTACAGAATCAACTCGACCAAAGTTATACCAACTTATATGGTAATCTCTTCCAGATACAAAAGTATCGTTCGACAAAGGTGAGGTTATAAAAATTTCCTGTGGCTTTATTACAAAACTCTGTGAATATGCAGTTACCTGATTATCTCCATATTTTTCTACTCTTATTACAGCGTTTGAAGTTGGTTCATTTGGAATTGTCCATGAATAGGAGAAAGTATCTGATACGAGATTTTTTATCTCTTTCCATGTTATTCCATCTGTATTATAGTATAGTTGGAATGAATCCACATAACCTTTTACTGTTCTCCAAATTATATTATGAGTTCTTCCTACATACAGAGTATCCGTATTGTCAGGGTAAACAAGATCAAGAAGTGGTTTTTTTACAAGAAGGTTACTTACACTTAAACTCTTTTTGAAAACATTCAAAGAATCATAAAAATCGAGTCTAATAATAAAATTGTTTGAAGAAGCATTCTTTGGTATATAAAACGGGAAAAAGGTTGTATCCGCATTTTTAGTTCCATATTCGAAAAAGTTAATACCATCGGTAGAATAGTTGAGTTTTACTTTATCTTTTGGATCTGTTGCCCTCATATTCCAAATAACGTAATATAATTCACTAACATACATGGTATCATTTTGATTTGGGAATATAATTGTATCTATAGTATCAACAGGTAAAACAGTAATTTTGTCAGAAATGTCAAAAGTATCATTAGTTGATTTATTCAAGATTATTACTTCTATTGTATCTAGGGTATCAGAAAAAGTATCTTTAAAAAGGAATATTTCGTTAGGATTAACCGCAAAAGTTCCAAGATTAATAGTTCCTTTTTTAGCTGAATATATCTGAATTAAAAGAGAATCGTTTGGTAAAAAACCTCTCTGTGTTGTATATACAGGGAAATAGTTATTGTAGTAAATAACATCTCCACTCACAGGTTGATTTATAACTAAAACTGGATTTTTGGCTGAAAAATTGTTATCAGATTCATCAAAAGCATAATTGTCTCTTGTTGACATAACTTTTACTTTATAGGTATTAAAAAGATAAGTTGGCATCGACCATAAATAAGATCCTGTATTTTTTATACTCTTTATCAAACTGTAGTTCAATCCTCCATCAAGAGAATAAAATAATGAAACAGAATCAGGTCCGCCAATCCAATCCCAATTAATTTCAAGTTTTTCACCACGATAGAATGATTCTCCACCATTCGGTTGAACGATATCATATATTGGTCTTACTATCGAAAAAACTTTTGAAAGAGAATATACTGAATCATTCGCGGTACTTGTAACTTTTATCCAACAACTATCACTAACATAATTTGGAACCGTAAAAATAAAACTTCCAGTATTCAGGGTTGCTGTTGAGATGAATGTACTTTGAACAATTCCTGAAACTTTATAGTATAATTCTATGATTACACTATCAACTGTTCCAGTCCAATTCCAATAAATAGGATATTTGTTCCCAACGATCAATACAGCTGCTGAATCGGGGTTAAATATTGAAACTGATGGTTTTAAAATTGAAAAAGTATTATCACTTATATCATAAGAAAGGTTGTCAGAGGTATTTGTTACTCTAATTATACAGTTATTTGAAACATCGTTTGGAACTTTCCATATATAATTTCCATCATTTGTTTCTGAAGATGAAATAGTTTTCCAAACTGTTCCTCCATCAGTTGAATACTCTATTTTAACATTTAAAAATTGTCCATCATTTTCCCAGTGAATTGGAGTATATTCTCCAACAGTAAGATTTTCAGAACCATTTGGAGTCAATATTTTTATTGCTGGTCTTTTTATTGATATCAAACCATCCGATACATCTTTTGTTAAAGAATCTGCTGTGCTTGTTACTCTAAATTTTATTGAATCGGAAACAACAAGAGAAGGTATCGTCCATCTATAATATCCATTATTTGTGGTTGAGGAAATAATTGTATTCCATGTATTCCCGTTGTTTGTAGAGTATTCAATCTTTACATTCGAAACATTTCCATTATTTTTCCAGTGGATAGGTAAAATATCACCTGAAACAAAACTTTCTCCTCCATTGGGAGAAAGTATCGTTAGAGTTGGTGATACTATTGAAAAATTGTTATCAGAAACATCATGAGTGTTTCCATCAGTTGTACTTGTTATTCTGATTTTCACATTTGAAGAGACAATAGAAGGAACTGTCCAGTTGAATACACCATCGTTTGGATCAGAGGGATCGATTGAAATCCAGTTTATTCCATCAGTGGAATATTCTATCATAACATTTGCAAAAGTTCCCTGGCTCCTCCATCTGATCGGGTAAACTTCACCACCAACCAAATTCTCTCCTCCATTAGGAGATATTATAGATATTGTAGGAGAAACTATCGAAAAAACTCCATTGGAAACATCAAAAGTGTTTGTTGGATCCTGATTGTTTGAAACTCTAAAAAGAACATTTGAACTGACTGCTGTTGAAGGAACAGCCCATATAAAAGAACCATCGTTCAAAGTATCAGAATTAATAATCTTGTTCCAAGTGGATCCTCCATCAGTTGAGTATTCAAGTTTTACATAAGAAAAACTACCTATCCAGTTCCATTCAATTGGTAAATATTCTCCTGCAATTATAGTTTCTCCGCCATTTGGTGAAACAAGCGTAATTTGTGCCGGTATAATTGAAAATTGTGAGCTTACAGCATAATTAGAAGGATCGGAAACATCTGAAACTTTTATTAAAACATTTGAACTTATTGTCGAAGGTATTGTCCAATAATAAGAACCTTCATTTACAGTTGAATTAACTATGATATTCCATGTAGAGCCATTATCAGTCGAATATTCTATTTTAACATTTGAGATTTCTCCATTATTGATCCATACAATTTGATATACATTTCCCACTAAAAGTGAATCGTTTGATTTTGGTGATTTAACTGTTATTGTTGGTTTTGAAATTGAGAATTTTTTTGAAACAGCATAGGAATTCAATGTATCAGACAAATTTAAAACTTTTATGAAGCAATCATTTGAATTTAAGTTCGGGATGGTCCAGATATAAGTTCCAGTATTTGAAGTACTATTAGTAATAACATTCCATGTCAAACCATTATCTGATGAATATTCAATTTTTACATTAGGAAAACTTGCATCATAGGTATAATTTATTGAAACTTTTTCTCCAGACAGAAGTGAAACACCTGAATCTGGAGATATAATTTTTATAGAGGGTGAAGAAATTGTAAATGTGTTATCAGAAATATCAAAAGAATTGTTATCAGAACTATTTCTTACCCTTATCCTGTAATTTGTTGAAGGAGTCAAATTTGAAGGTATATTCCAGACATACGAACCATCGTTTGTTTCAGATAAAACTATCGAGTTCCATGTTGTTCCACCATCAGAAGAATAATCTATATTCACAGATGCAAAATCACTGTTACTATTCCATAAAACAGGATATTTCTCTCCTGTTTTAAATTCCTCTCCACCATTTGGAGATAGAAGGTTTATCTGGGGTGATTTTACAACAAAAGTTGTATCACTGATATCATAAGAAGTCACATCTGAAGAATTTGTGATTTTCAAACGATAATTTGAAGATGGTGTTGATGGAACAGTCCAGACATAACTTCCATCATTTGGAGTGTTTGCTACAATAGTGTTCCATGTTGTACCATTATTGGTTGAATATTCAATGTTAACATTTGAAATGGTTCCCTCTGTTTGCCATACAATTGGATACTTGTTTGAAGCTATCAGTGTATCATTTCCATTTATTTTGACTATTTTTATCTCTGGTTTCTTTATGGTGAAAGAAAAATTGGATATATCATAAACCGAAGAATTTGCAGCGTCAGAGATTTTTATGAGGCATTGAGATGACGGTGTTAGAGGAACAGTCCAGACAAAAGAACCATCATTTGGATCTGAGGCATCGATTGTCGACCAGCTTGAACCATTATTGGTAGAATATTCTATCTTTACATTAGCAAAAGATCCACTCCAATTCCAGTTTATAGGATATTTTTCCCCAACAATCAACTGTTCACCACCATTTGGATAAGTTATATCTATCTGTGCTGTTACTATACTTGATTGTGAATTTGAAATATCATAGCAGTTCACATCGTTAACATTTGTTATTCGTATCAAAAGATTGTTTGTTGAAATATTCGGAACAGTCCACAGATAACTCCCATCACAAGCAGTAGAAGTTGTTATAGAGTTCCAGTTCATTCCACCATCAGAAGAGTATTCCAATTTAACGTTTGCTATAGATCCTTCCCAATCCCAACTTATGTTCGCTTTTGTACCTGCAACGAAAGTCTCTCCTCCATTTGGTGTTAAAAGTGTAAGGGAAGTTGAAAGTATTGAAAAAGGATAATCGGATATATCATAAACAGCAGGATTTGAAACATTAGTAATCTTTAACAAACATTTTGATGATGGATTTATGGAAGGAATCAACCAGTTATGACTTCCATCATTTGTGGTTGATGTAGTTATACTGTTCCAAATGTTTCCAGAATCAGCAGAATATTCAAGTTTAACACTTGTAAAAGATCCACTCCAAAGCCAATATATCGGATAATATTTACCCGTAATGTATTGTTCTCCACCATTTGGAGTGATCAATGTTAAACTATTGTTGGCTATGGTAAAAGTGTTTTCTGTTATTGCAAAAGAGTTTGGATCAGTAGTGTTTGTTATCCTTATTTTACACTGTGTTGATGGAAAGTTTGGAACACTCCAAATATATTCTCCATCGTTTGGAGTAGAACTCGTAATAACTGTCCAGTTTGTTCCTCCATCAGTTGTGTATTCAAGTTTTACATTTGAAAAAACACCTGTCCAATCCCAATGAATCGGATAATTTTCCCCAATAATAAGAATATCATTTTGGACTGGTTTTTTAATAAATATCTCAGGTCTTGATATTACAAAAAAAGTATCACTAACATCAAAGTCGTTTGGATCAGATGGATTTGAAATTCTTATTTTACATGTAAGGGAAGGATTATTCGGAACTGTCCAGAGGTAATCTCCATCGTTTTGTGTTGCACTGTATATCAAAACCCAATTTGTCCCACCATCGATTGAATATTCCAATCTTGCTGATGTCGCGCTACCAGTAATATCCCAATGTATAGGCATCTGATTACCAACTATATAATTTTCATTCCCGTTTGGAGTTCTTAAATTAAAGGATGCTGAAAAAATTGATATTGAGAACAAAAATAAAAATATAAATAGGAATATTTTTTTCATCGAGACCTCCTCTCCGAGAATAATTTTATCCATCAACTTATTAATAGTCAAGAGATTTGAACAAATTCAGTTGTGACAGGCTTTGGCCCTTTAATTGATAAAAATATAGCATATTCATCCGAAATATTCTCAAAATTGTGAACAACACCTTTTGAAGCGTAAGCCATATCTCCTTTTTGTAGTATTTGAAATTTTCCATCAATATAAAATTTAATTTTTCCTTTTAATACAAAAAAGAATTCATCATTTTCAGGATGTTTATGCAATGGGGCTTTTGAACCAACAGGCATATTGTATATGAAGGGAGACAAAATTTCCAAACCATCAAAGAAAGGATTTATTTCGAGTTTATCAGAGTATGAAACCTTTTCACCATAAAACATAAAGATTTTTGCTGAATCCTCTTTTTCGATATTTAAAAATTTTTCTTTTGGAGATTCACAGTTAGGACATTTTTCTGGAGGATTATCTCCTTTATGGATATACCCACAAACTGAACATTTAAAAATTTTCATAAAATACTCCTTTTTATAAAAAGAAAGACAAACTACTAATAGGAACAAAATAAGCGAAAAGTGCCCCAAGTACAATACCCGTCAAACACCCTAAACATGCCTCAGGAGGCATACCCTCTAACTCGTTCATAAGATCTGATACACCACCTACAACATACAGTATTCCCATTAATCCAAGACCTATACATACTGCTGTAACACACCATGATGGTGGTTCCGAATTTTGATCAAAACCTGTTATACTTTGATTTAATATAATTCCACTAGATATGAATGCACTTAACACTTTTTGTTTATGTGATATTTTTCTTGTTTTGAAAACAACACCTCCAAAACAGATGTTGAAAATCAGTATAAATATTAACAAAGTGGAAACTACCTTCTTCATAAAAAACTCCAATCAAATCTGAAAAGCGTAAACTATCATAGCTCCCACAATAAATCCAGCAAAACAGGAGAGAGTAAAACATTCGATTCCGCCTTCATCCTGCATTTTTGAAAATGCATTCGTATAGTGTTTGTTAAAATTGTTATTCTGATTGAACAATTCAAATTTTGGTAAAAATTTTGAACAAGAAACAAAACCTGAAAAGAGGATGAAAAATAAAATTGAATAAATGAGAAAATTTTTCATTTTTCCTCCTTTATTTTTTCTTCCAACATTTTAAATACAACATAATTTCCTCTTTCGTTTATATGTGTATTATTTTTTCTGTACAGTTCTTCCCCATTTTCATAACATATTTTAAAAGTATCAACAAGTGAGAAAAATTTTAAATCATATTTTTTCAGAATTCTCTCGATTTTTCTATCAGCAAAATCCCATTCTTTGTATTGTTTCGAGGCATATTCCACCAGTTTTTTCTGAAGAACTTTATCCACAGCAAATTGATCTGGAACAATCAAAAAATAAACTTTCTTTTTTCTCTGTGCGAAAAATTTTGATATATATTCTATATTCTTTTCAAAAAATCTCCATTCCTTTTCATAAGAATTTTCAATCAAAATTTTTGATCTTCGATTTTCAATTTTAATAAAATCTTCTTCGGATAGGTCTCCAGATATATTTTTTAATTGTAAAAATGTTAAAAAATTTTTAATCAGGTTCACACTTTTTAAGTTATTTATCGAATAGTTGTTTTCAGGATAGTAAACCTCTGTGATATCATTACCAGCGAATATTATTATGAAAGTCATGTCAGGAGATGTTTTATCAAAATGATCAACAAGAATCTCATAGTAATCTTTTGGTGAATTACCAGGTTGGGAAAGGTTTACAACTTCAAATCCGAGTGAATCCTCAAACATTTTAATGAAATTATTCTTATAATCTACAACTCCAACACCAAAAGAATCTCCAATAAAAAGAACTCTCTTTTTTGTTTTCGGTTTATCAAATTCTGTTCCTAAAAATCCGTACCTATTTACTCTTTCATTGTTGAAATAGGTGTTTGGCTTGAGTTTTAAAATTTCATCTTTTTTTTTCAAAATATCTATTGGTTTAAAAAAATAAAAAAGGTTTAAAACTATTTCAAGTGAAAAAAATAGTACAACAATATTGGTATATACAAGTTTTAGATTTTCTGGTATTTTTAAACTTATAAAATATCTTTTAAAAAAGTGAATTGTTAAATAAAAAAATCTGTTCAAAGTGATTATGAGGATTTCAGGGAAAAGATGTGTTCTAAAAAATATTGAAGTGAAAAAAAATGATATAGGAAATGAAAATAAAAAAATTTTGAAATTGATTGGAAAAAAAAGAATAGCGATTGAAGAAATGTAAAACCCAATTATGGTATAAATATATGGTAGAAAATATTTTTTTTCAAAAAAGATTGTAGCAAGAAAGATTGTAACAAGAACATAAATTTTAAAAATTTTTTCAACTTTTATTGTTTTATGTTTCACATAACAATTTTATTAAGAAATAACAAAATGTCAATCTACCAATTCGTTTAACCTCTTAACCGCACAAAACTCTCCACACATTGAGCATACATCACTATCCTCAACTCTGGATCTCTTTCTATAATCTTTAAATTTTTTTTCATCTATAGAAAATTTTGACATTTTTTCCCAATTGAGTTTTTTTCGTGCTTTTGACATTTGAGTATTTATCTCAAGAGCATACTTTCTTCCAAGAGCAAGATCAGCAGAAAATGCGGCAATTTTTGACGCAATAACTCCTTCTCTAACATCTTCAACATCGGGAAGTTTTAAATGTTCTGCGGGAGTGACATAACATAAGAAATCAGCCCCAAAATATGCTGCAAGAGTCCCACCTATTGCACCTGCGATATGATCATATCCTGCTGAAATATCGTTTACGAGAGGTCCAAGAACATAAAATGGTGCATTATGTGTAACCCTTTTCATTATTTCAATATTTGACTGTATATGTTGTAAATATAGATGTCCTGGTCCTTCGACCATAACCTGAACTTTTTTTTCTCTCGCTCTGTCAACAAGTTCTCCCAGGATTAAAAGTTCTTCGATCTGTCCCCTATCTGTGCCATCCTCACATGCTCCTGGTCTTAAGCCATCACCAAGAGATATTGTAACATTGTATTCTTTTAATATATCAAGGATTTCATCATAATACTGATAAAGGGGAGATTCTTTTCTATTATATTTCATCCATGCGATTAAAAATGAACCTCCTCTTGAAACCACATCCATTATCCTTTTCTCTTTAAAAATTCTTTCCATAGAAGATAAAGTGACTCCCGAGTGTATCGTCATAAAATCAACACCATCTTTTGCTTGTTCTTCAACAGTTTTCAAAAAATCATCAATATTCATTTCAACTATATCCTTTTTTTTCAGAGAAAGTTCAAATCCAGTTTCATATATTGGTACAGTTCCAACCATAACAGGACAAAGTTCAAGAATTTTTTTCCTGATGATCTTAATTTTTTTACCCAACGATAGATCCATCACCGAATGAGCACCATACTCAACAGCAATTTTCATTTTTTTTATTTCTTCATCAACATTTATATGCATAGGAGATGAACCAATATTTGCATTTATCTTTTTCGATAGACCTTTTCCGATAGCATAATACTTTTTCTTTTTCCTTTTTATATTATCTGGAAGAACTATTGTTCCATTTTTAATTCCTTCAATTATTATGGATTCATCAACCGCATCATTCTTCGCAGCATCTTTTAAGGCTTCTTTGCGAAAAACCATACTTTTCATAATAACTCCTTTCAAGATCCAACAACTCTTTTATCCTTTTTGAGGGATTATCATTTTCATTTATGTATGAAAGAACAGCAAAATTTTTGAAACCAAGATTCAAAACTTCAATAAGATTATGGGGTTTTATCCCACCTATTCCTACAGATGGAACATTAGAAATTTTTAGCATTTTTTTTGCTTTATTTAACCCCAACACCTTGTCCTTTATTATTTTTGAATTTGTTGGATAAATTGGCCCGATTCCAACATAGTCAGGATTTTCTTTTATCGCTTGTTTAAGTTGTGATAAATTATGTGTTGATTTCCCAACGATAATGTACTCAGAAAATTTTCTAATATTATCAACGGTTATATCAGTTTGACCAACATGCACACCATCAGCATCTGAAAGTATTGCAATATCAACTCTATCATCAACTATGAATAAGGTTTCACTTCCTTTTGTTATACTTCTTATATTTTTTGCAACATTCAAAATTTTTTTATCTGTAAGTTTTTTATCTCTAAGTTGTATCATTTTGATTTTGTTTTTTACAGCAATTTCACTCAACTTTTCATAACCTACAACAGGATCAGTCATGACCAAATACAAACCGAAATTTTGAGGAAAAACTTTTTTTAACAAACTTCTCACGATGTCCTTTTCAATCCTGTAAAGGTTGAACCTGATCTCTTTAAACTCTCTTGAAATTTTTAAATCTTTGATTTTAAAAATCTCTTCAAGAACTCTTGATGACTCCTGACATCTCCCGATAGATGCCCTTATGATATCTCCAAAATCTTTTCTCTCATTTTTATCATAATCATAGAACTTCCCAGGATCAGTTTCTGTATCGCGTTTAAAAATAGTGTTAGGAGATATTTTTTTTCTTAAAATGTATAACTTTTCCCTTTGTTTTCTGATTATTATCAAAACATTTTCATCCTTTCTTTCAAACCTAACAAAATCCTCTATCACCCTTAAACCTTCAGATAATCTGTTTAAATTAACATCTATTATCCTTTCCGTAGTTCCTCCTTTATCAACTTATAAGATTTATAACCAGACAGCAACATCCCACCAAAAATTGGTCCCATTCTGAAACCACCAAATACACCGTTAGCGGCCATTCCTGATACAAAGAAGTTTTTGTAAACTTCTCTTGTATTTTCAACAGTTTCTCTTTCTCCGAGTTCTGCATTCATAGGTTTTTCACCTTCAATTTTACCTGAAGGAGTATTGAGTTTAACATTTGCTTTCTTTACAAGCACTGATGTTAATTCTGCAGGATGTCCGGTTGCATCGATAACTTTTTTTGATATCACAGTAAGAGGATCAACATGTAAAGACATATATTCAACAGGTGTCCAGTTGATCACTATTCCACAAACAGCATCATCTTTTAAAACAACATCAACAACTTTTATAAGGTTAAATATCTTTAAACCAACCCTTGAACTGTTGTATATCAGAGATGATGTTATTTGAACAGAGTCAAGAACAAAATAACCTTCAGATTCCTCTTTTAATTCAACATTAAACTCTTTTAGTATTTCTACAGCATCTTTTTGAACAACAATACTGTTAAACATCATCCCCCCACCCCACATTCCACCACCTGGGGCGAGTTTTGATTCAAAGAGTGCAACTTTGAAACCATCCTTTGCAAGATAATACCCTGCGACAAGACCAGAAGGTCCTCCTCCAACGATAGCAACATCAAGATTCAAACTTTCTTTCAGTTTTTCAAAATAGTTTTTCATAATCAGTTCACTTATCTTTTGATCCTGTAGTATCATAAAAACCTCCTAAAATAAAAAAATCAGGTTTTGAACCTGATCTTTTTGATTTCCCTACGGCAGCATTACCTGCATCAGGTTCAAAGGGTCAACGGTTACACCGTTTTCTCAGCTGCTAACAGCAGCTCCCCTAAAATAAAATTAAACACTTAAAATTTTAAAAGTCAACAATCATATTTCACATTTTTCCCTTTTGATTTTCGTTTCAACTATTGAATAGATAACAGGAACAAGTATCAATGTTACAATTGTTGAAAAAGATAGTCCCCCAATTACAACGATACCTAATGACCTCCACATCTCAGCACCCTCTTTTGTGCTCAAAGCAAGTGGAAGTAGTCCAAAAATGGTCGTTAAGGTTGTCATAAGAACAGGTCTTAATCTTCTCTTTCCTGCCAAAGCAACCGCATCACATAAATTCATACCATTTTCTCTGAGTTGGTTCATATAACTTACAAGAACTATAGCATTGTTTACAACTATTCCAACAAGCATGAGCATTCCAACAAATCCCATTATCGAGAGTGTTGTATTCGTTAAGAACAGGGCAAGAATAACACCAGTAAAAGCAAAAGGAATCGAGAAAAATATTATGAAAGGATCCAGAAACGACTCAAACTGTGCAGCCATTACAAGAAATACTAAAATGATTCCAATAACTATTGCTATCGAAAGATCTCTAAAAGATTCCTGCTGACTTTTAACATCACCACTACTTAAAATAGTTATCTCCTGAGGAACAGAAATTTCTGAAATCATTTTTTGAACCTTTTTATTACCATCTGAAAGTGATATATTGTTTAGGTTTGCCTGTACACTTATATATCTCATCCTGTTTTTTCTTTCAATCGTTGGGGGTTGTTTGGTCAACTTTATGGATGCGACGCTGGAAAGTGGAACATTAAAATTAGCAGGTGTTGTTATCGGTAGAGATTTTAGATTGTTGATGTTTCTTAGATACTTTTTATCAAAGAATACATCTATATCGTATTCATAACCATCTTTTCTGAAAACTGAAGGAACATTTCCATTTATACCGTTTCTCAAACTCAACATCAAATAATAATTGTTCACTCCATAAATCGTTCCATTTTCCTTTTTCGGAATAACAGAGATATCCTCTATCTCTTCTTCTCTTGATATCGAAACATCAACAAAACTACCATCATCCTCTATCTTTTTTTTCAATTCTTTTGCGATTGAAAAAGTTTTTGAAATATCTTCGCCATATATTTCGATAGCTATCTGTTTTTGATTTGAAAACCCTCCAGCGAAATTTGAACTCATCTCAACACTTTTTACTTCCGGATAACTCTGTATAAACTTCCTTATTGAAGAAAGATTCTTTTTAACCTGATTTATCGAAAGGTTGTCTTTGAATGCAATAATTATCGTTGAAGAGTACTGCGTTGAACCACCGAACATTCTTCCACTTGTGCCTCCAGCGTAGAAAACAAAATTTTCAACATCGGGAAAATTGTTTTTTATTTTCTTCCCAATTTCAGTCATAATACTATCTGTAATTTCTATCCTGAGCCCCGGTGAAAGATTCACGGTTCCCCTTACTCTATTTCCACCGAAAGAGGAAAAGAACTCCGTCTTTATTGAGGGAAGAAGGAATAAAACACCAACAAAAATAATTACAATAGTAATGATAATAAATTTTTTATTTTTCATCGAATATGACAAAAAATTCGAATAGAACTGTTCAAAATCGTTAAACCATTTTTCAGTTATGTTGTGGAACTTTTCAAGAAATTTTTCTTTATATTTTAAAAGTTTTGAGCTTAGCATTGGTGTCAGAGTTATAGAAATAAAAAGTGATGCAAAAAGAACAACGGAAACCGTATATGCTAACTGTTTGAAAAGAAAAGAGGTAAACCCTTCAATAAAAAGAAGTGGAATAAAGATTGCTATTGTTGTTAATGTTGATGCAAATATTGCTCCAATCACTTCACTTGTTCCATCAAGTGCTGCATTTTTAATTTCCTTCTTTTCCTCATCTTTATGTCTGTAAATATTCTCAAGAACAACTATCGAATTATCCACCACCATACCGAGTGCAATCGAAAGTGATGCCAAGGAGATTATGTTCAAGGTTGATTTGGCAAGGTAAAGATATATGATTCCAAAGATAAGAGAAAATGGAAGAGTTAATGATATTATCAAACTACCGGTTATATTTCTTAAAAATAAAAATACAATTATCACAACAAAAATAAAAGCATATAAAATAGTAGAAGAGAGATTGCTTATTGAATTTGTTATCTGCTTTGATGTATCAAAGACAATGTTGATCGTTGTTCCTTCAGGATACATATTTTTTATATCTTTTAATCTACGGTTCAACTCTTCGACAATCTTTACAGTGTTTGCGTTTGATTGTTTCTGTATAACAACGACCATCCCTTCCTTTCCGTTAATTTTTGCAACTCCTTCAATTTCTCCCTGAGAAAAATCAATATCAGCAACATTGTATAAATATATCGGGTTTTTCCCTGAATAACCTACTATCGTCTTTGATATATCATTAACGGATGTATATTCTCCTGGTAACCTTATAGAATAACTCCTTATGCCCTGTCTTATTTCTCCAAGTGGTATATTCAAATTGTTTGCAGAAATCATAGAATTAATTTGTGATAAAGATATATTGTATTTTATAAGGTCTGGTATTCTAACTTTCACATTTACTTTCTTTTTACTTGAAGATGTTATTGAAACTGCACCGACTCCAGGAATTTGTCTTATTTTATCAAGAACAACTTTCTCTGTAAAATCGTACATTTTTGCCACTTCGCCTTCATTTTCAAAAACTATTGCTACCGTAGCAACCGGAATCATTGATGTTGAAAATTTGAAAACAGTTGGTGTTTGAGCATCTTCAGGTAAGGAACTCTTTATGAGTTCAATCTGAGTTCTTATATCGTTTGCGGCAGCATCAAGATTTTTACCCCAGTTAAACGACACCGTGATAAAAGAAACCGATTCCATCGAATTTGAATTTATCTCTGTCACATCGGGAACCATCGAAATTGCTGATTCGATCTTTTTTGTTATCTGCTCTTCAACATCGATACTTGAAGCACCTGGATAAACAGTTATTATAGAAATTTGAGGTAACTCGATGTTTGGAAGCATTTCAAGAGAAAGATTTTTAAATGAAAGAAAACCAAATATCAATATAACAATAAAAACAACTATAATAAAAATTGGTCTTCTGATAGATAGTTTTACCATAGATCACCTAACCTTCACTTTCTGTCCATCTTTTAACATATCTGAACCGATAGTAACGATAGTGTCTCCCATATTCAAACCTGATACTATTTCTACCTGTGATTCGTTTTTGAGACCTGTTTTGACATCAACTTTGTTTGCGATGCCATTTTTCAAAACAAAAACATATTCACCATTTTGATCATTTTTAACAGATTCAAATGGGACAGTTAAAACATCATTTTTCTTTTCTAAAAGTATTTTTACTGTACAACCTTTATTTATCAAATTACCGTCACCTGTAAACAGAACATCTATGCTACCAAGATTTGTGTAATTGTTTGGATATTTTGAAACTCTTATAACCTTTCCGTTAAACTTTTTTTCATCAACTTCAACCTGTGCAAAAGTTCCATTTTTAATTTTTTCGAGTAACTCAGAGGAAACTGAAACTTTTGCTATTTTGCTTGCATCATCAACTATCATACATACAGGTGTTTGGTTTGTTACAAAATCGCCCTTGTTTATTGATAGATCATAAACTCTTCCATCTATAGGTGAAATGACCTTTGCTTTCTCAAAAGAAACTCCGGGTATCGATCTGTCTATTTCAGCTATAATCTGATCCTTTCTTACATATTCACCCTCTGATACCTTGTATTCTAAAAATCTACCAGGAACATCAGAAAAAACTTCTGTCTGTTTATAACCCTCTATCTTTCCATAAAAATCCTGATATATTTTTATTTCTTCATTTTTTGCCAAACTAAAGGAAACTGTTCTAACAAATTCTTCACTCTTAATCGGCCTATTTCTTGTTTTTGAAAAGATAACAAAAACGATTAAAACTACAATGATGAATAAGATAACAAAAAATTTTTTCATTTAATTCCTCCTTAAAGAACTCCAAGATAATTTAAAAGTGAAAGTTTATTTATGATGATATCATAGAGAGATTTTAGATATCCAACCTGCGCGTTTATATATTTTGTTTCAGCATCTATATAATCAACATTACTTATAATACCCCTATTGTATTGCTCGGTAGCGGTTAAATATGCTTCTTTTGAAAGATCTAAAGTTTTTTCAAAAATCTTTAGATTCTCTTTTGAATTTTCATAGTTTTTCATCAAAAGTTCAAGATCAACAGGAATTCTTTCTTTCAAGAGAAGATAGCTCATCTTTACTTGTTTTTCCTGCTTTTTTGATTTCAAAATGTTCAAAACTCTGCTTCCACCGGATAAAAGATCAAGATTCACCGAAAAACCCAAATTGTAAGATCCGTCGAAATATGAAGAATCGGAAATATAGGAGTAATAATTTTTATAGTTGTATGAGGTGAAAAAAGCAACATTTGGAAGAAACGATGTAGAATTTAACAGCGTTGACTTTTTCGCTACATTTTTTGAAATTTCAAGATTTTTCAACTCACTTTTATTTTTATAACATATATCTAACAATTTTTCTTTCGTTAATGAATCCAGTCCAAGAGTATCAAATTTGTCAACAGTACTAAAAGAAAGAGAATCATTTAGAATTACACTATCTTTGATATCCATTCCGAGCAAAAACTTTAAACTGTGTAAAAGATTGTCTCTCTGCTTTATAAGATTTTTTAATTCCATTTTACTGTTTTCAAAATCAATTTCTGAAGAAAGTTTCTCAAGTTTACTTGAAGTACCAAGATTATATTTTGATAGAGTCACTTTATGATGATTCTCTTTTGCCTCAATAATTTTTTTATTAACATCTATCATTTGATCAAAAAGTTTTACTGAAAGATATAATTGTATAACAGAAAATTTTATATCCCTTTTTGTTTTTTCAAGATCATTTTTAGACATTTGGAGTTTGTCTTTCGAAACCATATATCCAAGAACAAGTTTTCCTCCAAGAAAAACTGGTTGCGAGAGTTTTACATCCAGAGAATAGTTGTTCTGTTCACCAACTTTTATTTTCATTGGTCCAAAAGCAGTGTTAACATATGTTGTTGGAACTGTATCCAATCTGACAAAGGTTCCAGTCGATGTTACTTTTGGGAAAAAGTTTGTGATTGAAAGTAGCAAATCTTCGTTTGCTATATTTACATTTTCCTCTGATATTTTTATCTGTAAATTATCATCATACGCTTTTTCAATAGCTTCATCAAGAGTCAAACTTGATATGAATGAAAAGGAAAAATAAAAAAATAAAAGCATCACAAAAAACTTTTTTTGCATCTTCACTCCTTAATTAAAATTTTTAGAACATTGTCTTTAATATATTTTATTCTCTTCTGGTCAAGTTGTGTTTCAAAAAAGATTATTCTCGAAATTTCCATATGTATCAAACCAACTATCATCATCGTTAAAATTTCACTGTTTAAATCTTTAAAAATATTTTTTTGAATACCTTCATCTATTATATCCTTCAATATCTGAAACCTTTTTACAACTATTCTTCGATCGATACCTTTTGAAAAATCAAACAACTCTTTGTTTGAATTGAGATTGTTTATAGTGAAAAATTTCACTTTATTTACATTCCCAACCATTATTTCCAAAAATGTCTCTATATATTTCTCTACTTTCAGATATGGTGAATCCACTTTTTCAACAGATTTTTTTATCTCTTCATTACAATTGTTTATAGCATAATTTATAGCTGAAATAAAAAGTTCTTTTTTGTTTTTAAAATACAGATAAATTGTTCCTTTTCCAACATTTGCTTTTTTTGCAATACTATCAACATCTGTCTTATAGTATCCTTTTTTCCCAAAAAGTTCTAAAGATGCTTCTAAAATTTTATTTTTTTTATCCATTGTGATAATATAATTAAAACTGACCAGTCAGTCAAGATGTTTTTTTAAAATTTCTATTGAAATTTTATATTATTTTATTATACTAAAAAATAGTAAAAAAGGAGAAATATGATTGTTGAATGTCCAAAATGTCATAAAAAATATGAAATTGATGAAATGTACATTCCAATAGGTGGTGCTCCAATAAAGTGTCCGAATTGCAAAAATATTTTTGGAATATATGTTGAGCCTATAGATATTCCGATGACTGAAGTTACTGAAGAAAACGTATCTTCACAAACTCTTGAAACTTCAGTTGAAACATCAAAAATACCATCTTTTGAAGAAAATTCGATTTCAACAAAATTTGAAGAACAAAAAGTTGAAGAGAATGAAATTCCAACTTTTCCAGATATGGATCAATTTGGAAAATTTTCAAGTGAAACAGAGGAAATTCCATTTTCATCAAAATCCAGTTTTGAACCAAAGGTTGAAGAGGTGAAGAAAGAGGAACCTTTTGTTAATCCTTTCACTCAACCACAAACACAAAAACCAGTTCAACAACCACCTTTCCAGCAGCCCGATTTCGGTGTTCCACCTGCTTTTACTCAGCCAAAGGTTGAAGAGGCTAAGAAAGAGGAACCTTTTGTTAATCCTTTCTCTCAGCCACAACCACAAAAACCAGTTCAACAACCACCTTTCCAGCAGCCCGATTTCGGTGTTCCACCTGCTTTTACTCAGCCAAAGGTTGAAGAGGCTAAGAAAGAGGAACCTTTTGTTAATCCTTTCGCTCAGCCACAACCACAAAAACCAGTTCAACAACCACCTTTCCAGCAGCCCGATTTCGGTGTTCCACCTGCTTTTACTCAGCCAAAGGTTGAAGAGGTGAAGAAAGAGGAACCTTCTGTTAATCCTTTCGCTCAACCACAAAGACCTTTACAACAACCAACTCAAACAGTTCAGGCAGGTAAAGCAGGTACTCCAATGTTTGATGTATTACTTGCTGGATTTAATCTTCCACCAGATTTTAAATCACTTCCTGAAAATGTTCAAAAACTTCATAAAGACGCTATCAAACTTGCAAGACAACTTGCCAAAGATATTCTTCTTTACCATAAAGATGAAGTTGAAAGAGGTTTGACATCTGGAAATATAAAAGAAATCTTGAAAGAGGAAATTGAAAAATCTTATAAATTCTACTCTCAAAGGATACCTTCAGAAATAGTAAATTCAACAAACTATTTCAATGAAGCTTTAAATAAAATAATTTGTAAAGGGCAGAATATTTTTTAGTATTTAAATGCTGAACCACCGACAAACTCTCTTAGAACAGATGTTGGTGGTATTTTTTCAACAGAAATTTCTTTGAAAAAAGATAAAATAAAAAGTAATCTTTTTGCATCAAGATAAAATTCACTCTTTTCATCGATTTCCTGTAATAAAGGTTTAGCAAAGTTCTTTAATACTGAAAGTTCATATAAAAGTGAAGAGTTGAAAAAGAAATCTGCACTCTCTTGGAAAGGGAAAATATTTTTTTCTTCTCCGTCGCGAACATGTTTCCACATTTTAAGAGTATTTTCAGCAGTATGGTTTCGAAAAAGATAATCTCTGACAATTCTTCTTATCAACCTGTTATCGGTTGTTGAAATCCTGTGTGTGTTATCTATATTTATCTGGGTTAAAGCTGAAACATATATTTTCAGTTTCAAATCTTTTGGAATAGATTCGGTAAGTTTCTCATTCAATCCATGTATTCCCTCTATCACAAGAATCGAGTCCCTTCCCATCTTCAATTTTGTTCCATCTGCTAATCTTTTTCCAGTTTGAAAATCAAATTTAGGGTTTATAATCTCTTCTCCCTCTATGAGAGCATTCAAATTTTTATTAAACAGTTCTAGATCTAAAGCTTCGATTGATTCAAAATCTTTTTTTCCATCCTTATCGAGTTTTATTTTATCGTTATCAAGGAAATAGTCATCGAGAGATATTCCAACAACTGAAAGTCCAAGAACTTTCAACTGTATGGATAATCTTTTTAAAAAGGTCGTTTTCCCTGATGAGGAAGGTCCCGCTATAAGTATAATTTTCAGTTTTCCTCTCTTGGAATCAACATGGTTTGCTATTTCAACTATCTTTTTTTCATGTAAAGCTTCACACACATACACAAGTTCAAATATCTCATCATTCTCTATCGAATCTCTGATATTTTTCACTGACCTCCATCCAAGCACTTTTGCCCAATTTTCTGACTCGTTAAAAATTGCAAAAAGTTTTTTCTGATCCTTTTTAACATTTTCCTCAGAAAGATATGCAATAAATCCTGGTGGATAATATTTAATAAAAGATCCCTTTAACAATGAGGTCGAATCAACTATGGGTGTGAAAAAAAATTCTTTCACATTGTTATATTCACACAAAAAACCACCAGATATTTCAGAATTAGTTAAAATATCAAACTTATCCTTATCATCTTTAAAAACTTTCAGAAGTTCATCTTTTGTTTTATATTTTGAAGAAAATTTTTCATTATTCTCTATTCTTTTTTCAAGAACATCATTTATTCTGTTAATATCGTTCTCACAAAGTAAGGTTTCAGAAAAAACTTCACAATAGAGTCCACCATTTATCGTATGTTCCACATTCAAAATTGCGTTTTTAAAATTTGAGGTTATGATATCTTTTAAAATTAAAATTAAACTGTTTTGAAGAACAAGTTTTCCATAAAAAGAATCAGAATAAACAGGACTTTTTTCCTCATACGAAAAATTATCATCAAGAGGCATTAACTTATTTTTTCTTTCAAAACAAACTATTTTTTTCTCCATATTTTTTAGCTGGTGGGCGGATTTGAACCGCCGACCCGCGCTTTACGAAAGCGCTGCTCTACCACTGAGCCACACCAGCAAAAATTTTATTTTATAAATAAAATTTTCCCAGTAAACTCTTCGTTCTTTTCGTTAATCAATTTTACAAACAAGATTTTGGATGATATTTTTTTACTTGAAAGATCTACCATGTATTTGTTGACTCCGTTATTTCCTATGATATCAACCGAGTAGAGTTGTCTACCTGTAATATCATAAATTTTCAGCTTTATTTTTTCGTTATCTTTCGAAGTAAACACAACACTTATTTTATTGTTTTTGAAACTATTTTCAATAGATAAAAGTTTGAATTCTCCGTCATTTTCTAAAGAAAGATCCTCTATGTTTAACTTTAGTTCAAAAAAGTCCATTATTCTTCTCAACCATCCTCTCTTTGAGTTGATCGAATCATTGTCAACAACATTTCCAAACTCAATTGAGGATGCAACGGTTCTATATTTGTCATTTTTATATGAAACAACATAACCACTAAGACCATTGTAGAACACCCTTTTCGAGCCATTTATACTATCGATCAGATCATTGTACGATGTGGGAGTATAATTTAAAATCATCCCTTCACCAATTGTTCCACCTGTTCCATAATATATTGAAGGTGAAGTAGAAGTTCCATCACTTTTTGGATTTACATGGCACAAATAGTTAAAATTGAAAGCATTGTTGTATAAAGGATCCCAGTAGAATGCTTCACCACCTTCTATATAAAGTTTTATATTTCCATTATTCAAAAGAGAATCAATCATTAAGGCAACAGGATCATAAGATGGTATCACATAATTGTTCGGATATGACCCAAGTGTTAAAAACACATAATTATAATTTGTTAGATTTTGATATTCTATACTGTTTAAAAGATCTCCAGCATATCCCCATGATTTCAAAATTGAATCAATATAAAAACCACTGTTTGATGATTTTGCATAGTTGAGCACAAGATAATCTTTTTTGTTTATATATATAGTTTTAAAGAAAGTATCAGCAAAACCAAGTGTATCAGTATAAACAATTTTTAATCCAACTGTATAAAGTGTATCCAAAGGTAAATCTTTAACATAACCTGTAAATCCACTAACAGAAAAAGTATCGTTACCATTTAAGTATGGTATATCAAAAGATTCAGGAATAATAGATAATTTGTTCGTATCATTCGAAATAATTGAAATTTTTAATTTCCTGTCATTTTCATTTGAGTAGTTTTTCAATTTTACTCTTAGATCAACAGTATCGTTTGAAAATATAGATGTATTTTTTGATATCACAAAAAGAGTTTCAATCTTTGTTTCCGGTGCATATATAAAAAATCTTTTCTTTGTATTCAGAGATGAATCACCTGAAAAGAATTTGAAACCTAAAGAATCGTAAGTTTTGTTTTTAACATTATCTCTTACTTTAAAGAGAATTGAGTTCAAAGAAAAACAACTATCTGATGGAAGAATCGTGTCTTTAAAGTTAAAGATATTAGAATAGAGTTTTACATTTCCTGTGAAAACAAAGACAGAACATGATAAAGATAATAGAGGTTGAAGACCATTGTTTTCAACCATTAAAGAAACATATCCAGAATCTGCTGAAGTAAAATTTCCATCTGGTTGATTGAAGTAGAACAGAGTATCTTTGATGATCAGTTTTTTTATATATGGATAAAATGTTGAACTTGTGATCACAGAATAGGAACTATCCGGTTTATAATTATTTTTAAACGCATAAAATTTTATAGTATCTCCAGTTTCTCCAAAGAGATAAAAAGTAATTTTTCCGTTTTCATCAGTTATACCAACATCTATCAATGAATCGTGTAAGATATAAGAAACCTTAACATTTTTTACAGGCAACCCATTAGTTCTATTATAAACAAAAAGATCAAAATCATAATTTGAAGATGGTATCGCTGAAAAAACATCTATATATAAGGAATCGTAGTTTGTATAAAATTCAAACGAAGGATCACCAAGAAGGTTGTACTGCTCAAAATACCGTTTTCCAGTTGAAGGAAAAGTGTTTAAAACATTGAGTTTTGCAAAATAAATCAGATCTGAAACATTTGTATAATTTGAATCGATGTAGTAATCAAAAAATTTTCTCTCCATGATGTCATCTTCATCCCAATATGAATAAACTGAAGAACCTAAATAGGCAATACTTTTTCCACTTTTTACCCATGTCTCTCCAAAACAATCTGAAGAGTAAGCATAGTTTCCAGTAAGACACGCATAACTTGAAACGAACGGTAACATATCACCATTTGTTAAACTTAATATATCTGATTGATAAAAAGTTGGGCCAGCCCATGATGTAACACTTCCATGTCCAGAATAGACAGCAAGAGATCTACCGCTATTTATCGCAGTTGAAATAGGTGTTCCCGTTTCATTGTAATAGAACAACGAATCTATAACCATCAAAGAATCTCTGAGTTTTTCCATAACATAAAGATGTGTTGATTCAGCAACCTGATGGAATGAAGCATCATCTGATGCCATAAAATATCCCTTTTTCGTCCAGTTGTTTGTATTATTAAAAAGAGAGTTTTGATAATTAATATTTCTTTCAACAATAACTTTTAAAGTACTCGTATCTGTTACAGAAAACCTTCCGATCCCAACATCAGGTAAAAAATCTATACCTTCAAGTGTAGTATAGTATAGATCTGTTGGTGGGAAATCTGTTTCCGTGCCAATATAGTTAGGTATCAGATTAACATCACCAACAAGCAAAACATATTCAAGTGGAACAATTGAATTGTTATAAACATTCAAAATACCATTTTTGATCTGTTCTTTCGTGTATCCAACAGTATCCAAAAGAAGTATTTCAGTATAAAATCCCTGTTTGTTTTTCAATTTTATGAAATTTTGCAAGAATGGTTTCATCGTTGAATTTACAACAAAAAGGATTTTTCTTTTTAATGAACTTTTTTGAATTTCAGATTGTTTTATAATTTCTTTCAGTTCAAACTCAATATTCTCGTGATAAAAAAGTTTATTTTCTTTTCTATCGTAAACAATTGGATTAATTTCAACCTGATAAATATATTCATCTTTTCTTTTCCCCAAAAATTTTAAATCTATAATTTTATCAGGGAATTTTTCGTTTGAATTATAAAATTTTTCATCTATAAAAAATTGATTGTTGTTTTGAGATTTTATCACAGGTTTTTGTAGAGGATATATACCCTTTTCAGGGATTTGTATATTTATAATTTTTTGCTGACCTATTTTTACATTTTTTAGATCAAGATTTTCATCTTTTGAAGAAATTAAAAATCTATATGATGGGAGTTCAGGATATCCATATTTTGATGTTTTAAAACCATTTTTTACATCAATTTTTAAAAATCCTTCCTTTAAAAAGTATTCAAAACTTTTAAGTTTTATAACATATTTGTTGTTTAGCTTTTCAACTTTGAACCCATCTTCAGAGGAACCATCAATTTTAAAAGTTTCCGAAAAAATCATCATTGAAAATAAAAAAATAAAAAAAATTGCAAAAAATTTTTTCATTTATTCTCCTTTTTATTAAATATAGTTTATTAGTTTTTTTAGTCAATACTATTGACTGTTAAAATCTATTGTAATATAACTTATTTAAAAGGAGGTGGAATGAAATATTTGTTCCTATTAATGGTTCTTTCTTTAACTCTAATTTCATGCACGATAGGTCCTGTATACGTTTACAATTATCAGCCAGTAGTAAAGATACTTGCAGATACAACAGAGGTTACTTTCTTCGTACAGGATTTATCACCCGATGGTTGGTGGTCAGGAGATGGAGTAGATTCACTCAATTTCAAAATACTACTCTCTGAAATCAAAAAAGTAAAATCATATATAACTGATATTCAATTTAATATAGTAACAGAAACTTATGGCAACATTTTTGAAGATCGAATTTCTTTTTTAACTCCGATTGAATTATCCGGTTCAAAATCTGACACTTTAACATTGCCTTTATCAGTTAACGAACGAAACGCTTATTATACCGATATCTCTGATGGAATAAACGATAATGTCGGAAAGGCAGCAATCATTATAAAAGCTATATACTATGATGAATTTGGAAACATTTATGAATCACTTCCTTTCTATCTACCAATCAAAGTAATAAAACCATGAGGTGAATTATGAAAAAATTATCTTATATTTTATTATTTTTCACAATCATTCTCTCTTCCTGTTATACATCACCTACTTCGATAAAGTATTATCAACCAATTTTGGATATAAGTATGAAAGACACCTTAAATTTTTCGATTCCACTTGGTAACGATTCTATATGGAACTATGAGGATGTTGATTCAATATATGAAAATATAATAATTTTTGAAAATCAGGGTTTGAATGCTTATATTACAGAAATAGATTGGGAAATCTACGATTATACAAACAGAATCAGAGAGGATTATAGCAAAATTTACCTAAATCCTGTAAAAATAGAAAAAAAATCGTCGGATACAATCTCTCTTCTTTTCTTTCTATATGGTTCTTCCGCTACAAGAATTGATGAGGGAGATGGAGTAGAAGATAATGTAGCTTATGGAACCATTCAGTTAAAGATAAAGTATTATGATGATAACGGTATAACTTACACTTCAAAGATATTCTACAAAAATATAAAAGCTGTTGTTGAATAAAGAGAGGTATATATGAAAAAAATATTTTTCATAATTATTTTTGTAACATTATTTGTCTCCTGTTCTATTGGTCCGATTCCAGTTTATTATTCTCAACCGATAGTTTCCCTTCTGGATGATACACTTGAAGTTATTTTTTCTGTTCCTGATAAAGACATGTCTGGTTGGAATCACTATAATCAAAACAATATTGGTTCAGATACCGCTTTCCTTTCAATAGATGCTTATGAAACAACAGGAGAAAAAAGTTTCATAGAAAAGATCGAGTATAAATTTATAGTTGATGGCAATACAGTTGAAAGAGAAGATATAACATATCCAATACCAATAGAAATTGAAGACAAAGATACCGTGAATTTGCCAGATCTCTTGGTCATAATAAACGAACCTCTCGCTTATGAAATCGATATTCAGGATGGTTATGCTGACAATGTTGGAACAGGAATACTCGAAACAAAAGTATTTTATACTGATATAAAAGGAGAATCTTTTACTTCTGTTCCAATAAGAAAAAGATTTAAAGTTATAAAACCTTTAACATATTGACTTTTGAAGATTTATTTAATATGATTTTATCAAAGGAGGTATCAAAAATGAAGAAAACAATTTTCTTTCTTACAGTTATATTGTTAATAACTTCCTGCACCCTATATGTGCCTACACCTGATTTCACAATCACATGGATAGATCCTCTTGGAAGTGTTATAACACCAACAACAACTGAAGTACTTATTAACACAATAGATGTTGAAAACAATACTTCTTATGAAGCAGTACTTGATAGAATCTCCTATGATTATATCTATAATGGTGATGTGATTTACGATGGTCAGGACATCTGGAATATATACGCTTTACTTCCGCCTACAGTAATAGATACTGCGACTGGAGATCCTATCAAAGGAAAAGCAAGTATCGAAAATATTCCAATTCCAGTTCCAGCATCAATTTACACTTATATGGATTCAAGAGATATTCAGGGAGTAACTCTGAGGATATACATAAGTGGAACAGACAATGTAAATAAAACAAAAAGAACAACAAAGTATGTAGATTACGGAATAGCAAAATATTAAATTTTAAAAGAGGGAGTTATAACCTCCCTCTTAATTTTTCTTTCACTCTTTTAACATTCTCTTTCAGTTTCGAATAATTTTTATCAACTTCAAGACCTTTTTCAAAACTTTTTTGGGCATTCTCATAGGAGCCGACAAGGTTATCAAGATGAACAGGCACAAAACCGAAAAAACCTGCGGAAAGATAAAACAGGAGAAATTTTTCTGCAAAGTATCCTTCTTCAAAATATGACGCTCCCATGTTATTGTAAGCGAGTGATGATTTTGGAGAAATCTCTACTATCCTTTCCATCATTTCGCGTGATTTTAAACTCATCCCAAGATTTTTATAGGTTAAACCAAGATTGTAAAGAACCCTTACATTTTCAGGTTCAATATTTTTTGCTTTTTCAAGAAAATATAATGATCTTGGATAATCTCTTTTTGAAGCAAACAAAGTCCCGAGATTTATAAGAGAGTTCGTGTATAAAGAGTCAAGTTCATAAGATTTTAAAAGATTTTTTTCTGCATCAGCAAAATTACCTTCTTTCATAAAATAAAGTCCCAGATTGTTTGTTCCAACAACAGATTTTGGATTATTTTTTACAACATAAGACCATAATGATATCTCACTTCTAAAATTTGGAATATAAATTAAAGTAACGATTAAAAAACAAATAGAATAAAAAAGAAAAATATATTTCCCGATATTTTTTAATTTAGTATATACAAAATATGAAAAAAGAATAAAAGAGAATGAAGGCAAAAAAAGATATCTATCAGCAAAAAGATTCAAAACCGGTATAAAATTTGAGATAGGGATATAATTTATAACAAAAAATAAAAAAGAAAAAAGAATAAATTTTTCATCTCTATATCTGTAAACAAAATAAATCAAAATTGAAAAAAGTGAGAGACTCAAGATAAAGAGTTTAAGATTTTTTTCAGAAATCGGAATATAATAGTCAACAACAAGTGGATATGGGATAAAAAGATTTTTTATATATTTCATGAAAATATATGGCTGGATTTTTAAAATATCTATGTATGTAGCGTCCCTTAGCATTCTATTTTCTTTAAAAAATTGATCCATATTTTTAAAATCCGGCATATAAAAACCTAATGTGAAACCAAAGAATAAAATAAAAATGAACGACAGTAAAATGGTCAAAAAAATTATCATGTAAAATTTTTTATCAACACTTTTTTTGAATATCATGTCATATACAAAAAAAATTAAAGGCAAAACTAAAGCGACCTCCTTAGAAAAAAGTGCCAGAACAAAGAATACTATAGAAATGATTCTTTTGTTTTCAATATGAAAATAAAAAGATAACATAGAAAAAATGTACAGAAAAAGTTCTTTTCTATGAGTTATTATAAGAATATTTTCAACATGGACAGGATGCAATGAAAATAAAAACACTGATAACAATGAAAAAATTTTGTTTTCTGTAATTTTATAAATTAAAAACGATGTAAGAAAAATTGTTATAACATATAGGAAAAGATTTTCCAATCTATAAAAGATAACTTTGTCTTTAAAAAAGAATCTATCAAGGATTATAGACAATTTTCTTATAGGTCTTTCAGACAATTTTATTGAAAAAACATCTTTTAAATTATCTACAGATTCATCTTCAAATATTGTCGGATAATCATCAAACTGAAAAGGATAATTTAAAGAAAACAGATAAGGAACAATCGAAATTAATGAAAGAACAAAAAGAAAAAATAGAAAATTTTTATTTAAAATTTCTAAAAAACTCTTCTGTTTCTTGAGAACATTCTTTCCAGCTTTTGAATTTTTGTTCATAAATTTTTTCTCCTTTGATTTTTTCAACGATCCTTTCAAGATTTTCCTTATATGATAGATCTTTAATGTAATATATTGGCAAATCTTTATAAATCTCTCGATGAACTGGTATATCCATACAAATAACTCTTTTTCCAAGAAACAATCCTTCAGCAACGGGCAAAGAAAATCCTTCCTCTTTTGAAAGATAGATTATAACAAAAGAATCATTTATGATTTTTTCAAATTCCTGGAAAGGAAGATACCCTTTAAACTCGAAATCTTTAACCGTTTTTTTTAGATTTTTATCATCAACTCTTCCCGTAATAAGAATTTTTTTATCTTTAAAAAATTCTTTTAAATCCTTCGCAAGTTTCAAAGCAAGTGAGATATTTTTTCTTTCCTTTAAAGTGGAAGGTATCAAAATATACTCCTCTTTTTGTTTTTCATATTTTCTGTATGTATCAAAACCATTATAAATTACACAGTTCTTTTTCGAATTCAGGTTTTTAAATCTTTTTTTATAAATATCCATACAGTTTTTAGTTATAAAAATTATTCCATCTGATCGTTTCGAAATCAGATTGTATTCGATTTTCCAATAATATCTTGTAAAAATATCCTCTTTTGAACTTTTTTTTTCAGGTATAAAATCGTGTATCGTTGAAACTGTTTTGTAAAATTTGATCATAGTTGAGCTCTGTTTTGGCATATATAATAGATCAACTTTGCATAATAGACCTATAAAAGGAAAAACAAACTGTTCATAAAAAAATTTTGTTGCCCTGTTAAAAAATGGAATTCTTATGTATAGGAAATCATCTCGTCCAACAATCTCTCGGGCTTTTTCTTGATCTATGAGAATAATATATTTATTATCCTGATCAGAAAAATTTTTCAAAATCATCGTTATATGTGTAGAAACACCTCCACCTTTTGTAATAGATGTTCCATCAACAAGTATTCTCATTTTTTTCCCTCATTATTTTTTTTAGATTTCTTAAAAATTCAAATCTTGCCCTTACTGGTGAAAAATTTTTTTGTTTAAAAACCTGTAATATCATTATAAATGGTTCAATAAAAATTAGAAACAATAAAAACATAAAAATATTTTTAGAATCAAAGTTTTTCAAAACAAAAAACAATCGATTCCTTTGTAAAAAAAATCTTTTATCTTTTAAACCTGAAGATGAATGTTTGTGGTAAACAACAAGATTTTCATCAAAACAAATTCTTTTAATCTTTTTTAACCTGACCGATAGATCAACATCTTCATAATACATAAAATAACTTTCGTCAAAACCTTTTAACATTTCAAAAATCTCTCTTTTTATAATAAAAAATGAACCCGTAAGATGGAGTTTTCTTTTATCATATTTTAGATTTTTGTTTAAAATATTATAAAAAAGTATAATTTTTGAACCAAAAGATTCAATATTTTTTGTATAAAAATTTCTTACAAGTGGAACAATCACCTCTTCATGAGTATTCTTTACCTTTTTAAAAAAATCTTCATCAAAATATATATCATCGTTTGTAATTATCAGATATTCATTCTCTGAAAACTTTGAAGCATAGTTAATTGCCTGACCATAGCCAGCACCAAAAAGTTTTAACACTTTTACTCTTTCATCTTTTAAATCGAAATTTTTGTTTTGTGTTAAAACAACTATTACATCACCAATATCTTCTTTTAAATAGGATTTTATCTGTTCTTCAAAAGTGTCATAATAAATGGGAATGATAAGAGAAAATTTATCCATTTTTTCTTATACCTTTTAAATTCAAAAAACCACAAAATAACCCTTTCATATAGAAAGAAAATTTTTTCGTTTTAATTATATGAAAAAGGATTGAAATTAAAGTTCCCAGAATAAATGATACCCAATTTTTCAAAGATAAAATTTTATAGTTTTTGAAATAGATAAAAACTCTGTTCCTACCTTCCCAGAACACTTTTTTTGAAGAATATTCACTCATTCTGTTTTCGAGTTTCGTCGTTCCTGAAATAAAATGATAACCAACGGTATCCGGTGTAAAAAGGATTTTAAATCCACATTTTTTTAACCTTAAAGAAAAATCAACATCTTCAAAGTACATAAAAAATCTTTCATCAAGCATTCCCGCTCTAACAAAACAATCTTTCAAAAAATAGCATATTGACATCGAGAACCCTTTAACATCCCCTTTAATCATTTGTATTTCATATAATTTTTTACCATGAAGTTTTTTATAGGGTCTTATAAATTTTCCAACATCATCACCTGCAGAATCAATAAACTCTCCATTATAATCCAAAACCAACGGAGAAAAAAAATGATAATCTTTATTTTGAGTTATGTTTTCTATACAGTTTTTTATAAAATTTTTTTCAAGATAAACATCGTTATTCAAAAGTATAATATTTTCAAACTTTGATTGTTTCACTCCAAGATTTACAGCAAAACTAAAACCTTTGTTCTCTGATAATCTAAAAAGAGTCACATTCTTTAAATTTTTTAAAAGATACATATAACTTTTATCGGAACTATTGTTATCAACTAGTACAACTTCAGAATAGGGATAGGTTTGTTGGTTCAACGAAACAACAAGTTTTTCAACAAACTTATCACCATTGTAGTTTATGATAACAACAGAAACTTTATCGTTCAACAAAGAATTTTCCTTTCATTTTTCTATTTTCAATTTCAAGTATATAGTAATAAAGTCCGGTTTTAAAGTTATTAATATCTATTTTTATGAAGTTTTCTGTCTTGATCCCTGAATTTTCAAAAATTCTTTTCCCATCAACTGCAAACATTGTTACTCTATACATTCCCATAAACTCAGAGAATATGTTTATCTCGTCAACAGCAGGATTTGGAAAAACATAACTTTCAATCGTATCATTAACAAAAAACTCTAAAACCGTATCAATATCTGAAACGTTATTATATTCGTCAACTCCAGTTACAAACAAAATATTTTCTCCATAACCGATTTTATGAACGGTTCCAGCATTCGAATTAAGTATGGTTCTATAAAGATCTTTTATTTTATAAATTTTTAAATCGTCAAGATAAAGATAAAAATCCTGTTCTAAATTCTTATTGAATTCGATTTTCAGAAGTCCTTTTTTGGTTATAAAGTAAAAAGGTTTCCAATCTACTAACTCTCCTTCAAATGACTTTATTGGCTCTCCATTTAGATAGATAAAAAAAGATGAATCAGAAAATAACCCTTTATATTTAAAAGATATGATATTTTCTTCTTCAGATAAAAATATTTCAAAAACAAAATTTCTGGTGAACAAAGAAAATGGCTTTGAATAGGGATACTGATCTGTTAAACAAAAATTCCCAGTAAAATTTTCAGGCAAAGAATCAAAGTTTTCTGTATATAAATCATAGGCATTTGAAAATTCAACATTGTAATTTTTTATAATAGAAAAATCGTATGATGGATCAAATGTTATTTTAAAATTGTTATTATTCATTTTTGCAAGTTCTATGTTATTTACAGGCAAAGGAGAAAAGGTATCGTTTATTCCATATGATAGAAATTCTTTTTTTATTATCTGAAAATCTTTATCGATACTTAAGTTTATGTAATCCTTATAAAGTTTATACAATGTTGAAAAATTCAATGGATAAAATAATTTTATTCCTTTAAATTTTTCATTTTTCGTCAAATTAATTATCACAGAATTTTTTAGGTTACATGAAACATCTGTTTCATCGATAATTGAAAAATTGTTTCTATCTGTGAATTTCAACTTGTCAATATCTCTTACAATACTTTCAGTTTTAATCGTTGATACGGTTAAATCTTTATAGGATGTTGAATCATAATAATGTTCAAAATATTGTTCAGAGATAGTTATAGAGATATCTTCTAAATTATTTAAAGTATCTATGCTTTGAAGTATTTTATCATAAGGGAAACCATTATATGGAACTATACCTTCTGAACCAATAATGTAAGAAACATAATCCTTGATCTCATAGACAACTTCTATCGATTGCATAAGACAGGCATCAAATATTAAAATATCTGTTTTTTTCTTTGTTTTTTTATATATATCCAAAAAAATATTTTTAAATTCACCATCAGTTATAGAAATAAAGTCAAACGGATGATTATCAAAAAATATCGATTTATCTTTTGAAGTAAAATTGTACCAACCATTACCATGGTCCCATAAAACCATTATTCTTTTATCATAATCATACTTATAAAATGTTGAAAAAAAGTTTGAAATATTATGAAAATCACCTGAATTCACATTATCAAAAACTTTAAGGGTCTCACTTCTTCCATCATATATTTTGAAGATAAAGGAATAGAAAGGTGAATCGAGAAAAATTATTATATCAGTATTTTTTATTTTTTTTGAACTTTCAATCAATTGATTGTAATTTTTTAGAAAACCATTATAAAGATTGTTATCAGCACAAAAATATCCTATAAAAAGTATCTTAGATATAAGAAAATGAGGTAAGAAAAAAAATATTAAAAAAAATGGTAACTTTTTCATAAAAAAGGTGGGGTTTAAAAACCCCACCTGATTTTATTAGAAATTCAGAGTTAATGTAACTCTATGACCATTAATATAATTGTCTGAAAGAAGTCCCATTTCTGTATAGGAATAATCTATTCCAAGATCTATTCCAGAGAATCCATATTTGAAACCGATACCTGCTGTAAGGTTTTCAATCTTTTCATTCTGTGTAAGATCATCCATATTATCAAGAACATATTTGAATTTTTCCCAGTTGAATATATATCCCAACCTTACAAAGAGTATTTTTGAAAGGTTGTATTCCATTCCGAATCTTATGTTCTCGGTTCCATCGTTTGGATTCTGAAATTCAAGAGTTGTTGTGAGGAAATTCGTTGGACCTTCAAGAATATCATACGCAAGACCAAAGTTGAAATTCATTGGAAGTGTGTATGTATCAGTTTTGTAGTAGATATTAAGTGGTGTTTGACCATCAGTCCATTTTGAGTATTTATCTGTTAATATTGTTCCACCTGTAAACATTCCCTCAGATCCAAAATTTCTGATAGACATTCCTATTCTCAATGATTTGAAACCTGTTTTATAGAGTGCTCCAGCGTCAAATGCTATCATTGTTGATGTTGCATCTACAATCTTTTCCTGTATATATTTTAATGTTACACCAGAAGTAAGCTTATCTGTAAAAGATTTTGCATAGGATGCTCCAACAACATAACTTGATGCTGAGAAATATTCTCCTGTTCCTTCTGGTTTATCAACTGTTGTTATCTCCATTTGAGGCATTGTCATTATTCCTGCCTGTAAACCTAAAGCACCCATTATTCCCATTGGAGCAGCAAAAGCAACATATGAATAACTTATTTCCGCTGGATATTTAACATAATTAAGAAGCAGCCCCATCTTGTTCATCGTTGCAATTCCTGCTGGGTTGTAATAGAGTGCTGATGGATCATCAGCAACAGAAACAAATGCACCACCCATCGCAGTTGCTTTCGAGCCAACCAATATTTTCAAAAACTGAGCACCTGTGGTTCCTTCATTGAAAGAATAGGCAAAATTTGCTAAAAGTGAAATCGATATGATTATTAATAATAATTTTTTCATTGTTCCTCCTACTTAATGATAGCAAATTTGCCAATTTTTGTTTCACCATTAGGTGTTTGAACATGATAGATGTAAATTCCCGGTGCTGGTATCTGATCATTTTTCGTCAAAAGATCCCACTCAGCATATCCTTTTGTTAAGTCATATGCTGTCGTTGTCTGATTGTCTTTTGTTATTGTAATTTCTACATCATGATTGATAGTTTTTATCAATTCACCTGAAAGTGTGTAAATTCTGATTGTGCACTTATCAGGTAAATTTGTGAAAAGAATTCTTCTATAGTTATAGTCAAGATCAAGTTCACTTCTGACAACATATGGGTTTGGAACAACTTTAATTTTATCAAGGGTTGATTTTACAACATCGGTGAATGTTGCTGGAGTAACTGTGAATTTGAACGAAGAATTTATTGGTGGATATGTTAAAACAAACGCTGTATCATTTGGAGTCACTCTTACAATCCAGACATCACCATCTTTTGGTCTTGAACTCCAGACCATTGGTCTTAGCGGTAATGGCGAATTGTTAAATTTCAAAATAATGTTTGAGAAATAAAGACCTACTTTTACAGTATTGGGTGAACTTGATTTTAGATATTTTGGATTCTGAGATGGAAGGGCAGTTGATGAGATATTGAAATGCCAGTTATCACCTATAGTTCTACTATTGTACGGAATTTCAATGTTGTTATCAACATCAAAAATCGTTACAGTTAGGTTTGTGTCGTTTGGCAGGAAAGTATCTGTTCCAATAACAGTAAGTGTTGGATAAACTACTTCATGCCATGTTATGATATATTCTTTACTATTATGATAGAACTGCCTTCCTTTTGCGGCAAGTTCGGCTTTCATGATTGAACTATCGTAAGTACCACTCTGGACACTAACTTTGAAGGTTGAATTACTTGTATTCATCCATCCAGTTGTATCAAGTGTGAAACTGTTTATTTTGAATAGGAAACCAGAATATGGATTCCATTTTTCAGATGGAAGACCAATTATCTGTTCATTGTTAATCCAAAGAGTATCTAAATCCATCCTATCCTCTATCACTATATCACCATTTTTATTTGTGATCGTATATGGATATGCAGGGGTATATATTGTATAAACTGAACTATCTGCAAGTCCAAAAGTCAAGGTAAAAGTATCATTTTTGACTTTTTCGATCATTGTATCAAGTGCATGTATAATTTCCATTTTTATCAAAGATGTATCAATATTACCTGATATAAAATTGATCGAATAAGTACCTGGTGAAAGGTTTGAAGTTAAAGCTCTTGGAACTGCTGCTTTCGTTTTTCCAGCACCTTCAAGAACAAGTGGTATCGCACCGATTGTATCATTCGTTGGAGTAACAGCATACCCGTTAAAATTAACGTCATAAGCCCTTACTGTATAATAATACTGGATTCCATTTGTAAGGTTTGAATCAACAAAATAGTACGGAATTCCGGTATTTGAACCGACCGTGTCATAGTAGTATGTTGTTTCATATCTTGCTGCTGCTGCATTGTAATATATCAAAGAATCTTTTAAGACAATCGTATATTCATTGATTTTATCGAATTTACCAATAAGTTCCCATGTTCCACCTGCACCTGTTCTTGATCTGTAGACATTGTATCCCTCAACATCATATTCTCTATAAGCAGGGTTATATGTTGGAAGTGAAGGATCTGAAACAAGAGTGTAGTATTTGTCTGGAATCAATTCCTGAGCATTATCCCAGTATATAATTACCTTTTTATCCATTCCAACAACATCAAAGTTAACCTGCCCAGGTGCAACCGGTCCAAGCCAACCCTGATCATAAATCTGTTGTGCTATAAGCATTTTGTTTAACATTTCAGCAGAGTTCTTCGAAATTATTATTCCAATTATAACTGTTGCAGTTGAATCATATTTGAGTGTGAATGGTCCTGATGCCATTGCAAATCTTTTATCACCTTTTGCTGTTGGATCCTCTGTCTTTCCAGGATAACCTGGAACACCCTGTCCCCATGTTGGAAATGGTCTATATGATGCTTCAGGATCATTCGGGTTATAAATTGTATGATCATAACCAGCAAGAACGAGATATCTTTTAATATGATCAGAAGGATCAGTTTGTATTGTAAAATAGTTGAATGTTGTCATTCCAATTCTTTCCCCTGCTGGTATAATGAAAGAACCATCATGATAAAGATCTATTGGTTCAGTTGCTCTTGGTGATTCAAGATATTTGTATGCAACGATTCCCGGGAAATGAGTCCACCCAGCCTCTGATTCGAGTTGGAACTGATATCCTACATTGATCTGCATCAAAGTATCATTAACACCAGCATAATCAACTGTCATTGTATCAATGAACCCCAAAAGATCGTTTGCAGCAGTTCCTGCTTCGTTTCCTATATCGTTATCAGCACCGATACCAACATAACATTTCTTGATATCTTTGTGATCGCTTCTTTTGTTCTGTATTTCATACTTTATGAAAATAATATCTTCTTTCAATGGCCCAACCCAGGCGTATGTTGTTTGTTTTACTTCGATTTCAAGAGGTTTTGAACTTGCAACAAGGCGATACGCTATATCCATATCGTTGAATTCAGTATAGGAATCCTGCATTGAAACAACTGAGTCAGCACCTGATGTTGTTTTCAAAGGCCATGGTTGTCCATAGTTATCACTTGTTGAAATGTATACAATATCCCATGGGTTTGTATACGGTGTTGGTCTATCTGGTGATGCATCATTTATATCACCAGGGACAAATTCTGTTGATGCAGAGTTTGGATAATAACCACATGACATAGTTGTATCTGCTGTTCCATCATCATTTTCAATTATTCCACCAACCCACACTCCTGCACCAAACACATATGTTTCCTGCGGAAAACCAGCAGGCCAATAAAGACCTGAGTTGTTTCCAGAATAAACATCCTGACCAAAAATTGCAAAGTTTGTAATCCATGTGTTTATCTGATTTATATCAAGCATCCTCTGATCAAATATTTTCCCAGAGGTCATCTTTGGATCTATATATGCAGGACGAGCAAAAATAGCTATTGAAAAAAGGAGTGTGAGGAGGATTAAAAATACAGTTTTGTTAATTTTATTCATATTTTTCCTCCATCCTTAGAATGAGAATTCAAGACCCAGAGTGATAACTCTTGGTGCAGACCAGTTCGTTGGGTCATTAAGATAATCTTTATAGTAAGCGATATAAGATTCATAAGCTTCATCTTGTGAAACTGTTCCATCTCTATTTATATCTCTTCTGACATCATATCCCGGCTGTCCAATCGTATATGCATTGAATATGTCTTTTTTAATAGAGGCAAGTGTTGCGTTTCTGTCTGGAAGACCTGTTGAAGCATAAACATCAACAACATTTCTTATGTTGAACAGGTTTGTTACAGTAACATAGAAGTTTGGTTCGAATGTTCCAATTAAGAAACCTTTTCTGAATTTCAAATCAGTGTTGAATGTCCATGGTTTTCTTTCACTATTTGTAACACCTGTTTTAACACCTTTTTCGTTAACAGGAGTATATGGTTGTCCAGAGTTGATCGAATTATCTATCGAAAGTGTCCAATTATCAGCGTATATTGGCAATTCTTTTGCTGGCATTCTCAAAACAAAACCGATATTTATAGTATGTCTTTGATCAAATGATAGATAATAAGGAATCTTTGGCATCTGAATGTCACCACCTGTTACAGGATCTCTTTCAGAATATGTTAGATAATATCCTTCCCATGCATCAGATGCTGTTCCTTTTGCAAATGAAAGTGTATAAGCGATATCTGTTGAGAAATATTTAGATGATTTTGAAAATGCAACTTCAAGACCTTTCACATTACCATATTCAACATTTTGCAAAGCATAATAAGGTGCTGGTAATGCATAGACCTTTCTTGAACCAATAAGTCCATATATATCTTTATAATAGGTTGTGACATCTAAAGCCATATCAGCACCGATTTGGGTTGCTATACCAAATTCGTAAGATATTGTTCTTTCTGCATCAAGGTTTGGTGAACCTATATTTGAGTTTCCTCTTTTTGAAAGATCAACACCCATTCCAGAGAAGAGATAATCCATCTGTGGGGTCTGGAAGAAATGACCATAGTTGAAATGTAAAACTGAGACCTCTGAAATTGGATGTGATATACCCAATCTTGGTGAGAATTTATACTTTTTAGCAGCCATTCTTACTGGCCATGTTAAAGTATCCCAAACAGAATCAGGATATCCTGGATATGAATCAGGTTTTGTTATATTTGGATTTGGAGTTATAATTATTGTTGTATCACCTGTAATTGTGTCAATTATAGTATCCTGTTGATAGAGTGGGAAACTTCTATTGTTTGCAACATAATAGAATGGAGTGTTTGCATCAAGATAATCGAATCTAAGACCTATGTTAACAACCATTCCTTCAAATTCCATCTTATCCTGTACATATGCTGCTGCCTGTTTTGGATAAACATGGTACTGATCTGAGAATGGATTTGGATCCCATGGAAGATATAGATCCCAGAGATATAATTCATATGCTTTAAACTCAACACCTGTTTTCATCTCATGGTATCTTCCAATCTGACTTGTCCAATCAGCTTTTACTGTTAGATAATTTGAATATCTAAAACTTGAACTACCATACCAGTTTGGATAGATATACTGTGCATCGATCCACCATCCCCATGGAGAGTTGTTTTTCCATTTATCAACCATTCCTGGAACATAATGGAAGTTGTTTGTATCTATCACACCATAAGGTTTCCAGAATTCATACCATTTTGGGATAACAACTTCTGGTGGATAAACTGTATCACCATTTTCATCAAAAAGTATCCCATCAAATTCTGGTCCATAATGTGTTTGTGTATAGAAATAACTACCAGTTAATGTGACAAAATTTGCCTGGTTTATCATCCAGTTTGCAGTTCCATTGATCTGATATCCATCGGTGTTTCTTGTAATGAATCTTTCAAGGTTATACTTTAATGAATTGTTAAACTGTTGATAAGAAGAATGTGAATAGAAACCACCAAGATTTATTTTCAAGTTGTTGGTTGGTTTTACTGTGAACTTTGCCTGTGCATGGTATTCACTTCTTTTGTGGTGTGGGACAACAACACCTAAATTATCCCAGTATGTTGGACCATATCTGTTCCACATAACCGTGTCAAGCACAACCTTATTAAAATAGTATGTTATATTATTAACAGAGTCATAAACAGTATCAACACCATATTTAAAATATGGAACAGAGTCCTGTGTCCAGTTCGCTGTTGTATATGTTGTTTCAATATAAGCGTTACCTAAAGAATCATAAGCAATATTGTAATCTACAAAATCATAAGAGAAAGCGTAACCTGTTGAATCATTTTTATAGAAAAAGTTTGGTTTATCAACAAAAAGAGGTGACCAATCGTTTGTGACATAAATATCACCTGAAACAAAAAATCTCAAAAGATCTTTATAAATTGGACCACCAATTGAATATTCTAACCTATTATCACCATAGTTAAATGATTTTGGAAGGAATGAATTTCCTTCATATCTTATTGTTCCTTCATACTTTTTAGCACCTTCCCTTGTAACGATGTTCAAAATTCCTGACATCGCCTCACCATATTCAGCATTGAATCCACCAGAGATGAATTTCACCTCTGATACAGCATTTTTATTGATTGTAGCACCAAGTCCCTTTGTAACTGGATCTATGATCGACATACCATCGACCATGTATCCAACCTCATCAGTTCTTCCACCTCTAACATGTAATTGTGTTCCAGAACCAACAACACCAGCGTTGTTTGCTACAGCAGCCATAATGTTGTTTGAGACTGACTCATCAAGAAGTTGCTGGTTCATCGTTCTTTCCTTTTGTGTAACATTCGTTTGTATCTTTGACTCTTTCGCTTCAACTATAACGGTATCATATTCGATAGCACCCATGACAAGTTCAAAGTTGACAGTTGTATTGATATCAGCGGAAACTGAGATATTTGTTTTTGTCTGGGTCTGATATGATATTATCTGAGCGGTAACGGAATAAACTCCAACTGGGACATTCAGAATAAAATAGTATCCATCAAGATCTGTAACAGCACCGATTCCAAGTTCTGGTATTATAATGTTAACACCAGGGATACCTTCTTTTGTCTGTTTGTCAATAACTCTTCCAGTTATTTTTCCTGTAACACCAGCAAAAACATTAACTGAGAAGAGAAGGACCAGAAGGAGAATAATTCCAAAAAGATAATTTTTCTTAAACATTATTACTCTCCTTTTTAAATCTTAAATTGTAAAAAAAAGGGGAAACAAAGTTTCCCCTTTTGAATAATTGAAAAACTTATTTAACTGTGACAATCTTCTTTGTGAAACTGTTGACACCATCGTTAACTTTCACAAAGTAAACACCTTGTTTGAGATTAAGATTGAGCGAGTGTGTTCCTTTTGCGAAGAATTTTTTAACTTTGTTTACAACTCTACCTGTTGCATCATAAACTGATATTTCAACATTCCTTCCTTCACTCATAACAAAACTTATTGCTCCATTCTTGCTGAATGAGGAAATATTGTAAACATTTTTATTAACTTTTGAAGAAATTTCTGAATTAATTCCCCATACAGTTGTTCCAAGTTCTTCCCAAACAATTGTTGGATCGTTTATATCAACTGATGCATAATATATTGAATCCTGTGAACCAGAAACACCTGCTATGTGTATTAATCCATTTTCGTCAACATATTTACCACATTCAACTTCATAAAGTCCTGCATTTAATATAATTGTTGATCTATAAACTTTATCTGTAACAGGATCAAGTTTCAACGCTTCAACTGATGTTCCACCAAATGCTGGATCAACATAATCAAGGTAAACTATATACATATTATCTGTTGCTTCATCATAGCAGAGGTTTGCACTGTATGCATTTCCTCTCCATGTTGCTGTTGTTCCTGTATTATCCAAAATATCACCATCATGTATATCTATATAGTCGTATCTAAAGTTTGTTTCACCATCAAATTTATATCCAAAAAGAATTGACTGACCCTGCCATATGAATGTATAGAGATCACCTGATTCATAATAGTCAACAAAAAGATCAGCCATTGGCACAACATAAGCCATCACACCTGTACCTCTTTCTGGATAGAATTCAGCATCCCACCAGTACCACCATGTTCCAAATCCATCTCCAAGTGGTTGTCCAAGTTCATCTGTCCATCCACCTGTTGCAACATCAAGATATGCTTTAACAGCAAATGCATCGTTTGTTGTATTTGCTGTAGTATCAAGATTATAAATTACTGTATCACCATTTAGTGTATTGACATTTGGCCAGATGTTTCCATCAAAAAGTCCATAGAAAGCATCCCATGTAACACCAAGATCTGTTGTCTTTGCATAACCTGGAACTATGGCTGAACCAGGACCTGATGGATAAATGTCTGACCTTGTTTCATCTTTCCACACCATTCCAAAAATACCATGAACATCATCGTTGTTTCCCCATCTTATTGCTGAAACATCTATATCCCAGAGAGTATCATTGTTAAGTGTTGCTGGCCAATCGTATGTTCCCCATGTTGCACCGTAATCTGTTGAGTAGTTTGAACCAAATCCACCCATCGCATCATAAGCGATCATTACAACTTTGTCTCCATCAGGATTAACTGCTATTGATGGCATATAAGCCACATAATTTGCTGTATCTGTCACAAGTATTGGTGCACTCCATCCACCACCATTTGCTCCAAGAAGATCTGCTGTGAACCAATCACCCCAATATGCTGAGGTTCTATAGTTTACTATAACATATGGTGCTTCACCTAATGCTGCAACTGATGCCATTTCGTTATAGTTTCTTGCAAATGGACCTGATGCTGTTATCAGTGTTGGAGTTGACCATGTTGAACCACCATCTGTTGTTGCTGTATAATAAACACCTCTAAAAGCACCACCATTATACCAACCGGTAACAACCTGTATTATCTGTCCATCTTTTGATGAAACAATACTCTGAAGTGGTGTTGGAGCAAATCCTCTCATATCACCACCAAGTTCAAGTATTCCCTTCATACCTGCTGCCTGTGCATTGGCATCTTTTGTTTCGAAGAATTTACCATCCTGTGAAACTTTTGTGACCTGTTTTATCTTTGCAAGTGCATCATTTGCTGGCATTGCAAACAATGAAAATGCAAATGCCAATACAAAGAGAAGAACAAAAATTCTCTTCATTTTACCTCCTATCTTTAAGGTTTCTTTTTTTCGTGAGAAGAACCATCTCTTTTTAATTTTTCCTCCTTTTATTTATTATTTTAGAATCAAGTTAAAAAAAAGTCAATAGTTTTTTTACACCCGAAAGGATTTGAACCTTCAACCTGCGGAACCGGAATCCGCTGCTCTATCCAGTTGAGCTACGGGTGTCATTTTTTCTTCTTATGACGCATCGCTTTTCTTCTTTTTTTTCTTTTATGAGTTGCTATTTTTTTTCTTTTTCTCTTTCTTCCACAGGGCATTTATACCTCCTTATCTTTTTTCAACTTTCTCCTTTAATATTTTTGATGGTTTAAAAGCAGGAACATATCTTTCTGGAACCTCAACCTGTGCTCCAGTTTTTGGATGTCTTGCAATTCTCTGTCTTCTCTTCTTTGTTTTAAAAACCCCAAGGCCCCTTATCTCGATTCTATCTCTGTTAACAAGTGTTTCAGTTATTAGATCTATCAATGTTTCAAAACAGATTTCAACATCCCTTCTCATAACCCCTGTTCTTTCAGCAATCTGATCTATCACATCCGCTTTTGTTTTGGTTTTTGCCTTATCTTTTACTTCAGCCATACTTCCCCCTTTTTGTTAATATTATCAATTGATTTTTAAAAGTCAAGTTTTTATATCATTAAAATTCTTTTCTTATTCTATCTATAAAGTTTTTCAAATTCATCACTACAAGAGAATCTTTACATTCTTCTTCAGAAAATGTTGTTGAAAAAATTTTTTCAGTTAAAATGTTTTCTCTAAGATTAGAAATCTGGTATTCTGTGGCCAAAGAATACTTATAACTTTTTATGTTTCCATCATCGTTGTATTCATACACTTTTTTTGAATAATCTTTAATAGTAATGTTTAAACTATCATTTTCTTTCGTCTGAACAATTTTTACATTTGCATAAACTGGAAAGATTTCAAAGATCTTGTTGTAAAATTTTTCTTCAAAATCAAGATAGTAAGTTCTGTTTTCTATTTTTTCCAAAACAATTTTATCAAAAGGCAAACTTCCTTTTACAAACGAATAGATGCAACCTTCTACACTAATCAGAAATAGTATAGTTATTAAAAAGATACCTTTTGATTTTTTTCGTTGTTGTTTTAGGAAATTCTTCATATCTAATATCAAAATTTTTCACTCTTTTATAATCAGCAAGATTTTCACATATTTTTGCTATCTCTTTCCCTATTATCTCTTTTAACTCTTTATGCCCTTCCTCTTCTGAAAGATTTTTTTTCATAACACTTTCGATAAGTTCAGGATTCGGATAAACAACAGCACCAACTTCTTCTCTTCCAGTTTTTTTATTTATCACAGGCAATACCAGAACTTCTTCAATAAGTTCACTTTCTGCAAGCATTTCTTCAATCTCTTCAGGATATACATTTTTCCCTGCTTCAGTTACTATTATTGATTTTTTTCTTCCTGAAATATAAAGATAACCTTCTTTATCCTTATACCCAATATCACCCGTATAAAACCATCCATCTTTTATAACAGCATCGGTTGCAGATTGGTTGTTGTAATAACCTTTCATAACGATTGGGCCTCTGATTTTCAGTTCACCTTCTCCATTTTCATTCGGATTATCTATTTCAACTTCAACTCCCTCTATTGGAATACCAATAGAACGATGTTTGTATTTATGTAAAGGATTTACTGAAACAACTGGAGAGGTCTCAGTAAGACCATATCCTTGAACAAGCAAAAATCCAAATGATTCAAAACTTTCAGCGACTTCTGGTTTTAATGCAGCACCACCCGAAATCATTAACCTTATAGTTGAAAGTCCAGATTTTTCCCTCAAAGATTTAAAAATTGGACTTCCAAGTTTTATGTTAAGTAAAAATTTTGAACCTTTTTCAATAGCAAGCATTCCGTTGACTATAGTATTTGTTACGGGAGATTTTTTGATCGCTCGTTTTATTCCAAGGATTATTTTTTCAAAAAGAAGAGGAACACCAAGCATAATTGTTGATTGTGAATCTTTGATATCCTCTAAAATTTCGTTTGGTTTTAAAGATCTCGCATATGTTATCGTGCAACCATTATACAACGGTAATAAAAAACCCGCTGTTGCCTCAAATGTGTGGTGAAGAGGAAGAACTGATATGAATCTGTCATTCTCTTTTACCTCTATGAGTTTTGCACTGTATATGATATCATAACTTACATTCCTGCTTGTTAACATAACTCCCTTTGATTGTCCTGTTGTACCCGATGTAAAAATTATAACATACGGATCATCAAGAGAAACTTTTACATCCTTGTATCTGTGAGAACCTGATTCAACAAGTTTTCTTCCTTCTTCAAGTGCAACATAAAAAGATGTTTCGTGGGTATGCTCGACTTCATCCATTGAAATAACATGCTTTAAATTTGGAAGCGAATCCTTTATCTCATTTATAAGATCTAAATATCTCGGAGATACAAAAATCCCTTTTGCTCCAATGTAATGCAGTATCATCTTTATCTCTTTTTCTTTTAACATCGAATCAATTGGAATTACATAAGCACCAGTTCTTGCTATAGAAAGATAGGAAACTGCCCACTCAGGTCGATTCTCCCCAAGTACAGCAAAAGCATCTCCTCTTTTGACACCAAGATGTAAAAGGTACTCAGCAAGTTTTTTTGTCATATCGTTCAACTGCTCATAAGTTATCGATTTGAAAGTATATCCTGATTTTATCTGTAAAGCGATTTTACTTCCAAATTTTCTTGCAGAAATTTCTGGAATATCCTTGATTAAAAATAGATCTTCCATCAAAGCTCCTTATTCGTTAACATCTATAAGTTCCCATTCTGAATAGTTACCGTTTGTGTATTCCAACCTTTTGTATACTAAACCTTTTGAAATCGACCAATAAAGGTAACCATAGTAATCATCTTCCATAATTTTCACTTTAACAACATCTTTAAAGGTTCCTGCACTCACTTCAACAGTTGTATCAATTGCAGCGATTTTTCGAGTTTCTGATTTATATGGCCAGGAGTTATCAATTTTAACTGGAGTTTCAAGATACACTTCCTCTTCTGAAAAACCGGAAAAATACTCATCCTTTCCATAAAAGATTAAATTTTCGTCTTTGTCAATCACCAAAAATCTTGTTTGACCATCATCATTTATCGTGTAAACCTTTCTGTCGGTTTTCTCGGTAAAATCAATTATTTTCCATTCATAATTGTCTGTTGTGGTATAGTTTATCGCTGAAATATAAGTTGTAAACTTGTAATAGTAAGTCATATCCTCTTTTAAACTGGATGACCAATCATAAATATTATTAGCATCTTTAACCCATGGCAGAAGTGTGCAACTTGATACGATTAAAGCAACAAGAAAAATGAAAAAAGAAAATTTTTTAACCATTTTACCTCCTAATACATATCTGTTATCTCACAGCCCCTTTTAATTATCTCTTGAGCGATAACAAGCCGTTGTATCTGATTGGTCCCTTCATATATTTGTGTTATTTTTGCATCTCTCATCATCTTTTCAACAGGATACTCTTTTATATATCCATAACCACCAAAAACCTGAACTGCATCAGTAGTAACTTCCATAGCAACATCCGAACAGAAAGTTTTTACCATAGAACCAACTCTTGCGATATCCTTTCCACCACCATCAACATATCTTGCGGATGTGTATGTTAACGCTCTTGCTGCTTCGATCTTTATCGCCATATTTGCTATCATATTTTGAACCATCTGGAATGAGATGATTTTTTGTCCAAACTGAACTCTCTGTTGAGCATAGTTAACAGATTCTTCGTATGCACCCTGTGCTATACCAAGTGCCTGAGCACCAACTCCGATTCTTGAATAATCAAGTGTCTTCATTGCAACTTTAAATCCCTGTCCTTCACCTCCAAGAATATTCTCCTTTGGAACCTTACAGTTATCAAATACAAGTTCAACAGTTGCAGATGCTCTTATACCCATCTTGTTTTCATGTTTTCCAAAAGTAAACCCTTTCTCTCCTTTTTCAACTATGAATGCTGTTAATCCTCTTATCCCTTTTTCCGGGTTTGCATTCGCTATAATTACATATATATCGGCAACCTCACCATTTGTAATAAATTGCTTTGTGCCTGTCAAATAAAAATAATCGCCATCCTTTTTTGCAACAGTTTTTATGTTTGATGCATCACTTCCAGCGTCTGGTTCAGTTAAACCAAAAGCAGCAAGTTTTTCTCCGGATGCTATCTGTGGTAAATATTTTTTCTTCTGCTCTTCGTTTCCAAACAGTATTATAGGCATAGTTCCAAGACCTGTTCCAGCATATCCTAATGCTATACCAGCACAAACTCTTGATAATTCTTCTGTCGCTATAGACATTCCAGTGATTCCAAGACCCATACCTTCATATTCTTCAGGTATAAAAACTCTGAAAAGATCTGATTTCGCAAGGTATTCCATTATTTCATAAGGAAATTTTGCTGTTTCATCATATTCCTGTCTTACTGGTTTTATCTTTTCTTCTGCGATCTGTCTTGAAAGATTCTTCACTTCAAGAAGTTCTTCTGATAATAAAAGATGCATCAAACCTCCTATATGTTATTTTCTATTCTTTTCAAACCAATCTTTTAAATAATCTATCACTTCTTTCGTTTGACTGCCCGGACCGAAAAGTTTTCCAACACCCATTTTTTCAAGTTCTTCCATATCTTCTTTAGGTATAATACCACCACCAAAAAGAAGTATATCATCCCTTTTGTTCTCTCTCAAAAGTTTTAGGACTTTTGGAAAAATTGTCATATGTGCACCTGAAAGAATCGAAAGTCCAACAGCATCAACATCTTCATCGATTGCGGTTTTTACTATTTTTTCAGGTGTTTGATGTAATCCTGTATATATAACTTCCATTCCAGCATCTGATAATGCTGATGCAATTACTTTTGCTCCCCTATCATGTCCATCAAGTCCAGGTTTTGCAACAAGAACTTTTATTTTTCTTTCCATATATCCTCCAAACTTTTCAGATCAATTTTTCTAAAGATTTTTTCAGATATTTCATAAGGTGAAATATCTCTATCTTTTGTATTTTCTATAATTTTTAACTCCCTGTCAATACTTTTTATGAACATATCCCTTAAAATATCTCTCACCTCTTTATTTTTTCTTGTTTTTCTTTTTCTTTCAACTATTCCATTTTCCATAAACATTTTTTTTACCCGTTCAATCTCCTCAACAAGTTTATCAATATTATGATCATCTTTTGCTGAAACATTTATAACAGGCGGAATAATCTCCTTATCTCTGGTTTTCATTTGTAAAATCGATTTTAGATATTCTGATGTTTTTTCTGCACCTTCTCTATCAGATTTGTTAACAACAAAAATATCACCTATCTCCATGATTCCTGCTTTCATTGCTTGAATAGAATCCCCTGATTCTGGAACAAGCACCACCATGACAAGATCTGTGATCTCCATAACATCAAGTTCAGATTGTCCAACACCAACAGTTTCAACAAGTATCAAATCTGTTCCAAAGATTTCCAGAACCTGTAAAATGTTTTCAGTTGAAGATGACAATCCACCAAGAGAACCTCTTGATGCCACGGACCTCATATAAACATTATCAAATTTATACAGGTTATCCATCCTTAACCTATCACCAAGTATTGCTCCTCCAGTAAATGGGCTTGATGGATCTACTGCTAAAACCGACAAATGATTATATCTTTTAGCAAACCTTTCAACAAGTTTGTTAACCAGAGTTGATTTACCTACTCCAGGTGGACCTGTGATTCCAATTCTAAAACTTTCTTTTCTTTCTTTATAATATCTTTTCAAAAATTCGATTCCCTCAGGAGTTTCGTTGTCAACGAGTGTGATAATTTTTGCAAGCGTAACCCTATCTTTTTCTTTGAGTTTTTTCAAAAGATTTTCGATCTCCATCAGAATTCGATTCCTTCTCTGGCATTAACACCTTTTTTAAAATAATGTTTGATCTCCTTCATCTCAGTTACAAGATCAGCATTCTCTATAATCTTCTTCGTTGCACCTCTTCCAGTTAAAACGAGTTCCACATCACTTGGTTTATTTTTCATAATTTCAACAATAATATTCTCATCAACCATTTTAAATAGAACCGTTACAAGGATTTCATCGAGTATAACAATATCATAAAGTCCTGAAAAAATAATTTCCTTACTTTTTTCAATACCCTTGTTTACAAGATCTATCTCTTCAGTTTTGAGATTTTTGGGATCTATAAAATAAGGGAAACCAAATTGAAGAAAAGTTATTTCTTTTGAAAGTAACAGGTATTCTCCATAGGTTTCACTTTTTTTTAAAAATTGAACGATTGCTACTTTCTTACCTTTTCCCAAAGCTCTTATTGCAAGACCTAAAGCAGCTGTAGTTTTCCCTTTACCATCCCCAGTATAAACCTGTATATATCCTTTTTCCATTTTTTTATATTATAGTTCATCTATTGGGACACCAAGTTGTGTTGATGATTCAAGGTATGGTGAAAATTCAAGGATGAAATCCATAGCTTTCTCTTCGTTTGGTGCTTCAAAGATGAGATAGAAATCTGGTTTTCCAAACATCTGAAGGAAATGGAGTATTTTGATATCATCCGGTGGAGTTATCTTTTTTACAAGTTCTAAAGCTTTATCTGTATTACCTGGTATTATTTCAAGTGTTGAAACAAAAATCATATTACCTCTTTTAAATTTTTTATCAAAAGATCTATATCCTCTTTACTCCTTTTTTCAGTTGAAGCGATTAGAAGAACATCTTTGTAATCTTTTGAAAATTTTTCAAGGTTTACACCTATAAGAAATCCTCTTTCTTTCATCTTTTTGTAAATTTCGTTTAAACCGTGTATTCTTACTGGAAATTCATTGAAGAACTCTTTTTTATCATATAGAATTTCTACACCTTTCACCTCTTTTAATCTTTCTTTCAAATAATGTGCTGAAAGTAAAGAATCTGTGCTGACCTTTTTCAAACCTTTTTTACCAAGTGATGAAAGGTAAACTGTTGCCATAAGCATACAGAGCCCTTCGTTCGTGCATATGTTGGAAGTTGCTTTTTCTCTTTTGATGTGTTGTTCCCTTGTTTGAAGTGTCATAACAAAAGATTCTTTTCCATTTTTATCCTTTGTTCTTGCGATTATTCTTCCTGGCATATTTCTGATATACTCCTTCTTGCTTGTAAATATACCAAGAAGTGGTCCACCAAAACTCTGCTCTATTCCAAACACCTGCCCTTCTCCTATAGCGATATCTGCTCCCATATCACCTGCTGGCTTTAAAATCGGTAGAGTCATCGGATTCTGGTTCACTATAAACATAACACCTTTTTCTTTAACAATTTTTCCAATCCTTTCTCCATCCTCAATCAATCCAAAAAAGTTTGGTGTTTGCAAAACAAAAGCAGCATAGGAATCATCAAGTTTTTTTTCAAGTTGTTCTATGTCAAGTGTTCCATCTTTCAGATCAACAAAATCACAATGTATATTCTGTCCTTTAAGGTAGGTATGAATAACTTCAAGAATTTTTACATTCAATCCTTTTGAAATTAAAACTTTTTCTTTACCCTTAATCGACATTGCCATATGACACGCTTCTGCAGTTGCTGTTGCTCCATCATACATCGATGCGTTTGCAACATCCATCTTAAAAAGTTCACAAACCATCGACTGATATTCATAAATCGATTGTAATGTTCCCTGAGAAACTTCAGGTTGATATGGAGTATATGCTGTGTAGAATTCAGGCCTTGAAATTATATGTTTTATAACTGGTGGTATATAATGATCATATATCCCACATCCCATAAAGGAAATATAATCTTCTGTTGTTTTGTTCTTTTCGGCAATCTTTTTCACATTTTTCAGAAGTTGATATTCAGATATTCCTTGATCAAGTTCTTTGAGCTCACTCCTTAGATTTTCTGGAATATGTTTTATCAATTCATCAAAACTTTTTACACCGATCTCATTTAAAAGTTCTTTTTTCTTTTTTTCATCTGAAGGTATATACTTTTTCATAATATCCTCTTAATGATGGCTTTCCTCACAATGTTTTTCGTATTCTTTACTTCCCATTAGATTGTTCAACTCATCAAGATTTTCTGGTTTTATTTTCACGATCCATCCTTCTCCATAGGGATCCTCATTTATTTTGTTTGGAGAATCATTTAAATTTTTATTGACATCAATTATTTCACCGGAAACACCAGCGATAAGATCTGAAACAGCTTTTACCGCTTCTATCGTACCAATAACATCTCCCGCTTTGACCTTTCTTCCAACTTCAGGAAGTTCGACAAAAGCGATATCTGAAAGTTCTGATTGTGCAAAATCTGTTATTCCTTCAACACATATTCCATTTTCAACTCTGATCCATTCGTGAGTTTTCGTATATTTGAGATCATCAAGAAGTTTCATATATCCTCCTATTTGTGTGTTCCATTCTTATAAAATGGTGGTTTGACTATAAGTGCTTTTTTCATTCCTCTTATGTCTATCTCGATTTCCTGTCCTATCTTTGTAAATGGAAGGTTAACATACCCAAGACCAATATACTTATCTATCGATGGAGAATAGTTTCCACTTGTTACAAAACCAACTTCTTTACCATCAACAAAAATCTTGTAATTATGTCTTGGGATACCTTTATCTATCATTTCAAAACAGACAAGTTTTCTTTTTAAGCCATCCTCTTTCTGTTTTATCAAAGCATCTCTTCCAATAAAATTCCCCTTTTCAAGTTTTACACACCAACCAATTCCAGCCTCGAGTGGAGTTGTATTCTGATCAATGTCATTACCATAAAGCATATACCTCATCTCCAATCTTAAAGTGTCCCTTGCTGCAAGCCCTATAGGTTCTATTCCAAACTCTTTACCTGCTTTGAAAATTTCGTTCCACATTTTTTCAGCGTTCTCTTTGTAAAAGTAAAGTTCAAATCCATCCTCACCAGTGTAACCTGTTCTGGAAATAACCATGTCTATACCACAGACTTTTGTTTCAGCAGAATAATAAAATCCCATCTTTTCGAGTGGATAATCTGTAAGTTTCTGGATAACCTTTTCAGCAACAGGACCCTGAACTGCAAGTTGTGCTATTCTCTCCGAAATGTTTTCAACTTCAACATCATCCCATTTGTTCTTCATGATCCATTCATAATCTTTATCCGTATTCGATGCGTTCACAACAAGCATGATTTCTTTTTTTAAATTGTAAACAAGAAGATCATCAACTATTCCACCATTCTCATAAAGCATATTAGAATACTGGACCTGATTCTCTTCTAAAGACATAACTGAATTTGTTGTTATATAATCTACAAATTCTTTTCTTCTGTCTCCTCTTACAATTATCTCTCCCATATGTGACACATCAAAAACTCCAACTGTCGTCCTAACTTTTTTGATCTCTTCAATAACTCCTTTAAACTGTACAGGCATTTCATATCCTGCAAAAGGAACAATTTTTCCATTGTTTTTTACATGAAAATTATAAAAAGGTGTTCGCTTTAACAATTTTACCTCCATTGAAAAAATTGAATTTTATTATACAACTTTATTCAAATTATTCAAGGGATAGTAGTTGAAAATTTTTCTGAAATTTTTAAAATATAAAAAAGGAGTTTTTAATGAAATTTTTACTTTTAACAATAATCATCCTTAAAAACATTTTCGTTTTGTTTCTTAACATCAAAGAAAAAATGTATATACAAAAACATTCAAAAAATATACCTGACCAATTTAAAGATGTTCTCGATGAGAGTAAATTTTCAATCTCAAACAGTTATAATATCGAAAAATTAAATTTTTCAAACATTTCTTTGATCTTTTCTCAAACAGTACTATTGATCTTTATTTTCTCACCCCTTCTAAACATTTTTTCGAGTTATTTCGATAATCTCAACACAAAATATATATTAAAATCATTATCTTTCTTTACTTTTTTAATAATAATATCCCCACTTTTCAATCTACCTTTTGATTTTTACTTTCATTTTAAAATCGAAAAAAAATATGGTTTTTTAAAATATAAAATTTTCGGTTGGATAAAGGATAAATTGAAAGAGTTATTGATCAATCTTATTCTTACAAACATTTTTGTTTTAGTCCTCATAGGAATAGTAGGAAAAAATTTTTATTTTTCTCCTCTAAAAATTTTAAGTGTTACAATTATTTTTGTGTTTCTTTTAGTTTTATTCACTTTTATTGTCCCGATCGTTTTGATACCATTTATGTATAAAACTGAAAAACTCAAAGATGAAACACTTATGTCAAAAATCAAAGAACTGATAGAAAGATCAGGTTACACCTTTGATGGTGTTTATGTAATAAAGGAGAGTGAAAAATCAGCTCATTCGAATGCAATGTTTACAGGTATTGGAATTAAAAAAAGAGTCATTCTTTTCGACAATCTACTTTCAAAATTTTCTGAAGATGAGATTTTAGGAGTCGTTGCTCATGAAATCGGACATGGGAAACTTGCTCATATACAAAAATTTTTGATCTTGAACATATTTGTGATTTTCCTTTTCATCGTAGCATCTTTTTCAATACTATCAAACGATTACATATACAACCTTTTTGGTATTCCCACAAACTCATTTACAGGGATTTTTATTTTATCGATCCTAACTTCTGAATTGATTCTATATTTTTTTAATCCTTTGTTGAACTCTATTTCAAGAAGGTTTGAATTTGAAGCAGATAATTTTTCCAAAAATCTGATGCAGGACAATATTCCGCTCACCAAAGCATTGAAAAAACTCGCCTATGAAGAACTCTCCAATATCAATGTCGATCCTTTTTATGAATTCTTCTATTATTCACATCCAACTCTTGAAAAGAGAATATTGAATTTACAAAAAGATTAAGGACCGACATGTATCATTGGAACATCGTTACTGTAATCTTCAAATTTTAAACTGTTCTCCCTCTCAAGTTGAAGAATCGAATAATGTATCATCTCCATTGATGAAAAGAATTTTAGCATTTTGGATGTTTTTTGATCATCAGCAAAAACTCTTGAAAGTTCCTGATAAAAGTTATGTGCAGCGAGTTCACTTTCCATCGCTTCATAGAGTATATCGCTCAAAGGTTTGTTTGGAGTTGAAATGTCAACTTTTGGAAGGGGAATTATATCTTCAACAGGTAAAACTATCTCTTTTAGATAAGTTTTTTTATAAAATTCTTCAAAATATTTTTTATGTTTTTCTTCTTCATTTGCAAGGAATTTTAATCTTTCTTTCAAAAATGCATTTTTTATCCTTTCAGAAAGTTGATTGTATAAAATCATTGAGTCTATTTCATTTTTTAATGCGAAAAGGATTAGATCTTCTCTTTTTATCTCATCTAAATTCATCCTTCTCCATAGACCATGTATATTACAGTATGCTCTAACACTTTTTATTTTATAACTCTTTGATAATGTATAAATTGGTTTTTCATTGATATTGAAAAATTTCTTTATACTTTCTTTATCGGTATTTATTTCGATCCATTCGATATGATGTTCTTTTGTCATCGGATGTTCAACTTCACCAACAGATATTTCAAAAAAACCATTTTTTTCTTTTATTAATGGCAAATGTTTTTCCATACCTTCATCTTTATTTTTCACTTCCTCTTTAAACATAACTTTTCCACAACAAATTATTTCTCCATCTCCTTCTCTTAAAACCTCAACAATATTGTTACACACGGAACATCTCAAGATATCTTTTTTTATATTCATCTCTCCTCCTCTTTTTGATCAATTATAATTCAAAATGGAACCGATATCAAGGTTGGGATTGTATTTTTTAAAAAGTTAACTATATTAAAAAAAATGTAAAGGAGTAAAAATGGAAGAAAAAAAGAAAAATCAATTCAATAAAATCAAACACAAAATTTTGATTTTAAGTGGAAAAGGTGGTGTCGGAAAAAGTACTGTATCGGTTAACATATCATCGACTCTCAAAAGTTTGGGATATAGAGTCGGACTTCTTGACATCGATTTGCATGGTCCTTCAATTTCAAAAATGGTTGGAGTTGAAAATAGTAGAATTGAAATCGATGATAATAACCTTATGAAACCTGCGGTCACAAAAGGTGGAATAAAAACTTTATCTTTATCAATGCTTGTTGAGAAATCTGATTCTCCGATAATCTGGAGAGGACCTTTAAAAATCAAAGCGATTCAACAATTCTTTGATGACGTAAATTGGGGAGAACTTGATTTTTTGATAATCGATTCTCCTCCTGGAACTGGTGATGAACCTTTAACTATTCTGCAACAGATCGAAGGGGTGACAGGAGTTGTTATAGTAACAACACCACAGGAAGTTTCGACATCCGATGTTGCAAGATCTATAAACTTTGTAAAGATGGTTGGTGGAGAAATTCTTGGGTTAATCGAAAATATGTCATATTTTGTCTGTCCGGTATGTAAAACCGAACACAAAATATTTGGTGAAGGAGGGGGTGAAAGATTAGCAAAACGGTACAACATAGAAAATTTTGTGAAGATCCCTTTAGATAAAGAACTTGTTAAACTTTCCGATACCGGTAAACCTTATGTTGAAATATATCCCAATTCGGAGATTTATAAAATTTTTGAAAATTTCATAAAAAAAATGATCGTAAAAATCGAATGATTTTTGTTGACTTTAAGTTTCTTATTCAATATATTTTTATTTGAAGGAGGATTTATGAATTTAAAAAAATCTATTTTTATTTTTTTATTCGTTATTATAACAACATTTTCAATTTTTTCAGCACCATCGATGCAATTGAACTCAGGTTACATTCATTCTCTTGATGCTATACTAAAAGAACAGAGGTTGAACCTTGGTTTCCATTTTTATGGATCATCGAGAGATTTTCAAATACCATATATATCCACTATCGATGGAGACACACATTATAGTTGGGATACTTACGCTTTTGCAACGGTCGCATACGGTATAGGCTATTCTTTTACGAACTGGCTTGAGGTAAACATTTATTCAACAGCACATCTTGATGCTATCGATACACCTGAAGCAGCAGGAAGAATTGATGAAAACACAAATTATGCAAGTTACGGCTTTGGAGATACTGAAGTCGGTTTGAAGTTAACAACAGGTGGTATCTTTGGAGCAACAAAAAATGCTGACTTTGGCATATATGGTTTTTATAGGTTATCAACAGGTGATATTTATGATACATTAAAAGATAATTCATCATCGTTTTCCATAGATTATATAAAAAATCATGGTGGAATTTTCAGACATTTTACAACGAATAGTCAGGATTTTGGAGTAAAACTATTGATCTCTTTTGTCACTTCAACACAGGTTCCATTAGCCATAAATCTCAACGGTGGATATACAAAGTTTAACGATCTTCCTGCATCTATCTCAAATCCTGTAATGTTTGATTATTCAGGATCTTTTTCTGTCAAATTTGGATCATTCATACCATTTTTTGAAATATATGGTAATAAATATATGTTCAACAACATAAATGATGGCCGCCTTGTTCACAATCTCACCGGTGGTGTGAGATTCGATACACCTATAGGTCTTGTGATAGATCTTGGAGCAGATTACAGAATATCTAAATTTGTCCCAGATTTAAAGCCAACACTGAATAATACTACCGATGTTTTATATATAAATGATGGATGGGAAGGAACACCTGATTGGAAAGTGTTTTTCGGTTTAACATATTACTATGATTTCAAAAAAGAGGAAATAAAAAAAGAAGAACCCAAAACACTTATAACTGGAAAAATAATAGATGGTGAGAGTGGAAAACCTCTGTCGGCGATCATAACCTTACCCGGATATTCAGAAACATTACAGATAGTTACAGATTCAACCGGTATATATTCTGTTGAAGTAAAACCAGGCAGTATAAGAATAAAGGTTGAAAGAGAAGGATACAAATGGCAGGAAAAGGGAATAATTATTGAAAAAGGACAAACAAAGATAGTGGATTTTGCTTTGAACAAAAAGGTTGTTGCACAGGGAATTATAACTGGAACTGTTAAAGACAAATCAACAGGAGAAAATATTAAAGCAACATTATCATTCCCGCAGACCGATATTCCATCCTTTACACCTGATCCACAGACAGGTGTTTACAGGATCAGTTTGAATCCAGGAACTTACACCCTTGCTGCAACACTCGATGGATATGTAACCTATGTCCAACCTATTGTCATAGAAGCTGATAAAACTCTGGTATTAAATATAGAGATGCTCAAAAAAGGTGGGAAGATAACTTTAAGAGGAATAAACTTTGAATCTGGAAAAGCAACTATTCTTCCTGAATCATATCCTATACTTGATGAAGCCGTTAAACTTCTCAACGACAATCCAAAGGTCAGAATAGAAGTTCAGGGACATACAGATTCTGTTGGGAGTGATAGTGCAAACCTTGTCCTATCACAGGCAAGAGCTGAAGCTGTTAGAAATTATTTGATCATGAAAGGTATAGATCCTGCAAGAATAGTCGCAAAAGGTTTTGGAGAACTTATGCCTATCGCAGATAATGCAACAAAAGAAGGAAGGGCAAAAAATAGAAGAATCGAATTTTTGATACTTGGAGAATGACAATACTTTTAATATGTATTAAAGGTAATCTTTGAAATTTTTGATCATCTTTTTCATATTCTTATGCTGAACAAGTAGTTGCTTAACCATAGCAACACTTGTTCCGCTTCCTTTTGCGATCCTTTTAATTCTGCTTTTATTGTTTAAAAGTTCTGGATTTTTTCTTTCCTCTTTTGTCATTGAGTTTATTATTGCTTCGACTTTTTTTATATTTTCTTCTTCCATACCCGTAAGTTTTACTTTATTCCCCACACCAGGTATCATTTTTATAATCTCAGTTAAAGGTCCCATCTTTTTTAACTGTTTGATCTGAATTAAATAATCTTCAAAATCAAATCTTCCTTCTTTCAATTTTTTTTCAATCTCTTTTGCTTCATCTTCCTTTATTAACTTTTCTGTTTTTTCTACAAGTGTTACTATGTCTCCCATCCCAAGTAACCGTGAAACAAATCTTTCTGGATAAAATTTTTCAATGTTATCTATATGTTCACCATTACATATAAATTTTATAGGTTTTTCAACAATCTTTACAATCGTTAAAGCAGCACCACCTTTTTGATCACCATCCATCTTTGTTAGAATTATACCTGTTATGTTTACAGTTTCATTAAAGATTCTCGCACTATTGACAGCATCCTGTCCTGTTAAAGAATCCCCTACAAAAAGTTTTTCACATGGTTTGAATCTTTGATCTATCATCCTAAGCTCTTGCATAAGTTCATCATCTATATGTAACCTTCCCGCTGTATCGAGAATAAGTGTATCAAAACTATTTCTGTGAGAAAATTCCATAGCATCATTTATTCTTTTTATCAAGTCCTTTTCATTCGTTTCAAAAAAACTTAAAGAGTGTTTTGTTGACAGTTGTTTGAGTTGATCATAAGCCGCGGGCCTTTTAATATCGCATGGAACAAGTAAAGGTTTTCTACCAATTTTTTGAAAAAGTTTTGCCAATTTAGCCGAAGTCGTTGTTTTTCCACTCCCCTGCAGCCCAACAAGAGCAACTACTGCTGGATTACCTTTAAAGTTAATCTCTCTTTCACCAGCAGAAAAGAGTTCAACGAGTTTGTCGTTTACACTTTTTATAATGATATGTTCGGGTTTTAAAGATTTGTATACTTCTTTTCCAACCAAATCTTCTTTCAAAGAATCTATAAACTCATTTACAATTTTATAGCTGACATCCGCTTCAAGAAGTAAAAGTTTTATCTCCCTTAAAGTGACATTCAAATCATCTTCTGTAACTTTACCCTTGTTTTTTATTTTGGAAAAAATGTTTGTAAATTTTTCTGTCATTTTTTCAAGCATCTTTTAAAACTCCTGCGCTTTTTAAAATCTCTTCAACAAGATCATCATATTTTATTCCATCATATTCAGCTTCCATAGGAAGATCGGAAAGATCCGTCATTCCTGGTATTGAATTCACCTCAAGTTCAAAAATGTTCATATTTTGATCTATTATATAGTCAACTCTTGCAAATGATCTCATATTTAAACTTTCAAATATTACTTTTGTGCTTTCCATCAAAGATTTTATTACTCTATTATCAACTTCAGGTGGTATCAAAAAATCGGTTTTTCCTTTTGTATATTTTGCTTCATAATCATAAAATTTGTTTTTCGGCTTCAACTGCAAAGGTGTTAATACTTTTGTTTCCCCTTTATATTCGATAACTCCAACCGTAACTTCGATTCCACCTTCAACATATTCTTCGATCAAAAAATCATTAAATTTCAAAAAACTTTCTTTCAGACGATCCTTTGCTTTATAACTCTCTTCTATAAATGTTCCAACTGATGAACCTCCAGTATTGGGCTTTACGATGACTTTATTCTTAAAATACTCTTCAACTATATTTTCATTCTTTTCAAAAGTTTTTTTGTTTACATATATTGACTTTAAAACGGGGATATTTAATGATTTTACCATTTGTTGGGTAAGGTATTTATTTATCGTTAAAGATGAAGGTATAACTCCAGAACCTGTATAGGGTATTTTAAGATATTCAAGAATACCCTGAACTAAACCATCCTCACCAGGTCTTCCATGCATAACATTGAATACTTTATTAAAACCTTTTAACTTTTCTGTAAGTTTTTCATCATATTCAACTTTTATAGCATTATAACCTTTTCTGATCAATGCATCGAAAACTCTTTGACCTGATCTTTTCGATACTTCACTCTCATTTGATGGGCCACCAAAAAGAACAGCTATCTTTTCATCCATCAAGAATCTCCTTTAAAATTTTTGTTTTTTCAAAGAATTCAATTTTATAATCTTTTTGATTTTTATCAAGTATTATAAATGTTAGATGTTTTTTCAAACTCTCATCTTTTAGATCTACTTCTCCAGTTATAATAAAAGTCTTTTTCTTGAATTCTAAAGCTTTTTTTACAATCTCTCCATTTATCTTTCCTTTCATTGATTGTTCATCGAATTTTCCCTCATTAAGTATCACAATATCAGATTCTTTCAAAATTTTTTCTATTGATATAAATTTTGATAAAAAATCCCAGCACCCAACATTTTTTCCACCAACAAATCGTGTAAAAAATCCCAATCCACCTCCACTACCTAAATATTTTTCACCAGAAATATTATACTTTTTTGCAACATAATCAAAGATCGATTTATAGAATTTTATTTCTTCTTCCTCCACACCTTTCTGCTTTAAATACAAAGATGCACCTGTTTTACCATTGAGCGGAGAAACCACATCACAAACCGAAACAAGATTGTTTAAAGTTATGCTATTACTGGTTCTTTTAAAATCTATCAAAATTTCACTATCAGGAAATCTCAAAACTTCATAGCCAAGTATCTTAAAAGATCCTGAGCCGATATCAAATGTTGTTGTTCCACCAATACCCAAAAAAATTTTTTTATATTTTTTATAAACTTTTTTTAAAATATATCCTATACCGTAACTACTCCTTCTTTCTGGATTTTTGGATATATCCTTTATAGTTTTAAAACCAACAATTTTTGCACTTTCTATAAAGAGATGTCCATTATATTCAAGTGTTTCAACTTTTATTTTTTTCCCCTCAGGTGAAAATGTTTCAAAAATTTTTATTTTTGAAGAAGGATAAAAAAATTTTATGAAATTTAAAAAACCATCTCCGCCATCAGATATTGGAAGAATAAAATCTTCATTTGATCGAAAAATCTTTTTATATAATTTGGTAACATCCTCATTTGATAAGGTTCCTTTCAGAGAGTTGGTAAAAAAAACTTTTTTCATTTTATAAGTTTTTTAAGAAATGTAACGTTTCCAAACTGATCATAAATTTTAACCAATATTGAAAGTGTTCCTTTATAATCAAAAGGTATATCTATAACAAATCTTTCTTCTCTGTTATCATAGATTTGATCAACAGGTAAGACCTCTTTGAAATCACTTCCATTTATTGAAACTTCCACTTTATCTATAAAACTTGCTTCATCATAAGTTGAAAATTTTAATCTATTGTTTTGAAAAATATCATCTTTTACCTGTGGTGGAGTGTTATCGATTAAAAATTCGCTTGATACTTTTTGATCTTTTAAAAAATCCGTGTTATCAACTGAGTCCGTTGCAACCACCTTTATTTTATAGTATCCAGTTGAGAAATTATCATAATTGAACACAAAATAATTATCCTCTATCTGTAAAACTAAGGGATATTCGTACCTATCATCTTGAAGAAACAAAGAATATGTTAATCTGTCGCCGTCAGGATCAAGACCTTCCCATTTGATAAATATCTTTTTCTCAAAAACTTTAAAAATGTTCTGTTCTTTCAAATCCTGATAATTTTTCTTTTTAAAACTTTTATCTATCTTTATATTCTGTGAAATCGCATAATCAGGCAAAATTCTTGGAGGAAAAACCTCAATATTTTTAATTTTGGGTACTCTATTTTCACCTTTATAAAAGATTTCTATTTTCTTGAAATTATCTTGATCATCGTTCAAAACAACTTTATACTGGAAACATTTTGATTTCGGAAGTTCGATATTGTATCCATTAACTATAGGGTAAAAACTCGTCCAGGTATTATCAACCTCATAGGAATCTCCAAATCTGAAAAAAACTTTTGTTTTACCTGAGATTTCTGGATAGATGGATGTTATAGATTTTGGGGAGTTGAAGTCGAAAACTCTAGAAAAAAATTCTCCTTTTCCATCATTTTCTTTAAGTCTTATAAGAGAGGGTTGTCCATCATTTCCAACAAATACATTTTCATCGGTACTGTAAACTGATGTCGGAAATTCAAAATCAAAACTTCCAGCAAAAAAAACAGTTTTAAAATCAAAATAGAAAATACTCGCCGGTTTAGATAGAAAAACTAAAATACCTTTTTTAAAACCTATAACCTGTGAAATGTGTGAATCGAATGAGTATAAGGTATCTATAATATTTTTATCGATTAAAACTATATAGGACTTATATTCCTGAAAAATGGGATCTTCGCTTTTAGAAATTTTAGAGTTAATAAAAATAAAGATTTTTTCATCTTTAAAATAAAAATCTTTTACCTCACTATCATTTGAAACAAAAATATAGTCGGTTTTTCCACCTTCATAACTTAAAAGTTTTCCATCACCTTCTGTTGAAAAGAACAAACGGTTTTTATACTTTTTCATCTGTAAACAGTTTCTGTCGTTTACCTGAAAAAATTTTTCAAATTTATCCTTTTTGAACTCAAAGACATTTTCTCCTACAAGAGCATATATTCTTCCATCAATGGATATTATTCTATTGATACTTTTATTTCCATCCTTAAAAAGAGTATCACATTTCTTTTTATTATCAATTCTAACTATTATTCCAGATGGTTCAATTGATGCTAAAAAATTTTTTTTATCAATAACAAATATGTTTCTTACGATTTCACCTTCTCTAAATTTTACAATTGTATCTTTATTGGTTACATTGTATATGTAAGAGTTTCCTCCCGTCCCTACAATAAGATCTTGATCAAACTTTGAGATTGAGAAAATCGGATCAAAAATTTTAATATCCAATTTTTCAAGTAAAAATCCTTTTTTCACAAAATTTTCAGATACCATAACTCCATCGCGAACTTTCAATGATTTCATATTTTCGATCGGAGTATCTATCAATCTTCCTGTTTCCAGAGCAGTTAGTAGAATAATAAATGTGATCAAAATGTATAGAATAAAAAATTTTTTCATCCTACCTCCACAATTTTAAAACTATACTTTTGGTTCCCTTTATCACAAAATCTGTCGAAAATCTCTTAACAACAAGATTGTTCCCATTAACCATCTTTTTCCCCATCATAAGTTGTTCTTTTACAAAAGATGTCGGATAGTTAAAAAATTCAAGGTTGTTGTCTATAAAACCTTTTTCAAAAGACACCAATCTTACAATTAAACTGTTTGATGGGTTTATTTGATCTATTATGTTCTCCAGAGTTTCAATATCTTTAAAATCAAATTTTCCCGAACTTCTCGAACTTTCAAAATATAGATCATCTCCTCCTCCATTGACTGTAACCATTATTGAATCATCTTTTATATTATCAGGTATTTTAATTTCTAACTCTTTTGTCAACATCTCTTTATCATATCCTTTAAGTTTGATCAAAAGTCGTAAATTTTCTCCATTTCTATAATATTTTTTGTCGGTTATAATATCATCTATCATAAATACAAGATTCTGTTCAACAACCTCAGATTCAATTTTGACAGAATCGATTTTGATCGTTCTATATATATTGTTTGTATATGCCGTAAAAAGACCCGAAATATCAAAAAACATCTGCAAAAGTATATTATCACCTGAAAACATATTTTTATACTCAAAACTTTTTTTGTTTGAACCGAAAACTTCTATTCTGTATTTAACAGAAAGATTACCACCAGATTTAAAATTTTTTGAAATCGTTGAGAGAAAGGTCAACGGAAGATAGTTCGAAATGATGTCCTTATCGTTCACTATTGAAAAATTGTATAAATTTTCGTTAACCTTCATACCGACCTTTACCATTTCAGATTTTTCCTCTCCAACAGCATAAACACCAAAAGTCCTATCCTGTTTTGCTTTTCCGACATTGTCTTTCAAAGGAAATCCCATTTTAAAAGAAATATCGTTTTTTGGTAAAATGGTATAGATGTAAGCTTCCGATACTGGGAAATCAACTTCTCCTTTTAAAGTGAATGGATGACCTAACGAATAAATATTTTTTTGATCAACATAAGTAACGGTTCCTATAGCTGACACCTCGAAATCTCCCTCAATAAGTTTTATCGCTATCGCTTTACCTGGAATAAGTTCACTTTTTTTAGTATCTTTTATGTTTATATTGTTTCCACCAGCAATTATAGAACTTTTCGAAAAAATGTTTTGCTTTTCAGCAAGGTCTAAAACTTCATTTGAAAAACCATAAAAGACTATTGGAACAGATATTTCTTTAAACTCAAATTTTTTTTTCTTGTTCTGATTTTCATAATTTTTTATTTCTATAATTTTCTTTATCGGTATCACACCACCAACAGGTTCTTTTAAATTATCCCATGTATAACTCAAACTTCCAGCAAGTTTTCCTTGAAAATAAACGGGACTACCACTCATACCAGCTGCAACTCCCGTTTTTTCAACATTTTCTCCGGAACATTTTACGAGTATCATTTCCATGTTCGAATCTTTCATAATATCGATTATTTCAACCTGAAAGGTGTCAATATCTGTTCCATGAAAAACTGTTGCACAATAACCCTTCATTCCAATCCTGAGATCATTAAGATCAATAAATTCTTCAGCACAAACAAAAACAAAAAATAATAGAATCAATACAAAAAAATATTTTTTCATCATACTCCTTTTATATATTTTATGAGTTCTATTTTTTCAATATTTTTATCACTTTCTTCTATCTTAAATGAATTCTTTAAAATCTCAACACTTTCATGATAATCATGTTTTCCAACAAAGATTTCAAATATTAGATCACCCTTTGATACTCTTTCCTTTATCTTTTTATAAACTTTCAGTCCAGTTTTATGATCTATACTGTCCTCTTTTCTGAATCTTCCCGCTTTAAGATGGATAAGTGCTATTCCTATTTTGTAAGTATCAAAATAAGAGATGTATCCATCTTTATCTGAATATATTTTTACAGAATTTTGATAGAAGAGATCTTCGCTTTCTAACTTATCAGTGTTTCCACCTTGAGCGGAAACTATTTTTAAAAAGGTTTCATAAGCGTATCCTTTTTTTATTACATCCTTTACTTTTTCAATTCTATCTTCACAACTTGTTCCAATACCATTTTTTTCCATTAAAAGAACTGCCATCGCTTTAACAAGTTTAAAAACATCATTTTCAAGTTCACCTTTAAGAATTTTTAATGATTCATAAATTTCACATCCATTTCCAGCATATTCGCCTAAAACCTGTGACATATCAGTTATAAGGTAAACCATTTTTTTATTGAACATTTCTCCAATAGAAAACATATTATCAGCTAGTTTTTTGGCATCATCAAAAGTTTTCATAAAAGCACCATTTCCACATTTAATATCAAGTATCAACGAATCAATCCCTTCCGCAAGCTTTTTGCTCATTATTGACGATGTAATAAGAGGTATTGATTCAACTGTTCCTGTTACATCTCTCAACGAATAGAGAAGTTTATCTGCTGGAACAAAATTTTCTGTTTGACCTCCAAAACCTCCACCTATCTTTTCTACCATATCATACATTTTTTCTCTACTCAAAAAAACATTCATTCCCTCTATAGATTCAAGTTTATCGAGTGTTCCTCCTGTATGTCCGAGTCCACGTCCTGAAACCATTGGAACTTTAAACCCAAGCGAAACAAGGACTGGAAGAAGGGGAATTGAAACTTTATCACCAACCCCACCTGTTGAATGTTTATCAACCTTTAATCCTTCAATATTTGAAAAATCATACTTATACCCAGAATCCATCATTATTTCAGTTAAAACTTTTGTTTCAAGATCAGAAAAACCTTTCAAAAAGCCCGCCATCAAAAATGCTGACATCTGATAATCAGCAATTTTTCCTTCAATATAACCTTTTATAAGAAAATCTAATTCATCCTTTGTCAATTCATTTCCATCCCTTTTCTTTTTAATAATCTCTACTGGATTCATAGATCTCTCCCATTATTTTTACAGAGTTTGAACTTCCTATCCTTGAAGCACCATTATTTATCATTTCAACAGCTGTTTTAAGATCCCTGATTCCACCACTTGCTTTTATCTTTATCCTATTATCACCAAGATTTTTAAAAAGTTTTATATCTTCAATTTTTGCTCCAGATGTTGAAAATCCTGTTGAAGTTTTGATAAAATCAGCTTTACTTTCGATAAGAATCTCTAAAATCTTTTTCTTTTCTTCTTGATCAAGCAAACATGTTTCAACGATAACTTTCAGTATTCTATCGCCACATATGTTTTTTATTTTCTTTACCTCATTCAATATATGATCATATTTTTTTGACTTCATATAACCTATATTCATAACCATATCAATCTCATCTGCACCAAGATCAAAAGATCTTTTAGTTTCATAAAGTTTTGTTTCGATGTCCGTTGCACCAAGTGGAAAACCAACAACAGTACAAACTTTTACATCACTCTCTTTAAGGATACTCTTTGCATATTCAATATAACTTTGGTTCACACATACTGAGAAAAACTTAAAATTTTTTGCCTCCTCACACAATCGTCTGATATCTTCAAAAGTTGCCTCAGGTTTCAAAAGTGTATGATCAATGTACCTGTTTAAATCTTTCATCTTTCGACTCCTTCAACCTTCACTATATTACCATTCAAAAAATACCAGATATTATAATATCCTGGTTTTTTCAATATCTCAATGATTATCATCCCATCATAATTCTTATTATATTTTAGATTTCCACTTACAAATAAAACAGCATCTTTGTTTTCATCAACAGGATTAATTAAAACTTTACCATATCTGAACAAACTTTCCTTATCCTCAGGATAGAATCTATTGTTCTCATGAAATTCCTGTAACATCTTTTTTGCTTTTTTAGCGTTGAATTTAATCTCCATTTCAATATCTTTTTTAAAATCAAAATCTCTAAATTGAACGAAAAGAGGTGTGTAATAATCTGTGAATTCACCTTCAAGACCATCCTCTCTACTTTTTAAAATAGCGATGCCAAATCCTTTATCAATAAAATAACAGGAATATAAATCGATCACCTTTCCACGAACAACATCCTTTGTTATCTCTTTTTCTTTAAGAACACTTTTAAAATTATATGCTCCGAATTCATTTTTCTCCTTTTGATATTCAACTTTAATGCTGATTGGAAGATCGTTACTCAAAATAAAACTATCACCTACCATTTCACCTGAAAACCTCAAATAATCTCTTCCATTTTTAAAATTTAAAATTTCACCATATTTATCAAAAAAGATTTTTTTTATATCTTTTAGGTCTTTATAATCTCCCTCCTGCCTTGAAAATTTCAAAAACAGTGAAATCTTTTTTGTTTCAAGAGAGAAAACCTTAAGCTCTGTGAAAACATCACCCATTTGGTCGATTATTTCATAATAAAAAGCAAAATGTTTCCCATCGTCAGAAAATCCAATAATCTGCGGTTCTGAACATAATATTGATATTGAAAAAACAATCATTAAAACAACAAAAAAAATTTTCATTTTATTCTCCTTATTACAATTTTACCTGAAATATTTTTCAATAATACCTCCTGGGGAGGAAAACCTGAAGAGATCTCAATGTGCGAAGGGTCCACTTCAAACTGTTTGAATGTTGGATCAACAGTATAAATAGTTCCTTTGTAAAAAACATTGTTCCAAGCATGGTACAAAAATTCTCCCTCTGAAAAAACTATTCCAGAAACAACGTTGACCCTAACATTTTTTGAGATCAGTATTGAAGCAAAAAGTTGAGCATGTTCTGTGCAATCACCATAAGAGTTTTTTAAAATCTGTGATGGAGTTAAAAGTCCAGAAAATATTTTTTTTCTCAACTTTTTGTTTACAAACTCCATGCTCTTCTTTATGAAAGTAAGGGTATCATGTTTACTTTTGTTAAACAGTTCGTTGGCAACAAGAATGATAGAACTATCTGGTAAAAGGTAAAACGAGTCATTAACATCTTCAAAACCTCTATTTGATATTGCTCTTCTAAAAACTTCTAATGTATCCTTTCTGTGTATCTGTCTATAATTTGAAAGATTTTTATCTTTAATTCCATCAACAATATATTTTGCATAATTTTCCTTTCTTATATTTCGAAAGTTACCTTTGGCTTCAATTTTAAAATAGTCCAGAATGTTAAAATCTTCTTGTGGTTCCTCAACCTTTTTAGCCAATACCATCTCAATTCCCTGATCATTTGATGATTTCACACATTTGTTATCATTATCAAACCAGAGATAAAATGTTGAACTTTCTGTTTTTAAAAGATATTTTGATGTAATTACTTTCTTTTCGAGTACTTCAAGAGATTCATTTCCTAAAAATTTTATATCAATCTTTTCAAGTTTCATATTCAATGGATTAAATGTGAAAATATTCTCCTTTAAAATTTTTTTATCAATAGTTTCAATGTTGAATACTATTTTTTTACCTTTTAAATCAATTGTATCAGTTCTATCTTTTCCTGAAAGATCAGTTTTTATTATCAATTTTTCATTCTCGACAAAACCGTTCATATAAAAGGAAATATCTTTACTATTTATTCCCGAAAAAAATTTTTTAATATTCCAATCTTTATCAAAAAAGGATACAGAATTTGAAAATATTTCAACATCGTTACCATATACTTTGAACTTCATTTTACTTTTTTCCTCTAATTTTAATATATTATCAAGAACAGTCTTTTCCTCAATAAAATATCCTATTTTTTTTCCTCCAATAAAAACATCCATAATCCTTTGTTCAGAAAAAAGTCCAATATAAAAGTTTATCAAAAGTAGGAAAATATATCTTTTCATTTTTTTACTATCTTTAAATTTTTAAAATACCTTTTTCCTTCTGAAAAATCATTTATATCAATGCTTAGAAGATAAACTCCAGGCAGCAGTTTTCTTTTATTTTTAATGTCAACAAGAATACTGTTAAAACCTGATTTAAAATTTTCCTTTCCCACATCCAGAATATTACCTTTATCGTTAAAAATTTTATAAGTTAAAAAACCTGAAGAGTTCGAGTTAAATGTTATGTAAAAATTATCATTAAAAGGATTCGGATAAACCAGAATATTTTTCGTCAGATTCGTCTGCGGATGTTTGATAAATACGGTTTTTTCATATTTTTTCAGATTGTTATCAAAAACAACAACCTTTAAAGTATCGATCATAGAATAGGCACTATCTATAAAAATTTCTGTCTTAAAAGTATCCTCTACAACTATAAAATTGTTAACAATTATCTTTTTATCCTGATTGATATTAACAGATGGTTTAAAACCTGTTATGTTTGCAAGGTATATTCCCTTTTTTGACACAAACTCTATTCCAAGTTTGTATTTTTCTGATGCCAGAACAGTATCAAAAACTTCTATTCCATTCACCTTTACAATAAGTTCACTCATTGAAAAGGATGTATCTTTTTCAATTTTATAAAAGACTTTTTTGACTTTTGAATGGATAAAACTATCATCTTCAAAAATCGAAACAATGTTCAACCTTGAAAGATATTTTTTGTTTTCAAATGTATCGGGTAATATAACTTCAAATATTCTTTCTTTTTTATTGTCTGACATTCTTCTCATTATTCCATCATCTTTAACATAATAGATGTAAGCGTATGGATAGGTATGCAGATAATCGTGTGAATCAACATAAAAAGGTTGATATATATCAAGAAAAACTTTTTCATCGTTTTTATAATTGTATGAAAATCCTATGTTACAATTTGTTCCAAGTGTTACCGTATCCTGTGAAATTATATCTATATCATATTTATATTTTTTTATAACCATCGAAGGATCACCAAAGAGTTGATGTGATGTATAGGTATAGTTATTTTTGTTTATCATAGCAAGGTAATATTCACCAACAGTTTTATATCCTCCATAAAGAAAGAGGTCATATACAAAAGACAGATAAAGAATATTTCTGTTTTCATCAGCACCTGTTGCCCTCGTTGCAGCAATCGTAGCAGAGAATCCTGAGTAGGGAAGGATTTGAAAATCTCCGGCTATACAACCATAATCGTTATCGAATTGTCCGGCCTGACATGTTCCAAAAAGAAATATGGGGTATTTGTAAATGTTATCAAAAAGATCAAGATCTGTCGGATACTCTAAAAAATGTTCATGTGTTAAAGAATAGTATGAACCGTGCCCATAAAAGAACCCGAAATTTACTCCTCTCGAAAGAATATCTTTCAATACAAATCTGACATCCCTTTTAAACCCGGGATTGTATGGCCAGTGTTCTGTCTTTTCAAGATCACCTTTGTAATCTGTAAGATATAATTTTTCTATCGCAAAAATATTTCCCAAAAGATTTGAAAGTTCTTCACTCGCATTTATAAAACTTATATCGTTAAAATCACTCGTCAACCTTGAACTGTATTCATCATCAGATATCATAACGCTTCTACTCTTTATATAGGTTGGAGTTTTTGTTTCATAGTCGATAATCTTGTTCAAGGCATAATACGCCTGATCTTTTGTATAGACGGTTATTCTCCCAGGTATAAGATCAATATAGTTATCCCCATCAAGAAGTGTATACCATCTGTCAACACATTCTGATCTATAGGAGGTAAGAAGAGCAAGTTTATATACACCATATCCGGTCTCATAAACTGGAACAACACTCCTGTTTTCAAAAGTGTTCAAACGGTTTTTATAATCGAATGAACCTGAACCAAGAAGAAGAAGATAATTCGGAAATTTAGCCCATTTTTTTTGAGCATAATAAAGAAAAGACTTTATTGATGTTGGAGTCCTCATACCAAATGAAAAAGCATTATCTATCTGATCGAATTCAAAAACTTTTACACTTAAACCGTTTTTCTTTCGATACTGTACATAAGAATTAACACTGTTTTTATAACCTTTTCCAGTTATCACAAGTATGTCACATCCATCATTAAAATCAAAAACAGTTGAGCAATCGACATATTCAAATTGATCAACCTTTTTCAGGTTTTTTGAAAAGCAGATTTCATCTGAGTTAAAAGTTTTTATATTAACCTGCTTATTTTTTTCTAATTTTCCCAAAAAGGAATTTTGAGCAGAAGAAAGAAAACAAAAAAGATTTTCTTGAGGTTTTACAGTTAAAATTTCTTTTTGATTATTTTCAATTTTTAAATCTTCATCACCACCAAGAAACGCTTTATACTCAGGTTCTATGGAACAGAGATAAAACACTTTATTTTTATTATCTGTATTGACAGGTATTATCCTTATAGAATTCTCTTTTTGAAAATTAGTAACATCAAATGAAAAACTTTTGGGAATCGTAGTATAAGCCCCCCTTGCAGAAGCTCTTCCAATAATCTTTCCATTAAGTTCAATATCGATGTCAAAAGTATCATTAAGATCTGTTTGAAAGAAAAATGAAACAAAAAGTTTTCCAGTAGAATCAGCTAAATTGTTTAACTTAAAATTCCAGAGATAATCCTGTTGATCAGTTGAATCTTTATACACGGAAAACTCTCTCCATGCCCAACCATAACCAGCCATTAAAGGATTTATCGAATCATATCTGAAAGTGATTAAAACATTTGCAAAAGAATCACCCTTTACACTGTCGTATTCAAGATTACTTATTTCAATGAAATTTGAATCATTAAAAACTAGAATGTACTGGTTATAATCAGTAAAAGGATTATTAAAGAGATCATACGAAAGATAAAAATTTTTCCCTTTTCCTTTGATCGAATTACCATAAAAAACAAAATATTCTCCTTTTTCAAACGAATTATCATCATCACCAAAAAATTTTATGGGGACTTTTATTGGATCTTTATAGTAGAACATATTTGAGGTATCAGCAGGAAGAACGAGATTTTTTCTTCTATAGAGACCCAAATTATTTGGAGAAACGAATTCAGGTGTCAAGCCAGCATTTTTTAGATCCGTATAATCAACCCGATATAATCCATCATCTTTTATCTCCAATTTCAGGTATGATTTTATTTTTGGTTCATCGGATTTCGAAAAGATTGAAAATTGAGAAAGAGAAACAAAATTACTGTTCACACTTGTAGAAAGCAATGGATTGTAAGATGGACTTTTAAAAAGTTGATTTTTAAACTTTATTTCTATCGATATTTTATTGTATAGTTGAAGCATTTCCTTATTGAATTTATAAACAGGAAAAATTTTCAATTGTAGAATTCTCTGCTTTGAAGCATACACAAAATGCTTTTCATACAACTTTTCGGCTTTATTTAAACCTGTAAAAAAATTTTTTCCCTCTTTTTTGCCTTCACCTTTAACATATATTTCAACATCACCTTCAGGTACATTTATATATATATTTTTGATAAGATAACCATTTTCATATTCAAAATCATAAAATGGTATTTTTTCATCAAAAGGATAATATTCGACTTTTGCACTTTTTTCATCAACATTGCTGATAATCTTTGAAAAAATTATAACGCAGTATAAGAAAATAAAAACCAATATAAAAGTTTTACTTTTCATCAAGTTTTTTTGCTTTTTCTATCAACATTACAGGTATATTGTTTTTTATCTCAAAATATATATTATCCTTTTTACATATAAGGATATCCCTTTCCTCATCATAGATGAGTTCTCCTTTACATTTGGGACATATTAAAATATCGAGTAATCTTTTGTCTATCATCATTCCTCCTTAATATAAATATCTTTATAATCAAATGGCAATTTGTTGATAACCAGAATCGTTGATAGAACTTTTTCGTTCAAATCTTTTATCATCAGAATTTTGTTTATTTTCGTATACTTTGAATAAAATGAAAACTTCCCCAATTTACATACCATTTCATAATCTTCATCAAGTTCAATATCTTTAAAATTAATATTGTATAGATCACCTTTCTTTTCAACAAAAAATTCTTTTCCATATATAGTTAAAATTTTATCCTGTTTCAAAACAGTATTTCTTAAATCAAAATTCATATAAAGGATATCGTTCCCTTCATTATCAGGTGATACATACTTGAATCTATAGAATGAAAGGGAATCCTCTAAAAGCATGTTTAAATCAAAATTATATTTTTTGATATCAAAGTTAAAATAAACTCTGTTGTTCTGAATTTTTCCAAGATCTGATTGAAGTAACCTTTCGTTCAGATTTTCAATCTCTTTTTTATTTCCATATATCTTTATATTTGTATCTAAAAATTTATTTTTATATTTAATATTTTCTATTTCTTTAAAATGTATCTCAACCTGAAAATTTTTTTTATCAACTAAAGTAACAAAGATTTTTTTCTTTTGAGAATAATAGTAAAGTAAACCATCCTGTAGATAGTTTGCAGGGTCTATTATCGCTGTATTGACTTTCACATCAAAAATGTATGCTCCATTTTCAAAAGTTTTTAATACCATTTTTTCACTATCTATTATATTTTCAATGAATAGAGGTACATCTATAATATCTTCAGTTTCTTTTATAAGATCTTTTCTCCTGATCCATTCTTCCCCTGTAAATATATGATCATAGGAATTTTTCTGATCCAATAAATTAAAATAGCCTTTTAAAGTGAATCTGTTTAAAGGATCCTTTTCACCTTTAAAGGACAAATCTATAAATTCATCTTTTATCATGATATTGTATTCATAGGTTGATTGAAGAAGATTCTTTATTTCATTTTTGAGTGAATTTTCATTGTTCTGTAAAGTTGTTACCTTTACATCATACTTTTTCACACAAGAAAAAAAAATCAACATTAACAAGATTGAAAATAATCTTTTCATAGTTTAAATCTTTTGGGAAAGAGTTCACAAAATTTGAACTTTTTTCTTTCAACATTTGAAAAAAGTACAATTTCAAAATCATCATCAACAAACTCCGACATAACCTGCAAACATGCACCACACGGTATTGGAAGAATATTAGAGTCAGCGTACACATAAATTTTTTTAAACTTTCTTTGTCCATCCGTTATTGCGTTAAAAAAAGCACTTCTTTCGGCACAAATGGTCAACGAATATGAACCGTTTTCCACATTAACTCCGTAATATTCTTTCCCTTTTTCCGATATTAATATCGATGAAACCGAAAATTTAGAATATTTTGAATAACTCTTTTTGGAAAGTTTCTTTAACTTTAAAAATATTTTTTTTTCATCCATCATTGTTTTTATTTTATATTGGATTTTAAGATAATTCAATAAGTAACTAAAAAAACTATTGACAAAATTATCTATTGGATTTAATCTTTTATTGGAAGCAGGTCTAAAATTGTCGTAAACACTACACATTCAAAAAAACGACAATCCTGCTTCCTCTTTTTTTTTATTCAAGCAAAATAAATTTAAAATCTTTTAAATACTTCTGAAGTGTTTTTGTAACTTTACCACTTTTCAGTTTATCGAGTTGTTTTATAAATTTGATATCGTAATCATAATCACCAAATATCAGATAATTGTAACCAAGAGCAAAACTTCGATTGGAAGTTCTTTCGTTATCCAGGAAAAAGGATGTTTGATATACATTTTTCATATCATCTATCTCTTCCTGTTTTATCCCTTCCTTTTTTACCTTTTCTATTTCATCTCTATAAAGTTTTATAGCAGAATCAGGATAGAGTGTACTAACATAGAAAACTCCATAGTTGACCAGTTTATTCGATGCCCCAACATACGCAGCGTAAGTCAATCCATGTTTCGTTCTCAATGTCTCATAAACTCTTTTCGAAAGTATTGAAAGTCCTACTCTTACAGGGAGATATTCTTTATCTTTAACTGATGGAATTTTAAACTTGCAACCAAGATATTTTGTTTGCAAACCACCTTTTTCATATTTTAAAATAGTATCTCCTTTGCAAATATCAAATTCTTTAACACCTGTAATTTTTTCTCTTTTTCCATCTATGAATCCAAACTCTCTCTTAAAAAATTCTCTACTATCTTTGAAAGGAACACCTGAAACGACACTTATCACAACTCTTCTGTTCGAAAGAATCTTTTTCAGATGGTTATAAAGATCCTGTTCCTTCATATTCTGAACAGTTTCAACATACCCTTCTGGATTTGAAATATATGGATGGTTTTTAAAAAAGTATTCGTTCAATTTTAAATACAACATTTCATCAGGATCCTCTTCTTTCGATTTGATCTCATCTATCATTCGATTTTTTTCCTTGTCCAGAATAGTTTCAGAAAAATCTGGTTCTCTAAAATTATCCGCAAAAATTTTTGTAACATCAAAAAGATATTTATTCAAAGTTGAAAAGGTAAAGGAAGAATAATCGTATGAATTATCATAGGATACATTAACAAAATACTTATCCATCAGTTCATTCATCTTCGTTTCAGAATAATTTTTACCACATTTTTCTATCATCCTAAAAATTAAGTTTTCTATGCCTGATTTTTCATAATTATAGTTGGCACTTCCTCCTTCTATAAATATTGTTACTGAGGAAATATCATTCTCAGGAACATATTTATATAATAGCTCCAGATTTTTAGAAATCCTTTCCAAATAAACTTCTGAAAATGAAAAAATGAAAATCGTTATTATGAAAAAAACAAAAAATATCTTTTTCATCTTATTCTCCCTTTAAAAATGATAATTTTTTCTTGTAAGTTGTAGAATCGGTTAAAAATCCTTCCATATAAAATCCATTCGATATGTATTTTGATACAACCGATATTATATCTTCTTTTGAAATATTTTTTATTCTCTCGTTGTAATTTTTGAAATTGTCAACTCCACCAACACACCACCAGTATCCAAGTGTTAAGGCAAATGATAAAGATGATTCAAGTCGTCTGAAAGTGTTTACTTCTCCATATTCTTTTGAGTGTTGAAGAAGATCATTATCATAATAATCTATTTTATTCAAGTTCTTGATATGTTCAAAAAGAATCTTTTTGACAGTGTCTATGTTTTCACCCCTGAGATCAAGATAGAATGAAAACTCTGATCCATCTTTTAAACCAGAATATCCAACATAATAGTTGTAGACAAGACCACTCTCAACAAGATCTTTGTAAAGTTTTGATGATGTTAAAGAGAGATAATCTGAAAGCAGATCAAAGGCATAAGGTTCATTCGAATTTCCATCAAAATTTGGTGCTCTGAATGATATGAGATATTTTGTTGTAGCTACCTTATCAACTATGATAAATTTTTTATTTTTTTCAAGAATTGGATGTTGTGGGAAATCAAATTGAACATCTTTTCCTTTTTCCCATCTATCAAAATATTTTTTTACACTTTTTTCGGTTTTATCAAAATCTATATTTCCAACTATAACCAATGCACAGTTGTTTGGTATATAATATCTGTTTTTTATCTCATACATCTGCTCTCTTGTAGCATTAGCGATAACATTTTTAAAACCTATAGTATTTTTTCTGTAAAAATATTTTTCATACATAACAGAGTCAGCCATTTGATAAAACTTATAAAATGGGACAGAAAAATCTCGATCAAACTCATTCAAAACAACATTTCGTTCCTTTTCAAGTTCCACAGAATCAAATAAAGGATCCATGATTGCGTATGACATAAATTCAAGCCCTTCATCGATATTTTTTGAAGGCAATGTAAAATAGTATCTAACCGATTCGTTTGAAGTCATACCGTTATAGATTATGCCCAGCTCTCTAATCCTTTTATTGTACTCTTCTTGACTTTTCCATTTTACATTACCTTTAAAGAACATATGTTCGTAGAGATGTGAAAGTCCACAGTTTTCAGGTGTTTGTGTATATGAGCCATTTTTGACAGCAATTTCAATCGTAACTATCGGTTGAGTTGTTGTTTTTACCATCAAAACTTCAAGCCCATTATCAAGTTTAAAAATTTTGAAATCCCTTTTATAGAGTGTTTCAGAAAAAATTAAAAATGATAGCAAAATTATAATAATAAGATAAAAAGTTTTTTTCATCTATTCTCCTTTTTTGTATTTTGCTTATCAAAAATGAAAATTACTCCACCAACCAAACTATAAATTACCGAAACGATAAAAAATGTCAGAGAAAGTGACAATATTTCTTCTTTTGTTGTCAACTTAAAAAAGTTTATGTAAGCCCATTCCCTTAAACCCAGACCATTTATTGTTATTGGTATCATCGAAATTATTGATATAAATGGAACATAAATTATTTCATCGACCAACCGAACCGACAATCCCTGTGAAAGAACTATGAGATGGTTTGTAAAAACAAAGACAACCTGAATCATTACCGATAACAAAAGGTTATAAAAAAGATCCTGTTTTCTATATTTTACTATCCTTAACGAATGCATCAGAGAGTTTATCCTATTACCAATTTTAAAAAAAGTAATTTTAGAAAAAAGAGATACAAAAAATGTGAAAATTTTATCAGAAATCAAGACAGTTAAAAAAATAATTGAAGATAAAATTCCAATTATAGAAACATATAAAAAATACTTTGTTATTCCATATTTGAAAAATAAAAGAGGTGTAATCGAAATATAAACTATTATACCTAAAAGCCCAATCCACCTTTCAATGATTATCGAAGAGATCACATCAGCAATTCTTTTTTGGTCGGAAACAATATATGCCCCCCTAATAAAGTCCATTCCAACAGTTGATGGTAGAAAGTTGTTAAAAAAAAATGCAATGTTGTATATTCTGAAAACTTTTGATAAAGAAACATTAAAATTATAAAGTTTCAAAACGAGTTGCCATCTTAAAGCAACAATAAAACAGACAAGTCCAACAGTTAACACAGCGAGAAAAAGAAAAAATATGTTTGAATTTTTGAGAATGTGTAAAAGTTGTGAGGTATTTACACTTTTTAAAATCAAAAAAAGTATAAGAATCGTTATTAATAATCTCAGTATCTGAAAAAAAATTTTTTTCATTCATTAAAATATACTTTACTTTAACTTTTTGTCAAGTTAACCTTAGAAGAAGGAATATTTTAAAAGTAAATAAAAACTATAAATATCTCTGTTATTTTTCACAATCCCCAAATTTGTCTTAACCAATCCATTGATCGAAAAATTTAAACCGTAAACTATTCCTTCACCACTTCTATATATTTTCAGAGGGTAGTAATTAGTAAACGAGTATTCATATATTGAGAGATAGTCGGTTTCAAAGATTTTAAAAGTATATATGAATGCTGACAATTCAAAACTTTTACTCTTTATGAAAAGATCCATCTTTTGATAATTTGAATTTTTTTGGTTTAAAAAGAAAGTTAATTTTAAAGATAAAAAGTCATCATAACTTTTAAAAAATTCAAGTTTTATAGAACTTTTGTTTTTATTGAGTAAATCATAAGAAAATGTAGGTTTCAAAAAATTAAAAAATCTTATGGTTAAAGAATTTTTAAACTCCTCATAATCACCTTTAACAAAATCTATTCTGTTTTCAAACCTTAATCCTTTTCTCTTCGAAATATCAAAGAAAAATCCAAAAAAATCTTTTTCATCTATATAGTTTGAATGAAGATTAAAAAATCTTTTGTTCAAAATAAAACCAGACAGAGTCATAAAATCTTTATTTTCGTTTTTCAGGCAAAGCGATAAACAGTATCCTTTGTTTGGATAAGAAAAGCCGAAATCATAAGAAAAAAAAGGAATTTGACCAAAAAATGATAAAACAATGTTTTTATCAGAATCGATCATATTCATTTTTTTTGAATAATCTGCGTAATATGTTGCAAAATTCAGATATTCCTTTTTATGATTAAAAATAAGACCGAAAGAACTCTCCCTCAAATTATTATCCCTTGATGATGAAAGAGAATCGTTATGTATGTTATATGTTAAAATCTTTTTAACATTGTTCAATGTATCGAGTATACAGTCATAATAAACATTACTTAAAAATGGTATGATGATACAATTTTTTAGGAAAAATGATTTAACTATACCAAAAAAGGATGGATATTCATTGTATGAATCATCTAACTCTATTCTGTTAGAATAAAAAACTCTATTGAAAATATTTTCAAAACTCGTACTGTTTGAGAGAACTCCTCTTCCTGTTTTTAAAACATAATTACCAACAATAAGATCTTTATATGAAAAACCATATTTTAAATTATCATAGAACACTTTTTCACCGACATCTTTTTCCGTAAGAAGGAAGAAATCAAATTTTTTGTATCTACCAAAGATTTTAAAAAAACTTTTATTATTTAGTGAAAAAAGAGAATCAAGATTAACACCAAGATCTATTCTAAAAAACTTTTTTTCTTTACTAAGATTTCTTTCGATCATTTTAGAAATGATCTGATTTCCTGTTATTTCAAAAATTTTTCGATTGGTTATATTTTCCTTCGTATAGTATAAACTTTTAATTTCATCTATTTCATTTTCTGTTAAAAAATCTTTCAGATCCTGAATTACAAAATCAAAAGAATCAACAAAAATCGAAACTTCATAAAACTTCTCTTCCTGCGAAACCAAAATATTGAAAAAAATTATTAATAATAATATTAAATTAAAATACTTTTTAATCATTCTCGAAATATTCCCATAAGAGAAGTGCAGCGAGGGTTTTACCATCTATTATATTTTCCTTCAATATAAAATCCCTAAGTTCGGTTTTTTTTATTTTAATCACATCTATATTCTCATCAAAATCCTTCTCCTTTTCATTTTCGACAAGATCCTTTGCAAGAAAAATATGTAGAATTTCATTTAAAAAACCAGGCGAAGATGCAATACTTTTCAATTTTTGTAAGTTATTAGAAATAAAACCTATTTCCTCCGATAGTTCCCTGTTTGCTGCCACAACAGGATCTTCTCCTTCTTCGAGTGTTCCCGCAGGAATCTCTATCATATATTTTTTGAAAGGGTATCTGTACTGTTTAACAAAAAACACTGAATTGGTTTTCTCATCAAATGGGATAATTGCAACAGAACCTCTATGCAAAACAACTTCTCTAAAAGTTTCTCTTCCGGATGGAAGTATAACGGTATCTTTTCTCAAACTCAATATTTTTCCCGTATAGATCAGTTCTGAATGTTTTGTTTTTTCCATTTTTAATCTCCAATAAAAGTTTGTTCTTTTAATTTTTCTATACTTTTTTTACCTATTCCAGGTAATTTTTCGAGTTCATCATAAGAGTTAATTTTACCATTTATCAAACGATAAATATATATTCTTCTTAAAACAGTTTTACTCAACCCTTCGAGTGAAAGAATTTCTTCATAAAACGCTCCGTTTAGATTTATTTTTTCTTTTTTTATAAAACCTTTTATCTTTTTCGCTTTTACTGGTATATCAAATGTAACCTTGTTGGTTTTAATTTTTTGCAAGGTATAATATTTATTCTCTCGATACAAGGAAAATCTAATGTCATTTGAAACTGAAAAATAGGGATGAACAAAGTTTGAATACTCTATCATATATGGAAATTTAACAACCTGTAGACCAAAAAATATTCTCTTTTCACTATCTAAGGAAACATTTACTTTAAAATTATCATACATCTGATATGCAACCTTTCCAGTAAAAACAAAACCATCACGATAAAAAGTTTCAAACTGGATATCGAATTCATTTTTCGAATATCCAATTAAAAATATAGAACCATTCTTATACTCTTTTATAAAATAGGAAGAGATGATATAAAAATTTTCCTCTTTTATCATCCCCGAAACTATCAACCCAAATTTGAAGTTGTTTACACTATCACAAAAATCTTTGAAACTTACATAGGGAGAAATACCTATTTTTATATTCGTTGCGTTGTAGGCCCCTTTCAAAGATAAATTATAACCCCTGTAAATATTATTAAAATCACTTATCAAAAGATGACCGAAAGAAAATTTTTTAAAGTTATAATTTGAGAGAGAATAAAAATTATTTAAATCTTTAATCAAAAATCTGTTGGAGCATCCAAAAGTCAAATAGTTGTAGGAAACATTTTTGTTGAAAGGTAAAAGATCTTCGAAAATATTACAGAAGTTTAGATCCGATGAAAAAAATGTTGTTGAAAATATTTTAAGTTTAAAAATAAGAATCAAAACAATTAAACATTTTTTTGATATCACCCTTCCCATATAAGTATTCTAAAAAATAATAAAAAAATGTAAAGAGATTATTTCATGTTTCCAGTTATTGAGTCATGAATTTTCTTATCCTGAAAATTATCAAAATTGGTTGTTGACACAATTTCGTTTATCAAACTATCATACAGATCAAATTTCTTATTTGCTTTGTAAGTTTCCGCAAGAAAAAGTTTCCCTGTTATCGAATTTTGATTTTTTTCAATATATTTTTTCAAAAAAATTTCAGACTTTTCAAATGATTGCCAATTCGTATAATACGGTACTTTTGGTGTTATATAAAACAATCTCCCAAGTATTAAAAATGCTCCATAATCATCGATTTCAGGTTTTTTTTCAACAACGATTTCAGCATATTTTTTTATTTTGTTTGGAATATTCATTTTAACAGCATCCCAAATATTACATGTTTTAGCATATCGTCCATACAAAATTGTTAAACAATAGTAGATTTCCGGTGAATCACTCTCTTTTAACAGACTCTCAAGGTAATCGATCAGTTTTTTGTACTCTTTCTTTTTCCTTTCACCATCTTGTTCGAAATATTTGTAGTAAATATCAAGACACAAAATATATTCAACCAAAACATCTTTATTTTTTATAAAACTCTCGTTTTTATCTTTTAAATCTTCTATGCTCTCTATCAATTTTTCTTTGAAAAGTTTCTCATCAAAAAAAAGTTGTTTTTCCTTTCTGCACGAATCAAATGCAATAATTTTTTCATTTATTAAAAGAAGAGCCAAAACAAAAAACCAAAAATTTTTCATTAGAAAAATACTTTTGTTGTTAACTCTAAACATCCAAATTTTTCAATCTTTTTAAAATAAGATCTTTCTGTTCCATTTATGTAATAAAAGGAAAATCCAAACGAAAAATCATCCATAAGATTGAAAGTTATCTTAGGATTTATTAGGAGACCACCCTCGTTTTTTAAATTTTTCCAATCAACTATTTCATAAGCAAAATTCAAAGGTTCAAAAAGTATCTTTTCATTAAGAAAACTTATCCTTGAATAGAAAAAGAGGTAATCGTTTAAATTTTCTTCCCCATAAGTACCCCTTAATCCATGAACAAACTGAGTCATAAAATAATATTTACCAGAAATGTTATAATCAAAACCTATAAGAAAATTAAAAAAGATTTTGTCTTTTGAAAAAGATGTATCAACTATACCTTTTCCAAAATCAGTTAAATCGATCTTGAATTTGTTATCCCTTATATAGTTATTAACAAAATCAAACCATATCGAAGCATCAGCGAACGATCCACTAAAACTCAATCCAAAAGTATTCATCCGAGGAAAGTGAAATTTGGCATCAGCGAACGCCAATATTGGTGTAACCATTTGTATTTTCAAGTTTGAAGGTAAAGGTGTTGTTGTTCGGGTATATCCATAAAAACAGGATGTGTGAAAATTATTGATATCTTTTAAAATTTCTATAAACAATTCACTACTTTGAAAAATGTTTTCAGGATAAATGATACTATCTTTTATGTTAAGATTACCAAAATAATCTTTGAGATCGATATATCCTTTTGGAAGAATTGATGGAACAAAAAAAGGAGAATAGATGATATTCAAATCAAAAAATTTAAAGTATGATTCAACAAGAAACATTCCCTTCGTTACCTTTCTATCCATTCTCAGTGGATCTGACAGATCATCCGGGTTAACAATATCAGCAGGAGAAACTGTGAATCCTTTCCCTATATTGTAAAATGTTTTTCCAACAGTAACATCAATGAAGTCAAATGGATATTTTCTAAAAAAAATCTTTGCCTCATAGATTTTAAAAAAGTTTTTATTAAAATTCTCTGTATCTGTTAATCCTTTTATATTTTTTATAACCACTGATAAATCATTTTCAAATTGAATATCAAAATATAAATCCAATTTTTCGTTAAAGTTTTTTTTGGATTCTGCCTCAAAGAACAATATATCTGATAAAATATTCCCATCGAACACAAACAACCTTGAATTATTTTCAACCTTACTACTGATATCAAATCCAGAAATCGTGAAAAAAAACTGGATACTGGTAATAAGAAAAAAAATTTTTTTCATCATTGCTCCTTTAAAAATCTATCCGTAAAAATATCATCTGAAAGGTTAGTATCAAAAAAAATACTATCGTAGTTCATTATCGTTTGATGGTCATTTTCAATATTTTTCATAATCATCTCTTTTGCAACATAATAACTTTTTATCTTTTCTATTTTTTTTCTCTCAAGTATTTTGGAACATTTTCCTTTTTCAAAAAATTCTATTTTGATCGGAATATAAAATCTCTTATCAACGGTTATCAAAAGTTTTTCATAAAAACTGTTTTTTTCCTTTTTCGGAAAAAGTTCAAGTAAAAACAGAGAATCGTTTTCATTCAATATTTTACCTGTATAATCCCTTGCAAAACTTGACATCTCCATATCCTCATAAGTAAAATCAGTTCCTGAAAATGAACCATTTTTTGATTGAGAGGTTATATTTTTAATTTTTTTATATGCTGGAAGATAAATATGCATAATATTTCCTGGTAGAGACAAAAAACCAAGTCCCTTCTGCTCTTTTGGATAGGTAAATTTTCCAACCCTTTTATCCTGTCCTTTTTGATACATTGTAATTTTTCTTATAGATTGATCTTTATTCTTATCGATTAGAGTGATGGTTATAAAAATTGTTTGATCTTTTGGAGCGTTTGTTATGTTATCTACTTTTTCGAGTATCTTTTCAAGAGTCAACTCATTTGCTCCAAGTGTTAAAAAGTTTAATATCAATACGAGTGTAACCAAAAAATTTTTCATTTTTACTCCTTTTCTTTTAGTGAATTTGAAAGAATGATAACCGTTGAAAAACCTGCTATAAGCATTGTAAGCATAATTAAAAGACCAAAGTTTGATAGAGGTTTTAAGTTTGATAATATAAGTATCGCAAAACCAGCTGCTACAGTTAGAACATTTGTTAAAATAGCTTTGCCCGTTGTTAAAAGAGTTATCCTTCTTACTTCTTTAAAATCATTATTCTTTTTTTGTTCATGTTTCATTCTTATCATATAGTGTATAGAATAATCTATACCTATTCCTACTGCGATAGAACCAATCAGATTAGTTGCAATATCAAGAGGGATTTTCAGTAATGACATCAAACCGTAAATGCATATTATAGTCACAAAAATTGGAACGACACCTTTGATACCCTTTTTGATAGATTTGAAAACGATTGAATGTAAAATTAATATTAGAACTAATGATAGAGAGGTCGAAAGAACGGTTGACCTAAGTATTGTTTGGTCAAGTTCTACATATATTGACGGCATTCCGGTCACTTCGAATTTTACATTTTTTTCGATGCTTTTTATTCCCCTTTCAAGATCGAAGAGTAGTTTTTTGACTTTATCTAATGATAATCCATTTGGAAATGAAGCTTCGATAACCGTTTCACTTTTATCATTTTTAATCAATCTATTTAAACTTTTTTCTCCTTCCAGTAAGAAATAAAGATTTGATAGTTTTTCATCGTTATCAGGTATTTTTCTTTCGTTTTCGATGATAAAGTTCATCCTTTTTATAACCTGAACTATTGAGTTGGTATTTTCTATTCCAAGAGAGTCCCTGATAAAATTTTCCAGATTTTCTACCTCTTTTAAATTACAAATATAGTTCATGTTACCTTTTGCAAGGATTAAAAATCTTGATGAACCACCAAAATTCTTTTCTATCATATCATTTGAAATTCTAAATTCCGCTTTTTTGTTGAAATAGTTTATTATATCTGCACTCCTTGAAATTTTAGGCAAAACTGAAATTGATCCTAAAAATAAAACAATAACAAACAGAGTCAAAGGTTTTCTTAGTTTAAGAATTCCATCTGCAAAAATTTTAAATTTCTCATCTCCATTTATATCAGAAATAAACTTGTTCTTTTTTTTCGTATAAACCATCAATGATGGAGCAAAAGTAACTGAAAGTATAAAGGACACCAGAACACCTATCGCAGAAAAAATACCAAACTCTTTTATCATCAAAAGATAGGATCCTCCAACAAAAGACATAAATCCTATAAAAGTTGTAAGTGCAGCGAGAAAAACTGGTAAAAAAATTTCTTTGAATGAATTCTCTATCGATTCTTTTCTCTTTTGATTCTTACTTTCCTCTTCATAAACTTTACTAACAAAATGTATTGAATATGCGCTTCCAACAGCAATGAGTATTATCGGAATAATATTTGAAATTATAGTAACTTTAACTTTCAGTATTGACATTAGACCAAAGACAACAACTATTGAGATAAAAGAGTTCAGCAGAGGTATGAATACACCTTCAAAACTTCTGTAACTTATTCCAAGAATAAAAATCATAAGAAGCAAACATGGTAAAATTAATTTTAAAATATCTTTTAAAATAAGATTTCCAACCTCTTCAAGAAGAAAAGGCAATCCACCATAATAGAGTTTGCCTTTTAAATCAAGATCTCTTAACAATTTTTTAATCTTTGCACAAACTTTTTGTTGATCAGTATTATCGGCGAAAAATAAAATTATTAAACTTTTTTTCGCATCTTCTGAAAGAAACTTTTTTTTAAAAAATTCATCCTCTAAAAAGATTTTTTCTTTGTCGAAAAGATAATTTTGATCATTTAAGGAATCCATTGATAAAACCTTTTTAATTAGAATATCATCGTTTTCACTTTTTATATCAACTATATTTGTTAAAGAATTAACACGATTGATACCTTCTATCTCTTCTAATTTTTTCGTTATAAGATTTATCTCTTCAAGCGATCGCTTGGAAAAAATTCTGTCATTTTCATAAACTATAAGCCCTGTTAAACTTCCTCCATATTCGGTACCTATTCTTTTGAAATTTCTTACTATCTGCTCATCCTCTGGAAGATAATCTATAACATTTGGATTTATTTTTAACTTTAAAGCAAAAAAACCCATCAATAATGTCAACAACAATGTTAAAATAATAGTATACTTACTGTTTTTTAGTATCAATTTTTCCACTCTTGACTCCTTTTGAAATTCCGTAGAAAAAAATTTCTAACATTGATCGAATAACTTTTTCCACATAACCGAATTCGACTTCAGATGTCCATCTATATTCAAAACCTTTCATAGCTACAACAAAGGATTCGGCAGTCAGAGAAACATCTATATTTTTTAGTTCACCTTTTTTTACACCATCCTTTAAAATATCTTCTATAAACTTTTCCTCCTCTATATCAAACTTTTTCCTCAATTGTTGTACAAATTCAAATTGCCTGTAATAATCCTCCTTGAATGTCTGATAAAAGTTTGCCACATCTTTTAAAAGTCTGTATCTATTCAAAACATATGTTTGTAACTTTTCCTTAGTTGTTTTCTTTTCTACAATCGATTGAAAAAGTTTTTCTTTCAAATATATTATCTCTCTCTCAATAACTTCAATAAACACTTCTTCTTTTGTTCTAAAATAGTAATATAAAGCGCCCTTTTTCTTTCCAACCGCTTTTGCAATGTCATCCATTGTTGTTTTCTCATAGCCGTATCTTGCAAAAATCTGGTTTGCTTTTTTTAAAATTTCCTCTTTTACATTTTTTTCTTTTTTCATAAACTCTCCTTTGACTTTTTGACTTTTTTAGTATTATAGTCAAAAAGTCAAATTAGTCAAGTGTATGTAAAAAATTCATTTTTTATGAGGAAATTTTATTTTCTTTTACAGAAATAGATATCGGACTCTATCATCGTATCGTTTCTAAAAAAATGATGAACAAAATAGAGATTCCCTTGTTCATCAAGAGTTGGTTCACCGGCGAACTGTGAAACCATCAACTCTGGTTCACACCATGTATTGTTAATTCTTTTTGATCTAAAAATCGCAGGTGTTCCCATATATGTTCTTGAAAACCAAAATTCTTTTCCATCTTTTGAAACGAATGGGTAACCTTCATCACCAACCGTGTTAGCAACTTCGAAATTGACGGGTTCACTCCAGCTATCATTGTTTTTAAAAGTGTACCAGATATCCAGCCCTCCTTTCCCATCACTTCTTGTTGAATGGAAAAAAAGTGTATCTTTGTGAAGATGAACTTCTCCTATCTTGTATTCTTTCATGAGTAGATCTCCGCAGTATTTCCAGTTTGTCCATTTTTCACCATCGAACTCTGCTACGAACATATTGACTCCTTCATACCCCTCCCTTACAGAAGCAAACCACATGATTGAATCTTCAACACAAACTGCACCATCTAAAGAAATCTTCCCCGGTTCTATCAACCAGACCCTGTTTGCCTCTTGCCAGATCCCATTTTCATATTTAGAAAGCCAAACTCCAGTAACACTATCGAATATCTGTTTTTCAACAGAAATTCTTATATCGGGAGTGAAAAAAAAGTATAAAGTTTTTCCATCAGGTAATACGAAAGGAGAATCCTCCGCTCCTTTCGTATTCACTCCTCCCTGAACGGGAACGGGTTGTTCAAATTCGTTTGAATAGAGTAATGGAGCGTGTTGATCCATATCAGGAGTAACTTTTGTTATATCATCTGGTAATTTTTCGATTCTACTAATAATCGGATATTGATTATCTTTAAAAAAATTACATCCCAGTATAAAAAATAATACCAAAATTATTATTAAGATTTTTTTCAATTTAATTTCACTTTTAACACTTTTACTCGCAGAAAAGAAAATTTTACAGTTTTTCAAATCTTTTTATTATTGTTTTTTATTGTCATAATTGTTTTCTCATCAAGTCCCAAAATATTTTTCATTACATCTATGGTTTTTTCATCTATATTTTTTATCATTTCTTCTTCTTGATAGAGTGCGGTTCTTCTGTCCATTTGATTATCGTTTATCATATTACAATAACTGAAAGCATCTTTTGTGCAGCCATATAGTTTATAAAATGCCCAGTTCATCACTGGATGAATTTTACAGTCGTTTCTCCATGTTGAAATATGACTTTTGTCTTTTTGCCATCCGAGTTCTGCAATAATAGTGTTTTTGATCTCTTCTCTATTCCATTCAACATAATCAAAAAATGAAATTTCTTTTATATTCTTTTCTTTCAATTTAAAAATTTTGCTTTTCAATGAATTCCCTGGAACATAAAACTCAAGTTTAAAAAGAAAAAATAGAATATTAGCGATTATTAGATTTTTATTGAAAAATTTATTTTTTGGATTCTTAAAAAACTCTTTATATTGTTGTCTATAATAACTAGAAACATCAACCAATCTCTCAACTGTTGCTTCATTTGAAGAATTACCCCATAAAATGAGAGGAATTTTTTTGCGATGCTACCTTATAAACCGCAGCTTTCTGTCCAAAAGCACATGCAGAACACATATTGTTTATAATTCCAAAAGGACCAGTTGAACTTGTTGCTTTAATAAGATTCTTTGTTATAAAAAATGGCAGTTTGAATCTCGATTTCAAAACCATAAAATCGGTTTTTAAAATTCTACAACTATTTTCAATATTTTTTCTTGCCTGTTCATTTACAAAATCGTTATCAAAACTAACTGCAAGAACTTTTAGTTTTAATTTTTTTACAGAATAATAAAGAACAAATGTTGAATCTCTTCCACCACTTACAGGTACAACAGCATCATATATTTTATTTCGATTTTTTAACTTCTTTGTTTCCAATATTATCTCTTTTAGATTTTCTTCTCCCTTTTCTTTGATGTGAGTATAACTTGAACAAAGAGAACAGATACCATTTGAATCAAATTTAATATTGGGAACAGTATCAGGTGTTATACATTTTTTACATCTTTTTATAATTAAATTTTATATATAATCAAGAAAAAAACAACAAATTTTTAATATTGACTATATCCTCATTCGTATTAAAATTTTAATATGAAATTTAAAGACATTATTTTTTTGATATTTTTTTTGTTTTTCTTCTCATGTTCAAAACTTACTAACAAAGCGAAAAATATGGAGGACTATATTATTTACGAAACCAAAGACTTGAATCAGATCTCTTTAGAAAATTTTATAAAAAAATTAAATGAGTACGACATAATCCTTTTTGGTGAAAAACATGATGATGAATTCACACACAGATTAGAGTTGATGATCTTTGAATACATGTTTAAAAACAACAAAAAATTAGCATTGTCTCTTGAAATGTTTGAAAGGGATGTTCAAAATGTTCTTGATTCTTATTTAAAAAATGAAATTACAGAAAATGAGTTTTTACAGAGTTCAAGACCCTGGCCTAATTATTCAACTGATTACAAACCATTAATAGAATTTGCAAAAGTTAACAAAATACCTGTCATCGCATCAAATATTCCAAGAAAGTTTGCATCGATCATATCAAAATCTGGAAAGGACTCCCTTTATAAAATTGAAGATATAAAACATCTTTTTTTTGAGCCTGTTGTTGATCTTCAGTCATATAAAGAAAAATTCTTCGAATTCATGTCTTCAATTGTTCCATCGTCACCTATGGGAAATCTTAACAAAGAGAATACCTATATTTCTCAACTTTTTAAAGATGCAACAATGGCGGGCTCTATAAAAAATTTTTTGGATCATCACCACAACTACACAGTTTTACATCTAACTGGAGAGTTCCATTCAAATTATCATCTTGGCATCTATCCTCAATTAAAAAAGATGATGCCCGACAAAAAAATAGCAACGATAGCTGTTGTAGATTCAAAAGATTTTGATCCATTTCTGGCTGATTTTATTATCATCAAATGAATGAGAATCCTAAAATTAAAATTGAAAAAATCGTATCCGATGGAAGAGGAATAGGAAGGTTTGAAGGAAAAGTATTTTTTATCAATGAGGTAATTCCAGATGAGGTTGTTGAAGTTGAAAGAGTAAACGAAAAGAAAAATTTCACAGAAGGCAAAATAGTATCGATAGTAAAAAAATCTCCTTACAGAGTAAATCCATTATGTCAGTACTATAAAGATTGTGGTGGTTGTTCTTTTCAGCATATTGACTATAGATATCATAAAATTATAAAAACCCAGATTTTAAAAGAACTCTTAAAAATGAATTCTAAAATCAATTATGAAGATGGGATCGAATTTGTTGAATCTATTCCATTTTTCTATAGAAACAAAATCACTTTAAGAGTTAACGAAAAAGGTTTATCACTTTTAAAAGAAAAATCAAATGAGTTTGTTAACATTGATTCCTGTCAGATTGTAAACCAAAAGATAAATGAAATCATTCATGTTTTAAATCGGATGAATCTTTATGGAAAAAATGTCCATAAGGTAAGTATAAGGTTATCAAGAGCAGGAAAAATTTTACTAACTTTTTACACTGATATTATTGATCTTTCTTTTTCCTCTTTATTTTTTGAATCTTTAAATGTTGATAATTTGATTGTTTTTTTAAAAAACCAAAAACCAGTATATTTGAAGGGAAAAGGTGAACTTGTAAACCTTATAGATGAAAATATTTTTCATTTTTCACATTCAAACTTTTTACAGGTTAACGATTTTATTGCAGAAAAACTTTACACATATTTACATAGTGTTGTAAAAAAAGGAGAAAATCTTCTTGACCTTTTCTCAGGGATTGGGATATATTCAATAATTTTCAATAGAATGTTTAAAAAAATATATTCCGTTGAAGGTAACACATCTTCAGTTCATTTCCAGAGAAAAAATATTAAGGAAAACAAAATAAACAACATTTCCGTTATCAACAGATTTATAGATTCAACATTTGAATTAGGGAAAAATATTTATTTTGATACTGTGATAATTGATCCTCCTCGTGAAGGAGTCGATAAAATATTTTTAAAATCGATTCTTCCTAAAATAAAAGATCAGTTAATTTACATCTCTTGTGACCCTGCGACTCTAACAAGGGATATTAATACAATCAAAGAAGAATTTTTCATAAAGGAGATAAAAATTTTTGACATGTTTCCCCAAACAAAACACTTTGAAACTGTTGTTATTTTTGAAAGGATTTAAATTTTAATAAAATTTTTACAGATTCTTCTGTTGACCTTGAATCAACGCATTCAATCCTATCACAAAGATCATAAGCAGGCCCATGGTCTGGAGATACTCTCAAAAAATCAAGACCCAAAGTTATATTAACCCCACTATTGAAAGATAACATTTTAAAAGGTATAAGAACTTGATCATGATATGTTCCAACAAAAAGATCGTATTCCTGTATATTGTTTTTATTGAAAGCGGAATCAGCAGAAACTGGACCATCTATTTTAAAATCTTTTTTTAGGGAGCAGATTATCCTTTTCAACCTGTAATCAGATAACCCAAGAAGTTTTCCGTCTGAACAATGTGGATTAACACATAAAAGCAATATCTTTGGTTCTTTTTTCAAAAAGTTTCTATAAAATTCCTGTACATTTTTTATTTGTTTCCGAATATTCGACTGAAAGAGTTCGTTTTCAACTTTTTCAAGTTTTATATGTCTCGTTAAAGGCAAAACAGAAATTTTTTTTGAATAAAGAAGCATGCTCAATTTTTTTCTAAATTTTTCTTCTAAATATTCTGTATGCCCAGAAAAACCAATTTTAAATTTTGCAATCTGTTCTTTATTTATAGGCATAGTTAAAAGACCATAATAATTATCTTTTTTCTTTATCATCTTCTCAATTGAAAAATCAAGTGATTTTATCGATAACAATGTTGATTCTTTTGTTGGTTTTCCTAATTCTAATTTTATATTTTTTGACTGTAAAAAATCAAAAAAAATGTTTTTCAATTTCTTTTCAATTTTAAAATTTTTTAATACATCATAGAAAATTTTTTCAGAAACTGAAATTTCAAAATCAATATTTTGATATTTTTTTGCAGCAACATATATCAGATATGAGTTGATCCCTCCAATATCTCCAATTGAAACCAGAATTCTTTTCATTCGGAATATACTTTGATAAAAGATTTTCCCTTTTCTCTATCGATTAATTTTTGGATCTCTTCTTCAACCTTTCTGCTTTCAAGAACCGATGCTATTAATTCTCTAACTTCCTCATAGGAACTGATCTTCCCTCCAGAAATGTTTTTAACCATAAAGAGTTCATATCCAAAATCACCTTTTATCACATCGGATACCTCGTTCTCCATTAAATTTTTTAAGACACCTCGAACATTTTCAGATACCATTTCATACACAACTCTTCCAACGAATCCACCTTTATCTTTTGTCCACTCATCGTTTGAATATTTTTTCGCTGCTTCTTCAAATGATATTTTTTTACTAATAATTTCTTTTCTTATGTTGCTAATTTTATTATACGCTAACACCGAATCATCTTTCGTTACAGGAAATTTTAAAAGTATCTGCTTATAGTTTATAGAATCTTCATTTCCATCGATTATTTTTATTATATGCATTCCATCTCTTGATTGTGTAAAAATAAGAGTATCCGATTTTCTATTCTGATAAAGAAAATTTGCAAGTTCAACTGGTAAATCACTATACTTTTTATAACCAACAATACCACCTTTTTTTGCATACTTATCTTCAGAATAGATTTTTGCAAATTGTGCAAAGTCCTTCCCATTTTTCAAATCCAATACGATAGATTCAAACTTTTGTAAGAGATCAAACAATCTTATACTGTCGGGCTGAATTATTATAGAGATATGGTAAAGATCAGCAGCAGGTTGAACATAAAAAGAATCTTTATTCTGTTCATAAAAGTTTTTTATTTCATTTTCATTCACAGATGTTTTTATCATTCTTTTATTCAGAATCTGTCTTTTAAGATATAAACTGGTTGCTTGCTGGAAATAATTTTTTCTTAGATCTTCTATTTTTATTCCATTTTTTGACAGATAATCATAAAACTCTGTAGTATCATTAAAATTCTTTTTTAACTCTTCTATCCTTCTATCAACTTCTTTTAATAACATTAAACTATCAATTGATATTGAATCTTTATCTGCAATTATCTGAAGAACTTTTGAATCAATGAGAATCTGGATCAAATTTCTTTTTAAAGAATCAATTGTCTCCTTATTAAAAAGCGAAGAGTTTTCTAAAAGAAAAAGTTTTTCTTTATATTCTGATTCAAGAATAATCGAATCGTTTACTTGAATAAAAATCCTATCCGCTTTTAGGTTTAAAGCGGATAGGAAAACTATAAAGAAAAAAAGATTGAAAATTTTACTTTTCAAATTTGTACTCTATCTTTGCTTTTTCTCTTAACTGCTGTGTATACGCTTGTATAAATGATTTTGATTTTTCAGAATATAAAAGATTTGTAAGCATTCCCTTGATCGTATTTTCATCAAGATTTGATGGTTTAAAATCAACAAGTTTAACTATATTGTATGTTCCATTTATTTCAGCAAAAGGTGTTGATATTTCCCCTTTATTTTTCAATGAGAAGGCAACAGAATCAATGTTGGCAAATCCTATACTTGTCAACTGTTTGAAGGTAAACCATGTATCGATTGCTCCGCCTTTTTGTCCCGTCTGTTTATCAAGCGATACCTCTTTTGCAACAGTTTCAAAACTCTTTTTACCTGACTTTATCAAATTGTATATGGAATCAGCATACCCTTTATCAGCTGGAAGAACAATGATTGCTATTTTTATATTTTTATCAAAATTTGGTTTGTTCAACTGGAAATATGCTGTTATTTCATCCTGTGTTGGTGCAGGCATTTCTTTAATTTTCTTTTCCATATATTTGCTTGCAAGAGTTATAATTTCTTGTAATTTAAGTTGATTCATCAAATTTGTATCGTTTTCGATTCCACTTTTCAACGCCTCATGGTATATTAGAATGTTGTCGATCAACTCATCAACTACCAGTTTTTTGTTTTCTTCTGGAACCGGTTGTCCCTGTGTTACAATGTTGACCAACCCTTCAGAAATGTTTATACCATTAACTGTTGCAAGAACTTTACCTGAAGTTTTTAAACTAACTTTTTCTTCCTGTGTGTTTTTCAAAACTATGTATCCAAGAAGGATAACTACGATTAATGAAAGCACAAGGATTATGATAACTTTTGTGTCTTTTTTCATTTTTTTACTCCTTATTTTCACTGATTGTTTGGTTAACTATTTTGTCAAAAAGATTTCTGTTAACAAATATCTTGATATTTTTCTTTTCTTTTTCTATCTGATCATAATATATACTATCAGTATAAAATTTCAGATATTCATTTTTCAACTGTCTTGATTTGAATTCGTCGGTTAAATCTTTTGGTCTTGGTGGAATCACATCAACAACATATATTATATTATATCCCTTTGAATTCTGGAAAATATCGGATATCTTTCCTTTTCCTGTTTCGACTGCTTTTTGGTAATATCCTGTTGTATCGGTTTCATCGAAAATAAAATAATCAGGTTTTGCAAACTCCTTAGGTTTTATCGTAGAATACAATCTTGCAAAACGTTGAAAATCTTTTTTCTTGATCTTCAAAGAATCTTTAACCATATTCACTTTTTGGAGATCATTGTTTGAAACAATGTAAACATACGCCTTTCCTTTTTCCATAAATCTATCGATTTTTTCTTTATAAAATTTGACCAGAAGTGAATCATCTGTTGGGATCGAATTCATTATATCTTTTCGAACTCTCTGATCACAGATAATAGCCATTTTAACATCGGTTTCCTTAGCAAATTCTTTTGAAAGGTTTCCTCCCATCCTTCTTCCTTTTTCATAAACTGTCATAAAGAATAGCATCCTATCTATGAAGTTCTTCATAACCTCTGGTTGAGAGAATGGAACTTTTCCAAAACCACCTTTCTGTGCTTCTCTGATAACATCATCTATAGTCCATGCACCGAATATTGAAGTTGCAAGAACAAGTTTTCTTTCATCTTTTAATGAATCGAGTATTACATTGCCAACAGAATCATATTTGAATGCCTGGAAAAGTTTGTTTATGTTTTCTAGATTAACATTTATCTTTCCCATTTTTCTCAACTTTTCTTCTGACTTTACAGCAACTTCATTAAGTTTTTTTCTTTTTAATGTATTCTCAACAGCTTTTATCTCACTCTGATATTTTGATGTATCCTTTTTTTCTCTTTTTAAGACCCTTATGATATGATATCCAAAAGGAGATTTGACAGGTTTTCCAATAACATTTATAGGTTGTTTAAAACATGCATCCTCAAACGGTTTCACCATTACTCCACCTGAAAATTCTCTAAGCATTCCCTCATTGTTTTTGTTGTTTGTATCTAAAGAATATAAGGCTGCAAGTTCTCCAAACCTTTCGGGTTGTTTTTTCAGTATTTCATAGAGTGAATCTGCAAGTTTTTTTTCTTCAACAAGTATATGCTGAGCCCATATTGTCGTTTTATTTCTGATATATGTGTCCCATAATTCCTTTTCACTTATCTTAACTTTTTTTGTAACCTCATTGTCATATACTAGCCCTATCAACCTGCTGTTTTCTGACTGAACTTTTTGGGTAATCAGATCTTCTGTAAGAAGATTATTCTTTTCCATATAGTTATAAACTATCATCTGGTTTATCAGGTTGTTCAAAACATCCTCTGCCTTTTTCAAATTTTCTTCTTTGGTAAGGTTTGGCATCGGTACATACATCTTTTTAAAAGTGCTTTCAAACAAAACTTTATTATCAACTTTTGCAATCACATTATCTTTTTTTGAACAACCAGAAAAATTAAAGAGAATAAAAAATAGCGTTGTCAGAACTATAACATTTTTTGAAACTTTCATCAAACCTCCTTACAAGATGATTTTTAATTATAACTATAATAATATTTTTTTCAAGTATTCATAAACCCAATTAAAAATTCGTTCATCTGTAGTCAATTTTACTACAACCGTGAAAGATGGATCATAAAAAATTTCAAAATTTTCTTCTATCCTTGGTATAATCTTTTTTATTGCAGAATTTACACTCTCATCGATACCAGTATAAAATTCTATGATGAGTTTTGAGTTTCCATATTCTAATCTTGAAATTTTATTATTTTTACAGAGTATTTTCAATTCCTGAAATTTAAAAAAGTTTTCAACATCATAATATATTTTTCCATATATATCTTTGACCTCCTTTTTTCTTTTCTCAAGTGTTTCAAAACTATCTATAGAGTTTATAGACCTATAAAGTTTTATTTTCGAACTTTTTGTCATATTGTAATGTTCTGAAATATATGAATCAAAAGGTATATTTATTGTTGGTTCTATGATATTTGATTTTTTAATCCCTTTTATCTCTTCAATCGCTTCATTTAAAAGTTTAAAATACAGCGAGTATCCAACATTACCTATATATCCATGTTGTTCTGTTCCAAGTATTTTCCCTGCCCCTCTAATCTCTATATCTTTCATTGCAAGGGAAAGACCTGCTCCAAGTGAAGGATATGAGGAAAAAACCGAGATCCTCTTTTTCGCATTATCACTCAAAAATTCTTTTGATGGAATTATAAGATAACAATATGCTTCCCTTTCTGATCTACCAACCCTTCCTCTCAACTGATGAAGTTCTGCAAGTCCAAATCTATCAGCATTGTTTATAAAAATTGTATTCACATTTGGATTGTCTATTCCAGATTCAATTATTGAGGTGGATAGAAGTATATCAAACTCTTTTCTTTTAAAACGATGCATCATAAGATCGATATGTTTTGAACTCATCTTTGCATGTAAAGTCACAATCCTGACATTGGGTAAAATTTTTAAAAGATGTTGTTCCAAGGATTTTATATTTTCGATTTTATTGTTCACAAAATAAATCTGACCCTCCCTTTCGATCTCTTTCAGTACAGCATACTTTATGATGTTGTCATCCCATTTTATTATAGAGGTTTTTATATTTTTTCGTCCTGGAGGTGGAGTGTTTATACTACTTATATCTCTCACACCCATAAGTGACATTTCAAGTGTCCTTGGAATCGGAGTTGCTGATAAAGATAAGACATCTATATTTTTCTTCAATATTTTTAACTTTTCTTTCTGTTTTACTCCAAAACGGTGCTCCTCATCGATTATTAAAAGTCCCAAATCTTTAAACTCAATTCCTTTTGATAATAGAGAGTGTGTTCCAATGATTATATCTATTTTTCCATTTTTCAAATCATCTTTGATTTTTCTTTTTTGAAACTCATTTTTAAATCTGCTCATAACCTCTACAACAACACCAAAATCTTTCAATCTTGATATAAAAGTTTCGTAATGTTGTTGTGCAAGGATTGTTGTTGGAACCAAAAAAGCTACCTGCTTATCGGAAAGCACCGCTTTAAAAGCTGCCCTCAAAGCAACTTCAGTTTTACCATAACCAACTTCACCAACAACCAATCTGTCCATCGGTTTTGGTCGTTCCATATCTTTTTTGACTTCTTCTATCACTCTCAACTGATCTTCTGTCTCTTCATATTCAAAACTCTCTTCAAGTTCAAGTTGTAAAAGATCATCTTTTTTGAAAGGAAAACCTTTAACAAGATTTCTTTCAGCATACAATCTTAAAAGTTCGCCAGCAATAGTTTTTATCGAATTTTTTATCTTCTCTTTTTCTTTTATAAAAGAATTTGATCTAAGAGAAGATAGTTTCAAATGTTCACCTTTATCTCCAACATACTTATCAACAAGATATATCTGTTCAACCGGTACAAAAAGTTTATCATTATCAGCGTAGATTATTTTCAAACAGTCCGTTGTTCGATTGTTGTATTCTATCTTTTCGATTCCTGCATATATTCCGATTCCGTAGGTCTGATGAACCACAAGATCACCATTTTCAATCTCGTCGAGTTGCTCAAGATATATCGGGCTTAACTTTAGATGTGAATATCTTATATTTCTTGATCTGTTAAAAAGTTCAAAATCGTTTATATATATTTCTTTCGAATAGTGTGATATAAAACCTTTAAAAATATTGAATTCAAAATATTCAAATTCATTCTTTGTGAGTTTTTCAATTTTTTCCCTTTCATATTTTGATGAGCAAAAGATTTTCACTCTATAACTGGAAAAATTTTTCCTGTAATATTCCAAAAAATTTGTAAAACCAGAATCTTTTAAGGATAATGGTCCAAAAAGTTTAAAATCTGGTTCAAGTTTTAAAATTTCATCTGAAAAATTAAATATTCTGTAATCGGAAAAGAAAGAATCAAATTCAACTGTTTTAGAAACATTTGAATCAAAATCTGGTGGAATAAAAATTTCTTCAACTTCTTCCTGGCTCAGTTGAGTATCCAAAGAAAACTTCCTTATCGATTCTATTTTTTCTTCGTTAAGTTCAATTCTATACGGTTCATCTCCATAAGGAAAAATATCTATTATGAAACCTCTAACAGCGAATTCCCCCTTTTCGAAAACATTATCAACTCTTTCAAAATTCAAACTCTCAACATTCTGAATGAATGTTTCAATGTTCAGTTCATCACCTTTTTTTAAAACTATTCCTTTTTCTTGAACATAATTTTGTGTTGGATATTTAAAATCTTTTAACCTTTTTTGAGATACTATATTTTTTTTTAAGTTTTTTAGTAAAAAGAGTTTTTTATAAAACTCATCTTCGCTCCCACTATCAAGAAACGATATTTTTTCTCCAAGGAAATTTTTTAAATGTTCAAAAAGATATAAAGATTCATCAAAAGAATCATTTAAAATTAAATATTTTTCATCAGATTTAAAAATTTTACTTGTTAGAATAAAAGGCAAAACTTCAGGAATCACCTTTTTTTTATCCAATTTATTAAATTTTTCTAATAATTTCACTAATTCTGTTGACATACAACTTCTTTTCAGTTAAGTTATTATATATGTATAAAATTTTTCTTTCAATACTCGTTCTGATTCTTCTGAGTTGTTCCATGGATTATTCTCTTGAAAAAGCAACAGTAACATATATAGGTTTTGACTTTTCGAACAATGGTGCAAACTCTGATCCAACCCAGAACGATATTGTATCTATACTTGATTACAATCCATCATCTTCAACGATAACAAGGGAAGGGTATATTTATTTTTTGATAAATGAAAAATCAAAAAAACAGGACATCGTTGACTTAGGTGAAGCGCCTTTTAACTCAATCGATAGGGTGTCCTATTCAATGTTTACTGATTCAGTTTGTCCTCCAATAATGGCGGGGCATCTTTATGTAATAAAGTGTAAAGATGGATACGCAAAAGTTTATGTTGTATCGTTTAGAGGAGAATCACTTCTGAGATTGCAGGTGAATATTATGTACGAATTTTCCTCAGATTCTGTATTCTAACTTCCGCAAATATCAGGATACTTACTCTTTGCCCTTTCAAAACCAACCTGAACCGCTTTTATATTCATATCGAGAAAATTTTTCGGAACATTTTTTTCAACCGATTTTAGAACACTCTCTTCAGAAAAATATTTCCCAACAACGGTTATTATCCCAACTGAGATCATATTTGAAAAAAGTTCAGAGTTAGCAAGTTCTTTTGACATCTCAGAAATTGGAAAAGAAAGAATCCTTCTATCGAGTTGATCATAGTTTTTCACATAGAAAGAATCTATTATCAATTTTCCATCTTCTTTCAGTTCTTTTGAATAACGGTCATAAGCTTCCTGTGATAGGCACAATAAAATATCAGCAGCAGCAATTTCAAGTGTATATATATCTCCATCATCTATAATAACATCAGCTTTTGAAAGTTCACCTCTTGCTGCAGCACCATATATCTGTGATTGAACAACATTCAGATTTGAGAAAATACCTGCTGCTTCAGCAATCACTTTTGCAGCGAGTATTATTCCCTGACCACCGCTACCTGCCAATCGTATTTCTGCTCTCATCTCTCACCCCTTTTTGCTTTTTCTATAACATTTTTTTCATAGGATTCAACATATTCTTCTCGCTGTTCATCAACAAAAATACCTATTGGAAATTTTCCCTTCTTCTCTTCTTCACTCATCTCCTGCCATTTTTTCAAAGATACAGCCCTTTCAGCAACAAAATCAAGCATCTGATATGGTTCTTTCAACTTATTTCTTCTACCGAACTGAGTTGGACAGGTAGCCATAACTTCTACAACTGAAAATCCTTTGTGAGATAATGCTTTTTCCATCACATTGTCAAGAAGAGCGATATGGTAAGCATCAGCCCTTGCAACGAAGGAGGCACCTGCTCCAATTGCAAGTTTAACAATATCAAAAGGCGGTTCTACATTACCATATGGTGCTGTTGAAGCATAATAATCTTTGGGAGTTGTTGGAGAGTACTGTCCTCCGGTCATACCATAAATATTGTTGTTAAAAATTATTGCTTTAATATCAATATTTCTCCTGCATGCATGTATAAAATGGTTACCCCCTATTGCAACAGCATCACCATCACCCATCACATCTATAACCATCAATTCGGGTTTTGCCATCTTAATTCCTGTTGCAAAGGTCAAAGATCTTCCATGTGTTGTATGTAAAGTGTTCATATCAAGATATCCTGGTGTTCTTCCAGAACATCCGATTCCAGAGAGAACAGCGACCTTGTTTTTATCAAGTTTCAACTTTTCAATTGAACGAAGGAGTGCTCCTACAATGATTCCATGGGCACACCCTGGACACCAGATATGTGGTAATTTATCGGTTCTAAGATAATCAAAAATATGTTCATTATACATTCATTACCTCCCGAATCTTTGATAAAATCTCAGTTGGAGTTATAAATTCTCCATTTGCTTTTCCAAGAAACTCCACTTTCATCTTCGTTCCACATGCTCCCCTTTCAACTTCACCAACGATCTGTCCAAGATTCATTTCAACAACAAGAAACTTTTTACAATGTTTTGAAAGTTTTTTGATCCTATCATAGTTGAATGGCCAGAGTGTAATCGGTCTGAAAAGTCCTGCCTTAATGTTTTCTCTTCTTGCATCCTTTATAGCCCTCATTGCACTTCTTGCAACTGATCCATAAGCAACAACAATTATTTCAGCATCATCGGTCATTCTTTCCTCATACCAATCAAAATTTTTCCTATTTTTTAAAATTTTATCTTTCAACCTTTCTTGAAGTTTTTCAACTATATTTGGATTCGAGGTAGGAAATCCGGTTTCATCATGTGTTAAACCTGTTATATGAAATCTATAACCTTCACCGTATGGAGCAAGTGGTGGAACAAGCCCATATTTGTTATCAAAAGGTTTATATTGTTCACTCTGAACTGACGGCTTTACTCTATCTATTATCTTATAATTTTTTGCTTCATCGAGTATAACTTTTTCTCTCATATGAGCGATTATTTCATCTGTAAGAAGTATTACAGGTGTTCGATACATTTCAGACAGATTAAATGCTTCAAAAGTCAATTTAAAAGTTTCCTGTACTGAACACGGAGTTAAAACAATGATCTGATGGTCTCCATGGGTTCCCCATCTTGCCTGCATCACATCACCCTGTGAAGGATAAGTTGGCATTCCAGTTGAAGGTCCTCCCCTCATAACATTAACTATCACAACCGGAATCTCCCCCATTATAGCATAACCGATATGCTCCTGTTTTAAAGAGAATCCGGGCCCACTCGTTGCTGTCATTGATTTTACCCCAGTTAAAGATGCACCTATTGCAGCACCTATTCCTGCAATTTCATCCTCCATCTGGATGAATTTACCTCCAACTTTTGGAAGTTCTTTTGACATCCCTTCAGCGATTTCTGAAGAAGGAGTAATTGGATAACCTGCATAAAATTTACATCCACACATTATTGCAGCTTTTACAACCGCTTCATTTCCTGATATCAATTCTATATTTGACATTATTTCTCCTGTTTTATCATTGTTTTTCCATTTTTATCTATAAAAACTATCAGTGGAAACCCATCTATTTTCGCTTTGAAAAGTGCTTCACTCTTAAATTCTTTGAAAAGAACAGGTTCAATATGTTTTACTCTACTACCATACAAACTTCCAAGTCCACCAAATGCTAAAAAATATATTTTACCATATTTTTTATGTATATCAATATTTCTTTCTCCTTTACCTATGGTTCCTAAAATTCCATTTTCAAAAAGAAATGGTAAAAATCTATCCATTCTTTTTGAAGTCGTTGGACCAAAAGAAAAAAAACCTTTTTCATTTTTTTCTGTTGGTCCCGCATGATAAATAATACTATTTTTCAAAAAATCTGGAAAAATATTTTTTTTTTCCATAACTTTTAAAACTCTATCCCTTGCAACGAAGATTTCTCCTGATAATAATATACATTCTCCACTTTTGAGTTTTTTTATTTTTTCAATTTCAAAACTGTTCAATTCTTTCATAGATATATAACACCAATCCTTTCCTGATAACAGTTAAACTGAATCGACAACGGAAATGTTGCAATATGTCTTTCACCAAAAATAACTCTGCAATCAAGAACCGTTTTACCAAAACCCAATCCCATAAAGCCCGTTTTTATATCAAGCGATTTTTCTAATACTTTTTCACTAATCCTTTTTTCAAAATACTTTTTGTTATGAAAAAATTTTCCTGTCAAAGCCAATTTTGAAAGCATTACAGATTCTAAACTACTTTTTCCTGAACCAATTCCAAGAATATAAGGTGGACAACCTCTATCTTTTGCATCTTTAACACTCTCTATGATTTTAAAAACAATTTCATCCTCTGTTGTTGAAGGATTCAACATAAAAAGTTTTGAAAGATTTTCACTTCCACCACCTTTTGCCAGCAAAACAATTTTTACATTTTTTCTTTTTCTTTGAAAAATATAAACAGATGGAGAGTTTGAATATTTACCATTATTATCAACTATCGAGTATCTTAAACCTAAAAGTTTTGTTTCTTTGTTCAAACTTTTTCGCAATTCACTTTCAAGATCAAATCCAAAACAAAAATTTTCTGGAATTTCTATAAAAACCGAAAGATGGCCTGTGTCCTGACATAAAGGTGTTTTATTTTTTATTGATAATAGGTTATTTTCTTTATAGGAATCTATAAAAAATTTTTCAACTTCGTTTGAAGTTTTTTGATTTTCAATTTTCTTTTTTACAAAAGAGGAAGGTTTTAAATTTATATTTTGATATAATTGAATAATTTTTCCAACAACACTTTTATCTATCTTTTTCAAGAGAAACCCACTTGAAATTATTTAACTTCTTCTTTCTGCTCTTCACATGTATGAACCTGAATTGCAAAATCAGGACATCTGAGTTCGCACATATGGCAACCGATGCAATCATCAGGTCTTGCAGCAACTACTTTTCTGTCCTCTCCAATCTCAAGGACCTTTTTTGGACAGTAGTGAACACAAAGAGAACATCCTTTACAAAGATTTTTAAAAATTTTATGTGTATATCTTTTTTTCATAAAACCTCATTTTGTTAGTTTTATGATTTTATAAAACCATAGATTAAAGTCAATAGTTTAGTTGTCTTTATCTTTAAAAGTGTTGGGCAAAATGAAAAGAAAGAGTGAAAATAATGAAAGCTTTATATATGATTCTGGAAGCATCGGAATGCCATTTGTGAACGCTAAAAACCATAAAAATATAAGAAGATTTAGCCATGCTAATAATATAAAAATGCTTTTCACAAAAGATGGAAGAAAAATGATATTTTTTAAAATTGAAACAACAACAAAAAATATTATTAAAAATATCAGAGATTGAATTATGTTAAACCTTAAAAAGTAAAGAGGATTCTGTATTTTTTCATATTTAAGTATCAAAAAATTCAACCTATCAAAAAAATCTCCCTTTTCATTTATTATCATATTGTAAGTTAAATTATCAAAACTTTCTTTTTTTCCTGTTATAAAATAATAGCCATATTTTACTTTTTCGTTTTTTATACTACCAAGTAATTTTATCTCTTTTTCTTTTTCCTGCTTCATATTCAATCTATCATATATACCTGCAAAAGTTGTTGTTCCCCAAAAATTGACTCTAAAATTTGTGTCCTTAACACTTTTTTGATAAAGCAATATTGAAGAAAAAATTATTATAAAAAGATAAAAAAGCCCAGGAATTATTTTGAAAAAGTTTAAAATTTTCCTATTTTTTCTTTGTTTTGAAATAATCTGTCCTACTCTTTTCGGATCATCCCACAAGTTTTCAACTTCATCACTTGATTTCAGATTTATTGATTGTTCAAAACCTAAAATTTTCTTTAAAATTTTAACAGATTTCAAATCGATCTCATTTTTTTCAAGTATTGATATTATTTTTCTGTTTTCAATACTGGTGAGTTGATCCTTTTCTGAATATCTTTCAAGAAGAATTCTCAAACAGGTAATTTTATCCTTTTCTGACAATCCTGAACTATAAACAAAAATAGTTATATTTCTTATCACTTTTACTTCATTATTCGAACTCTTTGTTAAATCTATATATTCATCTATAAAACTTATAAATTCTCCGTTCAGCATTAAATCGATTATTTTGTTCTCAGCGGCAGTAGATTTTCGTGATAGATATTTGAAAAGAAAACTTTTTAAATTGTTAACAGTTATTTTTTTCCCAAAAATAACAAAAGGCAAACTTTTATTGTATTGATAGATCAACCTCATTATTTTTAAATCTTCATTTATACCCGAATCTTTTAAACTTTGAATGAATTTTAAATCTTTTTTCTGTTTATTGAAATCACAAACTGATGAAAATTCACCTCGACCGAGATTTTTAATCGCCAAATTCCAGTTTTCTTCATTTTCAGCAATCCCATAAGAAAGATCTTTTAAAGAATTATAAAATTTCCCATTTAACTCAAAAGGTTTTGTTATACTTTCAGTTTCATCTTCCTCAACAACTTTTTCTATTTTTCCGATTATCCAATTATTGACCTGCTGAAAACCCCATCTTTTTTCGTAATCTCTAAGAAGTAATCCTTTTATCAGGATTCTTAAATTTTGATCTATTTTTTCAGGTATCTCTATATTTTTTGTTGTGATATTCACAAAAACTACTTGTTGCGTAGCACCTTTAAAAGGTAACTCACCAAAAACCAACTCATAAAGAGTCATTCCCAATGTCCAATAATCCGATTCTTTTCTCATAGCACCAGATAACATTTCTGGAGACATATAACTTGTTGTTCCTCTGACCTGTGTGAACCTCATAGTTTGTTCATCATCAAGAAGGTTTGAAATTCCAAAATCAGAAAATATTACAGATTTAATATTGTCATTTCTTAACAATAGATTTGATGGTTTCAGATCAAGATAGATTATTCCTTCATCATGTAAAATTTTTAACCCTTTATTAACCTTTTTAACAAATTCTTTAGTTTCATTGAGCGATAATTTTCTTTTTTTAACAAAATCTTTTAATGTCCCCGCTTGAGCGTACTCCATTACTTCATAATATCTTTCATTAACATCATCATATTCGAACTCATAAATTTGAACAAAAAAATCTTTATTATTTTTGCTTAGGTTCATTATCTTTTTTATAACTTCACTCTTGGGTACTATGCCCTTTCTATAAAATTTTAGAAAATATTTTTCATTGTTCTTTGAAACAAGATATGTATCCGATTCTCCTCCTTGAGCAGGGAATTCCTTTTCAATGATATAATCTTTAATCTTTGTAGGTCTGACAGAATTTTCTTGAACATTTTCTTTTCTTGACACTGAATAATTTTTTACTATTGTTTTTTCATCTTGTAAAATTTCATTATTTTCAAAATTTTTCCTTATAGTTTTATCATTATCAAACATCTATTACCCCTCCTTTTCCACCTCTATTAAAAGGTCCCCGGCAAGTGAGATTTTATCTCCTTCTTTAATTTTATATTGTTTGTATTCTTCACATTTTTTTTCGTTTAAAAATGTTCCATTTGAACTTCCAAGATCCTCGATGAACCATTCGTTTCCTTTTTTCTCAACTCTAATATGTTCTCGTGATACTGTTTTTATATTTGAACAATCAATCTTTACCCCTTTTCGACCAATGATATCTCCACTTTCAATCTCAAATTTTTTGTTCATACAACTAAAAATAATCGTTGTAATATTTTCATTTTCTTCTTTAACTACTTTATTATTCAAATCGTTTTCATCAACAGGTGAAATATCCGCAATATTATTATTACATTTTGAACAATTCATTTGAGTTATTTCATTCTTTTCATTACAAACTGGACAGATTTTTATCAATCCCATAAAAACCTCTATTTTGGTATTCCTGAAATTATAAACTCGTTTTCAAACTTAAATTTCTGAAAAATATTGTTTTTTCTTGTTCTTCTATATTTTTCATATTTTTCCCTTATCATATTTTTCTTGCTCAAAATTATCATTTTTTGATTGTTCGATCCTCTCCAGATAAGGTTCGATTTTTTATCTTTTATGTAATTTCCATCGATTAAAACTGAAATATATTTCAAACAAGTTTTAAAATTATTCCTTATATTCTCAAATCTATAACCGGTGTAAACTAAAATGTCATCATATTCTTGTTTTATTTCTTTTAATAGGATCAAAAGAGATGAATACTGTAAAAAAGGTTCTCCACCCGATATTGTTATTCCTTCACAACCAGATTTTTTAGATACAATCATTTTTTTTATCAGATCCTCAACCAAAATTTCAAAGCCACCTTTTTTATCCCATGTGTGTTGTGACATACATCCCTTACATCTTATATCACATCCCTGTGTCCATAGAACAAACCTTTTCCCGGGTCCAAGATTGTAAATTGGAAAATAAAAAGCACTTATTCTCATCTTTTTATTAACATTTTCCATCTGTTATCTTCCTTGACTATTTTTTCTATAATTAAATTTTCTCCTTCCTTTGACTCTATTTCAAACAGAGTTCTTGAAAGTGTATTTATGAAAACATCTTCTATAACATTTCCTATTCCCCTTCCTCCCATCGATAAATCTTTTGTCGCTTCAGAATACACAGTTCCTAATGCTTCAGATGTTAAATTTACTGTTATCTTTTTTGTATCCAGAAGTTTGTCTTTTACTCTATTTATCATCTTATTCACGATATTCAATGCAACATCTTTCCTGATAAAATCGAACACAACAATATTTTCACCAATTCTGTTTAAAATTTCTGCTCTATTTATTTTATACTTGAAAAAGTCATTTATAGCATCTTTAATTCTTTTTTCTATTTCAGAATATTCCATCTCCGGACTTATTCTTTGTATTCTTGTTCCATCATCTTTTCTTTCATAGACACCAAGATTACTTGTAAAAATTATCAAAGATTCAGAAAAATAGGCAAGTTCTCCCCTTCCAGAAGTTAATCGACCATCATCTAGTATTTGTAAAAATATATCGAGTATTTTACTATGTGCCTTTTCTATCTCATCAAAAAGTATCACGGAAAATGGTTTTGCTTTTATCGAATTAATAAGTTCTCCCCCTGTTTCATATCCAACATAACCGGGAGGAGCACCTATCAACCTCTGGTCCGAGTGTTCTTTTGAAAATTCACTCATATCAAATCTTATATAACTTGTCTCATTCCCAAAAATCAATTTTGTAATTGACTTTGCAAGTTCTGTCTTCCCAACTCCTGTTGGTCCTGCAAAAAACAAAACACCTTTTGGCCTCTGTGAAATAGAGGAATATTGTGAACCTGATAGATTGAACACTGATCTTTTGATTATATCTGCTGCTTTAGTCACGGCTTTTTCCTGTCCAAAAACATCTTTTTTCAAAATATCTTCACTCTTTTTTATAACTTCGAGGTTTAATTTCGACCATGGGTTCTCTTCAATGCCAAGTTTATATCTTCTGATCGCTTCTCCTATTTCAAAAAAAGAAAGGTTTTCTTTTTTTGCGATCGATACAATCGATGCTATTTCCTGTCCTTGTAATTCTGTTGTTTGACCTATAAAGATTTCCTTAATCTCATTTACTTTTTGATTGTTTTCTTCAAACCCTTTTATATTTTTTGATAGTAACTCAACGATAATCTTTCTTGTTTCATAATCTGGCTTTGGGATATTTAACGATTTTATTCGATAATTCCCAATGTTAAACCAGGCAGGTAGATCATTATCTTTTTCAAGAATCCATAATACAAGGTTATATTGAGCCAAATTTTTCTCTTTGATAAACACTGGCTGACATACAAGCGATAATCTAAAAAGTTTATAATAAAATTCATCTATCTCATTTCTTGAAAGTTCACCATATCTTGATGAGAAACTCAGTTGTACTATTGATAAAATTTTTTTATTGTTTACTATTTTTTCTATAATCACTGCAGAATCCTTTAATCCACAATCAAGATAATTCTCTTTATTTATACTGTACCCTGTTATCTCTTTTGCATAATCCTCTTTTCCTGAAACTAATTTAAAACCATATTTTGGTTCAAATGAAAATACGAGATCATACCCTTCCTCTTTTAAAACATAGTTCAAATAATCTTTTAGACCAAGAGTTGTCGGAATCACTGTATTCTGACTGTTCATATAATATGGATAAATATCATAAATGTTACCGCATAGTAAAAATTGAGATTTTATCGAACAAAACCTTTTTAACTCTTTTGCCCATTTTGGATAGTAACCTGCCATTTTTATTTCCTCCCCTTGTACTTTTTTCAATTAAAATAAACTTAAATTTTTCATTAAAAGTAAATTTTATTCAAAAGAAGATTTTATATTTTTCTTTTCCTCTTGTCTTTTTTCTTTTAGATTTTCTTCTATTAAAACTTCATATTCTATGTTATCAAATTCTGGTTCAACTACTATTAGGTCTTCAAACATTATTTCTTCCAAACTTATTTCTTTTAATATGTTTTTGTACAGATTGCACCATTTTCTTGCATTATTTTCATCTTCTTTTTTTTCAAAGTCACTGACAGAATCCTTTCTTTTTGTACTTCTTTTTACATACTTTGTAATTATCTTTCCATCACTATAAGATACTTTCACAACATATTCACCTTTTTTTATCTCTACATTTTCACCTTCAACAAGTTTTTCAAAAAGTTTTTCATCAAGTATAATCCATCCTTCCTCTTTTACTTTTTTTTCAAATAAAGGCAATTTTTCTTTTAACTTGTTTTTTCTTTCCTCTTCATATAAAAATTGTTCAATTTCATCTTCCAACTTTTCATACTGGTTAGGATCAATTAAATCCTTTCGCATCAAATTCCCTAAATTTCTCATTAAAATCTGGTATTTTTGATTTTTATTTTCAATATTCATAACATTATTTCGATATTCCGATAATTTTTCTTTCAAAATTTCGTTCATCACAGATATTTTTTTTATGTTTTCAAAGTTGTAAACAAGTTGTGTATATAATGTATCAACTCTTGTTTTATTGTCTGACTTCAAAATCTCTTCAAGAATTTTTTGATTTTCATTTTCATCTGATCCAGTAAAATTCTTTATTTTTTCATATATTAATTTTGCTTTTTCCTTTTTTTGTTGTAATTGAAGATTTTCATTTTTTGCATAAGAAATGTTTGAAATAACTTTTTCTTCTTTCAAATTCGAACCTTTCATTGCCAGATAGTTTTGATACTTATTCACTATATCATCATTTTTGATTTTTAGTTTCTCAAGTTTTTGTTTTTGTATATAAATATCTTTTTCATTTTTAATTTCATCAAGTTCTTTTTTTATTACATTTACCTCATTAAAAAAAATATTTCCAATATCACCAAAATTCAAATCACTTTCAATCTTTGTTATATTTGCATTGTTATTTAAAATAATTTCATTTTCCTCATTTTCAATTTTTTTTATTTCAGTAAACAACTTATGAAAATTTCTCCTCATATTTTTTTCAACCTGTTCCATAACGATTGAACTTCTTTCATATCTAATTTCACTGTTTATTTTTTTAGCAAGATCATTTATCTTAACTTGAATTTCATTTTTTCTTTTATCAGAAATTTTTGATATTTTTCTCTCACATTTCATCAAGTTGTTAGTTAAAATGTTCATGATCCTTTTCTTCTCGTTCAAATAAATTCTTGTTTCTACATAACTACTCATCTAAACACCTCACTATAATAAAGGTTATATTATCTTTTCCTCCATTTTCGAGTGCTTTTTCAAGTAAAAATTTTCCTGTTTCTTCAAGATTTTCTTTTTGAAATCCCTCTTCCATTGTATCGATTTCTACACTATCCCAGAGTCCATCGGAACATATTAAAAATGTATCTCCCTTTTCAAAACTTTTTTCAACTATATTCATTTGTGGTATATTTCCCGCTCCGTCCCCTGAAATTGATGAAGTGATAACATTATGGGGAACATTTTCTATCTTGTCAGATATTCCATTATCCTTCATCATTTCAAGAACAGAATGATCTTTTGATAACCTTTCAAGATATTTACCTGAAAGTTTATAAACTCTTGAATCACCAACATTAAAAACAACGATCTTCTCTTTGTCAAATGTAATTCCTGCAACAGTTGTTCCAAGTCCCGATAATTTTTCATCATTTTGGGAAATATTGTCAAGTTCGATTTTTGATGATTTTATAAATTCTTCAATTTTTTTATCATTTTTTTCTATGATATAACCTCTTAAATGTTCAAGAACGATTTTACTTGCTATTTCTCCTCCCTTATTCCCTCCAATCCCATCAGTCACTGAAAAAATCGTTTTACTTTTCTCAAAACAATGCGATGTTACAACCTCCATATTTGTTCTATTAAATATCATATCATCAACAAGTAAAGAATCTTCATTGTTTTCTCTTTTTAATCCAATATTGGTAACAAATACCACCTTAAATTTTGTCATATTCCTTCTCCCTGAATCTTTTGATATTCTCTTTTACCTTCTCTTCAGAAAAGTTCGCATAACAATAAACACAAAGATGCATACATGTGTTATATTCTCCAACATCCTTACTAATAATACAACCACAATCAGCCCTCTGTCCTTTATCCTTCAATTTTTTGTTTTCAACATAGTCGGAAAAAAGATTTTCATCATACCCCAAAAATTCCATCAACTTTTTGTCATCCTTGAACAATCTAACCATAAATTCATCATCAACACATTTATTCTTTTTTATTCCATAAACTGACAGATCAATGTTTTCAGCACATGTTGCAACTTCAAAATTATATTTTCCCCCAATCTCAGAAACATTCTTTGCTATTTCAATTTTTTTATCATCATCAAATTCAATATATTTTATATTTTTTTTGCTTAAATTATTTTTTACCTTTGAGTAAATCTGAATATCAGCATAACTGAAAACAAGTTTTTCAGTATATCCTTTCAATTCTTTAGCAATATTTTCAATTTTTTTAGTCAATTTACCTATACTAAGTTGATCAGTCAGAATCAACGGATCAAATCTCCATATCACTTTCTCTTTTCCAATTTTTTCAGACAATTTTTTAAATATCTTAACTCTCTCTCTAAGATTTATCACATTTGGCTCAAACCCTTCTTCTTCATAATCGTTCAAAGTGAACTGAAAATAGTATCCAATGTTTCTTTCATCAAGCAGTTTTAAGTATGGGATTATCGGTTTCGGATTTTTTGTCCAGAAAACTATAACTCTCGTCTCATCAAAAAAGACATACGACTCTTTGTTGTTGAAAGGGTTCACCCATTTTATATAGCCCTTCTCAAAGCATCTAAAAAACCACTCAGAATGAAACGCAGGTATATCGGTTGCTCTACTTGCTGAAATTATCACAGGGCAAACACCTTCCTTTTTTTGTCCATCAATAATCTTTTCAATTTTTTTCCATTTATACATATAAACTCCAAAAATATCCTTCTTTTGTATTTTTTGTTAGTTCATTACATTTTTCAATCTTACCATTTTTACAAATGTTAAAACCTGAAGATGTTTCAGCAGCAAGATATTTTGAATTATCAGAAACTTTTTTATTTATCAATTTCAAAGCAATTTCTTTTTCAAGGATTATTTTATAATTTGTTTTAAAACTATCATAAATCATTGATCCAAACCCAAAATCTCTTATTATTTGAAAATTTATCTGTGTGAAGCAATCTCCATTATTGTTAACGCAATTGTGATGATTTAAATTGCATTGAACAGGTAGTAAAGTTGTATAATTTTTATTGTTTCTGTAAAATTTTTTTAATTCCTGATTCATAATTATCGGGAAAAATCTCCCATCATTGTTTTTATCGCAAACATCTGTTAAAAATATTACACCATCTTTGTTTAAGTATTTTACCATTTCTTCTGTAAAAATTCTATAATTTTCTTCTTTATTTCCTGTTCTGTAAAATTCATTGATCATATTGAAACATAAAATGATATCAAATTTTTCTTTTAGTGATTCCATCAAATTTTTCAATCTGTTAGAAAATTTTTCTTCTGATGTAAAATCATAAAGTAGATAAGTTGAATTTGTGCTTGTATTATTTTTTATATCAAAATAATATTTATACTTAAAAAAGTATTTTTTCATTATAGGGTTTGAATCAATAAGATAAAACTTAAAATTTCATAATTGAATTTGTTATTTATAAATGCTTTAATCATTCCAAAAATTTCAGGTGCTACACCAGACCCAATATCGAGTATTTTTAATTCTTTTTTATTTTTAATAATTTCAGTATAGTCAGTATTTTCTATCAAATTATTGAACACAAGATATGAAACAACTTTGCTTCTCACAAAATATGTTCCAAGATATTCTAAAACTGTCTCCTCATCAGCATTTTTAAAAGTGATTATCCCACCACCCCTTTGTTTGTATTTTCCTCCAATTGTCTCAAGAAACCTAAAAACTTCATTACTTATTCTTATGTTTATCATACCCCTCCCTTTAAATTTTTATTTTACCTTCTTAAATATTTTTCTCCAAAAAAGTCCTGTTCCTGGAATTCCAACACTTATTGATTTTTCTTTACCTGATGTAAATTTTAAACCTCTAACCCCTGACGAAACACTAACACCACCTTTATTGATATTCAACCATAAACCCGGTAAAATTTTTATAACTTTTTTAAACCTTATTCCCAATTTTGCCTCCTTTTATGGATTGAAAATTTTATATACTATTCCAATAAAAATAAAACCAATTATGATTCCAAATATTCCAAATGACGGATCAAAAACAAAAAGCAAAAATCTACCAATAATTATCATCAAAAAAAGTAATCCAATCATAGTCAGAATAAACTTTATAAAGATTTTTAAATTTTCCATATCCCTCCCTTTACACAAATAAAACTGAAATTTATTTTAAAAAACAAAAATATTTTTTAGTAAGGTAAATCTTCTTCATCAACATCATAGAATTCATCAAAATCATAAATAAAATAATTCTTTATTCTTTCTCCAATATCTTTTTTTATTTCATTTTCAAGTACCTTCAAATTTGTTGAAATATCATTTAGTAGATTTTCAATTTCAATTCTAAATATAGGGAAATATCTAATTTCATAAAGTTCGCCAATCATTATATTTTTCTTTCTCATCTCAACTTCAAAAATATCAGCTAATATTGGAAAGAAAGTTTTGTTGCATATTACAGTGTAAATAAAATCCGATTTAATAATTGCTGGAGCATTTGCAATTTCTTTATTATATAAAATAACCGAAGCAATATCTCTTGGCTCAGATAAAAAATTTGTTAAAACAAATTTTAATATATCTTTGTTTTTATCATTGCAAAAAAGATATTCAAACAATTGATCAAGATTCATAATGTTTTTTATATCATAATTTTTACCAAAAAGATAAAATGTGAAATCAGCATATTTCAAGAGGTAATTGCAGATTGTTTCAACAGTGATCTGTTTTCTTCCGTTTAACATATTACTCCTTTTTTAAATTTTTTAATATGATAAATCTGACAACAATCATTTTAGAAACAATAAAAATTACACATAAAAATACTGGTAAAAAATTTACCATTATCTCTTCCCTCCCTTTTTATTTAATTTTCTAAACAAAACAAAATGGATCTATAAAATCATCGTAAATGAAAGATTTATAAGTACCTTTAATAAAAAAAGATCTATTTTTTAATTCCTCTATAAATATTGTTGTATAAATGTTATAAATATCTTTAAAATTTTTCTCTATATCTTTCACAGCATTTTTAAAATCTGGTGTTGTATTACCAGTTTTTATTATATCTATTAAAATAGTCTCTTTTATGTTATAACGATTAAGAATTCTACCGAGTTCAAAAGAACAATGTACCATTTCATTTATCGGCCTTATAAAATAAAGAAACTTTGCAACCTGTTTTAAATTTTCAGTATCTATTTTACTAAAAAAATAATAAGGAATACCCGTACGAACAATATGAATATGAAAATCTATTAAAAATTTATATACTTCTCTATTTTCTTCATTGCTAAAAATACTTCTAAGTATTTCATCTGCACTTCTTTCATCATCTGAAAATTTATGATTATATAATTTACAATAGAATTCCATATACTCAATAAGAAACTTTATTATCCCATCCATTGTTACTTGATTATTTTTTTTCTTTTCCATTTACCCTCCTTTTTTGTTATTTTTTCAAAAAACAAAACCTTATGACTTCCAGTAAAATTGTTCAGATGAATTTGAATTTTGAGGGTTTTTAATATAAATAAACTTAAATTTTTTTGAAAAACAAAAAATTTTTAAAATTTTTTTTATCTCCAGTTTATTCTAATAACACAACTTCTTTCTGAATTATTTAATAATTTAAAAGCAATTATTTTTCAAGAAAGGTTAGACATCCTGTTTGAAAACTATCATAATTAAAGATTGAAGAAAAAAATTTAGGGAAATTTGATACATATAAATTTTATAAGTTTCATCTTTAGAAATTTCTTTTTTTAGTTTTTCAAATTCTATATTGCCATAACAAAATAAATATTTCACCTTTTCAAATAAATCATTGACCTTTTTCCTGCACTATCTCTTTTAATTTACAAAATTTATAAATTTTAGGTGAAATTTTCATCTATTTATCCACTTAGAAAAATTCTTTTTTCTTTCTAAAACAAAAGAAATTTTACAAAACAAGAAAATGTTTCAAAATTAGGATCTTGATATTAGAATTTTTTAAAATTTTTATTTTTTACTATCCTTATAACCTAAGGTTTTAAATACAGTTACAGAAAAATGTCAAAAAGTCAAGCACCGTCCCTAAATTAACCAAATTATAATAATAATAAAATTATTCGTTTCCATATTCTCTATTTAGATAATCTGCTGCCCAATTTAAATTTACACTATTATTATCAGATATTTCGATTCCAAATCTTCCTCCAAAATCATCTCCTTTTTTATATATTCCAATTAATATTTTCTTATCAGTATCAACTTTGAAATAGATTCCTTTTATTGCTGCCTGTCCATAATAGGGCATCGAATAGCAGGTTTTGATCCATTTATTTTTCTTCCAAATCTTATAGACAAAATCTTCAAGACCTTTTGGATAATGATGTTCACTAAATGTTGGTTCTTTTCTTTCATCATCATTCAAACTAATTAAATTTGGAGCTTTAGGATACCTAATTCTAAAAGATTCAAGATATATAGTTCCAAGTGTATTTAATGAATACAAACGTCCTTCTTTTGTATCGATTGTATCAATAAAGACTTTCAATTTTTCATCCAATACAATTTCATTAATATTATCAATAGTATCTTCTCTTTCTAAGAGCGACAACAGATCAGCATTTTTCCCTAAAATATCATAGTCCAACGAAATAGGTAATGGGGGAAAATCTATAATCTCATTAAATTTTTCATGTTTATAAAATACTGGAATATTTAATGTTTGTCCTAAAATTACTGCAACTGCTATTTGTGCCTTATATCCTCCAGTTGCATCTATTGCAATATATTCAGATCCATATTTTTTAATCATTTTACCAAGTTTCTTAACAAGATTTCTTAAACCTTCTTTTTTAAATTTTTTAGGATCTTTATCTTGAAGCAATTCAATTATTTCAACTTCAACATTTTTAAGATTTAAATCTTTTCTATTTTCATAGTATAGTTGTAGAAATTTGCCTGTATTTTTGCCATCTTCAGTATCAGAGACAAAAAATACAATATTTTCTAATGTTAACCATCTTTTCTTTCTTATTTCTTCAATTGTATTTATCTCTGCACCACAAAATCTTTCTGAAGGATTTATGGATTGAAATAGTTCAGATAATTTGTCCCATTGCTTTTTTTCAAAAGAATCTTTAATTTCTTTCCAATATTCTGGTTTATTTTCAAAATTTTCATTTAATTTTTTCAAATTTCCTTCAAATAAACTTGCTCCAACAGTACACAATAAAGTCGTTTTCATATTTTTTCCTCTTTTAATTTTTTTAATATTAAATTCTATCAATTTTTAAAAATATCATCCAACTTTTAGATTATCCAGTTTCAAAAATATTATATAAACACCAATGACCAAAAATGGTGCGATTAAGACCCAGATTAAGAGGCTGTTCCATAAGATTTCGCCACAGGGCATCTGGTTTCCATACCAAAAATGGTGCGATTAAGACAGATACCATCAAACATCAAATGGAAAGGGAACATTAGCAGTAGTTTCCATACCAAAAATGGTGCGATTAAGACTAGTGGAAAATAAAGAAGTAGATGTTCAGAAATGACTTATTATGTTTCCATACCAAAAATGGTGCGATTAAGACCTTGACAAGAAAGTGAGTTTTAAAACTTTAAATTTCGAAGTGTTTCCATACCAAAAATGGTGCGATTAAGACGTATAGAGTAATTGGCTTAGATAGGAAAGTATCTTTTATAGTTTCCATACCAAAAATGGTGCGATTAAGACTTAAAATTGAAACTAAAAATTTTACATATTATTACGAAATGTTTCCATACCAAAAATGGTGCGATTAAGACGAAAAAATGAAAAAAGAGGTTTTAAAAGAAAAACTTTTTAATGGTTTCCATACCAAAAATGGTGCGATTAAGACTCCAAAAAATGTATCAGCATACATATTGCTGTCAGAAATGTTTCCATACCAAAAATGGTGCGATTAAGACGTTACCAGAGAACAAATCATTAACTTTCTTATGCCAGCTCGTTTCCATACCAAAAATGGTGCGATTAAGACCGAAGTGGGGATTGTATTTTTGACTGCTATTTCTTAACAAGGTTTCCATACCAAAAATGGTGCGATTAAGACTGGAAGACATTGACAAATGGACTGTTGCACACGAATTGGCAAGGTTTCCATACCAAAAATGGTGCGATTAAGACAGAAGAAGACATAGAACAAATAGAAATGATTGAACAACGTTTCCATACCAAAAATGGTGCGATTAAGACATTATTTTCTTCAAATTCTGATGGTTTTAAATTGAAAAGAGTTTCCATACCAAAAATGGTGCGATTAAGACGGAGGTAAAAATGATACTTGACATTTCAAGAAATTGTGATGAGTTTCCATACCAAAAATGGTGCGATTAAGACCATCTTGGTATATCTGATGGTAGTGTTGAAGTATGTGGCGAACCGTTTCCATACCAAAAATGGTGCGATTAAGACGGAGAAAGAGCCGAATATTGCATGGCAAAATCTCTTAACCAAATAGGTTTCCATACCAAAAATGGTGCGATTAAGACGTGAGGAGGAAAAAATGAGACCAATGCCAAGAAAACTATATTATAGGTTTCCATACCAAAAATGGTGCGATTAAGACCTTGGAACATATGGTAAAAAGTTGGCAATAACTAGTATAAGTTTCCATACCAAAAATGGTGCGATTAAGACTGGATACGCATATCCTCTAGTTGCAGATAATGACATACCAGTTTCCATACCAAAAATGGTGCGATTAAGACGGTATTATCTGCCCCCGTCATTTCTGTCTAATGGTAAAGTTTCCATACCAAAAATGGTGCGATTAAGACGTACAGTACATGTTGGTCTACATGTGATATACATGTGTAGGTTTCCATACCAAAAATGGTGCGATTAAGACCAAGAAGCACAGATATTAGTAAACGAGAACGTGCCAGATAAGTTTCCATACCAAAAATGGTGCGATTAAGACCAGTGGAGGAAAAAAGGATGAATAAAATAGAAAACATTATAAGGTTTCCATACCAAAAATGGTGCGATTAAGACACATAGAAAGGTATATGTTGTATATGTGACAAGATTTTCTGTGTTTCCATACCAAAAATGGTGCGATTAAGACATAATGTCAATTATGATTTTCCAGAAGCGCCATATGTTGGAAATGTTTCCATACCAAAAATGGTGCGATTAAGACCAAATAAAAGAAATAGGTTGGATTTTATTCCAGATAAAGTAGTTTCCATACCAAAAATGGTGCGATTAAGACCTATAGAAGCAAAAAATGAAAAGAAAGCAGAAATGATAGCAAGTTTCCATACCAAAAATGGTGCGATTAAGACCTGATATAATATACCACATTGAATGGTATTTTTTCTCTTAGTAGTTTCCATACCAAAAATGGTGCGATTAAGACTCATCAATATATGATTCTGGCATCGAATACTGGGTTCCTGGTTTCCATACCAAAAATGGTGCGATTAAGACTATGGTTTATAAAAATAAAAAAATGGTTAATAAAGGAGGAAAAGTTTCCATACCAAAAATGGTGCGATTAAGACAATAAAAGAAATAGGTTGGATTTTATTCCAGATAAAGTATAAGTTTCCATACCAAAAATGGTGCGATTAAGACAGGAAAAGATGAATAAAATAGAAAACATTATAAGAGTTATTAATGGTTTCCATACCAAAAATGGTGCGATTAAGACTGTAAAGAAAATAAAATTGGTATAGATATTTTACAAAAAAGTTTCCATACCAAAAATGGTGCGATTAAGACATTGTTTGAAAGAGTATCTCCTATTAAACTTACATCATCATGTTTCCATACCAAAAATGGTGCGATTAAGACCAAAAAATTATAAAACCAGAAAAATTACCTGTTATAGCAGTTTCCATACCAAAAATGGTGCGATTAAGACTTGAAGCAGAACTAGATATATCATTGACAATATCATCAAGTTTCCATACCAAAAATGGTGCGATTAAGACTTTCATTAGAATAGAACGTATCCAACATACTATCATTCCGTTTCCATACCAAAAATGGTGCGATTAAGACGACATCCCAGAATACATAAGACCAGCAGTGGATGCTGCTATAGGTTTCCATACCAAAAATGGTGCGATTAAGACAAAAACAATGAAAAATTGGCATCATATGCTGCAACTATTATTGTTTCCATACCAAAAATGGTGCGATTAAGACAGGATCATAAATTTAATCTTATTATATACTTATTTTAAAATTTGTCAAGATTTTTCTGTCGATCGGTGGTCGTGCAAAAAACCCGGGGGATCGACAGAAAACTAAGTTGCTATAATTAAATTTAATAATATTAAATAAAAATTTAAAAAAAATTATAGAAAATTATCCATTTCTTCGGAAGTTATCCCCACTCCATGCAATTCTCTGTAAAGCCATCTTTTGTCTCTCATATAATAAATTATTAAACCATCTTCATTTTGATCACAGTTTTGAGAAAAATAATGTTTTATCTCTCTGATTTCCGACTCTGTCAATTCACCTTCAAAAACAGATCTCTGAACCCATTTTAAATATTTTTTTAAAAACTTATGAAATTTGTTAACTCTTTTTTCACCAACATCATAAACAATAATCACATACATTTAATATTCCATTTTAAAAGGTGTATATTTTTCAAGTCCAATGATATGTTTTAAAATTTTATAACACTCAGTCCTGATAAGCATTCTGTATGATATATATTTTTCCATTTTTTTGTAATAAATTGTCTGCCCCAACCTTTTATCATATTCCTTCAAAACAATTCTTTTTCCTTTGTCGTTAAGAAAACAGATTTCTTGTTCACTTTCAAAATGAGAGTCATCAACCATATTTTTGTTTAAAATGTAAAAAATTATCCTATCAACAACTATCGGTTTAAAAATATCTGCTATATCAAGTGATAAAGAGTATCTCCGTTCTCCTGGCTCATGCAAAAAACTGATTGTTGGATCAAGTTGAGTTATATAAATTTCAGAAAGCACAGTCGAATATAAAACAGAATTTAAAAATGAAATCAAAGTGTTAACAATATTATTTGGAGGATTTTTTATTCTTTTTTCAAATTCAAACTCTTCATTTAGCCATTTTTTCCATGAATCATAATAAATCTTTCTTATGTTTGCTTCTGTTCCCATAATCTCGTTTATACTCTCTTTTGTATCAAGTTTTTCAATAAAAAGTTTTATATTTTCGATTTCATTTTTTAAATCAATTTCTCTTCTGTTATAATATTGCATAATACTCAATATGTTTTCAGAACTTCCTTTAACAATATTTTTTGCAAGATATGATCTTTGTTCTATGTTTTTATAATGTTCAATTTGACATAAAAGAGTTTTACCTGAAACAGTTCTATCCATCGGGAAAAAACTTCCTGTATAATACCCATAATAACTGAAAAAATGTATAGGTATCTGATGACCTGCTAAAAGATTAACAAAATGAGTGTTCAAATCTATACTTCCAAAAAGATATAAGTTTTCAATATTTTCTATTGGAATTGCCTCCTCTTTTCCATCACTTTCAAAATATACAGTATTATCCTTTCTCTTTAATCTTCCATTTGAAATGATAAAATAATTTTTGTCCATAAAAATCAACTCCTGCATATCATAAGGTAAGAACATTTTTTACATTTATACATCTCTGAAAGTTCGGGTGGATTTTCATCCTCTTCTACCTTCTTCATTTCATCGGTCAAATTTTTTATTTTTTCTTCATCTCCTTCTTCAAGTTTGACTTCTATAACCTTTTTCTCTTCAGGGAAATTTAAAACACCTTCGATTTCTTTATTATAGATTTTTTTATAAATCAAAAGATAGAATTTTAATTGAATTTTATGATTTTCTATAAAAGCAGAGGACTTTTTTATCTCATGAATTTTTCCATCAGGTCCAACAAAATCAATAATATTCTTTCCAAGCAGTATATTTCTTTCCTCTCTTGGATAACTCGTTTTGTCAATCAGTTGACCTATTATCAAGTCCTCATTTTTTCCGTCTGGAGAAATCCCTTTTGTAATAAGATAAAACTTCCTCTTACAAAAAAGATAATCTCCAACCAAACTCCCTGTATAAAAAAAGTCCATCAGAAATTCAATAACTGATTAATATTTCTGGTTGTTATTTATAAATTTATATTTTTTAATTTTTTGATCTTTTTTAATTTCAGGTAAAACTTGATTAATAACAGGTTTTGTGCCAGTACTTTTGATAGATCTGTTTGCTACAAACCATTCAAAAGTTTTATCACTATTTTCATTTAAAGGATAAGAAATATTTGTTGGTGCTTCTTTATAATTTGTGATTATCAATAATTCATTTAAAATTTCTTCATTTGTTTCAGGAATAAAATTATTATCTAATTGATAATCCTCAAATTTGTATATGACTTTCTCATTTGAATTTTCCAACTTTCTTATCTTAACTTTTATTACATTTATCTTAACACTTCCCAATCCAAGTGGTTTTCCTAAACCAATCTTATGTGCATTATCTTTTCTTGCTCCAAAATTTAAAGACCAAATTAAATTTTTTAACTCATTTTCCGTGAGATTATTAAAATAAACTTTAAAATCAAATTTACATTCTGGATTAACAAGAGGTCTAATACAGACATTTCTTTTTGTTCCCTTTTCAATTTTAATCAAATTCAAATCTTTAAAATTATTATGATGCCAATAAAATTTTCTTCCTTTTATTTCAGGTTTATAATCTATCTGTATTTGGTATTGATTATTTTCAAAACTTAATGCATAGTCATAATTCCATAATCCAAGTTTTATATTTAAAGGTTTTTTTAAATAAAACTCTGTTGCTGTTAATTTGGGAGAAGCTTGTTCCTTTACAACTATTGGTTCTTTTGAATACAATTCTTCTAATTTGATATTATCATTTGAAAGTTGTGCATCAGTAAACCTTACTTTTGAAGAAATTGAATCCTCCTTATTTGCAAATCCAAAGACTTGACATGCAGGACAAAGTTCTTCTTTTTTATCGCAAGGAGAATGTTTCCCTATTAAACTTTTTAAATTATTGTAAAAAACTTCTCTTCCAATGCATGCTGGAGATAAATAAATTAAACGTTTATTTCCTAAATTTAATATACTGTAATATACTAAAGCACCTTCATTTCTTATTCTGTTAATAGTCATTTCTCCAACTTTTTTATATTGGTTATGTTTTGAATCTCTTTGAGGGTTATCTTCCTTATAAACTTTATAATTTTTTATTAAATTTTCTACAGTTTTCTCATCTATTTTTATAGGATCTTTTCCATTGGGAACAAAAATTGATTCATATTTTTTGTTTATAAAACTTTCCCCATGATGAAAATAACCAATACCTTGGCCAAGATTCAAACTATTTAAAGATATCCGTTCTCCTTCTTTAAAATTTTGAATATTTACATTATTTTTTTTAATTTTTTTTCTATCACATGGTTTTATAATCCATTGATTTTGCTCAAAAGAAACTATTCCAGGCATTGCTGGTTTTGGTGTCCTTTTATAAAGTATTTTTTCTTCATCTATACTTGAAAGACATGAATTCGTTATTGTTTCATAAATATTTCTTATTACTCCTCTTATTTCACTTCCTGGAATAACCGGTTTAGGCGGTTTAGGATCTTTTTGGTTTTTCAAATTATTATATGAATAAAAATCATAACTTTTAATTTCATCATCTACTGTACTAAATGTTTTATCATTACTTGTATTAGGTATAAAAATAGGTGTTAAAGGTTTAAGTTCACATTCAATGAATCCAGTAAATTTGCCTTTTACTCTTTTTCCCCTTTTTGGTGGATTACTCTCAATAGATACAAAATTATATGGATTTACAAAAGTTTGATTACTCTCTAGATATTTCCCCATTTTTCCTCCTATTTAAATTTTAATATTCGTGCATCAAAAAACTCTATTAAACCATCTTCGGTATATTTATAATAATTTCTAATTTTGTATTTTTCCTTTTTTTCTAAATTGTAATAATTTAAAGAAATGCCTCTTTCTTTTTCTTCATTCCAGAGGTAATATTCTTCATCAATAAAACCATCAAAACTAAAATTTTCAGGAAAGGTTATTTTATCGATCTCAATTATTCTATAATTTATAAGGTCATTGGAAGTCCATAAATATATTTCTCTATCAGTGTTGAAAAATCTTGCCTCAATCAAATTATTATCATCGATTTTTAAATCATTAAATAAATTTTGATCGCTTAATCCTAAAACAACCTTTTCATATGAATATAAAATAAAAAACATTTCTTTTAAATTCAATTCTTTAAAAATTTCGTTTAATTTTTTATTTTCCATAAAAAACTCCTTTTATCTAATTTTCATTAAATTTTCATAACCATTTTTTTCAAAATCTTTTATATATTTTTCTTTATCATTAACTAAAACTTTCGAAATTTTAAGTAAACCTCTACCCACATTAGTTTCACCACCTATTGCATAGATTCCATTATCTATTTCTCTCAAAACTAACATCAGAAGTTCAATATATGAATTCATTAAAGATTCATCTTTTTCTTTTAAAAAAATTTTCAACTTTGTTTTACCATTAAAACATGGTTCATTACAAAACAAAGCACTTTCAATATTTCCTCCTGTAAATCTATCAATCCTGATCCTTGTGTTTGGGATCAATTTGCCGTTTTCTATAACACTTTCTTCGAAAACAATTTTTGATGGTTTGCTTGTTTTATCGCTTTCTTTAACATAGCCAAATAAATCGTTAATAACTTTTTCAGCATCTTTATTTAGTTCTTTCAAAACCTGATAACATGAACTTCTAAAAAAACCAGCCCAACTTGTTCCTGGGATAATTGGCCTTCCGTTACTTTGGATTTGTGTTGCATCAACATCTTCTTCAATTTTATACTCTCTGATCAAAATAGAGTAAGGAATATCAAAAAAAACTTCGATTTTACAAATGTCGCTTTTATCAAGATTAAAAATTTTATGATTCAAATCTTCGTATCGGATATTTTCCTTTATAGAATTCCATTGAAAATTAATCCACTCTTTGATATTTTTAGAAACATCAACCTTTTGAATTTTTTCATCTTGTAAAATTACTTTTCCTAATCCTCTATTTGTTTTCGCGCCAAAAGAAATTTCACCATTTTTTAAAGAAGAAATGATTATATAAATAATTTCTTCTATTTCTTTTTCCTTATATAAAATGTTTTCTCTTAGAACAACTTCTAACCTTAATAAAAATTTATTTGAAACATCAACAATTTCATAATCAAATTTACTTTTATCAATAGATGTTTTTGTTTCGTAATCAATTGATACTCCTTCCCTAACTTTATTTTTTTCTTTCTCACAGACATTTCCATCATAAAACTTGAAAATACTTTGATTACCAACATCACCATTTTCATCGATTAAATTTCCAAAACAATAATCGATTAAATCATCTTTAATACAATTTTTCAAGAAAGATCTTATTTTGCCTGCAATGGTTGTTGCTGGTACAAATATTTTGCCTTCTCCATCTCTAACAAAGTCAATATCAGTTAATTCGTCTTCCCCATTTCCAATTAATATAGGAGAAATTGCTTCCAAAATTCCCTTAATATAATAAATTTTACATATTTTGTTTTCTTTCATTTTTGCTCCTTATTTTTTACTTTTGTAAATTAAAAGAGTAAACAAATTACTAACATAAAATTTATAAAATTCTAACTTTTTCTCTTCAGTTAATTCACCCAATTCTTTAATTAAATTTTGAAATTCTTTGTTTTCAATAAAATTATTAATATCTATTGTTATATTAGAACCTTGATTACTCATCCATAAATACGCTTTTAACTTTTCCAATTCTTTTACTCTACTTTTCCCCATTTTTTCCAACTTTGATTTTAATTCAGATAAACTTTCCGATGTTTGGAAAATATTGTTTAATCTATATAAAAAACTTTTATTTATCTTAATTGGAGCATTATTTATTTTTTTCATAGCAGTTGAAATCAATATTTCTTTTAATTTTTCTTCAAATAAATATTTTTTTATTGCTTTAAATTCTGGGCATTCAACAGAAAATTCAGTATTGATATTTTTTTCAATATATTGTTTGTTTAACTTTTTATTTCCATGATAGTTTAAAATTATTTGTCCAAAACCTTCATTTGTCCTTTCTCCAAAACCTTTTAGTATATCTAATTTATTAATTTGAAAAGTTTTATTGTTTTTAATAATTATTTCACTACCTGCAGATATACATTCAATTTGTTGTTTCGGTAAACCCCACACACTTAAAAATCCTCCAACAAATTTTGTTTTAATAAAAGATTTTACAATAACTAAATCATTAAAATCAACTTTAAATCTTTCACTTAATTCTTTTTTTAAAATGTTTAAATCATTTGTAATATACCCAGTAGTAGGGTTTCTTAAAATTATATCACTTTTAAAAGTGAGCACTAAATTTGAATTTTTTTCTATTTGCTTAAGATTTTCAATTAGTTTGTTAAGTTTTATTTCTAAAATGTTTAAACTTCCATATTGAGAATTTTTGGACCTTCCTAAGTAAATAACTCCATTTTCATTAAGCAAATCAAGTAAAATTTTTAAATATTTATATTTACCAATTATTGTTCCAACAAACTCATTATCTTCTTTTAAACATTCATATTGAAAAAACTCTCCTTCTTCTTTTGATGATTTTCCTAAAGATCTATCAACTGGTCTTTTGTGATGATAATTTATTTCTTTTTCTAAATTTTTTATATATAAATTTTCATTTTCAATAGATACCAAATCTGAAACAGTTCCTTTCAAAATTTTATTATCATTCTCATTAAAGGTTAAATCAACAATATCATCAGAATCTTTTATCTTTTGTATCGATAATGGACAAGGGATGTATTCTCTATTATTTTCCTGAATGTAAAAGTTATTAAAAATAACTTCTTTTTTTAAAAATAGATTCGTAAAAAAATTGTCTTTTCCTTTTTTCTGTAAATATTTATTAGCCAAAAATCCTAAAATAAAACTACCTGGAATAAAATTTTCACTTTTTTCTTTTTTAATGAAGTTTGTATTGACTATTAAACCCTCTTTTGCTATCCCTCTTATACTAATCTCATAAAGATCTTCATCATTATATTTTGGATAATTTATTTGTAATTTAACTTCATTTTTAGATTCAATTTCTTTTATCTCTTCAAGAAAAATTTCTCCAAAACCTCTATTTCTTTTAAGTCCCATAGATCTTGTAATTTTTAATAAATCATTTATAAAACTTTTATATTTCTCATCAAAATCAATTTTAAAAACAAATTCTAAATTTTTCTTCAAAACTCTTGATGTTCTCAAAGAATTTTTTAAAGCTACTCCATTTTCATCTATTGAAGTTTGATTTCTTAAATAAGTATAGTAAGAGATTATTCTTTCTTTATTAAAAAGAGTTTTATCTTTTTGACTTTTTATATTGTTTTTAATATTTTCATAGTTATTTATATAAGCGTTTGATATTCTTAGATTACCAAAAACCTTATCACCACTTTTGCCAAACAAATAATCTATATCTTTTTTTTCAATTTTATAACCATTATCCAAAAGTTCCATAGCATTTTCTTTTAATAAACCTTTTATTCTCTTCGCTGGGATATAAGGAATTCCAAATTCATCATAAAAAACATCTGTATCTATTATTCCTGAAAGTCCTTGACCTGAATAAGGTATCGTATCTGATAATAATTTAATTTTTATAAACATAATTTATCTCCTTATTTAAATATTTTCCAAAAATTCCATAATTTCGATTGCATCATAGTATGGCGTTATTTTTTCTTCAGTAAAAATTTTATTTGAATTATCATAAGTTGGTAAACAAAAATTTCTACTATTTAAAAAGTTTATGTAAAATTCAACATCTTCTTTTGATTTTATAAGATAGGAACGCAACTTTTTTATTTTATTTTTTGGTTTATTATTAAAATCGTTAACTAATTTTTTTAAATTATTAAAATTAAATTTTTCCAATATTTTTTCACCACCTATATAATATGGCCTCCAAAGCAAATTATACGAATCATAGCCTTCTTTAGGTTCTGGTTTTTGCATATTTGGAACAGAATAAATTTTATTTCTTAATGTTTTAAGATCCGTTGTTATTCCTGAAAAAACAATATGAAAATCTATCCAACTACCTATATAATTTAATTTATAATAACTTGAAATTCTTTTTCCTTTTTCCTTTGCACTTTTACATAATTCTTCTGCCAATTCATATCCTCTATAAAATGGAAAATGGGCTTTTACCAAAGCAACACCAGCAGATGCGGTTAAAGTTAATTCTTTACCATCAATTTTTATCCTTTCTTGTTCAATATTTTTAAGAATATCTTCCGCAATACTTAAGCCATATTTACCTTCACAAATTAGGGTAATATCATCCCCTCCAAAAATTATAGGTCTAATTTTTATTTTATTATTGGCTATAAAATGCTTTTTATTTTTCATTTTTTTTAAAGTTTCTGAAAACGCTTTTTCATAAATTTTATTTATATCAAATGATATTTTTTTAATTAATCGAATAGAATCTTTAAAATCTTTTGAATTTTGTAATATTCCTTTAATAAAATTACCCATACTATTTCCATCAATATGAATATAGGCAAGGTGTCCATCTTCTTTACCTCTGAATTTTTCTATATTTTTTTCAAAAGTCAAACCATCAAGAACTTCTTTAAATTTTTCTTCAAAAATATTAATTTCTTCTTCTCTCCTCATTAAATATGCTGGTTTTGAAATATAACCATCTTCATCTTTATAATAAGCGGGTAGATTATCCAAAAAACTTTCTCTCGTTATTGATATTCCAAGAAGTGATGTCTTTTTAGGTAACTTATTTTTTCTTATATTCGCTTGTTTTATTAACTCATCAAAATCTTTTTGATAATCCTGTAAATTAGTTTCTTTATATGAAACTGCGAAAGAAACAAGACCATAAGTATAATCATAAAAATTTTTAGACAGTTTTTTAGTAAAATTTATTGCGCTTTCCTTATCATTGAACATTAAAAGTAAATTTCCTCCTCCAGAAAATATTATTTTGCCTTCTTTTGAATCTGATTCAAATCCTTTGTCAAGATCAATTTCTGTCACCCCCAGACTTTTTAAATTTTCATTAGAAAATAATTTTGAAACGATGGAAGATGCTCCAATATTTTCACGCATTTTTTTTGAAAGAAAAATAAAATTCTGAATCCCTGTCATATCATAATAGGCCAATGTCTTCATCTCTCCTCCTTATTCATAAATCTTTTTTCCAATCAATTCTATTAACAGATCATTCATTCCTGTTTTAGTATATATATTCAATCTCTGTTTACCACTTTTGGTGACTATCCAGTAAGAAACACCCTTTTCACCTATCATCTTTTCAAATTCAAGATGGTTTTCATCAACTTTACATTTTCTCATCTCATCGAGGATAAATTCCGTAATCAGGTTTCTTCCAATTCTGTATATTCTTTTAATAATTTCTCTGATATCTTTATCTGTTATATCATTGATTCCACTGAAACCATCGCCCCATAAAGTTGAATGGCTTTTTTTCTCTCCAATTCTTATCGGAACTTCTTCCTGATCAATTATATAACTCTTATAATAATCAAAAATCATCTTACCAACAGGAGAATCTGTAAAACTTTTTATGTTTTTATCGTTGTTAAGTAATATTCTAAAATTTTGTGGCAAATTATTTTTAAATAAATTTTTTGCTCTTTCATAGTCAGTTTCATTTTTTATTTCCTGTATCAATTCATAATACTTCTCATAAAGTTTGAAATCAAACTCAATTGGAATTTCGGGAAGTTTTACAATAGAATTAAAATCCTCAAAAACATAGTAAACTGGAACCTTGTATAGTACTGCAAGTATTGTTGCATAAGCGATCTCTGCTTTGAATCCACCGGTTGCAAGTATTTCAATGTTTCTTCCAGTATTATCGATTATGTTCGTAACTTTTTTGATAAAATTTATCAGCCCTCTTGTTTCAAATTCATTTGCATCATATTTTAATCCCTCAATTTTTACCCTTTCAACATTTGCTTTATATTTTTCAAGAATATACTTTTCAAGTAATTTACACGACTTCTCTCCCTCTTCAGTATCACTTTCTATTAAGTAAAACCAGGAGTTTTTATTTACTTCTTTTTTTAACTTATGGATTGTATTTGTTTCTGCTGAGACCTTTTCTGGAGGATTTGAAAGCATAAAATCCAAAATATGTTCGAAAGTTTCCTCTTTACCAGGACACATCTTTCTAAAATTTCCAAACACCGCAGTTCCAACTGTTACAATATAACTTTTCATATCTTTTCTCCTTAAAAGTTTTCCTTTTTTAAAAATCAGTTCTTTCCCATTCTCCCCAATTATCGTTCTAACTTCCTTTTTCAATTTTTGTTTCACATTTTTAATCGCATCCAAATCTCCATGAACAAGCAAAACATTTTTCGGAGTAGTTCTGTTGACATAAGATATTATACCTTTCAAACTTGAATGGAGTGACAAAGGAAAGTGTTCAACATTGACTTTTTTCACATACTCCTTCTCATCTATATATATAACTCCATTTTTTTCAGTTTTTAAAAGTTCATATCCTAAAGTTCCTTTTGCAAGATAACCTGTGAAAAGAACAGAGGATGTCTCATCCTCAATAAGATGTTTTAAAATTTGATATGAAGGAGTATGAGGATTCAGCATTCCACTTGAAGCAATTATTATCGATTTTCGAGGTATAGAATCAATTTTTTCAATATATTTAGATTTTAACGATTTAGAATGACATTCTCTATAAATCGGGGTTATTTTATTTGCCATTCCAACCGTATATATCTTTTTAGTTAACAATTCTTTACTTCTTCTTTCAAAAAGAAATAGTATTTCCTGTGTTTTTCCAAGTGCAAAAGCAGGTATCAAAACAATTCCGTTTTTTTCTAATGTTTTATTTATCGATTCTATAAATCTACTTTCATATTTTTCTCTCATCTTTTCTTCATATTCTGAGTTTCCATTTGTTGTTTCTGTTATCATAATATCAACATTTTTTTTATAATAGTTTAATTTTCCTGTCATAATATTGTTCGAAACAGAAAAATCACCTGTATAAATCAAAGAGTTCCCTTTGTTATCAAAAATATGTATTCCACAACTCCCAATAACATGTCCTGATTTAAAAAGTTTAAAATTTATATTAGAATTCAATTGATTAACCTTGTTCAGTTCAATACATTCTATCTTTCTGTCAAGTTCAAAAAGATTTAATTTATTAAAATAAATTTCATAGAACCTTTTATTATAGTCATTCATCATTAAAACCTTTGCACTATCAAGAAGCATGATTTTATAGATTTCTTTCGAATTCTGACTCATCACAATTCTTTTCACATCAAAAATTTTTTCTATAACAGGCAATGAACCAAGATGATCAAGATGGGGATGAGATACAAATAAGAGATCAATTTTTTCATCTTCAATTTTATGAAGTAAAGGTAATTTGTTATATCCAGATTTATTTGGATCCATACCACAATCAAGCATAATTTTTATTCCTTCCCAATCAACATAATAAGAGTTTGCCCCAATCTCCTGTGCCCCGCCAAGCGGCATAATTTTTATCAACGTAACCCCTCTATTGTTATTTTTAATAATTCAAAAGATTTTTCTAATTCTTCAAAAGACATGTTTAGGTTATATTTTTTTAAGTAATTGAGTATCAAAAATTTTGCTAATTTTTTTATATCTTCTTGCTCTTCTTTATTAATAATTTTATCTCCATGAGCCATATTTGAACAGTTTCGTATCTTTGAACAATTAAAAATCCATTTAACATCTATATTTCTTTCTTTACTCAAAATATCGTTATTCAAAAGTTTTAATATAAAAACATCATCCATTAGTGCTGTTTTAGGTGGTAAACCAGTTCCTTTATATTCTTCACCAAAAACTTTTCCAGCAATTTCTTTAAACTTTCCAAAATCTATTTTTATCTTTGAATAATCAGGCTTAGAAGTATCAAATTCATAATCTTTTTTTAAAACTGATTGAAAAATCATTTCTACTGTTCGATATAACAAAAATGATGAAATTTCATACCGTTCTTTTTTTTCATAAAAAATTCCTAAAAAATAATGATTGAAAATTTTATATTCCTCAGTTTCTTTAATGTTTTCCAGTAAATTTACATTAATTTCTAATTTACTTCTTAGATTATTATCTAATTCTTGAAATTTGTTTAATATTTGTTCATATAATTTTTTTGATTCTTCAAAATTAAAATCAATCCAGTTTTTTTGTGCTTGAGATAATAATTTTATTAATTCAATATTATATTGTTTTCTAAAAGTAGTCTTTTCTTCATATTCTTTTATCAATTTACATGCTTCATTGTAATTGCCTGAATTAAAATAATTTAAAACATCCAACAAAACCTTATCCCCTGAGAGATAAAAAGGATTATAAATAATTTTTAAAAATTCTGAAGAAAAAAAAGGTTTATTACTTTCTCTTACATATCTTCTATAATCTATATAACATGCGTCTATATTAAAAATAGCACTGATCATTCCAGATATAGCGCTCATTGTTTTTTTCCCACCTGTTAAATCAATTAAAATTATTTTTTCTTTATTTGAAAGGTATATGTCTACAATTTTGTTATAAAAATTAGTTATATCTCTTTCATCTACTTCATGAAATGATATTTTTTCCTTTTCATATTCAATTTTTTCAAGAATAATATCTCTATATTTTGAACTTTCCTTAGTAACAATTAAATAAATTGCTTCCTTCGGTTTTACTAATGAACCAGAAAGAATTGAAGTTGCAGGAGAAAGTCCAACTAAAGAAATCAAAATATCATATTCTTTTTTTACCTCTTTTTTATTTTCGTCAATAAATTTTTTTAGATATAAAGGTAAAAACTCATTAAAATAAAATCTATCTTTTTCTTTAAAATCTTTTATTTCATTATATTTTTTGTTCATTTCGTCCATTAATTTTTCAAAATTTTTATCCACCTTCACTCCTTTTTTTCTATCATACCAAAACGTAAGCAAGCGCGTAATAAGCGATTTCCCAATCAACACCTTCACTCCTTTTTTTCTATCATACCAAAACCCATTGAATTTTTTTCTCCTAAACCAGAATCGTAAGCAATATTTATAAGGTCTGTATCTCCTTCAAGAGTTATTTCATCAAAAATTCCTTTCAATTTAATATCTTTGAATTTTATTAATTTTGTATATGTATATTTTTTAGAAGCATAGACATTTACTCCTTTACCGGTATATTTTTCACCAAAAAGAATCTCATATTTTTTTGCAAGATTATTATTCACTCTAATATTAAACTCATCATCTATTTTCGTAAGATATTCAACTCTTCCATTTTCATAAAGTTTTGACACAACTATTGGTGAATTGCATATAAATTTATCTTTTCCTTTAAATTTTGGGGTTCCTCTTATTTTTATTTCCTGTATTTTAAAATACTCATGTTTTATCTCTAAATAGCCCAATTCATAAAAACCTAAAGCGATTATTTCCAATAATCTATTCAATGGAGATGATATAAACCATTTAAAACAACCATTTGACAGTTTCAAGTCAAGATCTTTCACTTTGAAAATATTACCTTTTAAAAATGAATAGGTAAAAAGTTTGATATTTTTGTGTTCGTTTTCTTCATAAAAACCATCATCATGTATTTTTTTTGCAAGATCTTTATCGACAACATTTATTGATTTATAAATCGCAGAAGTCAGATAATAATTGTAGTTAAGTGGAATAGACCTTAACTGGTCATTACAACAAATAATTTCTATTCTCAAAATTTCCCCTCTTATATTAAGTTTATTAAATCGCTCAATTCCCTTATTTTTTCTATATTTTTTGCATTCAAAAATTTTATGTATCTACAGAAAGTTTGTTTAAAAAGTTTCAGTCCTTTTAAATTTTTTATTATATCTTCCATAACATCTTCATCTTTGTATTTGATATAATATGTTAACAATCCTCTTATTCCAAAAAGCAAATAATCTTCTTTTTCGAATTCTTTCATTTTTTTAAAAAAGTAATAATAAAGTTTTTTCGACATCTCTTGATCAGTTTCAAGAAATGAAAATGCATAATACTCAATTGCAAGATAATACATGTAATAGAATCTTGTGTCCTTAACTAATTCAAAGAAATCTTCCCACAAAAACTTCACTTCTTCTGATTTTCCAAGATGTGCATTCAATCTTATCTTCTCAAAATGGATAAAAACTTTCTGAATATTTTCAGGAGTTGCTTTTTTAAGATAATTTTCAGCAAGACCAATATATTTTTTAGAATTATTATAATTCCCTTTTAAAGTATTCAATTTTGCAAGATAACAGCAAACTCTTGATACATCAGAAGTAAGATACTTTTTACAAAACTCAAGATTATTTAAAAGATATTTTTCTGCTTTTTTAAAATCCTTATTGTGTATTAAGTATTGAGATAAAGTTCCATAGGTTGATATAGAAAGGTGTTTTCCTGTATATTTTTTTTCTTCCAAGTTCAATTTCAAAAGTTTTAAGCCCTCTTTAAATCTGTAAATGTCTTTTAAAAATACTGCATAAACATTGTTAAATTCGATAGAAATATTATTATACTCAAATAATTTTTCTTTTATAAGTTCATTTTTTGTATCATTTGCTCTTTTAAAATAATTTTCAGCAGTTAAAATATCTCCCGATTGATTATAATGTAATGCCAATCTTGATAGAACAAGAAAGTAATAATTCTTTGACTTTATATCCTCTCTATTTTTAAGATATGCCTCAAGATTATTGTAAATTGGAAGATAGGAATTTTTATCACTCTTCAACAGATAATTTTCAGCAATATTGAACATTCTTTCAACACCAGAGAGAAATCTTTTATCGACTGTTTCAGTGTAATCTCCAAAGACATTTTTTATTACTTCTTTAAAATTTTTCAATTTTTTATCAGGATAAACAAAGATTCCCTCTTTTATTTCCTTATCAAAACAATATTTTTTTTCTTCTATAAAATCAACTTCAAGCAGATTACCTTCAAAATCGAGTGCTCCAGTAAAACAAAATTTATCTTCCACATATCTATTCGTTACTGCCAAATATAAAAGCACTGCTATTGGAAGTTCGAGCGATTCACAATCAAGAGAAAAAATCTTTTCTATCTCATCAAAATTTTCAAGTATTATTTTGTTAGGATTCAAATCAATGATTATCTCTTTTTGGGCAAAATATTTTTCAACAACCACAACTGCTTTTCTTATAACATTTGCTATGTTTTCCTTATAAATGATTGTTTCATTTTCAGAAAAATTGACTTTTAACGGAATAAGAACCGGATACTTTTGATTTTTATCTATTATTACCACAGGAGCAAAAACATTATATTCCAAATGTGGATTTAAAATATCTACACTTTTACTCAAATTTTTCAAAATTGTCTTCATATCATATGTTTTCACTTCATTTAAAAGTTTATCTATTATTAATTTTGAATGACTATAATTTTGAAATTTCAAAAGTAAATTCAAATATTCAAATGACCTTAAATCTGATCTCAATCATCTCCCCACTTTTTAAAGATTTTACTTTGATAATATTTTCTTTTTCAAAAGATGGAGTCAAAATAAGTTCTTTATCTTCTAATTTTTTATTATCTATTAAAAATTTACCTTTTATACTTTTACATATAATTTTTTTGTCTTCAAACTTCAGAAACAAAATATTTCCATCATTAAACTTTATTTCTCTCATTTTTTGTAATTTTTCTATATTCTTTATAATTTCGTCTTTTTCTGGTTGTTTCTTTTTTGCTGCCAAAACAGGTTTTAAAAAATCAACAGGTATTTCCCAGACAAAAACCTTATCTTTTTTAAATTCTTCTATGTAAGTTTTCAAATGGATATATGGAGAAATAAATTTGAATTCATCTTCTTTTATTATTTTAAAAACATCATTTAAAATTATATTCAAATTCAAATCTTTCAAATTTGTATCTTCAATATATTTTGAAAAAACGAACGCCTCTTTCGGCAAAGAAATTTGCACTGGCGCAAAATATATTTTTTGTTTTAATTTTAGGGAGTCATAACACAACTCAGTTTTTCCTTCATATTCTGGGATAAATATAACCTCATTATCTAAAATTTCCTTTACAAAAACAAATTTTTCAGGAACTGATTTTAGAATTGGGTTATATAGTGAATAAACTTTTTGGGGTGAGATTTCAGGAGGACTCTTTCCAATTAAAAATTTTTCAAGCCAATCGTTTAAAGTTTTTAAATACAATTTTTCTTTCTTTTTATCAAATAAAATCTTTTCACCTGACTTAAAAAGTATATATTTTTCAAAATCATTAAATTCAATCTGATTTTTCATAAACTCCTCAATCTTTCTTTCAATAAATATAAACTAAAAAATTTTCAAAAAACAAAAATTTTTATTTATTTTTGTAATTTTTTAAAATATTTTTTAAATCATCACAAGAGAGAGAATTTTTTACAACAAATTCTTCTATTTTTTTTTCAATCTTTTTTACATAAAACTGTATATTCTGTGGAGAAGTTTTTAATTCCTCTGCAATCTTTACAATTGTTATATCTTGTAAAAATTTAGATATAATACTTTTTTCATAATCGTTAAACAATGATTCAAATTTTTCATAATAAAAATTCCAATCCATTTCTTCTGTTTTTAATACAATTTCGTTTTCTCTTATACTACCATTACCTTGTTCTTGTTCATCATCAATGATATTCACAACATCATTAAAAGCATATTTCAATTCATCCATTACTTTTTTTATCGATATTTTTCCATTTTCTCTGTATATCAAATAATCAAGATATTCTTGTAAATCTTTTGTTTTAAATAGTTGCTTGTTTCCTCTTAATTTTGGCTTTTGCGGAATTCTATTCTTTTCGAAATTTCTAATCTTATTTTTATTGATCAAAATTTCTTGATCAAATTTAATATCTTTTTTAATTCCATAAAATTCTATTAAAATTTTCTTTATAGTAAAAAAAAGTTTTTTTTCTGGCTTTTTAGAAGTAATATCTTCGACATAATTTTCAAACATTCTGTTGATTAATTTTTTAAAACCTGTTTCATCAGAAAGATGACCTTTTTCAATTTTTCCCTTAAAGTAATTTAGATTGTTGTATATTTTTTTAGAAATAAAATTATATATCTCTGATTTAGCAAGATCTTCATTTTCTTTATTATATATTTCAAAAATGATGTAGTATTCGGGATTATGGTAAAACTTTTGTAAAAGATATTCTGTTAAAATTGTTATAAATTGTTCATTTAATTTTTTTTTCTGGGGGGTTTCTTTATTTTCAATTATTTTTTTTAATAATTCAAACATAAATATAAAAAATATAAAGTATTTTTTTACTATTGTCAATATATTTTATTTTTTCGAGAAAAACAATCAAGGTTTCCATACCAAAAATGGTGCGATTAAGACCGAGAACGATCCGTTCTCGTCGATTTATAGAATCTTAAAGTTTCCATACCAAAAATGGTGCGATTAAGACAAAAAACAATGAAAATTAAAAAAATCATTTCACTTATGTTTCCATACCAAAAATGGTGCGATTAAGACATTTTGAACAACATCGACGAAGTTATTTACATCAACCCGTTTCCATACCAAAAATGGTGCGATTAAGACCTAAGATAGGAAGATAGGAAGAGAACAAAAGGAGGCAAAATGTGTTTCCATACCAAAAATGGTGCGATTAAGACACAACCCCTCTGCTGAGGGCTTCATCACATCTTCTCGAAAGTTTCCATACCAAAAATGGTGCGATTAAGACATTGATGGATTTATTACTGATTTTTTATGGTCTGATGAAGTTTCCATACCAAAAATGGTGCGATTAAGACGGGGTGAGGAGTTTAGGTACTCCTCTGACTACGATAAAGGATTTTGTTTCCATACCAAAAATGGTGCGATTAAGACATAAAATAAAATAAAATAAAAAAATAGGCACCACCGGGTGCGATTAAGACAGGATCATAAATTTAATTTTATTATATACTTATTTTAAAATTTGTCAAGATTTTTCTGTCGATCGGTGGTCGTGCAAAAAACCCGGGGGATCGACAGAAAATTTTCGCTGTAATATTTACTTTGATATTATAATAAATATAATATCACATTATGATTTATACTTTTTTTGCTGCTTTTTTAATTGGAATTGCAGATGGTTGTTCAAAGTATGCTATAAGTAAATTGAAAACAGGAAGATTGATGTTCATTTCTGGAACAACTCAAATTTTACTAACCTTTATTTTCTTTAAAATCATGAATGGTAAACTTCCTGAGGTATTAACAATTTTTAAACTCTCTTTTATTCAGATTCTTTCAACAATTGCATATCTTTCTTATGTTATAGCACTTTACTATGGAAATGTATCAATTATAACCGCTATAATCTCTTCTTCATCAATTTTTACATTTTTACTTGGAACTCTTGTTTTAAAAGAAAAAATAAGTTTTTTTCAGTTTCTCGGAATCATTCTGGTTATTGTAGGGAGTATTGGAATTTCGTATGAAAAAAAATCAAACACTCAAAATAACAAAAAAATTCTCTGGCTTACATTAACTGTAATCGCAACTATACTCTGGGGAATCTGGGCATTTTTGATCAAAATAATGGTTTCTCATATTAAACCCTTTGAACTCTCTTTTTTTAATTCAACATTCTCTTTTGTTTTTCTTTTACCATATATGTTTTTTTCTATAAAAACAGAAAAAAATGTTCGAATCGATATTTTTTCAGTTTTTGTTTCAATTCTTTTTGCGGTATTCGTTTTCACAGGACTTGTTTCTTTTTATTATTCTGCTTCAAGAATACCTGTCTCAATAGCGTTTCCAATATTTTGTTCGTCTCCTCTTGTAACTGCAATATTTTCTGCAATATTTTTTAAAGAAAAATTACAACTACATCAATATTTTTCTCTGTTTATTATAATTTTTAGTTTATTTTTAATTAATCTGACTTGAATTGAATTAAGTAAAAATTTCTGATATAATCAACCAATGCAGATTTTTATATCTACATTCAGTTCAGTTCTTGGATTGCTTGTAATTGGACTATTAGGATTTTTTCTTGTATCAAAAAAATTTCTTGATGAAAAAATTTTTTCCTTCCTTTCAACATTATCTCTTGAAATATCTTTGCCTTGTATGATTTTTTCAGATATTATAACAAAGTTTGATCCAGTAAGACAAGAAAAATGGTTTTTTTATCCACTTTATTGGGTTGCAACTACTACTTTTATTACTTTTATTTCTTTTCTTGGAAAATTTTTATCACCAGAAGAAAACAGAAAAGAGTTTTTTGTTTCTTTGTTGTTTCAAAATGGAATATTTTTCCCTCTTGCAATTTTTTCAACAGTTGATTCTTTTATTGGATATAAGATAGATCTTTTTCTATTTATGATGTTTTATGCTGCATTCTTGTTTAATACCTTTTCATTTTTTTACTCAGGGAAAATTGAAAAATTAAATATTTCAAAAACATTTCATCCAGTTCTTATAGCAACTTTAATCGCATTGATCTTAAAACTTTCATCTTTATCAAATTTCATTCCTGATTTTTTTATAGAAGCTTTGAAAATGGTTGGATCTATGTCTGTTCCGCTACTAATTCTAATTCTTGGAGGAAACATTTATGTTGACTTAAAAAGATCAAAAAAATTTTATGTAAAAACAATTCTATCTTTTGTTCTTTTGAAAAATTTTGTTTTTCCCTTTTTAGGAATTTTGATCCTCTATTTCTTAAAATTGCCTCAAAACATTTCCACAATCATATTGCTTGAACTTGCAGTTCCACCGATAACTGCATTACCAATCCTTGTTGAAAGAAACAAAGGAAACAGCAGAGTTGCCAATCAACTTATTCTCTTTTCTTTTTTAGTTTCACCTATATCAATACCTTTTTCTTTATTTTTGCTTTATAAATTTCTTGGATTTTAAAACTTTTTTAGATTTATTCCAATAAATATCAAGTTCATCAAGCGAAAGATTTTCAAAATTTTTACCATCTTTCTTTATGAGTTCTTCCATACATTTGAACCTGTCTGCAAATTTTATCGTTGCTTTCCTCAACGCTATTTCTGAATCTACATTCAATCTGTTTGCAAGATGAACTATCGTGAAAAATATGTCTCCAATCTCATTTTCAAACTCTTTTTTGTTTCTCGATTTTTTTAACTCTTCTATCTCCTCTTCAAGTTTTTTATAAACATCTTCTATTTTATCCCATTCAAATTTTTTCGATGATGCTTTTTTTTGAACTTTATATGCAAGGATCATAGAAGGAAGATATATCGGAATTTTGTCCATTATAGATTTATGGTTTTTCTCGTTCTTTTTAATTTCCACCCAATTTTTTAAAACTTCTTTTTCATCTTTAACTTTAACATTTTCAAAAACATGTGGATGTCTTCTGATCAACTTTTTCTCAAGATTTTTTAATACATCCTTTAAAGTGAATTCCCCTTTTTCTTCTCCTATTGCAGAATGAAGAATTACCTGTAGTAAAATATCTCCAAGTTCATCAACAATTTTTGCTTTATCTTTTTTGTCAATCGCATCAACAAGTTCATAAGATTCTTCAACCACAAATCTTCTAAGTGATTTATGTGTCTGTTTTTTATCCCATGGACATTCTTTTCTTAACTTTTTAACAACTTTTACAAGTCTTTCAAAATCTTTTTTCATCTGATCTGTTCTTTTTCTGCCTGTCTTCTTTTATAATCCTCGATCGCCGCTTTTATTCCATCTTCTGCAAGAACAGAACAATGCGTTTTAATCGCAGGAAGACCACCAAGTTGGTCAACAACATCTTTGTTTGTGATTTTTAAGGCTTCTTCTATAGTTTTTCCTTTCACAAGATCTGTTGTTATCGAAGAAGATGCGATAGCGGCAACACAACCAAATGTTTCAAATTTCACATCCACAATAACATTGTTTTCAACTTTAATATATATCACCATTTCGTCACCACACTGAGGGTTTCCAACTCTTCCTACTCCATCAGGATTTTCCATCTTTCCATAGTTATGTGGATTTCTAAAATGTTCCATGACTGTATTACTGTACATAAAAAACTCCTTACTGTTTGTATGGCGAAATTTTCCTTATTCTTTCAACAACTTCTTTTAGTTTTTCAACAGTATATTTTATTTCTTCTTCGGTATTATATTTGCTTAATGAAAATCTTATCGAACCATGACATGTTGCATGGTCTCTCCCCATAGCTTTTATAACATGGCTTGGTTCCAAACTCCCGGAAGTGCATGCTGAACCAGTTGAAACTCCTATTCCAAAATCGTTTAATGAGAAAAGTATCGACTCTCCTTCTATACCTTTAAAAGAATAGTTTAAAGTGTTAAAAACACTCTTTTCAGGTGTATTCAAAACTATCCCATCAATATTTTTTTCAATACCTTCTTTTAACATCATCTTCAATTTATAAATCTTTTCTTTATGTTCATCAAATTCTTCGTATGCAATTTCAAGTGCCTTTGCAATACCCATAATGTATGGAACATTCTCAGTGGACGGTCTCAAATTTTTCTCATGATGTCCACCATGAAAAAGAGGTATGGGATTGATCCCGGTTCTTTTATAAAGTATTCCAACACCTTTTGGAGCATGAAATTTGTGTCCTGATAATGACAGCATATCAACATTCAGTTTTTTTACATCAAGTGGTAGTTTACCTGCTGCCTGAACTGCGTCAGTGTGAAAATATATTCCTTTCTCCTTTGCAATTTTTCCAATCTCCTCTATCGGTTGTATCGCTCCCGTTTCATTGTTTGCATACATAACAGAAATCAAAATCGTATCCTCTCTTATGAGAGATTTCAAATGATCAAGATCAATAATTCCATCACTTCCAACATTTACGAGCGAATATTCAAACCCTTCCTTCTTCGCAAGATATTCAACAGAATTCAAAACTGCATGATGCTCGATTGCGGATGTTATAATATGTTTACCTTTGTTCTGATATCTTCTTGCAACTCCTTTGATCGCTATGTTGTCTGACTCTGTTCCAGACCCGGTAAAGAAAACATCCTGCTCAGGACAGTTTAAAATTTTTGCAACTCTTTTCCTTGCGCTTTCTATAGCTTCTCTTGCCTGCTGTCCAAGATCGTATAGAGAAGATGGATTACCATAAATTTCAGTAAAATATTTTTGCATTTCCTCAACAACCCTATCATCAACCCTCGTCGTCGCATTGTTATCAAGATAAACAAATTTCCTTTCCATTTATTCTCCTTTTATAAAATTTTCAAGTGTAAAACTTTCAAGAACCTTATCAAGTTCTTTGTTCAACTTATTCATACTTGTACTGATTATACATTTATGTTTCTCAAGACAGATTTTTGAGTTATAACATTCAACAAATTTTTTTCTGTTCTCAATATCCACTACAAGTTTTTTCAAAGATATTTTTTTAGCATCAATATTTAAAGCATAACCACCCTGTGGTCCCATTTCACTCTTTACATAACCCAACTTTAAAATTTTTGCGATTATTTTCCTTGTAAACGGCTTTGGAAAATTGATTATTGAAACAATGTCATTCAATGAAAGATATTTACCTTGATTTTTACCAAGTGCTGTTAAAATTGCAATTGTACATTCGAGTTCTTTTGTTATTTTCATATTATACCTTTTAAGTATAATATAAACTAAAAAAACTAAAAGTCAATAGAGTTTTTATTTAAACAGAGCATAAAAAATTATGTTCGTTCCCATTTTGAACGACTCTATCCTTTTATATTCCGGATCCTTATATTTTTCAGGATAAGTCCATCCATCAGAAATATTTGTATTGTAAAGGAACAGAATTCCGATTTTATCTTTAATGTATATAGCATAAACTTCAGGATTTCCTGGATAATGCTCATGCATTTTTGGAAATTTTTCCAGTTTAAAATATGTGTTCAGAAGTTCACACTCCTGTCCAAGTGGGAGTTTCACAAGTTCTCTATCAGGAAAAAGATCTGATAAAAATTTTCTTATATCCTTATCAAACCCATAATCATCATCAATAAGCAAAAAACCACCTTCAAGAATATATTCTCTTATGTTTTTTATATCTTCAATTTTATATTTCATTCCACCATGACCAACCATGAAAAGGAATGGATACTTTTTTATATTTTTATCTGAAAGTTCAAGAATTATCTCGTTTGTATCCATCTTTAATGGAGTATTCTGGTTAACATACTTTGCGAGCAACTTCAAATTTTCACCATCGTTATACCAATCTCCACCTTCATATTTTAACCTTACTGGTGTAAAATCGAAAGAAAAAATGTTTATTGATAGACCTGTTAAAATGATTAAAACCATCAATCTAAAAATTTCCAGGAAAATCCTCCTTTTAAAAGGTATTCTTTACTTTCGAGAAAAAATTTTGAACCTATAAAAAATGATCCATCAACTATTTTAAAATTCAAAAAAACCTCAAACTCTTTCGAACTTTTATAATCAAAGGTTGAAGACAGTTCAAAATTGTTCTTAAAAAAGTAACCTTTGAGTTTTGCTCTTAAATCGTAGTATAAAATTGTATCTTTGTAAACTATCGATTGAAAATCAAAAAATCTCGTTTCATATAGAAAACTCAAATTTGGACTGACTCTGTTCTTATAAAAAGGCATGAAATCGATATACAAATTTTTAGTGGTAAATCTTAAACCAGTATTGAAAAACAAATCTTTTTCAGGATAGAAAAAATTAATATTCCCATAGATCGAAAACCATTGAAATATTCTCTGTAAAAGACCTGTTGTAAAATATAAACTCGAGTCATAAAAAAGTTCGAGATTATAGTTGGTTAAAGAAAAACTTCCAAAATATTTTGAGTATAAAAGATGTTGAAAATTTTTATCCTCTGGATCAAACTTTTCATACGAGTAAACATAAAAGTTTTTTGCGTACAGGAAAACTTTTGAAACGAATTTTTTTGAAAGATCATAACCGATTTTAGTTGAAAACAGATCGTTTTGATATCCTAAAAGAAGAGATTTTTCAAAATCACTTAATGATATCTCCCCTGTTAATAATTTGTAATTAAAAGTCATTTGGTTGCTATAATCATAAAGGTTTCCTGAAACAATTTGAAACTTAGAAAAACCTTTAAAAAATAAAACTGAATCATTCTTAAAAAGTGATGAATAGATTTTTGTAGTGAACCTATCAGATATAAGATTAACATCATAATTCAAAGATGATGGATTTTTATACTCATAGAATGAAAATCTTAAATCTTTCCTTCTATAAATATTTTCCAACTGAAAATCATAAAAGTTGTAATTCAAAACTAAATTTTTATTGTAAAAAATTTCACCTTCGGAAGAATAATTTTCGAAATCAAACATCGTATTTATTTTGTATCTGAACAGAAAATATGGATACCTTTCATAAGAATCTCCGGAGAACATATATGTATCGATTTTAAAAGAAAAAATAATCAAGGGAGAAAACAAAATAAAAAATAAAATTTTTCTCATTTTCTTATAAATTCAAAAAGATCAATTGAAGTTATCTGTTTGAACATTTTTGTGAACAAAAAAATTGGGAAACCAACAATATTGAAAAAGTCCCCTTCAATTTTTTCTATAAACATAGATGCCTCTTCCTGTACAGCATAACCACCTGCCTTATCAAGATAGGAAGCATTATTTATATACCATTTCAACTCTTTATCAGAAATCTTTTTAAAATATACATCGGTTTTCGCAAAATCTGACAAAATTTTATTTTTATAAAAAAGAGTTATCCCTGTATAAACCGAGTGTTTTCTTCCAGAAAGCATTCTCATCATTTTTAAACCATCATTTCTATCAGTTGGTTTTCCTATTATTTTTCTATCGATAAAAACTATGGTATCAGCACCAATCACAAGTTGGTTTTCACTTTTTTCAACCGACTTTGCTTTTTCATAAGAACATAGAAGTACAAATTTTCGTGGGTCTTTTATTTCATTATGTTCTTCGGAGTGTGAATGTTTTGAGATTTTAAAATCAACACCAAGAGATTTCAAAAGTTCAATTCTTCTTTTCGATTCTGAAGCAAGAACTATTTCTATGTTATTTTTTCTCATCTATCTTTCTCAACACTCGACAGGGATTACCTGCTGCGATAACATTATCAGGAATATCTTTTGTTACAACAGAACCTGCTCCAATAATGCTGTTCTCTCCGACTGTAACATTTGAAAGAATGACAGCATTCGTTCCGATCGAAGCACCTTTCTTGATCAATGTTTTTTCAACTTTCCAATCTTTTTCTGTTTGCAATTCTCCCTGAGCGTTTGTTGCACGAGGATATTTGTCGTTGATAAACATAACACCATGACCTATAAAAACATTATCTTCGATTTCAACACCCTCACATATAAAAGAATGTGAAGAGATTTTACAGTTCTTTCCAATTATCGCATTTTTTTGTATTTCAACAAACGCACCAATCTTCGTGTTATCACCTATTGTGCATCCATAAAGATTTGTGAATTGATATATTTTCACATTTTTCCCAAGTTTTACATCATCCGATATACATCTGAAATCTTTTTCTTTGTCCATTTTTCCTCCATAGATAAAAAAAAGGGGGAAGTGAACTTCCCCCTGAACAGTGTTTAATCCCTCTTACTTCACAGCATCTTTTAGTTTTGCGCCTGGTTTGAAGTGTGGAACTCTTTTTGCTTTGATCTTGATGACTTCTTTTGTCTGTGGGTTGATTCCCTTACGTGCTTTTCTGTTTTTCACTGAGAAGGTTCCAAAGCCGATCAATGTGACTGGTTTGTTCTTCTTCAATGATGTTGTGATTCCTTCAATCATTGCATCGATCGCCTCGTTTGCTGCTTTTTTGGAAATTCCCGCTTTCTTTGCGATTGCATCAATCATCTCTTTTTTGTTCATCCTTTCTCCTCCTTTTTATGGTTTACACTTTTATGTTATATCTTTTTATCGCATTTGTCAAGAGGGAATCTTCAAAAAACCTCTCAAATAAAGGATTATGGAAGAAGAGGTCCAAAAATTCCTTTATCTATAGATATTTCGGGAATCTCCTTAATTGAAATTTGAAAATCGTATTTAAAAATATTTGCGTAAGAAGAAATCATAAATCTCGCTTGCCAACAGTGAAGAGAACGGTTCAAAGATGCCATGAATGAAACAAAATTCTTATCCTTTAAATTGTAGAGAGATGAGAATGTTGCATTCAAATTTTCTCCAACATTCAGACTCAAACTTCCATTTATTGAATTTGAAACAGTTGTATCATTTCTTTGTAAAAGATAACTCACACTTATATTCATCCTTTTAAATTCGTTAAAAGGATTGTAAATTTGCTCTGAGAAAGATAAAATGTAATTTTCAGAAATTTTTTTACTATAAATATTAACAGAATGGTTCATTTGAAAACTTATATTTTTTTCTGGAAATATATGATTAGAGATATTTATGTTTGAAAATGAATCTTTTGTAAAATTATAAAAAAGATTAACATTGTTTCTTAAAAGTAAAATTTTTTCCTTTTCGGTCTTTCCTTCAAAAATGTTTGAAAAAGAAAATGATAACTTTCTTTCATTTTTTAAACTATCAAAAGAGTTAAAATCTTTAAGAAAAGTTGTAGTACCACCTTCAAAACTCATTTCAGGAATGAATGTGTGTCTGAACTTTTGAAATGGTTTTAATGAAAAAATTGATGTTCCATAAATTTGAGTGTTCAGTTTTAAAGAGTACTTTCCATCTATAAAATTTTTTGCCAAAAATGAATCCGAATAAAAAGAAATGTTGTAATTTGGTAAAAAGTTCAGATAGTATAATATTTTGTAGTATGTATCAAAATTGTTTGTTATTTTCAAATTCAAATTTCTTTTCTCAAAAAGAGTATCCCTTAATACTGTTTGACTTATTGAATGTGAATTTTGATAATATATTCCATTTGGGATGAAATTGTTGATTCTGAAAAAATTCACTTTTTTAAAATATCCATTGTATATGGGCAGATTCATCCTTATTTCTTTTGTAGCAAAATTCTCTCTTCTGTCAAAACTTATGAAAGAATTATAGAAGTTGAAATTTTTTTGGATAGATACAAACGAATACGCTTCCCTTTTTAACCGAAGGACAAGAGTATCTGAATAATCGGTATATGTTGAAAAGTCAGATTCGAAATCGATTTTACTTTTCAAATTTATATCATAAAAAAGTTTATGCGAGTAATCACCGGTTAGATTCCATCTTCTTTTGTTATCTCTTTCAAATATAAAATTACTCGTTAAATTTAAAGAGAGTATCGGATGAAAAAGAACTCTTAACTCGTATCCGAAAAGATAACCCCTTTTTTGAATGTAATCAAAAGAAAAAGTCATATCAGAATAATCATTTGTTGCCCAGAAATAAGAAAATTGTTTGATATAAAATCCATCAAGAGATGTATACCCTGGTTTTGGCATCAAAAAACCACTTTTTCTGATCGTTGCTATTGGAATCACAAAGAACGGAATAGCAACCAAGGGAACCTCTTTCACAAAAAGCACTATTGGAAGTACCATCGCCCTATCTTCTCTGTAAAGAAAGGTCTTATATGAATAGAACCAATAGTCGGGCTCATCTTTTTTACATGTTGTGAACATTCCTTTATCTATTTCAAACTCATTTTCATTCTTTACATTTATTACCTCTCCACTGATTTGAAATTTCTGTATCTGTGTTTTTCCTCTGTAAACAAGTCCTGTTCTTTTTTTATAATTAAAATTTATTGAATCTGCTTCGATTCCAAAGTCATTAAATTCCATTTTGACTTTTCTATATGCAAAAAGTTTTGAAGAGTCAGGAAAAATTAAAAATGAATCAGCAAAGATTTTAAGCGAATCTGTTATAATTTGGGAATTTCCTATAAGATAAACACTTTTATTTGCATTGTTGAAAATTATTTGTTCAGAATTAAAATTAACTTTTTCTTCTTTTGAATCCAGAAGCAGAAATATAAAAAAAAAACAAAAAAATATCTTTAACTTAAACTTCATCTCTCTCAAAAAAGAGAATCGATATTAAAAGTATAGCGATACCTATTGAAATCGATGCATCCGCAATATTGAATATAGCAAATCTCCAACTCTTTGTTCCAAGATTTATAAAATCGGTGACAACACCCGCTTTTATTCTGTCATAGTTGTTTCCAAAAGCACCACCAACTATCATGGATAGTGCAATTATTTTTACAACGCTGAATTTTGTTTTCAAAAAATATATTAAAAGAATAAATATTGCAAGAATATTCAAAATAAGCATCGTCCAATAGTTTCCTATTTTTATAGAAAAAGCAACATTTGGGTTCAAAACATAAGTTAATTTAAAAAACCATCCCCAGACATCAACGGTTTCTCCAAGTTCAAGATTGTTCACAACAAGAATTTTTGTTAACCTGTCAAGAAACATTACAAGCAAAACTATCGGTAATCCCAAATTCATCTTTCTCTTAAAATCAATAATCCCAAACTTTTCCATCATTTTGCCTTTTCTGAACATTTTATGCAGAGTTTTGTGAATGGGAGTGCTTTTAATCTTTTTTGAGATATTTCCTCTCCACATATCTCACATATTCCGTATGTTCCATTTTGTAATCTCAAAAGTGCTTCATCGATTTCCCTTATTTCTTTAATCAGATCGTTCATATTTATTGAGGTTGTTTCAAGAGAAGCAGCATCTGTTCCTATATCAGCAGAATGGTAAGGATATGCTGATGTTTCAGAAGAGATGTATTCGTTTGAATTTAGCCTTTCCTGATATTCTTGTAGTATCTGTTGTTTTTCCTGTTTCATTTTTATCAGTTGTTGTTCGATCGCTTTTTTTGTTTTCTTATCCATACTATTCCTCCATTTTTACTGCATTATAACATTTATCACATAGTTCAGGATGATCAGAGTGCTTGCCAACACTTTCAAGATGAAGCCAGCATCTTGCACACTTTTTTTCTTCCGCTTTTTCACTTTTCAAAACGAATTTGTTTTCTCCTTTTTCGACAGGTTCTCCATCATTGTCAACAAATTTTACATTTGAAACTATAAATAGCTGGAACAAAATATCTTTATATTTTTCAAGGATTTTGTTACTATATTCATTCAATCCTTTTATCAAAAGATTTGCTTCAATTGATTTTCCTATGACATTTTCACTTCTCAATTTTTCAAGTTGTGATAAAACTTTTTCCCTTATAAGATTCAAAATTTCAAAATCTTTTAATATGTTTTCGTCTTCAAGCCTGTAAATATCATCTGTCAATATTTCAAAATGTATCGATTCTTTTTTTGATTTTTTGTTGAAATATTTGTACGCTTGCTCAACTGTAAATGGGATTATCGGTGCTATCAATTTTAACATATCATCGAGTAAAATGTATAAAGTGAAAAGTCCTGATTTCCTTTCTTTTGAATTTTTTGGATATGTATACAATCTATCCTTCACTATATCAAGATAGAAAGATGAAAGATCTGTAACAATAAACGAATAGAATTCTTTAAATACTTTATGAAATTCATAATCATCGTAGTTTTTAATTATCCTTTTTCTCATCTTTACATAGTTTGCAAGGATATACCTATCGATTGGATGCAAATCTTCTTTTGTAAGGTTAAAATCTTCAGGTTGACTATTTCCCAAATTTCCAAGCATAAATCTTATCGTGTTTCTGATTTTAAAATATGTTTCTTTTGAACTTGAAAGAAGTTCCTCTCCAAATGGAGCATCAGATGTATAGTCAACAGAAGAAAACCATAATCTTATTATCTCAGCACCATATTTTTTACATATCGTTTCAGGTGAGAAAACATTTCCAAGAGATTTTGACATTTTTTTCATATTCTTATCAAGGATCAAACCGTGCGTCAAAACCTCTTTATAAGGGGCTTTTCCATCCGTCGCAGTTGAAACTATCAATGAGACCTGGAACCAACCTCTATGCTGATCAACCGCCTCAAGATAAAGGTCGGAAGGCCAGCGTAGTTCTTTTCTTTTTTTAACAACTGCAGAATGACTTAAAGAAGAATCAAACCAAACATCAAAAATGTTAGTTTCCTTTTCAAATTCTGTTGAACCACACTTTTCGCATTTTAAATCTTTTGCAAAATAGGAAACATCTTTTTCAAACCAAATATCCGAACCCTCTTTTAAGATTATATCTCGTATTTTGTCAATCGTTTCTTTTTTGATATGTGGTGTTGAACATTTTTTACAATAGAATACGGGAATTGGAACACCCCAACTCCTCTGTCTTGAAAGGCACCAATCGGGTCTGGTTTTTACCATATTATAGATTCTATCCTTTGACCAGACGGGAATCCATTTTGTGTTATCAATCTCCGAAAGAAGATTGTTTCTAAGGTTATTTTTTTCAACATCTAAAAACCATTGCTCTGTTGCTCTGAATATCAATTCACTTTTGCATCTCCAGCACACAGGATAAGAGTGGATAATTTTTTCAGCGAAGATCAAAGAACCTTCATTTTTCAAATCCTCAATGATGTGTGGGTTCGCTTCAAAAACATTCATTCCACCATATTTTTTGATTTCATCAAAAAATTTTCCTTCTTTGTTAACAGGACAAACTATTTCAAGGTCATTCTTGATTCCTGCCTGATAATCATCATATCCATGGCCTGGTGCGATATGAACTATACCTGTTCCAACATCGGTTGTAACAAAATCTGCTGTTATGACCTTTCCTTTTTTATTTTTGTCTATTGGATGTATATATTTTTTCCCAATGTATTTTTTTGAATCCGTTTCCTCAACAATTTTAAACTTATCATCTTTCAATTTTTCTTTTACCGTTTGGACAAGTTTTTTCATCATCACAAGTTTTCCAAAACTTGATTCAACCTCAACATACTTTTCATCAGGATGAAATGCAATAGCCACATTAGCAGGTAAAGTCCATGGAGTTGTTGTCCAGATAAGGAAAAATTTGTCCTCATCTTCAAACTTAAATTTTACAAATATTGATGGAGATTCCTTATCTTCATATTCTATCTCATTTCCGGCAAGAGCGGTCTGACATTTCATACACCAATGTATAGGTCTTAAACCTCTGTAAATGAAACCCTTTTCAACAAGTTTTCCAAAATTGTCCACTATATCGGCTTCATAATCATTAGACATTGTAATATAAGGGTTGTCCCAATCACCAAAAACCCCTAACCTTTTGAATTCAACTTTTTGAGTGTTCACAAATTTTGACGCATAATCTCTACATTTTTTTCTCAATTCAAGAACAGATGTTTCTTTTAATTTTGGCCCCAATTCTTTTGTAACATTGTGTTCGATAGGCATTCCATGACAATCCCAACCTGGGATGTATGGTGTTTTGTACCCTCTGATACTTTTATATTTGATTATAAAATCTTTCAGAATTTTATTGAACGCTGTTCCAATATGTATATGTCCATTTGCGTATGGTGGCCCATCATGTAAAACATAAAGTTCTTTATCTTCCCTCTCTTTTAAAAGTTTGTTATAGACATCAATCGAATCCCAATACTTCAAAATTTCCTCTTCCAGAACTGGAAGGTTAGCTTTCATTGGGAAGTCAGTTTTTGGCAAATTCAAACTATCCTTATAATCCATCACTCCTCCGTATTAAAGAATCTATCTCCAGCATCCCCAAGTCCTGGGATGATATAGCCGTTTTCGTTGAGTTTTTCATCAACTGCAACAGTGTATATATCAAGATTTGGTGTTGACTCCTGAACCGCTTTCAACCCTTCTGGAGCTGAAATTATACTTATTACAGCATCGGGTTTCACATTGTATCCTGATAGTATTTCAACTGTTTTTATTATTGATCCACCTGTTGCAAGCATCGGATCGAGAATAAAAACAGAATAGTTGTTAATATTTTTGGGCAAGTTAACATAGTATGTTATCGGTTTTAATATATGTTCATCTCTTTTTAGTCCAATCATTCCAACATGTGTCTTTGGATAAAACTTTCTAATAAGTGGAATCATTCCAATTCCCGCTCTTAAAATTGGAACAAGAAGAATCTCTTTTTTTATGAATTCACATTCGATCTCTTTAAATGGAGTTTCAACTTTTGATTTTTTTGTTAAAAGATTTTTTGTTGCTTCAAGAAAGAGAATCAAAGAAAGTTCTTCAAGATTTTTTGAAAAAATATCGGAACTTGTTTTTTTATCTCTTAAAATTGCAAGTTTTTCAAGAGCAAGTGGATGTTTTATTTCATGAATAGTCATTTTGACTCCTTTTTATCTTTTAAAACCTTTAAATATGGAATAACTTTTTTATTCTCAGGAAATTTTTTTAACAGTTGATTCCAGAATTTTTCAGCATCATCATATTTTTTAAGATTATAATAGGAAAGACCAGCATAAAAGTATGCTTCTTCCATGTTTTTGTTCAACTCAATACTTTTTTTAAAGTATATCAAAGCATTTGAGTATTTTTTCATCTCATAGTATACTCTTCCAATTTTTAGCTTTATATCGGGATATTTTTTTGTTAAGTTATCAGCTTTTTTATAAGTTTCAAGAGCGTTATTAAAATCGTTTGTTTCAAAATAAAGATCTCCAAGTTGCAATAAAAGTTTTATTATCTTTTCCTTCTTACCAAAACCTGAGTTACCTTGTTTTTTTTCAAGTTTTGATGCTATATCAAACTGTTCCTCAGCAAGATCGTATTTTCCCATCTCATTATAGGTCAAAGCAAGATTTAAATGTGCTTCAACATAATTCGGATTAAGTTTTATTGCCTCTTTGAATTCTTTCTCGGCTTCTTCAAGATTATTCAAAAAATTGTAAGCAAGTCCAAGATAGTTTCTAACATCAGGCCAATCAGGGTGTTCTTTCAAAACATTCAGAAATGTAAAAAGTGCTTTTTTATACTCTCCCTTATCAAGCATTTCCTTCCCATCTTTAATAAGGTCTTTAACATTTTTCATAAACACCTCTTTAAAAATTTTAGTTTTTTAGTTTATCATAAAAATTTTGTAAAATCAATATTTTTAAGGAAAATTTTATTATCCTGTTTTGAGAATAACAGATTATTTAATTGTATAAAATCATCAAATTTGGTAAAAACCAAAATCCTTTAAGTTATTATTTAAAACAACTTATAAAAAAATGTCAAAAAGTCAAGCACCGTCCCCGGATTGTTGATATGATATTGATTTTTAGGATAAAAGTTGTAAAATGAATTTATGTTTTATTTTGAATTTTACTTGAACACAAAAAACGACGAAGAAATTATCGATATAACTGATAAAGTTGAACAGATTGTAAAAGGTTCAAATGTAAAAGATGGTTTGGTTCATGTTTATGTACCACATGCAACAGCAGGTATAATTTTAAACGAAAGTGCTGATCCAAATATCAAAACAGATTTTTTAAACACTTTAAACAAATTTATTCCCAAAAGAGCAGGTTATCTACACGATAGAATCGATGGAAACGCAGCAGCACATATAAAAAGTTCTCTTGTTGGTTCAAGTATAACTCTACCTTTAAAAGATGGAAGATTGATCCTTGGCACATGGCAATCAATAATGTTTTGTGAATTTGATGGACCTAGAAACAACAGAAAAATTATCATTCAGATAATTTAATTTTTGTTGTCACTGTTCTGATCTTTAAAAACAAATATCCAAAGTTTTATTATTACAAAAAACAAAAATTGAACTAAAAAAGTTATCGGTATTGCCAATACAATTAAAAACAAACTCTTTGTAACATTGTTACTTTCCTTTATGATTTCTATCATATTATACATCCTTTATCCTTTTTAACCCATCAAAAGTGGAACAAGAGCAAGTACAAGTCCACCTGCTATAACTGAACCAATCTGTCCTGAAAGATTTGCACTAACTGCTTCCATAAGAATATAATTATTCTTATCCTCTTCCTGTGCAAGTTTATGAACAACTCTTGCACTCATAGGAAATGCAGAAATTCCAGAAGCACCAACCATTGGATTGATTTTGTTTTTTAGAAAAAGGTTTAAAAATTTCGCAAACAGAATTCCACCAGCAGTATCAAAGATAAAAGCAAACAGTCCAAGCAACATAATTTTTATAGTATCAAAAGTCAAAAATTTTTCCGCCTGCATAGTTGAACCTATCGCAATACCAAGCAGAAGAGTTGTTATAGACGCAAGTTCATTTTGAGCACTTTTTGAAAGTTTTTCAACAACTCCCGATTCTCTCAAAAGATTGCCAAGCATAAGAGAACCTATAAGAGGAACACTCATTGGAGCAATAAAACCTGAAATTAAAGTAACAATAATTGGAAAAGAAATTTTTAAGGATTTAGGAACATTTTTCCCATTCTTTTTCATTCTTATCAATCTTTCTTTTCTCGTTGTTAAAGATTTTATCACAACTGGCTGTATCAAAGGAACAAGAGCCATATAGGAGTATGCTGCAACCGAAATTGCTCCAAGATAATTTTTTGCAAATTTTGTTGCGACATAAATTGAAGTTGGCCCATCAGCAGCACCGATAATTCCAATAGCACTTGAAACCTTAAAATCAAAACCAAGCAGAGTTGCAAAAAGTATTGTCGCAAAAATTCCAAACTGTGCTGCTGCACCAAAAAACATCATAACTGGTTGAGTGAACATCGGTGTAAAATCACACATTGCACCAACTGCTATAAAAATGATTATTGGAAAAAGTTCTGTTGTTATTCCAGTATCAAATAGTATTTTTAAAAAACCGGAGACCCCTTCATGCTCAAGAACAACTGAAAGTGGAAGATTTACAAGTATGGTACTAAAACCGATTGGTAATAGCAGTAAAGGTTCATACTCTTTTTTGATTGCAAGGTAAATCAAAATCAATCCAACTAAAATCATTACCAACGATTGTATACTGGTTGATTTGAATCCAACAAAAAGTAAATCCAATTTTCCTCCACTATCGATATTTCTTTAATAAAACATCTTCTTTTTGCAATCTAAAATTTTTTCTATCTATTAAAATTTAAAACACTTACAAAAAAAATGTCAAAAAGTCAAGCACCGTCCCCAGATTTAGTTTTTAACTTTAAAACAAATAGTTTTGTGGTTTCAGATATCATAAACAATGCAAGGATTAGAAGTAGAACAGATATAATTCCAAGTAAAATTTTTGAACTTTTGAAAAACTTTACCGTTTGTATCGTGAGTGCTGTCAATGTGAAAATTAGCATTAGAATCGAAGGTATCAGGGTGTATAAAGTCGCTTTATTTCTACTCAAAAGCCATACTGTTACAACAAGAAGTGTCAAAGCAGCAACAAGTTGATTTGATGCACCAAAAACTGGCCATATTGACTGCCATGGTCCAAGTGAAAGATATGTTGCAAGTCCAATAACGATAGCAGTATTTACATACATGTTTTTCATAAACTTTATTTTAAATGTCCCACCAAAAAGTTCATCTCCAATATACCTTGTAATCCTTGTTGCAGTATCAAGTGTTGTAACAATAAAAGTTTTAAGCATTGTTATTCCAATGAACATTCCGAGTGTTCCAAAAAGAGGTTTTGCTATCTCTCCATAGCCCTTTCCAAAAGCAACGATCCATTTTCCTTCCTTAACAAGTTCAGGATAAACAAACCCTTCTTTTCCACCAAACCAATATAGACCTGCGGAAACAGATATTACAGCAAGAATGCTTAAAACACCTTCTGTCAACATTGCACCATATCCTATCTTTTTTGCATCACCTTCGTTGTTCAATTGTTTTGAAGTTGTTCCGCTCGCAACAAGTGAGTGAAATCCCGATATTGCACCACATGCAATCGTGATAAACATCATCGGGAAAAGTGTTCCCTCACTACCTTTAAAACTAACAAAAGCAGGGGTTTTTATTTCTGGTCTTGTAATAAATATTCCAGTATAACCTGCTATCAATCCAAAAAACAAAACAAAAAATGAAAGGTAATCTCTTGGTTGTAAAATTATGTTAACAGGTAGAACAGATGCAGTATAAGCATAAAATATGAGTAAACTTATAAGCCAACCTGTATATGTCCATTTTATCGGAAATCTTATTCCAAGTAGTATCAAACCAAACATTAAAACAACTCCAATAACCGTTGCAACAATAGTGTTCATTTTGAATCTATAAAGCATAATTCCAACAAGAACTGCAAGTACTATTATTCCAAAAGTAGGAATAGCGATCTCTGGAGTTGTTTCAAGAGTTTTTGCAGCGGATGCAGCAAAAACTGCTATAACAAGTATTAAAGACAGCCATAGAAAAATTGAAAAAATGATCTTTGCTTTTGAACCTAAAACGGATTCAGTTGTATCACCTATCGTTTTCCCATCATTTCTCAAAGAAATCATCAAACTTGAAAAATCGTGAACTCCCCCAAAAAATATTGAACCAAGAATTATCCATAAAACTGCTGGAAACCAGCCCCAAACAGCACAAGCGATCACAGGTCCAAGTATTGGACCAGCACCTGCAATTGATGAAAAATGGTGTCCAAAAAGAATGAGCCAATTCTTTGCAGGAACATAATCGATACCATCATATTTATAATTTGCTGGAGTAGTGTTTTCTTTTTTCACATCAAAAAGTTTTTCAAGAACTCTTCCATAAAATCTATAACCTATAATAAATATCAAAATTGAACCCATGGCGAGCACTATTGAACTCATTTTCTCCTCCTGATCAATAAAAAGGGCGGTTTTAAAACCGTCCTTTCGTATATGTATTAAAACTTTTTTTACACAAGATCTGATCTATCCACATATTTTGTATGCAACAACTTGTGTGAAAGTTCTGAGTATGGTTCACCAAGGAATTCTTTGTAAGCTTTTTGAACCATCGGGTTCTGATGTGATGCTCTGAACTGAAGCATTTCTTTATCCTCTTTATAAAGCCCTTCTGCTCTTCTTGCTCTCGCTGCATATTCACATGCATACGGCTGTCCACCACCACCAACGCATCCACCTGGGCATGCCATTATTTCGATGAAGTGGTATTCTGATTCACCTTTTTCTTTCAACTGCTGTGCAACCTTTGTTAAAAGTTTTCTTGCATTTCCAAGTCCATGTGCAACAGCAACCTTTAATGGAACTTTCTTTCCAAGTTTCTTCACTGGAACTTCAAGAACTCCCTCTTTTATTCCTTCCATTCCTCTGACAATCTTTATATCATAATCTTTCATCTCCTCACCTGAAAGCACAAAGTAGGCGGTTCTGATCGCTGCTTCCATAACTCCACCAGTTGCTCCAAATATCGTTCCAGCACCAGTATAGAATCCCATCAATTCATCAGCAGGTTCATCTGGTAAATTCTTAAAATCGATTCCAGATTGTCTGATCATCTTTGCAAATTCTCTTGTTGTCAAAACATAATCAACATCTCTATAACCACTCGCGTTCATCTCTGGTCTTGCTGCTTCATATTTTTTCGCTGTGCATGGCATTATTGAAACTGAAACTATATCTTTTGGATCTATCTTTTCCATCTTTGCATAGTATGTTTTTGCAAGTGCTCCAAACATCTGTTGTGGTGACTTTGCAGATGAAATGTGTTCTCTTAAATCAGCAAAAAATGTCTCCATAAATTTTATCCATCCAGGTGAACAGGATGTTATAACTGGCAGATGTTTTCCAAACTCACCTGTTTCAAATGCTTTAAAAATCTTATGGACAACCTCGGTTCCTTCTTCCATAATTGTCAGATCTGCTGTAAAGTTTGTATCAAACACTCTATCAAAACCCATCCTTCTTAGAACAGCGTGCATTTTTCCTGCTGTAACCTCACCTTCTTTGAATCCAAACTCTTCACCTATAGCAACTCTTACAGCAGGTGCTTCCTGAACAACAACATGTTTTGTTGGATCGTTTATTGCAGCCCAAACATCATCAATGCTTGATTTTTCATAAAGAGCACCAACAGGGCAAACAACAACACATTGACCACAGTTCGTGCAGACACTATCTGAAAGTGGCATATCCATGAATGGAGCCATCTTCGTTTCATATCCTCTGTTGATAAAATCGATAGCGAATACAGTTTGAATGTTTTGACACACCTGAATACATCTTCCGCACAGGATACATTTGTTTGGATCCCTTATGATTACACCCTTATCATCAAGAGGCATATCCCTGTCAAACCTTTTGAACGGAAGTTCATAAACACCAAGTTTTTCAGCCATAGCCTGCAATTCACAACTCTGGTTTCTGAAACACTCAAGACAATCGTTTGGATGGTTTGAAAGTATAAGTTCAAGAACCGTTTTCCTTGCATCGATAACCTGTTTTGTATTCGTTTTAATTTTCATCTTATCAGCAACGGGTGTGCAGCATGCTCTTTTAAGAGTTGGTGTATTTTCGACTTCAACTACACAAATACCACAGTTACCTGTTGGAGTTAGATCTTTATAGTAGCAGAGAGTTGGAATCTCAACATTGATCTTCTTCGCAGCATCAAGTATCGTTGTTCCCTCAGGAACTTTTACTTCGATACCATCAATATAAACTGTTAATTCTTTAACCATTGTTCTCTCCTTATTTATTTAACATTTTTTTTATATCATCTTCAAGATATTTACTAAAACTGTTGATCGGAATATAAGGTGACTGTCCAAGAGGACAGAAAGATGTGAGTTTCATTATGTATGATAACTCTTTCATCTTTTCCCAATCTTCTATAGTTGATCTACCTTTAAGAATATTCTTTGAATGTATAGAAAGTTGTTTTGTTCCGATCCTACATGGTGAACACTTTCCACACGATTCATGCTTAAAAAACTGTAAAATTGAATCCAATGTCTCAACAGCGTTTCTATCCTCTGAAAGAACAAGTATCGCACCTGAACCTAAAACTGCTGCATATTCACCAAGTGAATCAAAATCCATCTTCACATCAATTCCTTTTTCAGATATGAATGCACCAGCAGCACCACCGATCAACGCTGCTTTAAATTTTTTACCTTCTTTTAATCCACCACCATATTTGAAAATAATATCTTTCAAAGTTGTTCCCATTGGAACCTCAATAAGACCAGGATAAAGAATATCTCCCATAAGTGTGTAAACCTTTGTTCCTGGACATTTTTCTGTTCCAAAACTTTTATACCATTTGCTTCCATTTTTGATTATATCCGTGACATTTGTGAGTGTCTCAACATTGTTGACAACAGATGGGTTCTGTCTGAAACCTTTTACTCCCGGGAATGGTGGCTTGTTTCTTGGGTTTCCCCTTTTTCCTTCCATCGACTCGATAAGTGCTGTTTCCTCTCCACAAACATAAGCCCCAGCACCTTTTCTAACCTCAATATCAAAAGAGAAGTTTGATTCAAGAATATTCTTTCCGAGAAGGTTGTACTCTTTACATTTTTTTATAGCATTTTCAACTCTTCTAATTGAAAGATCATACTCACCTCTTATATAAATGAACCCTTTTGATGCACCAACAGCATAACCTGCAAGAATCATACCTTCGATCAATCTGTAAGGTACACCTTCCATTATCAACCTGTCTTTAAATGTTCCAGGTTCACCTTCATCAGCATTGCAAATAATATATTTTTCTCCCTTAAGTGGCGCTGTAAATGACCATTTCAAACCTGTTGGGAAACCTGCTCCACCTCTTCCTCTTAATCCCGATTCTTTAACCTCTTTCACAACATCCTCAGGTTTCATTTCAAACAACGCTTTCCCTAATGCTTCAAATCCACCTATTCCAATATACTCCTCTATGTTTTCAGGATCAATTTCACCTGATCCTTTTAAAACTATTCTTTCCTCTTTTGGTCTTTCAAGTGTAACTGTTTCACCTTTAACTATCTCACCTGAAAAAACGAGATCTTTGACTATTCTTCCTTTTAAAAGATGTTCGTTAACGATTCTTGGAACATCTTCACTTTTAACATTTACATAGTAGACACCTTCTGGGTAAACAACAAGAACAACCCCCTTTCCAGATATTCCAAGATTACCAGTTTCTGCAACCATAACCTCTTCTGAAAGTCCTGCTTTTTCGATCTCCTTTTTCAATTTTTCAAAAATCCCTTTAGCACCTGCAAGGAGAGTTTCTGGATCAATAGAAACCAAAATATGAGTTCTGAATATTTTAGCCATTTTTCTTCTCCCTGTATTTGGTTATTATTTCATCAATCTTTTCCGGTGTAAGATTTCCATACATATCATCATCTATCATCATTGCGGGAGCAACTGCGCAAACACCAAGACATGATGATGTTTCAAGTGTAAACATGTTATCATCAGTTGTCTCTCCTTCTTTTACTCCGAGCGTCTTTTTCAGATAGTTGAACACAGTATCACTTCCCATGAGTTGACATGGTGGTGAAACGCAAACTCTAACGATATGATGTCCACGTTTTTTCACTGAAAACATCGTATAGAATGTTGCAACTCCCATCACTTCGGATCTACTGACTTTTAGATACTTTGAAACAGCAACAAGATCATCCTCTGAAAGATACTTTTCCTCTTTTGAATTCTGTATATCATGCAGGATGTAAAGGAGGTTTTCTCTTGTTGGTTCATACTTTTTAAGTATTTTTTCTCTATCCATAAATCCTCCGAATTTATTTTTTCTTTTTAAAACATATACCCGCTCTACATTTCTTCTCATTTATATGTTCAAGATACTCATCTTTGAAATACCTTATAGTTGAAAGAACCGGATTTGGTGCTGTTTGACCAAGTCCACACAAAGATGTTTTGCAGATCTGTTCTCCAAGATGTATTAAAAGATCCAACTCTTCCTCTTTTGCTCTTCCTTTTGAGATCCTTTCAAGAATCTCAAGCATCTTTTTTGTTCCGATTCTGCATGGTGGACATTTTCCACATGACTCATCCTGAGTGAATTCAAGAAAATATTTTGCAAGATCGACCATACATGTATCCTCACTCATAATGATAAGTCCACCTGAACCTATTATCGTTCCAAGTTTTTTCACACTTTCATAATCAAGTGGAGTATCAATAAATTCAGCAGGGATACATCCTCCAGAAGGCCCTCCGATCTGTGCTGCTTTAAACTTTTTATTGTTTGGAAGTCCACCACCGATTTCATAAACCATTTCTCTTAATGTTGTTCCCATCGGAACCTCAACAAGACCAGTGTTGTTTATCTCACCTGCAAGTGCAAAAACTTTTGTTCCCTTACTCTTTTCAGTTCCAATCGATGAGAACCATTTGCTTCCTTTTAGGATTATCTGACATATGTTTGCGTATGTCTCAACATTGTTTATCAGAGTTGGTTTTCCAAATAACCCTTTATCTGCTGGAAATGGTGGTTTTGGAGACGGTGTTCCTCTTTGTCCTTCTATAGAATGCATCAATGCTGTTTCTTCTCCACAAACAAAAGCACCTGCACCAACTCTTATTTCAAGATCAAAATCAAGTCCTTTACCAAAAATATTTTTTCCTAAAAGATTCTCATCATACGCTTTTTTGATTGCACTCTTCAACCTTTTTATAGCGAGTGGATACTCTGCTCTCACATAAACATAACCTTGTCTTGCTCCAACAGCATATCCTGCAATAGTCATTGCTTCGATAACTGAAAAAGGATCTCCTTCAAGAACAGATCGATCCATAAAAGCACCTGGATCTCCCTCATCAGCGTTGCACACCACATATTTTTCGTCTCCTTTCGAGTTTCTAACTAATTCCCATTTGAGTCCTGTTGGGAAACCTGCTCCCCCCCTTCCCCTCAGGCCTGAATCTTTTATCTCTTTAATTACATCCTCAGGGCTCATCTCAGTTAAAACTTTTGCAAGTGCACTGTAACCATCTTTTCCGATATACTCTTCAAGTGATTCAGGATCTATGATTCCACAGTTTCTTAAAACTATCTTTAACTGTTTCTGGAAAAATGGGATCTGAGCTGCCTGTTGAACTATCTTTTCAGAATCTTTTTCTTTGTAAAGCAACCTTTGAACCACTCTTCCTTTTAATAAATGTTCTTCAACTATGTCTTTTGCATCCTCAGGTTTCAATTTTTTATAGAAAACTCCATCAGGATAAACTATCACAACAGGTCCAAGTTCACATATCCCAACACAACCTGTTTCAACTATGTTCACCATACCTTCAAGTTTATGTTTCTTTAACTCTTCAACAAGTTTATCTCTGAAAGAATAACCTCCACTTGAAATACAGGATGCTCCAGCACACAGAAGAAGGTTATATATTTTTGCCATCCTTCCTCCATTACTTTGATGATACCAACAAATCTTTTACTATGTTTCCATTTACAAAATGTTCAGCGACTATTCTTCTTGCCTTTTCAGGTGTGAGGTTACCATAAGTTATCATCTCTTTACCTTCTTCATAAACATCAACTATCGGTTCCCTATCGCAGAGTCCTCTACAACCTGATTGGGTTATCACGATATCTGTAAGATTTCTTTTTGATATTTCATCAAGAAGTGCAGACAAAACTTCTCTTGCTCCTGCTGCTATTCCACAAGTTCCCATTCCCACAACTGCTTTTATTCTCCCTTTACCTTCTCTTAAACTTGTCTCTTTTTCCATTTTCTCTCTGATCTTTTTTAGATCTTCAAGTTTCATAATGCCTCCTGATTTTTTATTGAATTTAAATTTTCCTTAATAAACTGTTTGATATAACCTGAAATCTGCGGATTACCAAGATTCATTCCACTAAAAACTTCTTTCAATTCCCTGCTATCTATCTTTACTTTGGTACCATTTTTCTCATAATTAAAAATTATATCAACCCCTTCATAAACCGTCATCAGAATCCATAGTGTTTCTTCAAGGTTTCCAAGTGGCAAAGCATCTATATGGTTTTTGTTAACAGAGAAAAACACCTTTGTTCCAACACCTTTTTTTGACTCGATTTTGAATTTACCATCACTCTGTTCAACATTCTGTTTTAAAAGTGGTAAACCGAGTCCAAATTTTTTCTTTCTTTCATCTTTAGTTGTAAAGAAAGGATCAAGAACCATCTTTAAAAGTTCCTCATCCATTCCAACACCATCATCAATGATTTCAAACCTCATTTCGTCCTTATCCTCATAAAAATTGATCTCGACCAGTTTCGCTTTCGCCCTGATGCTGTTTTCGGCAATATCGAGAATATGAAGTGATAAATCTCTCATTTAACTTCTTCAACTGCCTTTTTCCTGTATTCATTTATTATTTCAATAACCCTGTCCTCTGTCAACTTTCCATAAACTTCTTCATCGATCATCATCACAGGTGCAAGACCACACGCCCCAAGACACCTTGCTCCTTGAATTTTAAATAGCCCATCTTCAGTTGTCTGCTCAAGTTCAACATTCAACTCTTTTTTTAAAGTACTCAAAATTTTATCAGCACCTTTAACATAACATGCAGTTCCAAGACAGAGTTTTATGTTATGTTTACTTGGTGGTTGCAGTGTAAAGAAATGGTAAAAAGTTATAACTCCATAGATCACACTTCTATAAACACCAAGTTCCTTTGAAATTAAACTTATCGCTTCCTGTGGAATATATCCAAAAAGTTCCTGTGTTTTATGTAAAACTTCTATAAGATCCTTTTGTCCTTTTGGATGTTTTTTTATCTCTTCTTTCAGTTGCTCAAGCAACTCCTCTTTTTTGACTTTCATCTTTTATCCTCCTTTATGACATTCGATCATGTTCTCTTCAAGAACTTTTTTAAAAACTTCAAAACCTCTGTTTTCAATCGTTCCATCAAATTCAAAAGCGATATATCTTCTTCCAATCTCATCGATATAATGAGCATCAGAAGAACATATAATTTTATACCTTTCTTTGTATAAATCAACCTCTTTCGTGATTTCAACTCCATCAAGTTTTAAATCAGAAGGAATAAATCCAAGTTGCGACACTATTGAAAAATTTGGTCTATCTATATGTGAAGCAAATGCAAGCCCACCAAAACTATGAATAAGTGAAATAACCTGGTCAACAGACATTTCAGATGAAATCCCTAAAAAATAAGGATACTCATATAAAACCTCATCATACATGTCAACAACAACCTGTTTCCCCATTTTTTCAGGATCATTTTTTATTTTTGGAAGCGTTTTTTCAAATTCTTTGTAAAAATTCTCGATACTTTCAAGATTTTCAAAATATCCAAGTATATGAACTTCCTCTTTTGTTTGAATCTCAATTCCTGGTATCACCTCAACATCTATCATATCAGCAGCATCCATAACTCCTTTTATATTATGAATAGAGTTATGGTCTGTGATCGCAATAATGTCAAGTTTCATGAATTTTGCCATTTTTGAAATTTGAACAGGAGACATATACCAATCAGCACATGGAGAAAGACATGTATGAATATGTAAGTCGGCCTTATGTCTCATCTAACTCCTAAGTTGTAAAGAAGTCCAGCAACTTCAAAAGAATTTTTTTCACTTTTTAAAATTGCTATTCCCTCTTTTTTAGCTGTTTCAACTGTTTCCTCATCAGGGGAAAACCCATCACATATCACTATAGCAGAGATATCTGCCATCTTTGCAACAGCAACTATATTTTTGTGTGTCTGAACAGTTAGCCATATAGATTTTGGTTTTATTTTTCCCATAACAACAGATAAGAGATCTGAAACATAACCGTATTCAACATCGTTGTCGCCATCAGTAACAGTTTCAAGATTGAGTTTATTTTTTATCTCCGAAACTTTCATAACTTCTCCTTTTCTTTTTTATACTCTTCTTTTAAAATTACAATACATTCATCGATATTTTTTATTCCCTGAACAATGTCCTCAGCAAACGCTTTACATGTTGGACACCCGCAAGCACCACAATCGATTCCTGGGAGTTTCTTTTCGATTTCGTTCAACTTTTCGAGTTTATCAAGAGCGATATTAATGTCAGGATCGAGTGTAATCGGCCTTGGGGTAATTTTTTCTGATAGAATCATCTCTTTCTCTCTAATATCTTGTTCAACAACCTTTGCTTCATCAGATTCAATTTTAATCTTTTCTGCTAACCTATCAATCCTTTCCTTTGCAACAAAGGGATTCTCTTTGTTAAAGATTCCCCCAACACAACCACCAGGGCACGCTTGCGCCTCGATATAATCAAAAATCTCCATCTTTCCATCTTCAATTTTTTCAAGCACCTTTATAACATTGTGAATCTCATCAACCGAAAGTTTTCTTATCTTTCCCTTTATCGAATCATTCTCTCCCCCCTCTCTACCCCATCTGATCCCTCTTTTTCCTGATTTTACAATGTCGTTTCTCTTAACTATCGAATCGATATGGTTGACAAGTTTTTCATATATATCAGTAATCGATATCACACCATCCACAGGTGAAACCGTTTCTCCAACCGGCTCTTTAACGGATGTGACTTTTGCAGGGCAAGGTGTTATAAAGAAAACTCCAATCTCGTCCTCTTTCAGTCCCGTCTTTTTCACTGCCTCTCTTTTTGCAATCTTTGCTGTGATATCCATTGGTGTTATTATTGGAATTATATTTTCAACAAGGGAAGGGAACCTCACCTGTATCAATCGAACAACCGATGGGCATGCTGAGGAGATTAAAGGTGTTATATCCTTATGTTCCTCAATATATTTTTGGGTATAATCGGAAATAATTTCTGCTCCAACAGCAACCTCAAACACATCATCAAAACCAATCTCAATAAGTCCACCAAGTATTCCTGCTATTTCGAGTCGTTCAGGGAACTGACCTGTTATCGATGGTGCAGGTATAGCGATTCTGTATTTGTATTTTTTCAGAGAGTCAAGTGGATCAGAGACAGCGTATTTTGCATGGTTTGGACATATTCTTATACATTCCCCACAGTCGATACACCTTTCTTCGATTATGAATGCTTTTTCTTTTCTGATTCTTATAGCTTCAGTTGGGCATCTTCTCATACAATGGGTGCACCCTTTACAATCCTCTTCCCTTAATCTTACAGAATGAAAGTATTTAATTTTATTTCCCAGAATTTCTCCTGATTATAAAATGGACTTTTGTTCCATCCGGAACCTTACTTTCGATTTCAAAAAAATCAGAATTTTTTTTTATGTTTGGAAGTCCCATCCCAGCACCAAAACCTAACTCTCTTATTTTTTCAGGTGCTGTTGAATATCCTTCCTGCATCGCAAGTTCAATGTTTTCAATTCCTGGACCATTATCTATAACCCAAACATCAACCTGTTGTGGAGTTATAACTGCCTCCATCCTTCCATCAGACGCATGAACCACAACATTCATCTCTGCCTCATAACTTGCAATTGCAACCCTTCTGATATCCTCTGGTGGATAACCCAACTGCTTCAAACTGTTTTTCAAATTACTCGACGCTGAACCTGCTCTATCAAAATCATTATGTTTTATTTCAAAATTCAATTTTATTTCACTCATATTTTGAAGTTTACACCATTTTCATACAACAGACCACATGTTTCAAACATACCTTTATCTGTTACATATATTGAAATACCACTTTTATTAGCAAGTTCAACCATTTCCTTTGTTGGTTTTTTCCCTCTCACAAATATCACAGCCGACGCCTCTACCATCTCTGCTGTTCTGATAGTCTGGATGTTCAAAAGGTTTGTGACAATAACCCCATCTTTTTCTGCTATCAGAAGCACTTCACTCATCAGATCCGATGCACAGATAGACGAAACACATCTGCTTGCATCAACCTCATAACATTCCTTACACGGAACTATTTTTTTTATATCATCAAGTTTCAGTTTTTTCATAATTTTTTAATTATATTATATAACTTCATTAAGTCAACTCTTAAAATCGGGGACGGTGCTTGTTAAAATCGGGGACGGTGCTTGACTTTTTGACATTTTTTTGTAACTTATTCTTTTTTCGATAGATATTACTTATAAACTTTTTATCATATTTACATATTTTTCAACTTCAAACTTTCTTTTTAGTCCATTTTCACTCATATATCTGACTTTTCCAAAAATTTCTCTCTCTTTAAAAGGTCTATCATGTTTTCCAAAACACCATGATATTCCCGCATATCCATTGGAATCTCTTCCATCAAGTTCATATTTGTCGTTTAGGTAAATCAATCTTTCATACGCCTCTTCTGGAGTTTTGCTCCACTCGATCACTTTTTTACCCCAATACATCCTCATATACCCATGCATCTTACCTTTTATAACCATCTCTTTCTGTGCACTATTCCAGAAACGATCATGAGTTTTACTGTTTTCGAGTTCTTCTAATGTGTATAAGTATTTTCTTTTATCTTTAATATGTTTTTTTAAACTCTCTTTTGCCCAATTTGGCAAAGAATCAAACTTGTCATAATTTTCGTTATAATATGTAAAATTTATCGCGAATTCTCTTCTAACTATCAACTCATCAAGAAAAGGATTTTTAATATTCGAATTCACTTTTAAAACCTTCAATACAATCTCAACAGGTGAAATTTGACCAAAATGAAGATATGGACTCAGATCTGATGTAAAACTTTTTGTTGGATCGTTTTTAAAAAGTTCATACTCTTTTAACTTATTCGTTAAAAAATCTTCCAATTTATTCTTTGCCTTACTATATCCTCCTCTGTAAAATTTTGAAGATGAAACAGATCTATCACAATTTATTTTCGTTAAAAGATTTTGAATGTCTAACCTATAAAACATCTTATCCCATTTCTTCAATGGCTTTTGAATTTTTATTTCATTCAAAAAATTAGGCGCTTTTTCTATAATTTTTCTTCTGAATGTTGCTGCAGAAAATTCTTCTTTGTTAGATACTACTTCTACTGGAACAACAATGTCGGTTTCAACTTGAAAAAACGAACTTTTGATTCCTTTTATTATTTCGCTTCTCCAACTCCTTTGTATTCTTGTATATCCCATATCTGTTATCACAAGCGATGCTTTTGAAGAATATTTTGTAACTATTTCAACAGGATCTCCAACTTCTAATATTGTTCCGATACCAAAAGATTCAAGTTTTTCAAAAGTTTCCTTTAAACCTTCAAGCATAAAAAAGTAATGCCTTAAGTTTGCGTTTGGGAAAGATGGTACTAAACAGAAAACAACAAGTAAAGGTAACTTAAATTCATTTGATTTCTCTATCGAAAAAGATAAAGCATGGTTATATTCAACTCTTTGTGATGCCTGCATCCAATATAAAACAAAATCCCCTTTTTTAACTCCATAATCTTTTAGAACTTTTATTCTTTCCTGCTCAACCATATTTAAAGATGGAATTTTTTAATATAACCTTTTATTAAATTTTTTGGGTCATAAAATTTAACAAGATCTTTTAGCTTCAATTTCTTTAAGGATCTTTTTGGTTCACCCTTTTTATATTGTTTGATGAAATCCAGAATTTGAAGTGAACCTTTTTCTATTGAACACTGATTTTTTGCAAACTCATAAGCTTTTTCAGAAATTTTTTCTAAACTCAAATCATCTTTTTCAATTTTATCAAAAAAATTCATCAAAGAAACTTCAAAATTGTTAATATCTATTGAAAAAACGCAATCTTTTGGTATATCCTCAAAAGATTTTTCTCTAATTATTGCGGTTGGTATTCCAAACCCTAAAAATTTTATCAAATTACTAGACATCTCTCCTCTTACGGGATATCTAATGTTTATCGCATAATCACATTCTTTCATCAATTTTAAAAATTTTTCATCGTCGACCTCTTTGAAAATCTCACAATACTGTTCAAGATTTTGCTTTTCTATTATTTTTTTAAGATCTATATCAACATCCTCACCAACAATCCTTAGTATAATCTGTCTCGTTGAACCATTTTGAAACTTTTTAAAAACTTGTAAAGTTTCCTCTATCATCCTGTCTTTGGAAAGGTATCCAAAGATTCCAACAGTTATTTTTTCTTTTTTTAATCGATCCACTTTCTCTACCCATGGACATATATGATTTATTTTTAAAACCTTAGCTTCTGGATTTATTTCTGTTATAAGATTTTTTGCATATTCTGAATGAACAATAAAATGGTTATTCGAAAGAGCAATTTCACGTAGCAAAGGGAAATCAACAAAAAGGTTTCTATCTTTTCCTTGGTTGTTTAAAAGTTGTTTAATTTTTTGAAAGTCATCCGTTTCATTGAGTAAATATTTCAAATACAGGAATGGTTCTTTATGCTGTATAGATCTATAATACAAAAGATCATGTAGATTTAGATCATGAAGAAAAACTATTCCAGGTTCTTTCAATGCTTTTTCATAAGAAGGAAGATGTAATGGATGGTTTCCGAGAGAATATATTAAAAGATCAAAATCACCATCGCGAACCAAATCGATGTAAATTCCATTTCCATTTCGTGTTGCAGAAACAGGGAAAAAATCAAATTCTACACTCTTTTTCAACTCTTTCAAAAGCACTTCTGAATAAACCGAAATTCCCGACCTAACAGGTGGAAAAGGACTTACCCACCCTATTTTTTTCTTATTCGGGGACGGTGCTTGACTTTTTGACATTTTTCTCCTTTTCCCTTTTATAAATTGTTCCTAAAGAAGACAGTTGAAGTGTTTTAAAATATTTTATTCTCGATATTTGCCTATATGTTAAAAGATATTTATCGTGTAAAAAAACAAGTAACTCTGCTCTTAATTTTTTCCAGAAATTTTCGCTAAAATTTGCTTTTTTAAAGTCAATATTTTTTTCTTTTTCAAACTCATGTATCAACTCTTCAATTTCTAAGTTTCTTTCTTTTTTTGTCCTTATGTTCGTAAAAGTATTTTCAGTTTTTCTTCTATCAAATTTTTTCATCGCTTCTTTAAAAAATTCTTCGCTTCCAAGAAATTCTCCAACTCTTGATTTTTTCACAGGTAAATTTTTTCTCTCCCAAGCTTTCAAAGATTGATTTAGCTGTTTTATATTTCCAAAAAGTTCTTCAACTTTTTCTTTGGCAATAAAACTTTCGGTATCAGAAAAATAGTGGTTTATACTTGACCATTGATAATCAAACGGATTTTCAACTATATCTGCTTTTACAGGATTTAGCAAGGTGTATATGATAGACATTTTCAAATACTTGTCATCCTGTATCAGTGTTGATTTAAACCTACTTGCAAAAACATATCCTCTACCTCCAAAATTTTTCCTATAATATATTCCATAAGAACCATCAAGTTCTTTTATAAACTCTGATAATAAATTTTTATGATTTTTTATAACTAAGTGAAAATGGTTTTTCATCAAACAATATGCATAGATTTCCATGCCATATTTTTTTGATAAAATCTCAAGAAGTTCAAGAAAATGTTGCTTTGCTTTTGGATTGAAAAATATCTTTTCATTTTTAAACCCTCTGTTCATAATATGATGGTATGAACCTTCATACTTAACTCTTGCTCTTCTCATTACTCCTCCCCGTTTTTTAACTTATCATATTTGATAAGGTTACACAAAAATGTCAAAAAGTCAAGCACCGTCCCCGATAATAGTTACAATTTTTCTTTTTTTGCGGATCAGACGGATTTGAGGGAAGGGAATTTTTTTATCTTTGATTTCATGAATTTTTTTGTAACCCTTTTCGGTTAGAACAAGATATTTCTCTCTCTTATCTGTTTCTGAAACTAGTTTTTTTAAAAAACCTTTTTTTATAAGTTTTTCAGTGATCTTTGTCATCCTCGGTTTTGAAACATAAAGTTCTTTTGAAAGTTGTGTAAGATCCATTTTTTTCTCACTGATCGTACACAATACCATCGCTTCATTCATCGTAAGTTTTGTCTCCTTTTTGAGATTGTAGTCAAAAAGGTAGAGTTCTTTGAAAATTTTTTTAAGATAACAGATTTTTTCCATAAACTTTTAAAATTAGTTAATATTGTTAACTATATAACAAAAAATTAAAAAAGTCAATAATTCTCTATTAATCAATAATCTCAAAAATTTTTAAAAATTATGATTTCTAAAAAAATGTAAATTTTTCTATTGACATTTTTCTGAAAAGATTTAAAATTGAAAAAAATCGGGAGTATTATGGATAAAAAATGTTCCATTTCCAGTTTTTTTAACTCTTTTTTATTTTTTTTCGTAATCTATCTTTTTCTCACCTACCCTTTTAACATTCAAGAAATTTTAACAGGCTTTCTTGTTTCAATTATTCTTGTGTTTCTTTTTAAAAATTTTCTTGATTATTTTTCGTTAAAAATACCTTTATTTTTATCTCTGTTTCATCTTTTGATTTACATTTTCTATCTTTTGTTCGAAATTGTCAAAGCGAACCTTAATGTTGCAAAAATAGTTCTTTCTCCAAGAATCAATGTGAACTCTGCTATAGTGTCTTGTAGAACACAATTAAAATCTGAACTTGCAAAATCGATTCTTGCCAATTCGATCACATTAACTCCTGGAACTCTCTCGGTTGATATTGATGGTGATACGCTGTTTATACATTGTATTGATGTTAAATCTACATCTGAAGATGATGTTTATAAAAATATTGTCAAACCGTTTGAAGATAAAATAAAGAGGTTTGCATTATGAATACTTTATATACTGTTTGGTTTATCATCCTTGGATTATCGGTACTACTTATACTGTTTAGATTTTTTAAAGGGCCCCTTATTCAGGATCGGACAATCGCTCTTGATATGTTTACAACGATCTCTTCAGGTGGTCTTGTTTTGATCGCTTCTTTTTTGGAAAACCTACTTATTTTAGACATCTCTCTTGTTTATGCAATTCTCTCTTTTGTATCGGTTGTAGCTATTTCAAAATATCTTGAAGAGAGAGGTTCAAAATGAACATAATAGGCATTATTCTGATTTTCATAGGAGTAATTTTTTCTTTACTTGGAAGTATTGGGATATTAAGGATGAAAGATTTATACAACAGATTACAAACTTCAACAAAAGCAACCACTCTTGGTGCTTTTTCTACAATAATCGGTGTTGGTTTTTTGCATCCATCATGGTTTTTCAAACTCATTCTCATATCTTTTTTCATTCTCATAACAGCCCCTATCGCTTCCCATTCACTCGCAAGAGCATCACATAAAACAGGAGTAGCACTAAAAAAAGATCAGTTCGATGCTTTAAAAAACGAAAATGGAGAAACAAAATGATATTCTGGATTTTTATTTTTATTTTCGTTCTTTCGATAATTCTTTCTATCATCTCAATCCTTGTAAAAGATCTTCTGTATTCCGTTCTATCCCTTGCTCTTTTAAGTTTGATAACATCTATACTTTTTCTTATTTTAAATGCTCCTGATGTAGCAATCACTGAAGCAGCAGTTGGAGCGGCTTTAACAACTGTTATCTACATCTTTGGAATCAGAAGAACAAAAAGGGAGGATGAATGAGAGAAACAGATTTTAATGTTGGAAAATTTTTTGCTTTTATTTTTGTTATGATCATTTTTTTATTTATGATTTCTTCACTTTTTGAAGAAGGGAACGGTCTAAAACTTGATCCAACTCTAAAAGATATAAAAAATAGAATATCTTATTTCCATTCCTTAAAATCGGTCAAGGAAAGTGAACGAATCCTTCAGAATTATAACGATTTTTCAAGATATAGAGAAATAGTTGATAGTGCAAAAACGATCACCTTAAATGAATCAAAAGATCTTGAAAATGGTTCAGCGAACCTTGTTACATCTATTGTTCTTGATTATAGGGGATTCGATACACTCGGGGAACTTCTTGTGCTTTTCATTTCGATTCTTGGACTAACAATCATACTTTCAGGGTTATCTTTTGAAAAGTTCAAAGAACCATCTTTTTTACAGATTACAGGTGTAAAATTTATTTCACCTTTTATAACTCTTGTTGCTATCTATGTATTTTTACATGGACATCTTTCCCCAGGCGGTGGATTCCCCGCAGGAGCAATGATCGCAACCGCCACACTTTTTTCACTGATTGGGTATAAATACAGTTACACCATATCCATTCTTAAAATCATCGAATCAAAATCTGGTTTTTTAATAGTTTTTCTTGCAATCTGTGGACTATATTTTACAGGTTCATTTTTTAGCAACTTTTTACCAACTGGAAAAGTTGGAGAACTTTTCAGTTCAATTTTGATTCTTATCATCTATTCCCTTGTTGGATTTAAAGTTGGTGCGGAACTTTCAACAGGTATAAAAACCCTTTACGATGGAGAAAAAGATGCAAATAGACAATAGAACTTTATATATTTTTTCTTTCATTATTTTTCTGATAGGAGTTTATGGGGTGATTACCAACAAAAATCTCTTCAAAATCCTTATATCTTTAAGTATAATGGAAACAGCATTAAATATTTTTCTTGTATCAATAGGCTACATATCAGGATCAAAACCACCAATACTATTTTCTGGAATGAAAACAATTTCTCCTACAAATATAAATATTTCTGATCCATTACCTCATGCATTGGTTTTAACAGCAATAGTGATAGGTGTTGGAACAACTGCTGTTGGAGTTGGACTTGCGATAAAACTTTTTAACCACTATAAAACTTTAAATATCAACAGAATGGGAGATAAAGATGAATTATAATCCACCTGTTCTTCTCATAGCGATACCTGTTTTATCCTCTTTTCTCTCACTTATTTTTGGAATTTACAACAAACTACTATCAAAAATAATCCTTGTCATAACAGTACTTTTCAATCTGATTTTTGGAGTTTTTCTTCACAATCTCGTTTTAAAAAATGGTAACATTCTTACAGTTATTGGCAACTATTTTCCTCCTTTTGGAATAAACCTTTTGATCACATATTTTTCAATTTCACTACTTCTTTTACTCTATTTAATATTTTTTGTGTCATCATTAATTTTCGTAGTAAAAAAAGATGAAAGAGCAGATAAAATATCTTCTCTTCTTTTGTTATATCTTGCATCTTTTTCAGGTATTTTACTGACTGGCGATCTTTTCAACATGTTCGTTTTTATTGAAATTTTCTCGATAGCAAACATAACACTAATTTCGTTAAAAGGGAACCAATTATCAACAAAAGGATCTTTAAAGTATCTAATAATAACCTCAATAGGTGCTTCACTTTTTCTTTTTGGCACAGGATTTTTATATGGAATTTTGGGAACCTTAAACCTTGCTGAAATATCGTTAAATTTTGATAAGATATCTTACTTTTCAAAAATTTTCATCTTTTTGTTCTTTCTTGGCTCAATCATGGCTGAACTTGAAGTTTTTCCTTTCAACTTCTGGATCTCTGATTCCTATTCTGGTTCAAGAAATTTTGTCAATATACTTTTAAGTGGTTTAAGTTCGATAGTCGCGCTCTATATATTTGTAAGATTGTTTATAACGATTTTTGGTTTACCAACATTTACGACGATCTCTTATTCTTTACCTTTCAATGTAAAATTCCTTTTACCAACAATCTTTGGTTTATCTGTTATAGTCAACGAACTTGCTGCTTTATCATCCAAAAATGTCAAAAGGGTTCTTGGATTTTCATCAGCATCATCATTATCTTTGATTCTTCTGTCAATATCAACCGGTCAGAAAGATGGAATCATCTCTGCAATTTTGATAGGGATTTCGGTTATACTATCTAAACCACTTTTGTTTCTCTCATCCCATCAGATAATGAAAGGAATAAAAGATAAAAATATCGATTCGTTTACAGGTGGTTTTCGTAAGCATCCTTTGTATTCAATACTTTTTATAATCGGAGTTTTCACTCTTATTGGATTTCCACTAACTCCTTCATTCTATGGAAAATTTTTGTTATTTATCCTTGCAACCGAAAAAGTATCCTACATCACTTTAATCACAATAGTTATAATTTTCTCTATAACAATAGAACTTTTTTATTACTTTAGGCTGATCCATAAACTTTTTATTCCTTCAGAAGAGAAATTTCATTTTGAGAAAACAAAGAAAAATTTTGCGTATATTTTTTCCGGATTATTGCTCACTTTAATAATAATCTTGATTTCAATAAAACCATATTTTACACAGAACATAGTTGAAAAGGCAACAGATGATATTTTCTATAAATCAGGTTATATAAAAAGTTGTTTAAAATCAGGAGAAAAATGATGATAGGAAAAATTTTATTATCAGGTGTCTTGATCTCCTTTCTTTCTCTCTTCGTAAGAAAAAAGTTTAACTATTTCAGATGGATTCTTTTCTCAATTTATACTCTTTTAACTTTATTTTTTGTATACATCTTGAAAAATGATTTTTACTTTTCTGAAAACTATAAGATTCTTTCTTTATACGGTTTAAACTTTTCTTTGAACTTTAAAATAACACCTCTTGGCTGGTTATTTTCATTTTTTACAACACTTTTAACTTTTTTGATCTCAATTTTTTCAATACAAAAAAATCAAGAAGAAGAAAGTGAAAAGATCATATCATTCTTCTGGTTTTACCTTATCGTTTCAAATATTGGAATATTTTTTGCCAGTGATTTTTTTACACTTTTTATATTCTGGGAACTTATGACTTTTTCATCTTATTTTGTGATCTCCCCGGGCTGGATGAAATCGTTCAGAGCTGTTAATTACTACTTTGTTCTATCAACCATTGGTGCATTTTTTATGCTTCTTGGAATCGGATTTCTCTATGCTGGAACAAAAGATTTTTCAATCGATACAGGGTATTTATATCTTTTTACACTCTTTTCAAAAAGTCCTTTACTTGCTGTTCTTATAACAACAACTTTCATCTTAGGTTTTTTCACAAAATCTGCTCTAATACCTTTCCATATCTGGCCTGCTCAAGCACACGCGGAAGCACCTGATGATTTTTCAGCCTTTCTGTCAGGGATAATGATAAAATATGGACTTTTTGGAAATCTTTTATTTCTTGTGCCTTTGTTTTTACTCATAAAAGAATACCCCGCAACGCAGATCATAACCAACAAGATTCCACTTTTTTCACATATTCTTGCTTGGGTTGGAGCGATAACTTCAGTTGTTGCAACATTTCTTGCAATAGAATCTAACGATATGAAAAAACTCGCTGCATATTCAACAGTTGCAAATATCGGCTATGCAACAACTGCAATCTTTACATTATCATCTTACGGGATCGCAGGTGGAATTTTCCAGATAATTACACATGCTATTTTTAAAACCGCAATCTTTTTATCACTTGCAGCAGTTAAATATCGAACACATGAAAGAGAGATGCATAAACTTGGTGGACTCGCTTACAAAATGCCTGTTACATTTTTAACATTTCTCTTGGGGATAATCGCTGCAGCAGGTATTCCACCACTCAACGGATACGCTTCAAAATGGATGATATATCAGTCCTTGCTTGCTTATAGATTCCCATTCTTAACAGTTATGATCTTTTTATCATCAACTGGCGCATTTATGTATCTATTCAGAGCATTGCACTCAATTTTCCTTGGTCAATTACCTGAAAAGTTTGATCATATTAAAGAGGTTCCTATTTTGATGCAGATTCCAATGTATATTCTTATGGGTTTGATGCTTTTAACCGGAGTTTATCCAGGTATAGTATTAAAGCCCATAAACATTGTGCTTCAATGTTACAATCTACAACCTTTAAAGTTGACTTACACAACAATGTTTTCTACATTATCATCTGTTGATTCTCTAAAAGTTTTTCTCACCTTCGTTGGATCTTTCGCATTCGCTTTCATCCTCTATCTTTTAGGGAAACCAAGAAAACATGTCGAGCCACTTGATAATTATACAGCAGGACAGGATCCAAAAGAGTTTGGTCTGACAAGAGAACTTTACCATTTTGCATTGAAATTCTATGAACCTTTTGAACATATATTTGACAGATATAGAACCGATACAAAAGAGTTTTATGATTCTTTTGAAAGGAAGGTAAACGAGATCGGTAAATTCTTGAAAGAAACTTTGTCCGGAAACATTAGAAACTCTGCATACATTTTTGTTTTTGGTTTAGTCATAATAATTCTTTATGGGTGGTTAGTATGGTAAACAACTATATTATAAGATTTTTGTTCGCTGCTTTTTTATCGATTATACTTGGACTTCTTTATATGGGAATCGGAAGAAAATATATTGCAAGAATCAGAAGATGTTATGCAGGTCCATTCTACCAATCTTATATTGATGTGATAAAACTTTTTTCAAAAAAATCGATATCTCACAACTGGATAATGGATTTTGGAGTGATGATGGGTTTTGCAGGTATTATAGCAACTGTAATCTTTCTTCCAATCGGTCCATTCACCGTTTTCCCTGATATGAAGGGAAACCTTATCGTTATAATGTATTTTATGACTATTGGATATCTTGGAATGGCTATGGGTGTTGCAGCATCTGGTAATCCAAATGCAACTATCGGTATCGCAAGAGCTCTTGCTTTGATGGTTGGATATGAGATTCCCTTCGCTCTTGCTGTTATTCTACTTGTTTTTGTAAACAAATCTTCACTTCTTGCAGACATTATAACCACACAACAGGGTTCAATCTTACATTGGAACGCTTTCAGATATCCATTCGCTTTTGTTGGCTCTTTGATCGCTTTACAGGGAATGCTTGGGGAGCAACCTTTTGATGCTATGATCGCTCCAGCAGAGATCGCTTCAGGACCAATGGTTGAACTTTCAGGGAAATTTTTGGGTTTTGGTTTTCTTCAACATGGTGCTCAAATATTTTTAGAGACCGGAATAATCGCTGCAATGTTTTTAGGTGGTGGGACATTTTTAGGATTCTTTTCAAAGCAGTTGTTTTTATATTTGATAACACTTTCGATCGCTGCTGTTTTTCCAAGATACAGATTTGAGGATGCTGTAAAATTCTTCTGGATCATTCCAACATCTCTCGTTCTAATGCAACTTTTAATCTTTTTAATTTAGAGGTGTATTATGTTGTTAACTTCAACAAAAGATTTAAAGGATAAAGGGTTCGAAGAGATTTTGAACTTCTTTAGAAAAAAATCTTTATGGATGCTTCATTACTGTACAGGGTGTGGTGCTGTTGAACTTCCTCCAACTATGACCTCAAGATGGGATATGGAAAGATTTGGTATGGGACCTATGGCAACTCCCCGTCAGGCAGATCTTTTACTGATTACAGGCTATCTTTCAGTCAAATCTTTGAAAAGAGTAATTTACACCTATGAACAGATGCAAGAACCAAAATGGGTTATTGCATTTGGTTCATGTCCTATAAATGGTGGTATATACTACGACTCCTACTCTGTTATAAACCGTCTTGCTTTATATTTGCCTGTTGATTTATCTATAGAAGGTTGTATGCCAAGACCTGAAGCGATCATTGATGGTTTCACGAAACTTATGAAACAGATCGAAAAAGGTGAAGCTATAGGATATAAAAAATATAAAGAGAATTACGAGTGGTACAAGAAAAATCAAAGAGAAGTTCTTGAAAGAACAACTCCGGTTTTAGAACAGGAGGAATAGTGGAACAAAAAGAGTTGATCAGATATATTGAAGAAAATTTTAAATACAACAAAAAAATTCAAAAAATCGATGAAAAACAATTTTCGATAACTGTTGAGAAAGATAAAATTCTAAATATTCTTTCATTCTTAAAACTTATCGATTTTAAACAACTCGCTTTAATAACCGCTGTTGACTGGATCAAAGAAAACAAATTTGAAGTTGTTTACATTCTCTTTTCTTATTCCCATGTTCAACAGATTCTTGTAAAAACATTTATCGATCGAGATAAACCAGAAATTGAAACTATAAAAACTCTATGGGAAGTTGCTTCGATGTATGAAAGGGATGTTCATGAATTTTTTGGTATCGACTTTATTGGAAACGATGATAAAAGACCTTTGATTTTGCATAACTGGAAAGATAAACCACCACTCAGAAAAGATTTTGATTCTTTGAAATATTCAAACAAAATTTTTGGAAAATTCAAAAAGGACGAGGAAAATGACTGAAATATTAACATATCTTGGAAAAGATCAACAATACGAAAAGTATGAACTCTTCTTTGGTCCAAACCATCCTGGAATGCATGGAAATTTTTCCTACATATTAACTGTTGAAGGACACACGATAAAAAAGGTTGATCCTGATCCAGGTTTATTACATAGAGGTTTTGAAAAACTTGCAGAAAGAAGAAAATGGATGCAAAATATAGCGTTGATACCAAGGATTTGTGTCCCTGAGCCAGATATAAATGAGGTTATATATTCAATAGCAGTTGAAAAACTTATGGGAGTTGAAATCCCATTAAGAGCACAGTATATAAGAACGATAATCCTTGAAATGGCTCGTATAGGATCTTTCCTTTTCGGTTTTGGAGGAATCGGTGGAGCGACTGGCCTTTACACAGCATCATACTGGTCATTTTCTGATCGAGATTATCTACTCGATCTTTTTGAATGGCTCACAGGTGCAAGAGTTTATCATATGTTTATAATACCAGGTGGAGTTAGAAGAGATTTACCTTCAGGATGGATAGATAAACTTTCAGAAACTGTTGATTATTTACAAAAGAGATTGTATGAATATGATAGGTTGATTTATAACAATCCTCTAATAGTAAAAAGATTGACAGGTATTGGAAAGTTAACAAAAGAGGAAGCAATAGAGTATGGTATCACTGGACCAAATTTAAGAGCAACAGGTGTAAAATATGATACAAGGAAGATGGTGCCTTATGCTGCTTATGACAGAATTGATTTTGAGATACCAATACAAAAAGAAGGTGATGGACTTGCACGAGCGATACAGAAAAGAGAAGAATTTCAATTAAGTTTAGATATTATCAAAAAAGCGATAAAAGATTTACCTGATGGACCTGTTAGAGCAAAGATGCCAAATCCACTCAAATTTAAAGTTCCAAAAGGTGAAGTTTATGTTAAGATCGAATCTTCAAGAGGAGAACATGCTTACTATATTGTATCTGATGGATCTGATAAACCATACAGAATGGCTGTGAGAGGTGGATCATACACAGCAGGTCTTGTGTTAGCACAAAAAATCCTTGTTGGAATGAGAATTGAGGATGTTGCTTTATGGATGGCAACTATGGATATTTGTCCACCAGATTTTGATAGATAAGGAGAAAAAATGGATTACAAAAAGAAATCTATACTTGGTCCTTTAAGTTCTTTAAAATATCTTTTCAAAGATCCAATAACTGTAAGGTATCCAAAAGAGAACAAAAAAACATATCCTGATGTTGAAGGTGTTTCACCACAATATCGAGGAAGACACATAAACGATCTTGAAAAATGTATCGGATGTGGAACATGTATGGACATCTGTCCAACTGGCGCTATCGAGATGGTCGAGTTTGATGATGTAAAAGAAAAGTTTGGTGCAACAAAAAAAAGACCGGTTATCGATTATGGCAGATGTTGTTTTTGTGCTTTCTGTGTTGATGTTTGCACATCCTCATCTTTATCAATGTCACGTGAATTCATTAACAATTTTACAACACCGATTGACTCTTTTATGGATAAACAGGGTGAAGATATTTCAAAAAATTTTATATTACGACCTGACACGAGATTTTCAAACAATCCTGGTTGGACAACAAACAATGAATACTCCTGGCTTGAACTTGAACGAGTCGTAATGGGCATTTTTGATGCAAACACAAGAGTTGAATCATTTCTTGAAATGGTCAAAGGTTACACAAAAGAAGAGGCAATAAAAGAAGCAAGAAGATGTGTTGCTTGTGGTTTGTGTAAAGATGCATGTCCGATCCATATGGATATACCCGAATACATCCAGGCGATTTTTAATGATGATGTAAAAGAATCTGTGAAACAGATTTATAAAACTAATCCTCTTCCTGAGGTTTGTGGTCGTGTATGTACTCATAAATGCGAAACAGCATGCTCAATAGGTCACAGAGGAGAACCTGTTGCTATAAGGTGGCTTAAAAGATATGCTGTTGATTCTTTACCACTTGAAGATTATACAAAAATTCTACAAACAAAACCGATAAAACAGATAAATAAAAAGATCGCTATAATCGGTGGTGGTCCTGCTGGATTATCATCTGCATATTTCCTGTCTCTTATGGGATACAAAATCACAGTGTTTGAAGAGAATGAAAAAGTTGGTGGAATAATGAGGTATGGAATCCCTGCATACAGGTTACCTGATTATGCTCTTGACAAAGATGTTGACTTCATAAAATCAATTGGTGTTGAGTTTAAAACAGGTTATAAGATGGATAAAGAAAAATTTCAAAAAATATACAACGATTTTGATGCAGTAATACTTGCAACAGGTTTCAACCTTGGTAGATCAACAAAAGTTCCTGGAACAGAAAAAGAAGGTGTTATTCAAGCACTTGATTTTTTACAGGAAGTAAGGGAATTTCTAACAGGAAAAAGAAAAGATGTAAAAATCACCGATAATGTTTTGGTTATAGGTGGTGGCAATGTTGCTTTCGATTGTTCAAGAAGTGTCGCAAGATTACAAAAGATGAAATATGGAAAGGTAAAAGTCACACAGGTGTGTCTTGAAACACTTGACATTATTCCTGCTGATAAAGAAGAAGTAGAAGAGAGTGCAGAAGAGGGAGTAGTTTTAATCTGTGGCAGAGGTCCAAAACAAATAGTTATCGGAGAGGATGGACATGTAAAAGGTCTTGATTCTATGAAATGTGAATCGGTTTTTGATGAGAATATGAATTTCAATCCAAAATTCAACGAAGAGGACAGGTTGATCTGTGAAGCAACAATGATAATCGAAGCGATTGGACAGGCACCAGATTATTCATACATTCCTGATGAGATAAAAAGTAAAATGAAATTTGAAAGGGGTAAAATAGTTCTTGATAAAGATTTTTCAACTGGTGTTGATAAAATTTTTGCTGCAGGAGATATTGTAAGAGGACCTGATATTGTCAACGGAATCGCAACAGGTCTTAATGCAGCGATTGGTGTTGATAAAAAATTTACTTCTTAAATTTTAGCTTAGAAAATACGAAAAAGTTTATAGTTTATATTTAAATTTAAACAATAATTGCAAACTCTTTGAATTTTTTTCGAATAGGTCTTTTTGTTTCTTGCTCTTTTTGCCAATCACTCATCAAATCGTTTACTTTCCTATCATGTTTCCCAACTATTATCAAAGCAATAACATTATCATCTTTTTCAAGATTGAAATTATTTTTTATTTTTTCAACATCATAACCTGCTATCGTATGAGCAACAAGTCCCATCTCTGTTGCTCTTAATACTAAAAAACCAACAGAAATTCCTGTATCGAAAAGATAATATTCTCGTTTTTTGATAACACAATCGTAATCTTTTTTTGAATAAATGATTATTACCATCGATGCTTTTGTTGCCCATCTGTTACCCTCTGGTAAAGATTCAAAAACTTTTTTTAAATTTTTTTTACTCTTAACAAAAATAAATCGCTCTGGTTGTTTATTGAAACATGAAGGAGCAAGAACTGCACATTCGGCCAAATTTTTAATTAGTTTGTTGTCAATTTTAACCGGCTCAAGGGAACGAAAAGATCTTCTTTTTTTTATAGTTTTATATACACAATCCATAGAACCTCCATTTAAAAAATTTTATCAAATATCAAAAAAATTTCCATTAAAATTTTTTTGGCTCAAAAAATTTTGGTAAAAATTAGAAGATTAAATGAAGAAATTCTTATTAAAAATCTTCAAATTTTCTGCAATGTCGTCTTATTCTATGTTGTTTACCAAAATTATCAGTGAATTTATTTTTGAAAACAACATTTCCACCTTCAATTTTCAGAGTTTTTCCATTTACAATAGAATCTGCAATTTTTTTATGAGCAGAATTTATAATATTTCCAAATGTTTGCCTTGATATTCCCATCAATTTTGCTGCCTCTTCTTGATACAAACCTTCAAGATCAGCAAGTCGTATCGCTTCAAGTTCATCTTTTTCGATAACAATTTCATCAAGCAAATTTTTTGGAACTCCAGCAGGTTTAAAATAAACAACATTTGGTTCAAACCAAATAGTTCTAAATTTTTTTGGCCTTGGCATACAGTTTAAAATCCTCGGTTTTTTATTTATGAAATATTGTTTAAAATTACCATTGTTATATTAATGCTTATGGTTATAGTTGTGATGGTGGTTGTGATCATGTTTATGGTTATGATCGTGTTCATGATGACATGTTTTTTCCCCAAATTTTAAAGAATCGTTAGCAAAATCTCTTGCAATGTTTTCAACCGTGTCGATTTTAACACCTTCTATAACCTTGATCTTTTTGAACTCAAAAATCTTTTTTGCATTATCACCAATGCTTCCAACAATCACAACTTCAATATTCTGTTTTGAAAGCCAATTAGGAATAACTCCCGGCTGATGTGGTGGAGGTGTTAGTTGTTCAATCAATTTTACATTACCATTTTCAATTTCATAGATAAAAAACTGTGGACTGTGACCAAAATGAGAAGAAAGATTGTTGTTTTCACCAGCGATAGCGATTCTCATTTTTCCTCCCTTTCAGTATTATTTTCAACCATTTTTTTCAGTTCGTTAAGATATTTTTCCGTGTTTTCGATTTTCTTTTTTAACCCTTCATTTGAAAGTTCACCTGATTCACCTCTGAATCCAAACCTTCTCTGGTTTCTGTTATAACATTTTCTTCCTCTTTTTCCAGTTATAAATCCTGGCTGTTTATAACCAGAACAATAACCAAATCCTCTACCTGTTCTTGGACCAAATCCTTCAAGACCTCTTCCATTTCCTCCAGGCATGATACCTTCTTTTTGTTTTTAGCATATGCTAATTATAATTAAATTTTCCATTTCGTCAAGGTGTTTTTTTAAATCATCAATGAAAAATTTTATAGAAAATTAATTGTTATACATGCAGATAATTGTTGAAATTTTTGCTATTTACAATAAAATGTCAAAATGTCAAGCACCGTCCCCAATTTAGATAAATTTTTTTGTTTCAGGGTGAAATTAATTCTCCATGTTGAAAAACTTTTAAACCAGTAATTTCGTGCCAAGTTTCATTTTCTGTTAATTTTTCCGTTGCTATAATTATTGCTTTTTCATCTGGAGATTTTATATCTGCCAAATTAATTTCATATTGAACATCTTTTAATTTTACAAATTCAAAAGGTGCTTTTCTTTGAGTATAGAATAAACGATCGTCACCATAAGCATAAAGTTTTCTTCCATCTGAAATGAGAAAATTCAATCTTCCATACCTTTTAATTACATCAGATTCTTTTTCTAATATTTTTTCGATTTCTTTTGTATTGCTTTGTATCTTTTCCATTAAATAACAAAAAATATGTTCTGAGTCAGTTTTTCCTTTTGGTTCTAAAATTTTAAGCGATAGGTTGTTTATATTTACAGTTCCATTATGGGCAAAGATCCAATTATTTATTTTAAAAGGATGGGTATTATCGTGATTTTGAGCTCCACATGATGCCAATCGAACATGCCCTATGATTATTTTGCTTTTAAAGGTAAATTCTTTTTTTGTAATATCTTCTTTTTCTAAAGAATCTGGTTTTTTAAGAATCTCCCACTTACCATTTTCAAAAAAGCAAATCCCCACCCATGGTTATTTATTTTACCCCTATATTGAAACTCTTTCAAAGAAAACTGGACATCCACTTCTTTATTAGAACATACACCCAATAATTGACACATTTCCCCTCCTTTTTAAAATTTTATTTCTTTTTATCAATTAAAATTTGGGGACGGTGCTTGACTTTTTGACATTTTTTTTATAAGTATTTTTAAAATAAATATTTAACATCGTCGATCAGGTATTAATAATTTAAAAAAAATAATTTTTTAGATAATAACATAAACATTTTTCTTAATACTTTAACTCAAAATTTTTTTCTTTCTTTAAAAATTTAACACTTTTATCAAAAATTTCTTCAAAAATCAATTTCAATAAATTTTCGAAATTCTTTAATACTTCATCATCAACAATTAATTTATCATTCCCAACTTCAGCATCAAAAAATCTTTTCGGTTTTCTTAAAGAATAAATCCTTAAACCAAATTTTTCCCATTCTCTGTTTTTTCCTCTTTCCTTGTTAATAATATATGCATAAAAAAGAAGTTGAAAAAGTTTTGAATACTTTTCTGGATTTCCTTTTAATTTTTCAAAATTTTCTAAACTCTTTTCTCCAGCAAAATCAAAATCTTCGTTTTTTAATTTCATTTCGTTATCTTGTATACTCCCTGTCTTATAATCACAAATTCTAAGATTTCCATTTTCTTTTTCTATTCTATCAATAGTGCCTTTTAGTTTTAAATCAAAACCTGAAAATTTTTCTGTAATTTCAATTTCTTTTTCTACTTCACATATTTCAAGGCCATTTTTAACCCTCTCTAAATCATATCTCAAAAAATCTTTTACCATCTTTTTTATCATCTCTTTCATAAGAAGTGGCTTTCCAAATGAAGAGTCATTAATTTTGTTGTTTTTAAAGTCATTTTCAATTATTTTATCATATTTAATGTTTTCCAAAATTTTTTCAATATCTTTTTCTTTAAACATTTCTTTCTTTAATTGTAAATTTGAATATAATTCTTTCAGTATACTATGTGCTGCTGTTCCAATAATATCTGCTCCAACTTCACCCGGTTCATTTTCCTCTTTGACTCCCAAAACAAAGTTATAATAGAAATCAATAGGATTTCTCAAATACGTTATAAGTGCGGTTGGAGAAAATTTTTTTTCTTTTAAAATCTCTATTATACTATCATTCTTTTCTATCTCTTCTAAACACACTTTATTTTCAACATAATAATCAATATACGAAAAATTGATTTTAATATTTTCAAATATTCCACCTTTTCTATTTTCATAAAGAATTTGCTCTATAAATCTGCTTCTTTCTTTAAAATCGACATCTCCTCCTGTTGAATAGGAAATATAAAATTTTTTACTTTTAAAAAGCAAAGAATAAAAATAGTATGAAAACAAAATATCGTTTTCCCTATATGTAGGAAGTCCCCATATAACTCTTAAATCGTAAGGAATAAATGTTTTTTCATCTTTTCCTTTTGGGATTATACCTTCATTTACAGAAAGAATTATCGTTTTTTCAAAATCAAGACATCTCGTTTCAAGAACACCCATAATTTGAAAATCCTGTAAAGGATCTCCAGAATATGGAACTTTTTCATTTTTTATCATTCTTCTTATCAGAGTTTCAAGAGTTTCAAGATTTTCAATATTCCCAAATTCAATATCTTTATACTTTTCAACAAAAGATATCATTCTGTTTAAAATCTGAACCATTCTAACACTATTTGCTTCTTCGATGACTCTATTTTCACTTTCTTCTCTGTGTCCAACCATAAGAACTATATTTAAAATCTTTTTTAAAATTTCTAATGGAGAAAGAAACTTATTATTTGAATACCATTCAAAAATATTCTGTAAAAATTCATCATCAAACTTTTCATCTAAACCTATAAAAGTGATTCCCTTATCAATTTTCTCTTCTAAAGATTTCAAAAACTTTTTATGTTTATAGTTTTGTTTTATATATGTTGATTCGATAACATTTAAAACATCTTTATAGTAAAAACCTTTTTCATTTTTTTCACAATGCATTTTTAAAATATCGAGCACAAACCTTGCGATAGGTGTTTGTTCAAAGGGAAACCCCATCGTGATATTGATTTTATTTATGTATGATGGAATCCCTGAAATAACAGGGAAAAGTAATGTTTCATCTGGAAGAACAACTGTTGCATTAGTTTGTTTATCATTAAGAACACTTTCGAAAAGATGTATTTGAGAAACAGATGAAGAAGACGAATATATAGATATTTCCTCGTTTAAATAAGTATCTATAATAATACCATTTTTTTCCCATTTGTTTAGATATTCTTTAATAAATTTTACGGATTCAAAGTCTTTCTCAATTAATTTTTGTTGAGTATCAAAAACAATTTTTACATTACAATTTTTTATCAGATTATCAATGATCTTTTGTTCTGATGGAGTAAAAATACCAAAGCCCGCTATGATTACATTTTTATATTTTTTAAAATCTTTTGACTTTTCACTTGCCTTTCGATAAATCCTACCTCTATATCCACTATTTTTCTTATCAAGTTCTTCGTTAATTAAAGAATAAACCTTTTCAAAAACATTCATAAAATCGAGATACTTTTTCCCAGAATTCTCATATTGATTTAAAATTTCAATATTCTCTATTTTCTTTTTGTCTAACAGATAAAGATCTATATCATTAAAATCATTCAAAAAAATATCAAAAATTTTAACAAAATCTTTGAAATCAACTTCTTTACACATATTTTTATAAATTCTATAACTTAAACCCAATAGTTCTAAATTATCTTCTATTCTTAACCCTGAAACCTCTTGAACAAAATCTTCCATAGTTTTTAAATCTGGAAGCATTGTATCTATTTTTTTCTTTTTAAATTCTTCTTTCAAATAAAGAATACTCCTTTTTGAAGGAAGAATAACCAGTAAATCTTCATTCTCCTTTACTATTAGGTCAACCAATTTTTCAAGAAACCTCATATTCAACCTCTATCGTTTTCATAGAATCAACATAAACCAGAAAACCTTTTATTTCAAAATTTTTATTTTTAAAGAATCTCATATACTCCTTTATCTGTTCAACATGACTTTTTTGTTCTAACCCTGTTTTATAATCAACAATATAACAATTGTTTCCGTCAAAAACTATTCTATCAGGCCTTAAAATTTTTCCTTCAAAACATATATCTTTTTCATTAAAAACCTTCAACTCCTGTTTAAAGAATTTTGATAGAACACTATCTTTAATTATATTCTTTAAAAGATTTTCATATGTCTTTTTTTCATTTATGCTGAAAAAACCTTCAACTAAGCCAAAATTTAAAGCTTTTTCTATATCATTTTCAGTATAGATTAAAGAAAGCAACTTATGTAAAACGTCTCCTCTTTTGATCTTTTCATTCTCTTTCTCAATATTTAAGATTCTTTTTAAAGACCTATCAAGAAACAGATGCTGTTCGTGAGAGCAAAGGTTTAATTTTGATATTATTTCGATTTTTTGTTTGTCTTCATTTTGATTATTTCTTGTGTCATTCAAGCAAGAAAATTTTTTTCCAAATTTTACTTGACTTTCAGAATATTTGTAGTTAATAAATTCTTCTTCAAAACATTTTTTGTTAATAAGTTCTATTATTGTTGGTATTTGATCTTCATCTTTTTTATTTTTAGAATCTTTTTTCTTTTCAGTAAAAACATAAAGTTCCTTTTTCGCTCGTGTAAATGCAACATATAAAAGATTCAGATCATCATAAAAAATGTTTTTTAATTCTTGTTCTTTTGTCTTTTTCAGAGGATTTTCTTTATCTAAATATCCCTCTTTAACATCACCATAACTAAATGATATTTTTTCTCCATTAATGCTTTCAATCAGAAAACTATTAGAAATTTTCCTTCTTCCATTCCATGTTGCAAAAGGAACTATAACAACATCATACTCAAGCCCCTTTGATTTATGTATCGTTGAAATAGTTATTGCATCTTGTTCTGAAGGTGATGATATTTTCAAATCATCTTTGTTTTCATCATAATACTCTAAAAAATCTATAACACTTCCCTCTTTTCCAAATTTGCATGACTCATCAAGAAGTTTCACGATGTAAGAAACTGATCCTGTATAATCATTACAATTTGGATTTATTATGTGTTCTATTATTTTTGATACAATTTCATATGGAGTTGAAAAATTTACACTCTTTTTTATCTTTTCATAATAATTTTCTAAAATGTTTTCACCCCAGAGAATTCTTAAAACTTCAGAACAATTTAACTTTTTGTTGTTATCTTTTATCTGACCTAAAAAAATCTTTTCCGCTTCTTTAAATTTTGAATCTTTTACATCCATATCCTTCCATGAATATAAAAGATTCGCAAAATCTTCAAGAGTGTTGAACATTGAAAATTTTAATAGAGAAATAATAAATACAACATAAGGATTATTTTCAATAAAAAGTGTATCAGCGGAAACAATTTTTATTCTTTGATTTTCGATTTCAAGACCAGTCAAAACCTCAGCAATTTTACTTCCTTCTGCACTTGTTCTTACAAGTATTGAAATTGATAATTGTTTAAATCCTCTTTTCAGACAATCTGTAATAATTTCAACCAGTTTCCTATTTTCTAAAATTTCTTTTTTTAAATCTTTTTCAATAATATTTATTTCAACATATCCACAGCAATTTTGACTTTTTGATCCTTGAACTACATTTTCTTCCTTATATATTCGATCATCTTTAAATATATCTTGATCAATATTTGCAAAAAAACAATTGTTAAATTCAACTATTTCCTTTTCACTTCTCCAGTTTTTTGTTAATTGTATTTTTTCAACATTTTCATTTTTTTCAAACTCCTTAATAACATCTGTTGAACCACCTCTAAATCTATATATTGCCTGTTTATCATCACCTACAAGAGTACAGTTATATCCCTCAGCAATTCCATTTTCTATAAGCGGTTTCAAATTGTTCCACTGAGCAGAAGATGTATCCTGAAATTCATCTATAAGAAATTTTTTGAATTTTTCACCAATTTTAAAATATATAAAAGGTATATCATTTTCATCCTTGAAAAGTTCTTTCACTTTCTTGTTCAATTCATCTATAAAAACTATTTCATTTTTTTTTTGATATTCTTCGATAAGATTAGTGATTCTTTCATAGATAAGATTTGAGTAAATATTTTTTAAGTAGATTTTGGTTTCAAAATATTTCACAAGATTTTTTCTTAAAAAAGAATGAAAACTCGAAATTTCCTCTTCAAGTTTTTTGTATTCTTCTGATTTCTTAAAATTTTCTATCTTTGATTTTTGTTCTTTACTTTTATTTAAAAGATCATCAAAACTGAATTCATTTTTGTAAAAATCATTAAAAGATGTTTTACTTATCAGGTTTATAAAAAGTTCAAAAAAATTTGGACTATTCTCTGACTTTGAATTTCTGTCGCTAAAATTTTTTATATAAGCTACCACACTACGACTTTTACCTTTAAAAAGTTCAATATCCAAATTCTTTATCTCTTCTTTATTACAATGTTGTACAAAATTCAGTTCAAAATTTTTGATGTTTTGTAAGATGTTTTCTTTATTTTTTCTGTCATACTCATTAACTTCTATAGATTCATCAAAGTTCTTTTCTCTTTCTCTAATAGATTTTGTTGTATCATAAACTTCTCGTTCAACATTCAAAGATTTTTCCTCATCACTTCTCAGGTAAAGATAATCTAAAAATATATCTTTTAATTTTTTTCCTTCATCGTTTTCATCTGAAACTTTTGAAATCAGAACATCAATATATTTTTTGATAACATTTTTCACATTAAAACTTATTTCATAAGAAGGAGAAATGTTCAAATCCTCTGAAAATACTTTTACCAACCTATTTGTAAATGAATCAATCGTCATAACAGAAAAATCAGAAAAACCATTCCCATTTTTAGAGTATAAAATTCTTTCGAGACATTCTTTGCTTTTCTCCTTTATCTCTTCATCTGTAAATTTCAATTTAGTTTTTATTTCTTCTTTCAATTGTTGTATTGAGTTTCTCCTTTTTTCATTAACAATTTCATCAAACCCTGCAAGTCCTTTTAAAAATTCAAGAATTCTTTCCTTCATCTCAAATGCTGCTTTGTTGGTAAATGTAATCGCAAGAATATTTTTTATTTCATCTGGATTTTGGAGAATAAATTCAATATACTCCTTCGCTATCGTATATGTCTTCCCTGACCCCGCTGACGCTTTGATCAATGTATATTTTTTCATAGTTTTATTATAGAAGCAAATCTCATTTTTTCAATTGATTAATGGTAAATTTTAGCGATAAGATTCAAAAATCAATTTTCTGGATACCAAAATGGTACATAAAAAAACTTAACCCTTTTGAAGACATCGAAGCACTAGCAACATTCGACACATTTCCATACCAAAAATGGTGCGATTAAGACGATACATATGGGAAGAAGGAGGGGCATTCAGCGACAACGGATTTGGTTTCCATACCAAAAATGGTGCGATTAAGACTTGAGTCGGTTGCAACACTTTACAAATCAATGAAAAGTTGTTTCCATACCAAAAATGGTGCGATTAAGACGAAAGGCATATGATATAACAGCATTTAGAGCTGGATCATATGCGTTTCCATACCAAAAATGGTGCGATTAAGACAAAGGCAGAAGCAGAGGTTGAAAAAAGATACAGCTTCTCGGGGTTTCCATACCAAAAATGGTGCGATTAAGACTTAAGACGGAAGATGGGAAGATAGGAAGATAGGAGAAAAACAGTTTCCATACCAAAAATGGTGCGATTAAGACACAATTCAACTTTGGTGAGTAAAGAGTATCGGTAAAACTGTTTCCATACCAAAAATGGTGCGATTAAGACAAAGAAACAAAAGAAAAAAATAATTCTTAAAAGGAGAAAAGTTTCCATACCAAAAATGGTGCGATTAAGACGTTGAAGTAAGATCGAATTACAGCAATTTAAAAAAATTGTTGTTTCCATACCAAAAATGGTGCGATTAAGACTAGAAAAGAGAAAAGAGAGGCTATCGTTTTATATGTAAAGCGTTTCCATACCAAAAATGGTGCGATTAAGACAGAAGAAGACACTCAAAATAATCAACCCCAAAATACGGGTGGTTTCCATACCAAAAATGGTGCGATTAAGACCATATTGCAAAATATAAGACCAGATTATTTTACTCATTACGAAGTTTCCATACCAAAAATGGTGCGATTAAGACGATATAGTTATGTATATGTTATTCCATATTTAGAAAAAACGTTTCCATACCAAAAATGGTGCGATTAAGACTTTATAAGAGTTATTACATCAGAGTCATCATTGCTTTTATTATGTTTCCATACCAAAAATGGTGCGATTAAGACAGATATGATTTTGAGATTATTGACGAGAACTTAATCCGTTTCCATACCAAAAATGGTGCGATTAAGACTAAAAACATAGGGGATAAAGTTTTAGAATGGAATGATAGGTGTTTCCATACCAAAAATGGTGCGATTAAGACTTTCTTTTATCTCATTGCTTGGTTCTGTATTTTTAGGTCCAGTTTCCATACCAAAAATGGTGCGATTAAGACGGAAAATATAATGTTGAGGAATTGATTGAACTAAAAAAAGCGTTTCCATACCAAAAATGGTGCGATTAAGACTCTCAAATTAGATGATGCAGAAATAAAGAAATTTAAAGAGTTTCCATACCAAAAATGGTGCGATTAAGACTAGGGAGATGGGAAGAGATAAAAACAACAAAAGGAGGTTATAAGTTTCCATACCAAAAATGGTGCGATTAAGACTTAAAAAAAATTTTTCGAGAGGAATTAAAAAGAACTAATAGTTTCCATACCAAAAATGGTGCGATTAAGACAAGGTCTACCGCCAAGAGGTGTGGGATGGAAACATTACAATAGGTTTCCATACCAAAAATGGTGCGATTAAGACAAGGAGGTAAGATGTTAACAAAACTAGAATTATTATTCATAAAGTTTCCATACCAAAAATGGTGCGATTAAGACTCGGCATTAGAGATGTTAGAAAGAGTAATCAGTCTCTTCGGAAAGTTTCCATACCAAAAATGGTGCGATTAAGACGAAAAATATTATGGATTTCAATAGTGAATACATTCCTTATTTTAAGTTTCCATACCAAAAATGGTGCGATTAAGACGATAATGCCAAAGGTGCATATCTATGTGGTATTAATCCAAAGTTTCCATACCAAAAATGGTGCGATTAAGACAGGATCATAAATTTAATTTTATTATATACTTATTTTAAAATTTGTCAAGATTTTTCTGTCGATCGGTGGTCGTGCAAAAAACCCGGGGGATCGACAGAAAAAACATCTCCTTTTATTTTAATTTAAAATTAACAATAATAATGTAATAGATTTATTATGATTATACAGACAAGTTTAAAAAATTTTTAAAATCGTTTCTTAATCATTGACAAAGATTTTATATTGAGTAATATTAATTTTTATGAATGTTCAAAAATTGAAAGAAATTTCAAAAAAAGCACGAATCGATATTTTAAAAATGGTTTACAATGCTTCTTCTGGACATATTGGAGGAGCATTTTCAGCAATCGACATAATGGTTTATCTATATTTTCATAAAATGAATTATTCGTTAGAAAATTATCAAGATAATACAAGAGATAGGTTCATTCTATCAAAAGGACATGCTTCTGCTGCACTTTATACGTGTCTTGCATATAAAGGTATCATCCCTGAAAGTGATTTGATGACTTTTCGAAAGATAAACTCTTCTCTTCAAGGACATCCTTCAAAAAAACTCACAAAGGGAGTCGAAACATCAACAGGTTCTTTGGGGCAAGGACTTTCTTTTGCAAACGGAGTTGCAATCGGCCTAAAATTAAAAAAAATAAACTCAAAAGTTTATGTTATGATCGGAGATGGAGAGATAAATGAAGGACAGATCTGGGAAGCGTTGATGACTTCAATTAGATACAAACTTGATAATTTAAGAATCATTCTTGATTACAACCATTTACAGATCGATGGTTTCATCGAGGATATAAAAGATCCAAAACCAACAAAAGAAAAATTTGATTCGTTTGGGTTTGAAACTTTTGTTATGGATGGACACAATTTTCAAGAGATTGATAACACATTTACAAAAGCCGATCAAGTAAAAAATAAACCAGTTTTCATAATTGCAAATACAATAAAAGGAAAAGGTGTTTCTTTCATGGAAAACAATGTTGACTTTCACGGAAATCCTCCAACAAAAGAACAATATGAGAAAGCATTAGCGGAGCTTTTAAATGTTTGAAAAAAAATCATCAATGAGAACAACCTATGGTAAAGAACTTGTGAATTTAGGGAAAAAATATGATGATGTAGTTGTTCTTGATGCTGATCTTGCAAAATCAACAAAAACAGAACTCTTCAAAAAAGAGTTTCCAGATAGATTTTTTGATATGGGGATATCTGAAGCGGACATGGTTGTCACAGCAGCAGGTCTTGCTTCTGTCGGGTTTAAGCCGTTTTGTTCTTCATTTGCAATCTTTTTAACTGGAAGAGTTTATGACCAGATCAGAAACTCCATAGCATATCCTCATTGGAATGTGAAACTTGTTGCTTCTCATGCTGGAATCTCTGTCGGAGAGGATGGAGCAAGCCACCAGATGGTTGAGGATATTTCTCTTACAAGAGTTATACCTGGCATGACAATAATATCTCCTTCTGATTCAACGATGGTGAAAAATTTGATGGAAAAAATTTATCATTATGATTCATATCTTTATATGCGACTTTCAAGAAACGATGTTTATGACATATATCCTGAAAATACAAATTTTGAAATCGGTGATTCTTATATACACAAAATTGGAAAAGATTTAACGATCATTTCAACAGGTCAGATGGTTGCCAAAGCGTTAGAAGCAAAAAATGAGCTTGAAAAAGAAGGTATCGATACAGGTGTTGTTGATATGTACACATTAAAGCCACTCGATACAAAAACTATTGATAAAATTTTAAACACTTCAAAAGGAATTCTTGTTTGTGAGGAACATTCCTATATCGGTGGACTTTTTGGTGCTGTATCAGAATATGTTGTTAGAAAATATCCTGTTCCTGTAGATTTTGTTGCTTTGGAAGATGTGTTCGGTGAATCAGGAAAAGTTGAGGAACTTTTTGAAAAATATTCACTTGATACAAAATCTATAATTAAAAAGGGGAAAAAACTTTATGATAGAATTTAGAAATGTTTCAAAATATTATAAAAACAATTGGCTCGCTTTAAATAAAGTCAACCTGTTTTTTGAAAAGGGACAATTTTATTATTTGATAGGAAAAAGTGGAGCAGGAAAATCAACAATTTTGAAAATGATATATATGGAAATATTTCCTTCCGAGGGAGAAGTTATAGTTGGAAATCATAGTAGCAAAACAATAAAACAAAATGAAATTCCTCTTTTAAGAAGAAAAATTGGTGTAATCTTTCAGGATTTTAAACTTTTAAAGGATAGAAATGTTTATGATAACGTTGCTTTCGCTTTACAGGTTACAGGTGAAAGGTATCAAAATATCAAAAAAAAGACACTTGAAGCACTTTCCCTTGTAAAAATCTCTCACAAAAGAAACTCTTTCCCATATCAACTTTCAGGCGGAGAACAACAAAAGGTTGCTATCGCAAGAGCACTTGTAAAAGAGCCGTTTATACTTATTGCTGATGAGCCAACAGGAAATGTTGATCCTGAAGGAACCAAAGAGATTATGGATATACTTTTTGATATAAACACAAAAGGAACCGCGATACTTATGGCAACACATGATTATTCACTAATCAAAACATCAATTGGAAAAGTAATTGGCCTTCGAGAAGGTAAAATTGTGAAGCCAGAGGATATTTTCAAACTCGATCTTTCAGGGGGGAAAGAATGATCTATATTTTGCAGGAGACATTCAAAGGATTTTTCAAAAATAAATCGATGAATCTCATCACAATTGGAACTATAACAGTTGCCATATTCATTTTTGGACTCTTTATTGCAGGAACAACAAATCTTTTGAATGTTATAAGAATCGCTGAAGATCGAATTGAAATGGTTGTCTATCTAAAAGATGATATTACGAAAGAACAGATTGAAAATATACAAAATAAAATCTCAACGATACTTGGTGTTCAATCAACACAGTTTGTTTCAAAAGAGGAAGCTCTTGAACAGTTTCGAAAAGATTTAAAAGATGATGCAACACTTCTATCAGCGTTTGAAACAAATCCTCTTCCTCCATCAATAAAGGTAAATATCAGTATGGCTTTTAAGACCCCAGAGTATCTTAAAGAAATATCGGATAAAATAAAAATATTTGAAGGTGTTGACGATGTTGACTATGGCGCAGAATGGATAAAAGAACTGGATAAACTTGTTAAAATCCTTTTCTTCATTGATATTTTTCTCGGTATAATCATAATTTTTGCATCAATATTTATCGTTTTTAATACTATTCGATTGACCGTCTATGCAAGAAAAGAGCAAATAGATATAATGGATCTCGTTGGTGCAACAGAGATTTACATTGAATTACCATACATAATCGAAGGGATGGTTTATGGATTTTTAGGATCGTTAATATCAACATTGATTTTATATATCTTGTTTGAGACAATCAGCAAAAAGATTCCAAATCTAATTTTCATGAACAATAACGCAATATTCTTTTTTATCTTTTTTGGAACAATACTAGGTTTTATCGGTTCTTTCCTATCTGTAAAACAATGTATCAATGAGATAAGAGAGATGAAGCGTGATGATAGTTTGAAAAGGACTACATTAAAGAGGTCATTTTGAAAAAACTGTTATAGAACTTTTTCTATAAATTAAAATATCATTTGGAGTTTGTAAATATTCTTTATTTGCAGGAAAAACTTTGATTTTATAATCTGTCATTTTTGGTTTTCCTTCTTTCATAAAATCATCAAACCTTCTTTTAAAAATATTTATCGCTTCATCATTTCCCCAGAAGTATACTTTTTTGTTCTGCAATAATGCTATTCCACTTCCCCTTGTTCTAACAAATATGCCATAACAAACATTCTTCTTGAATCCTTCAAGAGGATAGTAACTTATAAAATTTTGATCTACAATCGAAAGATAGAAGAGAAAATCGTCTATCTCTTCTTCAGAAAATTTTTCGAACATATTTGAAAGTTCAAAATCTATTGATGCTTCATCTTCTATTATTTTTTTCAAACTTTTTAAACTGTTTTCATAATAAGAGTAATGTGAAACAATAGAAAAATTACCTTTTAATGGAAAGAAATGCACATGTTTGTAAACTCTTCCTTCGAGTTTATCCTCTTTTGTTTTTTCAAGCCCAACAATTACCTGATAACCTCTTGTTGAAAGCGGAGCAACGATTTTGCCTCCCACTTTTAATTGTTCGATCCAGAAACTTGTTATATCCGCAACAGTGCATGAAACAAATATTCTATCGTATGGAGCAAAATCAGAAATTCCATAACCACCATCTCCTTTTTCAATGTATATATTTTGAAGATTTATTTTTTTCATATTTTTTTTCAAAATTTCGAACACATAATCGTTCATCTCTACTGTAAATATATGGCCATTTTTAATAATATCTGCCAATAAAGCAGTTGTATATCCCACTCCCGATCCAATTTCTAGTATTTTGTTTCCATCATGTATATCAAGAAGTTTTAACATATAAAAAATTACAGCGGGAGAGGATATTGAAGTTATTGTATCACCATTGATATAAAAATTTATCGAATTCTCAGTGTATACAGTTCTCAAAAGAACTGGATCAGAGAAAATTTCATCTATCGTCTTTTTTACTTTTTTGTCATTTAAACAAAGACAAACATTATCTATAAAATCCAATCTGTTGAACTTAAAATAACTCTCAACCATTTTTTGATCTACCTGTCCAAATTTTTCTTCAATCTTTTTTAGTATATTTTTGTCCAACTCTTTTAATTCTTCTTTTTCCATATCAATTCCTTGAAAAAACTTTTATTCCTAAATCTGAAAACTCATTTTTTATAAATTTTAAATATGCAAGCCCAGCAGTTAATGCAGCATTGTCAGTGCAAAATTCAAAAAGAGGAATGTATATTTCATCGATTCTGTTTTCAAAAAGTTTTTTAAATCTTTCTCTGAAATAACTGTTAGCGGAAACTCCTCCAGCAAGTGAAACAGATTTAATTCTATCCTTGTAATCATGATAACATTTTTCAAATACATTTAAAAGTTGTTCAACTATTGCTTTCTGTAAAGATGCTGAAATGTGTTTAATATTTTCACTTACAAATTTTTCTCCCATTTTTTGAGTATAATACAAAACTGAAGTTTTTAAACCACTAAAAGAAAAATCGTATCCATCAAGTTTAGAAACAGGAAATTTATAAAAATTTTCATCTCCATTTTTCGCAACACTTTCAATAACCGGACCTCCAGGATAACCAAGATTCAAAATTTTTGCACATTTATCAAACGCTTCCCCCGCAGCATCATCTTTTGTTCTTCCGAGTAGTTCCACTTTAAAATCTTCATCCACATAAAATATTGAAGTGTGTCCCCCAGAAACAACCAAACTTAACATCGGTAATTTTATATTTTTGTATGTTAAAACATTTCCATAAATATGCCCAACAATATGATCTGTTGTTATAAGCTTTTTATTATGTCTTATACATACCGCCTCGGCAAAGGATACTCCAACCATTAAAGAACCAACAAGACCTGGTCCATTAACAACTGATATTGCATCTATATCTTGAATCTTCAAATTTGCTTTTTTTAAAGATTCATTTGCAACATTTAAAATAAAATTTACATGTTCTCTTGAAGAAAGATCTGGAACAACTCCACCGAACTTAGAATGAACAACTTGCGTTTTCACAACATTTGATAACACATTCACTCCATCTTCAACAACAGAAACTGAAGTTTCATCACAGGAAGTTTCTATTCCAAGTATTTTTGTCATCTAACAACCACCTTGATCTCTGATGGATTCACATTTTTTATTCTAACAAATTCTTTGATTGGCTGATTAACTCTTAAAATATATTCTCCTTTTTTTTCTATTGAAGAAAGATCAATAGTCAAAGTTAATTCTCCAGGAAGCATATTTTTTATCAAAGATTCTGGACCTTCAACTTCAACTGTAGCACTTAAACTATCAGGTAAAATCTTCAAATTTTTATTTTTGTTAACAAAAAGAACTGGAACATCTTGAAAAATTTTAGCAATTTTTCTCTCAATAAAAAACTTAACATTTATATAATGGGTTTCGTATTCTATAAATTCACTAATCTTTTTAAGTTTTGTTTTTAAAGATAAACTTTTTTTAAGTTCGGAAAGATCTATTTCTTCACTCTCAACAAAATCAAGATCTTTGATCAAAATTTCAGGTCCAGATATTTTTATTCTCTTCGGTTCAAACTCAACATCTTTATAAAATGAAATATTTTGGTTCAAAACACCTTTAAATTTTAAAACTACATTAACATCTTTTATAATTTTTCTATTAATATAATATTTTAAAATCCTTTTACCTTTGAATTTAATCGGCACCAAATTAACCTGCTGTGGAATTAAAAGATTATCAAAGTTCAACTCTTCTTCATTTTCTCTTAAATCATAATTTTCGACTCGTATCTCATATTGAGGGAAAATTTTTAACAATTTCATCATCATAAAATCTTTTCTCTTCCCTGAAAATTCAATTTCTATCTCACTTCCATCATAGATAAAAAAAGTCATATCTTCATCATCTGTAATTATATTAACCCTGACTGGAAAAGTTATAACCAAATCTTCCTGAATAAAAGCATAGAACCAAATCAAAAAACCTATGAGTAATGAAATTAATTTTAACGAGATGTTTGTTTTAAAAAAATTTTTGTTCATAAGTTTATATTATAATAAAGAAATAAAATGTCAACAAAATGATTTTACAAATTTCTAAGTTTTTATATTTTTACACTTATGGCTATTTTTATTTTTTTAAAAAATCAATAAAAATTTTAAGTTGTTTAAAATTTATAAGTTATAAAAAAAAGTTTGATGTTTTTGGAAAATCGTCTATAATTGTTAAAAAATAAAAGGAGAGAAATGTATGAATACTCGTATAAAAGAACTTTATGGAACTGTTACAGATACTTTTAAAAATCTTTTGGTAAATTACCAGAAAGAGAGATGGAACTTTTTAACAAATGCTACAAGTGAAAACAAAAAAAGATTACTTCATTCAGTAGATGAAATAGAAAATTTTATCAACTTTGATAAAGATTTTGTTGAAATTTTTACACTTCTAAAAAAATTTCCTAAAAAGTTTACAGATTCAGAAAAAGAAATTTTAAATCAGATAAAAAAAATCTCTGAAATTATTAAAAAAACTCCTCAACAGGAAGAATATTTTGAAACGTTTTTAACAATCTTAATGGACCTGATCAACGATAGAATAAACTTTAACAATAAAGAGACAACAACGAGTCATCTTGCTGATCTTGCCGAGCATGAAACCTCATTACAGGAAATAAGAAAAATTCAGGTACATTTTTTCAGTCCAATCGAAAAATTTAAAACAAAAATTGAAAATCTTCTTGTTTTAAGAAATGAATATGTCAAAAGTAAAAATTATAAAAACTATTTTGAATTTTTCATAAAGATGAACGATTTGAAAGAAAAAGAAATTTTTAAAGATATAGACGAGTTGGACACTCTAACAAAAGATGAATTTAAAAAATTAAAAACACAACTGGAAAATGATCTGGAAAAAAAGTTAAAAGTTCAGGCGAAAGGCAATCCTTCTTACATTTATGGAGATCCATTCTTCCGAACATATCCAGTTCATCTTGATGATAATGTAAACACAATGTTTAAGGGTAAAGATATCGCTTACACTGGAAAAAAATTCTTTGAAATAATGGGTTATGACCTCTCTGATATTTATGAAGTTTCAGATCTTTATATAAGACCAGGAAAATACCAATATCCTTTTATTATTGATTTAGATGGAAGTGATATAAGATTCTCGGTGAATACCAAATCAAATTTCAGAGGAACATACTGGGTTTTGAGAACACTTTCAAAAGTTGTTTACAAACTTGAAAAATCAAAAAATAAAAATTTCTTTGGAAGAGATAATTTTGACAGAATAAAAATGGAGGCATTCGGAATCATTGTAACCAATTTTGCTTTCAAATCTGGCTTGATATCAAGGATCTCATCTCAATACGAGGATGAAGAGGATGTACTTTCTTTAGATATTTCAGATTATGTTGAAAAAAACAATATAATACTCTCAAGGTTTTTTCTTACACTGTCAAATTTTGAAATTGATATAAACAATATTGAAAAGATTAACAATATTTCAGATATCTGGTTGAAAAACATAAAAAAATATCAAATGATTGAACCTAAAGATGTTTTTAACAAAGATGGGTGGGTACTGATCGATTCTATTATAACGGATCCATTCTCTTCTATTTTTGAAGTTGAAGGATTTTTACTTTCAAAAAAACTTGAAAAGAAAATAGATTTTAAAAATTTAAAACAGAAATTATTTGTGAAAACAATTTTTGAAATGCTTGAAAATATATAATTTTGATGTGATAAAAAATATTTTATTGCTATTCTTTTTAATAATATCTTCTACTTTAAATGCATATACTTTTATTGTGTTTTCTTTTAATCAGAATTTGTTAAAAGAAAATGAATTTTTAATCTATTCAGATGATAAATTCCTCTCATTAAGTTTTGATTCTCTTAAGAATACCTCATTTATCGCAGTTTTTGATTTTTCGTACAGGGCAAAAATGTTCTGGGGCCCAACAAAGATTTCTTACGAGGACAAAATCTTATATTTCGATTTCAATGAAAACATTTTGTTTACTTTTAATCAGTTAAATGAACTTGAAAACGATGTTTTCTTAGATGATACAACTCTTGCTAAAGCATCCTTTGTAAATAATCTCAAAGACCTCAATAATGTTATGTATGGCATTTTTCAGTTGAATCATAATGAAAAAGATTTTTATTTCTTCTCCTGTGCCTATGAAAAAAATGATATTTTAAAAACTTATTTTGATATAAAAAACTACTATGAAGAAAAAAATTTCGACTCTTTAAAAACCATTTTTAAAAGATTACACAAAATTTATCCAAACAATAAAGATTTTTTCCAGTTTTACATATTATCTTTACTCGATTGTGCAGAGTTTAACGAAGCATATTCATATATGGACACATATCTTATAAAATTTGATGATGACACTTTCTACTATTCGATCAAAGGAAACATTCAAGCAATCTGGGGAAATCTTGAAAAAGCAAAAAATTATTTTGAAAAGGGAAGAAAAAAATATCCAGAATCTTTAACACTTTTAAACGATATTTTGAATGTATATTCTATAACAGATTCATTAAAATTTGATGAATATAAAAATTATCTCGATTTAAAATTGAAAAGATAAAATCTTGACTTTTTTAATGTTTATGTTAATTTAAAATTTAATAAGGAGCGTGAATATGAAAAGATTATTAATGATCGTCTTTTTCATGTTGATTTCAACACTTTTATACTCTCAGAATTATTACAAAGATACACTAAAATTTGAAACCAGGAATGTAAAATGTATTTATGAGTATCCAGTTTTAAAAGGAGAAAAATATAATATTGTAAATAAACAATTGAAAGAAAAAATTTTCCAGATGTTTGAAAACGACTATAAAAATCTTTGTGATCTTTCAAAAATGGATACTTTTTTTTCCAATATTACATTCTATTCTGAACTTTCATGTTCGATTTTTTCAATAAATGATACTTTTTTAAGTATAAGATTCTATAATGAATCTTTTTCCGGTGGAGCACATCCATCTCATAATTTTTTTTCTTATAACTATAATTTTAAACTTGGAAGAGAGTTTGAATTTAAAGATCATAATGTAGAAAAAAATGCACTAAAAAAAATTTCAGAATATTGCAAAAAAGAAATAAAAAAACAGTTGAAAGAAAAAAATGAACAAAATATTGATTTTGAAATTCCAGCCAATATAGAAACATTTAAAATTTTTAACATAGATAAAAATGGAATATACTTTACTTTCAACGAATACGAATTTTTACCTTATTATCTGGGCAGTTTTTCTGTTTTTATACCACATAATGAATTTAGTAAATTTACAACAAAATAAGATCTTTAATTGTTGACTTTGACTTTTTTATGTTTAAAATTTCTATTTGATTGAGGAGAATGTTTGTTTAAATTAAGATTTTGGGGAGTAAGGGGTTCAGTCCCTTCTCCAGGAAAAGAAACAAACTTTTTTGGTGGTAATACAACATGTGTTTCAATTGAAAACAATAAAACTTTTTTAATAATAGATGCAGGAACTGGAATCAGAAATATCAATTTTTATTTAAATGAAAGAAAAATTGATAAAATCTATATAATTTTTACACACTATCATTGGGACCATTTACAGGGTTTACCCTTTTTTGCTCCAATATTTAATCCCCAGATTAAGATTGAAATTTTTGGTAAAAAAAATGTTTCTGAAGTTTTATCTTTACAGATGAAACAACCATATTTCCCTGCAGATTATAAAAATCTTCCTTCAAAAATTGAACATAAAAATTTACAGAAAAAATTTAATATAGAAGACATTTTCATTGAAACTATCGAGAATAACCATCCATCAGGTTGTGTTGGATTAAAGTTCACTTACAAAAATAGAAAAATATCTTTCATAACGGACAATGAACTTCTTGATCATGGAGAAAATATAACGACCAAAAAAGATTTTTCAGATTTTATAAAAGATACCGATATTTTTGTTCATGATGCACAATACACAAATAAAGAGATCGTATCGAAAAGGGGATGGGGACATTCTACTTTTGATGATGTTATTGAAATAGCTAAAATGGGAGGAAACAAAAAAGTTGTTTTTACCCATCATGATCCGATGAGAAGAGATAAAGAATTAAAAGAGATAATAAATGGATTAAAGGAAAAAAATAAAAAACTTAAACTCACTGCTGCAAAAGAAGGAATGGAAATTAAATTCGATATCTAATGAGATACAATTTTAATCTGTTTATTGTATTCTCCATCATTATAACAATAGTGATTTCATTAGGTTTTTATAATATATTCCACCTATCCTCCGATGGAGTAATTTATGAGGAAAAAGATGATAAAACGATTGAAATAGTTTATATAAAACCATCTTCATCCGGTTTTTTTACAAATCTTGAAGTTGATGATAAAATAGTTGCTGTAAATGGAAAAATACCAAAATCTTTATCAGATCTCAAAGGAAACATTATTGAAAAAGGTGGTGCAGGAAGAATCTTAATTTACACGATAGCAAGAGGGAAACAGATTTTAAACATTCCAGTTAAACTTGGATACTATTATTCAAGAAGTTTTTTTATAACCGAAATGATAATCGTTTCGCTTTTTTTATTCCTTTCTTTTCTTTTTTACATTTCTTTTGAAGAGAATTCCATGGAAAGTTTTTATGTTTTCCTTTTTTACTCTTTAGTTTCTGTCACTCATATCTTTTCTTTAGTTTCATTTATCACTTATCAACTCTATATTTTTTTAATAATCTCCGCTTCCTTTTTACCAGCGATAATAATCCATTTTTCTTTAATTTTAAGAAAGGATCTTAAAAGAGAATATATTGTCATCACTTATTTAACATCTTCCTTTATATTCTTTGTCTGGTTATTTTCATATCTCATTTTCGCTTTCACTTTAACAAAACAAAGTTTGAACAACCTAATGACAACTGTAAAAATTACTCAGTTTTTAATGGGAATTATGACACTTGTTGGAATTTTTTCTATGGTTTATTCTATTTACTCAAATATAAGAGAAAAAAAGTTCGATCTTGTAACGATTACATCCATTTTGTTTCTTATGGGATTTTTACCATATATATTTCTCTATGCTTTTCCTGTTGCTTTTGGAAAACAAGAGATTTTGCCTGTAAACATGTGTATTAGTTTCTCAATAATACCCCTTTTTTCAATTTTGATTTATAAGTTTTTTTCAAAATCTAAATTATGAACAAAATTAAAAAAATATTTATCATTTTTTCTTTTTTGTTTTGTCTTTTAATCCAAATATATGCAACCTATAAAGTTTTTTTGATATCTACAGATAAAGCTGTTTATGAAGAAAAAGAGGATGGAATATATTTCAAATATATCCCAACTCAAAGTAATCTGTTTAAAACAGATGCTGCAATAGGTGATAAACTTATTTCAGTAAATGATATAAAAATAGAGAATAAACATTATTTGCATAATCTGATCTTTGATAGAACGAAACCTTCGACTGTTGTTCTTTACAAAGCATTTGATGGAGAAAAACTAAAAATTTTTTCTTTAGAACTTGAAAAAAGATTTTCGAATTTTGATATACTATTCTCATTTTTCCTGGGGTTATCATTTTTGTTTTTAATTTTTTTAATTTTTTTAAATTATCTTCCTTCGAAAACAAATTTTTCTTTCTTTTTTATGTTCCTAACATTATCGTTTATTTCAGTTTTCATCAATGTTCCTTTCAGTAACAGATTGTTATATCTATCTTTTATAATATTCTGTTTGTTGAATCAGATATCATTATTCATTTTTACAAAACATTTTCTTACCAATATCAAATATTTTTTTATTTCTTATTTGATTTTTGGTTTGACTTTGATATCTATAATTTTATGGGCTATACATTACTATTATTGGACAACAACATTAAAAGTATCAGATTACAGAAATCTTATGAATTTTGTTCGATTTTTTCAGTTAAGTATATCTTTAAATATGATACACTCAATAGTGATAATAATGAAAAAAATTTTCAAACTTTATGAAAAAAATTCTCCAGTTGAATATTTTGTTGCTGCTTATTCTTTTATTTTCATTATTCTAACATATCCAATTTTTTATTCGTTACCGATAATATTAAGAAAAAAGGAACTCATACCATTTTATTTTTTCTTTTTATTCTATTTTATAGCTTTAATTTTAATGTTAAGATATAAAAAAAGATTACAAAAAGTTTTCTTATAAATGAAAAAAGAATACTTATACTATATCATAATCATTGCCGGAATTATTCTCTTTCTTGAATTATCATTTTCTTTTATTTTATATACAAATATAAGAAACGATATCAGACAGGACTGCTTCATAAACAATCAGTTGAATTTAAAAAAGATTATTTTACTTATAAACTCTAATCTGTTTTCTATTTTACAGGAAGAAAATGTTGTAAAAGATATTTATTTTGAAGCTCAAAATAAATATAATACAAATTTTTTCATAAATAATAATAATCTTTATATTAAAAATGAAGAGAAAACTTATAAAGTTCCTGAAGAAAGTAAAAATATTCTTTTTGATATTTTCTTAGAGAGAAAAGAAAATGGAAAAAATTTTTCAATATTTCTCGATTATGAGCAAATTCCAGAGGAGATAAAAGAACAACTTGATAAATATTGTTTACTGAACAGTTCTTATGGTTTTTTCGAAACAAAAAATTATCTTGTCAATTATAAAAAATCATCTTTTAAGGGATTACCAAACTATACTCTAATATTTTGGGAGGATAAAGATCTTGAATTCAAACATTTTAACGATATATTGTTTCTTTTTGTTTCAATTCACATTTTAGTTTTGATATTTATTTCAACATTCATAGCTTTCTACATAAACGCATTCTATACAGTTATAAAAATGGAAGAGGAAGCAAAAAAGAATCTTGAACTTCTAAGAATAAATAGAACTTTGACTATAGAAAAATTCAGTGAAGCAATCGTTCATAATATCAACAATCCATTAACAACCGTGTATGGTTATATACAGATCCTTGTAAAAAAGAAACCAGAACTTATCAGTCAGTTCAAACTTGATAAAGTTTTGGAAAATATTGAATTTATATCAAACCAGTTAAAATTATTGCTGAACAAAAAAGTTTCTGAAACAGAAGAGTATATTGATATAAATGAATTCATAAAAAATGAGTTAAAATTTTTAGAGCAAACTTTAAGATCTGAAAATATAACAGCTTTCTTTTATGAGGAAACCGGAATTCCAAAAATAAAAATCAACAAAAACGATTTAAAAATGATTTTTGATAATCTGGTAGATAATGCTATCGATGCTCTTGAAAAATCAACATTAAAAAACATAATCATTCGAACATATTATAAAAACCATAAAGTTTTTTTGGAAATCGAAGATTCAGGTGAAGGTATAACAGATGAAATAAAGGAAAAAATTTTTGATCTTTATTTCACTACGAAAAATTCTCAAAAATTTTATAAAAGAGGTTCAGGAACCGGGATAGGACTTTATTCTGTTAAAAAGATAGTAGAAAATTATAATGGAAATATTACTTTTTCAACAATCTTTGGAAAGGGAACAACTTTTACCGTTTCATTTCCTGCTGATTAAAATAGAATAAAAATTCCCCTGAATCGATTCGTAAACTTTCCGAATGATCTTGAGTATTCAATAATATTCCCTCAAAACTTCCACTCAATTGACTAAAAAAAGAATCTGGAACTGATTCAAGATAGATTTTTCCACTTCCAATAAAGGATGAGCATTTATAAATTTTGTTTAGGTTTTTAAAATTAACCATTATAAAAGTATTATAATCGTATGGAATATATATAAAATTGAACCTTGTTGTTTCTGGAAACGATATGGTTATGTTAATACTACCATCATAATTTTCAGCATAAAGATAATAGTATCCAAAATCTTTCTGTCCTTTACAATTTTTTTCAAAATCAAGAGAATCTTTTTCTGAAATAAATCTGATGTATTCGTAAGATGCACCAGAAAAAAAAGAGCATGAACTAAAATTTATAAGAGAAGAGTAAAGAATTAGAATTAAAATTGTAGTAAGGATTTGTTGATTCTTTTTTAATATATTCATATTTTATATTATAAACATTTTTTTCCTTTGAGTAAACAAATGTTAAACTCAGATTAAAAATATTGTCTGATCTATTTTCAACCTCTCCAACAGTAAACAACGAATCCAAAACGGTGTGAATTAGTGGATTAAATTTTATTTTTTCATAGGTTGATGCAAAAACAAACTTTGCTTTCCTATTTAACTGAAAAGTTATTTTTCCTGTCAAAGACAAATCTTTATTGTAAGAATAATCATCCAAAAATGAATCATCATAGTAGTAATCTATATTTTTTGTCGTAACTTTTTGAAAATTATAGGAAAAGGATAATCCTATCAAATTCAAAAGATTCAAACTAAAAAGTGGTGTTATGTTAAAAAGAAATATTTGATCAGACACTTTGTATCCTGCCTTTGAATACAGATGAAAGGAAGAATTGAACGGAAAATAGAATATATTTTTATTTACTAGTACTGAATATAATGATGAGTTTGTATTTAAAAAAGGATAATAATTGTAGTAAATATCAAAAGAATTTTTTAATGTATAAACAAAATTAAAATTTTCTTTAAAATCAAGAAAGATTCCAGGAGAGAACATGTTATTTTCTTTATAAAATTCGTTTAAATATAGATTCTGATACGAATAGATTCCAGAAATAAAACTGGTCTTAATATCCTCTTTAAAAATCAACTGATACAAAAAATCTGAAGGAAAATTCATATAGTAATTGTTTATAAATGGTGTGTTCAAACCAAAATTAAAAAATATATCGGATCCTTCAAAATTTCTTTTCAAATTGAATTCAAATGAAAGTAAAAGATCAGAAATTTTATCATTTGTTTTGAAAAGGTTATCAGTTAAACCAACTGTTATACTACTTGAGAAACTGTGAATAAAAACTAAAAGCAAAAGTATCAGTACGAACTTTTTTGTCATCTCTTCCCCTTTTTTGGAACATTTGGTTTCACTTTTCTATATTCTATGTCAGGCATAAAACTTTTTTGTCTTTCATCATTTATTCCATCTCCATCTTCATCGATAAATCTATCACTTTGTTTAAAATCTTTCATACTTTTTCCTATACGATCATCCACAAAATCTCCATCGGTATCAACAAAGTCATCAATAATTATACCCATTTCCTCAACAACTTTCCCAAAAGAGTAGCCATCATAAAAACCTTTTTTGTATCCATGTCCTGTTATATCGTTAACAAAATTACTATCTCTATCTATAACAGGCATATATTTCGAATAAATAAATTTATCATTTATTCCATCTCCATCCTCATCACTGAAAAGATCGTTCACCCCATCTTTATCTTCATCAATAAATTCGATTTTTACAATTGTATCACCTGTTAAATCGTTTATCCCATCTCCATTTTTGTCAAAGTATAGATCGTTTATTCCATTTTGGTCAACATCTTTATACCCATAAACATATCCTAAGTTTTTTGATGGAGCTGCTGAAAAAATAGGGATACAAACAAATACAATCAAAAATAGCAAACACTGGAAGGAAGGGATACCTTCCAGTGTCGCTGTTTTATTTAAAAAGGGAGTGTGAGGTCTAATTCTTCTTTTTAGTATCATTTTTGGGAGTCCTGTTACAATTTCCCTGACAATTACCATTACCCTGTTTGTCCTGATTTCTCATTTGATTCTGGTTTCTATACTGGTAATTATTTCCTTCACCATCTTTTGCGTTATCACAAATTCCATCACCATCTTCATCTACAAAATTCTTCTCTTGATTTTTTATCTTGTTTTGCTCTTTGTTCTGGTTTTTTGCTGATTTATCAGTATTTTTGTTTTTCTCTTGATTTTTTACCTGATTTTTTTCTTGGTTCAGATTACCATTTTGTTCTTTATTTTGAACACCATTCTTTTCTTGGTTTCTGTTCTGTTCTTTGTTTTGGGTCTCACCCTTGTTTTGCTCTTTTTCTTGATTCATTTCTTGTTCATAAACTTTTTGATCCTCATCTTTAGTCGTTGTTTGATCTGCATAGAGATTAACTGCTACGACAAGAAGAAGAGAGAGAAGAGTTATTAAAATCCTTTTTTTCATTTTTGCCTCCTTTTTTTTCTTCAATAAAAGAGCAAAAGGTGTGCCAAAACATAAATTCTGTTATTTCGAAACTTAAAATTTTGTTAAAATAAAAACTCTTACAATTTTGTAAGTTGAATTACATTTTTGTAATTACTCTTTTGAAAAATTAGTTAAAATCAACCCTGTTATTACCAAAACAAGTGCGATATAAAAGTTGATTTTGGGAAATGTTTTTAAAATAATAATCTCTCCCGTGATCGTAAAAATGGGAATAGTATAGATAAAAGAATTAACAAGTTTTTCATCAAATTCCTTTAAAGCTTTATTCCATAAGATATAAGCAAGAGATGAACAAACAATTCCAAGATACAAAATCGATATTATTGTTGAAATGTTTAATTTATATATACAGAAACTTCCCTTTTCAAAAAAAACAAAAGGAAGAAAAAATATAGATCCATAAAAAGTCATCTCTTTTGTTATAAAAAAAATTGAATATTTTGAACTTTTCATTTTTGATATGTATGTATAAATGATCCATGATAGAACCGGTATGAACATCACAAGATCACCTTTAACATTTAAATTTTTGATTTTAGAAAAACCAAAGAGTAAAATGTAGATACCAATAAAACTAAGAATTATTCCGGATGTTAGAATGTATGAAATTTTTTTTCTATAAACTATTTTATCAACAAGTAATGTAAAAATAGGAATCGTTGATACTATAAGAGCACCGTTGGATGAAGTTGTATATTTTAATCCGAAATTTTCACCCAAAAAATAAAAGGTTATTCCAAAAAAACCCATACACATAAAAAGTATTCTATCCCTCAAATTTATCCTTGCATTTTCCTTTCTTAAAAAAACCAGAAATTCAAGAATTACATAAGAGATTATAAATCTTACAAAGCCGAGTGTTGCAGGTTTAATATAAGAAACAGCATATTTTGTTGCTATAAAAGAATAACCCCAAATTATCGCTGGAATTAGAGCAAATATTGCAAGATAAATCTTTTTCATAAGAGTAAATATATTGTAACCTGTCTTAAAGTCAATATGTTGAAAATAGTTTTTTTTGTGATAATATTTTTTTATGATAAAAAGGATTAAATACAAAAAAGTTTTTTTTCATTATTATAATGAAAGTCAAAATACTTCCGCTGTCCTGCTTTTACATGGTCTTGGGGGAACATCTTTTTCTTTTAAAAAATATTTTTACATTTTAGAAACACAGAAAATACCTTTTTTAGCTTCAGATCATCCTTTTCATGGAAAAACTGATGAGAAAGATTTTTTTGTCTATGTTGATAAAATATATGAATTTTTAAGAAAACAGGGAATCGATAAAATCAAAATAGTTTCACATTCGTTCGGTTCTTTCATTACTGAACTTTTTTATAACAGATATAAAAATTTCGTTACAGAAATAATGCTCATCACACCTTTTATTGAAGCAAAAAAACAAACAAAAGGTGTAGGACTTTTTTTATATAAAAAAAAATATTTTTTCAAATTTGCTGGAAACATTTTATCAATCTTTCCTGAAAAATTTAAATACCCAGATTACTCTAAAATTCGTCGAAAACCATACTACGCATACTGGTTAAACGATATGACACATTGTGATAGAAAAGGATATTTTGATGTACAATATTTTATTTCTGATCGAAAAAGTGAAAATCCAGAATTTTTAAAAATGAGCGAGATACATTTAGGGAAATATGATGTTATTACTTATTCTGACCTGACTTTAAAACTATTAAAAAAATATCAAGTCAAAAATATCACAGTTCATGAAGGTGATCATCTGTTACCTTTAAAAGAATTTTTTTATTTTAAAGATTTTTTTATAAAATTTGTAAAACAAAATGGATAAAATTTTAACAGAAAATTTTTCACCTCTTTTATTTGCTTTTTGTGGAGGTGTTTTTACATTTCTTTTGACTGCAATTGGTTCTTCAACTGTTTTCATTTTCAAAAAAATTACTTCAAAAATATCTGATTCGATTCTTGGATTATCAGGTGGAATAATGCTTGCTGCAAGCGTGTTCTCTTTGCTTTTACCTTCAATTGAGATTTCAAAAAAACAATTACCACTTTTTTTTCTACCTCCAATTTTAGGTTTTTTACTTGGAGCATTTTTTTTAAAATTACTTGATAATCTACTGCCACATATCCATATAAACAATGAAAAATCAGAGGGAATAAAGACCAACCTTAATAAAAAAATTCTTTTAATGATAGCGATTACTCTTCATAATATTCCTGAGGGACTTGCGATAGGGGTCTCTTTTGGCTCAATAGCAGAAAAAAGTTTTGCTCTTTTGATACCATCTCTTGTATTAACTCTTGGAATTGGGCTTCAGAATATACCTGAAGGTGCTGCAATCTCTTTTCCTTTAAGAGGAATGGGACTTTCAAGAACTAAATCATTCTTGTTGGGGGCATTATCTGCAATAGTTGAACCTGTATTTTCATTTTTGGGGGCTTTTATTGTTTCCTTCTTTTCAACCATCCTTCCTTATGCTTTATCTTTTAGTGCTGGAGCCATGATTTATGTTGTTGTAGAAGAAGTTATCCCTGAAAGTCAATCAAATGGAAATGTAGATCTTGCAACAGTAAGCACCATGATGGGATTTACCATCATGATGCTTCTCGATATAATTTTTAATGGCTAAGAATTTCTTTAATATCCTCCTCAACCGACTTTATTGGAACAAGATTGAAATTATCCTTTATCACCTGATAAACATTTGGCTTTACAAAAGCAGGCATTGATGGACCAAGTTTTATGTTTTTTATTCCAAGATGCAGTAAGGTTAATAAGATACAAACAGCTTTCTGTTCATACCATGACAAAACAAGAGATAATGGTAAATCATTCAACTGAAGATCGAACGCTTTGGATAATTCAAGTGCAATTTTGATAGCTGAATAAGCATCATTACATTGCCCAATATCAAGTAATCTTGGAATTCCTTCAATATCTCCAAAGTTAAATTTGTTAAATCTATATTTACCGCAGGCAAGTGTTAGAATTATTGTGTCTTTTGGAAGTTTTGTTGCAAAATCGGTATAATAGTTTCTACCGGGTTTTGCACCATCACAACCACCTATAAGAACAAATTTTTTGATCTTACCTTGTTTAACCAGATCGATCACTTTATCAGTAACACTTAAAACAGCATTATGCCCAAATCCAACAGTGATATATTTTTCATCTCCATCAGATTCAAATCCTTCATTTTCGAGCGCTGCTTTAATAACAGGTGAAAAATCTTTATCTTCTCCTATATGTTCAACATCAGGCCATTGAACAAGACCTGTTGTAAAAATTCTGTTTTTGTATGTATCTTTTGGTTTTTGAATACAGTTTGTTGTCATAAGTATTGCACCTTTAAATTGGTCAAACTCCTCTCTCTGATTTTGCCATGCTGATCCATAATTTCCAACAAGATGTTTAAACTTTTTTAATTCTGGATACCCATGTGCTGGAAGCATTTCACCATGAGTGTAGATATTTATTCCCTTTCCTTCTGTTTGTTGTAAAAGCAAATAAAGGTCTTTTAGATCATGACCAGAAACAACTATCGATTTACCTTTTATAGGTGTTACTCTAACCTTTGTTGGAACAGGATTTCCATAAGCAGAAGTATTCGCTTTATCAAGCATTTCCATGACTTTGAAATTTATTTCTCCAACCTTTAATGCAAGTGAAACAAGATTATTTTTATCTCTCTCTCCCATAGCCAACCGGTTCAAAGCGTCATGGAAAAATTTGTAAACATCATCATCTTCTACACCAAGAATCATTGCATGATCAGCATAAGCAGCTGTTCCCTTTAAACCATAGATAACAAGATGTCTTAACCCTGCTATATCATCTCCATATTTTTTAACTTCTTTATCAAATGTAAAATTTTCAGATTGTTTTAAAACTTTTTCATAATCTTTTTCAACCATAAATGTTGCATTTTCAGGTAAATCTTCTTTATCAAGTTTCTTTTCCAATAAAATTTTTTCATATAAATTCTTTGCTTTCTCTCTTAACTCTTCTCCTTTTTTTATCATGTCAAAAACTTTTTCAGGATCAAAATTAACATTTGTTACGGTAGTAAACAATGCCTCAAGAATAAATCTGTCTATCGCTTTTTCAGTTTTACCAAATTTGTTTATCTTTGAAGCATAAACAGATATACCTTCTGTCAGATAAACAAGCATATCCTGCAAGTTTGAGGTTTGAGGATCTTTACCACACACTCCAAAAGATGTACACCCCTTCCCATTTGCGGTTTGTTCACATTGATAACAGAACATAATTCCTCCTATTTTATATTTTTTTTGTGAGAGTATCTATCGTTGTATTTTCAAGATATTCCAAAAATTCCCTATTAATCTTTTTCACCACATTATCAAAAATACATTTTTCAAAGTGACATTTTTTCTTATTAAATGGACAAATATTTTTTTCAAGTGGACCTTCCATTATCTGAAATATATCCAGAAGTGTTACACTGGAAGGATCTTTTGAAAAAATAAAACCGCCCTGTGGACCTCTTATTGAATCGATAATGCCTCTTTTCGATAAATATTGTAAAACTTTTGAAAGAAGCGGAATCGTGCTACCTATCTTTTCCGATAATTCCCCAATCTTCACAACCCTTTTTTCCTTTGCAAGATAAACAACGGAATGTATTGCAGCAAAAGTTGATTCTGAGATTTTTATAAGATTTGACATTTTTTCTCCTTTTATTATTTTAATATTTGAATGTTATAATATTAAAATTAAAAAAATCAAGAGGGGAATTTAAATTCCCCTCTTATTATTTTATTCTTTATTTTCTTTTAAGATTTTCTTTTGCAACAACTTCAGACCATTTTTTGCCGCCCATGGTCTCAGTGATATAAACTATCATACTATAGATGTTGGCAACTGGAACATATGTGAGCCACTCTATTAGTCTTCCTTTTGTTTCCTTCATCATCTGCGCTGTTGTATAACCTCCAACATATCCGATGCAACATCCTTCAACTCCAGCATTTTGGAAACCAACAAAAGCATAGTAAACTCTTAAAATTGGAAAGAAAAGTTGTAATAACTGTAAAAGGTCAACATTGACTGCTTTTTCGTTAGCAATGTATCCCATCCTTATATCAAAAATTCCAAGAAGACATGGGACTATTCCACCATTCTGTTTTTGAATTGAGAAGACGGGAGCTGCAAACAATGATGGTGTTAACAATGAGATCAAAAGAAAGATAATAATAATTTTTTTGGTCATTTCTCCTCCTTTATGTTATTTTTATTTTATTAAAAAATTTTTTTAAAGTCAAGAGAAAATTTTAAGGATGATTGTCCGCAATTTGATCCAACTATATTTTCTTTCAATTCACCTATTGACACTATGACATCAAAACCATTTTTGTTAAGTTGTTTTTTTATATCTTCCATTCTTTTATAAGAATCAACACATAAATTATTTTTTATAGATTGATATGTCGGGTTTACAGGTGTCAATTTTATGATAAAAGTTTTTTTATCAAAGTAAAGTGCAATTTTTTCAAAGGAGATTTCGTTTGACTCACTTACAGGAAAATTTAAAACTATCTTTCTTTTTCCAGGTGAATAAAATTCTTTTCCATATTCATTCAAAAATACAAAATTTTCTTTTTCTATTGGAATCGTTTTATCTCTTTCGTTCGTATTGGTGGAATATATAGAAAACTGTAGTTGGAAATCGACAAAATTTTCTCTGATTGATAAAAGTTTTTCAAACCATTTTCTTCGATTTTTCGGAAACACAGTTGATATACACGGTATACAATTTTTATACTTTTTCTTTAATTCTTTAATCACCTCCAAAACATCATCGTTGAAAGATGGTTCTCCCATCCTTGCGAACTGAACTTTGAATTTCTTAAATCTGTTTGGACTCAAATTTCTTTCATTTATCATAAAATCTATCTGATACATCATTTCATCAAAAGTTAAATTCCTTGCGAATTCGTATCCGCTATCACAAAAAACACACCGAACAGGACAGCCAACTTGTGTTGAAACAATTAGAACCCATTTTTCGTGATTTTTGCCAGAAATAACTGGTTCAACATCAACGGATTCTATAAATTTTTTGTCTTCCGTTTCAAAGACGAGAACCTTTGAAACTTTTACCATTTCATTTTTTAACAAAAGATTCATTCTGCCTCCTTTCAGATGAGAGTTTCATTGCAAGTTTTACTCCATCAGCAAAAGAAATACTCCCCTGCTTGAAATTTTTGCCTTTCACACTACCGCATAAAAGAACTCTTTTACTCTTGTTTACAATCTGTGGAAGATTTTTTCTTGAACCTATACACAAAAGAATATCATCAAATACTCTCTCAAAGTGTTTGTTTTTACTTTTGAAAAACACTCTGTATTTATCAACCTCAGTCTTATTTATGTATAAAATCTGCGAGAAAGGATAAATATCTTTGACAAATGTTTTTACTTCTTCCAAAAGTTTTTTGTTCACTTTCCTAAAGTTCCCTTTGGAAATAATGGTTAGTTTTTTTCTTTTTTTTGTTAAAGTCAAAGATTGATCGAGTGCAACCTCTCCACCACCTATAACACAAATATTTTTCCCTTTAACTTGATCAAAACGATTCTTAAGGTTTAACTCCCGAAATTTTTTTAAAACTTTTTCCTTTCTCCCAGTTGCAATTATACAATATTTCGTTGAGTATTCGTTTTTTTCAGTTTTTACGATTACAAAACTTTTTCTTACTTCTATTTTTATGCATTTTTCAAACTTTATTTTTCTTTTATATTTTTCCAATTGTTTTTCAAAGTGAGAACATAATCTATTCCCTTTAACATCACAAAAACCCGGAAAATTTGTTACTCGGTGAGCATACCAGATATCACCACCTATTCTATTCTGTTCAAGGAGTAAAACTTTTTCAAAATCTTTTAATATCTGTAAAAAGAATCCAATTCCAGCACATCCACCACCAATGATTATAAAATCATATTTTTCCATCAAAAATATCCCTTGAATTTATTATTTTTGCAAAACCTCGTTTCATATTTTCAATAGAATATCTATGGTGTTTTAATTTTCTAGATTTCACAAGATCCTCAACTACATAATTTTCAAAACCATTTTCAAACGACTCTCTAACATTACTTTCAACACATAATTCGGTCATTACACCAACAAAAAAGATTTGTTTGATTTTCAAAAGTTTTAAAAGTTTTTTAAAACTTTTTTTTTGAAAAACCGAATAGGAATTCTTTCTTACAATATAGTAATTTTTGGGTAAATATATCTTTTCATAAAGTTCAAGATCGTTTCCATAAGGTAAATGTTTCCACCATTTGTTAAAATTTATCTTTCTCTTTGACGGAATAAATTGTAAAAAAATTATAGGACTTTTATTTTCTTCAAATATTTTTATAACTCTATTTATTTTTTGGGCTAAATTTTCTGCTCCCCTGATGTAGGATTTAGAACTTTTTTCAAAAAAATAGTTTTGAACATCAACTACTAAAAGCAAACTTTTTCTCATAAAATTAAACACCCCCAAAAAAAAGAGCCATCCGGTCTGGATGGCTCTCGCCTGACATAACCTGATTGGATTATATATTTTTAACAAAAAAAATCAAGATATTTATTGTTGATAATTTATTCTTTTTTGGTAAAATAAAAAATTAGATTTAAAAAGGAGAGTTATGCTTCAAATATCTCAAAACCTGAAGAGTGGAAAGATCGAACTGATTGAGGTTCCAATACCTTCTTGTAAAAAAAATGGTGTTATAGTTAAAACAGTTTATTCTTGTGTTTCAATGGGAACAGAATCGATGAAAGTAAAAACCGGAAAAATGAACATTATTGAAAAAGCAAAAGAGAAACCCGAACAGGTCAAACAGGTAATCGATTCTGTGAAACAACTTGGTCTTGTTTCAACTTACAGAAAAGTTATGAATAAACTTGATTCGTTGTCACCTCTTGGATATTCATTGTCAGGAATAGTTGTCGAAACTGGAAGTAATGTAAACACATTGAAAATTGGCGATAAGGTTGCCTGTGGAGGTGGTAATTATGCTACACACTCAGAATTTAACTATATTCCCGAAAATCTATGTGTAAAATTAAAAGAAAATACAAACATGAAATATGCTTCAATGGCAACAATTGGTGCTATAGCGATACAAGGTTTAAGACAGGCAAATCTACAATTTGGTGAAACAATCGGAATCATTGGAATGGGACTCATAGGTCAGTTGATGCTTCAAATAGCCAACGCTTCAGGGTTTAAGGTTCTTGCAATCGATATTGACAAAGAAAGAGTTGAACTCGCTTTAAAACACAATGCAGCAAGAGGTGCAATTTTTGGAGAGGATAATTTAAAAGATATATCTCTTGATATGACGGACGGTTTTGGACTCGATGCAGTATTTTTGGCCTCATCCACAAAATCGAATGGTCCTATCGAAATAATACCTGAAATAATAAGGGATAGAGGAAGAGTTGTTGATATCGGGATAACGAATCTGGATATACCCTGGCAACCATATTACGACAAAGAGTTGAACATATTCATGTCAAGATCTTATGGCCCAGGTAGATATGATCCACTTTATGAAGAACACTCAATAGATTATCCAATTTCTTATGTAAGGTTTACAGAACAGAGAAATATAAAAACTTTTATAGATTTAATTGAAACTGGAAAGATGGATCTTGACTATATTATTTCAGAAGAGATCGATTTTACTGAAAGCGATAAATTCTACAACAATTTGACAAACGAAAAAAACAAATATCTTTCAGTTGTTTTTAAATATCAAAATAAAGAAGTAGATATAAAAAAGGACAGAACATTAATCAATGAAAAAAAATTAGACACAAAAAAAATAAATCTTGGTTGCATCGGAGCAGGGAATTTTGCAAAAACTATGCTTTTTCCAGAATTGAAAAATATTAAGGATCTTTCTTTTTACTTTTTATCAACATCTACTGGAATTTCAGCAAAAGATAGTATGAAAAAATTCAATTTTTCAAAAATAACAACACAAACCGATGAATTGTTGAATGATAAAAAAATTAATCTACTCATGGTTTTAACAAGACATTCTACACATTCAAAATATGTTATGGAGGGATTAAAAAGAGATCTCTTTGTTTATACTGAAAAACCATTATGCCTTGACGAAGATGAACTAAAAAATATAGAAAAAGTTTATACAGAATCCAGAGGAGATCTTTTTGTTGGTTATAACAGGAGATTTTCAAACCAAATTTTAAAAATAAAAAATTTCTTCGAAAGAGTTAATCAACCAAAACACATTTACTACAGAGTCAACGCAGGATATCTTGAAAAAACCAACTGGTATAACGATTATGAAGAGGGAAATCGATTTATCGGTGAAGGTGGACATTTTGTGGACACATGTTTATTTCTAATTGATAAAAATCCAGTTTCAGTTTATGCTACATTCATAGGACTTGGAAGAACAGACGAAAAAACAAAAGACAACATATCGTTAACCATAGATTTTGAGGATGGTTCAGTAGCAAACATTCTCTATTTCACCTTTGGTGATAAATCTTTACCAAAAGAATATCTTGAAATATCGTCCGGAATGCAAAGTGCTATCCTTGACAATTTTAAAAGTGTTGTTTTCCATAAAAATGGATCTACAAAAAAAATTAAATTTTGGTCCGCGGGAAAAGGCCATAAACAGGAAATGATCTATTTAACAGATACAGTTCTCGGAAAAAAGAATAATCCGTTTACCTTTGAACATCTGAAAAAAGTTTCACTTATAACATTTAAAGCAATAGAAAGTGCAAACAAAGGAGTGCGAATTGAAATCTGAAATCATCAAAGAATCTATTGAAAAACTTTTTGATTACCTAGAAAAAAATGATTACAAAGGATATGATCCATTTGATGGTTTGAACTCTTTTCTTTATCCTTTTACTTTTAAAAATAAATTCCTTTCAATCGCTTTACAGCAAAGTGTAAGGAGATTACCTTTTAACATTAGGCCTTTTATTGGTATAAAAAAAGAAAGATCAACAAAAGGAATTGCATACATAGCTTCCTCATATCTCAAATATTATAAATTAACGCAAAATAAAAAATTTTTAGAAAGAGCGGAAGAACTTATCAACTGGGTTATACAAAATCGTTCACCATATTTCGATAACTATTCATGGGGTAACCATTTTGACTATGTTTCGAGAGTTTTTTATCTAAAAAAAGGAATGCCTACAGTTGTTTGGACGGGACTAATCGGGAGTATCCTTGTTGAATTTTTTCTTGAAACAAAAAAAGAGGTATACCAAGATGCTATTTTCAAAACAGCAAAATTTATTCTTGAGGATCTTCCAACTTATGATTATGACCATACATTTTGTATAAGTTACATTCCTTTTCAGAAAAAAAATGTTCACAATGCAAATGTTATCGGTGGATCATTTCTTGCTCAAGCAAAAAAGATAACCGGCATCGATACAGGAAAACTGGAAAGGTTGTCAATGGAATATACAGCAAGATTTCAACATGAAGATGGGAGTTGGTATTATGGTGAGAGAAAAGACCTTCATTGGATAGACAATTTTCATACAGCTTATGTTCTTGATAGTTTTAAAAGGTATCAGGAATTCTCTGGTGATAATACCTTTAAGGAAAATATTAAAAAAGGATTTGATTATTATAGAAAAAACTTCTTTGATGGTGATATTCCTAAATACTATTTCAGCAAAACATACCCTATAGATATACAGTGTGTCTCCCAATCGATTGAAACTCTGGCTAACTTTAACGATATTGAAAAATCATACAGTGTTGCTCTTTGGGCTATTAAAAATATGCAGGAAAAAGATGGTCATTTCATTTTTAGAAAATATAGGAAAATAAAAAATAAAACCCCAATGTTACACTGGGGATTAGGAACGATGGCACGAGCACTGACTTTCCTTCTTGAAAAATTATGAAAAAAGATGTACTTTTTGTTGTTGAAAACCTTTCATTTCCTTTCGATAGAAGAGTATTTAGAGAATCTGTCTCTTTAAAACAAAATGGTTACAATGTAACCGTAATTTCTCCAAAGGGTATTGAAAGGGATCAAAAATCTTATGAAATTTTTCAAGGTATACATATTTACAGATACCCTTTACTTGTTAAAGCAAAAAATAAATTCGATTATCTTTTAGAATATTCTTTTTCGTTCATATTCATTTTCTTGTTATCTATAAAAGTTTTAATGGAAAGAAATTTTCATGTTATACATATTGCTAATCCTCCAGATATTTTTTTCCCAATTCTATTCTTTTATCGTATGATTGGCAAAAAGATAATTTTTGATCAACATGACCTAACGCCTGAGTCATATCTTTCAAGATTCAGAGATGAAAGAAAAGATTTTTATTACAGGTTTCAAATAATTTTTGAATTTTTAACCTATAAAGTTTCAAATTATATTATTGTAACAAACAGATCATATTTAAAAATAGCAAAAAAGCGTGGTAGGAAAAAGAAAAATGTTGTTATAGTAAGAAATGGACCACAAAAAAAATTCTTTGATTACAAAGGCATTTTTCCTCAACTGAAAGATAATTTCCAATACCTTGTTGTCTATATTGGAATTATGGGAGTCCAGGATGGAGTTGATTACCTTATAAGATCGATAGATCATTTTGTCAATGTCTTGGGCCGAAAGGATACATTGTTCGTTTTAATTGGAAAAGGTGATGATTTTGAAAATTTAAAAAATATGGTAAAAGAATTCAAAATTGATAACTATGTTAAATTCACAGGAAGAATATCCGATGAAGAAGCTTTAAAATATTTGTCAACAGCAGATGTAGCTGTTTCACCAGATCCTAAAAATCCTTTAAATGATCTTTCAACAATGAACAAAGTTATGGAATATATGATAACAAAATCTCCGATAGTTTCTTATGATCTTAAAGAAGCAAAATATTCCGCGGGAGAAAGTGCTTTATATGTTGAAAACAATGATTATAAAATTTTTGCAGAAAAAATCTCTTACTTACTTGACAATGAACCTGAAAGGAAAAAGATGGCTGAAATTGGCTACAAAAGGGTTGTTGAACATTTATGCTGGGAAAAACAGGAAAAAAATCTTTTAGATTTGTATAATGGGATAAAAATATGAACGAATCATTCAAAAATCCTTTTTTTAGATGGGATAACGGAACATTTATAACGATAGATCAAACAAAATTACCTTTTAAAGAAACATATATCAAATTGTATAAAACAAAAGAGTATTATGATGCAATTAAAAAATTAAAGGTTCGTGGTGCACCTGCTATTGGAGTTGTAGCATGTTATGGTGTTTTATCATCAATTTATCGAAGCAAGAATTTTAAAAAGGCAAAAGAAGAATCTTTAAAGACCATTGAAATATTAAAAACTGCAAGACCTACTGCTGTAAACATATTTAACCTTCTTGAAAAAATGAAAATTATCATTGAATCTTTTGATATAAACGATTATAAACTTTTCAAAGACAAAATTTTTGAATTTTGTGAAAGTGTTTACAGCTATGAGGTTTACACCTGTGAAAAGATGGCTGACTATGGGTACAGACTGATAAAAAATGGAATGAACGTTTTAACACATTGTAATACCGGAATGCTTGCAACTCCAGGTATTGGAACAGCACTTGGAATTATTTTTAAAGCATTTCAAAAAAATATCAAATTTAACCTTTTTATACCTGAAACAAGACCACTACTTCAGGGGAGCAGATTAACAGTGTTTGAAGTTGAAAAATTTAAAATTCCATACACTCTTATCACGGACAACATGAGAGGATATTTGTTTTCACACGGGAAAATTGATATAGTTTTTGTTGGAGCTGATAGAATCGCTTTAAACGGTGATACTGCAAACAAAATTGGAACTTTCGAGTCAGCTCTTTTTTCTTACTACTATAAAAAACCATTCTATGTTGTCGCTCCAACAACAACATTTGATCAAAAGATAAAAACAGGTAGAGAAATAATTATCGAAGAGAGAAACAAGAAAGAGATAACTTTTATACAGAATAAAAAAATCACTATAGCAAAAAATGTTTTCAATCCTGCTTTTGATATAACTCCTTCAAAATTCATAACTGGAATAATAACCGAAAAGGGAACTATAAAAGCGGAAAGGAAATGTATAAAAGAAATCTTATAGTTATTATTTTGGTCCATTGTTTAAAATTGTTTCCAATCGATACTGAATTTAATTTGGAAAGATATTTTGTTGATACAATTTTACCAAAACCAGTTGATATGTTATACCCCGTTTACAATTACAATGAAATCTCTTTCTGTTTCCCGAAATTGATTTATTTTTTTTCAAAACATTATGAAAACAGTTTTTCCTACTCTTTAAGCAGTTTCACAGACTTTAAAGATTCTCTAAAATTTGATTTTAAATATAATGGAAATATTTTCTTTAGAAATCAAAATATTTCATTTGAAAACAATACTCAAATCAATAATAAAAATATTATTTTAAGTAAGTTTTTATACCGGACAAATTTTCAGTATAATGATTTTTATGTTCTCATAACCCCACAGTTTTATGCTTATCCAACGGTTTTTTTTTTCAAGAACCTATCAAGTGTTGAATTAATTTACAAAAGAAAAATCTTTTTAAAATCGAACTACCAAAATTTTACTGATTTAAAGACAGGTTACCTTGGAGCAGGTATTTTATCTCGTTATGGTAATCTTGGAATTTTTTATTCAACACTTATACTTCCATCCTATTGTTTCGATAAAAAGATTAAAAATCTACATATAAAATTTAACCTTGATGCTAATATGAATGAAAAAGATACTCTTGGAATTTTATCAAAAAAAAGAAAAGACATTCACTCTATTGTTCCTCAAAGGAAATATTTCTTCGATTTAGGTTTAAATTTTCAAAATATTGCTTTAAATTTTCTAGCTGTAAAAATACTCGAACAACTGAAATCTTATGAAGAATTTAAAAAATCTCCTATTTTTTATGATTTTGTCTTCTCTGTTAAAAACGAAGGGAGAAATTTTAGATATAATTTTAAAATAGGAAATTACTATGATAATTTTACTTCTAAGAATTTTTTCATTTCACTTTTTTATTTAAACAAATTTGGTAAAGTTTATTTAACAAATGAGTTAAAATATTATATCTATAAATCTATTATCTATGATATATCCATTAGTTTTAATGAGGAAAATTCTTACTTAACATTTGGCATTAAAAATCTTTTTTCTACATATGATTTAATCTATTCTTATTTCACTGATAGAACATATTTCTTTTTGCTTTCATTTTCAAACATACAATTTTTTGATTGACAAGGTTTTTATTCAAGTTATACTTCTATTATGAGATTGTATAGGATATATGTATTTTTAATATCAGTTTTTATACTTATTTCTTGTTGTAAAAAATACCCTTATCCACCAACTTTTCAACTTTCTGAAAACTCTCCATTAGGTATTTTTCAGACACAGGTCGTTAATGGTGATTCAACGATTTCTCCGTTAGTAACAACCAAATTGGTAGAGTATATAACATATGAGCAGAAAGGTTCATTTTTAGAATTAGGAAATGTTACGAATATTTTAAAGCGTTACAACTCTTCGGACTTAACTTCTGAAGTTTTGAGAAAGGTCGGGGACGATTTTAAAGTAAAATGCATAGTTTTAAGTGAAATAGAATTTTCTGATGTTGAGCCTAATTTTAATCTAAATTTTGTTAATCCTTCAATATATGCTAATGTAAAATTGACTGCAACTCTTAGATTGAAAATTTATGAAACAGAAACTGGGGCATTGCTTTATATAAAATCCATAATTAAAAAAACAGAACTTTCTAACGTATATGTCAGTAAAGATATGATTTTCTTCAACTCAAAAACTTTCGATGAATCTCAGTACGATCTTATAGATCACCTCACATGGAAAATTACAAAAGATTTTAGAACTGTTTATAAATGTAAATAATGTAAATAGGAGGAAGTGTGAAAAAATTATTTTTCATTTTTCTTATTTCATTTTTGTGCTTTTTATTTTCAACATCTCAGGAAAATATAACCTACGAAAAATATATCGATATAGATGGGAAGCTTTATAAAGTGGTTCTATCTGAAAATGGTGATACTTTATCAAAAACCGAAATCGAGGTTGAGCAAAAAATTAAAGAGGAAGAAAAACCCATAACTGAAATTATTAGAGAGTATAACCCTCAACTTTTAAGAATTGTGCCTTATAAATGGCAGGCGGGGTGGTATGGAGCCTGGCAGGGATTTTCTTATGGGTATTTCATTACAGAGGGGTTGGGTTTGTCGACAAGTAGAATTGCACCTTTAGTTTATTTATCAACTCCTTCTTTGATGTTTTTCTTACCTCCACTTATTATAAAGGATGATGTTCCTATTAGATCTCTTGCGTTTATCGATTGGGGATACAGATTAGGACCTTTTGATTTTATAGTAACAAGATTAGCCTTTGGAAAATCAGAATTTGGTGTGATTGATTTTGGACCTTTTAATTTAGATTTCCTTGGTTTATCTTTAACAGGTTATACAGAATCCTGGCTCGGATATTATCTTTCAAGAAAAAACACAAATTTAAGAAGAGCTGCAAGTGATTTTTATTCATCAGGAGCAGTTCTTGGATATGCTACTGGTGGACTTATTGGAATTTACCTTGCAGAAAAGATAGTTCCACAAGATCCAGTATTAGATAGCACTGATTGGGCAGATAGTTTAAAAGTTGCTCAATATGAAGATTCTGTATTTAAACTAAACAATAAGAGAGAATTTTTCGGTTTTACAACAGCATTTTTGTCTTCAGCAATATTTAGATCTTTTGGGTTTTATTTAGGAAATAGAGAAGATCTTAAATTTAAATCTTTTGATGGATATTTTTATACTTTCAATATGTTACCTGGAATTTTATTGACAATTGAAGCATATAATTACATTGACAGAAAAGACGAATTCCCGCTCGTCGCTGGTATATCTGGACTTGTTTCTAGTGGAGTTACTGCATATTTTATGAGAAATATTCGACTTGATGATGGAAATGCAATTTTGATGATGATTGGAGGAATAGTTGGCGGTGCTCTTGGACAGGGTATTGAACGAACTGTAGCAGCATATACTGACGATGACAATATTCATTCTTCGATTGGTGCATTAAGTATGATTCTCGGAGAGTATCTTGTATATCTTTTGAGAAAAAATGCGATACAATCAGGAATCGATTTTGGATACAATTTAGGATTTTACATTTATCCTTCTATAAAAAAAGGAATAGGTGGAAATTTAACTTTCAATTTTTAGTTTATTGTTGATTTTTGTTTATTTTTGATTATAATATCACCCTTTGTATAGTTTGTTAATAAACGTAATAGGAAATTTTATGGAAAAAAATTTAAATGAAGTAGAAATTGTTAATCTTACAAAAAATATTTTGATGGAAAGTGAAGCATTTAAAGATAACGATTACTATAATCCTGAACTTTATTATCTTGTTTCATTATACATCATTGAAACTCTGTTTGATTTTTATTCAGAAGATCTTTTTAAATTTTTACTTTTTAGTGGAGTTAAGTACTTTAAAACTCAAAAATTGTCTGAAGAGGACAAACAATATCTACTTATATTTGAAAAGGAAATAAAAAATTGGAACCTTTATAATTCTTTTCCTGAAATGGAAAAACTTTTCATTGAACTTCTGAAAACTGAAAAAAAGAAGATTGTTGAAAGTATAAAGAAAGACAATAACAAAAATATGCTAATAGAAGATAAAATCTTTTATATGGTAAAAAAGATCAAAGAAAAATCAAATAAAAAAATAAAATTTGATGGAGATGATCTTTTCAACGAATTTTCCGATTTGTTGGACTTGTAATTGTATTAACAAATAATACATTTTTTGTATAAAATATTTAATACAAAAATATAGTGTCTCTATTACCTTCTTTATCTTTAACTACAAAAAATTTTTTTTCATTTTTGTTTATCCTTAATTTTACTTTTGATTCTCCTGGTAATGGTTCAACATATAAATAGTTCGAATCAGAAATGAAAAACCAGTCAACACCACTCCCCTGATCAATTATTTTAAAAATATAAGTGATATTTCCAGAGGATTCATATTTTTTGTTCAAATATACTTTTGGTTTTATTGTATCTTTTCCTATTACAAAATCTGATAACTTATTAACTATCAAGGAATCAAGAAAAGCAAGTTTTTTAACAAAACTTATATTTTCACCGCTCACATTATAAAAAGAGTATCCATTATAGCCTTTCAAATAAATTTTTATCTCTTCTTTTGATATATCATCAGTTAAACTAAAATCAAACAATTGAGATGCAGATTGAAATTCTCTATGGTGAAATTCTTTTGTATTATATAAAAAATACAAATCAAAAAAAGAACTTATTGAAATTGAATCAGTAAGATTAAAAATATTTGCGCTTTTAATTAATACAATATTTTTGTCGATAAGGATTCCATCGATTATATTTTTTGACTTAATATTACATTCCTTTGATAAGATATAATATTTGTAATTTGTAGAAGGTTGAAAAGCTGAAAAATAATTTATATATGGCTCATTTAATGTATAGTTTGAGTATATTCCTTTTGTTATCAACACAAGTTTTTTGTTTATCTTTTTAATTTTAAGTTCATTTTCGATTGATTTAATATTCAATTTTACATTTTTTACATTAATTTTTAAATTTGATACATTTCCATAGTGGTCATATACTTCAACGGTGATATTTGTATCGATATTACTATACAAAGTTTCTTTTGCACATATAACAAAAGGAGCTTTAAAAAAATCATAGAATTTTATCAGATAGTTTGAATTTGATACCTTGAGATCTGTTCTGAAATGTAATGGAGAAAATTTATTATAATTAAATGATAGAGAATCAAAAACGATCGAAGAAACAATCTTATCATCCGATTTTATGTTAATTTTGTATACAAAAATTTTTGATGAAATTGAATTTATTCTATCAAAAAATTTACCAGATAAAAAAAATTTTCCTGATATGTTGATATCAATTTGATTTAATGTTATACCATTTTTTTTCGTTACAACATAGTAGTTATCGTAAACACCATTGATTAGAGTTGTATCATCTGCAGGTTCAAAGAGTATACCTTCTATCGATGGATTTATTGTATCGTAAATATTATACAAAAATAATGGATTTATGCAGGAGTTATTTTTCTTTCTTATTTCAAAGTGTAGGTGAGGAAGCACACCACCTGATGATCCAGTATAAGCTATCACTTCTCCTTTGCTGAAAGTTATATTGCCTTTTTCAGGATATATTGTCTGCCTGTACTTGTTTTTTGAAAGTAATGTATCAATTTTTGTTACAAAATTCTTTAAATGTGCAAAGACATAAATGTAATTTTCATCTTCTAAAAATAAAGTATTACCGTACCCATAAAAATCTCTTTTAATGTAACTAACATAACAGTTGGAAGGAGAATATACTTTTTTTCCTTCAATTCCATCTGTTGATATATCTAAACCTGCATGAAAATGATTCCACCTAAATTCACCAAAACCGCCTGTAATAATATTGTTTTCTGTAGGAAAAATTATATCTGTTGAGTATACAAAAAAAACATTAAAAAATATAGCGAATACTAAAATGATAAAATGTATCCTACCCATTCGCCAAGAACCTTTTTTAATAATATTTTATAGCCATTTTGTTCAAAATATTTCTCAATTGTATTAGATTCTTCATACAATATTCCAGAAATTATTATTTTACCGTTTTTTTCTAAGATTTTTTTGATTTTGCTGAAAAATGTTTTAAATTCTTTTGAAAGCATATTTATTAGAATAATATCATATTTTGTATTTTTGTTTAATACATTTATATCACCAAATTTATATTTAACATTTTTTACTTTGTTAAGTTTAAAATTTTCTTTGGTTGAGACCTTTGTTGACTCATCAATGTCAAAACCAAAAATTTTTTTCGCTTTCTTTTTTGAGGCAGCAATTGCAAGAATTCCTGAACCAATACCACAATCAAGTACTGTTTTATTTCGAAATTCTACAAATTTCATAAGTAGTAACACAAGTTTTGTTGTCGGGTGTTCTCCAGTTCCAAATGAATAGCCTGGATTTAATATTATATTTATCCCTTTTTTATATTTTTTTTGTTTATGAAAATAGGGAATTATGTTAAATTCTCCTACTTTGAAAGGTTTGTAATTTTTCAGATATCTTTTAAGATAAAATTTTTCATAGATCGATTCTATTTTTTGTTCTTTGATATCAATAATCTTTTCAAATTTGGATAAAATATCAGAAAGTTTATCCTTGTTTTCAGAATAAATAAAAAAATAATTTTTCCCTCTTTCAATATCATAAAAGATGGAATATTTTATGTTATTGAAAAAAGAAATTTCAAAAACTTTTTCCTCGTCAATATCATTATCAAAAGTTAAAACGAGTTGATAATATTTTTTCATTGAATGAATTTTAATTTCAAAGTGAAAAAAGTCAAGAAAAAATCATTCAACAGATACTTTTATCTGAACACTTCCCTCTTTCTCATCGTCGGCAACTATATTGACTATTTCTGAGGGTTTTTCTTTACAGAGTTCATCTATCGCTTTAGAAAATGATGTAAAATCCACTATTTTACCATCCTTATCAATTTTTATTCCCTTCGAATTAAAATAGTTTTTCAATGAATCGTCCTGAATATCGAAAGAGAGCTTTCCAGTTGCTTTTACCATAAATTTAATAAATTTGATGGGAAGTTTTATGTTAACGAGTTTTCCATCTCCTTTTATAATTTTTACAGTAAAATAACATTTTTCACTCATTTGCTCTTCATTTTCGTAAAGAGCAGAGATCAAGTTATCCGCTTCCTGTGGAGTAATTTTGCCTTCTTTTACAAGATTTAAAATTTTTTTCAATCTATCTTCCATCATTCCTCCTCCAATTCTTCTATCGCTTCTTCTACACTTATCTTTCCATCTTTTAAATCTTCAAGGATTTTTTTTCTTTTTCCAGCACTTATATTAATCTTTATATTTCTTTTCTTTTCAAATGAAATTAAATTCAAAAGTCCAATGATTATCAAGATCCATGGCCAATCACGAGAAAATGTAAAAAAGAAAATGTTATAAGTTGAAAGTAAAAGAAAAATTCCAACAACTATTAAAATAAAACCAAATTTTGAAAATTTCACTTTTTCCTCCTTTTTAAATTTTTTATAACTTCATCAACAGATATCTCTCCCTTTTCGAGCAAAGATAAATAAATATCAATATCATCATGTTCAAAAATTTTTTCATTTTCCTTTTCGCTTATATTCAATTTATCTTTAATCTTTGATAACTTTATTTTTAAGGTTGGGTAAGAAAGATTCATTTTATCTGATAATAACCTGAAATTACCCTCACAATTTATAAACTCTTTAACAAAATTCCAATCATCCTCGTCCAGAATATGTGATTTTTCTACACCAAACTTTCCATTGATTTCAGTTTCACAACTTTCACAAACTAATTTTCTTACTGTTAAAATACCACCACAAACAGGACATTTTTTTATAATTTCTTTCATAAAATTAAATCCTTTTTTTATAATATTAAACATAAATTTAATTTTGTCAATATTGATTTTAATCTTTTTTACTTGACTTTTGAAAAAATTAAGATAAACTAATCTTATGAATGCTAAAAAAATTTTTCTTTTAGTACTAATTTTCTTTTTTCTGCTTCAAAATTTATTTATCATTAAAAATTTTTACTTGAAAAAAATCGACTACAGTTTTAGAAACTTGAAAAAAGAATTAAATTTCGAAAAATTTGTTATTGTTAGTACAGGTGATATTTTTTTACATACATCGAATATAGATGATGCTATTATTGAAGAACAAAAATACTCTTTCGATTATATTTTTGAAGAAACAAAAGAATTGTTGAAGGGTTCTGATATAACAACATGCTGGTTTGGAGGAGTTGTGGATACCAATCCTCCTTTTTCAGGTTATCCTTTTTTTAAATCTCCAGTAGAAATTTTAAAAACTCTAAAAAGATTGGGTTTTGATATACTGTTAAGAACAAATCATGTTTATGATTTTGGACAGGAAGGAATGTATAGAACAAATTCATTCATTCAAAATTTGTCATTAAAACAGATTGGTGGATATTCAACCAAAGAAGAGAGTGAAAAAATTTTAATCTTCAAAAAAAGAAATATTAAGGTTGCTTTTTTAAGTTATACTTATGGAACTAATGGTTTAATACCCAAAAATAAATGGGAAGTTAATTTGATCGATTTTAATAAAGTTCAAAATGATATAGAAAAATCAAAAAAAATGGCTGATTTTGTCGTAGTTTTTTTCCACTATGGAAATGAATATGAAAGAAAAGAATCAGAATTTCAAAGAAAAGTTGCATATTTTGCTGCCTCAAAAGGTGCTGACATTATAATTGGTTCCCATCCACATGTTGTTCAACCGTTAGATTCTTTCATTCTTGACGATGGAAGAAAAGTTTACACAATCTATTCTCTTGGAAACTTTTATTGTGGACAAAGAAAAAAATACACAAACTCTGGAATAGTTTTAAAAGTTATTCTTGAAAGATCAAAAAGAACAAGCGAAAAGACAAAACTTTCAAAAATTGTTTTTTATTCAACATACATAATTAAAAACTCTAATAAAACAATACAGAAATACAAAATTGTCCTGTCTAACAACTATTTAAAGGAGCATCCTTTTGACAAAGATACATTAACCGAAAATATAAAAAATAGTATTGAAGATTTACGAGAACTTATCCCTTCACAATATATCCATTGAAAAATAAAAATTTTTTAATATACTAAAATTGGATGGAATTAAAGAAAACTTTAACTTTAATAGATATATTCTGTTTAGCATCAGGATCAATGATAAGTTCTGGTATATTCATTTTACCTGGAATCGCTCATTCCAAAGTAGGTCCTGCACTTTTTATTTCATACTTTCTTGCCGGAATTCTTGCTATGACAGGTGCTATATCTCTTGCGGAACTCGCAACAGCAATGCCTAAGGCTGGTGGAGATTATTTTTTTATCACACGAAGCCTTGGTCCAGCACTCGGCACAATTTCAGGTGTTTTAAGTTGGTTCTCAATCACTGTTAAAAGTTCTTTTGCACTTATAGGGATGTCTATTTTTTTATCAAAATTTATCAGTTTTGACATTGTTTACATTGCTTTATTTTTCTGTATTTTTTTTACAATTTTAAATATTGTAGGAGTTAAAGAAGCAAGTATATTTCAAATAGTTTTGGTTATCGCTTTACTTACCTCAATGATCGCATTTGTAGTATTTGGAATCCCACACATAAAAAAGGAAAACATGTTTCCAATTGCACCATATGGAGTTCTTTCTATTTTTTCTACAGCTGGTTTTGTTTTCGTTTCCTATGGGGGTCTATTAAAAGTCACCAGTGTTTCAGAGGAAGTAAAAGATCCTTCAATAACCATTCCGCTCGGACTTCTCATATCGCTTTTCATTGTTGCAATTCTTTATTCTCTTATGGTAATAGTTGCAACAGGAATCCTACCTAATCATATACTTGACAGATCTCTGACTCCATTTAATGATGCAGCAACATTTTTCGGTGGGAAATTGTGGGATTTGATTCTCACAATATCAGCATTACTTGCATTTATTTCAACTGCAAACGCTGGAATAATGTCAGCATCAAGATATCCTTTCGCTTTAAGTAGAGATAAAATGATACCAGAAGTTTTTTCAAAGTTAAACCAAAAATTTAAAACACCTATTTTCTCAATAGTTTTTACAGGTATTATAATGAGCATTTTTTTATTCTTAAATGTTGAACTTTTAGCAAAAGTGGCATCTTCTACTTTGATACTAACATATATACTTGCAAATTCTACTTTGATAGTAATTAGAGAAAGTAAATTGATCAATTATAAACCAAAATTCAAATCTCCACTTTATCCCTACTTACAGATTTTTGGTATCATGGGGTTTCTATTTTTACTTTTTGAAATGGGATATTTTGTTTTAATGTTGAGTTTTTTATTGATTGTTTTTTCTCTTTTCATCTATATCTTTTATGGAAGAATTAAAGTCAATAGAGAATATGCTTTACTCTATCTTCTTGAAAGAATAACAACAAAAAACTATACAAATCATCTACTTCAGGAAGAGTTAAGAGAAATCTTACGAGAAAGAGATGAAATTGAAATCGATAGATTTGATAAAACAGTTGAAAACAGTACAATTTTCGATTTAAAAGGGAAATATACATATGAGCAAATTTTGGATTTTATTTCTCATGAAACATCTCAAAAACTCAACATAGATAAAAATCTAATAAAAAATTTCATAATACAAAGAGAAGAAGAATCATCAACAACATTATCTAATTTTGTTGCAATACCACATCTAATACTTGAAGAACCTAAAAGATTTGAAATCTTTTTTTTCAGGATAAAAGATGGCGCACAATTCGGGAGCGAAAATGATATTAAAATGATTGTACTTATCGCTTGTTCAAGAGATGAAAGGAACTTTCATTTAAAATCTTTATCAGCCATAGCACAGATAGTATCAGACAAAAAATTTGAAAAAGAATGGTTATCTGCAAAGAATGAAAAAGAATTAAAAGAAATACTTTTATTGTCGGAAAGAAGAAGGATAAAACCATTAATTTAACTTATCCCCAATTTTTGATAAAAAGATTTTTTCTTTTAAAATATAAACATCATATATAAAAAATATTAAAATAAAAACTGTAAGGGACAAAAATCCAGAAATTCCTGTGAGACAAACTGTTAAATCGTTTCCGCCTTTTACATAAATGATTGATATTCCAGCAAGTGCGTTTAAAGTTCCATGTAACACTGCTGATGACAAAACATTCTTTGATTTGATCCTTAGATAATTAAAGATAAAAGTAAGCAAAATACACCAAACGATCATCATAAAAACACCAATTTGAGGATGCTGGGGATAGTTATGACCAGAGGCAATTATAGGGGCATGCCATGCACCCCATAAAAGCCCTATTCTTATACTTGCATCAAAAAATTTTTTATCTTTCATTTCATTTAACAAAAAACCTCTCCATCCACTCTCTTCTCCAAAAGCAGCTACAGCGTTAATCGTTGCTCCAGCAAAAAGTCCCTGAATCAATGATAAAAAGAAAAATAGTAGTGGCATTTTTTCCATCTGCTCTTTCATTTTTAAGGTTGAAGGATCTTTCAAAAGATCTGAAAACTTTTCAAAAAAACCTTCCATCTTTAAAGATAATGAAATTTTAGGAAAGAGAATAGAGATTAAAATTGTAAAAATCACGATAAAAACAAAAATAAACCATGAAACAAAAAACCAACTGTTAATTTTTTTATTAAGACCAATTTTTTCAGTAAATTTTTCTTTTTTAATTTTGGTGACTATATAGGAGGCAATAAATGGTCCAAACATGTAAATCACTAAAAGTATGATTGTAATTGGATTTTTATAGGAAAGGTTAAACAACAAAACCAAAAAGAAAATTATCCATGAAAACCCAAAAGAAATCAAAGAATAGAGTAAAACAGGGTTCATCTTATTTTAGTTTTTTGTGACAGAACCACCAATCATAACAAATAAATTCCCCTGCTTTTGATTTCTGTAGACGTTCTTTTGCAACATTTTCAGTTTTTGCAGGCGGTATTATAACTTCATCTTTCAACAAGTCGTTATTTGGCCAATTGGCAGGCATTGCTACACCATTTTTATCAGATATCTGCATACCTTTTACAATTCTTAAAATCTCTTCAATATTTCTTCCAAGTTCTTGTGGATAGTAAAGCATAATTCTTATGATTCCTTTATCATCTATTACAAAAACTGCTCTTACAGTATTTGTTCCTTTCCCCGGATGTATTAAACCAAGTTTGTTTGCAACCATCCCAGTATCAGCAATTATTGGAAAAGTTATTTCAACATCAAGTTTCTCTTTTATCCATTCTGTCCATTTAATATGAGAAAAAACCTGATCAACAGAAAGCCCTACAAGTTCGCAGTTCAACTCTTTAAATTTGTCAATATTTTTCTGAAAGGCAACAAATTCTGTTGTACATACAGGAGTAAAATCTCCTGGATGACTGAAAAGAATAAACCATTTACCTTTAAAATAATCAGGTAACAAAATCTCTCCATGAGTTGTTAAAACTTTCATTTCGGGAAAAGAATCTCCAAGAAGTGGAATACCATTGTTTTTACAACTACAATCACAATTACAATCTTTATCACACATAGTTCCTCCTTATATAAAAAAATTTTATACAAAATTTAAAAATTTTCAATTAAATTCCTTTTACCTGTTCTCCAATTTTTCCTTCTAATTTATCGATTTTTTTCATAGCAATAACTTGCGACGAATAGATACTGTTATGTCCTGTTATTAAAAAACTGATTATACAAGATATTGAAGCATAAGGTGCCAAAGAAGAACCTGCAAGCTCAACAGCTAATAAACTTGAAGAAATAGGAGTATTCGTCGTACCAGCAAGAAAAGAAACAAGTCCAAGTATTGCAAATATTTGAACATCTATCTTTGTAAACAATATAGAGAGAAAATTTCCAAAAGTTGTACCTATAAAAAATATTGGATTTATAAGTCCTCCGTTACCTCCAAAATTTAAAGTTAAAGAAGTGGTGATAATTTTAATCAAAGGATAATATAAAGGATATTCTTTACCTTTTAAACTTTCCTTAACAACTTCCATTCCAATTCCCCCAAAATCCTTAGATATAAATCTATAAATAAAAACAAGTATTGACCCTGCAACAAATGCGTAAAAATAAAAATTTTCTAATTTTTTAGAAATTTTTTTAAAAATATTATTAATAAATATGTAAAAATATGAAGTTAAACCAAAAAATATTCCAGCAACAATTGAAACAAAAAGGAAATAGAATGAAAATTCAGGAAAATCGATTTTGACGATATTTAACAAATTCTCAATATTAAAAAATAGTTTAACAACTAATACAGAAACAATACTTGAAACAAATGATGGTAACAAAACATCATACAAAAGTTTTCCAATAAAAAGCACTTCAATTCCAAAAATCGCTCCAGCTATTGGAGTTCCAAAAACAGCAGAGAAACCAGCCCCTATTCCACATATAACAATCTTTTTCAGATCATCTTCTTTGAATCTAAATTTTTGACCAATAAAAGAAGAGATACTTCCTCCGATCTGTGCGGAAGGGCTCTCCTTTCCTACAGAACCTCCAAAAGAAATTGTTAAAATTGTTGTTATGATATCGATGGGAAGTTTTACTATATCTATTTTTCCATTCTTTTTATGAATAGAATCAATTATTTTATCTGTTCCATGACCTTCGTTAATATCTAAGAATTTAATTTCAATATATTTATTTATTAAAAGAATGAACGGTAACAATAGATAAAGAAGATTATTTTGAAAAATTTTTGATGTAACTTTTAGCAAACTTAAAAATAAACCAACGCTTATACCAACAATAAAACCTATTCCCATCGAAATAAATACCCATCTGAAAACAGACCAAAAAACTATTTTAGATTCCTCAAAAATCTTTTTCATAATTTGAATTATATTATTATATTAAAAATTTTCAATGAATTATCTGTAATTTTTTTAATAGGGTGTAATTTTTATGATACATTTTTTAACATTTTTTGTATCTATTAAAAAATTACATCTATTTTATCTCTTGTCATAAAATTATGACTTGCTTTTTTTATAGATAAAAATAATAAATATTAAAATTTAATAACTTAAATCTGGGCATGAATATTGCGCTTTCATGAAACCTCAAAATGGAGGTTTCATGAAAAAGTTAATATTAATATTGATTCTATTTTTAATCTCAACCAAAATTTTTTCAAATAGTATTAAATTTAATGTAAACATCAATGAAGAAATCAAAAATAAAAATTACAATTATGAATTCTCAAAGGATGGTGATTTATATATACAAAAAATTTTTGATGTTGGCTACAATAAAAATATAAAAAAAATAGAATATAAAATTAAATCTTTTCAAAAAAATATTTTTGAAGGTAAAAAAAATAATCCATCAATATCTCTTGATCAGAAAGGCAAAATTTTGTATGAACAGCCAGAGGATTATGTTGAAATTCAACCTGTTGCATCAATTTTAAATCGAAAGCTTATATTTGTAAAAATATATCCATATCTGATAAGTAAAAATCTCGAACAATCGATTAAAGAAGTTGAAATAAATGTTGAATATGAAGATATTATGGATAAATTCAAAACATCTTATTTCGACTATTACTATTTTGAAGGAGAAGTTAAAAATCTTGAGTTATTAAACGAAAAAAGCAATGTTGATCTTTTGATAATAACAAAGAACTGCTTCATAAATCATTTTAAAACATTTATTCATATTTCAAAATCTATGGGATTTTCAACTGAAATAGTTTCTGTTGAAGAGATATACAACAGTTGTTCAGGTTCAGATGAACAGGAAAAGATAAGAAATTTTGTAAAAAAAACCTATGATGAAAAAGGACTAAGATTTCTACTTCTTGGTGGTGATAATGAAATTGTTCCAATAAGATTTGTGAGATCCAATTTATATTATTATTATGGTGATTATCCATCAGATATCTATTATGGAGATGTTGATGGAACATGGAACAAAGACAACGATCATATCATTGGAGAAACAGATGATATTGAGGATGGTTTTTTAGATGTAATAGTTACAAGATTACCCTTCTCGAATGAAAACGAACTAAAAATAATACTTGATAAATTTGAAAATTATATTTTTAAAATGAAAGATACAAATTTGAAAAATTTTCTTCATTGTGCTGCATCTCTTTTATCAGATCTTTCAGACGGATCAGGACAATTAATGACTAACAACCTTTTATCACTCTATGATATCACCTATTACAACAATTTTACACTATTCTCTCCTCTTGTTGATACTTTCCATCAATTTCCCTATTATCAGGGGAATATGCAACTTAACAAAAATTCATTCTCAAATAAGATTTCTGAAAATTTTTACTTTGTTAACCATATAGATCACTCCACAGAATATTTTCTCGGAACCGGATTGATCGAAACTAAAACAGAATATTCAAATTGGGATACAAATTGTTTTTCAACAAATGATTCATCTTTTTCCATTGTTTTTTCTCTTGGTTGTTCTTCAAACTCCTTTGATAAAATCTCAGTTTCAAGATCTTTTTTGTTTTCAAAAAATTCTCCTGTTATAAGTTTTACAGGTTTTGTCAGAACCGGATGGACTGGAGCAGAAAATTATATGCTGAATTTTTGGAAAAAACTTTTATCATCTCAAACAATGTTTATTGCGGAAGGATTAATCTATGCAAATTTAAATCCAAACCTTTATTTTAGAACTGCAATAAACACGATTGGTTTTCCGATTTTGCCAATTTATTCAAACAATATTGATTCATTTTTTATTCTTGAGAAAAATTTTAATGATTCAATTTTTTACAGAATAGTTGATTCGAAAGGTAAAAAATCAGGTTTTCTTATAACCATCTTTTCTGAAAACAGGGTAATATATAGAGGTGTTACGGATGATAATGGATGTGTTTCCTTTCCGAAACCAATCGATGATTCTATTATTTATGCTGGAATATTCTTTAAAGATCATAGATTAAAGATAGACACAATAATAGATCAAAAAACTATAGATGTAAAAACATCTTTGGTTAACGATACAAATCTTATAATGTTAAAAATAAAAAACATTTCTTATTCAAAAATATTTATAAAAAATTTTAAACTTTTTAAAGATTCCCCATATCTTTCACTAAATGATTCATTGCAAAATGTTGAAATCTTACCTAAGGATTCAATAATAAAATTTCTCGAGTATAAAAGAGATGTTGTAAAAGATAACACGATACCACTGTCGATAAACTTTTTTACAGTTATTGAAAATAAAAAATATGTTGACTCAACATATATTCACTTTGAAAATGATTCTTTTAAATTGATCGGTTTCTATATAGAAAAAAATTATTTCAATTTATATTTTCTGAAAAAGTCAAACAATTATTTAGACTCATTCAAAATACTTTTAAAAAGTTCAAATCAGAATCTATGTATAATAGATTCGATAAAAAACTGTATGAATGTGAAAAAAGATACACCAATTGAGATAAATAATATTAAATTCAAATATTCTGGGAACAATTCAAATCTTGATACTTCATACATTAAGGTTTATTTCATAATAAAAAATGATATAGATTCTGTTATTTTTAGAGTTAAGGAAAGCGATACAACTTTTTCATTAAAGTTGTTACAACACGAGAATGGTATAAAAATATATCATAACATTTATGGATATTTTTGCGATATTTACAAAATTATAAACAATGAAAATATCCTTTTAAAAAAGATGAATCCTGAGGAAAAATTTTATATAGATACAAATTTAACTATCGGAGAAAACAAATATTTTGCAATATTCTATGATAACCTCAACAGAGTTGTTGATACAACAGATATAATCGCTATGAACGTTAAAGCAAAAGTTAAAAAAACAAAGATGTTGATCGCTGGTTCATATTTTGGCAAACTTAATGGCAAATCTCTATATGCAAAATCATCTTTTAACTATGCTGACTTTAACAATGATGGAAAAACCGAGGTGATCGTTCTAAGTGATGATGGAAGAGTTATCATTTTAGATGAAAATTTGTCAGATATTACACCTTTTAAACTTATCACAAATCCCTATCAGGAAACTTCTCCTGCAATTGGAGATCTTGATGGAAACGGATATATGGATATAGTTTTAGCAAATGGATACTTTAAATCAGATACATCAGGATTCTTAATTTTAAATCCATTTTCTTCCAACATAAAGATAATCCCAATAAAAGGATACGGAATTTTTACTTCGTCACCAGTTTTAGAGGATATTAACAATGATGGTAAAAATGAGATATTTATTGGAACAAATACCGGTCTTTATGTTTTAGATAAAGATTTGAATTTGATAATGGTTAAAAACATTGTTAATGTTTGTGGAATATCTGTTTGTAAAGATATTGGAAAAATATTTGTCAATGATTATTATGGCAGAATATTTTCTTATGACTTTTATGGTAATAACCTCTATGGGTTTCCAAAACTGTTAAACCATTTAACATTTTCCCCTTTAATAGTTTCAGATATTGATAATGATGGGACAAATGAGATAATCGTTTCAACAGTTGATAATTATATTTTTGTTATCGAGGAGAATGGAAACATAAAATCTGGTTTTCCATTCAACACTAACTCTCCAGTATATTCAACTCCAAGAGTAACAGATATCAATGGTGATGGAAAGAAAGAGATCTTATCTTTAAATAAAAATGGATACATCAACATTTTGAATTATAAAGGTGAAAGTAAGGCAACATCATTCGTCGGAACTAATGAAAACTATTATAATGAACTTTTAATATACGATTTTGATGGGGATTTAAAACCTGATATAGTTTTGATAAACAACAAGGGTTATATAGTAAAATTTACAAATGATTTAAAAATTTGCGATACGATTCTATCATTAAATTCAGATTTCACTTCAGCACCTTTAGTAATTTCTTTTAATAATAATTATGATTACAAACTTTTGACTAAAGATCTTTCAGGTAAAATTTATATAGTTGATAATATATCATCAGATTACAAAAAAATTCTTTTTGGAAAAACACTTTATGATAATCAAAACAGATCTTACATACCTGGAGAGATTTTGAGGTTAAATGATTCTGATAAAAAATGGATAGAAAAGAAAATTGACAATTTTAAAGTGGAGTATAGATTGAATGATTCAAAATTAGTTATATTCAACAATATTTATGAAAATGTGATTTTAAATGTTTACAATATAAGTGGAGCAATTGTACTATCAAAAACAATAAAAAAGAGTGATATTAATGTTTATTTTGATTTTAAGTTTCCTTCAGGAAAATATATATATGTTTTAAAATCAAAGGAAAGTATATTAAAAAAAGATAAAATCATAGTGTTGAAGAAGTGAGAAAACTCACTTCTTCAACTCTTCAATAATCAGATTTTCAAGTTCCATGTCGAGTGCAGGATCATATCCAACTTGAGTTTTTACAAGGTTTCCTTTTTTATCAAAAACAACAAATGTTGGAATTCCCGATACTTGATACAAGGAAGCAAGATCCTGGTTCATGTACCCTATTTTGTATGTTATGTTCTCTTTTTCTAAAAACCCTTTCATCTGTTCAAACTTTTCATTTACATTAACACCAACTATAACTAACCCATCTTTTTCATATTTGTTATAAAGTTGAACAAGAAAAGGGATTGATCTTCTGCATGGTGGACACCATGTAGCCCAGAAATCTATCAAAACCACTTTTCCAGTTAGATTTTTAAGTTTTAAAGTATCACCGTTGACTGTTTCAATCCAGGTTTTTTCAAGAAATGTATTTTCAGTTTTGTTTGAGGGAGCACATCCTGAAAAAACCAGAAAAAGAACCAAAACAAAATATGAAAGAATAAAGATTTTTTTTCTCATTTTATCCCCAAAAGTGCATCGATTCTTTCTTTATCAAAACCAACAACAATGTTTCCATCTATGTCTAAAACTGGAACTCCCTGCTGCCCCGATTTTCTTATCATTTCCATCGCTGCATTTCTGTCTTTTGACACATCATAATCAGTGTAGGGAATATTTTTTGATGCAAGATACTGCTTTGCTCTTGTGCACCAGGGACATGTTGGGGTTGAATAAATTTTTACTACTGCCATTTTATACCTCCTTTAAGTTTTCAATATATTTTTCAACTGATTTTGCAGCCAAAGCACCATCTGATGCAGCTGTTATAACCTGTCTAAAACTTTTTTCTATAACATCACCGGCCGCAAAAACTCCTTCAATATTTGTTTTTAAATCTTTATCAACTTTTATATAACCATATTCGTTAAGCAAAACTTTTTTATCAAGGAAATCTGTTTTTGGAATAAGACCAATATAAACAAAAATACCATCAGTTTTAATATCAAATGTTTTTCCGGTTTTTTTATCTTTTACACTCATGGATTCAATCTTTTCTTCTCCATTTATACTCAAAATTTCAGAATTGTAATAAATTTTTATTTCAGGATTTTGAAACAATCTTTCCTGTAATATTTTTTCCGCAGTAAGATTTGGAAGATCCTGAACAAATGTTATATCCTTTGTGAATCTTAACATAAAAAGACCTTCCTCAACAGCAGAGTTTCCTCCACCAACTATTATCACTCTTTTATCTGTAAAAAGTGCACCATCACATGTTGCACAGTAAGATATTCCTTTACCATGAAATTTATCACTTCCTGGAACATTTAATCTTCTTGGAGATGCACCTGATGCAATTATTATACTTTTTGATCTATAAATTTTGTCAGAAATGTAAACTTTCTTTTCTCTTCCTTCAAGATCGGTTTTTTCAACTTTCTCAAACAAAAATTTTACTCCAAACCTTTTTGCCTGTTCTTCCATCTTTTGAGCAAGTTCATAACCTCCGATTCCATCTGGAAAACCCGGATAATTTTCAATCGTTTCTGTAGTAGAGGATTGGCCTCCAACTATAAGTTCCTCAACCACAAGAGTGTTTAACCTTGCCCTTCCAGCATATATTGCTGCAGAAAGTCCTGCTGGTCCACCACCTATTATTATTAAATCGTATAGAATTTCAGGGGATATTTCATTATCTTTCCTTAGATTTAAAATCATAAAATCCTCACATCAAAGAGTTTAAAATTCTTCTTAAAAACTCTTTTTCAGGTAATCCACCCTCAAAACTCTCTTTATCATTTATAACAACTTTTGGAACAGCGGAAACCCCATAACTATCAGCATAATCATAGAAAGTATTAGCATCTATCATATCCGCTTTTATTTTTTCATTTATCATAGCAAACTTGTGGGCTGTTCTAACAGCAGCAGGACAGTATGGGCATGAATGTGTTACAAAAACTTTTATATGAACATCTCTATCTATCGATTTTAAATCATCTTCAATCGATTCATCTATGGGAACAAAATCGTTTCCGATATCGTTTATATCCTCGACAAAAGATGAAAACTCATACCCTGCTGGGATACCATAATATTTTACTCCGAGATCTTTATCAGATAGCAAAACTATTGCAGGAGCCATTTTTACATCATATTTTTTAACTTCATCAAGATCCTTTTCATAATTGTAAGTTTTTACTTTTATCCTATCGGATAGATCCTTCAACTCATCAAGAATTTCTTTTATATCATCACACATAACACATAGATTCTTATCATCTGTTCTGAAGAAAAGAATATTTACATCTTTTTTCATATTTTTGTAAAGATTTTTCAAGTAATCACGATCCTCTTTTGATAAAAGTGCCATTTTTACTCCTTTTCAAGTAGTTTTTTTATGTTATCAAACATTTTTTCCTTTTCTTTTCTTTCAATCTTCTCAAAAGATTTTTTACATATATTAATTACTTTTTCAAAATCCCTATACTCTTTTGAACAGATTTTGCAACTTTTTAAATGTTTTTTTATCTTTTCACAACATTCATTATCAATATCCTTATCAATATACTTGCAAAGATTTTTCAACACAAAATCACATTCTTTTTTAGATTTCATCTTTTATTAAATCCTTTAAAATTTTTCTTGCTCTATGTAATCTTGTTTTCACTGTACTTTCAGAAATTCTTAACATCTTTTTTATCTCTTGTATCGATAATCCATCTATATCTTTTAACACTATCACCTCTCTATATTTATAAGGTAATTTTTTCAAACCTTTATTTACTACCTCTTTTAATCTTCTTACTCTTTTTTCTTCATTGATTTTTTCCTCATCAGAGAAAATTTCTTCATTTTCAAGATCTACATACCTTTTTTCATTTCTGTACCTTTTTCTTACTTCATTCAAAGAAATTGAAATTATATAGGTTAAAAGAGACGATTCCCCTTTGAACTGTCTATGATTCTTAAACAATTTGTAGAATGTTGTTTGAACAATATCTAACGCATCATCATGGTTTAAACCAAGTTTTAAAACGTTGTTGTAAATTTTATCAGAGTAAAGTTTAAATATTTCAGAGAACGCTTTCGTATCACCTTTTTTAAAGTTCTCAATCAATTCTTTATCTATTAGATCCATAAAGTTTCAAAAAGTTTCAAAAAAAGAATGTGAAATATCCCCTTATTTTGTTTTTGTACCATTTTTCGGAAATTTTATCTATTGTAACACCTTTTAATGTTGAAGCATGTATAAATTTATTATTCCCAATTAGAATTCCAACATGTAAAGGATCATCAAAGGTTACAATATCCCCTATTTTAGGATCTTTTACTCTTTTTCCAGCAATCTCCATTTCAGAAACCGTTCTTGGTATAATTATTCCGTTTTTTTTATAAATATATTGAACAAAACCGGAACAATCAAAACCTGAAGGATCTGTTCCTCCATATCTATATTTTACCCCTAAATATTTTTTTGCATCAGAAACAATATTTTTTCTTACGGTTGAGATTCCCCTCTTTTGAGGGGAAACACAACCTGAAATAAATATTAAAAATACTAAAAAGGAAAGAAAAATTTTTCTCATATTTTTTTCAGTGTAATTATAAAAAAACTGAAAATAACATATACAAAGAACAAAAATAGAACAGCATAAAATGGAAAAAAGAAATTAGCTTCAAGAGCGATCAAACTATCTGGTGGAGCAACTTTGTTTCTTATATCATTGTAAAGCAAAAGCATCGAAGCAATTCCTGCTATAGAAAAAATGGAAGTTATGATCAAAGATATTTTATTATGTATAAATGAAAATATCAAAGATAAAAGAGCAAGTATTAAAACCAAAGATGCATATTTGTTTGGCTCAGTTTTTTGCTCTTCTCCACCATATTCTATCGTTTTGCCACCTGTTGCAAGTTCAAATCCGGTAAACTCATACATTTTTTGGTTGTTACATTTAACATCAAAAAAGGGGAAAAAGAAAAGAATGATTATTATAATAAAAACCATTCCCCTTAATTTTACTATCTCTTTCATATTATTTCCTTGGTATATATTTAAAGAATACCTCAGCATCATAGGTAGTGCTATCTTCATCGACTTTTATAGAGTCAACAAGCATAAAATACTCTTTTTGATCAGGAGTTGAAATCACATAGTAAACATGATCCTTTTTTGCTGAAAGATCCATCACAAATGAATCTGGAACTAGTTGACTGTCATCAAGTTTTAAAGCATCATCAAGAGAAATTATCCCTAAATCCATTATAAAAGAGAAAGAATCTGGTGAGGAGATGTTTAACATTATTGTTGGCATAGGATCTCCATTCAGGTCGTACCATGGCTCAAGGATTATGTCTATATAACTTTCAAGTGTTCCTGTTCTTTCAACTTCACCTTTTGAATCGAAATCGAAATCAACTGGATTTTTCCCCGTTTTTCCATAAAAACCAATTTTACCTGTCTTAATTGGATTCAAAAAAGGAAGCAATGAACAGGATAATAACAAAAGAACAAATACTGAAAAAATTAAAAATTTTTTCATAAAAACTCCTTTTTGAATTTTCCCATTTTTTCAGAATATACTAAAAAAAAGTTGTTGTCAACTTTTAAAAAAACGGGTTGAAATTTATAAAAAATTTTTTAAAATACAATTAAAAAGGAGGATTATGTTATTTTTTGAATGGAATGATAATCTTAAAACTGGAAACGAAAAAATTGATGAACAGCACAAAAAACTGATTGAAATGATAAATTTACTTTACACTTCAATGAAAAAAGGTGAAGGGAAAAATGTTTTAGAAAAACTTTTAAAAGAACTTTTGGATTATACACAATACCATTTCGAAACTGAAGAAAAATTTTTTAATAATATCAAAGAAAAAAATTTTGATAAACATATAAAGGAACACAACAATTTTACATTTAAAATTAAAGAATTCAAAATAAGATTTGAATCTGGAGAAAAATTTTTTACCATAGAACTTTTGAATTTCTTGAAAGACTGGCTTTTAAATCATATCAGAAAGGTTGATATAGAGACATTCAAAAATATTTAGTCACTTTTTTATCTGCAGGGTATCTTTTATAAAATAGAAGGTATCTTTTTCATCAAAAATAATACCTCCAAAAGAACCTATTTTAAAAAATTTTGTAACTTGTGGACCTGATCCAACTTTAATTCTTTCGGTCTCTATCGAACCACCATAAATCCTTGTGCTATCCTTTTTTATCTTATCCACAAAGAAAAAACCTCTTGTAGTTTCATTGTAATTGTTATAGAAATTTGAAAAAAATGATGTTGAAATATAATTTATGTATGGAAGAAGAGTGTACCCTGTTATTATGTTTGAAGGATAAGAAAATCTTTCTGTGTTTAACAGGTTCATTGCAAAAAGAATCGATCTTCTGTCCCAATTTTTTATTGAAAGTTTTCCAGATATTTCACTATTTTGTAACTCCACAAAAGTTGTTTCTGGAGTATCGGATATAAGATCGTTTATATAGCACATCGCTGCAAACAGAGTGTATTTTTTTTCCATAAATAGAAAAATTATCGAGATGATCAAAAAGAAGAATTTTGTCAGGTTTATCTATTATAAAAATTGATTTATTAAGATTATTTGCACCAATATTTTATGCAAGCATTCCTTTTATATTTACTATTTTTATCTTTTCGGGAATTTTTACACTATCAAAATCGAGTGTTCCTAAAACTAAAATGGATGCTATCGAATCATTTTTCTCTTCAAAAAACTTTAATGCCTTATTTATCGTATTAAACATAGAATCGTTTCTTGAAACAAGAATAATATCTTTCGAAGAAAAATTTTGTGGGTTTAACGATAAAAAGATTATAAGATAACAAAAAATTAAAAAAATTTTTTTCATAATCTAAAAGATTTAATTTTTAAAACTCTGAGAATAGCCAAAACCAAACCAGGAAAAAACTCCAAAGTATTCAGGATAGTTTAAATATGCTTCACCAATGTAAACTTTTTCTCTTTTTGATGTCAAAAATAAATCTATAAAAGGTATATCTATGAAGAGGTGTTTAAAAAAGGTGAATCTGAACTTACTTATCAAATCTATACTTGCTCTTTTGTATCTTATATTATCATTGTTTTCAAGATTTTTGTAATACCAATCGTTGTAACCGATTCCAAAAGAATTTATAAAATTGATTTTCAAAAATGAAAACTCTTTTTCAAAAGTGTAATGATCTATCAACAACCTTGAAACAAAAAGTGTGCCTATCAAAGAATCCCTGTCTCCTTCGATAAAGGGGATCGCATTTGAATCCGCAAGATGTTTCTGACTAAGTTGAACATTTATCAAAATTGTTGATAATCCAAATTTTTCAGATAAAAACTGTTTATTAAATCTTGCTCCAGCAATAAGTGTATAGTTTGAAACTCCAAGATTTTTAAAATCGTTCTGCAAAAGTTCAGATAGTTCAAATCCGATATAAAAATTATTTATATAAGATGAAAAACTTGATACCCACACGAACATTAAAAATATAAAAAAAAGTAACTTTATTACTTTCGGGGACGGTGCTTGACTTTTTGACTTTTTTTTCAACAATAGCATAAAAAAATTATGGAGGTAGTCGGATTCGAACCGACGACCCCATGCTTGCAAAGCATGTGCTCTCCCAACTGAGCTATACCCCCTTAAAATTCAAAACCAGAATATGAAAGACCAAAGTTCATCGAGATATTTTCTATCTCTTTTCCTGAAATTATAAATGGAATATTAATCAAATTCTTTGAAAAATCAAGAGATATTTTTAAATTTTCAAATTTAAATGTTAATCCAATCTTTCCATCATAACTAAAATTCGAATTTTTTATTGATGGATTTAAATTAGGGGAAAAATCTTCCACAACATTATTAAATGAACCAGAAAAACCAACATTCAGATCAAGAGATTGTGTTATATAAAAATTTGAACCTATAGAAACTTTTGGGAAATATGTAAAAGTTTTTCTTGAATTGATCTCAGCAGATGAAAAATAGATCGTTTTTGAATGATAAACAACTTTTTTATATTCACCGGAAATATATGTGTTGTGATAGTTGAACGATTCAATACCTGCAAAAATATTGAAAAGCAATGTATCGACCCGATCTATATAAACATCTCCAGAAACATTCCCACTTTCTATTTCTTGATATCCGAACGATTTGTTTTTATATGTGAAAAGTATACCAATAAAATTTTCATTAAATTTCTGTTTTATCCTCAGATCAGCCCCATAACCAAACGGATTTGATGTTTTTGTTATAGTTGATAATTTTTCTGAACTTATTGAAATTAAACTTATATTTCCTGCAAGATCAATATCGATTCCATCGAAGAAAAGAAATGATAAAGATGGAGAGATTTTAAAATCTGATAAAGAAATTTTTGTATTTGAAAATGGAGAGTTTATATCAGTATAATTTTCATCAAAATAAAAAAATGTAAAACCGGTTCCAGCATTGATCCTATCAAAATTTTTCGCAAAGAACAAAGAATAGTTTACAGGTTTAATAATTTTGTTAAAATTTGTGAAAATGAATTTATCTCTCAAAGAATCACTATAAAATTCAATACCAAAACCAATTCTTCCAGTTTGGTTTTCAAAAAAACAATAGGAAAATATACCACCATTGTAAAAATCAAATGAAAGATTGCTTTTAAAAATTTCTGTCTGGAGATCTGTTGTGATAAATTTTGAAAAGGTTATTGGATCTTTTGAAATTAGGGGAGAGATTTGTAGAGTTGCCCACTCTGTAAGGGAAGAATTTAAGGTTAAAAATACAAGGAAAAGGAGTATAAAAATATTTTTTTTCATTTTACCTTCCTTAAATATGGTGGGCCTAAGTGGAGTTGAACCACTCACCTCACGCTTATCAGGCGTGCGCTCTAACCAACTGAGCTATAGGCCCAGTTTATAAAAAAAATGTGCACTACCACCAATTTTCGATTTCTTTTTACAGAAATCCCTTTAGAAAGGAGGTGATCCAGCCGCACGTTCCCGTACGGCTACCTTGTTACGACTTCGCCCCAGTCATTGGTCCCACCTTAGGTATCTAAAGATAACTTCGGGTGTTACCAACTCCCATGGCGTGACGGGCGGTGTGTACAAAACCCGAGAACATATTCACCGCAGCATGCTGATCTGCGATTACTAGCGATTCCAACTTCATGCAGTCGAGTTGCAGACTGCAATCCGCACTGAGATCGGTTTTTTGGGATTTGCTCCACCTCGCGGTATTGCTTCCCTCTGTACCGACCATTGTAGGACGTGTGTAGCCCTGGATATAAAGGCCATGCTGACTTGACGTCATCCCCACCTTCCTCCGGCTTATCACCGGCAGTCCCCATAGAGTGCCCAACATCATGAAGATTGGTGGCAACTATGGGCAAGGGTTGCGCTCGTTGCGGGACTTAACCCAACACCTCACGGCACGAGCTGACGACAGCCATGCAGCACCTGTCATAGGATCCTTCTTGCGAAGGCCTACTATGTTTCCATAGTATTTCCTATGATGTCAAACCCAGGTAAGGTTCTTCGCGTTGCTTCGAATTGAACCACATCCTCCACCGCTTGTGCGGGTTCCCGTCAATTCCTTTGAGTTTCAGTCTTGCGACCGTACTCCCCAGGCGGGGCACTTAATGCGTTAGCTTCGACACGGAGAAAATCCCCACGTCTAGTGCCCATCGTTTACAGCTGGGACTACCAGGGTATCTAATCCTGTTTGCTCCCCCAGCTTTCGAGTTTCAGTGTCAGTAACAGGCCAGAGAGCTGCCTTCGCTTTTGGTGTTCCTCCTAATATCTACGCATTCCACCGCTACACTAGGAGTTCCGCTCTCCTCTCCTGCACTCTAGAATGGTAGTATTGAATGCAATTTTACGGTTGAGCCGCAAGATTTCACATCCAACTTTCCAAACCACCTACACTCCCTTTACGCCCAGTGATTCCGGACAACGCTTGCTCCCTCCGTATTACCGCGGCTGCTGGCACGGAGTTAGCCGGAGCTTATTCTTCAGGTACAACGTCAGAATATAATGGTATTAGCATTATACTCCATCGTCCCTGACTAAAGAACTTTACAACCCGAAGGCCTTCATCATTCACGCGGCGTCACTGGGTCAGGCTTTCGCCCATTGCCCAAATTTCTAGCCTGCTGCCTCCCGTAGGAGTCTGGACCGTGTCTCAGTTCCAATGTGGCCGGACACCCTCTCAGGCCGGCTACCCATCGTCGCCTTGGTAGGCCATTACCCTACCAACTAGCTAATGGGCCGCGAGCTCATCCTTAGGCGCGAGGCCTTGCGGTCCCCCGCTTTGATCCCTCTAACTTTTGTTAAAAGGATATTATTCCGTATTAGCAGAAGTTTCCCCCTGTTATCCAAATCCTAAGGGTAGATTACTCACGTGTTACTCACCCGTTTGCCACTGACTTATATTGCTATAAGCCCGTACGACTTGCATGGCTAAGACACGCCGCTAGCGTTAGTCCTGAGCCAGGATCAAACCCTCCGAAAAATTTAATTTTTTTCGAATTAGGTTTTTAGTTTTGGAGTGGTAGTGCACATAAATTTTCAAAGATCATTAATTTCTATTTTTAAAAGGATAAAAATTATATCAAAATTTTTCTATTTGTCAAGAGCTTTTTTCTTTTCTTTTTTAAGATCAATTTTTATCAGGTAAAAAGAAATATACACAAAAAAATTTTTTTGTCAAGAGCAAAATTATTTTTCTTCTTTTTCTGCTTCTTCAACGAATTTTTTTATATCTTCTATCGCTTCAAGTATTAATTTTGCTTTTGATAATCCAAACGAAAAAGGAAATCTATCGTTTTCATCTCTTCTTAGTACCAAAACTTTTTTTCCTCTGTATTCTGTAATTTCTATTTTTGCCATAAAAACTCCTTTTATGTTATAATATATTTTTTTTACTATTTGTCAATATAAAAAATTAATTAATCCATTGACAAATATTAAAAATTTTATAATATAATAAAATAATACATTTAAGGAGGAACAATGGATAAAAAATTCTGTCCAAGTTGTGGAAAGGAACTTGATGCAAGAGCAACGATGTGTCCAAATTGCGGAGCACCACAACCTGGAATAAAAGATTCAACAAAAGATTGTGGAAAAAATAAAATTACTGCTGGAATTTTAGCTATTTTACTTGGAGGATTTGGAGTACATAAATTTTACTTGGGTCAAATTGGGTGGGGAATCGTTTACCTTCTCTTTTGTTGGACTGGAATTCCAGAAATAATAGGATTGATAGAAGGTATAATTTACTTAACTATGAATGATCAAGCATTCTGTGAAAAATATGGGAAAAAATAGTTAACTTTTATTTCTAAACAACTTTATTTCATTCAAAATTGCAATAAAAGTTAAAAATATTATTGACAAAATTGCTGATAAAACTACATAAGAATTTCTAAGATTTGATATTTGTTGTTTTATTATTATTCCAATATAAGCCCAGATAAAAACAAGGGAAAAAATAAGATCATTATTTTTCAAAATCATAAAAATCGCAAGAAAGAGTGATGCAATTATCATCAAAACTGTCCATAAGATTTCATATTTTTCAAACAAATATAAATTTAAACTTCCAAGATAGGACGAAATATTTGCAATCGTTGCAACTGAAATCCATGCAAGATATATACTAACTGGAGTTTTTACAAAAACCAAACTTTCACTAAAATCTTTTTTTCCGATTCCAAGTTTTATGTACAGAATTATCAAAGTTACAAGTAACAATATGATTACAATAACAGATAGTAACAATCTTTCGTAATGCCAGCAGAAAAGCCATAAAACATTGAAAACCGAGGAAAGAAAAAATAAAAATCCAATTTTTTCAATTAAAAATTTCCTTCTATCATCCTTTGAAAAAATAACAAAAAATTGGTTTAAAACAAACATGGTTAAAAGAATATATATTATAATCCATATCGAAAATGTTACATTGTAGGGAACTATCAAAGCAGGATATTTGTCTGAAACATCTTGAGGTCTTTTTGAGTTCAATGGAAGATTAACAGAAATAAAATTGAAAAATATCATTAATATAAAAGATAAAAAATTTAAAATAGCAAGAAAAAAAATTTTAAAATTCTTCATTCCTTCCCCCTATATTAAATCATTGGTAAAGAGATCTATCAACTTTTAAAAGCATATAATATGGCCTTTCTTCAACAGTATAGGCATAAGAAAAATATCCTTTATAAGTTTTTATAAAAACATTTATAGTTAAATTAGCATGTCTGTATGGATTTTCAGTATTTTCAAAAACAACATAGGAAACATTGTTTTTTCTCATATAGTTTATAACAGTTGAATCATCATAGGTGTATGGGAAAAGAACCGTTTTTCGATCAGAATAAAGATAAAAAAGTTCAGGTTTTACAGTCATTATAACAGCATCCTCTTCAGTATTCTCACGTGCCCAGATCGCAAGGTCAAAAAATGTCCTTATTCCAAGTTCTGGTCTGAATCTGTTATCATTTCTAAAATTGAAATCTGTTTCAGAAAGCATATACATCTTTCTTGGTATATCAGAAACAAGATAAGAAATGTTTAGTACGATAGATATTATCAAAAAAACATAGAAAAGATTCAAAACCAATTCCTTTTTGAATTTAATTTTTAAAACAACAACTGATATCAATATCAAGAAAATGGAAAAAAATGGAGCAAAGAATCTATCGGTTGAAAAATATTCCGGCCATATAAGAAGTAAAATGAAATTTAAAAGTAAAAATGAAACTTCAAAAATATATTTTTTTTCATAAAAGGAAACAAATATTGAACCTATAAACAAAGAAAAAGGAATAATCACAAATGGAACATAATACCATTTTAAATCGATGTTTGCCGAAAATGTTCTTGGAATTATAGTTGTAAAATATGTTAGAAAATTAAGAAAAATTCGTTGAAAAAATATTTTTATTGAAATATAACCTTCCTGTGGAAGATAAATGTTTCTATAGAATACCTGCTGGAAATAAGAGGATGTATGTCCTGTTTTTAAATAAACATAAAAAGCCCATATCTGACTTATCAAAAGGAAAATCGTAGTTAACAAAAAAAGTTTTTTCTTTCTTTCGCACAAAACAAGATATAAAAAAATTGCTATAAAAACTATTGCTCCATTTCCTCTTGTAAAAGTTGAAAGTGTACAAAAAATAAGAAAAATAATGAAATCGGTTTCTCTTTGACTTTCTTGATATCTCGCAAAGAAATAGAATATAAGAAGAACAAGGAGTGTAAAAAATGATTCTGTTAGAATGAGTGATGACCACTCAACAATATTTCTTGCAAATAAAAAAAGTAGGATTATCAGGATATTTAAAAATTTATTTCTGATATATTTATTCAAAAGATGGAAAAATACAAAAACTGAAAGTAAATAAAAAAACAGAGAAAACATTTTCATCATAAAAATATTTTCTCTACCAAAAATGAGCATAACAAAAGAAAGGACAAGAGGGAAAAGGGGAGGATACTGTTTATGTAGATCTTCTTCAACAGTGTTTATTTCTCTCATGAACTTCCCTTCCAAAATCGACCGCCCAAGCATTATATATCTTGCATTATCTCCACCTTGATTAGGTAATATATCAAAATTTAACATTCCCCATATAAAAGCAAGAAAAATAACAATTATAAGTAAAATATTTTGCTTTAAAATTTTTACCATTTTTATATTATCTTTTTAATCTTCAGAAATGTCAAGTATTTTTCTCTTTAAAACTATTTTTTTTCAATTATAATTAATCGAAAAGGGGGATATTTGGAAAAAAATTTTTTCATCGATATCTCAGGTTTTACAAAAACAACTGAAGAATTAATTCAAAATTCAAAATATGGTGCAGAAATAATTACAGACATTGTAAATGTTATATTTGGACAAACGATTGAAAAAATTTATCAGAATAATGGTTATGTTTTACTTTTTGCTGGTGATGCCATAATGATCAACATTGAAGAATCCTTGTTACCAAATATAGAAAATTCTTTAAAAGAAAATATCGAAAATTTAAATAAAAAGATTGGAATTAATCTTGGTTTTAAAACAGAAACACTCGATAAAATTTACAATCCACATTTGATAGAGTGTAAAAAAAGAAATTTTCTTTTCTTCCATCCTGACAATTCAAAAATCTTTTATTCTGAGATAAAAGATACTATAAACCTTGAATATCCTGAGATAATAAAAGAACTCAAACTTAAAAATTTTCAAGGAGAATTAAGAGAGATTCCAGCATCTTTTATAAACATTTCAAAAAAATATACTGTTGAGAATTTAAAAATTTTTTTACGGGAGTTGATAAACGATGCAGATGAAAACAAAATCTATGTTAACAAAATAGAATATGCTGATAAAGGATGGAACATTCTCGTTGTCTCGGGACTTCCAGAATCAATTGAAAACGCACATTACAAACTGATAGTTTTTTTGAAAAGGGTTTTGGATTTAGCAAAAAAATCGGGAATCGATATAAAAATTGGATGTACTTTAAATAAAGGTTTTGCAGGTTTTGTTGGTACAGACAGGAGATGGGAATATACATTTATCGGAGGAAATATAAATCTCGCCGCAAGAATAGCTTTCAAGACAAAAGAAAATTCTATCTATACAGATGTAAATTTTTTCAAAGCTCTTTCAGAAAAATTTGATTTTCAATTTATTGATAAATTTGAATTCAAAGGTTTTAATGAAAAAATACAGGTTTTTAATCTGCTCGAAGAAAAAAAAGAAAAACACATTTACATTTACATTGAGCGTGATGAAGAGCTGAAAAGTGCGTTAAAAATATTACAACATGATGGTATTATCCTTTTTTTGGAGGGGGGTGGTGGAGTAGGAAAAACAACTTTTCTTTTTGATCTTTTATCAAAATGTAATCAAAATTTTATCAGAATTATCTCTGATGATAAAAGACAACCTTATTCATTGATAATTTCATTGATTGAAAAATTGAAAAATTTTAATTTTCAAAATATAAATGATCAAAAATTAATTTTTGGAATTGATAGGTTTTTAGATATTGAAAACAAATTCAAGTTTTTCGTTAAAAATATAGATGAGAGAATTTTACTTGTTTTTGATGACTCCCATCTTGTTGATGATGAATCATTAACCCTGCTAAAGTGGGCTTTTTACAATAAAAATGAAAATCTTTCGTTTATATTCTCTGGAAGAGACATTTCGAAATTTGAATTCTCTAAATCAAAACTTTCAGGATATAAATTTGAAGTTATAAAATTAAAAAATTTTAATGAAGATCAAACAAAAGAATTTGTAGAAAGATTTTTATCATTAAAAGTAAAAGATAAAGATGTTTTAAATTTTTATAAAATTTCTGAAGGAAATCCTTTATATTTGTATCAGTTTTTAACTTTTTTAAAAAATGAAGAGTATTTCAAAAATAAGGATGGAAATTTACTGTTAAATATAGATCTTGAAAAAGTTCCATATTCTTTAAAAGAACTTGTCCTTCTAAAATTTGATAAACTTCCTGAAAAAACAAAAGATTTTATTGAAACTGGAACACTTTTAGGAGATGAATTTAAAAATAAAATAGTTTTAAATTCCATAAATGTTGACGAAAAAAATTTTTCAACAATATCGTATCCTGCATTACAAAACAAACTCATCACACAAAAAGATCAATTTGTTTCCAGATTTTATCATTCACTTGTAAAAGAAATAATTCAAGATAGAATGATAAAAAAAAGGATAGAACAGATTTCTAAAAAAATTGCTGATGAATTAAAGAAATTTACAGATGACCCATATTCTTTATTGCAATCTGCTGATTTTTATTTTCTTGCACTTGATATCAAAAACTCTTACGAATGTTATATCTGTTCATTCAACCTTTTTTATAAACAGAAAAACTATGAATATTGTGTTCATATATTAAAGAAATTGTTTTCATTAAGTGAAATCTCTTTAGATGAAAAATATAAACTTTTTTCGCTCTTCAGCAAAATCTCAAAAGTAAAAATGAACTTAGAATTGTTAAAAAATGTAACTCGAAGTTTTTGGGAAATTGTTGAAAAGAAAAATGATTTTGAAAAAGAGTATATTGAAGATATTATTGATTCTCTCTTATACTTCGCTCGCGATTTGAACAACTCTTCAAAAATTCTTGAAATCTACAAAAGCAAATTTGGTCAAAATTTTTATTACTTAAAAACACTCCTTAAGCTTTATGAATTTAAAGGTGAAGAGATTCCAAAATCTAAAGAAATTTTAAAAAAAATAAGAAAATTACAGATGACAAAAAAAGAATTTTTTTTATATAAAATTCTTGTTGCTACCTATTATTTCTTTTATACTTTAAAGAAAAATATTGTTTACAAAACTATAAAGGAACTTGATTTTTTAAAAAATGATATTAAAAACAAAGATCTACTAGTAAACTATTACTCTTTTTTAAAATCTTTTTATCTACATACAAACAGGTTGAATGAAGCGGAAAAGGTTATAAAAAAACTTTTAAAATACAATAAACTTATTGATAGAGCAGATATTTTTAATGATCTTGCAATAATCTATTCAAACAGATTTTATGTTACAAAAGATTTTAAAAACTTAAATATTGCAACAAAATATCAAAAAAAAGCATACAGTATCCTTAAATATGATATGAAACTAAACGATTTACCTCTTATCACAACAAATCTGGCTGTTAACTATTCACATTCAGGAAATGTTCAAAAGATGTTAAAATATCTCTATGAGGGATTACTTTATGGATTAGAAATTGATCATCCAGTAGAAACACCCTATAATTATGTCCTTTTAATGCTTTTCATTTATCAAAGAGGTTGTCATAATTTAGGATATAAACTCAACGATTTTATTTTAAACTACAAATATCAAATTGATATCTCTGTTGATACTTTAATAATAAAATATTTTGAAACAGGGGATGTGTCATATTTAAAAAAAGCAAATTATTATTTAAAAAGGTTGCTTTTAAGAGAAAATACTCCTCCCTACACGATCTATCTTGAACTTTATTTCAATAAATTCTATTTTGATGATAACAAAAAAGGAATGTTAAGATTGAAAAAAAAGATTGAAAATTTTGAAAAAACTTCAAGATTGAGAGAATCAACAATTTTTAAACTAAAATTAACCAAATGTGTTATCGATATTGAAAATAAAATTATTGACGAAAAAAATATCGCAAAAATTTTAAAGGAAATTGAAAATCAAAAATATATCAGTTTAGTTTCTTCACAATTATACTTTTCCACTGCAAAATCGTTTTATGAAAAAAGTGATCCAAAGTTTTTAGATTACCTTTTAAAATCCCATAAAATTGCTAAAAAGTTATGTTATTTCAATATGTGTAGGTATATTGAGAATTATTGTATTCAGAATAATATTCTTAGAAGAAAATTTGCAAAAGAGAATTTAAAAACATTAAAAACGATAGATGAAATGAACAAGATTAATGAACTTGAAACTTTTGTTAACTGGTTTTTAAATCTAACATATTGACTTAAATTTCTGAAAAGTTAATATTGATTTATATTTCAGGAGGTTTGATGGCAAAGAGAAAACTTTTGATAAGAGATTTAACATTAAGAGATGGACAGCAATCACAGTTTGCAACACGAATGAACCAGAATCAGGTTGATAGGGTATTACCATATTTTAAGGAAGCATCTTTTTATGCAATGGAAGTGTGGGGGGGTGCTGTTCCCGACTCTGTGATGAGATTCTTAAATGAAAATCCATGGGAAAGGCTGGAAAAGATAAAAGAAGGAATTGGTCCCAAAACAAAATTGACTGCATTATCAAGAGGAAGAAATCTTTTTGGATACAATCCATATCCTGACAGTGTAATCGAAGGTTTTTGCAGAAATGCTATCAAATCTGGTATAGATATAATGAGGGTTTTCGATGCATTAAACGATATAGATAATTACAAAGCAACTATAAAATTTGTAAAAGAGAATAAAGGAATCGTTGATGGTGCTGTGTGTTATACGACTGATCCACAATTTTCATTTAAAGAAAAGTTAAAATCATTCTTCTCTTCTGAAAAATTACCTCCCAAAATATTTACAGTTGATTATTTTGTTAAAAAAGCAAAGGAACTCGAATCTCTGGGGGTTCATATGGTCACCATAAAGGATATGGCAGGATTGATTGACCCAGAGATGTCAGCAAAGATTATAAAGGGATTAAAGAAAGAATTGAATATACCTGTTGATTTACATACTCATTGCACGCCCGGTTATGGTCTCGCATCGATACTTATGGCTATAATAAATGGTGCAGATATGGTTGATACAGTAATATATAATTTTGCAGGTGGTCCTGCTGCTCCTGCTTTTGAACTTGTTAAAATTTTTGCAGATAAACTGGATATAGAGATTGATGTAAACCTCGAAGCTGTTGTAAAAATTGATAAAGAACTTAAAAAAATATGTGAAGAATTAAAACCTTTCAACACTGAATACATCTATCCAAGAGAGTTTGATATAACAAAAGATAAATTACCAGTTGAAATCGAAAAACATTTCGATAACGCTATAAACTATGCTATTAAAAACAATTATACAAAACTTCTGGATGAAATACACAAAATTGAGGATTATTTTGGTTTTCCGAAACCAAACGAGATTGTAAAACATGCTCAAATCCCCGGTGGAATGTACACAAACATGAGATCACAACTCGAACAGGCAAAACTAATACATCTTATGGAGAGGGTTTTGCATGCAGTTCCAAAGGTTCGTCTCGATTCGGGACTTCCACCACTTGTCACTCCAACAAGTCAGATCGTTGGTGTTCAGGCAGTCAACTGTATCATAGATGAAAACAACGGAAAAGAATGGTATACCACCAAATCAGCACAATTTGTTAATCTTGTAAAAGGATCTTATGGAAAAACACCTTATAAAATAAATCCTGAATTCAGATACAAAATTGCAGGAACAAGAGAAGAAATACCTTATGATGTTTCAAAATATCAGAAACAGGAAAACCCTGTTCTTGAAGAGTTTGGTGGTGTTTTACTTGCCCAAAATGAAAAAGAAGAACTCTTACTTGAACTTTTCCCGAATGTTGCAAACAACTTTTTAAAGAAGGTGAGAGAAAAAGAGTTCAACGAAAAAGTACAGAAAGACCCAGATTATCTAAAAAAATTGAAAGAGAAAAACAAGGTTGATGATGGAATAGATGATGATCTATGGGATAATCTTTCATACAATATTTAATCCTTTGAAGAGGAAGATCCTGCAACGAATCCTGATGACCATGCCCATTGGAGGTTGAAACCTCCGCTTTTTCCATCAACATCGATTATTTCTCCAGAAAAGTAAAGATTTTTTATCCTTCTATGTTCAAGATCCGTTGTCAATTCGGAAAGATCAATTCCACCAGCCATAACCTGAGCATTTAAAAATCCATTATGATCTTTAATCTCAAAGGTAAATCTATGTATGTTTTTTGATATTTTCTTCACATCAAATTTTTGTAGATCTTTTATTTTACTTTTCAAATTATATCCAAGAGATTTTAAAAATATCATTCCTATTCTTTTATTTATCCATCCTGAAAACAGTTGTTCAAGATCCCTTTCAGGAATATTTTTAATTCTAAAATTTAACTCTTCTTCGATTTCAGAATCGGTCATATCAGGTAAAAGATCAATAAAAATTTTTACCTTTTTTCCCTCTACCAAATTTCTTACTGCTTCTCTACTGATATTCAAAATCCCATTTCCACTTATTCCATAATCGGTAAATATTATATCATTTTTTTCACACAAAATGTTTTCACCATCAACATTCAAAATTATTCCCGCTTCCCATTTACATCCTTCCATACTTTTAAACGGATATTCTGGATATATTTTCAGTTGTACAAGAGATGGAAAAGGTTTATTTATTTTTATCCCAAGATTTTTTAAAAACTGAAAAAACTTCTCCTCTTTTTCCTTTATTCCAGCAAGACCACCTATTGAAACAATAATTTTTTTGCAAAAAAATCTGTTTCTGTTATCCGACTCTATTAAAAATCCATCATCTCGAATTTTGATATTCTCAATCCTGTTCTCCGTAAAAAACTCTACTCCTTTCTCGTTCGAAGTAAATCTTAAAGAATCAACAACAGAAGATGCCTGTTTTGAATAGGGATAAATTCTCCCATCATCATCTTCAAAAATTTTTATACCTATCGAAGAAAAAAACTCTAAAGTTTTTCTTTTAGGAAACTTTGATAATATTGTTCTAATAAAAAAGGGGTCACCATAATAATTTTCAAGACATTCGTTTCTATTTGTTAGATTACATTTACCATTTCCTGTTCTTAAAACCTTTTTTAAAACTCTATCCTCTTTTTCAAAAACTCCAACTTTCGTGTTTTGACTTTTAGCAAATATTGAAGCAATGACTCCAGATGCCCCTCCTCCAATTATTCCTATATCGAATTCTTTATCAATATGATTTTTTATATCCATAAATAAAAAAAGGGATCAAATGATCCCTTTTTGATAAAAATAAAATTTTTATTTTGAAAGTGCTTCTTCAACTTTTTTCTGAACTTCACTGTTAACACTATCAGTTAAAGCAGCAGCGATCCACTCAAACTCTTCCGGTGTTATATTGTTCTTTTTGTAAATTTCACTTTCAATTTTTTCCCAATTACTTTTTATACTTTCAAACTCCTGTTTTATCTTATCACCTTTCTTGTCAAGATTTTCCATATCCTCATCTGAAAGATTATATTTCTTTTTAAACTCTTCAACTTTCTGACTCATCTTTTCTATTTCTAAAGTCAACTCTTTTGCAACTTTAATATATTTTTCCATTTGTTCTGGTGTTATCTTTCCATCTGCTGGTGGATTATAAACATTTTTTGCTGTTTCTTCTTTTTGAACTTTTTTCCCAATATCTTTTGCATTATCTGTTGGAGTGCAGGATATTATTAAAAAAATTATCAATGTAAAAAACAATACTTTTTTCATTTTACCTCCTATCAATGCTTTCTGACTATATCTTTTACTTTCATCAACCTTGTGAGATTCGATCTTTCGATCTCAGCGAGTTTCATCGTTATATATCTTATCGTCTCTTCAAGTGAAGGTATCAATTTATACTCAAGCGCATTAACTCTTCTTCTTGTTTTATCTATCTCATCAGCAAGAAGTTGCACCTTCTTTTCCATCTGCGCAAGATGTATGAGTGTATCAAGAAACTTTTCAAACTTTAACAAAGCAAAATCCATCTCACCAGAGGTGTTTAAAAAGCCATAGCATATTATATCTCCTGATACTTCCTTTTTAAACTCAGGAACTTTAACTGACATTAAATTTTTTGTTTCAACGAGTATAGATACCTGTTTTGTTGGTAGTGCTAAAGATTCTTCCATCTGTTCTTTTCCAAGTTCACTTTGTGCAAGAACAAAAGATTGTAAAATCGATTGGAACTCTTTTTCTATTTCTATTCTACTTCTTTTCACCTCTTCTATCTGAGACAACATCTGTCTCATCAATTCATCCTGCTTGTCTTTTAAAAGTTTATGTCCTCTTCGTGCTATTTTTACTCTTTTTTTGAGTTTTTGCAACTCCATCCTTGTGGCATTAACATTCAGTATCATCATTCAACCTTTTTATAATATTTTTCAATATTTTCGTCTCTAATTCTTTTTAACTCCTCTTTCGGGAATATTGAAAGGAGTTTCCATCCAAGATTTAAAGTTTGTTCAATCGTTCTATTTTCATAATCACCCTGTGATATATACTGTTCTTCAAAATCCTGTGCAAACTTCAAGTAAACCTTGTCCATATCAGTCAAAGCACTCTCTCCAAGAATAACTGCAAGTTCTTCTGCCTCTTTTCCTCTTGCATAGGAAGCGTATAGTTGGTTGAAAAGATCAGCATGATCCTCTCTTGTTTTCCCTTTTCCAATACCTTTATCCTTTAACCTTGAAAGAGATGGCAAAATATCAACTGGTGGTGAGATCTTTTTTCTGTTCAACGATCTTGAAAGAATTATCTGTCCTTCTGTGATATATCCAGTAAGATCAGGTATCGGATGTGTTTTATCATCTTCAGGCATTGTTAAAATTGGAATCAGAGTTATTGAACCTTTTTTTCCTTTTATCCTACCAGCCCTTTCATATATGGTGGAAAGATCTGTATAAAGGTAACCCGGATAACCTCTTCTTCCCGGAACCTCTTTTCTTGCTGCTGAAATTTCTCTCAACGCTTCGCAATAGTTCGTCATATCGGTTAAAATAACGAGAACATGCATATCATGTTTGAATGCCAAAAATTCTGCTGTTGTCAAAGCAACTCTTGGAGTTGCGATTCTTTCAATCGCAGGATCATCAGCAAGATTTAAAAATAAAACTGCTCTTGTAATAGCACCTGTTTTTTTAAAATCATCTATGAAAAATTGTGCTTCCTCAAAAGTTATTCCCATCGCTCCAAAAACAACAGCGAACTGTTCATCTTTCCCAAGAACTGTTGCCTGTCTTGCGATCTGCGCTGCCATTTTGTTGTGTGGAAGTCCACTTCCAGAAAATATTGGGAGTTTCTGTCCTCTAACAAGAGTATTCAATCCATCAATCGTTGAAATTCCTGTTTGAATAAACTCGTTTGGATAATCTCTTGCATAAGGATTTATCGGTGCACCGTTTATATCAAGATTTTCTTCTGGAATTATCCTGTCATTTTCAGTTTTTGGTCTTCCAAGACCATTGTAAACTTTTCCAAGCATATCCTTTGAAACACCGATATTTATTCCGTGTCCTAAAAATCTTGTTCTTGTTTTATCAATATCGATTCCAGTTGTTCCTTCAAAAACCTGAACTAAAGCTTTATCCTGATTAACTTCAAGAACTTTTCCATTTTTCTTGCTTCCATCAGGGAGTTCAATTTCAACAAGTTCTTCATACTTCACACCACTGACTCCTTCAACAAGAATCAATGGACCCATTATGTTTACAAGACCTTTGTATTCCTTTATCATTCAAACTCCTTTATACATTTTTCAAAAGATTCTCAAATTCTTCATCTATCTCTTTTTTGATAAGATCGATAGTATCAATTTTTTCTACTGGAGTATATTTCATCCTCGCTATTCTATCTCTAACCTTCATATTTTCTATATCAACTATGTTAACCCCCTTTTGTAAATACTCCTTCCCTCTGTTATAAAAATACTGGATCACATCTATCATCTTATGTTGTTTATCGATTCTTGAATATGTATCTATTTCATGGAAAGCGTTCTGATGTAAAAAGTCCTCTCTGATCATCCTTGCTACAAGAAGAATCAGTCTATCTGAGCCACTTAGAGCATCAACTCCAACAAGTCGAACGATCTCTTCAAGTTCTGCTTCCTCTTCAAGCAATCTCATCGATTTTCCTTGAAGATCAAAATAATCTTCTGCAATATTTTTTACAATGTAATCTTTAATATTATCGATATACAACGAATATGAATTTAACCAGGAAATTGCTGGGAAATGTCTTCTATAAGCAAGTTGTGCTTCAAGTGACCAGAAAACTTTTACAACTCTTAAAGTCGCCTGAACAACAGGATCTGAAAGATCACCACCTGGTGGTGAAACAGCTCCTATAACTGTTAAAGCACCCTCTCTTTCCTGTGTGGAAAGACATTTTACTCTTCCAGCTCTTTCATAGAATGATGCAATTTTTGCTGCAAGGTATGCAGGATAACCCTCCTCACCTGGCATCTCTTCCAACCTTCCAGATATTTCTCTCATTGCCTCTGCCCATCTTGAAGTTGAATCAGCCATTAAAGCAACAGAATAACCCATATCTCTAAAATATTCCGCGATTGTTATTCCTGTATAGACAGATGCTTCTCTTGCAGCAACTGGCATATTTGATGTATTTGCTATCAGTATGGTTCTTTTCATCAACGGCTCACCAGATTTGGGATCAACAAGTTCTGGAAATTCCAGAAGCACATCTGTCATCTCGTTTCCTCTCTCTCCACAACCAATATAAACTATAACCTCAGCATCAGCCCATTTTGCAAGTTGGTGTTGTATAACCGTCTTCCCTGATCCAAAAGGACCCGGAACACATGCTGTCCCACCTTTTGAAATCGGGAAAAACATATCAATAACTCTCTGACCTGTAAACATTGGAACCGTTGGGGAGAGTTTTTCAAGGTATGGTCTTGGTTTTCTAACAGGCCATTTTTGGATCATATTTATTTTGTATTCTTTATCCTTATTTTTCAAAACAACAACTGTATCCTCAACTTTAAACTCACCATCTTTGATTTCAACAACCTCACCTGAAAAATCTGGTGGGACCATTATATAATGTTTTATCAAACTTGTTTCCTGAACATAGCCGAGTTTATCACCTTCTGAAACTTTTTCACCTTTTTTCACAAGAGGATTGAATTTCCATTTCTTTTCTCTATCGAGTGCATTAGTTTGAACTCCTCTTGTTATAAAATCTCCTACTTTTGAATATATCTTATCCAAAGGTCTCTGTGTTCCATCATATATCGATTCTATTAGTCCCGGCCCTAATTCAACTGAAAGTGGTGCTCCAGTTGGATAAACAGGTTCTCCAACTCCTATACCTGAAGTTTCCTCGTAAACCTGAATGTATGCTGTTTCGCCATTTAGTTCGATTATCTCACCCATTAATTTCATATCTGATACAAGCACCACATCATACATTTTTGCACCAAGCATATTATCAGCAACAACAAGTGGTCCAGCAACTTTTATTATTTTTCCTATCTTTTCCATAACTACTCCATTATTTTTCTTTCATTACATCAACACCAACTGCTTTTATTATCGACTTTCTCAAAAGTTCTATTGCATAATCGTTTCTTTCTTTAAGTCCTGGTAACACAACAATAGATGGTAGCGGTAGAGAAAGATATTTTTTTATCTGATTATCGAGTGATTTTGCAAGAGATTCTGTTATGAATATTATTCCATATCCTGACTTAACGAGTTTATTCAGAATCTCACTCGCTTCTTCAGTTTTTTCAACTGGAAAAACGTCTACCCCTATCGCTTTAAATATCAGCATAACATCGTTTTCACCTATCGCACCAATTTTTGCTTTATTCATAATTGAGGTATCCTGTTTTTTATCTTTTCTTTTGGTATGTTATTCACAACACCTGTAAAAATGATATTTAAAGATCTTGTTTCAAATCTCTTTTTTATGAAAAAGAAGAGTATCCTTTCAAGTGTTGGTAAAAACTCTTCAGATTTCGATAGAAAATCGAGAACAAACTTCTCTTCATTTTTTTCAAAAGATGTAAAAGTTTTTTCTGAAAATACAAGAAATGCTCCCTCCATTATCATTCTGACATAATCACTCTTTTCGAGTTCATTTGCAAAATAATCAAGGTTTTCATTTTCATATTTTTCAAAAAATCCGAGTGGTAAAAATCCTTCAGGGTATATAAAATCTTTGAATCTTAACTTCAACGAAGACACTTTCACTCTATAAACATTTTTGATATTCAGCATATCAACTCTATGCCTGAAAAGTTTTAAAAGAAGATCTGAACCTGATAAACTGATATATTTTAAAAGTTTTTCAAAAAATAACTGCTCAAGTTTCAATTCGACAAGTTTTAAGTTTTCCCTTTCAGGTTTTAATGTGTAAGCATACTCTAAAACTTCTCTAATATTCCCCTCAAGTTTTTCAAAATTACCAGTTTCATACGATTCTTTTAAACTCTCATAAGAATATGTTGAGTGCAGAAAAATTTCTTTCAAATCTTTGTTCAGAATAACAGATTTTATGATAACTTTGACATTGTGTATATCTCTGTCAAGAACAAGAAAATTTATCAGTTTTTTATCTTTATCAAGAAGATTTTTTTGAAGATAATCGATTGTTAGATGATTTTCTTTTTCAAGAACTATCGAGAAGTCCCTGTGTTTTTTTAAATCTTCAGTGTAAACTGAATAGTATGTTTCAGAAATATTTTTTATAAATTCATCAAAAGAGTTTGACATTATCAATCTTTCAAATTGTTCTTTTGTTAAAAATTCTTTTTCTCTCTGGACGAGTTCTCCAAAGTTAAAAAGGTAATCAGTTTTTTCTTTCAGTTTAACCTCAAAAGAGTTCAACTCTTCTCCTCTTCAAAAAGTTTCTTGTTCGTCTTCAAATAAAGTTCATCATACAGAAAATCAAACTCATCTTCAGGAGATATTATGTATACTGTCTTGTTTGAAATTATCTTCAAACCCTTCTCAAAGTCTGGTTCAATAGAAGATTTTTTGAGTTTTTTCGATAATTCCTTTGTAATAAATTTTTCATCTATTCGCTTCTCACTCTTCCCTATTATAAACTCTCCATCTTCTATCTTTTCTTTCTGTATGGACTTTTTCACAAATTCCTGAAAGGTTTTTTCATCAAGATTTTCAATTTCTTTTTTTAATTTTTTAAGAACATATTCAATATGCTCTTTTTTTCTTTTTAAAACTTCCTGTTTTAACAAAGATTCCTGAGTATAGAAAGAGTTTGAAAATGTTTCTTTATAAACCTGTTCTGATCTCATCTTATAATTGTCGATTATCTTTTTTGCTTTTTCTTTTGCTTCATTCAAAATTTTCTCTCTTTCCTGTTTTGCTTCAATAAGAATTTTTTCTTTTTCAGTCAAAGCATCATCAAGAATCTTTTTGGAAAGATTATCTAACTGAACCATATTTCCTCTTATAGTTTAACTGCGTTTATCAAGAAGAATGATACGAGAAGGCCCAAAACTGCATAGGTTTCAATCAAAGCAGCGTTGATAACACCTTTCATAGATTGATCAGCTCTTTTCGAAACAAGTGCAACACCAGCAGCACATGTCTTTCCCTGATATATTGCTGAGATCAAGCCAGCAACTGCAACCGGGAGTGCTGCGATAAAGAGTGCAAGTCCCTGATTGAAAGTCGAAACCATTGTAAGTTTACCAAGAATCAAAAACGCTCCAACGAATCCATAAAATCCCTGTGTTCCAGGAAGCGCTACAAGCAAAAACAATGCACCAAACTTTTCAGGTGATTCTGAAAGAACACCATCTGCTGCTTTTGCTGGATAACTTATACCAAAAACTGATCCGATTCCTGCAAGTAATGCTGCAATCGCTGCACCAAGTAAAGCAAAAATGAATCCCCATGGGGAAGATTTTACAACTTCGGTTGTTGTGTTAACAACATTCGTTGTATCAACCTGAGTAAAAACTGTTTGAAGTAAAATAAGATTATCCATTATTCCTCCTTAATCTTCGATTATAGTTATATATTTGTATTCCTCTTTAAACTCTCTGAAAGGAACTCCACCACCTGAATAGAACTTGTTGAAAAATTCAACAAAATGTAATCTCAGTGTATGGACAAAACCTCCAAGAAGGTTGATCGCAAGATTGAAAAGATGTCCAAAAAGCAGAACCGTTATTGTTAAAATTGGTCCAAGAACTTTTACTCCGGACATTGAAAATGCTATCTTATTTATCGCAACACCGATACCTGCACTTGTAAGTCCTAAAGCCATCAATCTTATGTAAGACAAAATATCTCCAACATAGGATGAAAGCCCTCCAACAATTGTTGCATTTAAAATCCCCATAAAAATTCTCATAAACCAACTCTTTTCATTCCTGTTCGAAAAGATCACTATAATTATCGCTGAAATAAGAGTAATAAATCCAAGTATTTTCACAATAAACATTGGAACAAGTGGTTTTGTAACAATATTCATACTTACAGCCATTTCTGTTCCAAGAAACATTAAAACAACAGAACCAATGTATGTTATCCAGACAAAACCATCAAAAAATGCTGTTTGATAATCCCTTCTAAAAAGGTTATCAAAAAATTTTATAGCAAGACCAAAAAGAACATGTATAACTCCAAGTAGAAGTGATAATCTAAAAAAGTTCATCGCACCTTCAAAAGTGTTCACGGGATCACCGAGAAGTGCAACTTTTGAAGAGTATTTCCCAAGATTAATATAGTTAGGCAGATCTCCAAACCAGCCGGAGAACAATGCACCCATAATCAAAGTCCAGAACCCCCCATAAAACATAAGTTGTATCAAACCACCTCTTGTCTTTGGGATTTTTATCAAAAGGATCAGAGTTATGATCATCAAAATTAAACCGTACACAGCATCAGTAATACATAGTCCAAAAAATAATCCAAAGAAAACTCCGATGAATGGTGTTGGATCTATTTCATAGTATCGTGGAACACCAAACATTGAGGTAACAATTTCAAATGGTTTTATTGGTTTTCTGTTTTCAAGAATTATTGGTGGTTCCTCTCCCTCTTCTGGTTCAATTTCAAAAATCTCAATATATTGAAGGTTTTCTTTTAACTTTTTAACTTTTTCAAAATCTTCCTGTTTTATCCAGAGCGTATAGAAAGAAGTTTTGTCAGTTTTGAAACTATCAAAGAATATATCGTAAAGTTTTTCCTGTTCCAATGAATATTCCAGATAAACAGTTATATCTTTTTCATATTTTTCCATTAAAATTTTTATTTTTTCAGAAAGTTTTTTCTGATCTTCTTCAAGATGATGTATCTGATCTCTTTTTAGAAGTATATTTTCTTCTATCGTTCCTGTCAGATTTTCAAAAATTGCATTTTCAAATGCTGACTTCAAAAGGATTTCTTCAACAGAATCTTTTTCTGCGTTCAAATAACCAACTATATAGTATGCAAAATCGTTATCAGAATATATCTCTTCGATTGAAACATTTTTTCCTTCAAAACTTTTTTGAAAATCTTCTTTTTTTATATTTTTAAGATTTATCTTTCCAAGAAGAAATGTATAGTTATCAAAAACTCGTATATCCTCAAGTTTCCCCGAATAAACATTCCAGACCGCAAGATGGTTTATCTCACTTTTTAGATTTTTTATTTTTGAGTTTATATCCTCTATTTTTGAGTCGGTATCCACTATATCTTTTGCTACATTCAGGATATTATCGTTTTTCGAAATCTGAATGTATTCACTTCTTTTTACGACAATTTTTCCCTGTTTTACTAAATATTTAAAAATCCCTCTATATTTGTTGATAACATCCAAACTCGTTTCAAGGATTTTAACATCATCATTGTATTTTTTTACTTTTACACTTAAATCTTTATCAAAATATTGATTAAATGGACGAACCTCTACAAAAAAATTTGTTTTCAGTTTTTCCAAAACATCCTTTTCACTATCTTTATGGGTGACAAGGAGTAATTTTTTTAGTTTTGCAACAGCCATCAGTTCAAAAACTCCTTAACAAGTTCTTTTAACACTTTTTCTTTTTTTGCTTCTGCTTTTTTGTCTATATCTTTGATCATTTTTTCATAATCTTTCTTTATTTCTTCGATTTTTGTTTTTGAATCATTAAAAGCATCCTCTTTTGCTTTTTCAATAATCTTTTGCCCTTCTTTTTCTGCATCGATCAAGATCTTTTTTGCCTCAACCTCACTTTTGGAAATTATTTCTGTCTTCTCTTTCAAAGCGAGATTTATTATCTCTTTTGCCTTTTCTTCCGATTCTTTTATCGATTTAATGATGGACTCAACCACAAAAAACTCCTTTTTAAAAATAAAAATTATACCTGATAAGAATTTATTGTCAAGTTTATAACCTGATTGACAATTTTTCAAATCAAAAAAGAGTTTTATTGAAAAATTTTTTAAGAGTGTTAAAATTTTAATATGAAAAAATATCTTGTTATCATCAATCCACAGGCAGGGAAGGGAAGAGGACTAAAGATTTTAAAACAGGTCGAAAAGGTTTTAAAAGAACTTGAAATTAACTTCATCATAAAATATACAAAAGAAAAATTTGATGCTGAAAAAAATCTAAAGAAATGGGTTTCCGAAGATATTACAGACCTTGTTGTTATAGGTGGTGATGGAACTTTAAATGAGATAGTAAACGGAATGTTTCCTTTAAACTATCCTGTAAGATTTATAAGCACTGGAACAGGTAATGATTTTATCAAATCGATTAATCTTGTAACTTTAAAAGAACTTTTTACTACAGAAAAATTTTCACACTTAAACCTATTTTCAATAAACGATAAAATTGGTGTAAACGCAATCGGAATCGGTTTTGACGGTGAAGTTATTGAGGATATGGATAAAAAGAATCTAAAACTAAAAGGACTTTTCGCCTATATGGTTTTCGTCCTTTTAAAACTCTTCACATATAAACCTCCAAAAGTAAAGATAAGTATTGATAAAGGAAAGGAAGTTTTAAAAGATAAATTTTATATAACATGTATAAGTAATGGAAAAGCAGTTGGAGGAGGATTCTTTTTAACACCTGACGCAAAACCTGATGATGATAAACTTGATATATGTCTTATAAAACATGTTCCATTTTATTTGAAACCTTATTATCTTTTAAAAGTTCTTTTAAAAAAACATAAAGATGATAAACATGTAATTATGAAAAGAATCGAGGAAATAATTATTGAAACAAAAAATGAATTAAAAGGTCAAATAGATGGACAATTTATTAAAAGTAAAAAATTTTATATAAGAATATTAAAAGAAAAACTGAGATTGGTAGCACACCACCCTGAGATCAAATAACTTGACTTTTTTAAAAAATAAATTATAATTATTCAAAAATTGTAATTGTTTTAAATTTGTAATATGAACAACAAAAATGAACTTATTAACATTTATAAAAAAATCAAAAATGATATTTTAAAAAGATTGGAGGAGTTTAAATTTAATGGAAAGAATATGTCAGATCAGGAACTTTTGTATGAAATGTTTTTCTGTTTGTTGACACCTCAATCAAAGGCAACACTCTGTTGGGAATCTGTTGAAAATATTAAAAATAAAGGAAACAAGATTTTAAAAGATCCTAACAAAATAAAAAATTGTCTTTATGGTGTCAGATTTCCAAACAATAAATCTTCATACATTCATAAATTTTATAATGAAAACTTTTTAAAAGATAATTTTTTTGAAAAATTAAAAAGTATCGAGTCAAATTTCGAAAAAAGAGAATTTTTAGTAAAAAATGTAAAAGGTATCGGATACAAAGAGGCAACACATTTTTTGAGGAATATTGGTTATGGAGAAGATCTTGCGATTCTTGATAGACATATATTGAAAAATTTAAAATCTTATTCTATAATTAAACAGATACCTTCTTCAATCTCTAAAAAAAGGTATCTTGAAATTGAGGAAAATATGAGAAACTTCTCGAAAAAGTTAAAAATTCCACTTGAACATCTTGATTTTGTGTTATGGTATAAGGAAAGAGGATTTATTTTCAAATGAATATAAAAAGAATTGATTATGATCAGATATTAAAAATACTTGAAGAAAAAGGAATATCTCCCTCTTTTCAAAGAATAAAAATTCTTGAATATCTTATTATAAACAGAACTCATCCATCAGTTGATGAAATTTTTAAAGATCTTGCACCTGAAATCCTTACTCTCTCTAAAACAACTGTTTATAATACACTAAAACTTTTTGCTGAAAAAGGTATTGTAAAAGTTTTGGGAATCGAAAAAGATTTTGCAAGATATGATATTGATATTTCTCCTCACTCACATTTTAAATGTATCAAATGCGAAAAAATTTATGATATAAGAATAAACGACAATAAGGATTTGAAAATAGAAGATGGGTTTGAAAAACTTTATAGTGAAAACTATATTTATGGAATATGTAAAAATTGTAAATAGGAGGAAGATTGGATACAAAAGCGCTTTTTAAACTTTCTTATGGAGTTTACCTTGTGTGTTCTTCTGATGGGGAAAAAGTTAATGGTCAAATTGCAAACACAATTTTTCAGATAACTTCAGAACCGATAACAGTTGCTGTGAGTATAAACAAAAATAACTATACACATCAAATAATTGAAAAAGGAAAAAATTTTTCTGTATCAATACTTTCAGAACAAACACCTTTACAGTTTATCGGAAATTTTGGTTTTAAAACAGGAAGAGAGATAAATAAATTTGAAAATATAAAATATGAAACTGGAACAACAGGAGCACCAATAGTTAAAGATTTTTCAGTTGCGATACTTGAATTTAAGGTTGTTAACAAATTTGATGTGAACACACATACACTTTTTATCGGTGAACTCGTTGATGCCTATATCATCGATAATAACCAGCAACCAATGACTTACGCTTTTTACCATGAAGTTAAAAAAGGTAAAACCCAGAAGAATGCCCCTACTTATATTGAAGAGAAAAAGGAAAATCCTGAAAAAAAGGAGGAGAAGATGCAAAAGTATAAATGTGAGGTTTGTGGTTATGTATATGATCCTGCTGCTGGTGATCCTGACAACGGAATAAAACCCGGTACACCTTTTGAACAACTTCCTGATGACTGGGTGTGTCCTGTTTGTGGTGCTTCAAAATCAGAGTTTATAAAGGAGAGTTGATGAAAAGTTTTAGGATTGATGAGAACATTTTTTGGGTTGGTGGAATAGATTGGTCTTTAAGAGATTTTCATGGGTATACAACAGAAAGAGGTTCAACTTATAACTCTTATCTGATCATAGATGATAAAATCACACTCATTGATACTGTAAAACATTATCTTTTTGATGAGTTTTTATCAAGGATAAAAAATGTTATAGATCCATCAAAAATCGATTACATAATTATAAACCATGTTGAGATGGACCATTCTGGGTGTTTACCAAAAATTTTACAGTATGCGAAAAATGCTCAGATAATAACAAATCCACAGGGAGAGAAAGGATTAAAATTACATTATGGAAAAGATCTAAATGTTAAAATAGTAAAAACTGGTGACAAACTAAATATTGGTAAAGAAAATCTTGTTTTCGTTCAAACACCGATGGTTCATTGGCCTGACAATATGGTAACATACCTTGAAAACAAAAAGATTCTCTTTTCAAACGATGCTTTTGGTCAACATTATGCTTCATTTTTTAGATTCGATTATGAAAATCCACTCGATGAGATATTGTATCAAGCAAAAAAATATTATGCTAATATAGTTTTACCATATTCACAACAGGTTCAAACAGCGTTAAATCAATTGAAAGATCTTGAAATAAAAATTATTGCTCCAAGTCATGGAATCATCTGGAAAGAAAACATATCAAACATTTTGAAAGAGTATCAGACATGGTCAACAAATCCTTTGAAAAAAAAGGTTGTTCTTGTTTATGATACGATGTGGGGTTCAACTGAAACAATGGCTAAAAAATATTATGAGTTCTTTGAAAATGAGGGTTTTGAGGCCTTACTTCTTTCATTAAAAACAAACCATATATCCGATATAATGACAGAGGTTCTCGATTCATCGATAATAGGAATTGGAACACCGACTCTAAACAGACAACCATTACCTTCAATTGCAGGATTTTTGACATACCTTCTTGGACTCAGTCCGAAAAATAAAAAATTCTTTGTTTTCGGTTCTTACGGCTGGGGTGGTGAAGGCACAAAGATAATAAAAGAGTATCTTGAAAAATTTTCGCATCAGGTCGTTTTAGAAGAAAAAATCCAATATATCCCAGACCAGGAAAAAATTGAAAATTTAAAAAACAATATAAAAAGGAGTATAGTATGATAAGTGAAAAAATGGTAAAAGAGATCAACGATCAGATTCAGAGAGAACTTTTCTCTGAATACCTTTACCTTCAGATGGCTGCATATTTTAAAGGGGAGAATCTTGATGGTTTTGCACATTGGATGGAAGTTCAGGCAAAAGAAGAGCATGGTCATGCGATGAAGTTTTTCAACCATCTATACGAAAGAAACGCAAAAGTTATCCTTCAACCAATTCAGCAACCAAAAAACGATTTCAAATCTCCACTCGATGTTTTCAAATATGGTTACGAACATGAATTAACAGTTACAAAAAATATACATAACCTGATGGAACTTGCAAAGAAAGAGAACGATTACGCTTCTGAATCGTTTTTAAAATGGTATGTTGATGAACAGGTAGAAGAAGAGGATTCGTTTTTAAAGATAGTAACAATTCTTGAAAAGATAAAGGATTCAGCAAATGCACTTTACATGCTTGATCATGAACTTGGAAAAAGAGAATAAAATAGGGGGTTTATTATGAAAACACAACTCAGAGAACTTTACAGATGTGATGTGTGCGGTAATGTTGTTGAAATTGTCAATACAGGTATGGTAATGCTTGTGTGTTGCAACAAACCGATGACAAAACTTGAACCAAAAAAAGAGGATACTGGTGTTGAGAAACATCTCCCAGTTATTGAAGATCTTGGAGGAAAAATAAAAGTTAAAGTTGGTTCAGTTGAACATCCGATGGAAGAGAAACATTATATTGTCTTTGTTGAAGTTTTAACTGACAAAAAAGTTTTAAGACATGAGTTCAAACCAGGTGAAAAACCAGAAGCAATTTTTGATGTTTCATTATCAGAGGTAAAACATGTTAGAGAGTTCTGTAATATACATATGCTCTGGGCAAAGGAGGTATAAGTATGACAAAAAAGAGTTTAAAAGGAACAAAAACTGAAAAAAACCTGTGGGAAGCATTTGCTGGTGAATCAATGGCAAGAAACAAATACACATACTTTGCATCTGTTGCAAAAAAAGAGGGATATGAACAGATAGCAGCGATATTTCAAGAAACAGCAGATAATGAAAAAGAACATGCAAAACTCCATTTTAAAGCACTTTCAGGTATAGGAAATACAATAGAAAACCTAAAAGCAGCAGCAGAAGGTGAAAATTATGAGACAACAACAATGTATCCTGAAATGGCAAAAATCGCAAGAGAAGAGGGATTTGACGAGATAGCAGATATGTTTGAAAAGATTGGTTCAGTAGAAAAAGATCATGAAAAAAGATATAGAAAACTCCTTGAAAATATTGAAAAACAGGTTGTGTTCAAAAGAGCAAAAAAGGTCTACTGGAAATGCAGAAACTGTGGACATATCCACGAAGCATCAGAAGCACCTGATATCTGCCCCGTCTGCAAACATCCAAAAGCATATTTCGAACTTTTTGTTGAGAATTATTAAAATTTATAAAATTACAAATTAAACTTAGTTTGATTTTCACATATTACACCCTGCCGTTAACTGGCAGGGTTTTATATATTTACGGAAAAAATGTCAAAAAGTCAAGCACCGTCCCCGAGTATTCTTATTTTCCATGTGTCAAATCTTCAGCAATTAGTTCTGCTTGTTTTAGTACCGTTTCTGTAGCTAACATTTGCATATCCGGCGGGTAACCATACTGACGCAATATTCGTTTAACAATGACCTTTAATTTTGCTTTTACACTTTCCTTTATTGTCCAATCAATCGATGCGTTTTCGCGTACTTTATTGTATAGAACTACAGCTAATTCTCTCAGTTTTTCTTTTCCCATTAACTCACGGGCACTTTCATTGTTTGCAACTGCGGTATAAAAAGCATATTCATAATCGGAAAGCCCCAACTCTTCTGGTTCTTTATCCATTGCTTTAATTTCTTTGCTGAGTTTGATTAACTCCTCAATAACTTCTGCAGCTGTTAATATTTTGTTATGGTATTTTTTTATTGAACTTTCAAGCATCTCCATCAAGGTTTTTCCCTGTACAAGATTTTTCTTTAACCTTGCTTTTATTTCATCGCTAAGAAGTTTTTTTAGAACCTCCATTGCAAGGTTTTTGTGTTGCATGTTTTTAACTTCCAGAAGAAAATCTTCCGAAAGAATTGAAATCTCTGGCTTTTTAATGCCAGCTGCATCAAATACATCAATTACCTTATCCGTTACCAGAGATTTATCGATTACCTGTTTGATCGCAGTTTCGATTTCCTCATCGGTTTTGCCAGAGCCGGTCTTGTCGAATTTGGCAAGCCGTGCCTTAACCGCCTGAAAGAAGGCAATTTCATCTTTAACCGCCATAGCTTGCTCATGCGGAATGGCAATGGAGAATGCTTTTGACAGGGCTGTTACCTCGTCGATGTAACGTTTTTTACCATCTTCGAGCCCGAGAATATGTTCTTCGGCTTCAAGAATAATTGAGAGTTTCCTGCTTGTGTCTGCTTTAAAATACTCTTCATAAGCAAAACCGTGAAACATTTGTCTTACCACTTCCAGTTTTTCTTGCATCAGCGCTACGGCTTGTTCCTGAGCCACAGCGGGATCTCCCTTGCCGCCAGAACTTGAGTAGAACGAAAGAGCTTTTTTAAGGTCCGCTGCAATACCCAAGTAATCGACAATTAGCCCACCGGTTTTATCTTTATACACCCGGTTGACTCGTGCGATAGCCTGCATGAGATTATGTCCCTGCATAGGCTTGTCAATGTACATAGTATGCAGACAAGGAACATCAAATCCAGTAAGCCACATATCGCAAACAATGACCAATTTTAGTTCATCGTCAGGGTTTTTCATGCGGTCAGCAAGGATACGTCTCTCTTCTTTGGTGGTATGATGTTTGGCAATTTCAGGTCCATCGGATGAGGCCGAAGTCATCACTACCTTGATAACGCCTTTTTTCAGATCGTTGCTATGCCACTTAGGACGTATTTTGATGATTTCATCGTAAAGGGCAGCAGCAATCCATCGTGACATTGTTACAATCATGCCTTTACCTTCAAAAACTTCTTGCCGCTGTTCAAAATGAGCTACAATATCCTGAGCCAGATGTTTTAATCGGTCGGCACTACCAACAAGTGCTTCGAGTTGTGTCCATTTGGCTTTTGCTTTTTGGGTTTCCGAAAGATCTTCCTGTTTTAATTCTTCATCGAGTTCTCTTACCAGTTTTTTCCCTTCTTCGCTTAAGCTGATTTTTGCCAGACGGCTTTCGTAATAAATCCTCACTGTTGCACCATCTTCCACTGCCTGGGCAATATCGTAGATGTCTATGTAATTTCCGAAAACAGCCGGGGTATTTTTGTCATCTTTCTCAATTGGAGTCCCGGTAAAACCCAGATATGTAGCATTGGGTAGAGCATCGCGCATATATTTGGCAAAACCATAGACTGTTTTTTTGCCAACAACATTACCGTTTTCATCTTTTGCATCTACGATCTTTGCCTTGAATCCATATTGGGTACGGTGAGCCTCATCAGCGATAACCACAATATTTTTTCTTTCAGAAAGGGTTTCATAGACATTGCCCTCGTCGGGCATGAACTTATGTATAGTGGTAAAAACAATACCGCCAGAAGCTACTTTAAGCAACTCTTTAAGATGCTCGCGGCTTTCAGCTTGCACAGGTTCCTGTCGCAAAAGCTGGCGACATGCAGCAAAGGTATCGAAAAGCTGGTCGTCGAGGTCGTTTCGGTCGGTGATAACCACGATGGTGGGGTTGTCCATAACAAGCACAATCTTACCTGTAAAGAACACCATAGAGAGCGATTTGCCCGACCCTTGCGTATGCCATACCACACCACCTTTTCGGTCGCCAATAGGTTGTGTAGCTGTTGCCGGTAAGCCATAACTCTCGGGCGATTCCATAACCATATTATCTCCGCCATGATTAGCTACCAGAGATTTTCGGGGCAATGTGATTATAGAAGAGCTCGGGCGAATATACCCAGCCGCCCGTAGCGTTGATTCAACGGCACGATTCACCGCGTAGTACTGGTGATATGCTGCCATTTTCTTGACAGTTTCGTATGTAATCTGGCCGGTTTGTTTATCTTCTTTTTTCGATTTTTCGAATACGATGAAATGGCGTATCATGTCAAGCAGCGTATATTTTTGAAGCATTCCTTTAATGAGCGTTTCGAGTTGGCATATAAGCGCTGATGCCTCAACCTTGCCATCAGCGGTTTTCCAGGCAGAAAAACGGCTGATATTTGCCGATATGGTACCGGCTTTTGCCTCAAGACCATCGGATATTACCACAAAACCATTGTAGGTGAACAGTCGTGGTATAGTTTCCTTGTAGGTCTGTATCTGCCTGAATGCTGAATGGATGGTGGCGTTTTCGTCAGCAGGATTTTTAAGCTCTAAGACAACCAGAGGAAGACCATTTACAAATAAAACAAGGTCAGGACGTTTGTTTATATTGTTTTCAATAACGGTAAACTGATTTACTACCAGAAATTCGTTGTTCTCAATATTGTTGAAATCCACCAGCCATACCAGATCGCCACGGCTGTGGCCATTTTTTTTATAGTTTACCGTGATTCCTTCAGTAAGCATGCGATGGAAGTTTTCGTTGTTGACAATTAGCTCTGGAGAATTGAGGCGGAGAATCTGTTTGATGGCATCCTCGCGAGCATCGGCTGGTATACTGGGATTTATACGATCTACAGCCTGTTGCAAACGATCTATCAAAATCACATCTTCAAATGATTGGCGTTCTGGTTTAATGCCATCGGGGGCAATGTCAGGGCCATAGACATATTTGAAACCCTGTTTTTGCAGTAGTTCTATGGCTAATTTTTCGATATCCGATTCTGTAATGTTAATAGGCATAATAATCGTCTTTTCTCCAGTTTTGGGGATTATTTTTTATGTATTCTGAAATTTGGATGTATGATTCATCATTACGGATGATGTGTTCATAATAATTGCGTTGCCATGCAAACGCAGGGTTTATGAAACGGGCACGTTTGGTAACGGCCGATTTAAAACCACGAACAATGGATGCCAAATTTTTCGATTGCGGACCGAATTTGTTTTGATTTGTAGAGACGCAATGCATTGCGTCTCTACGATAACGGTCGTCATCACGGTTATCGATACGTTGCGTATTATATTGATTTTCGCCAATAATAATGGCGTGAAAATGATTGGGCATAATTACAAATTCGCCCATCGTTAAATTCATATCACGACGCATTTCAAATGTTTTCAACCATTCCTGTCGGACAATTTCCCCAATTTCCGACAATACCATTTGTCCATCCAATATTTCGCCAAAAAAATTTTGCCGGTCGTGGGTACAAATGGTAACAAAATATGCCCCATTCCAGCCATAATCCCAATGTGGCAATCGCGTCGATGGTATGCGGTATGTATTTTTGTATTTATTCATATTGTATCCGTATTTCACCTGAAATCAATTTTGGCAACAAAAGATCGCGGAGTTTTTCCAGCGTGTGGATTTGATATCTATTTAATTCAATTTTTGAAAATAGTGATTCTGCTATTTGTTCAAACTTATTCAATAAATCCAAGGGTGGTACAAGAATTTTATAATCATAAAAAACTCCTTTTTGGAAAAATTCTCTAGCGCTTCCAGATGCACTATGTAATAATTCACTAATTATTTGACGCAATGCATAATTCAAATAATGTTGAGAAAAATCTTCTTTTGCTCGAAACCGCCACATATTTTGATTTTGTAATGCAGGTAAAATATCTTGAGTGACAATCGCAAAATTCCCTAAGCTTGCCCCTACCATTACTAATAGGAAGTCATTACGTTTTAAATAAAATTGACTATATTCAGTTGCTAATTCTTCGGAGATATACACTAAATCATTTAATTCAATCCAATGATTTGAAAAGTTTAAGGTTCTGATAATTTTTTGTCCATATTCTTTATAACTAGAACTTTGAAAAGCATATCCATTAAAAATTACACAAATATCCTTTAGTGGTTTTTCCTCCCACCCCTTTGGCAAACCGTTTTTGCAGGGTTCGATGAACCATTGGCGGAAGAGAGTTTCTGCCATGGCTTCGAGGGTTTTGTTTTGGCGGTGGAGCAGGTCTATTTTATCGTCAAGGCTGGAGAGAACCGAGGCTATGGCTCGCTGCTCAGGGAGAGGGGGGAGGAGGAGGTCTTGATTATATGCAGCGTTACGATTTAATCCAGGTACAGCACTATCACTATTTAAATCCTCAAGACCTAATGTTTGCAAACAATAATATAAATAATCAAAGTCGTATTCTTCATCATTTGGAAGAATATAATATGCTGTATCAATACAAAAAAAAGGTTTTTCACTTTTATAGATTTTTCCTATCGTACCTTTTCTACCCACAATAATACCTTTAGAATTTACTAAAGGTTCGTTATGCCATCCGCTCAAGCCTGATGAACTGTAAACAGGAACATCACCATTAACGCGAACTTCTTCTTTAAGTCCTTTACCATAGTTTAGTACAACAACATCCCCCAGTTTACATTCCCTCCACCCCTTCGAATTATTACCTTCATTCATAATAAATTCCTTAATCATTAAACAATTTCATATATTCATGAAAAACAAAAACTCTATTGCGTTTGTAACCTGTAATTTCGTGCAATATGTTTTGTTTAGTAAAAATTCGAATCAATTCGTTGGCTGCTTTAGGCGAAAGGCCTGTTACGGATTGGGTTTCGGCTACCGTGATGACCGGTTTCCTGAACAGTTGATGAAAAAGATCGAGTGCCTGTTTTGATCGCCTGCCCATTGGCAGGATATGTTCTTTTTCAATTCGGGATTTAAGTTTTATAATATTTTGCAATGTATTGACCGAATTTTCTGCAGTGTTTGCAATTCCCACAAGAAAATACTTAATCCATTGTAGTAAATCGTTTTTAGTCCTCACAAAAGTCAGGTTATCATAGTAAAGCGATTTGTTTTTTTCGAAATATTCCGAAAGGTATAACAAAGGTTTGTCCAGAACTCCGTTGGCTACAAGATACAGGGTAATCAAGAGCCGTCCTATCCTTCCATTACCATCCAAAAAAGGGTGAATGGTTTCAAATTGATAATGGGCAATGGCTATTTTTATCAGGTGTGGAATCTTAATATCAGAATTATTCAGAAAAAATTCAAAGTCTGAAAGCAACTCAGGAAGCTCCGTATGAGCCGGAGGAATAAAAACGGCATCGGCAAGGGTAGCTCCGCCAATCCAGTTTTGCGTTGTGCGAAATTCACCGGGATTTTTGTGTTCACCTCGCACACTAGAAAGTAAAATACGATGGGTGTTTTTAATAAGCCTATTCGATAAAGGAAGCTTTTTCAGCTCTTCGATAGCATAATTGAGGGCTTTAACATAGTTGTTAACCTCTTGCCAGTCATCTCGCTTTTCCGGATCAATATCTCTTTCATCAATAAGTGCTTCCTCAATATTTGTTCGTGTTCCCTCTATTCGGCTTGATACGACGGCTTCTTTAAGTACATGCATAATAATGAACATGTCAACGTCGGGTATCAATCTGGAAAAGGAGTTTAATTCTCCCAGACGCAAACTGGCACGTTCCAAGAGTTCATTGATAGATGAATCGGTCCAATAGAACGGATGATTTATCTTTTCGGGTAAAAAATACTCGTACTGCAGCCCCTTTTTATAGCTTCCTGATATAAAATTTTTTATGTCCATATATCGTTCCAAAGTAAATTATAAAAATACATATTTTACTTTATTGTATGAAAGTAAAATATAGAAATTTTAATTTTAGTTTCATATTAATTTCACCTTTTTTAAATTCTCCAGTATCGCCTTATTCAGTCGCTCTTCTTCTTTTAACTGTTCTTCAAACTCTTTTTTAAGTTGTGTAAATCGCTCATTAAAATCGAAGTCGTCTTCTTCGTCGGGAAGACCTACGTATCGCCCGGGAGTAAGCACATAGTCGAGTTCCCGCACACGTTCAATGTTTGCCGAACAGCAAAAACCTTTGATGTCCTCGTATTTTCTGTTGGGATTTCGCCATTCGTGGTAGGTACGGGCTATTTTCTGAATATCCTCGGTGGTGAGTACACGGTTTCGCCGATTGATTAGTTGTCCCATATTGCGGGCATCGATAAAAAGAATTTCATCAATGCGGTTGCGGTATTTTCCGTTTGCCTTGTTTCTGCTCAGAAACCACAGGCAAGCCGGGATCTGAGTATTCAAAAAGAGCTTAGCTGGTAGGTTTACAATACAATCCACAAGCCGTGCCTCGATAATTTCTTTTCGTATTTCACCTTCGCCGCCAGTTTTTGATGTAAGAGAACCCTTAGCCAGCACAAAACCAGCCATTCCGCCGGGGCTTAAATGGTATAAGAAGTGTTGTATCCAAGCGTAGTTGGCATTACTTGCCGGTGGAACACCATATTTCCAGCGGGCATCGTTGCGTAAAAGTTCGCCTCCCCAGTCGCTGTCGTTGAACGGCGGATTGGCTATCACAAAATCAGCTTTGAGGTCCTTGTGGGCATCGTTAAGAAACGAGCCTTCACTGTTCCACTTTACCTGCGAGCTGTCGATACCACGGATGGCAAGGTTCATTTTGCACAGTCGCCAGGTGGTTTGGTTGCTTTCCTGTCCGTAAATGGATATGTCGTTGATTTTTCCCTGATGGCTCTCTACAAACTTTTCGGATTGCACGAACATACCGCCAGAGCCGCAGCAGGGGTCGAACACCCGTCCTTTATATGGCTCAAGCATTTCAACCAGCAGTTCTACCACACATCTTGGGGTATAGAATTGTCCACCTTTTTTACCTTCTGCCAATGCAAACTCGCCCAGAAAATACTCGAACACATGACCTAAAATGTCGGCACTACGTGCTTTTGCCTCACCAAGCGCGATATTGGAAATAAGGTCAATGAGGCCTCCTAAACTCGTTGGGTCAATGTTACCACGGGCATATACTTTTGGAAGCACATCTTTGAGCGATGGATTTTCCTTCTCGATGGCATCCATCGCTTCGTCAATCTCTTTACCAATGGTAGGCAGCTTTGCCCTCGATTGCAAGTACGACCAGCGGGCTTTTTCGGGTACATAGAACACATTTTCTGCCTTGTATTCATCTTTATCTTCAGGATCTGCTCCGGCATATTCGCCTTTGCCGCTCTTTAGTTTTGCGTGAAGTTCTTCAAATGCATCGGAGATGTATTTCAGGAAAATTAATCCCAGAACAACATGCTTGTATTCCGCTGCGTCAATGTTTTTGCGAAGCTTATCTGCAGCTTTCCAGAGTTGTTTTTCTAATGGTTCGTTGGTGTTATTCTTTTTTTTCTTTACCATACTTTCTCCTTTTTAACTATTCATTTCTTTCATACCGCACGAAAAGACACTCTTGGAGCAAAAAATATTTTTCGCAAAATTTTCTTTTCACAATACATTGACGCTCTGCATTTCGCACAATTTTCAATATCTGTAATTTCCTATAATTAACCTATTTTAATTATATAAATAACAAAAAAATTTTAAACAAAAAACTCATTATCTATCACTATTTTCAATGTTTTTCAACTCTTTCGGGGACGGTGCTTGACTTTTTGACATTTTTTTGTAAACCTTTATTCTTATTATAGTTACATTATCTTCAAAAATCTTTTTTCTAATAGATTTTTTATTTGCCATACAATTATAAAATTTAAGATTTAAAATCATAGTTTAACATATAAAACAATCTAAAATTTTTACTCCATCAACAATGTATCTTCCAGAAAGTTTGTACTTTTTATTGTATATTTGCCTCTTTTTAGATTCAAAAAATTCACCGTTCCCGTTTCATCAGAAATGTTTTCTCTCACAATATTTCCATCAACATCAAGCAGTAAAAATTTTTCGTTTTTTATTTCAGTATTCAATTTTAAAGAAAACTTTTCTTGCAATGTTTCAGTAAAAAAATAATTCTCCCATCTTTTTCTGTTGATATTACCTGAAAAATCAACAACACTATCAACAATAACTTGAACTAAAAATTTTTCATTCAAAAAAATAGAAATTTTATCATCATCAATCTTTTCAGTATATTTAACATTTTCGGGATAAACTTTAAAAAATATTTTTTCGATATTCTCTGAAAAATAGAGTGTTATAACACTATCCAGGGAAGAACTTCTTGTAATTTCAGGAGGAATGTTATCTTTTATTTTTTGACCTTTTACCTTTAGATTCAAAAAGTCCTTTTTGTTATTGTTCAAATCTGTTAGAGAAAAGATGTAAACTCCCGAAATTTTTCTGTTAAAATCGTAATCAACAAGAATCGAATTTTTGTTTAAATAAAATTTTTGTTTTAAAATTGTATCTTCATATTTTATCTGAATTGAATCAACTTTTGAAACCTCTTCTGAAAGATCTATTCTGATTTTACCACCTTCAAAAAAGTAGATGTTTTTAACCTCAGGTTTAATTCTATCAGGTGAAGGTGGTGGAAGCTTTTTTCCACATGAAACGAAAACAAAAAAAATTGTGAAAAAAAGAAAAAAAATTTTTTTCACTTAAAATTATTCTGTTTTTCCCTTTGCGTTTTTATCAAAAAGTTCCTGTTTTGACATTGAACAGGTTCCATCAAATATCACACCTTCTTCAACTATAAGATATTTACAAACAAGATCTATTTTGACCCTTGCTGTTTTCTGAAGTTCAACTCGATTTTTAACGATTAGTTTTCCTTCAACTATACCACCTATAACAGCATCCTTTGTGTTTATCGTTCCATTCAAATTACCTGTTTTTCCAACTGTCAACATCTCAGAAACTGTTATCTCTCCATCAATATGTCCATCAACCCTGACAGAGCCCGGAACAAAAACTTTTCCTGAAATGTGTGTTCCCTCTCCTATAATGTTGTTTATTCCTGCACTGTTTTTCTCCATAAAAACTCCTTTATTTAGTTATTTAGATTTACAAATTGAATCGGATCATAGTAAACAGAATCCATCAAGATCTCATAATGCAGATGTGGTGCTGAAGATTTTCCAGTGTTTCCAACGGTTCCAACGATTTCACCTTTTTTTATCGTTTGTCCTTTTTTTACAAGTACCTTCTGAAGGTGTCCATAAAAGATTGAAAATTTATTGTTTTTTATCTGAACAAAATTTCCAAAAACATCATCCCATCCTGTTCTTTCAACTGTTCCATTTATCGTTGAAACAACCATCGTTCCAAGATTGCATGCGATATCTATCGCAGGGTGATCCTTTGTAAAACTCCTTGAAACAACTCCTTCAACAGGATTTATATCAGGTTTCAACTCATCATATTCTCTCAATGAATCAACATTCACTATTGTACTTTCAACTTTTGCTACAGAAATTTCTTTTGTGTGTGATTTTAAAATTTTGTTTTGAATATCTATACCTAAAAGTTCTCTGATCTTTTCATTCTTTTCATATAACTCTTTTATGTCAGATTTTAACTCCTCTACTTTTTTCATTTCATTTTCCATATATCTCATCTTCTTCTCAAAATTCCTTTTCTGCATAGCATCATAGTATACTGTTGAAATAAAAGCAAATCCTGCAATTATACAAATTACAATGAATATCAAGACACCGGTTAAAATCTTGAACAGAGTTGTTGAAATCAAAAATTCTTTTTTGTCTTTTCCATCAGGACTTATGTAGATTAAGGTTATCTTTCTTTTCAATTTCTAAAAGCCCCTTTTTGATAAATCTGTTTTCAAAATCTCTCTTATAAGTTTTACACTGTTTTCAACATCATCCATATCACACATTTCCGCTTGAGAGTGAATATATCTTGTTGGCACAGAGACAATTCCTGTTAATACACCCTCTTTGTTCGTCTGGATCATCATTCCATCTGTTGTTCCACCTTTCAAAATTTCAAGTTGATATGGAATCTTATTTTTCTTTGCAACATCAACCATAAAATCGATAACAAGTTTTCTAACAACCATTCCACTATCAAGAACTTTTATCGCAGGGCCCTCTCCAAGTTTAACATCCATAATGTATGATTCAGGGGTATCACCTGTGCCCGTGACATCAACTGCTATAGCAAAATCTGGTGAAACAGAGAACGCTGATGTTTTAGCACCTCTTAAACCAACCTCTTCCTGTGTTGTGAAAACATAATAAATATCGTTATCGGTTTCAAAATCATCGAGTGCAAGTTGGAGTAAAATTGCACATCCAATTCTATCATCGAGTGCCTTTGTTGAAACTCGTTTCCCAAGATCAACAAATGTTGGTTTCATTGCACCAAGAAGTCCAACCTGAACTTTCTTTTCTGCATCCTTTTTATCCTTTGCACCTATATCTATATACATTTCATCGATCTTTGGAATATTCTGCCAGTTGAAGTTTTTGTTTTCATATCCGATAACACCTTCAACTCCGTTCACAAAAACAACATGGTTTTCAATTATATTGTGAGGAAAAAGTCCACCAACAACAGCAAATCTCAAGAATCCATTTTTGTCTATATGTTTCACTATAAAACCGATTTCATCCATATGTGCAGCAAGCATTATTTTTTTACCTTTTCCTTTTTTTCTGACGATCAGGTTTCCTAAAGCATCCTTCTTTATCTCAAGATTCTTTTTTCCTTTTAAACTTTTTTCAATGTAATCAACAACCGGTTCCTCATACGAGGATGGACCAATAATGCTTGTTAATTCTTTCACCAAATTTTTCATTTTTACCCCTATTTTAATTTGTTTAAAAGTATTTTTGTTAAATCTATCATCGATTGATAATCCCTTAAATCAGCAAAAGAAACTGGAGAATGTATGTATCTTGAGGGAACAGCAAAAACTATCGTTCTCACTCCTTCTTTTGATCTGTGTATTTCTCCTCCGTCTGTCTTGCCGATCATTGGTTGTTTGAATTGATATTTGATCTTGTTCTCTTTTGCATACTCAACACTCTTTTTTAAAAGATCTTTATCAACAAAAAGAGATCTATCAGAAATCGTTATAACAACACCATCTCCCATTTTTGGAAAATCAGGTTCATCCTTTGAGTGCGGCATATCAGCAGCGGATGTTCCTTCAAGCACTATCGCATAATCAGAAGGAATGTTGTATGCTGCAACTTTTGATCCTCTCAATCCAACCTCTTCTTGAACAAAGAAACATCCATAAAGATCGTTTTCATATCTATCTTTTAAAATTTCAATGAGTGCTCCACAGCCCAATCTATCATCAAAAGATTTTCCTTTGATAATATTTCCTCTTTTTTCAAATTTTGTGTCAAAAACAGCATAATCACCAACAGAAACATATTTTTCTGCATCCTTTTTATCAAGCGCTCCAATATCAATAAAAAGAGAATCAACATCGGGTATGTTGTTGTAATCTTTCCTTTGAAGATGTATTGGTTTATAACAAATTATGCCTTTTATTTTGTCCTTTCCAATCAAAAAATTTTTTCCTATCAAAACTCTTTTATCTATACTTCCAGCAGGTAAAAATCTTAACATTCCATTTTCCTCTATCGATTTTATCATAAAACCGACTTCATCCATATGTGCACCGATCAGAATCTTTTTGCCATTATTATTTTTACCTTTTTTATAAGCAACGATGTTTCCCATCTTATCGATCTTCAAAGAATCAACATAATCTTTTATAGTTTCAACTATAAAATCTCTAATCTCATTTTCGTTTCCAGAGGGTCCAAAACCTTCACTTAAATTTTTTAAAATCATAATATCTCCCTCATTTAATTATTTTTTCACCATACTTTTCAAAATCAACTTCAGAAACAAATATTGAAAGCAGTTTTGAAATTTTATCTATGGTTTTTAGGTTAACAATTTCCCTTGGAGAATGCATATTTTTAATAGGCAGAGAAAGCAGTATCGTTTTTATGCCACCTCTTGCTGTTTGAACCATATAAGCATCAGTTCCAGAATGTTGTGGAACTGGTTCGATTTCATATTTAATATTTTCACGCTTTACAAGTTCTATAATATAATCACAAAGTTGAGAACATATATGAGCACCTCTGGCAATTCCTATCGCATCATAAGATGCTCCAGTTTCAACTCCTGGCTGCTTTGCAAAAGTCACATCAACAACAACAGCAATATCTGGCTGGATCGAATAAGCAGCAGTCAAGCTTCCAGCCATAGTTGTCTCTTCTTGGGCATTCAACACAAAATATAGGTCGGGAATATTTTTTAAATTTTTAATGTGGTTTAAAAGGTTAATAATTGCTGCAGCAGAACCCCTGTTATCTATAGATTTACAACAAACAAAATCATTCTTCAATTCTGTGAATTCACTTTTAATCAAAACTCTATCCCCAATCTTAAAATATTTTTTTAGTTCTGCATTTTTCATCGCAAGATCGACATATAAGTCATCATATTTCAACAACTTATCACTTTCACCACTTTTTTGAAGATGTGGTGGAGTTGCTCCGATAATACCAGATACAACTTTTTCTCCAAAAACTGTTACCTCCTGTCCCAACAAAACTTTCTCATCATATCCACCAACAGAGGTAAATCTTAAATAATCTCCATCAATTTTTGTAACTATAAGACCTATTTCGTCGTTATGTGTAAAAAATCCAATTTTTCCAGTTCGATCACCTTTTCTGAAAATTATTATGTTTCCCATCTTATCAAGTGAAATTGAAAGATTTTTTTCATCTTCAAAAATCTTTTTCACATTTTCAAAACTTTTCTCTTCCATTCCAGAAGGTCCAAATGATTCTGTTAAAATTTTCAAAACTTCTTTTAAATCTTTCATTATTTCTCCTAATCAAAATTTTTCAAACCCAATAAATTTAGAAGTTTTCTGAAATCCTCATCGTTGTAAAATTCTAAATTTATACTACCTTTGCCCTTTCTATATTTAACAATAACCTTTCTTGATAATTTTTCCGAAAGTTTATTTTCAAGATCCTTTAGATGAACAGATTTCTTCTTTTCATGTGTTTTTATATGTTTCTCTTCACCAGAAGATAAAAGTTTTTCAAGATCTCGAACCGAAAGATCCTCTCTATAAACTCTTTCAGCAAGATGTTTTCTTCTTAATGGTTCCTTTATTGACAACAAAACTTTTGCATGTCCAAAACTTATTTTGTTTTCTTTTAAAAGTTCCTTTATACTATCCTCAAGTTCAAGAACTCTCAAAATATTTGTGATATGTGCTCTCGACTTACCAACTTTTTTTGAGATCTCTTCGTGTGTAAGGTTAAACTTTTCAGCAAGTTCCTTGTATGCCTCTGCTTCTTCAACGACATTCAAATCTTCTCTCTGAACATTTTCGATCAAAGCCCATTCAACCATTTTGTCATTTGATAATTCTTTTACTATGGCGGGTATATCCTTCATCCCCAAAAGTTTACATGCTCTAAACCTTCTTTCTCCAGTAACTATTTCATAATGATCACCAACCCTTCTGACAGTGATCGGTTGCAGAACTCCATTTTCCTTTATAGATTCTGCAAGTTCTTTTAATTCTTCATCTTTAAAAACTTTTCTTGGTTGAAACGGGTTTGGTTTAATATTTACTATCGGTATGTTTCGAACTTCCCTCTGTTCTGTTCCCGCAATTATCGATTCAAGACCTCGACCTAACGCTTTTTTCATCTTTCTCTATTATCTCCTTTGCAAGTTCAAGATATGCTTTTGAACCAGTTGAAACCGGATCAAATAGGATTATTGGTTTTCCAAAAGATGGTGCCTCTGCAAGTTTAACATTTCTTGGAATATATGTTTTATATACAGCACTTTTAAAATAGTTCAAAACTTCATCCGCAACCTGACGAGCAAGAGTTAATCTATTGTCATACATCGTTATCAGAACCCCCTCGATTTCAAGAGCAGGGTTTAAAGATTGTCTGATGCTGTTTATGGTGTTAAGGAGTTTCGCAAGACCTTCAACAGCATAAAATTCCGCCTGAACCGGAATCAAAATAGATTTTGAGGCAACAAGAGCGTTTACAGTCAACATCTGTAAAGATGGAGGACAATCGATAAGAATATATTCATATCTGTTTTTTATCTTTTCAAGAACCTTCTTCAACATACTCTCTCTTTCCTCTATATCAACAAACTCAACATCTGTTGCTGCAAGAGATATATCTGAAGGAATGAGATCTAAAAACTCAAGATCCGTTTTTACTATTATATCTTCAACTGGAACTTTGTTTAAAAGCGAATCATAAATACTTTTTCCTAAAAAATTTTTATCATAATAACCTAAAGACGATGTTGCGTTTGCCTGAGGATCTATATCAACAAGCAAAGTTTTTTTCTCAGCAACAGCAAGTGCTGCTCCTAAATTCACAGCAGTTGTCGTCTTTCCAACACCACCTTTTTGATTCGCTATAGAAATAATCTTTGTCATAGTTTGAAACTATAACACAATTTTTAAATTTTTCAATAGGTTTTTACAACAAAATGTTCCACGTGGAACATTTTTAAAGTTTTATAAGAACTGGTTTATTTATTTTTTTCCAGTAAACGATATCGCCTTTAAAATTTTTATCTTTCATAAAAGTTTTAAGTTCTTCCTCTTTTAAAAACGCTCTTGATAAAACAAGATCAAAATCAGAAAAATTTATACTGTTAACATCGTCATTTTTTATCATAACATTTTTTAAACCAAGGGATTCTTTCACCTCTTTTAAAAAATAGCATTTTTTTTCTTTTATCTCAATAAGTGTAAAATTTTTTTCTTTAAAAACAATTGCAAGCGGTATTGCTGGAAATCCGTTTCCACTACCAATATCAACAATATTTTTATATTTGGGTTCACAAACAAAATTCAACGCTAAAAGAGAGTCCCTGAAATGTCTTTCAACGATAATATCTATATCATTTTTTGAAATCAGGTTAACAGATTCGTTCCATTTCAACAGAAGGTCTAAATAAATGGCCATCTCTTGAAAATTTTTTTCAACTTTTAGTTCTCTTAAAAGTTTTTCTAACTGATTTAAAATAATAACTTGCATAAAAATGTCAAAAAGTCAAGCACCGTCCCCGACATTAATTTCCTTTATCAGATTGAGGGAGGTTTCGGTTCGTTTGGAGTAGAAAACCATCTTTTTTAAAAATTCTTGAAAATCTCTTTCATCATCTCCGAGAAATATTCCAACTGGTCCTTTTTTATCCTCTATCTGATAAATTCTTTCTTTCTTTGAAAGTTCTAAAAGTTTTTTGTTATCCTCTTTATCTCTTCCGATAAATCCAAGAGATTTTTCAAATTTTATCAACCTGCAATGTTTTACCATTTTAAAATATCTTTCTTCCTTTACATCAAACTCTAATAGAATTTTTATCTTTTGAGAATATTCTTTATAAGTCAAAAGACATCCTCCAGAAGGAGATGAAAAATATTTTATGTTGTATTTCTTTGCAAGATCGAGTTGTATATCTCTTTTTCTTCCTTCAATTGAAAAAAATTTTTTATCTTTAAAAAATTCGTTCGTTTCAAATTTATCTTTTAAAATCTCTTCTGAAAGGGGTCTTACTAGAAGATCTTTTCTTTTCAAAAGTTTTTCTATCTTTTTCAACCCTTGAAATGTTTGTGACATTGGCCTCTGATTTAAAACTTCTCCTGTTGAAACATATTTAAAATCATTTTCAATAGCAATATCTGTTGCTTTGTTTATCATAAACGCCTTACAATCTATGCATGGGTTCAAATTTTTTCCATAACCATAAATTGGTCTTTTCAAAATTTTTAAATACTCATCGAAAACATTTTCGATAACAAGTTCTATATTGTTTTTATCTGCAATCTCTTTTGCTTTCTCAGATGAAAAAAATGGTGTTTCAAAATAAATAGTGAGAGGGTTGTGTCCCAATTCTTTTAAAATAAAATATGATATTATTGAATCAAGACCACCAGAAAAAAGGTGTACTCCATCGAAATTTTTATTGAGTTTCTTCAATATCTATCGTTTTTTTTATAACAAGTTCAATTCTTCTGTTCTGCTTTTTTCCCTCTGCAGTTGAATTATCCGCAACAGGTCTTGAAGACCCATAAGCAACAGCGGAAAGTTTTTCATCTTTAACATTCAACGAATCTCGTAAAAATTTCAAAACATTTATCGCTCTGAAAGCAGAAAGTTCCCAATTTGTTGGAATAAGATTTTTCATTTTTGAACCTATTTTATCGTTATCAGTATGACCCTCAACTATAATTTCAACATCACCATCTTTCAAAAGAACTTCGGAAAATTTTTTCAAAAGTCCTCTTCCATTTTTAGTCAATTCAAAACCACCAGGATTGAAAAGGTCATCCGAAAGGATTGGAATTCTTGTTTCTGTTTCTTTTTGTTCAGTGGATTTATTTTCAGCTTTTGGAGTGTTTATTGCAAGGATTAAACTATCCTTCTTAATATTTTCTTCTCTCAATTTGTTTAAATATTCTGTTAAGGTTTTATTTTCTTTTACAATTTCATCATATCTATCAACCGCAGGTTTAAACTTCTGGTTATAATAATAAAAAAATGAGAAAGAGAGAAAAATAATCACAAGTATAAGTAAAAAAACTAAAAACCTCATCTTTCCTCCTAAAATTCTGTTTGTTCCAGATCTTTGTAAACATCAAAGTCCTGTAATGGTTTGTATTCTGTAGAATGTTTTTCACAATATTTTGTTGGTTCTTTTCCCTTTTTATATATTTCCATTCGTGTATACTTACAATATTTTGCAGCTCTCATTCCCGTTTCTTTACAAACATTAACATATACAATATTTTTTGGTATATCAAATGCAGTCGAATCTTTATAAGAAACAAAAGGTTTCATAATTTCAGCCCAGATCGGTAAAGCAACAACTGCACCCGTAACCTTATTCGCTATAGTTTTCGGTTTGTCATATCCAACATAAACTCCTGCAGTATAGTCCTTTGTAAAACCTATAAACCATGCATTTGAATAATCATCCGTTGTTCCAGTTTTTCCTCCAACATGAACATTCATTTTGTAATATTTCAATCCAGCAGCGGTTCCCTCTCTAACAACACTTTCTAGCATATCCGTTATTATATAAGCATCATCCTCTTCCATAACTTTTTTTTCAGGATGATCGTTTGTATAAATTATATTACCCTGTGCATCTTCAATATACCTAATAAGCGAAACTTCTCTATATATCCCTTTGTTTGGAAAAACAGAAAATGCTCGAACCATTTCAAGAAGTGTTACATCGTTACTTCCAAGAGCGATAGAAAGAACTGGTATCAAAGGAGATGTTACTCCAAGTTTTCTTGCATGTTTTATAACTGTTTCAGGGCCAATATTCTTTATCAACCTTATTGCAGTAACATTTCTTGACAATGCAAGCGCTGTTCTTAAAGGAATGGGTCCCAAAAAATTTCCATCATAATTTCTTGGTTTATATTTTTGATCCGAACCATCATCAAGAACAACCGGAGTATCCATTATAATATCTCCAGGAAACATCCCATTTTCAACAGCAGCAGAGAACAGAAAGATTTTGAATATCGATCCCGGCTGTCTTCTTGCTTGATAAGCCCTGTTGAACTGAGAATGGTAAAAATCTCTTCCACCTATTAAAACTTTTACTTCTCCAGTTTTATTGTCCAACAACAAAAATCCACCCTGAAGATAATCTGTTTCTCGGTTTGCTGATGTATCTTTTATTTGTGAAAGATTTTTTTCATACTTTTCTTTTGTATTTCTTAAATAATACATTTTTTCATAAGATTTCATCTTACTTTCAAAAACTTCTTCTGCATGCCTTTGCATATCACTGTTCAAAGAGGTATATATCTTTAAACCACCTTTATAAAGAGTGTTCATTCCAAACCTCTTGATAACCTCTTTTCTGACCTCTTCAATAAAATATCTTGCAAATTTACTTTTGTTGTTATTTGTGACTACAACGATCGATTCTGCAATTGCCTCTTCATACTCTTCTTTTGAGATCATCTTCTCTTTTAACATATTTTTTAAACATACAAGTTGCCTTACTTTTGCTCTATTATAATTATCCTTTGGATTATTAGCTTCAGGTCTCTGAGGAATTCCCGCAAGAAGAGCAGATTCAGCAAGAGTCAATTCTCTTGATGATTTCCCAAAATAATAATTTGAAGCAGCTTCGATACCATAATTTCCATTTCCATAGTTTATCTGATTGAAATACATTTCTAAAATTTCATCTTTTGAAAAATTCTTTTCAATCTTCAAAGTGATCAGAGCTTCCTTTATCTTCCTTGACCATGTTTTTTCCATTCCAAGAAACATGTTTCTTGCAAGTTGTTGGGTTATGGTTGAAGCACCTGCAGCCTTCTTCATCATAAATAAATCTTTCAATAAAACAACCAATGTTCTTCCAACATTTATTCCCCAGTGTTTTCTAAACTGTTGATCTTCTAATGCAATAACTGCGTTAATCGTATATGGGTGTAACTCTCTTAACTTTATTGGAATTCTTCTCTCTATAAAAAATTCATCTACTATATTATTATTGTCATCATACACAATTGTAGCACTCGGAACATTGTAAAGCATCAAGTCAGTCATTGACGGCAACTCTTTTTGAAGGTTTATAAAAATTGAGATTATCACACCAGTGAGTATAAATGTGAATGAAAAAACAATAAGACCTATAATAAAAATAATTCTGTTTATATGTTTCTTTTTACTATTTTTACGATACAGTTCATTCATCTGGAATTCTTCTTAAAAATTTGTTAATCTATTTTAACCTTAATGGCATTATTATATAGAAAGATTCTTCTCCTATTTTACTTTCCTCATTTTCTATCAAAACAGCAAACATTTCTCCTTTCATTTTAAATTTCACATTTTCACTTTCAACTCTTTTCAAAATTTCTATCAGATAGTTGATATTAAAGCCTATATTGATCACTTCTTCATCATTATACTTAACTTCCAACTCTTCTTTTCCTTCACCCTGTTGATTCTGGTATGCTAAAATGACCAACCTATTTTTCGAAATTTCAAATTTCACAAGTTTTGTATTAACATTCACAAAAACATTTACAGCATTTAAAGCTGTTAGAAGTTCATTTTTATTAACGATCATGATTTTGTTGTTGTCGTAAGGAATTACCCTTTTGTAATCAGGATATGTGCCGTCTATCAATTTTGCCCACATTTCGATCTTACCTATCTTAAACATTATCTTTTTATCATCAAACCCCATATATAACTGTTCTTTATCATCTAAAAGATCTCTGATTATTTGCAAGACTTTAGGTGGAACGATAATATTTCCCGAAACATTGTCTTCAAAAAATTCACCTATAGTATTCAATGCTAATCTATGACTATCAGTTGCTACCATAGTTAAAGATTTTTTGTTCATCTCAAAAAGAACACCTGTAATTGCAACCTTTACAGTATCCTTTGATGTTGCAAAAATAGTGTTATCTATAGCAGATTTTAAAGGAAGAGAATCAACGGGAAACAATCTTTCTTTTTCTATTCGTATGATTTCAACATATTCTTCCTTTTTTAAAGTTGGAATTCTATATTCTCCTGTTTTTGTCTTAATAGTGACATTATCGTTTTGATAGTTAAAATTGATTTCTCCATCAGGTAACCTTCTAATAAGATCTACCAATGTTTTTGCATTCAAAACAAAAATTCCTTCTCCAGATGAAGAACATTCAACTTCAGAAAATAAAGATATTTCAAAATCTGTAGAGAATAACATGAGTTTATCTTTTTTAACATCTATCATTATATTTGAAATTATTGTCAGAACAGGTTTGACAGGAACAATGGAAGACACGATTTCAAGATTTTTTAAAAATTCATTTCTATCAACTTTAAATTTCATTCATCCTCCTGATTTAGATAATTTTCTTATACTAACACTATTATCAAGGACAACCAATATTGTTGATAACATTTTTAAATTATACAAAAAAAATAAGTTAAAATCAACATTTTTGTTTATATCTTGTTGAAATTTTTTTCACACTCTTAAAAAAATGTTTATATAAAAAAAATGTTGATAAGTTATCCACAATTAATCAATATTTAATAAACTGATTATACTATCAATATCTTCTTTAATTTTAGAATCCTTTTTTTCAAGTTCAGATTCTATTTTTTTTATTGCGTGGATGATTGTAGAATGATCTTTTTTTCCTAATTCGTAAGCGGTCTCTTTTAAAGATAGATTACCATATTTTTTTAATATATATGCAGCGACCTGACGAGGAATGACAAGAGAAGATGTTCTTCTTTTTCCTGCAAGTTGTGATTCAGAAATTTTATAGTAGTCAGCAACAATTTTCTTTATCTCTTTTGGACTGAATTTTTTATTAAATGAAACGAACTGGTTTTCTGGTTTTACCAGATTAGAAACTACAAGTTTTGCAAGATTAATATCTATTTTAGATTTATTCAATGATGCTCTCGCAAGAATTCCCAAAATTGCGCTGTTGAGTTCTCTAACTGAATGTTTTATATTTAAAGCTATGTAATTTAAAATTTCATCTGGTATTTCTATTTCATCTTTTTCCAATTTTCTTCTCAATATTGCAAGACGTGTTTCAAAATCTGGTGGTTGGATATCTACTACAAGGCCGGATTGAAATCTTGTTACCAACCTTTGTTCTAGGTTGGGTATTTCGTGTGGAGGTCTATCAGATGTTAAAACTATCTGGTTGTTTGATTCATACAAAGCGTTAAAAGTATGGAAAATCTCCTCTTGAGTCCCTTCCCTTTTGTTGAGAAATTGCACATCATCGATTAAAAGAACATCTGCATCCCTGTATTTATTTCTGAATTCAAGTACCTTTTTTTCTTGTATAGCAAAAATATATTCATTCAAAAACCTTTCTGTGGAAAGATAACATACCCTTTTTTTAAAATCATTTTTTTTAATATAGTTTCCGATCGCATTTAAAAGATGTGTTTTTCCAAGACCGCTTTTACCATAAATAAAGAGGGGATTGTATTGGTTTCCTGGATTTTTTGCAACAGAAAGAGATGCTGTATAGGAAAGTTCGTTCGATTTTCCCACAACGAATTCTTCGAATGTGTATCTTGGGTTTAAAGATGAATTATCATATGTATCAATATTCTCAATTTTGAAAGGATTCAACTCTTTAGGAATAGTTTCGACTCGTTTTTCAGGGATCAACATTATCTGGAGATCCTTTCCAAAAAGGTTTCTTGTGACCTCAACTATATCATAGAAAAATTTATCCTCTATATAATCTCTTGCAACATCTGTTGGGACTGAAAAAGTCACAGATTTTTCATCAAGTTTTATGATTTTTATGTTTGAAATCCAGAGTTCATAGTCCTGAGGAGAAACTTTTTCAGCAATCAGTTTGTGAAAATTTTCATTAATACTCTTCATATTCCAATTCTTGGATTTTTTAAGAATTTATTGTATACTTTTATAAATCGATGTCAAGAAAATTTTATGAGGAGGAACAGATTATGGAAAGATTGATAAATTTTTTAAGAACAAGGAGAAGTATCAGAGAATATAAGGACAAAAAGATTCCAAAAGAGATCATTATCGAAATTTTAAAAACAGCGATGTATTCTCCATCTGCTCATGACAAACAGCCATGGGAGTTTTTTGTTGTGGATGAAAGAGAAATTTTAAATGAAATTTCTAACAATCATCCTTATGCTAAAATGCTAAAAAAATCTCCCACTGCAATTGTTGTTCTCGCTGATACAAAAAAACAACCAGATAAAGGATATTTTTCCCAGGATTGTTCTGCTGCTACAATGAATATTCTCCTTTCTGCATGGGCTTATGGTATAGGTAGTTGCTGGATCGGAGTGTTTCCAAAAGAAGAACGGATCGAGTTGATGAAAAAGATTTTAAAAATTCCCGAAAGGTATGTTCCTTTTTCTATAGTTTCTCTCGGTTATCCGGTAAAGCCACCAGAAGAGATTGAAAGGTTTGATGAAAAAAGAATACATATCAATGTTTGGTGATATTTTATTGACTTAAAGGATTTCAGATAATATAATAAAAATCTATGTTTTTATATTTTTTTGTTTTTTTGTTTTCTTTTATTATCTCTCTTATTTTGACAAATGGCATTAAAAGGTTTTCTTTGAATTATGGTTTTCATGATGTTCCAGATAATGAAAGAAAAATACATGTTGAAAAGATTCCAACACTTGGTGGACTTGCTTTTTTTGCAAGTGTTTGGGGAACTTTTATCCTTTTGGATGCAACAGGAATTACCCCTCTTGAAAAGATTGTTCTTAGGATGATTTCTATATCTTTATTTTTTATTTTTGTTGGAATACTTGATGATATAAAAGGTGTTTCAGCAAAGTTAAAACTTTTTATACAGGTTTTTGCTGGATCTTTGTTCTTTTTGTGGAACAAAAACGATCTTGCAATAATATACGGAAATCTGTTGTTGACAAATACGGTTCTGACTTTTGTTTCAGCATTCTTTTTTGCATTGCTTACGAACAGTATAAATTTTGTGGATGGACTTGATGGACTTTGTGCAGGTGTATCAATAATTTTATCTATTCCGCTTTTGATCTTTTCAATCGTGATCGGGAAAACCTATATCTCTTATATAATCCTTTCATGTATTGGAGCATTATTTGCCTTTCTTTTTTTTAATTTTTATCCTGCAAAAATTTTTATGGGTGATACTGGAAGTCTATTTCTCGGATCACTTTTTTCAATGATTGTAATGCTTTTAATGTATCATATTCCAGAGAACTGGACTCCATTCATAATACTTTTTACCTACCCATTTTTGGATCTTTTTCTTTCAGTTATAAGAAGATTTTTTGGTAAAAGAAACATTTTTGCACCGGATAGATTACATATACATCATATCATAAAAGGAGATGATGGAAACCATACTAAAAGTGTAATCGTAATTTATTCCATAAACCTATTTTTTGCAATTTTATCTGTATTACTCTTTTTCTTAAAGTTGAAAAGTTTGTACATTTTGTATTTTGTTTCAATCATCGTCGTTTCCTATTATTTTTTAAAACGAATGTTGAAAAGAATGAAAGAAAAAAGTGTGGAGTAAAATTTGTTTTATAAGAAAAATCTTGGTTCAGAAAGAATCTATAAAATTTTGTTCGATCTTATAGTAACAATTATAGCTTTCTGGATCTCTTTTTATTTGAGAAGTTTGATCATCTGGAAGGGAGAAGAGTTTCATTATAACACACAATATTACAATATTCTTTTTGCATTTGTGGTTTTTGTCTGGTTTTTCCTGTTTTCAAAATCAAACGAAGAAGAGATTTTCAAAGATATCTATTTTAGATATGAGTTTTTTGAAATCATTGTAAACATTTTTTACGGAACACTTCTTACTTTTGCTTTCATCTTTTTGATAAAAGGTTTTATAATCTCAAGGGTCTTTATAGTTATCTTTATTTTTTTGAATACAGTTTTACTTATAATTGAAAGAAGGATTTTTTACAACCTTAGATTAAAAAATATAAGAAAAGGAAAAAATCTTTTCAAGGTTGTTATTATAGGAGATGGTAAATATTATGAAAAAATGAAAGATTTGATAGAAAAAAATATTGATTGGGGTATTAAGATTGTGGAATCATTCAAACTAGAAGATTTAAAAAAAGATATAATCAAAGAATTAAAAAATATTCATATCGATGGAATTTTGATTTCAACTGAAAAAAATAGAATAGAAAATTATAATGAAGAACTAACCAATATCGTAGAAAGTGGAATAAAGGTCTTTTTAAATCTTGATCCATTTTTTAACCTTGGGAAATTTTTTATTTATCTTGAAAAATATAAAGATTTCAAATTCATTGAGATGACAACAATAAAAAATGAGATCAGTAAAAAATTACAGTTAAAATATTTTTTAGACAAAGTTTTTGCGATTCTCTTTTTAATAATTTTATCTCCACTGTTTTTGATAGTTTCAATTCTTATATTCATGTTGAATGGAAGACCTATCTTTTTTGTTCAGGAAAGAGTTGGAATGAATGGAGAGATTTTCAAAATGATAAAATTCAGAACGATGGAAAAAGATGCAGAGGAAAAAAAGATACTACTTATACAGAAAAATCAGATGAATGGCCCTGTTTTTAAAATCGAAAATGATCCAAGGATTACAACTTTTGGAAAATTTTTAAGAAAATACAGTATCGATGAACTCCCTCAACTGATAAACATTCTGAAGGGGGAAATGAGTTTTGTGGGTCCAAGACCTCCACTTCCATCAGAAGTTAAAGAATATGATTTCTGGCATAGAAGAAGATTATCTTTTAAACCAGGTTTAACATGTTTATGGCAGATTTCCGGAAGGAACAATGTAGATTTTACAGAATGGATGAAAAAAGATCTTGAGTATATCGACAACTGGTCTTTACTTTACGATTTTATAATAATAATAAGGACAATACCAGAGGTTTTAAAAGGAAATGGTTGGTAAAAAATTTTTTTTGTTTTTATGTTTAAGTTGTTCCTTTTTATTTATCTTTAATTTTGAGTTGATATTCGATAATGAATATGAAAGTAGAATAATTGAAGAATTGTACCAGAGAAAAATCATAAGTGTTGAAGCGAGAACATATCCAATTAGAACAGAAAACCTGTTAAGAGAACTGAAAGAATCGAGAAAAAGAAAAAATCTTTCAAAAGAGGAAATCTTTTTGATCGAAAAATTGATTTCAAGATTTGAGAAGAAAAAAGAAATTTTTAAATACCATTTTGATTTCAACAACATATTTGATACAAAAAATTTTTCAGATTCAAGTGTAATAAAAGATTCTGTTATAACTTATAACAATCTCTTGATAAAAAATAGTAAAAGCAATCTATTTTATCATATATCTTTTGACCTCTTCTTTCCTTTTGTTGAAAGGGACTCTTTTTATTATAGGATGAAAGATTGGAAAAAAACGGGCTCAGATTTTAACAATACTTTTTTTGGTGTCTATTCAAGAGATTATTTTTTAATCTTTGGAAGGATAAAGCCATCATGGGGTGGTGGCTTTTATGACAATATCTATTTTTCAAAAAACCTTCTACCACTGGATGGAATACTTTTAGAGTACGATTTTAAAAAAATGAAATTTTTTTATTTCACAGCATATATGACACCTTATTACTTGAAAGATAAAAAAAGAACTGATAATACATATATGTCAACACATAGATTGCAATTCTTTCCCAATAGAAATATAAATTTTTCCTTTAAAGAGATGATCATATATCAATCAAATCTTCCACAACCACCATATTTGAATCCTTTGATTTTTTATTACATCATCCAGAACAATTCTTTTTCTGATGATAACATAATATGGAGTTTTGATCTTTCTTTTGAAAATCTTTATGGATTTAAAATCTACAATGAACTTTTTATAGATGATTATCAGTATGATCCAGAATTTATCTATGTTCCAAACAAACTCGGATATCTTTTTTCTACCACTTATTCTCGAAGCAAATTTGTTACCGGTATAGAATATTGTAGAATCAACACATATACTGGAACACATGAGTTTGATAGATTGAACTATTCGTATTACAGAAGACCGATATCATACTTTTTTGGAACTGATGGGGATTTTTTTATTTTTAAATTTGATTACAGGATAAATGAAATAATGAAATGGGGTTACAATCTTTCTCTTTTAAGAAAAGGTTCAAGGGATCTTTTTGATTCTTGGGAAGAGGAAATGCCTCTAACTCAACCACCTTTTCCATCAGGTAAAGTTGAAATGACTTTTCAAAATGGAATAAGTTTTTATGGAGAATTTTTTAAAGAAAAAATGTTTTTGAATTTTGATATAAGTCATCTTTATATAAAAAATTATAAAAACATTCTTGATGTTAACATGAACAGTTTTGAGATCAAATTTAAACTCGGAGCAAATCTATGAAAATCCTTGTTACAGGTGGAGCAGGTTTTATAGGGTCAAATCTTGTAGATAGCTTGGTTGAGAAGGGAGAAGAAGTTTTTATAGTTGATGATCTATCGAGTGGTGAAGAAATAAATATTAACAAAGAAGCAAAATTCTTTAAATGTGATATCTCCAACAAAGATGATCTAAAAAAAGTGTTTAAAGAAACTCGACCGGAAATTGTTTTTCATCTTGCAGCACAAATAGATGTGAGAATATCAACAGAGGAACCAGAAAGGGATGCAAAAATTAACATTATTGGAACGATAAATATCCTTGATCTTATGAAAAATTTTAACACACGAAAAATAATTTTCTCTTCTTCAGGTGGTGCGATCTATGGAGAGGTTGATAAACCTGCGACCGAGGAATATGAGAAAAATCCAGAATCTTGTTATGGAATCTCAAAATATGCTGGAGAGTTCTATATAAAATTTTTCAGTAAAAATTATGGTTTTGAATATACAATTTTAAGATACGGAAACGTTTATGGTGAAAGACAATCTGTAAAAGGTGAGGCAGGTGTTGTTGCTATATTTATAAACAAGATGTTGAATAATCAAGAATGCACACTTTATGGATATGGAAAAATGTATAGAGATTATGTTTATGTAAAGGATATAGTGAAATCAAATGTTCTATCTATAGAAAATGGTAAAAATAAAATTTATAATGTTGGAACGGGAAAGAGTAAATCTGTTTTGGATGTTTTTGAATCGATTAAAAAACATTTTCCAGACTATAAATTTCAACCAAGATTTGAGGAAAAGAGGAGGGGAGAGATAGTAAAAAGTATTTTAGATAATTCTTTGATTAAAAAGGATTATGGTATTAACTTTACAGATTTTGATGTTGGTATAGAAAATACTGTAAAATATTTTAAGGAGACATTAAAAAATGGATGAAAAAAAATATTTTGTTCATGAATCGTCTTATGTTGACGAAGGGGCTCAGATTGGAGAAGGAACAAAAATTTGGCACTTTTCCCATATAATGTCTGGAGCAAAAATTGGAAAAGATTGTACGATTGGTCAATCTGTTACAGTGGAAAATAGAGCGATTGTCGGAAACAGGGTAAAGATACAGAACAATGTTTCAGTTTATGGAATGGTCGAAATCGAAGATGATGTTTTTCTTGGACCATCTATGGTTTTCACGAACGATCTTAATCCAAGAGCACCATACCCAAAACATGGAAACTGGATTCCTACTAAAGTTAAAAGGGGTGCATCAATCGGTGCAAATGCTACTATAGTTTGTGGTGTTACAATAGGAAGATGGGCTTTTGTTGGAGCTGGAGCGGTTGTAACAAGAGATGTGCCTGACTATGCTATAGTTGTTGGAAATCCTGCAAAAATAATTGGCTATATGTGTGAATGTGGTTTTAAGATGAGAGGTGTTAAATATCCGATAGAAAAAGAAAGTGAATATGTTTGCTCAAACTGTGGAAAAAAATATGTAATAAAAAAAGAAGGAGTTTTTCTGAATGAAAGTTAAAATGCTTGATCTTACAAGGGAATACAAAAAATACAGAAAAGAATATATTGATGCTATAAATATAATTTTTGACAAAGGAAATTTTATTCTTGGAGAAGAGGTCTCGCTTCTTGAAAAAAATGTTGCAGAATATATTGGTGTGAAATATGGTGTTGGTGTTGCAAATGGAACTGATGCCCTTTTACTTTCTTTAAAAGCAGCAGGAATAAAGGAAGATGATGAAATTATAACAACACCATTCACTTTTTTTGCTACAGTTGAAACAGTTCTTCAATTGAAAGCGACACCTGTTTTTGTTGATATAAATTATGATGATTTCACGATAGATGTTTCTCAGATCGAGAAAAAGATAACAAAAAAAACAAAAGCTATTTTACCTGTCCATATCTTTGGTCATCCTGCTGATATGGTGGAGATAGAGAAAATTGCAAAAAAATATGGACTTATGATCATTGAAGATTGTGCACAAGCAATAGGGTCAAAAATAGGTGAGAAAAAATGTGGAAGTTTTGGAATAGCAGGAACGATTAGTTTTTTTCCGACAAAAAATATTGGATGTGCTGGTGATGGAGGACTTGTTGTGACCGATTCTGAAGATGTTTATAAAAAAATAAAAACATTAAGAGTTCATGGATCGAGTGAAAAATATATCCACGAAGAACTTGGATACAATTCAAGATTGGATACTTTACAGGCATCTTTACTTCTTTTGAAGATGAAAAGAATAGAAGATATAAATTATAGAAGGAGAGAAATAGCAAAAAATTATAATCTAAAACTTACCGAAAAAATAAAAAAACCATTTGAAAAAAAGAGCTGTTATCACATATACCATCAATATTCAATCCTTGTTGAAAAAAGAGAGAATTTAAAAAAATATCTTAAAGAGAATGGTATAGATACAACAATATACTACCCTCTTCCCCTTCATAAACAAAAAGCGGTTTTGAATTTGATAAAAAAAGAATATTCTCTTCCTGTTGCTGAAGATGTTTCAAACAAAATTATTTCTTTACCGATATATCCTGAACTTGAGGATCGGGAAGTTGAATATGTTATAGAAAAGATTAACCGTTTCTATGATAGATTATAAAAATCTCCCGGACGAAACAGGTGTTTATATTTTCAAAGATAAAAATGGAAACATTTTATATATAGGAAAAGCTTCCTCAATAAAAAATCGAGTTAAACAGTATCTTTTAGAGCAAGATAAGAGAGTTCAGGTTCCGTTCATACTTTCTGAAGCAGAGAAGGTTGAATACATTCTTACAAAAGATCAGAAAAATGCTTTGTTTCTTGAATTTAAACTCATAAACAAGTTTAAACCAAAATATAATGTAAAACTCAAGGATTCAAATTCATATCCATATATAAAAATTTCTGGTGATAAATATCCTGTTTTATCTTTAACCTATAAAATAGATGATGGAACCTTTTTTGGTCCATTTTCAAAAGTTTCGTATGTAAAAACAATAATTGAGACTTTGAATAAAATCTTTTTGCTAAAAAGATGTAATCAAAAAAATCCCAAAAAAATTTGTATTGAGTATCAGATTGGAAATTGTGGAGGGGTATGTCAATTCGAAGAGGAAAAAAATATTTACAAACAAAAGATAAAAAAGGTTGAAGAAATTTTAAATGGTGGAACAAAAGAATTGATAAAATTTTTAAAAAGTTACATGGAAGAACTTGTACAGAAAGAAGAATTTGAAAAAGCAGCTTTTGTTAGAGATAGCATAGAATTTATTAAGAAAGAGATCAAAAAAGGGAAAAGATTAACTTTTAAATATCAAAACAGAGATATCGTCTCTTTTTCGTTTGATAAAAGAAATGGAAGTTTTTCTGTATTAAAAATAAGGGAAAATTATATATCCGACATAATTACAAAAACATTTGTTTTTAATGAAAAGATGCCAAAAGATGAGATATGTAAAGAAATTTTATTAAAGTATTATATTTCAACATCTGACTTCGATTTTTCTACCCTTGTTATAGATTTTAATTTTTTAGATGAAAGTTTTATAGAATTTTTTAAAGAAAAGGGAATCAATGTTGTAAAACTGGAAAAGAGTTTGATAGATCAGGAACCTTATAGAATTGCCAGAGAAAATTCTGATAACGAACTCTATAAATTTATAAAAAAAGAGTTTGTTCCTTCATCTATAATTGAATTAAAGAAGAATTTAAATCTGAAAGAGATTCCAAAAAACATTGTTGGAGTCGATATATCACATTTTTCTGGTGATTGGAATAGTGGCTCGGTTGTATTTTTTGAATATGGGAAACCAAAAAAATCTTTTTATAGGTATTATAACCTTGACGAAATAGGTAATGATGATTATCTTTCAATAAAAGAGATTTTTAAAAGATATCTTGAAAAATATGATGTAAACCTTGCAATAATAGATGGTGGTATAGGGCAGTTGATGATAGCAAAACAGGTGTTGAATGAATTGAATAAGGATATAGATTTGATTTCTGTTGCAAAAAAAACAAATACGATTTTTTTTCCAGAAGGAAAAAATGTTCAACTTGATATCAGATCGGGATCTTTTTATATCATAAAAAAAGTTATAGATGAAGCGCACAGATTTGCTAACAAGTTGCGAAAGATAAAGATGAAAAATAAGATTGGAGTAAAAAAGAATGCAAAAAGAAATAACTCTTGAAGTTAAAAATTTGACTAAAAAGTATGGAAGAAAAATAGCGGTTAATGATATAAGTTTTAAACTCAAAGGTGGAGATATTTTTGGTTTTATCGGCCCGAACGGTGCTGGAAAAACAACAACAATAAAGTGTATTGGAGGTCTTCTTGAATATGAAAACGGTGATATTTTAATAAATGGAACAAGCAATAAGATTTTTGATCAAAATTTAAAAAGAAGTTTGGGTTATGTTCCTGATACTCCTTTTTTATATGACAAGTTAACAGGCCGAGAGTTTTTATATTTTGTTGGAAGGTTGTATGGAATGGAAAGGAAAAAGATAGAAGAAAAGATAGATGAATATTCAAAAAAACTTGAATTTTATGATTATATGGATTTAAGAACGGAAGAATATTCGCATGGAATGAAACAGAGAATAATAATTGCAAGTAGTTTTATTCATTCTCCAGATATTTTTTTGATCGATGAACCGATGGTTGGACTTGATCCAAAGAGTTCGAAAATAGTGAAAGATCTTTTTAAAGAGTTTTCTTATTCAAACAGGATCCTTTTTATTTCAACCCACACGCTTTCACTTGCAGAAGAGATCTGTAATAAAATCGGGATAATGGATAAAGGTAATCTTGTATATTTTGGTTCGATAGAAAATTTGAAGGAAAGTTTGAAAAAGTCAAACCTTGAAGAACTATTTTTGGAAATTACAAAAGATGATAACTGAAATATTTACTTTAAAAAGTAAAATTGTTTTGAGATCTCTGATGATAAAAGATTTTAAATCATTTGTAAAATTTTTGACTTTTTTATTTGTTATAACAACATTTCTTTCTGGAACATATTTTGTTTTCTTTAAAGTGTTTAACTATCTTTTGAATCTTGAAGATATAGGACGTGGATTTATTTATAGAATAAGTTCTTTACTTTTTACAATAATATTTTTTCTTCTTTTTACAAGTTCAATCATAACCTCGCTTTCAACATTTTTCAGAACACCTGAACTTGAATTTCTTTTTTCAACGCCATTGAAAACAGAACACATATTCTTTTCAAAGATTGTTGAAAATGGTTTTTATGCTTCATGGGCTTCTTTGGTAATATCTCTTCCTTTGATCTTTTCGATAGCAAAAGTTTTTAATATTGAATCAATCTATCTTGTAAAATGGTTGATTTTGTTTATTGGGATGCTTTTTGTGTCAACATCTTTTGGGATTTTTATTGTTTTTTTGATTTCAGATCTTTTTAAAAGATTTTCTTTAAATTTTTTAATCTCTCTGATTTTTATAATATTGATTTCTTTTTTTGTGTTTTTCTTTATTTTTGTGAAACCTGATATATTCAATCTTCCAAAAAATGCAACTCTTGAAGAGGTTACAAAATATCTAAATTCTCTTGAAGTTGAACAGTTTAAATATTTACCAAGTGGTCTTGTTCTTCAAATAATATTCAATGATATAAATGCGAAAAGTTCTTCTGTTCAATATTTTTATCTCTCGGTCTATATTGTGTTCACGGTAATTTTTCTTCTGTTTATTATAAAAATTTATAGAAAAAAATATCTCGGGTTTTCCCTTTTAAATCTTTCAATTAAAAAGAAAAGGAGCAAAGTTCTTGAAAATAAGATCTTTTCTAAAAATCTTGAAATTTTTTTAATTGTAAAAGATATGGTGATTTTTTTCAGAGATCCTTCACAATGGGGTCAATCTTTGATATTTATGATTTTGCTTTTCATCTATTCGTTTAGTATAATAAGAAGTCCAATTTATTTTAAAACACCATTTTATACTTACATTTTGTCCTTTGCAAACCTTGGTTTTTCATCTTATATTATGGCAACACTCTCAGTTAGATTTATATACCCTTTGATTTCTCTTGAAGGTAAAACTTTTTCCATCATAAAAAGCTCGATCAAAATCGAAAGATACTTTAACTCTAAACTGATTTTCAATTTTTTGATAATTTTTTTTCTTGGAGAATTTCTTATTGTTATGACAAATATTTTTTTGAAGATGGATCTTTTAATAATTGTGTTATCAACGATAATAACTTTTATATTCTCTTTTGGAATAACTATAATCAACACAGGTCTTGGAGCGATTTTACCTGATTTTAGCGAAAAAAATCCTTCCAAAATTGCAAGTGGTTTTGGAGGAATAGTTTCCGCTGTAATTTCTCTTTTTTATGTTGGATTATCCCTTTCTATTCTTTCGAATCCTGTAAAAAATTATTTTGAAAGTAGTTTCAGAAATCTTCCTTTTGATATAAAAGAATTTTATTTTTCAGTATTTTTTATAATTGTATTTACTTTGTTAATGTTTATAATAATTTACATTTTTGCTTTGAAAAGATTGAAAAATTTTAACTTTTAAATATAAAAGGAGTAAAAAATGAAAAAATTATTTTTCTTTCTTTTAACACTTCTATTTTTTCTTTTCTCTTTTTCTGAATATCTTGTTGTAAGTGATAAAATGATATCTAAAGTTGATATCTATTACAATTTTGATGGGCTTTATATTGGAAAAACAGAAAAATTTTTGAATGGAGAAGGTGAACTTTTTATAAAAGAGTTTAGAAAAGATAAAAACTATTTTGTTCTTTCTGGAAGAGATCTTAAAAATATTCCAAAAAATGTTATCTATTTTAATTTTGAAAAAAGTATTTTTCTTATAGAAAGTGAAAGTGAAATTTATGAAAAAGAAACAAACTTTGAAATGGTAAAACTGAATTTTAGAAAAAAAATGGATTTTGATCCTTTTGAAAATTATCTTTCCTTTCCTCATATAAACCTGAAAAATTTAAGAAGAAAAGATCAACTTTCTGGTATACTATCAAACATCTCTTCCGATTCTTTGTATAATACTGTGGCAACACTTTCAGGTGCATATCCCTATCCACAGGGAACGTATAGTAAATCAAGAGTCATGGTTACAACATGGCTTGATACTGCTTCTGTTTATCTTTTCAATAGGATGAATTCTTGTAGTCTTGACACAGTTTATTATCAGGATTTTTATGTTGGTTCTTACCATGTAAAAAATGTTGTAGGACTTAAAAAAGGTATTTTATCTTCAGATACATGTATAGTTGTTGGTGCCCATTATGATGACTATTCAAACAATTTTAATATAGCGCCTGGTGCTGATGATAATGCTTCTGGGTCTGCTGCTGTTTTGGAACTTGCAAGAAACTTTTCTTCGACAACTTCTGATTATGATATATATTTTGTTCTTTTTACAGCAGAAGAATATGGACTTTATGGTTCAGAATATTTTGTTTATAACTATATTTTACCCGAAAGTATGTTTGTTCTTGGAATGTTAAATTTTGATATGATAGGATACAATCCGAGTTTAAATTATCAATTAACTTTATATGGACTATCACATTCCGATCCTTTAAAAAATCTCTATAAACAGATGTGTGATAGTTTTACAACAGTAAATTGTGTTATTGGAGGAGGAAGTTCTGGAAGCGACCATTATTTCTTTGATATCGAAGGATTTAAAGTCACATTTGCTATAGAGTATACTTTTTCACCTGTTTACCACTCAACAAAAGATTCAATATCTTATCTGAATTTTGACTACATGAAAGAGGTTGTAAAAGGTGGTGCTGCAACTTTATATATACTTAGTAAAATTCCTGCATCAATTAATTCACTAACACTGAATGATAAGGGTGATTCAACGGTTCTTGTCAATTGGAGTAAATCGATAAGTCCAGATGTTTCAGGTTATAAAATTTATTATAGAAAAGAAGGAGATTTGAATGAAAATTTTATTATGACGCCTGATACGAATTCATATACCACACCATCTTTGATTCCAGGTTCTCTTTATTATTTCAGAGTTGTTCCTGTTGATAATGATGGTATTGAAGGTTTTTCAGAGATTATTGATACGATAACTCCATCTTTCGTTCCAAACAGGATCAGTTTGAACAAGATATATTCTGATAAAGAAAACGTTTACATATACATTCAAAAAAATAACGCACTCGATTTTTCACATTACAATGTTTACAGAAAGAGAAAAGGTGATTTAAGTTTTTCTTTAATAAAAAGTATAACAGATACATTTTTTATTGATTCAACATTAAATGATAGTTCAATATATATATACTGTTTTACAACAGTTGATAAATCTTTATATGAAAGTGAACCTTCCAACACTGACAGTGTTCGTCTGTTTAAAATGGAAAAAGAATTTTTGGTAATAGATGAGACAAACAACAGTACAACTGTTACAGATTTAAAAACAGATTCCTATTATGATTCTATCTTTGGTAAATTTATATATGATAAAGTGGATATGGATTCAATAACGAAAGGAAACAATATAATTTTTGGTAATTACAAAAAAATTTTCTATATAGATGATGATCTTTCAACCAACAAACTTGATTATGAAGATCTAGTAAGATATGTAGAAAATGGGGGAAAAGTTATTCTGGCGGGATGGAATATCGGACGATCGATAACAGGCTACCCTTCAACATACCCTGTTTATCCTGAAACGAGTTCTGTTGCGTATAAAGTTTTTAATATTTCAAAGTATAATAGAAAACAATCAGCAGATCTTGTAAAAATTGATTATAACATAGTTGGTAGAAATGATAGTGTTAAGTTTGTTGAATCAAAACTTCCTGTTGGTTCAAACGGTAATCTAATCTATGGTGGAATATTTGAACTTGTTGGATTAAACCAGATTTTTGGACATTTTGTTTCAGCATCAATGGATACAGTTTTTAATGAAAAAACTATTCTCTACTCAAAGAAGGATACTTCTATTATAGTTCTTGGTGCACCACTTTATTATATGGAAACACAGAGTGCAAAACGACTCATTAACGATATCTTATCGTTGTGGGATATTCAGATGGGTATTGAAGAAAAAGATCTTTTCATAAAAGGTAACGATTACATAAATCTCAAATACTCTAAAGGAAAAATCTTATTACATTATGAAAACATACCTTTTGAAAGTTATAGTTTAAAAATTATAGATGTTTCGGGAAGAATTATAAGGAATATCAATTTTGATATAAAAGAATCAAAGGGTGTTTTCAGTTTTGATGAAAAACTTAAAAAAGGAATTTATTTTATAAATCTTACTTCAGAAAATTTAAGATTTAACAAAAAGATGTTTATTGTTGAATAAAAAAGGGGCTTTAAAAAAGCCCCTTTTTTTAAAACCAAAAGTTTGTTACCAAACTCTCTTATAATAATCATCAGAATCAGTATAATCATCCCACATAGTTTGTCTTGTTGGATCATATACTTCACCACCAATTCCGTTTGCATTTGTATCCAATCTCCATTTTTTGTCTGAATTATCCGTGACTTCTTTTGAAACATAGAGGTAAACAGCAGAAGTGTTATTCCAATCAAGATTTATCAGTGAATATTCTACCTGTGTTGTATCAGGTGAAATTGATAAAGCACCAGGTATATAGGTATAACTTCCATTAACTGATGCAAAAACTTTTATGTTGTTGTTTGTTAATTTTGTTATATCCATGTTGTCATTGAAATGTATTGTTAATATTGGTGAACCATAACCGATGTTGACCCAGTTTACTCTTGGTGGTGTGTCGTCATCTCCACCTGAACCTTGTGTTAAAAATCTTGTTTTGTAATTTTTGATTGAAGAAGTGTAAGTATCATCAAAATATGGTAGGGACTTATTTCCAGCAGAGTCAGTTATTGTTGAACAGACAACTTCAATTTCATAGAGTTTTCTTTCTGCCAATGGATCTCCATTTTTTACCTGGAATTCCGCTTCCCATATTCCCCACCACCATAAGTAAGAATAATCTACAAGTTCAATGTTTATTTCACTTCTTGAACCATCATCATTAATTTTATAAAGTTTTGTACTGTTTACAACTTTTGATGATTCAACAAGTTCATCAAATTCAACAAAGAAATGTGCATTAACATTCACATTTCCAGTATTTGGGAAAATTCCTAAAATTACTGGATTTTCATAATCAACAAAGTCAGTTCCAGCACCAGTTCTGAACTGGTAGATCACATCATCATAAGGTGATCCATCATCTTTTTCGTTACCATTTCCATCAAGGAAACTGTTTGAGGTTGATTTAACACCATTTTTTATTCTCAAAGTATATGTTGCATTATCGGCAAAAGTTGCTGTAATTTTTACTCGTTTAAATTCTGGTTCATAAACTATTGTTATATTTGAAATATCGCCTGATGGACCATTTTCCGATAAAGCAAAATTTGTTGCATTAACTGTTGAGTTCAAAAGATAATCATTAAAATACACATATATAACACCTTCTACATCACCTGTTGATGGATCAACATCCTGAATGTTCCCCATATTACCTGGGTTTGTATTAATGATGTTCAAAATGTTTTTTCCAGAAGTTGCCAGTTCCAGATCGTTTTTTATATCAGCAGATTCGTAAGGTTTAAATGTACAACCTGCCAGAATCAGAATAAATATAATTAAAGGAATAAACTTTTTCATTTTATCCTCCTATCCTTAAAACTTCACATTGACTGAAACTGACCATGTTGAAAGATCTGTTAAATTTGAAAAGCCCATAAAGTCAATTTTAACATTCTTTGAAATTTCCCAACCAAGTCCATAGTAGTAATATGTTGATATTGAACTACCCTTTCCTGTTGCTTCGTAATCGTATCTATATGATGGATTTTCAACTATGAACTGGTATGTTGAACCATCACCATAAAGATATTCTCCAATAACTGGTGAGTATGAAAGATATTTTGAACTCTGATAACTGTTATTCCATGAGAAATATGTTCTTGCACCCAATCTTCCAAACAGATTTGTTAAGAAATTGTATTCTATTCCAACAGGAATTGCTAATGTTGAAGTTAGATAATTTTGCACAAATTCCTGTGTAAAACTACCTGTTTCTGTGTATGTATAATCATTAACATCATTGATTCCGTTTCCATCATCGTATGTTTCTCTGTAATACTCAATGTAATTTAATGTATCTATTTCTGAATTTTTATACTGTGAGAACTCTATCCCAATTCCAAACAATGCCTTATCAAGTTTTTTCACATACTTTCCACCTATTGCCCAGTTTATATTTGCCATATGTATAACTGTTTGAGAATCAAGAAGTGATAGTGAATCAAGATATGTGTAAATTTCATCTGTTGCAATACCTGGATAGACATCTTCTTCATATGTGTATTCGTCGTAGAAATAATAAACAGGTTTGTATGAATTGTTTTGTAGACCTGTGAAAAATTCGATTGAATCTTCGTTCAATCTGTAATAACCCTTTAAGTTGAAGCCAATGTTTGTACCAGGTGCATTGTAATAGTTGTTGTAGTAATCATCGTATTTATAATAGTTGTTGATTGTTTGATCCTGTGGAGCATAATCTTCATAAAGTGTGTCCCTGTAAAAATCTGAATAATCATTTTTCAAAAATCCAAAATTGATTGCTCCAACAAACTCCATATTTATCGTTGCAAAACCACCAGCAATGTTGATCAGATCAACCTGGTATTTGTTATCATAGTTTGCTTTATAATCTTCATAACCGGTGAACAGTATGTCGTTGGAAACTATGTTTGAATCAATTGTTTCAAAAATAGCGTTTGTGTTTGAATTGTAGTTGTTAACATATTTTGTATACGAAAAACCAACTTTCACCCCTTCCTTTTTGCCAAAAAGAAAACCAAAGTAATTTGCAGAATTTTCATCTAAAATACTCTGTGTTTGATTAATTGATAATTTACTCATATAATCATAGATCTGGTCACCATTTGTATCCATAAAGTTTCTTTCTTCACTTATTCCTGAATCATTGTATGAATATTTTGTAGAAGCAGAAAGAATTCCAAGATGGAGCATTTCCATCATTGAACCTTTTAGTCCGATAAGATAGTTTGGTGAAGAACCATCAATAAGTTGTTCACTTAATGTGAAGTTTGAAAGGTTTGTGTAAAGGTTAAAGCCCTCGATGTTTGTCATTTCTGTTAAACCTAAAATCGCTTCAATCTCATCATCAATTATTCTGCCTGTTGAAATTGTTCTAAAAGATGAGAATTGAGCGGAAATTGTTAGAGAGAGAATCAGAATGAGAAAAAGAGAAAATAGCGTTTTGACCTTCATCTTTCCTCCTTTTTGAAAGATTTATATAAAGTGAAATTTTATTCCCATAATACGATTTTAAACTTTCTTTTTTATAAAGTCAAGAGATTTTATTTTAAGAAAAACAGAGGGAATTAAATCCCTCTGTTATTTATTCCCTATTCCAACATGAACTTTTCTAAATCTTGTCGGTGCAGCACCATGTGACATTTCAGCCCTCTGCCCTGGTTGTCCTTTTCCACAGTTTATAACTCCCCAAAGATCCCAGTAATTTTCATTACAGATTGCATCACATTTATTCCAGAATTCGGGAGTTATATCCTGATATGAACAATTTTTCAGCATTCTTCCAAGTTTTCCATCCTTTATCTCATATCCTATTTCACAACCGAACTGAAAATTCAACCTTCTTTGATCAATTGACCATGATTTGTTAACATCCATATATATTCCATCTTTAGTATCTTTTATCAAATCCTCAAGTTCCCATTCTCCAGGAGCAAGAGAAAGATTTGATATTCTTATAATTGGTATTGAATAGAAACCCTGGGATCTATTACATCCTTTTGATCTTGTATCACCTATTTTATGGGCTAATTCTCTATTTGTCATATATCCAACGAGTATTCCTTCCTTCACAATATCCCATCTTTGACTTCTTACACCATCATCATCATAGCCCTGGGTTGCAAGTCCCATTGGAATTGTGGCGTCGGCAAAAAGGTTAACTATTTTTGAACCATATCTAAATTTTTTGTATTTTTCGAGTGTAGCAAAGGAACTTCCAGCATAGTTTTCTTCATACCCTAACACTCTGTCAAGTTCTGTTGCATGTCCAACCGATTCGTGAATTTGTAAAACCATTTGTGCACCACCAATAATAATATCTTTCACTGCATCAGGACATTGTGGTGCTGTTAAGAGTGCAATCGCTTCGTCTCTGATTCTTTCAGCATTCTGTAATAGTTCCATCTGTTCGATTATTTCATAACCACCAGAGTAATATTGACCTCCAAAAGATGCAGGGTACGATCTTGTTTGCATATCCTCATTACCAACAGCAGTTGCCGAATATCCAGCACCACTTCTTAAAAGATCTTGTAGAATTTCACTTCCCTCGCTGTTTACAAACCATTTTCTTATATTCTGGAAAGACATTTCACTTGTGGCTACTTTTATTTCACTTTTTTTTCTTAAAATCTCATCTATTTTAAACAATAAATCTGCCTTTTTTTCAAGTGGTATTCTAAAAGGATTTTTTAAAACTGGTGTAAACCAGTGATCCTTGTACACATCCTCTTTTGCAAGTCGAACCTTTTCTTTCTGTAAAGAACTACTCGCTTTTGCTATCAAGACAGCTTCTTTCGCAACCCTTTTGATTTCACCTGTTGAAAGGTTATCACTTGAAGAAAAACCCCATGAACCTTTATATAAAACTCTTATTCCAAAACCAAGAGTGTTTGTGTAATCAACATTCAATTTCCCATTTTTTACAACGATCTCCTCATTCTTTGTATCTATTATCCTTATGTCAGCATAATCTGCACCATAATGTTTTGCAACTTCGATAGCCAATTTTCCAAGTTTAAACATTTTTCCTCCTATATTAAAATTCAGTTTTACTTGTGAATGTAAAATCTTTGATTTTCATCGCTGGAACAGCAAAACCACCACCAAATCCTCCACTCTGAACAATACATTTATCACCAATCATCACGACATTTGACAGCGCTTCCATGATCGATTGTGTGAATCTCATATTTTTTAAACCATCTTTAACTTTTCCATCCTCAACGAGGAATATACCGTTTCTTGTCATTCCGGTTATCGTTGTTGTCATTGGATTTAACATGTTGACATAATGGAATTGTGTAACAAGTATTCCAGTTTTTGTTGTTTTTATCATTTCATCAACATTCGAACTACCCTCTTTAAGATACAGGTTTAAAGGTAATGGTCCATATTCATCGTCTGCTCCAAGAGAATGTCCATTATTTTCAAGGTTCAACATTTTCGCAACCTTTCTATCTGTTGGAACATCTTTGAATACTCCGTTTTCAAGTAATGTTAGCTTCTGTCTCGGGAAACCTTCAAAGTCAAAAGGTATTCCACCGATACCTTCAAAGTATGGATCATCGTAAAGTGTAACCATATCCCCTGCAACCTTTTGTCCAATTTTACCTGAAAGAAAACTTCTTCCTTCTGCTATCATAAGACCATTGAATGTTGTGTATGATAAGAAAGAAATAAGATCAGCAACTGCTGCTGGTTCGAGAATGACAGTGTATTTCCCTGGTTTTATATCTTTAGGATTTTTCGATTTTTTTGCTTTTTCAACTGCGATTTTTGTATTTTTTATTACATCAATGTTTTTTACACTCAACTCGTTCTGTTCTGCCCAGCCTGAAGAATTTTTTCCCTGTGCTGTTATTGAGAAAGTAACATTAGAATTTTCGAAATGCGCTTCAAGACCGTTAGAGTTTACAATGACAAAACTACTTGCTCCGTTTGAAAATATTCCAGCTCCGTTAAGTTTTTCTTTGATGCAGATTTTCACTGCCTCTTTAACATATTTTGCTCTTTCCTCTGGTGAAAGTTCCTCTGTTTTTTTATCAAAAGATTTTTTTAAAGTGTAATCCATTTTTGCTGGTAATGGTAAAATCTCTTTTTTGTGTGTCTGATTTTTTGAAATCTCTTTTGCTTTTTCAAGAAATTTTTTTATGTTTTTTCCGTCAATAGATGTCCCGCTAACAATGCCCACCTTTCCATCATAAACCGTTCTGATCGTGAAAGAGTATTTTGTAGAATCAACATTCTGGGTAATCTCGTTGTTCGAAAATCTTGTCAAAGATTCTTTGTTTCCAACAACTGACACTGTTGTCATATCAGCATCAGACATTTTTACTATTGTTGATGCAAAATCGAGAAGTTTCTCTTTTTTTAGCATAAACTCTCCTTGTTTATAAATTTTAAAATTTTTTCTTTTTTAATTTTTCCTTCCCTTAAAAATTCAATTTTGTTTTTTTCAATTTTTATTACGGTTGAAGGAATTTTTTCTTTTTTTAATTCACCAAAAAGATAAACATCTTTAAAATGTCTGTAAAACTCATCTTTTTCTGTTATGACTTCCTGTCCGGAAATGTTTAAACTTGTAACCGCTAATGGTTTATTGTAAATTTCCAGCAGTTTTAAAATGTTTTTCTCTTTTGGAATTCTTAAAGAGGAAAAACGATCCTTTACAAGTATTTCGGGAATTATTTTTTTTGCCCTTAATATAATCGTTAGAGCACCAGGAAGAAAATTTTCCCTGATTTTATAAAAAAGTTTTGAAGTGTAAAAGAATCTTTCGATGTTCATGTTTTCAGAAAAAAATAGAGCAAAAGGTTTTGTTTTTTCTCTTTTTTTCAATTCAAAGATTTTTTTTATTCCGTCCAGGTTATCAAAAGATGTTCCAATGCCATTTATCGTATCTGTCGAAAATGCAATGAGTCCACCATTTTTTAGTATTTTTATTGCCTCTTCATATTCAATCTTTTTCATCTGTTAAAACTTTCTCTATATTTATCAAGTTTTTCTTTAAGGTGGCTGTCCGTTATAGAAAGCATCTCAACAGCAAAAATCGCGGCATTTTTTGCTCCTGCACTTCCTATTGTGAAGGTTGCGACGGGAATTCCAGAAGGCATCATCACCATCGAATACAAAGAGTCAACTCCCTTCAAAGGGGATGAATCGAGTGGAACAGCAAGAACCGGTAAAGTTGTATAAGAAGCAACAACTCCGGCAAGATGTGCAGCATAACCGGCACCACATATTATGGCTGAAAATCCGTTTTCTCTCGCTTTTTGAGCAAACTCCTGTACTTTTAATGGATTTCTATGAGCAGATATTATATGGGTTTCATACTCAACACCAAAATCTTCGAGCACCTTTTCTGATGAAGACATGATGTTTCTATCGTTTTCTGAACCCATCAAAATTGCTATTTTTGTCATCACTCCTCCAGTTTGTTTATATAATCAAATATTTTCATTCTATCCTCATCTTTGGTTATATCAAGAGAATCTGAAATGTTTGTAATCGTTTTTAAAACATCGTAAACGAACTGATAGTTTTTGGTTAAAAACTCAGAAGAGAGTCCTATTTTATGGAAAGAGTTGGATTTTATCACAGTTGAAATTATATAAGGATCATAATTTGGAGAATTCTTTCCAACATACTGTTCATAATAAAAGTTGCAGGAATCATAATTTTTTTCTCTATAATAGAGGGAACCTGTAAACAGGTTCTTATCATCATTTTCTGAAATTTTAAAGGATTCAGTCAGGTATTTTTTTGCAGAGTCGTTCTGTCCATACAAAAAATGGACATAGAACATTCCAACAACTATATCAAGTGAATCCTGAAATCTATCATAATCAAGACGAAACTTTTTTAACGCTGTTGCATAATCTTTTTCTTTTATATAGACCCATCCATCGGAAAGATTTTCATCCTGATTGAAAAGAGTACAGGAATAAAATAAAAGTATAAACACGATAGAAAAAATAACTATAAAATTTTTACGATTTTCCATAAAATATCTTTACCTTTTAAAAAGTATATTCCATTGGAAAGATTCTCAAAAGAAACTTTTTTTGAAACACCTTTTTTAACAACTCTTCCACTCTTATCAAAAATATAGAACTCTTCACCTGTCCAATTCAACTCTTTTTCTTTTAAAATCAGAGTTCTTTCCTTTTTAAATACATCGAATTTTTCTTCAGAAATCAAAAATCTCAGATATGAATCCTTTTCAACGACAAACTCGATCCTGTTGTCATATCTTATAACGGGTATTTCGATATCGTTCGAGAAAACTCTTATCCTTTCGCTTTGATCAGTGTATTTTGTTATCTTTACTGCAGAATCGGTTTTTACTTTTATGCTTTTTGAATCGTCAAACACTAAAAACCTATCCTTACTCAAAAAAGCCATATCTCCATTGAATATGAAAGGTGAATCATCAAGAACATTTTTTAATCCAAAACTTTTAATCTGTTCAAAAGGTATTCCATTCTTTTTTCCATAAGTGATAATGTTGTATATGCCACTTCTGTCAGTCGATATATCGATTGTAAAAATTTTTCCATCTGTTGTAAAATTCAGTTTTTCATCTTTAAGTAAACTTTTTAATTTGAAAGAATCTATGGTAACAGAATCGTTAACAATAAAGAAAGAAAATGTGATCAGATTCGAGAGAACAGAATAGTTTATACTCTTTGTTAAAATGTCCTGTTTGAAAATGTAATCAGGTTTAACATAACCATATCCATATTCAAGATCATATCCAGGTGATCCAAGATCTACTGAAGTTGAAATGAAAATATCGATGATCTCTTCAAGATTGTATCCAAGAGAAAACATCAAAGCGAAAAGTGATGAGAGATGTGGTGTAGAAAACGATGTGCCCTCAAGGAAATAGAGATAAAAACTTGAAACAACGGGAATTGAATCTGTCTGTTCGATCATGGGTGCAAGAATACCTCCATCGTAATCTCCATCTCCATTGTTGTCCTGATAAACAACACCACCAGGTGCAACGAAATCAAGATTCGTTCCATACTGTGAGTAATAAGTTCTTACAAAATTGTAATCAACTGCACCACAAGATATCGCTTCCTCAAAACCAGCAGGATAGGACAGCTGGGATACACCTTCATTTCCAGAAGCACAAACAACAGCAACTCCATTGTTTCTTGCGTTTATTATTGCCTGATGGAGAGGTGTCCATCCTGTTGAATCACCAGCTGGACCTCCAAGGGAAAGATTCAAGACCTTACAACCGTTGTTTACCCCATAATCTATAGCATCAACTATATCTGTTAAGTTACCCTGTCCATTATGATCTAGAACCCTTAAAACAAGCACTGTGGGAGATTGGACGATCCCGGCAGTTGCAAAATTGTTATCTATATGACTTCCTATAACAGATGTAACCGCGGTTCCATGACCGTTCATATCGTTTGGGTGCGCTTCGTCATTAACAAAATCGTATGGAAGGATAAAATTGATGTTGTCGAAATCTGAAAATTTATGGTATTTCCCATCACTTGAAGTCACATAAACCGCTTCGTTAGATGGTATCGTAAAATCTTCAAAAGCACAACCAGAATCGAGTATTCCGATTCTTACCCCACTTCCATCGACTTTTGAATCAAGAATATACGAAAGGTTGTAATGGTCGGGATTCAAAGACCACTGGTAAGAAAAATATGTATCGTTTGGATTATAGAACGCTTTAACTTTTGGCTCTTTACAAACACTTATAGCATCTGGAAAAAGTTTTCTGGCTTCATCTATGTCTCCATCAAAAACAATGAATTTATACTTTTCGTTTACTTTGATTAAATTTTTAATTTCAAAACTTTTTGGAAGATTTTCAAATCTAACAAGTATTCTCTCTCCACTTAAAAATATAAAGAAAAAATAAATCAAAATGAAAATTTTAAAATTTTTCATTGAGTGAGATTATAACATTTTAAAGTTAAAAATTCAACTTCTATTTTATTTTAAACAATTTTCACACTTTAAAAAACCTTCCTTTTCCGCCTGTTGTTGATTATCCGGCTCAAATCTCACTCCATTTCCTGAACTTATTATCTGATTAACCTTACAATCATGTTTTTCATTGTATAGATCATGGTAGATTTTATTTTTCAAATCACCGAGAAATCTGAATCCAAAACGAGAATTTACACTTATAGCCACTTTCCCTCCTTTTTAATTAATTTACAATAAAATAAAAGAAAAATCAATAGGTGTTGACTTTTTGATGATTTGGATTAAAATAAGTTAGTAATAACTAACATTGTGAGTTTATATGAACAAATTAACAAAAAGTCTGGAAGATTACATTGAAGCGATCTATGTTGTCAGCAGAGAAAAACATTTTTGTAGGGTAAAAGATATACAAAAGATTTTAAAAGTTTCGAAACCATCCATAGTGAATGCGTTGAATGTGCTTAAAGAGAAAGAACTTATAGTTCAGGAAAAATATGGATACATAAATCTTACAAAGGAAGGAATGAAAAAGGCGAAAGATGTCTATAAAAAACACAGGATAATCACAGAATTTGTTGAAAAAATATTTGAACTTGAAAACGATTCAGCACAGAAAATTGCATGTGAAATCGAGCACATCGTTGACAGGAACATCTATGAAAGGATGGAAAAGATTTCAAAAAATTTTAACGAAAGAACAAAAAGAATTCTTTATGGAGAGAAAAATGAAACTGACAGATTTAAAGGAAGGTGAAAAAGCAAAAGTGTTATCACTTTATGGGGGATCAAATTTTGTATGTAAAATAAAAAACATGGGAATAACCGATCATTGTTTTGTTGAGGTTTTAAAAAATGATGGAAAGGGACCTCTGATCATAAAACAGGATGGTTCGAAGATAATCATTGGAAGAATGATGGCATCAAAAATCGAAGTTGAAAAATTATGAACGAAAAAATAGTTGTTGTAGGACAACCAAATAGTGGAAAATCTTCCCTGTTTAATGCTCTAACCGGTCTTGATCAAACGGTTGGTAATTGGCCTGGAGTTACTGTAGAAAAAAAGGAAGGATTTTTATTTATAGATGGAGAGAGATATGAAGTTGTTGATCTACCTGGGCTTTATGGTTTAACGCCCACAAGTTTAGATGAAAAGATCTCTCTTGATTTTTTACTGGAATCTTCACCTTCACTCATTGTAAACATTCTTGATGGATCAAATCTTGAAAGATCTTTGTTTTTATCTTTACAACTCTTTTTTCTCGACATCCCGATAATATTTTTTGTAAACAAGATAGATGTTGCAAAAAGTAAAGGTATAAAAATTGATGAAGAAAAGTTAAAAGAGATATTTTCATGTGATATAGTTTTTGGTTCAGTTAAAAATGGTGAGGGGATAGATGAGTTAAAAAGGGTTATAAAAAATAACATTCATAAAAAGATATGTGAAACAAAATATTTTAAAGTCAGTGATAAAATATATTCGTATATAGAAAAAATATCGGAAATCCTTATAAAATATAAAGAATTTGAACATCATCCCAAATTCTTTTCATTAAAAGTTATTGAGGATGATAAAAATTTTTCTCCATTTATTTGTAAAATACTTGATTCTGAGGATCTTTCAAAAATAAAGAAAAATGTTGAGGAACTCTATAAAGATTTTAAAAAAAAGGATTTTTTGACTCTTGACTGGTTTTATTCTTTAAGTAGAGGTATTACAGGAGAGGTTACAAAAAGAGAATTTTATGATAAAAAAAGTTTAACAGAAGAAATAGATAATACGCTTTTAAACAGATTTTTTTCTATTCCGATTTTTTTGATTATCTTTCTTTTTATATTCTTTTTAACATTCTTTTTCGGGGATATCTTTTCAAAGATTATCTCTTTTCTTTTTGAGACAATTTCAACATATCTATCGAAAGTTTTAGAAAAAGGTTTTATTCTATCGTTTTTAACTGAAGGCATAATCGGTGGTCTGGGTTCTGTGATTACCCTGATCCCGTATATTTTTTTTATGTATTTTTTTCTTGGTTTTCTTGAGGATACCGGTTATCTTGCAAGAGTTGTTTTCATTATGGATAGATTTATGCATAAGATAGGACTTCATGGAAAATCTTTTATATCCCTGATACTTGGTTTTGGATGTTCTGTTCCCGCAGTTCTTTCAACAAGAGTTCTTGATACTCCAAAAGACAGAATAAAAACTATACTCATTATACCTTTTATACCCTGTTCATCAAGGTTAACTGTTCTGATATTCCTTGGAGCCATACTTTTTGGGAAATTTGATTTTCTAATAATTTTTATTCTGTTTTTGCTTTCAATAGTTTTTGCAATTTTTTCAGGTTTTATTTTTGATAGGTTCCTTTTGAAAGAAACGAGTGAAGGTCTTATAATGGAACTACCTGATTACCACCTTCCAACAATAAAAAATCTTTTGTTGAACTCTTATTTCAAGGTAAAAGATTTTATTAAGAGAGCTGGAACATTGATTTTTTTGATAACTCTTATTATTTTTCTTCTCTCATATTTCCCTCAAAATGTTGATGGAGGTTTTATAAAAATTGGAGGAGAAAAGATAACATTTTTATTTAGACCTCTTGGTTTTGATATGGAAAGAACTGTATCCCTCCTGACCGGATTTTTTGCAAAGGAATCTGTTGTTTCAACTCTTGGTGTTCTGTATAAAGGAGAACAATTGGAAAACATAATAAGCGCAAGATGGGGAAAGATAGATGGGTTTGTTTTCCTTTTATTTTTGATGATATATCTTCCCTGTATTGCAACAGCGATAGTTATAAAACAGGAAACAGGATCATACCTTTACCTTTCAGGTATCATTGTTTACTCAGTTTTTTTTGCTTATATAATATCTTTTATAGCAAGATATCTTTTGATCGCGATATTTTGAATTTATGATAGAGGAAATAATAAATTTCATTTTGAACAATAGAGTTGTAACAAAAAAGGAGATAACAAAAAAATTTGACATAGATGAACATTTTCTGGATTATATTATAAGTTATGCAAATAAAAGGGGTTACAAAATAAAAAAAGAAAAAAATAAGATTTTTAAATGTTCATCCTGTCCATATAAAAAATTTTTTTAGGACTTGACAATCCCTTTTTTAAAATTAAATTTATCTTGTCATATTTAGAGATATTTTCATTTTTAAATAAAATAAAAGGAGGTATATTTATGGCAAAGGAGAGTAAAATCCAACCTATCAACGGAAAAGTCCTTATTAAAAGGATTGAAGAAAAAGAGGTAAAAAAAGGTTCCATTATAATCCCCGACACAGCGAAAGAGAAACCACAACAGGGAGAGGTTATTGCTGCTTCTAAAAAACTTGATGGAAAAGATCCTGATGTTAAACCAGGAGATATCGTTCTTTTTGGAAAATATGCTGGAACAGATATTGAGGTTGATGGTGTTGAGTATGTTATAATGGACTCAACAGATATTCTTGCAATCATAAACAAATAAATGGAGGTAATGATGACATCAAAAGAAATAATTTATAGTGATGATGCTCGTAAGAAGATACTTGAAGGTGTAAATAAACTTGCTGATGCTGTAAAAGTTACTCTTGGTCCAAAAGGAAGAAATGTTGCTATCGAGAAGAAATTTGGTGCACCAACAATAACAAAAGATGGTGTTACTGTTGCCAAAGAGATAGAACTTGAGGATCCTTTTGAAAATATGGGTGCACAGATGGTAAAAGAGGTTGCATCAAAAACATCGGATGTTGCGGGTGATGGAACAACAACAGCAACAGTTCTTGCTCAGGCAATCTACAGAGAGGGTTTAAAACATGTTACAGCAGGTAGAAACCCAATACTTGTGAAAAGGGGAATCGATAAGGCGGTTGAAGCGGTTGTTGAGGAGTTGAAAAAACTTTCAAAGGAAACAAAGGATAAAAAAGAAATAGCACAGGTTGCTTCGATTTCTGCGAACAACGATACCTCAATCGGTGATATAATTGCTGAAGCGATGGACAAAGCTGGAAAAGATGGAGTCATTACCGTTGAAGAGGGAAAATCGAATAAAATGGAACTTGAATTCGTTGAAGGAATGCAGTTTGATAGAGGATATCTCTCTCCTTATTTTATAACGAATGCTGAAAAGATGACTGTTGAACTTGAAAAACCATACCTTCTTATTACAGATAAAAAGATTTCAAATATGAAAGAAGTTCTTCCAATACTTGAACAGGTTGCACAGTCAGGAAAACCATTACTTATAATAGCAGAGGATGTTGAAGGTGAACCACTTGCGACTTTAGTTGTTAACAAGTTGAGAGGAACTTTGAGCGCTTGTGCTGTTAAAGCACCAGGATATGGTGATAGAAGAAAAGAGATGCTTCAGGATATCGCAATAGTTACAGGTGGTAGAGTTATCTCTGAAGAACAGGGCATGAAACTCGAATCAGTTCAACTGAGAGATCTTGGTCAGTGTGAAAAGGTAACTGTTGACAAAGAGAATACAACAATCGTTGATGGTAAAGGTAAGAAGAGTGATATAGATGCAAGAATTTCTCAGATTAAAAAACAGATACAGGAAACAACAAGTGATTATGATAAAGAAAAATTACAGGAAAGACTGGCAAAACTTGCTGGTGGAGTTGCAGTTATCAATGTTGGTGCTCCAACGGAAGTAGAGATGAAAGAAAAGAAAGCAAGAGTAGAGGATGCTCTGCATGCTACAAAAGCAGCGGTTGAAGAAGGTATAGTTCCAGGTGGTGGAACAGCATATCTTAGAACATTAAAAGCGATAGATAAGATAGAGTTTGCTAACGATGATGAAAAGATAGGTGCTGAAATAATCAAGAAGGCACTTGAAGAGCCAATAAGAATGATAGTTAAAAACGCTGGTGAAGAGGATGCTGTTATAGTTAACCAGGTTAAGAATGCAAAGAAGAACGAAGGATTCAATGTTCTTACTGGAAAGATTGAGGATATGTTTGAAGCAGGTGTTATAGATCCGACAAAAGTTTCAAGAACAGCACTTGAAAATGCTGCTTCAGTTGCATCATTACTTCTTACCACAGAATGCATGATCGCTGAGAAGAAAGAGGAAGAGAAACAGCCAATGATGCCACCAGCAGGCGGTGGATACGGCGGAATGTATTAATATGAAAAATTGATGGCGGGTTTTTACCCGCCATCGAAAAATGGAGTGAAAAATGCCAAACTACGATTATAAATGCAAAAAGTGTGGACTTGTGTTCAACGTTTTTCACAAAATGTCAGACAGACCTTCTGTTAAATGTCCTGAATGTGATTCGGTTTCAGAGAAAATTTTAAGTTATAATTCGAACATTATTTTTAAAGGTTCAGGGTTTTATGTGAACGATTACAAAAAGAATAACTCAACAGGGAGTGGACAGAAAGAAGATAAAGAAAAATCGAAATGTTCTGGTGGAAACTGTTCTGGTTCCTGTTCTTCATGTAGTTGATTAAATTTTTTTCAAAACAACTATAATATTTTCAATATCTGAAGGATCTATAAGTCCATATAGATCTTTTATCTTTTCAACTTCATACTTTGAAAGGATCTCTTTTGCCTCTTTTGAGATTATCGGGGATGTCAACAATCTGTTTTTATCTTTTATCAACTTTTCACCATTCTCAAGGATTATTTTTGTTATCCTTTTATATTTTTCTATATATCCTCTGTACTTATTTTCTGAATATATGAAAATTAATGCTCTTTCAGAAAATTCGGGTAATAATTTTTTAAAATCTTCATAAGGGAATGATGGATCCTTTAAAAACTCAAACTTTTTCTTTAAAATAAAATTCTCTTTATCATGATAAAGAAAATTTTTTAACTCTTCTGCTTCTTCAAAAAGTTTTTTGTATAGTTCAGATCTTCTGCCGTTAAACTTTATCTTTTCGACTATATCTTTCAATCTTACAAATGAGTTATCCTGTCTTAAAAACAATCTATTTTCAGATCTTGAAGTGAACAACCTGTATGGCTCCGTTAGATCCTTTTTGATTATATCGTCTATCAAAACTCCAATGTATGAGTTAAACCTATCAAAAACTATATTATCTTTTCCAAGAAAAGATAATGCAGCGTTTAAACCCGCTACATAACCCTGTGCTGCTGCTTCTTCATATCCACTTGTTCCGTTAATCTGTCCAGCAAAAAAAAGACCTTTTATACCTTTATGTTCAAGAGTTGGTTTTATCTGTTTACTTTTCAATGCATCATATTCAATAGCATATCCTGGTTGAGTAAAAACACTTTTTTCAAGACCTTTTATACTCTGGATGTATTCATATTGAACATCAACAGGTAATGAAGAAGATGCACCGTTTACATAAACCAGTTCACTTTCAACACCCATTGGTTCGATGAAGATCGTGTGTGAACTTCTATCTGAAAATTTTACAACTTTATCTTCCAGAGATGGACAATATCTTGGCCCTTTCCCTTCTATATTTCCAGAATAGAGTGCGGAAAGATGAAGATTTTCTTTAATCGTTTTGTGTGTATTCTCATTTGTTCTTGTGATATAACAGGAAATTTTGTTTTCTACTTTTTGGGTTAATATTGAAAAAGATCCTGTATTATCCTCTCCCTTCTGTTCCTCCATTTTTGAAAAGTCAACACTGTTTTTCTTCAATCTTGGACTTGTTCCCGTTTTTAACCTTATCAGTTTTATTCCTGTATTTTTTAAAGATTCTGATAATTTTAAAGAACTTTTTTCAGAAAATCTTCCTCCGTTTATCTGTTCTTTTCCAATAAAAATTTTTCCACCAAGGAATGTTCCCGAACATATAATAACATAACCAGTTTTTATCATACCAGTTTTTTCAAGTTTAATCCCGGCAACTTTATTTTCTTGAACAACTATCTCAACAACTTCATCCTCAACGATTGAAAGGTTTTTAAAATTTTCTAATATTTTTAACGCGTTTTTAGGATAGGTATCAGAATCTATCTGTGCTCTTAACGACCAAACAGCGGGTCCCTTACTTGAGTTTAAAAGTTTAAAATGTATTCCCGATAGATCTGCAAGAAGAGGCATAGAACCTGAAAGCACATCGAGTTCAAATACAAGATGGCTTTTTCCGATTCCACCGATTGATGGATTGCATGAAGGGAACCCGATTTTGTTTCTATCGAAAGTAACCAGAAGTGTTTTAAGATTGAAATTACTTATTATTGTGGCTGCCTCTATACCGGCATGTCCACCACCAACAACAACGATATCGTATTGGGACATTATTTAAACTGTTTCTTCCTCTTTGAAAATTCGGATAATATCTTTTGCTGTTTCAGCTTTAAGAATTTTTTCTCTGAAACTTTCCTTTCTGCATATTCTCGAAATTCTTGCAAGGAGTTGAATGTATTTATTTTTATTCTCTTCATTCGATGCTATAAGAAAGAATATGTGTACCGGCTTTGAATCGAAAGATTTAAAATCGATCCCATCCCTTGATATACCAAACGCAAGAGCGAGTCCTGCCACTGTTTCAGTTCTTGCATGTGGTATCGCAATGTTGTGTCCAATACCTGTTGTTTCGATCGCTTCCCTTTCTTTCAGTTTTTCAACAAGCAGATTTTTATCCTCAACAAGGTTGTTGTCAACAAGTATCTGTGCAAGTTCAACCAAAACATCGTCTTTGGTTTTTGATTTCAAATCTGGTTTTATAAGTTTTTCATTTAAAAGGTTATATAAAAATTCCATCAATCTTCCTCTTCTTTTTTAAAAATATTTTTTATTCTATCAAAAAAACTGAAATTATTCAAGACCCTATTTTCTAAAAATTCTCCTACAACCACTTTTGAAGGATTTTCATAAAAAATTTTAATTGCGACATTTTTTCCAAAATTTTTTTCAATTACATTATAAGAGGATGATAGTATCGGTGGTCTTAAATCGATTGAATGTGCATCTGAAGAAATAAAATGAACAAGATTTTTTTTAAAAACTTTTAAAAACAGAGGAAAAACACTCTTATTTAAAGCATCATCCGTGTTAAACTGGAACAGAACTCCAAGATCTAAAAGTTCTTCAAGAAAAGAGATGTTTGAAAAAATTTTTCTGTTCCTGAAAGGATGCACGATTATTGGGGTTATATCCATAGAGGTAAAATATTTTATTATTTCTTTATAATATAAAGGTATATCGAGAAAAGGAAATTCAAGAAGTATATATTTTCCCATTTCGTTTATGGTTAAAATATTTATATTTTCTTCATACTTTTTGATCAGGTCCTTATCGATTCTAACCTCAAACCCAAGATGTAGTTTTATATTGATATTTTCTTTTTCTGCTTTTTCTTTTAAGGTCTGGAAATTTTGTTTTGCCTGATCTGGTTCGTATCTGAATTCTTCTGCGATGTGTGGAGTTAAAACAATCTCTTTTATCCCATCATTTTGGGCAATTTTCAACATTTCCAGAGATGTTTCAAGATCTTTTGGTCCATCATCTATTCCATAAAGTAAATGGTTATGAATATCGATCATATAAATTGTATTTTAACAAAAACCGATTTATTTTCAATAAAAATTTTTCTTGACAAAAAATAAAAAATTTTCTAAAATTCAAATATAAAAGGAGGTAAATATGAAGAAGAGAAGAGAAGAGAAGAGAAGAGATCTTTCTCAGTTGTAAAAAGTTTTCCATTTTATTGATTTTTCTTTTTATGCTCCATTCGTTAAATAACATTATTGCAGAAGAAAAAGCATCTGCTGATTCACTTAATATTTTTACCATTTCAACTGTTCCAATGTCTTTTGCGGAAGATGTATTTTTGTTGGATAATATATGTTTTGTTACAGATCAAACTGAAGTTTATGCAATTGATGTTTTAAACAAAGAAAATCCTTTAATTTTAAACAAATTTATTGACTCAATATATTCCTATGCGGTATGTGGTTATAAAGGGACTTATGGAGAGTATAATGTTTTTGTAGGTTCTGCCGGGGATACAAAAAGAGGGCTTTTTTACTTACAATTTTTGAACAATGAATTTAATCTTAGATTAGGAGAGAGTTATTCTGCTGTAAGAGATTTGTTTTATGATTCTCCATATCTATATGTAGCAGGGGATGATGGTTTTAGAATTTATTATGCTGATAATGGATTTTTTAGTTTAATCTCCTGTATAAATATTACCAATTTAAAAGGTATACACATAAAAGATACATTAGCATTTATGGTTTCTGATGTAGATTCTTTATTAAGGATTTTTAATATAGCAGACAGACAAAAACCAAAACTCATTTCTAAATTAATTGTAGGAAAAGCCCCATGGGAGGTAAATGTAACAGGTAACTATGCTTTTGTTTTAGTAGAAGGGCAATTTGTTACAATAGATATATCAAATCTTGTTAATCCTATAATTTTAAACAGATTTTCATTTTCTCATGGTCAGTCAGAAGGTAGGATTTTTATTGAAAATAATTATGTTTATATTGGTCATGTGAATTATGGTATTGAAATTCTTGATATTACAAACCCAGCCGCCCCGACAATGGTAGGGTATTATTATTATCCATTGAAGTTTGGAATGGGAGCTCTTGGTGTAGTTGTGAAAAACAAAACTATCTATACAGGTTTTACAACCAATGGATTTAAAATTTTTCAATTTTGTCCCAATGGATTTTTATTTGATATGCAATATTCCAGTTGTGTTAATTATGAAATTTTAGATACAATAGAGATTTTATTAACAAAAGAAAACACCTCTTTACCTTTTAGGAATGCTGAGGTCTATCTAACTGATTTTAAGGGGAATAAAATTACCGAATCGAAATATCCTGATGAAAATGGAAAAATTTATTTTGAAATGATAAAAAGTGATACTTTTCCTCTTTATATTGTAGCCAAAAATCTTATTACGATAGGTCAGATTGAACAGAATAAAGTTTATACAAACTACAAACGTTTTGCATCAATAGAAACTATGAGAGAAATTCCTGTTTTGAAAGAAGTGGACTATGCAATAAAAGTTTTAGAATATATAACCTATCCTCCAGAAACCTTAAAAACCAATACAAAGCCATCAATAGGGGCAAATGTAAAATGTTATGATGAAAAGGGAAAAATTTATTTTAATACTTTAACGGATAATAATGGGGATGTATCTTATTTGTTTAATTTAAAATCAAATTTACGTCTATTTGTGGAAATTGATAAAACAGGTTTTGTAAAAGAAATCAGAGAGATAATGCCCTATATATGGAGTAAGAGTGGATATGGATTGGGATTAAACAACCAGAGGAAGGTTGTAAGGGAATTGAACAGTGATAGAATGCATATAGTGTATACGGATGGAGATAGTATTGTGTATGGATACAGTGATAATTTTGGAGGGATCTGGAATCTTGAGAAGATAGGAAAGGGGAAAAATCCTTCCCTTGTGAAGACGACAGAGGGTTTAATAGCGATGTGGAATAATGGGACGAACATAGAGTATGCTGTGAAGAGTTCACCATGGGGAGGATACAGTCAATATCCAATGTTATGGAGTTCAGAGCCGGTGTTATTTAGTAGTTGGGAGAGTGACAGGAAGATAGGTGGATATATAGGATACAGATATGAAGGGTTAAATAGAGGGGACTTGATAGTGGGCGTATGGAAAGATGAGGACATAGGTAACATTGAATTTGATACAGTATTTACATATACAGGCACAACAGATAGAGTGGTTCCAATGTTTTCACCTGTTGTGGTTCCTTATTATGATGTTGCAACATTGTCGGAGTCATATATGGCTGCATGCATAGATACAGGCTGGCATCTTGTTGGGAGTAGGTGGAATGGTTCAATTTCAAACTGGAGTTATTTTGATTTTATCAGTCCAGTAAATCAGAAGGCACAGAATCCATCAGGAGATTATGATAACAGGGTCACGATATTTATATGGGAGGTTGATAATGGAGATGGGACGACGGAGATCTGGAATTCGAAGTATGGTAGAGTTAGTTTTGGAAGAGGGGTAAACAGATATCCAGTAAGCAGGAATGTGGTGCAGTCATCATATATAAAGGATTATGATAAGATAATAGGATACAGGGCGGGATATTCAGATACGTTGACACCTGAGAGTTATGTGATATATGATGGAGATGATTCGATATATAGTATGGATGCTGTGTATAAGAAAGGGTTAATAGAGACAAAGTTTTATTATTGCTGGTTTGAGGGTAGTAATGGGGAATACAGATTTAAATCGAAGGTGAGGAGTTACAGTCAAAATGTGTTGCCATATTCGAGTGGAGAACCGACAGATACGATAGATGGTGTGATAATAAGTCCATTGAGGGAGTATGTTAAGGGTAATTTTAAGATAGAGAGGATGGTGTATGAAGTGGGTGGAATGAATAGAGAGATGAACTATCTGGTGAAGGTAAAGATAGAAGATAAAAATCCACATATACCAGAAGTTGTTCAGATAGATGGAGAGGTGTATGGAGTAATTTATGGTGGTCCTGGAGAGAAGGTATTGGAGATAGTTGTTCCAAAAGAGAAATATGAAGGTGACAGAAAAATAGAGATCAGTATAGACAGGAAGAAGGGGGATAAAAACAGGGTAGCAAAGATAGAGGTATATGAATATGAAGAGGAAGTGGGAGTTATATCGATGGTGAAAGGAGGGATAAAAGCGGAAGGGAAAGAGACAGTGGAAGAGAAATATGAAAGTATGATAAACAATATCAGGTATAATGAGGGTAATGGTCGAATAGAATATATGATGAATGGAGCGGGAGATGTGAAGATAAGAGTTATGGATATAACAGGGCGAATAGTGGAAAAGAAGGAGATGGGGTATCAAGTTAAGGGAGAATATGGAATGGATATAAAGATAAAGAAAGGGATATATTTTGTTGTTATAGATGTTGGAGGTATAGAATATACAAAGAAGATAGTGAGAGTGAGATAGGGGTATTATACCCCTGTCTTTTATAAGGTGGGAGATATGAAGAGTGTAATTGTTCTGGTGATAATGTTATTGATGATGATTGTTGTGTATGGTGATTTTGAGATGTTGACAACATTTCCACATGGCGCAATAATGCAACAACAAGGTTGGTTTTCGATAGGTAAATTTGATTTTAACAATAATGGAATAGAGGAGTTAATATTACATACGATACATTATAAATTGGGAGATGAATTTTACCCCTATCATCCTTTTTTTGAATACAGGAGAGAAGGGGGATACCATTTTGAAGAGGTCTACAGGATTGTTCGTCATGGAGTTCTACCCATTGGTATAGGGGATCTTGATAATGATGGTTTATATGAACTGATAGAGATGACAAGTATTTCAATATATATAATGGAACAGAAGAGCAGGGAAGAGTTTCCGGATACAACGAAACAGGTCTTATGGTTGGCGGATACGACTTATTCATTTGGTCCATTGTATATAACGAACGAGTTGAAAGGGGATTCAATAGACAGATTGGTGTGGGTTGGTTTACCGGGTATAACCACAAGGACACGGAGTTATGGATGGGGGTATTTAGAGTATATTGGTGAAAACACACTTGAGTTGACACACACATTTGCTGATACAGTGCAGTTAAAAAATCCTATCAGTGTAGGAAATATAAATAATAATGGACTTATTGATATAATAATTGCAACCAACTTTTATGCTAGTAGTAAAATCTTATGGTATGAAGCAACCGATAAGACATGTGATTCATTTAATTTTAAAGATAGTATAAGGTTTAGTGTTTGGAATGATAATGATCCGCTGTTAAAAAAAATGATTTTTACAAACGATATAAACAGGAATGGATATAATGAAATCTTGTTAGCAAATTCTTGGTATATGGATGGATTAACATTGTATCAATACTACAGGTATTATCTTATTGAATACAATCCAGAGACGGATAAATTGGAGATAAAATGGACAACAGAATGTAGTTCACCGCCGAATCCAAATATAACGATATGGGCTAATGCGGATTTATTAAGTGCAGGTGTTGGATGTGATTGTGGAGATGTTGATGGAGATGGGCTGGAGGATATTTTGATAAATGGGGGAAGACATGTTGAAGTATGGAAGAATTATGGTGGTGATATATATGGGAAGATATATGAATGGACAGATAGCACATACCAGACATTGAGCAGCACTGTGAGGGCTTATGATTTTAATGGTAATGGGATAAAGGAGGTTATATTTTTGGGGCATGATTACTGGTGTCCACCGCCCTATCCGACAGAATATACACCGGATGAATATCAAAGGACATATGTATTTGAATACAGGAGATTGCAGGTAGATGTTGACAACAATGCGTTACTTAGGGATGTAGACACACTGATATTGGGTAGCAGTGTAAATGGAGATACATTGTATAAGGAGATAAAGTTTTGCAATGTTGGGTATGATACGATAAAACTGGATTCAATCGTGTTTGAGAGTGAGTGTTATGGTGTGAAAGGGAGTTTTCCTGAACTGATATGGGTAGGAGAGAGCGCGGGGAAAGAGATCTGGTTTAAGGGGGATAGTGCTGGGAGATATCTTGATAGTGCATGGATATATGGGGATAGTAATAGGTATAAGTTAATGTTAAAAGGGGCATACAGATACAAAGTGGAGATAGATTCGATAGTTGCGAGTTATGTGAGTATATATGACAGGAATGTGGTAAGTATATATTTTAATGAGAAGACGACGATGCCAGAGATAACGAAGGATAATATAGATGAAGTGTTGAGGTTGAGCAGTGGACATAGCTGGAAAGATAAATTTGGGGAAATATATAATACGAAGTGGATAAGATATAATGGAAGAGATAAACTGGTGGTGCAATTGAGTGCTGGAGGTAATAGACCAACAGTGAGTATAGGTGATAGTGTGTATATTGATAATGGAGAGATAAGAGATGAATGGTTAAAAGAGAGAGTGGTGACATCTGGAGTGATAAGAGGGGAATTATATTTTAGTGGAATAGATGAAGAAGAGATAAATAGAGATGGGTTGAATTTGACATACAAAGGAGGTGTTTTGTATTATAGTGTTGAAGAGGGAAAAATTTTTGAGATAGAGGTGTATGATGTGATGGGTAGGGTGATAGCAAGAAGAGATGAGGGTAAAGGCAGAAAAGGCATAATAGATATGAATAGATATGGATGTGGAGTATATTTTGTGAGAATGAGAAAGGGAGAAGATGTGATAACTAAAAAGATTGTGAAAATAAAATGAAAAAGTTTTAAATAAAAAAAGGAGAGGGTATGAAAAAAGTTTTGTTGTTTGCTTCAATACTGGGTTACTTTATGTATCTTTTTCCAGTGTTTGATTGTATTGAGATCAAAGAAAACAATACAGGTTATTATATTTCCAATCGTGGAAACAATTTCCTTAACATTTATCCTATTAACAGAACTTTTTACTGGCCAGTCAATTATACTTCTGAAACTTATATGTTCGGTTCTGGGTTTGCTTTTGGAACAATATGTTTGAATGATACTCTCTATTCAACTGGAGATGATTTATCTCATCCCGGTATATCAGATTTTGTTCCAGGTGATGGATCTGATAACCCGGCACCTTATGACGATCCATTTTTCAGAATATATAAAAGTTATGATATACATTATCCTGTTGATTCAACACTTTCTCTTGTTGATGTTTATTGTGTTTATAATGATCTGGATAGTTCTTATAGATGGATTTCTTATTCATCACCTGTAAGAATAGTTGTTGAGCAACAATTGTATAATTTCAGAGCACCAAAAGTTGAAAATATGATTTTTATGAACTTTAAAATAAAAAATAAAAATACCGGTAATTTTGAAAAATCTTATTTCAGTTTTTGGGCTGATCCTGATATAGGAAGTGATTATTACAACGAACTTTTAGGATTTGTTGAAGATGAGGATATAGTTTATCAGTTTCAACTTGAAGGTGAATCGGGATGGCATGATACTCCAGGTATCATTTCCTTTAAACTTTTGCAGGGTCCTATAGCAACAGAAACAGTTGATGTTTATCACGATGGAAGTAAAATCATTTTACCCTTTCAACCAATCTGTTTAACACAGTTCAGAAATGTTAATTATACAACCTATCCAGCAGATATCGAAAAGAGATATCTCTTATCAGCAGGTTATAAATTCTGGGAATTTGACTCATTGAATCCTGAGAATTCCTATGAGCCATTTCCTCTCTGGACACAATCTCTTTCAGGTTACCCTGGCAAAAATCTGGACTCCACGAGTGCTGGAAATAAATCGTTAATTTTTTCTTCAGGTCCTTTCGATCTGAATGCGAACGATAGCATGAGTGTTTCGATGGTTGTTTATCTAACAAAATCTCCGGATAGCATTATTTCCCTTGGAAATTTAGCAAAATGGTGGTGGAAAAACAGAAATACAAAATATTTACAGTTTCTAACACCTTTGAATTTACAAAAAATTTCATCTCAAACTATCTTTTCATGGGTTGGGAATATAACTTTTCCAAAATATTCTTTACATTTTTTAAACCTTTCAACAGGAGTATGGTATGATGTTAAAGATTTAACCACAAACTCCTATTTGTTTAACCCAGCAACTTTTAACGATGCTGTTTATCTATGTGGTGTTGGAGGATACACTGATACAAGTTTTATTGGAGATAAAAATCATCTTTACATTCTTGTAGACAATGCTGGTAAAAATGGTCCTCCTTATATTTATTCTTATGAAAAAAGTTTAACTGATGATAGTATAATCACATTAAAATGGAAAACACTTGATCCTGATGACAATCTATCGAACAGTTATATCTACTTTGTTTCATCAACGAACGATTCTGTTTACAAAAAGACATTTGAAAAGACGGATACGATCTTTTCTTTAAATCTTGTTCAATCTTTACCAGAGGATAACTACAAAATAGTTTTGATTTCAGTTGATGATTCTCTTCTTTCCGATACATCAATTGTTTACCATGAATTCTTCTTGTCAGGAATCGATTATGATAGAAAAATTGAAAACAAAAATATTTTCACATTCAAAGTTTTGCAGAAAAAAGATTTGATTGAACTTATCGTTGAAGGTAAAAAAGATGATGTTGAAATTTCGTTGTATAACATTGAAGGAAGAAAGATGGAAAACATCTACTCCGGCTCTGTTGATGGAACATTCAGAATCACAAGAAAACTGAATTTGCCCTGCGGAATATATTTTATAAAAGAAAAAACAACACGCAAGATACAGCATATCTACCTGATAAAATAAAGATCGGGGACGGTGCTTGACTTTTTGACATTTTAAGAATAAAAAAAATTTTATTTGCTCTTGACAGAAAAAATTTTTTGATTATAATGAAAAACACTGAAGGAACAACGCCCTTCAGGAAATTTCAAAAAAATAAAAATTGCTCTTGACAAATTTAAAAAGTTTGATATAATTTTTATCCTTTTAAAATTTGATTGATCTTTGACATTTTGAATTTTGTGGAAAGGCATCTTATGGATTAAGATACTAAGAGTATGTGGGGAATGCCTTGGCACAGATAGGCGATGAAGGACGTAGCAGGCTGCGATAAGCCTCGGGGAGCCGCCAAGCGGGCTTAGATCCGAGGATCTCCGAATGGGGAAACCTTATACGGTAAACCCGTATAGTCCATGAATGAATACATAGTTCATGGTCGCCAACTCAGGGAAGTGAAACATCTCAGTACCTGAAGGAAAAGAAAACAAAAGTGATTCCCTAAGTAGTGGTGAGCGAAAGGGGAAGAGCCCAAACCGAGATGTATGTAAGGCTGCAACCGTTGTACATCCGGTGTTGTGGGACCTGATAGACCGAGTGCAGTGAGGTCAAAAGGTTACAAATTGTTTGATTAGCAGAACTTGTCTGGAATGGCAGGCCATAGAAGGTGAAAGCCCGGTATGCAAAAATCAAACAACCTTTTTCAGGTATCCCAAGTACCACGGGACACGTGAAATCTTGTGGGAATCTGGGAGGACCACCTCCTAAGGCTAAATACTCATCTGTGACCGATAGTGAACTAGTACCGTGAGGGAAAGGTGAAAAGAACCCCTGGCGGGGAGTGAAATAGAATCTGAAACCACATACTTACAATCAGTTGGAGGGCTACATTTCGGGCAACCGAAATATGCCTGACAGCGTACCTTTTGCATAATGGACCGGCGAGTTACTCTATGTTGCGAGGTTAAGTGAAAGTAATCACGGAACCGTAGCGAAAGCGAGTCCGAATAGGGCGTTTAGTAGCATGGAGTAGACCCGAAGCTGAACGAGCTATCCATGGCCAGAGTGAAGTCGGGGTAACACCCGATGGAGGCTCGAACTAGTAACCCTTTAAAAGGTTTTGGATGAGCTGTGGATGGGAGTGAAAGGCTTAACAAGTTCAGTGATAGCTGGTTCTCCCCGAAATAGCTTTAGGGCTAGCCTCGGATGGTCAGTATTGGGGGTAGAGCTCTGAAAAGGTTAGGGTGTCACAAGCATACCGACCCTTATCAAACTACGAATCCTAATACTCAAAATCCGGGAGTCAGGCAGTGGGGGCTAAGCTTCATTGCCGAGAGGGAAACAACCCAGACCGTCAGTTAAGGTCCCAAAATATAGGCTAAGTGGTAAAGGATGTGAAATTACCCAGACAGCCAGGATGTTGGCTTAGAAGCAGCCATACATTTAAAGAGTGCGTAATAGCTCACTGGTCGAGTGGTTTTGCGCCTAAAATTTAACGGGGCTTAAGCCTATTACCGAAACTGCGGAACAAGTTTTACTTGTTTGTAGGGGAGCGTTCTGTTGACGTTGAAGCGGTATCGCAAGGGGCCGTGGAGTTAACAGAAGTGAAAATGCCGGTATGAGTAGTGATAAAGCGGGCGAGAAACCCGCTCACCGAAAATCCAAGGTTTCCTGGGGAAGGTTAATCCTCCCAGGGTTAGTCGGTGCCTAAGGTGAGGCCGAAAGGCGTAATCGATGGACAACAGGTTAATATTCCTGTACCACCATTGTTTCGTTTGACTGAAGTGGGGGTGCAGAAGGGTAGACCTACCAGTTAGTGGATATACTGGGCCAAGCAGGTAGGAGGAAAGAGCAGGCAAATCCACTCTTTCGTTAACTCCGAGATGTGATGGCGAGCTCATTAGAGCGAAGTGGTTAATCCCATGCTGACAAGAAAAGCCACGTAGGGAGAAACGATGGTGACCGTACCGTAAACCGACACAGGTGGATGAGGAGAGAATCCTAAGGTGCTCGAGTTATCTCTCGTCAAGGAACTCGGCAATTTACCCCCGTAACTTCGGGAAATGGGGGACCTGACTTGGTGAAGGATTTACTCCGTAAGCTAAGTTGGGTCGCAGAGAAATGGCTCATGCGACTGTTTATCAAAAACACAGGACTCTGCAAAGTCGTGAAGACGACGTATAGGGTCTGACACCTGCCCGGTGCCGGAAGGTTAAGGGAAGAGGTCAGGTCAAGCAATTGGCCAAAGCTTTGAACCGAAGCCCCGGTAAACGGCGGCCGTAACTATAGAATGGACCACTGTAGTTGTAAAATTTGGCTATATGCTGGAAAATCCGGTGTATCCCGACTTACTCGTCCTTTTTAGAGGGCAGTGACAATAGTTCGGGTGCGGACAATCAGCAGGAAAGACTTTCTGGAGGTCTCCTTGAAAAATGTTCCAAGAGATATTGGGTTCTATCTTGCAGGTTTTGCTGATGGAGAGGGTAGTTTTGATGTGAGTTTTAGAAAAAGAGACGATTTTAAACAGGGTTTTAAAGTTTCTCTGAGTTTTAATGTCTCACAAAAAGAAAAAGTAATTTTAGCCCTCTTCAAAAGGTATCTTGGATGTGGAACCCTGAGGCAGAGAAAAGATGGAATCTGGTATTACGAAGTGACAAACCTGAATGCGATAGAACAAAATGTGATACCATTTTTTAAAAAGTTCCATTTTCTCTCGCAAAAAAAGAAAAGAGATTTTTCTAAATTCTGTCAGATTTTTGAAATAATAAAAAAAGGAGAGCATCTGACAGATGAAGAAATAAAAAAAATCTTGGAAATAAGGAGACAGATGAATGATGGTGGAAAAAGAAAATACTCTGAAACTGATATCATTCAACAGAAAGAATCCTCAGAGACTACACGCCAAACAGTTGAAAAAACTGATGATATAGTCCGGTCTTCATAGCGATATGAAGTTAACATAAACGAACGGTCCTAAGGTAGCGAAATTCCTTGTCGGGTAAGTTCCGACCTGCACGAATGGTGTAACGATATGAGCAGTGTCTCGACGAGAGGCTCGACGAACATTGTAGTGGCGGTGAAGATGCCGCCTACCCGCAATCGGACAAAAAGACCCCGTGAACCTTTACTGCACCTTGATATTGGGTTTTGGTGAGGTATGTGTAGGATAGGTGGGAGGCTGTGAAGCCGGGGCGTCAGCTTCGGTGGAGCCAACGGTGAAATACCACCCTTATCTTATTGAAATTCTAACTTGCTCCTGTAAGCCAGGGCAAGGACAATGTCAGGCGGGCAGTTTGACTGGGGCGGTCTCCTCCTAAAAGGTAACGGAGGAGCACGAAGGTTCCCTCAATGCGGTTGGTAATCGCATGTAGAGCGCAAAGGTATAAGGGAGCTTAACTGTGAGATCGACGGATCGAGCAGGAACGAAAGTTGGTCTTAGTGATCCGGTGGTTCCGTGTGGAAGGGCCATCGCTCAACGGATAAAAGGTACTCCGGGGATAACAGGCTGATCTCCCCCAAGAGTCCACATCGACGGGGAGGTTTGGCACCTCGATGTCGGCTCGTCACATCCTGGGGCTGGAGAAGGTCCCAAGGGTTGGTCTGTTCGCCCATTAAAGTGGCACGCGAGCTGGGTTCAGAACGTCGTGAGACAGTTCGGTCTGTATCCATTGTGGGCGTATGAAATCTGAGGGTGTGCTGTCCCTAGTACGAAAGGACCGGGATGGGCAAACCTCCTGTGTACCAGTTGTCACGCCAGTGGCAGCGCTGGGTAGCAGTGTTTGTTCAGGATAACCGCTGAAAGCATCTAAGCGGGAAACCTACCCCAAGATAAGATTTCACTCCAGGTTTTCCTGGCGAAGGCTCCTGGGAGACTACCAGGTTGATAGGCTGCAAGTGTAAGTGCGGTAACGCATTCAGCTGAGCAGTACTAATAGGCCGAGAGTCTTAATCCTTAAGTTGTCTTTCTACAAATTCAAATGTCTTTAAATGTTATATAAATTTGCCGGTGGCTATAGAGAAGGGGTCACACCCGTTCCCATTCCGAACACGGAAGTTAAGCCCTTCATCGCTGATGGTACTGCGCGGGCAACTGCGTGGGAGAGTAGGTCGCTGCCGGCTTTTTTATTTTTTATATCCATTTTTATTAAATCAATACCCAAAATTTTATGTAAATAAGGAGAATATGAATGTCACCATTAAAATATGAAGCATTTTTTATTACTCCAGAAAATTTTCTTGTTCCTGTACAGAGAAATCATATAGATGTGATCTGTGACCATCCTGAAATTTTTGGGTTTACTTTTGAGTATGTAAAAAATATTTTTCAAAAATATAATGAACCTTTAAAAAGCGAATTTCAGGCAAGAAAAGAACTTTTGAAAGAAATATTCGAAAAAGGTTATATCAGATTAAGATTTAAAGTAAAGCAGGATTGTTATTGGGAAATAGAACTTTTGAGTATAGATTGTGAAAAACAGAAAGAACAGATAGTTGCCTGGGCAAAAAAAATGATCTCTGATAAAAATTTTGGTGCTGATATAAACACTCCTGTTAGGGTTATTGGGAATGAAAAATGTTGGAATGAGTTTGAAAATCTTACATTGTTTGAACTTTCCAGACAGGAAAGTAGAATGGAATTGAAAATTTTGGATATTTCTTGATCTGGAAAATTTTCTTATACTTTTAAAGTTTTCACATTATCTTTTTGTTTTCATAATAAAAATTATAGAAAATAAACTACCTGAAAGAGATGTTAAAATTGTAATTCCTCTGGAATTTATTCTTAAATTTGAAAAGATTACAACTGCGAAAATAAAAAAGGTAAAAAAGACAAAAAATAATAAAATTTTTAAATATCTAAAATTTAAAAATTTATCTGAAAAATGTAAAGGGATCAGAGAAGAAACAAGAAAAACAAAAAAAACATAATTTACAATAGTCAAAACAAATCTAAATTTTTCATAAAAGTTTATATTGTTTTCTGTAATTAAATAGAAGGAATGATACCCTGAGAAAGATGCCCAGAATTCAGGAATCAAACTTAATAAATATTGAAATTTTTTGTTTAGATTTAATGATTTTGAATCTAAAAGAATATTGCTTCCATAACTCAAAAATTCAATTTTTTTGTTACAACTTAAATCATTCAATAATTGTTCCATATTTTTGATATCTTCTAATTTTTCAAACTCATAAGAATGAATATTAACTACAATCATTACATTTTTTAATCTCACATTAAAATTTTTTTGAAAAATTTCCTTCACTTCTTTTATCGTTGTAGTAAGAGGAAGATATTTAATATCTGAATTGATAGAAAAACCTCTGATTCCCGCAGATATAGTTTTAAAACCTGTCTTCTCCATAGCAATGATCGTATTTGAATCATATCCATTCCATGGGGGAATAAAAATTTGAATTTTCCTTTCAGTTATAGATTCTAAAAAAATTTTCCCTTCATTTAACATTTTAATTTGTGTATCAAGAGGCAAATAGTTAAATTCATATTTAAATCTTCTATCAAAAGAATTATTTTTATGTGTATGTCCATGTAAAGCAAAAGTGAAAAAATCTACATTTTTGTATTCTGAAATCAAACTTATTTTTTTCTGATTGATTGGTTCAATTCTATTATTTTCGTCCATTGTGAAAGGAACTACTCCGACTATAAGAGGAATGGAAAGTTTTGAAAAAGTTTCAAATACTTTTTCTTCAACTCTTATATTGGAGTTATCGGAATAGTCATCCATTCTAAACACAAGATTTATCTTTTTATTGTTATTGGATGTGTTTATAAGAAATACCTGAATTAGAATCGAAAAAAACAATATTATAATAAAAACTTTTTTTAAAAAGAAATTTGACATTTTTTGATCATTTAACCTCAATTTTTATGAACTTAAGTTTTTATAAGATCTACAATTTGACAAAAATGTCAAAAAGTCAAGCACCGTCCCCATTATTGAATTTTCTGTCGAGGAGGAGGAGGAAGGTGTCGAAGACAGAGTCGTTAAAGTTGTCGTTTGTGATTCTTAATCGTTTACCTGAAAAAATTGTGATCTGTGAAAACAGGTACCTGTTTGCTTTTCCCCCAAGTAGAATGTTTACTATCTTTCTATTGATTTTTTCAAATCTGTCTATACCTGTTATTTCACTATAAGGGATAAACTCTTCTTTTAAATTTTTACCTCTTTTTAAGAAGATACCTTTATCTGTTAAAAAAACAACTCTTATACCCTTCGTTTCCCAGACGATTTGATCGATTATCATATAGATCACAAAAATTATAAAAATTACTGTGAGTGCGTGTTTTGTATACAACAATCTTATTTTCATCAGATTAAAGATGAAAAATCCAGCAATTATTGTTACAACAACCTTTACAAAAAGTTGCATCGGCAGAGAATCTGATCCCATCGCAAAAAAAGCACCTTCTGGAACATTATCTGTTAATACAGATCTTTTTCTACCTGAATAGTTATTTTCGTCTTTCAGTATATAACCGTTATTATCAGTAAAGATTATCATAAATAAATTTGTTTTTCATCATAAAAATTTATAAGTCAGGCCTATTCCTAAAATCTCCTTCATTCTTACTTTGCTGTCGATTTCTTTGTCGTAAAGCACCAAAAAGTTAAAGTTTACTGAAATGTATTGATATATTTTAACATTCACGATATTATCAAATGAAACATCTACCATTTTCCAGTAATCCTGCTGAGGTGTTCCAACAAGTTCATCCGCTTTTGAATTAAATAGTGCTTTATAAAGGTTTAATTTGAAAGTGTAATTTGCATACTCCTTTAAAGGAACAAATCCTTCTGTCACGAACTCAAAACCACCATCGACTCTTGTGTCAATACCTCTTGAAAGAGTTATACTATCTTTTATAGCATTTCGGTTGATACTCTGTTTAAAAGCACCACCAAATCTTGATGAGATTTCCAATTTTTCCTTTTTGTATAATACTCTTGCAACACCAAGTCCTTCTGTGAATTTTAAGGGATTTATAAAACATGTTTTTAAAGTATCTGATTCATCAATAAATTGGGATTCCATCCTCACAGAAACGAATGGATCAACAAGAAAGTTCAACAAGAATCTTTCTACAGATTCAATATCTATTATATCGGATGACTTGAAGAAATCACTCCATACAGTATCAATTTTTGTTGAACTCTGTCCAAACGAAAGTTTTACTTTGTTGGTGCTGTTTAAAAAAGTGTAGATATCTTTTGAGAATAAACCATTTCCATTTGCAGTCCAGTTAAGATTTGATGATTCTTTTCCGTCCCAATTATCGGAGTAATTATTAAAACTTAATATTAAAGAACCATCAAAAGATTTTTGCCATCCCTGAGAAAACAACATTAACGAAAAGGCTAAGATCAAAATTATAAAAAATTTTTTCATTTTTTCTCCTAATTTTATTTTAATTCAGATGTGCAGTTTGGACATCTTGTTGCTTTGATGTTGATCTGAGAGAAGCAATACGGACATTCCTTTGTTGATACAGGTTTTGGTTCCTCTTTTTTTCTGTTGAGTTTGTTTATCTGTTTTATCAAAAGGAACATTACAAGAGAAACTATAACAAAATCTATCAAAACGTTTATGAAAACTCCATAATTTAAGGTTGCTGCACCAGCTGCTTTTGCCTCCTGTAAAGATTTATATCCTTTTCCGGAAAGGTCTATAAAAAGATTTGAAAAATCAACTTTTCCAAGTAAAAGCCCAAGAGGTGGCATCAGAATATCGTTTACAAGGGATGTAATTATTTTTCCAAAAGCGGATCCAAGAATAATACCAACTGCAAGATCGAGCATGTTTCCTTTTAAAGCAAACTCTTTGAACTCTTTGAACATTTTTCCCTCCTTACAATTTAAAAGTAAATGATGATATTGTTATTTTCATCGATTTTATAATTTTTAAAATAGTTCTGGTTTTCCTTCAAAAAACTTTTTACACTTTCAAAAAGAACAGGTTCTTCAAGAGAATGTTTTCCTTTACCACATATCAGTTTTAGTTTTTTTAAATTTTCTTTTTTTGCTGATTTCAATATTATTAAAACCTTTTCCAGAGCTTCATTTTTTGTATATTTATGTAGATCAACAGTTTTTGTTTTTCTATCATAATTATAATTTTCATCTTTATTTTTTACAGGATATCTGTTTAAAAGTTCCTCAAACTTTTTATAATTTTTTTCTTCTCCCATGAACTCGATTATACCTGGTTTCACTTTTTTTTCAACAAATTTTGCCATTCTGCTAACTTTTGTTTGAAGAGTTCTTCATCGGGTGAGAGTTCAACAGCCTTTTTTTCTGCCTCGATCGCTTTTTTGATATTTTTCATCCTGAAATATATCTCTCCAAGAGTGTCCCATATATTTGCATCATCATTTTTCAAACCTATCGCTTTTTTTGCGTATTCAAGCGCCTTTTCAAGTTTAAAATTATTTATAGCCATTTCCCATGCAACAGAGTTGAACATATCAGCACTTTGAGGATATTTTTCCAAAATTTTGGATACCCTTTTAAAACTCTCCTCTGCTTTTTGTTCTTTTTTCTCTTTCAAAGCATCTATCGTTATTCTTATGTATGAACTCACAAGAAATGTTTCCTCATTTAAGTAGTATAATCTTTCAAGTTCTTCAATTGGTTTTTCACTGTCATCAACTCTTATATCTATCATTCGATCATCGAATCCAGAGTACCCTCCATTTTTTGAAACAACGAGAAGTGCGGCACTCTGCATGCCTCTGCTATCACCACCCGCTTTTTGACCCGCCTTCAATGCCTCAATCAGTTTAATGGCAAGTGTGCCAGAACTGTTTTCAAAAGCAAAAGCCATACTTTTTAAAACATCTTCTGATGCGAGGATATTCCCCTGAACTGTAAAATTTTTTCCAACTATATGACCGGCATAATATGAACAGTTTTTTCCTGTATAAGCGTAAGCGTTTCCGTATTTATCGACAACTCCTATCTGTCTATATGCAGAATCAGGATCATCTTTGATCAAAAGTTCTATCACCTCTTTTGCACTATAACCTTCAGAAAAGAGTTTTATCGCTTTTTCTTTGAAAGTCGTATTTCCCCATGCCTGTGTTGCAATAGCACCGTAATATGCTTTTGCCTGAGGGACAACTGCTCCAACAGCGAAAAATTTTGACTGAACAGCAACACCCCATTCTTCCATCAAACTATCGTATGCAACGATAGAAAAAGTAGCAATATTTTGTGTTCTATCAAAAGCAAACAGGAGAAAAAAGATAAAAATAATGATCAAAACAAAAGAAATTTTTCTCATATCTCCTCCAGAATATTTTTTTTGATCCAGAAAATTATATCATCATAAACTTCGTATCTGTTGGTTTCATTTAAAAGTTCATGTCTTCTGTTTTCGTAAAATTTTATTGAAACATTTTTCAGTCCAGATTTCTTGTAAAGATTAAAACTTTCAAGAACCCCTTTTCCAAAATTTCCAACAGGATCATCTTTCCCCGAGATAAAAAGTACTGGAAGGTTTTTATCCGTTTTCTTAATATTTTCGAATTTACTCAATCTGAAGTACCCCAGAATCATGTCAAGAAAAAATGCTGATGAAACCGGGACTCCACAGTATGGATCATTTTTATAATCTAATACTTTTTCTTTATCTGAACTTAACCATGAAAACATTTTTTCCTCATCATTAAAACGAAGGTTGTAAGAACCAAATTGCAGATAAAACAAAGTTTTACTTAAATGTTTTTTACCAAAAAAAGATGTTTCAAAAAGCGATATTACGAGTGCAACGATCTCATTGATAAAAGGTTTACCGTTAGCACCCGATAGAATGAGCCCATCAATACCTTTATACTTTTGAACATATCTCCTTGCAAGCATAGATCCCATACTATGACCTAAAAGTACAACCTTTTTTGATCGATTCTCTTTTCGTATTATACCGTTCAAAAGAAAAATATCATCAACGAGTTTTTCCCATACTTTGAGATTGTCATAGCATCCAGTTACACCGTTTATACTGTTTTCTCCAAAACCATAATGATCGTTGATGTAAACTGCAAAATTGTTTTTTATAAGATAGTCGATAAATTCATAATATCTTCTTTTGTGCTCAACGAGTCCATGTGATATCTGGATGACAACATCATAACCTTTTTCAGGGATAAATTTTTCATAAAGTAAATTTTTTATTTTCATTTTCTTAATTATAATCTGTGAAATTTTTTTTTCAACAAATCAAAAGATTACAAAATTTTAACATCAAATTAACATTTTCTTAACATTTTCAAATTACATTAAGATAAATTAGATAAAAAGGAGAAAAAATGAAATTGTGTCATATATCGGATTTCCATTTTTCATCGAACTATTTGGTAAAATATGGCGAAAAAGTTCTCTACTATCTGGACAAGATTAGACCCGATTTTGTTGTTATCACTGGAGATCTAACAGACAATGGTTACTATGAAGAGTTTCTCGATGCAAAAAAGTATATAGATAAAATAAGCTGTGAAAATGTTTTGACTGTTATGGGAAACCATGATGCAAGAAATGGTGGTTATGAAATTTTTGAGGAAATTTTTAAGACAAGATACCCTGTTGTGGAGAGTAGAAATTTGATAATACTTGGAATCGATTCATCTGAACCAGATATCGATGAAGGGCATATCGGTAGAGCAAACTATTCTTACATTGAAGAGAAACTAAAAAAAGAGAAAAATTGTAAAATAATCGCTTTACATCATCACCTGATACCGATACCAAAGACCGGAAGGGAGAGACATATCCCTGTTGATAGTGGGGATTTCTTGAAACTTATCGATGATCTTCAAGTCGATATTGTTCTTTCGGGACATAAACATAACCAGTGGATCTGGAGGTTAAACAATACGATATTTGTCACATGTGGAACATCAACTTCAAAAAAACTGAAAGGAAAAGGTTATCAGAGTTTTAATCTAATAGAAGTCGAAAAAGAGTTTATTTCAATAGATGAAATAAATCTTACAAACGATGAGAAAAGATCTATAAGTTACAACAGAAAAAATAAAGTTGATTACCTTTATATCAAATATAAAGTGTTTTAAATTGACATAGTTTTAAAATCCTCTATCATATCCTTTATATGAAATTGATAGAAGACAAAGTTTTTTTTGCAGATCTGATGCTTTTGTTTACAACTTTGATGTGGGGCTTAACTTTTGTTACAGTAAAAGATGGGACAAAATATTCCTCTTTTTCGGTTTTTATCTTTGTAAGATTTTTTGTATCATCTATTCTTATTTTTCCCTTTACAATCAAAAAATTAAAATCTTTAAGTTCTAAAAATATTTTTGATGGATTTGTTCTTGGCGTTTTTGTTTTCCTTGGTTTTTTACTTCAAACTGCAGGTCTTAAATACACAACACCTTCAAGATCAGCATTCATTACTGGGTTATCCGTTATTATAGTCCCATTTCTTTCATTTTTCTTTTTTAAGAAAAAAGTTTCGCTTACAATTTTTTTCGCTCTGTTATTATCAGTTACAGGACTTCTTTTCATGTTTAATCCTTCTTTTTCAACAGGAATCAACAGAGGAGATGTTTATACATTTTTCTGTGCTTTTGTTTTCGCTTTTGTTATAATATTTGTTCAAATATTCAACAAAAGGAATGACAGTTTTTTACTTGTTTTTATACAATTTCTGACGGTTTCGTTTTTTTCTTTGATTTTTATATTTCTTGACGATTTTTATATTTCTTTTAATAAAAATTTTTTTGTTGGTATGTTTTATACTTCAGTATTCGCAACATTTCTTGCACTCTTGATACAAAATAGATTTCAAAAGGATACAGATGAAATAAGAGCAGGGATAATCTATACACTTGAACCTGTTTTTGCTTCAATTTTTTCATATTTTATATTCAAAGAGCACTTTACAATAGGATTTTTAATCGGGAGTTTCTTGATTTTTTCTGGATTTTTGATTTCAAAAATTTTTGTCAAATAATTGCCAGCTTATTGATTTTTACAAAAAATAATATACAATAAATAAGTTTTAATAATTTTTAGGAGGTTTTTAAATGGTGAAAGTTCCTTTTCTTGATCTTAAAATTCAATATCATTCGATAAAGAATGAAGTTGACAAAAAACTTGTTGAAGTTTGTGAAAACACCGCTTTTTCTATGGGTCCTTTTGTTGAAGAGTTTGAAAAAAACTTTGCTGAATATTTAGGTGTAAAACATTTTGTTGCCACAAGTACGGGAACGAGTGCTCTACATTCTGCACTTCTGGCTTTTGGAATAGGTAATGGTGATGAGGTTCTTGTTCCAGTTAACACTTTCACAGCGACAGCTGAAGCGGTTGTTATGGTTGGTGCAAAACCTGTTTTTGTTGACAACGATCCTTTGACATACAATATGGATATATCAAAAATAGAAAAACTTATAACCCATAAGACAAGAGCAATAATTCCTGTTCATCTTTATGGTCAACCGATAGATATGGAAAAGATAGTTGAAATCGCATCTAAACACAATCTTATCGTAATTGAAGATTGTGCACAGGCACATGGAGCAAAATTTAAGGGAAAAATGGTTGGAACTTTTGGACATGCTGCATGTTTTTCTTTTTACCCTGGAAAAAATCTTGGATCCTATGGTGAAGGTGGAGGAGTAGCAACAAATTCAGATGAGGTTGCTGAAAAGATAGATAAAATCAGAAACCATGGATCGAAGATAAAATATGTGCATGAATTTGTTGGATATAACTACCATATGCATGGTTTTCAGGGTGCTGTTTTAACTATCAAATTGAAATACCTTGATGGCTGGAACAAAAAAAGAAGGGAGATTGCGGAGAAATATACTCAAAAACTTAAAGAGATAAAAGATCTTGCATTGCCCTATGTTCAAAAGGAATGTGAACATGTTTTTCATCTTTATGTTATAAGAACAAGTTATAGAGAAGAATTGAAACAGTTTTTGAACGATAATGGAGTTGGAACAAATATACATTATCCATATCCATTACATCTTCAGGAATCATACAAGTTTCTCGGATACAAACAGGGAGATTTTCCTGTTGCTGAAGATTATGCACCGAAACTTCTTTCTTTGCCAATGTTCCCCGAGATGACGGATGAACAGATCGATTATGTGGTTGAAAAGATAAAAGAATTTTACAGAGGAAAATAGATGAAAACAGTTGCTGTGGTTGGTTATGGTTATTGGGGACCGAATCTTTTGAGAGTTCTCGATTCTTTAAAAAAGACGAAAGTAAAGTATGTCTGTGATCTGAATGAAAGAAGGTTACATGAAGCAAAAGAGAAATATCCAAACTATATCTATACAACGAATGTTGAAAACATATTTAACGATAAAGAAGTCGATGGAATAATAATAGCAACTCCAATAGAATCACATTATACTCTTGCAAAAAAAGGTTTTGAGAGCGGAAAAGATGTTTTTGTTGAAAAACCTCTCACAGGTTCTTCAAAAGAATCTCTTGAACTGGTGGAGTTGAGTAAAAAACATGGAAAGATTCTGATGGTTGGACATACGTTCGTATATTCTCCGCCAGTAAGAAAGATGAAAAGTTTGATCGATTCTGGAGAGCTTGGAGAAATATATTTTATGACAAGTTCAAGAGTCAACCTTGGGTTACACAGAAAATCGATTTCAGTTGTTTGGGATCTTGCACCACACGATCTTTCGATAATCTTTTATTGTCTTGGAGAGTTTCCAACATTTATCGATGCTATAGGTAGAGATTCGATAATAAAAGGAATTCCCGATGTATCCTTCATAAATTTAAAGTTTCCTTCAAACATAGTTGCCAATATTGAACTATCATGGCTTGCTCCAACAAAGATGAGAAGGACAGTTGTTGTTGGTTCAAAAAAGATGCTTGTTTACGATGATGGTGAACCAAATGAAAAAGTGAGAGTTTACGATAAAGGTATAGAGATAAAAGAGCCAGAATCGTTTGGAGAGTATCAATTGACATATAGAACAGGTGATATGTATGTTCCAAGGATTGAGAATGTTGAACCGTTGAAACTGGAAATGGAAGAGTTCATCGATTGTATGGAAACAAGAAACAAACCTCTTTCCGATGGAGAGTTTGGTTTGAAGATTGTCGAAACCATAGAAAAGGCGGATAAGATTCTTTATGAATCTCTATGATAGTGAAAAGTTCAAAGATTGAAAAAACCATAATAATTTTTACAGATATTTTAATAATTCTTCTTTCCTATCTTTTTGCTTTATGGTTTCGAATGCATTCAGGCCTTTTCCCAAGTTCAACTCCAATAACATTGACTTTTCAACATCTTTTAACTCTGTTTGGAGTCACATTTTTTCAGATTTATATTTTTTACGAAAAAGGTTTATATTCTGAAAAAAATTTTTTAAGAAGAGTAAAACAGATTCCCATAATAATTCAATCCGCTCTTATAACGATCATTTTTCTACTCTTTTTCTCCTACCTTACAAAAGGAAATCCTTTTCTTGAAAGAAGATCTGTTATCGTTGTTGCTTTTATCGTTGAGATTTTTCTTTTGATACTCTTCCGTCTTGTGATATTCAGAAATTTTTTTCATACACTTTTAAAAAAAGGTATAGGAAGAGAAAATATTTTGATCGTTGGAAACAGAGATATTGCGGAAAGATTAGAACTCGCTTTATATGATTTTGATAGGTTCAGATTTGTTATAAAAGGAAAAATTTCGGAAAATATCACAGTTGAAAATATCCAGAAAATTCTTGAACAGAAAGATATAGATACAGTTTTTTTAATCGAAGAAGGTATAGAAAAAAATGTTCTCGTAAATCTTATAGCACTCTGTAAGAATAACAATCTTCAGGTCTTTTTACTTTCGAATATGTTTGATCTTGCAGTTTCAAATGTTGATATGACAACATTTGAAGGGATCCCGGTAATTGAGTTGACTCAGAAAAATAAATTTTTCAATCTCTTTTTGAAAAGAACCGTTGATATCATAGTTTCATTTTTACTTCTTTTGATTCTTTCGCCTTTATTTCTGATAATCGGTATCATAATTAAGATAGATTCGGAAGGACCAGTGTTCTTTTTGCAGGAAAGAGTTGGAAAAAATGGTAAAAAATTTAAAATGTTCAAATTCAGAACAATGTATAAAGACAACGATCAAAACCTTCATAAAGAGTATGTTACAAAACTCATAAAAGAGGGCAAAAGGGATGACTCTGGATTATATAAGATAAAAAATGATCCAAGGATAACAAAAATTGGAAAATTTTTAAGAGAGTTTTCACTCGATGAGTTTCCACAGTTGATAAATGTTTTAAAAGGTGATATGTCTCTTGTTGGTCCAAGGCCTCCAATTGAGTATGAAGTTGAACATTATGATGAATGGCATAAAAGAAGGTTATCCGTAAAACCTGGAATGACAGGTATGTGGCAGGTATCTGGTAGAAACAGAATAGGTTTTGAAGATATGGTTTTACTTGATATTTACTATGTTGAAAATTTCAATCTCTGGCTTGATATAATTATACTTTTGAAAACTATACCGGCGATCATTAAAAGGGAAGGGGAATGAATCCCATTTTGAGTGTTAAAAATCTGAAAAAAGTTTATGGAAAATTTTTGCTTGATAACATATCTTTTGATATTTTTGAAAAAGAGATGGTTGGTTTTCTTGGTCCAAATGGATCCGGTAAAACCACCACGATAAAACTTATAATGAACAGTGTTCAAAAGGATGGTGGAGAGATAATCTTTGATGGGAAAAAAATAGAAAAGGATGATGTTGTTTTTAGAAAAAATATTGGATATATGCCTGAAAGTGGAACTCCTTATGAATTTCTGACTGGAAGGGAGTATATCGATTTTATTCTTGGAGTATTCAAGGTGAAAAAAGATGAAAATAAAATTGATGAACTTTTTAAAATCTTCAATCTGAAAGAAGAAAAAAAGAAAATAGGAAAATATTCGAAAGGAATGAAACAGAAACTCCTCTTCATATCCGCAATAATTCACAATCCAAAACTTTTGATACTCGATGAACCATTCAACGCTGTTGAGCCACAGACCGCATTTTTGATGAAAAATATATTGAACAGGTTGAAAAGTGAAGGAACCTCAATACTTTTTTCAACTCATACTCTTGAAATTGTTGAAAAATTGTCCGATAAAGTGATTCTTTTGAATGATGGAAGAAAAGTTGGAGAGGGTGAGATCGGGCAGATAAAACAGGAAGGGGGAGTTGAAGAGTTCTTTAACAGGTTGGTGGATTCTTCTGAAAATGATGATAATTTAAAAAAGATAATCGAAATTATCAAAGAATGATCAAAACGATAATTCCAGTTGTTTTTAAAGAATATTTTAGAACGGATAACACAAAACGAATTTTTCAATTTATATTTTTTATAATAGTTCCAGTACTTCTTTTTCTATCCTTAACTTTAACAAATGCGTCTACATTCTCAAATAAGGAAAGTGTTCTTCTTTCAATAGATTTTTTAATAACTATTCTTGTGATCTCTTTTTCTCTTCTCTACTTCTCCGATCCAGAAGATAAAATCTTTGAAGATTATCCTGTTAACTATTTGCCTGTAAAAAAGTTTTATATCTTCATGGTTATCTTTATTTTTCTTTTTGTTTTTCTGCTGTTAACATTTTATCTAACTTTTATTTCTGTCTCTTTCCTTTTATCTTTGATCAAAATAAATGGAAACAAAATTTTTTCGTTAACAGATATTCTGTCTTTTCTCTTTCCATCTTTCCTCTCTTTACCTTTCAACTTATTGTTTTCAATTGTTTTAGGTGGATTTATAGGTCTTATGGTTAAAAAAATATCGGAAGTTTTTGAAGGAAGTTTTAAAAAATTTATACTTTTTCTTTCATACTTTCTGATACTTCTTCTTTTTAGAAAATATTTTTCTTTTGTTTATTCTTTCATTCAAAAAAGTGATACTAAAAATTTTTGGTTTTTATTTTCTGTTATTGGTATTTCTTCAAATATTCTCCTTTTGATTTTGAAACTGAGTAGTTTTTTCCATTCTATTTTTTCGATTCTAATATTTGTTGGATTATTTTCTATTTTCAGATTTATATCTTCGAAGGAATTTCTGTTACCTTTTCAAAAAGACATAGAATTTGATCTAAAAACAAGAGGATTCTATAATATTTCATCAGTTTTTCTCCTTATTTTCAAAAGAACTTTTACATTTTTAACAACGGTATTTTTTTCAAATTGGATCATGTTTCTCATTTTGAGTAGGATCTTTCCACAGAAGTTATTCTTTATTACATTTTTAACTTTGGTTCTATATATTTATCTTTTTGTCTTTTTTGACAGGATTCTTCCATCGAGAGATGAAAATTACATATCAATACTTGAAACTATTCCTGTTGGATATCAAAAATTTGAAGGAGTGGTTTATTTTTTCTACTATCTGTTTGCTGTTTTTCCAGTTATTTTAACCAGTGTTGTTTCGCTTTTAAACACAAACTTTTTCTTAAAATTTCATTTTATAAAAACTTTTGACTTCTATCTGTTTTTAATTTTCTTTCCGATCACAATGTCAGCGGTATTTCCTTTCTATTATTCTTTTTTTCCAAATTTTCTCTCGGAAAACAGAAAAGGTAAAAAACTCACAAAAGGTAGTTTACTTTTTGTTTTTATAATCTCTTATTTTTTACTTTCAACAGTTACATCAATTATCTCTGCTTATTATTCATCACCTGAATTGAGAATGTTTGTTAACAATCTTTTCTGGAAAAAAGGTTATTTTGTTGGAAAAACGATTTTTTATTTTTTGATTTTGTTCTCAACATTTGTTCATTTGAAATCTTTTGTTAAGATTTTAAAATCTTTCAGGTAATATTTGATTTTTTTCGTAAATTTCTTATAATCTTATTATCTTAAAAGTAGGAGGAAAAAATGCTTTTAGGTGTTAATATAGATCATGTTGCCACATTAAGGGAAGCGAGAAAATCTTTTGAGCCAGATATAATGACAGCAGCCATACTTGCACAACTTGGTGGTGCTGATGGAATAACGGTTCATTTGAGACAGGATCGAAGACACATACAGGAAGAGGATATAGTTGTTTTAAAAAGTGGAATCTCTGTTCCCTTAAATGTCGAAATATCTCTTGATGATTCCATAGTAGAATTTATAAGAACTATAAGGCCTGAGAAAGTATGTCTTGTGCCTGAAAATCCAGAAGAGATAACAACTGAAGGTGGATTGAATCTTCTTTCAAAAAGTGTTTATGAAAAGACAAAAAAAGTTGTAAAAAGGTTACATTCAAGAGATATTGAGGTTTCCATATTTATTGAACCTGATTTGAAAATGGTAGATCTTGCAAAAAATATTGGTGCTGATGCTGTTGAACTAAATACGAAAGCATACTCAGAATGTGAAAATCTCAAACAGATTGAAAAAGAGTTTGAAAGGTTAGCAGAATGTGCAAACTATGCGGTTTATGAGAAAAAATTGATAGTGAATGCAGGGCATGGTTTAAATTATGAAAATGTTTCACCAATAGTTGAAATCGAAGAGATAAATGAATTGAATATAGGGCACTCAATAGTAGCGAAATCAGTTTTTTATGGAATTGAAAAAGCGGTCAAAATGATGAGGGATCTAATTGAAAAAAGATAAATTTTTCTTTAACTTAATTTTTCTTTTTTTGTTTTTTTTAATTTCCTGTAAAAAAAATTATCTTGAAAAAGAGATAGAAAAGAAAACAGAAAAACCCCAGGAGAAATATTCATATTTTGCTGTTACTGAAAAAAATTTTAGAATTTATGATGAAAATTTTAACTTAAAAAAAGATTTTTCTTTTCAAATACCAATAGTTGATTTTTCAGAATTCAAAGAAAAAGTATATGTGGTGACTCAGGATCAGAAGGTTATTCTTTTTAACAGAAAAACCTTCTCCCAGGATTATCTGTTCTCATTTATTCAAAGTCCTACACTTTATAAAATATTTTCAACAGAAAGAGGATTTTTTTATATATCGAAAAATAGATTGTTATATAAGGAAAAAAATAAAGAGGAAACGATAATTTCCGTTGATACAAATTTTGTAAACATTTTCAAAAATCCATTTCAAAATTTTTTATACCTTGTTGACGAAAAGGGTTTTTTGTATTCGATAGATTCTTCAAAAAGGATTTTGAAAAGAAGGTTGTTTGTTGGAACCATCCTTGAAATAAAATTTGAAAAATATGGAACACGACTCATCGTTGTTTCCCCGAGGTCAACATTAATACTTGATTATGAGACATTGAATATCATAGAAGAGATAAAAGATTATTTCACGAATTGTTTCACTTTTGATAAAAATCCGGAATTTTTCCTCTATTCTTCTGCTGATGGAAGATTGTTTATGTATAACGGAATAGATTATTCTCCAGAAGAAAAAATCGATGTAAAAGATAAAAATAGTGATATAAAGAGTTTCAACGATTCGATACTTGTTATACATTCGAAAACAAGAAACACTTTTGATATTTTTATTAAAGGGAAAAGGATCAAAAAATTTCAACTGGACATGGATCAAAAAGTTGAAATGGCTGATTTGCTTGTTGATAAAAATATTTATCTTGTAAATGATTCTTCCCTTTTAGTTTACAACATGTTTACAGATAGTTTTAAAACCTTTTCTGTTAAAGAAAAAATAAAAAAACTTGAAGTGATCTCAGAAGATTTTGAAGAAAAGATTGAAGAAAAAAAGAGAACAGAACTTTATACGATCCAGATATATTCTCTTTCAAATGAAATTTCAGCAAAGAGTGAGATTGAAAGGTTGAAAGCAAAAAATCCAAAGGATACTGTTTTTGTAAAAGATACAACGATCCTTGATAAAAAGATATATAGGGTTTATCTTGGTATCTTCGACAATATGGATGATGCTTCGATAAAAAGGGATGAACTCATAAAAATAGGTTATGGAAGAGATATTGTGATCAAAAAGATAAAAGTAAATGATTGAACCGAAACTTTTCAAAAACCTTTACAACCTTGAACACAGACCTGTTAAAACATACAAATTTGATCTGAAAAATTTCAAAAATTTTTTAAAAGAGTTTTCTTCCCCTGAAAATAAGATTGGGAAAATAGTTCATGTTGCTGGAACAAATGGAAAAGGAAGTGTTGTAGGGATAATTTCTCAAATTTTAATCGAAAGTTCATATAGAGTTGGGATATATACTTCACCACATTTAAAATATGTGAACGAAAGGATCAAGATAAATAACAGGATGATTTCGGATAAAGATTTTAGAAAATATGAAAAAGTGATATATGAAAAAATTAAAAATAAAGGTAAAGATTATAGAACATTTTTTGAAGCTATAACAACACTTGCTTTTCTCTATTTTCAGGAGAAAAAAGTTGACTATTCTGTTATAGAGGTTGGACTTGGGGGAAGGTTGGATTCAACAAATGTGGTTGAAAAATCTATCTCGGTTATTACAAAAATTGATTATGATCATACACACCTTTTGGGTGATACTATCGAAAAGATTGCTTATGAGAAAGGTGGAATAATTAAAAAAAATAGTGTTGTTTTTACATTTCAACAGAACAAAAGTATTCTTGATGTTTTAAAAAGTATTGCTCATAAAAGAAAAAGTAAACTTATTGTCGTTGATGCGACCGATTATATAAGAAAAACCGACGGTTTTGTGTACAAGAACGAATTCTTTAAATTTCAATATCCTTACTCATATCAGATAGAAAACGCGATTCTCTCTTTAAATGTTGCAAAATTTCTTGGTGTTGATGAAAAGAACATCAAAAAGGGAGTTGAGAATTTTAGAATCGAAGGGAGAGGTGAAATCGTCAGTAAAAATCCTTTTGTTATAGTTGATGGAAGTCATAATCCTGCGGCTGTTGAAAGAACTCTAAGTGAGTTAAAATATTTGTATCCGGGGAAAAAAATAAATACGATCTCAGTTTTTATGGTTGATAAGGATTATAAAAAATCTATAGAGATTTTAAAAAAATATGCTTCAAAAGTTTTTTTAACAGAGATAAAATTTTTTAGATGTGCAAAAATAAAGGATTATGAAAACATAGATGGTGTGAATCTTTTTAAAAGACCTGAAGAAGCTTTTGAAAATGCTCTGGAAAAAGATAGTATCATACTTTTTATCGGTTCATTCTATTTGATTGAGAAAGCAAAAAGGATTTTAAAAAGTTATGGACTCTAATTTAAAACTTCTTGTTGAATTAGATAACAAAATTGAGGCAGAGATAGTAAAATCTCTACTTGAAAGTAATGGAATAAATGTTTTTCTTTCAACGGATGATGCTTATGGATACTATCCATCCTTCGATTTGGAAAGAAAAATAAAACTTTTTGTTTTAGAAAAGGATTATGATGAGGCAAAAAATATTATCACAAAATATAATGAAACTGAAGAATGAGTTTTTAATTTTTTTGTTTTTATTTTTTTCAGTTTCCTGTTCAAAAATTCCCAAAGATGATCTTTTTAAAGAATACCTTTATATAAAAACACATAAAGATTTTAAAAATACAACAATAAACGAGAAGATACAAGAGGATATATCTTTGGTTTTAAAAAATCACAAAGTTCCCTATGGGGTCGTAATAATTTCTGATGCAAGAGATGGAAGAATTCTTGCTATAGATGAATATTCTCAAAGAGGATATGATTTTGGAAAATATATAAATAAACCACTCCAGGCCGCATCGATATTTAAAATAGTAACTTTTTTTGCTTCATTGAATTCCAATGTTTATAATAGCAAAGATACGATCAAGTATTACGATAGAATGTATTCAGAACTAAGAAACTACCTTGCGAAAAGAAAGAGCATAAGAATATATAACAAAACAACAGTCAAAGAAGCTATGGCGTTTTCAAACAATTCTGCTTTTGCTGAGATATCTTTAAAATTGAAAAAAGAAAGAATAATCGATTCGGCTGAACGATTGTTTTTTACTAATGATAAAATAAAGGGAATAAACACCGGATATATTGAAATACCGAAGGATTCGAACTCACTTATAAAACTTGCATCAGGTCTTGACTATTCCTATATGTCACCTCTTCATGCTCTTCTAATAATAATGGCTATTGGTAATTCTGGGAAACTTGTTTTGCCCTATATAAACAAAAAAGATGGAAAAAAGACCATAAATGTTATGAATAATTATCTTGCAAACGAGATTTTAAATTCATTGTCTTTAACTACAAAAATTGGAACAGCGAGAAAGCAGTTTTCAAAAAATATTGACATTGCATCAAAAACTTATGCAAAAACTGGCTCGCTTTATGCTAACGATCCAGATGGTTATTATAACTGGTTTGTTGGAATATATGATGGAAGGAAAAGCAGATACGGTATAGTAGTTCTTACTGTAAACGATCCTCAGTGGTCTGTTAAAGCCAACTATATAGCGTTTAAGGCGATAGAGTTTATAAGGAAATATGAGGAAAATTGATTTTTCTTCTTTAAACCTAAAAAAATTTTTGAACGATGAAATTGTTGATCTTTTGCCTTCAAGAATAGAAAAAGTTTATTTTCAAAAATTTCTTGAAGAAAGATTTTTGACTTTTGAAACAGAGAAATTTAACTTAACTTTTCTCTGTAACAAAAATTTTTCCTTTCTGATGAAAGATAAAGTTGATGGAGAAAAGTTAAAAATAAATTTTTCAGAACCTTTGAAAAATTTCTGTAAAGGTGTTAAAATAAAAAAAGTTGTTCAATATGGATTTGAAAGAATAATGACTCTTGAACTCTCCAATGGAAAAAAGATTATTTTCAATCTTATTCCCTCAAAATTCAACATAATTATCACAGATGAAAGTTTTAAAATTTTAAACCTTTACTCTTTTCCCAAAAACAAAGAGGGGGAACTTGTATATAAAATAGGAGATGAATTCAAAATTGAAGTACAAAACGATTATCTTTCCTATATTGATAACAGAACAAAAAAATTTTTATCTGAGAAGAATTTAGATATAGAAACGATTTTAAAAATGGAGAACTATCTTCTTGAAAACAAAGGAAAGTTTACTATTTTGCCTTTTGTTGATGAAGGATTTGTTGTTTTAAAAAAGAGTTTTTTGATAACCGATCTTGTGAAGGAATATCTATCCTATGAAGAGGAAAGTTTAAAAAAGAAAGCAAAAGATGTGATTTTAAATCAGATTGAAAAAGAGATAGAGAATATAAAAGAAAAACTCAGTGGTAATGAAGAAGAAAAATTAAACCTCTTGTTAAATGAGTTAAATGAAAAGATAGAAACATTGAAAACGAATATTACAAATATAAAGGGAACAGGTATATTTGAGGCAGCATCCGTTTTTAACCAGAACAAAAAAATAGAGATTTTTATAGAGAAAAATCCTTTTTATACTCTTGATAAACTTTATAAAAAGGTGAAAGATGTAAGAAATGATCTTGAAAAGATTGAACTTTACAAACAAAATCTTTTAAAAAAATTAAATGAACTTGAACAGAAAAAGGAAAATTTAGATAAAATACCTTTGAAAATAAAAAAAGAGAAAGAAGAAAAAAGGATAGGAAAAATTTTTTATTCTCCAAATGGATTTATGGTTATATGTGGAAGAAACAGTGAAGAGAATGACATTATAACTTTAAAGATAGCATCAAAAGAGGATCTTTTTTTTCATGCAAGAGAAGCTAAAGGTGCTCATGTGATTTTGAAAAAAGGTGGTAAAGAGCCAAAAAAAGAGGATATTTACTATGCTGCTTCGATTGCAGCATACAATTCAAAAGGAAAACATTCCAGAATTGTTCCAGTTTCATATACTGAAAGAAGATATGTTACAAAAAGGAAGAATAGTCCAAAAGGAGAGGTTGTTCTTTTACGGGAAGAGGTAATTTTTGTTGAACCAAAAGAAAGATAATTGAATTAAACAGAAAAATAAGTTAAAATTTATATTATAAATCGGAGGTTTTTATGAAAGAGTTGTTATCTGGAAACGAGGCGGTTGCAAGAGGTGCTTTTGAAGGTGGAGTTCATTTTGCAACAGCATATCCTGGAACCCCATCAACAGAAATATTAGAAAATATGGCAAAATATAAAGAAGTCCATTCACAATGGTCTGTTAACGAAAAAACGGCACTTGAAACAGCAATAGGTGCTTCATTCGGCGGGATGAGATCTATTGTTGCGATGAAACATGTTGGACTCAATGTTGCTGCCGATCCTTTATTTTCTGTTGGATATATTGGAGCGAAAGGTGGTCTTGTTATAGTGAGTGCAGATGACCCGGGGATGCATTCTTCACAGAACGAGCAGGACAACAGGAATTATGCAAGATCGGCAAAGATTCCAATGCTTGAACCATCAGATTCTCAGGAAGCAAAAGATTTTACGAAAATGGCTTTCGTTATCAGTGAAGAGTTTGATACTCCCGTTTTGCTCAGGTTAACAACGAGAATTTCACATTCAAAAAGTGTTGTTAAACTTGGAGATAGAGAGGTTGTTCCTGTTAAAGGATATGAAAAGGATATAAAAAAGAACCTTATTCTTCCTGCACATGCAAGATTGCTTCACAAAAAGGTTGAGGAAAGGTTCAAAAAGTTGAAAGAACTTTCAAATGATTTTAAGTTTAATTTTATCGAATATAAAGATAAAAAAGTTGGAATAATAACATCTGGAATATCATACCAGTACGCAAAAGAAGCGATGCCTGATGCTTCATTTCTAAAAATATCTTTAACATGGCCTTTACCTGAGGAGTTGATAAAAGAGTTTGCCAAAAATGTTCAAGTGTTATATGTTGTTGAAGAGAATGATCCCTTCCTTGAAACTGAGATAAAAGCGATGGGGATTGATGTTGTTGGAAAAGAGTTGATACCGGAAGTTGGGGAACTCAATCCCTATATAGTAAAAGTTTCTCTTGGTGTAATTAAACCTTATACTCCAAAGAATGTTGAAGTTAAAGCACCACCAAGACCACCAGCACTCTGTCCTGGTTGTCCGCACACATCAGTTTTTTATGCGATAAACAAGAATAAACTTATCGCAACAGGTGATATTGGTTGCTATACACTTGGAGCACTTCCACCTCTTAATGCTATGGATACATGTGTTGATATGGGTGCATCTATAACAAACGCTATAGGTCTTGAATATGCTTTGAAAAAGGCAAATGATAACAGAAAGATTGTTGCAGTTATCGGTGATTCAACATTTTATCATTCAGGGATCACAGGTCTTATCGATATGATATATAATGGGTCCAAAGGAACAGTGATAATTCTTGATAATTCAATAACCGCAATGACAGGACACCAGGATAATCCAGGCACAGGAAAAACATTGATGGGAGAAGAAGCGCCAATAGTTGATATTGAAAAACTTGTGAGAGGTCTTGGAGTAAAAAATGTAAAGGTTATAGATACATATAACCTTGAAGAGGTCATGAAAACGATCAAAGAGGAAAGCGAAAAGGATGAACTTTCAGTTATAATAGCAAAAAGACCATGTATGCTTTTACCTGACATGAAGAAGAAAAAGTTTGATAAATACGAGGTTGACCAGACAAAGTGCACCGGCTGTCAGATGTGCGTAAAGATTGGTTGTCCAGCAATATCTTTTGATAAAAAAGAAAAGAAAGCTAAAATCAATTATGATCTCTGTGTTGGTTGTTCACTATGTTTTCAGGTTTGCAAATTCAACGCTATCAAAAAAGTGTAAGGAGTTATTATGGAAAATAAAAGAATAATAATCGCAGGTGTAGGTGGACAGGGAATACTGCTCGCTTCCGATCTGTTGTCTGATGCTGCAATGAGAGCGGGTTTTGATGCAAAAAAATCTGAAGTTCATGGTATGAGCCAGAGAGGTGGAGATGTTGTGAGTCATATAGTTTTTGGTGAAAAGGTTTATTCTCCTCTGATCTCTTTTAACGAAGCGGATGTGATACTCTCCTTTGAACAGATCGAAGCGCTAAGAAACATAGATTTTTTGAAAGACGATGGAGTTATGATAATAAACACAACAAAAATATTGCCACTGCCGGTTGCTGCTGGACTTATGGATTATCCAGAGGATCCAATTGGAGAGGTGAAAAAATTTATCAAGAAAACCTATGTTGTTGATGCTGAAAAAATCGCAAAAGAGATAGGGAACATTAAGGTGATGAACGTGGTTCTTCTCGGTTTCCTTGCAAAGAACATAAAAGAGATTGAAAAAAAATATTGGGAAGAATCTTTGAAGGAAAGATTACCAGAAAAAGTTTTTGATATAAATTTACAGGCATTCAATAGAGGATACAACTTAGAAGAGAAATGAAAATAATCTATGGTGTTGCTGGTCATGGAAATGGACATATAACAAGAAGCACCTATGTGATAAATTTTCTTGAACAGCATGGCTGTAAGGTGAAAATCCTTACCTATGGGCAGGGTATAAAATATTTAAACATTGTAAAAAAAGATGCTGACTTTCATGATATTTCAGGATTCGATATAGTTTACAAAGATGGTGTTGTAAGAAATTACAGAACATTTTATGAATTTTTGAAAAAACTCCCTTTAAACACGACAAAACAATTCATATATTTTTTCAGAATGCTTTATCAGTATAAACCTGATCTTGTGATTTCTGATTTTGAACCTTTTTCCCAGATATTTGCAAAAACAGTTGGAATACCACTTATCAATATTGACAACAACATTACCGTTAACATTTTAAAAGAGATACCCGACAAAACATCCTTTACAGAAAAATATTTTACACAACTTGTGATAAACCTTTTTGAAAGAAAAGCAAACTACCATTTCATTCTATCATTCGCTGATAAATTTATAGAACTTCCAAAAGAATCAAAATATAAAATAATTGTTGTTCCACCGATTATAAGAAAAGAGGTTATAGAAGCAGCGAAAGAAAAAGAGGAGGGAGATTTTATCTTAATATATCAAACATCAACAAGTATGATTGAACAGATAAATAAAATCGTCTGGACTTTTCCAGATGTTAATTTCGTTTCATTCGGTTTAGATCTTGAGGATAGTAAAAATTTAAAGAAGGAGAACTTTTCCAAAGATGGATTTTTAAAAGCGTTATCCAAATGTAAAGGAGTTATAACAAACGGTGGTTTTTCTTTGATCACTGAAGCGATTTATTTAAAAAAGCCAATCTTTACGGTTCCAATCAAAGGACAGTATGAACAGAGGGTAAACAGTTTTCTCGTTGAGAAAATGGGATATGGACTTTCATCTTTGAATTTTTCAATAGATGATTTTAAAAAGTTTTTAAATAATCTTGATGATTACAAAAAAAATCTTGAGAACTATAAACAGGATGAAAACAGGGTCTTCGAATCAAAACTTTTAAAAATAATTTCCAGAATAGAACCTGGATCTTTGAACCGATTCTATGAGACAATATTTATAACTGTGATTCCAGTGATCCAGTTAAACCTGTTAAAATTTTTCTTTGCGAAAATTTTTCCGATTTACAAAAAGCAGATCAGAAGGTTAAGAAATTTAATTTAATCTCTCAACAAATCTTTCAACTTTTCAATTTTTTTGTTATACCAGAAAATTGCGTTTTCATAATCTCCAAGCATCTCGTAGACCTTTGCTATTTCATCTTCTGTGTATTCTATTATTTTTTCACTTTTCTTTTCATCATCTTTATTTTTTATTCTATCAAGAATTTTTTTCACTTCATCCGTTGCAAAATTTTTTTCTAAAAGTGAAAAACATAAATCTTTTGCTCTTCTGTAAAGACCAAGACCTTCGAATGCAATTATTTTGTAGAATGTTATACCGGGATCATTGTTTTCTTTTTCGAGTTCCTCCAGTATCTCGAGTGCTTCTTTGAAGAGTCCCTGTTGCAAATAGATTTTTGCAGCAGTTAATGTTTTGAACATTATTATATTTCTCTCTGTTGTTCTTCTGTTCCGTTATAACAATAGGAATGAAATTTGTATTTTTTTTCAATGTGATGTTTACATTTTATACATAAACATTTTTCTGGATTTATATTTTCAAATATGTTAAAAAACTCTTCACAGAAAAACTTTGAATTTGAATCCTTTTTGAAATTTGCACATTTAACGCATAAACACTCTTGTTTTTTATTCATAAATGAACTCCTTTTTAAAATTATAAAATCTAATAAAAAAAATACAATATAAAAAAATAAAAAAAACTCTTGAAAAAAAATTTTTTTGTGATATAAATTTTTTAGAAACCTTTAACAAGTAGGAGGGACAATGCCAGCAAAGAAAACTGCAAAGAAGCCAGCGAAAAAGGCAGCAAAAAAGACAACAAAGAAGTAAGCAGCGGGAAAGAGTAGAGCCGGTCGATGACCGGCTCTTTTTTTTGAGGGAGGTTTTTGTGAAAGAGATTGTTGTTCTTCATAACAAAAAAAGAATTGAAAAATTTTTCGGAAAAAATTCTTTAACAAAAATTCAGGATACTCTTGTTTCGCTTCTTGATAATCTTACTTTTATAGATGTTGAAGATGGAAATGAAAGGAAAGTGAAAAAGTATATTTTTGAAGAGTTGAAGGATTCTATACTGATTGTAATTGGAAACGATAATCTTTTTCCCTTTCACAGAATAAAATCTCCAATAGATGATGGAGATGGAATGATCTTAACTGACAATTTTTTTGTTTGTGATGATAAAGATTTGCTTCTACCTGAAATCGAAATCACAAGAGTTCCAAATTCGATGGATGAAAAGATAGATTCGTTCCTAACAAAAATTGAAAAAATTTTTTCAACGAAAAACATTAGAGTTTGTGAGAAAAATGGAATAACTGCTGAAATTTGGAAAAAAGCATCATTTGAAGTTTTTAATAAAATAAAAGGTCAGGGAGAGATTTTGATTTCACCACCTTTTGAAGTTTCTCAAAAGTACGAGTTTAAAAATTTTTCCGGTTCATTTTATTTTAACCTACATGGAAGCGATCAACTTCCTGGATGGTATGGACAGAGAGCAAGAAACTCTGATTATAAAGAGGAATATCCTTTAGCACTACTTCCAAAAAGTTTAGAAAGTGGAATTAAAAATTCTTTTTTCTTTTCTGAAGCGTGTTTTGGTGGTTATGTTTACAACAAGAAAGAAAAAGATTCTATTGTTTTATCAGCGTTAAAAAATTCATTTTTGTTCTGTGCATGTTCGACAGCAACCGCTTATGGACCACTCTATCCCCCTTCAAGTGAGGCGGATCTTTTAGCAAAATTATTTTTTGAAAATCTACAAAGAGGTCAGAGATCATCACTTGCTTTCTTAAATGCTAAGAAAGATTTTATCCGATTGAATATTGAAAAAAATAAATATCTTGATGATGATGATAAAAAAACGATAATCGAATTTACTCTCTATGGTAATCCTTTAGTGGAGGTCTCTTATGAATAAGAAAGAGTTAAAAAATATTGTTAATGAATATGTTGAGAAAAACTATAAAGAATTTTTTGAACTGAAACCAAAAATAAAAGAGATTGATACAGATATAGAATCTTTTCAAAAGAGATTGAAAATAAAAGCAAAACCTGTAAAACAGAAACTCTATTCGTTTGTCTATGTTAAGGATGAGAAGCCATTCAAGAAAATATTAAAACTAACTGTTGATGAGAATGGATCAATAATAAAAGTGGTAGCAAGCAGATAAAGATTTTGCAAATTTTAATACCTTTTTTAATAAGATCTAAAAATTATTATTTTTTTGTATTATGAATATATCTTCTATCTTATTAATTTTTTATATGTTGCAAAAAAAAGTCAAAAAGTCAAGCACCGTCCCCAAATTTAAAAAAAATTTTATTGTAAAATTTTTTGATTATCCATTTTGCTCGATTTTTAATTATGTAGAGTTAATAATTGGTATGAAAAGAAATTTGTCAGTTGACTCAATTGAATAGCGAGTTATAATATTTAAATTATGATAAAAAACAAAGAAAAATTCTTTAAATTTGAAAAAAAATTAATTAAAAAAACAAAATATAATGTAAAAAAAAATTTTGAAATTTTTGAAACACTAAAAAGATACTATATTTTATTAGGGAGAAAACAATCGAATAAAGTAAATAGCATTGAACCAAAAATCAGAATCGCCAGAGTATTAAATGAAAAAAAATAAAAATCTCCTCTCCAGAATTGGAAAAGCACTCGATAAATTCGGAATAGATTATATGGTTATTGGTGGACAAGCGGTATTGTTATATGGAGAACCTCGTTTTACAAGAGATATTGATATTGTTATAGGAATTACCCCATCAAAAAAAGAAAAAATATTTGATTTGGTTAAAGAATTGAAATTAAAAATTATAGTAAAAAATCCAGAGAAGTTTATAAAAGAAACCTATGTTTTACCTTGTGAATCTTCTTTAGATGTTATGAGAGTTGATTTTATTTTTTCAGATTCCGAGTTTGAAAAGAATGCTTTAAAAAGGGTAAGAGTAAAAAAAATTGATGATTGCAAAGTAAAATTTGCTTCTATTGAAGACATTATAATTTTAAAAATAGTTGCTGGCAGAGAAAGGGATCTTGAAGATGTTTACAACATTTTGTTAAAAAATAAAACAGTTGATTACAATTATATTTATAAATCTTTGAAGTTTTTTGAAACTATATTAAATACAGATTTATCATCAATTTTTAAAAATATCGTCTCCCGTACTTAATACTCATAATTTTATATTTTCCTAAGAAATAATGAAGTATTTTTCTTTAATAAATTACATAAAAAAATTTATTTTTTTATATGTTGCAAAAAAAGTCAAAAAGTCAAGCACCGTCCCTAAAAATTTAACAAGCACCTTTCCTGAAAATTTAAATAATCGGTAGGCGCAACCTTCAGGTTGCGCAAATTCTGTATGCTAAAGCCTGAGCCTACCATTTTTTGTTTTTTATAGATTTTTACAAACAAGAATTCAAATCTAAAAAATTTCCAAATGTCATATTCTTCTTAGTGATTATGAATTATTATTGGTTAATTTTTTTAAGAAATAATTGTTTTGAGTGATTTTAAATAAGAGTGAAGTGAAAACTGGTGAAAAAAAGAGTTATTTTTGTTAATAATGTGAAGTTAGAAGAGGAATTGAAGAATAAAAACTAGCAATAAAATATAGAGATAAGGGTATTGACATAAAAGAAAGAAGTTGCTAATATAAATTTAAATAGTTGACATTAAATAGAAAGGGGAAATAGAAATAATAGAAGGGAAGAATTTTGGATAGTAGATATATAGAGAGAAGTGGAAAGATGGATAGAGAGAAAAAGGATAAAAATAAATGGGGGGTTAGATGAAAAGAGTGGTGCTGTTTTTTGTTTTAATTTTTGTTGGAGTGATGATATTTGCAATTGAGAGTGGGAAACTGAATGGAGATTATTTGATGATGAGTGAGAGTGAAGATGAGGGCACATGGGGAGATATACCGAAGTGGGCAACAGATAGTTTGAATGTTAGGGGAATAGGAAGGGTACCATATTTTGGAGATGCTTATGATGTATTTATTGTTGACACATTTGCGTATGTTTGTATGGGGAAAAACCTTGTAATACTCAATATTTCAAACAAAACAAACCCACAACTAATAGGTTATATTGATTTGCCTAACACAGCAAATGGTGTCTATGTCTCAGGCAGTTATGCATATGTTGTTGATTATGATTATGGCTTACGAATAATCAACATAAGTAATCCTTCAAGTCCAACAGAAGTAGGCTATTATGATACACCTGGGTATGCATATGGTGTCTATGTCTCAGGCAGTTATGCATATGTTGCTGATTATGATTATGGCTTACGAATAATCAACATAAGTAATCCTTCAAGTCCAAAAGAAGTAGGATATTATGATACACCTGGGTATGCATATGGGGTTTATGTCTCAGGCAGTTATGCATATGTTGCTGATGGAAGTTCTGGCTTACGAATAATTGACATAAGTAATCCTTCAAGTCCAACAGAAGTGGGCTATTATGATACACCTGGGATTGCATATGATGTCTATGTATCAGGTAGTTATGCATATGTTGCTGATGGAAGTTCTGGCTTACGAATAATTGACATAAGTAATCCTTCAAATCCAACAGAAGTGGGATATTATGATACAGCTGGGGGTGCATATGGGGTTTATGTCTCAGGCAGTTATGCATATGTTGCTGATGAAGATTATGGCTTACGAATAATCAACATAGGAAACCCTTCAAGTCCAACAGAAGTGGGATATTATAATACACCTGGGGATGCATGGGATGTTTATGTATCAGGCAGTTATGCATATGTTGCTGATGAAGATTATGGCTTACGAATAATCAACATAAGTAATCCTTCAAGTCCAACACAAGTAGGATATTATGATACACCTGGGTGGGCATTAGGGGTTTATGTATCAGGCAGTTATGCATATCTTGCTGATTGGGATTATGGCTTACGAATAATCAACATAAGTAACCCATCTAGTCCAACAGAAGTAGGATATTATAATACACCTGGGTATGCATGGGATGTTTATGTCTCAGGCAGTTATGCATATGTTGCTGATGAAGATTATGGCTTACGAATAATCAACATAAGTAATCCTTCAAGTCCAACAGAAGTAGGCTATTATGATACACCTGGGTGGGCATTAGGGGTTTATGTATCAGGCAGTTATGCATATGTTGCTGATGAAGATTATGGCTTACGAATAATCAACATAAGTAATCCTTCAAGTCCAACGAGTGTAGGCTATTATGATACACCAGGGTATGCATATGATGTTTATGTCTCAGGCAGTTATGCATATGTTGCTGATGATTATGACTTACGAATAATTGATATAAGTAACCCTTCAAGTCCAACAGAAGTAGGCTATTATGATACACCTGGGTATGCATGTGGGGTCTATGTCTCAGGCAGTTATGCATATGTTGCTGATTATGATTATGGCTTACGAATAATCAATATAAGTAACCCAACAAGTCCAACAGAAGTAGGCTATTATGATACACCTGGGTATGCATGTGGGGTCTATGTCTCAGGCAGTTATGCATATGTTGCTGATGAAGATTATGGCTTACGAATAATCAATATAAGTAATCCAACAAATCCAACAGAAGTAGGATATTATAATACACCTGGGAGTGCATTAGGGGTTTATGTATCAAACAGTTATATATATCTTGCTGATGGAAATAGTGGTTTTTACATTTTACAAAATTTGTTATTAGATACAATACCTCCTTCAGCATTTAACTTAATATCTCCAAGTGGTAATATAACAGATAATACCCCGACATATACATGGAATAAGTCGTATGATACTAATTTTAAGGAATATAGGTTATATGTTAATGGAAGTTTAAAATCAACTACAACAGATACTACATATACAGAGCCAACACCGATATCAGATGGACAGTATATATGGTATGTAACGGCGGTTGATAGTGCAGGCAATGTAAGACAATCAAGCCAAGTTGATACATTCATACTTGATGTAACAAAACCACCAATACCAATATTGGTAAGTCCTGGAAATAACAGCATAAGTTCCACTAACACAATCCATTTTACATGGAGGAGTGTTGTAGACAACTATAGTGGGATAAAGAGGTATGAATTGATGTATGATGAAGATTCATTGTTTGGAAGTCCAGTGATACAGAGCGTTACAGATACGACATATACAGCAGTGTTATCAGAGGGCAGGTACTATTGGAAAGTAAGGGCAGTAGATAATTTTGATAATGTAGGGGATTGGAGTTTGAGGTGGAGTTTTGAGTATGATGGGACAGCGCCTGTGGCACCTGTTTTGATAAGTCCGAAGTGGGGCGTGGAGGTAGAGGATTCGTTAGTGTTATTTGATTGGGGGGTATTGGTAAAGGGGATAACGATAGGTATTAAGGAAAGGGAAGTGGAGAAGGAGAAGGATGGGCTAAAGGGTACGAAGGTGTATTATGAGATAGAGGTGGATACGAGCAGGAGTTTTGGTAGTGTGCTATATAGAGACACTGTGGATGTAGATAGTGTAAGAGTGAAGATAGTGAGAGATGATGTATATTATTGGAGAGTGAGGGGTTACGATGAGGCGGGGAATGTTGGTAGTTGGGGGATTGATTCATTTGAGTTAGATATAAAGATACCAGTATTGAGTTTGAGCAAAAAGGTATATGAATTTGGAGATTTGGACACAAACAGAGTGTATAATTGGAGAGATTTATATATAAAAAATATTGGAGATGCGACATTAACAGTAGATTCAGTGAAATATAGTGATACTAAATTTTTTGCTGATACAACATACATATATCCTCTTACAATAAATCCTGGAGATAGTGTTAGATATGGGACAAAGGCATTTTCATTGGATACAGGAGTAGTAGAAGGTAACTTGAGGGTGTATACGAGTATATACAGTGTGAAAGCGGATACAGTGATATTGAGAGCGCATTTTGGGAAGCCATTGAGGATAGATTCAGCGATAGCATTTGATGGAAGTGTATATGGAGGTGGGATAGATGAAGATGATTATGTGGTGTTATATTTTAATCAATCTACGAATGGATATAATATAAGTTCATTAAACATAGACGATGTATTGAGATTATCGAATGGACACAAATGGACAGATGGAATTGGTATGATTGATACAGCATATTGGGATCCATCGAAAACGACATTAATGGTACAACTAAGTACAACGATAACACCACCGACTATAAGTGTAGGAGATACAATATATCCTGACTCTATGAGTATAATAGGAACGTTGAACTCATTTAGATGTCATTATCCAATGGTGATAAGAGGGTCATTTGTATCGGGGTTAGAAGGGAAAGATATACTTGGAGTGAAGGGAGAGGAATACAAGACATATTTAGAGGTAAAACGAAATGAGATAATTTATAGTTTTAAGAATGAGGAGAATGAATTTGTGATATATGATATTTTAGGGAAGGTTATGTATAAAGAGAGATTTGTGAAGAGAGGATTACACAGATATAGTATAAAGAATATAGCAACTGGGATATATTTTGTGAAGATGAGGGATAAAGACAAAGAGATAAACAAGAAGATAGTGATAATGAAGTGATAACAAGAGGGGTGTTAAAAACACCCCTTTTTTAAGATTTTTCTTTTGTTTCCTAAAAACTAAGACTCCTTTATTGATGAACAGAGTCAAATGTTCACATTCAAAAAAGTCAAAAAGTCAAGCACCGTCCCCAAATGAAAAAATGATTGAAAATTTTTTAATTTTTTGGTAAAATCAAAAAAATTTTGATGAGGGTTGATGGGGAAAATTTTAAAAAAGTGTAGAAATTCCTTGTATTTAACAAATATTATTATTGAAATTCTTTTTTACTGTTTTTCAAAAAATTTGTTTCTATTTTTGAAAAAAGTCAAAAAGTCAAGCACCGTCCCCAAATTTAGTAACTTTTAAAATAAAGTGAGTTAGGAGAAGGAGTATGAAAAATTTTATTACAAATAGTGGTGCGGAGAATCTCGAAAAAAGATTATCTGAACTTATCATAAGCAGTGAGGAGTTAAAGTTTCTTGTTGGGTTTTTCTATTTTTCGGGATTGAAGGAACTTTATAATTCTCTTGTGAAAAATCAAAATGTAAATTTAAAAGTTCTTGTAGGACTCAATGTTGATAAGTTGAACGAAGAGATTATTGAATTTGCTGATCTTGAAGATAGGAAGGGATCTTGTTCTGGTGAAGAAATTTACAGTAAATTTCTGGTATCTTTGAAAAAGTCTATAAATAGTGAAAAGTTTGATAACAAAGAGTTTTATGAGCAGGTGAAATTTTTTATTGAACTTATAAAAAACGGAAATCTAAAGATCAGAAAAACAACAAAACCTAACCATTCAAAACTTTACATTTTTAAACTCAACAATTTACAGGTCGGAAGAAAAACTCTGTTTATTACTGGAAGCAGTAATCTGACAGGTTCTGGACTTTTAACACAGGAAGAGTTCAACATCGAAGTTTCTGATTATGGTTTCAAAGAGGCAGAAAAATACTTTGATGATTTATGGGATAAAGCGATTCCAATAACTGAAAATACTGTTAATAAAAATAGAATGTTAAAAATTCTTGAAAAAGAAACTTTTATAAAAGAGATAACACCTTTTGAAGCGTATCTTCTGGTTTTAAAATTCTATCTTGATTCATTTGAAATGAAGAATATTGGAAAATCTCTTGTTAGAATTATGGAAAAAAATAATTATACACCATACAAGTATCAACTTGATGCTATACAACAGGCAATTTCAATAATTGAAAAAAATAATGGTGTGATTCTTGCCGATGTTGTTGGTCTTGGAAAAAGTGTCATAGCATCTTTAATAGCAAGAGAACTCAACAAAAGGGGAGTTATAATCTGTCCACCTGCTCTTATGGGTGATAGTCGTTTGAAAAACACTGGCTGGTATATGTATAGGGAACAATTTGAACTATACGATTGGGATGTCTGGTCTATTGGAGATATTGAAAAACTTGAAAAATTTCTAAAAAATAAACAGGATATAGAGGTTGTGATAATTGACGAAGCACACAGGTTTCGAAATCAGGATACGAAAGGATATGAGTGTTTAAAAAATATTTGCAGAGGGAGAAATGTTATACTTTTAACTGCAACTCCTTTCAACAACAGACCTGAAGACATTTTATCACTTTTAAAACTTTTTGTTATTCCCAAAAAATCATCGATTACACTTGAAAACAATCTTGTTGAAAGATTCAGAAAATTCAAAAGTGTTTTTGAGGATCTTGCTTTGATAAAGAAAAATTATAAATCAACAGATAATAAAAAAAGAAAGAAAGCACTTGATACCTATAAATCACTTTTCGGGAAAGAGTTTTCAGGTGAAGAATCATTAAAAGATGTTAAAAAGCGTGCTCAATACCTTTCAAAACAGATTAGAGATGTTATTGAACCAGTTGTGATAAGAAGGAATAGGTTGGATTTACAAAATAATCCATTATATAAAGATGAGATAAAACACCTTTCAAAAGTTGCTGATCCACAGGAATGGTTTTATGAGTTAACAAAAGAACAATCTGAATTTTACGATTCAATAGTTGAACATTATTTTGCTGATCCTGATGATGGTGGAGAGTTTAAAGGAGCGATATATAGACCTTTTGAATACGAAAAGGGAAAAGCAACAATAAAAGAACTCGAAAAGTTGTCTGATAAAGAAAATTTTGAATATAACCAGCAAAAGAACCTGTGTGATTTTATGAGAAGATTGCTTGTTAAAAGGTTTGAAAGTTCGTTTGGTTCATTTGAACAGAGTTTGAAAAATTTTAAAGAGACAACCGAGACAGTTAAAAGTTTTATTGATAAAACTGGAAAATATATTCTTGATAGGGATTTGCTTGAACGGATTTATGAGATGGATATAGAAGATATAGAGGAGAGATTGAAAGAGTATGCTGAAACTATGAAAAGAAAGAATTATCCAAAATATTATAAGGTCTATGATATTAACAAGTTTCAAGATAAAGAAAAATTTCTTGCAGATATAGATAACGATTTAAAAATCTTTGATGAGATACTTTCAAAACTGAAAAAGTTGAAACTTACAGAAAACTTTGATCCCAAAACGAAATGCCTCATCGAAAATTTAAAAAAACAGTTAAAAAAAGATGAAAAAAGAAAAATTGTAATTTTCTCAGAATATGTTGATACAGTAAAATATTTGCAACCAGCACTTGAAAAAGTTTTTAAAGGAAGAGTTCTTTCTGTTCCGGGATTGTTGAATCAGACAAAGGAACATGAAATTTACGCAAACTTTGATGCATCGTTTGAAAAACAGAAAGATGATTATGATATTTTGTTAACATCTGATAAACTTTCTGAGGGGTTTAATCTCAATAGAGCAGGAATGATTATCAACTATGATATACCATGGAATCCTGTGAGAGTTATTCAAAGGGTTGGAAGAATCAATCGTATAAGTAAAAAAGTGTTTGATGAACTTTATATCGTGAACTTCTTTCCAACAGAAACTGGAGCAGACATTGTTAAATCAAGAGAGATCGCATCACATAAAATGTTTTTGATACACAACACCCTTGGAGAGGACTCAAAGATTTTTGATATTGATGAAACACCTCAACCGTCAAAACTTTATGATAAGATAAATCAGAATCCTGAAAATATTGAACACGAAAGTTTTTATACAAAAGTTTTAAAAGAATTTTCTGAAATCAAAAACAAATATCCTGAACTTCTTGAATCATTAAAAGATTTTCCAACAAGAGTCAAAGTTGCGAAAAAAGCGAAAGAGGATGAATTGATAGTTGTGATAAAAAAGGGAAGATTGTTTATAAATTCAATCAAAGATTTTGAAAATCCTGAACAGATGACTTTTGAAGAGGCATTTGAAAAGATCAAGTGTTCTCCAAATGAAAAATCGATTGAACTCAGTGAAAAATTTTGGGAAAAATACGATAAGATAAAAAATTTTAAAGAAACAGAAAAACCACTGCCAGAAAAAAGCAATGAACAGCAAGCGATAAATGTGTTAAAAAAACTAAAATCAAATCAAAATGACAAAATACTTGAATATCATAGTTTTATAAAAATGTTGCTTGAAGATATTGTTGACTATGGAACATTATCATCTTACACCTTACGCAGAATAGCGAACCTTGAAACTGATGAGTCAAAAATCGAAAAGACGATAGAAGAATTGAAAAAACTCAAAGATGAACTTGGAGAAAATTATCTTGAATATGAAAAGAAAAAGTATATTGAAGAGAGTAAAGAAATAATTGTTGCGATAGAAAATAGAAAAATAACAACCTAAAAATGAAAAGTGTGATTTATTAAACTTTGAGGTGTTAATTTTTACACTTCAAAAAATTTTGATGGGAAGGTAAAAAATTAAAAAAGGAATATAAATGGGAGAAAAAGAAATTTTAAAAAAGATAATAGAAGATTTTGACCTTGAAAAGTTTGAAACATTTTTTCGCAGAAAAAATGATAGATTAAGATTTGATAGAGAAACTTTAAGCAATTATGGTAATCAAAATTTTACTGATGGATTGAAATTTGCTGAAGGTGAACTTGATGATGGAGAGTTTATCGTTTGTGCCTATAAAATCCAAAAGAACCTATCAGAAAGAAGTAGTAAAAAAGAGCAGTATGAAATCGGTAAAAAGATATTAAAAAATTATCAGAAGGATGCTGGAATATTCATTTTTTATGATAAAGAAAAAAATTTCAGATTCAGTTTAATCTATCCGATTTATTATGGAAGAAAAAGAGATTGGAGTAATTTTAAGAGATTCACTTATTTTGTAAGTAAACAGGAAACAAACAAAACATTTTTAACACAAATAGGTGAAGGTGATTTTTCAAGTATTGAAAAGATTAAATATGCGTTTTCAGTTGAAAAAGTTACAAAAGAATTTTATCAGGAAATTGCTTATTGGTATTTCTGGGCTTTGAAAGAATCAAAGTTTCCCGAAGATGCTGAAATTGAAAAAAATGGAAGAAACATAGCGCTTATCCGTCTTATTACACGATTGATTTTTATCTGGTTTATGAGACAGAAGGGAATAATCAAAAGGGAACTTTTTGATAAAAAGTTTTTAGAAACAATTTTAAAAGATTTCTCTCCAGAAGAAAGCACATTTTATCCTGCAATCCTTCAAAATCTCTTTTTTGCAACATTGAACACTCCAGTTGAGGATCGAAAATTCCGCAGAGAGGAAAGACATAAAGGATATTTGAATAAGGATTATATGAACCATTCTTATTATAGACATCATTCGCTTTTTAAAGATTCAGACAAAATGATAGAACTTTTTAATGATATTCCATTTTTAAATGGAGGACTTTTTGAATGTCTTGATAAAAGAAAGGATGATGAATCAAACGATACAGGAAAAGAGATAAGAATAGATGGATTTTCAGATAATCCCAAAAAACAGCCCATTGTTCCAAACTTTTTATTCTTCTCAGATGAAAAAGAGGTTGATTTGAATAAGGACTTTGGAACAAAAGATAAAAGATACAAAGTAAGAGGAATAATCAATATTTTAAATTCCTACAATTTTACTATAGATGAGAATACTCCAATTGATGAGGAAGTCGCACTTGACCCTGAACTTTTAGGTAGAGTGTTTGAAAATCTACTTGCAAGTTATAACCCTGAAACTTCAACAACAGCAAGAAAAGCAACAGGAAGTTATTACACTCCTCGTGAAATTGTTGATTTTATGGTGAAAGAGTCGTTGAAAGAGTATTTTAAAACAAAGATTGAAAATATTGATGAGGAAAAACTTGAAAAAGTTTTTCAATACGATGATTCTGAAAATCCTTTTGATGAGAAAACAACCAAAGAACTTATAAATGCAATAAATAACCTAAAACTTCTTGATCCTGCTGTTGGATCAGGAGCATTTCCGATGGGTGCTTTACACCAACTTGTGAATATTTTACATAAGTTGGATCCCCATAATAAAAGATGGAAAGAGGAACAAATAAAAGCGGTTGATTATATAACAGATCCAAAAATAAAGCAGGAAATGATTAATAAAATTGAAGAAAATTTTTCTCTGAACGAACTTGATTATGGAAGGAAACTTTATCTCATACAGAATTGTATTTATGGAGTTGATATACAGCCGATTGCAATACAGATAGCAAAGTTAAGATGCTTTATCTCACTTCTTGTTGATGAGAATGTTGACAAAAACAAAAAAAATTTTGGTATAGAGCCACTTCCTAACCTTGAAACAAAGTTTGTGGTAACAGATAGTTTAAAAAAATTAAAAGTGGAAACAGTTCTTAGATCAAACGATATAGTGCAAACAGAAATAGATCTTACAGAGATAAGGAACCGATATTTTATTTCATCAGATATAAGAGAAAAAAATAAACTCAAAAAGAAGGATAGTGAATTAAGGAAAAAACTTGCAGAAAATTTTTTGAAATTTGGTAATTTATCGAAAACTGATTCAGAAAAAATTGCCTCATGGAATCCATACAATACAGATAAACCTGCAGACTGGTTTGATCCTGAATTTATGTTTGGAATAAGAGATGGTTTTGATATTGTTATTGGAAATCCTCCTTACATTCAATTACAAAAGGATAGTGGAAAACTTGCTGAAGAATATCAAAGTTATAAATATGAAACTTTTGCACGGACTGGAGATATTTATACTTTGTTTTATGAAAGAGGAATTGATTTACTACAAGACAATGGATTGCTCTGTTATATAACTTCAAACAAATGGATGAGATCTGGCTATGGAGAAAAATTGAGATGCTATTTCACTCAGTATAATCCACTTCTTCTTATTGATTTGGGACCAGGAGTTTTTGAACATGCGACTGTTGATACAAACATTTTACTTTTACAGAAAAAAGAAAGCAAAAGGTATGATTATAAATTGAAGGGACTAATACTTCAAAAAACTGATAAACTATCGATAGAACAACAAATTAAAGAAAACAGCACAAAGATTAAAAAACTAACAAAAGAAGCGTGGTTTATTGGATCAAGTGCAGAGCAAAAGTTAAAAGAAAAAATTGAACATATTGGAAAACCTTTAAAATTATGGGATGTGAAAATTTATTATGGCATCAAGACAGGGCTCAATGAAGCGTTTATTATTACAACTGAAAAGAGAGAAGAGATCCTTGCAAATTGTAAAGATAAAGAAGAAAGAAAACGAACCGAAGCGATAATAAAACCGATTCTCCGTGGTAGAGACATCAGTCGCTACTACTACGAATGGGCAGGATTGTGGGTGATAGGAACTTTTCCTGCTTTGAATTTGAATATAGAAGAATATCCTGCTTTAAAAAAATATTTTCTTGATAATTTTGATATTCGTCGATTAGAACAATCAGGGAAAAAATATCCTCATCTTGGTATTGATGCTCGTAAAAAAACAGATAATAAATGGTTTGAAACGCAAGATCAAATTGCCTACTACCCTGAGTTCGAAAAAGAGAAGGTGGTGTGGACTGCTGTAAACAGTAAATATAGCTTTACCATATTACCCCCTGGATTTTATTTTAATAATTCTATTTTTATGATAACTGGTTGTAACGCTAAATTATGGTGTGCAATATTTAATTCAAAACTTATTAGAAAATATATGCAATTTTTATTTGCCTCTGAAGAAAATTATACCTACGCTTCAAAAGAAAATGTAGAAAAAATCCCTATTCCCATTATAACTAATGAAAATGAAAGTATTGTTAAACAGATAGAAAATTTAGTAGATAAAATTCTTATCGCTAAAAAACAATGTCCTCAAAGTGATATAAAAAGTGATATAAAAAATTGGGAGCAAGAAATAGATCAGCTTGTGTATAAATTATATAAATTAAACAAGGAGGAAATATGTTTAGTAAATTAATTCAATCAATTTTAGTGCTAACTTCAATAGCACCTGTTTTGCTAACTTTTTGGTTCAAAAACTTTAGTAAAGATTGGAAACCATTTTCTGGTTTTATTTATTTATTTTTTTCATTTCTTTTGATTATTTTGCTTGTTATAATAATTAAAATCGCAAAAAGCAAACTTGAAGTTAAAGAAATTTCTATCAATGAAATTTCTAATGCTGATAATGAAAGTGTTATATTTATCTTTACATATCTTATTCCTTTATTAAATATAGATGAACCTTTGGTTTTATTTTTATTAGGTCTAACTTTTGTTATTGTATCAACAACTAATATTTATCATTTTAATCCATTTCTTGGTTTGTTGGGTTATCATCAATATAAGATGAAATTACAAGAAGGAATGAGTTTTATTTTGATAACAAAAAAAACATTATATAATACAAAACAAATAAAAAAAGTAGTACAATTAACCAATTATATTTTGTTAGAAAGGGAGGAATTATGAATGTTTATGCAGTTTTAAGAGACTCTGATTCAAATGGTAGCTGCATTATTAAAAGTATTAGTTTAACCCAAAAGTTACAAAAAGAACTGACGGGTTACATTCCTTTTAAAAGTTATGAAGATGAAAACATAAAGCAAATTAGATTTTCAGGAGAGTATAAACCAGATGAACAAGAAGTACTTTATATTAACAAATTTTACAATCCTTTTAAAGAGTTTGACTCAATTACTGATACATTAAATAAAAGTGATATTGATAATATTAAATTTTTAGCTTTTGTAGATAGTCAAAAAATTGCATATCAATCTTTTGACAGTAGAAAAATAATAACACCTGAAAAGTGGTTTTTAATATATTCCGATAATACCTATTCTAAAATAGATAAGAAAGGGTTAATAATAGATTCCAGAATCGATGCATTATATTTGAAAAAGGAAGAGAAATTATTATTTTTTTCTTATCGCAATGCAATAAAAATATTTGATTTAGGAAAATATTATCGAGAAGCAACCGAAGACGAGTTAAATTTGTTTACAAAAGAAGAAATTTTTATATTTAATGAAGGTTTTGATAAAAATCTATTAAGCTCAAAAATGCGAAAAAAAATTTTTATGATACAAAAAAATGAGATCTTAACAAAAATTAAAAATAATTTTAACCAAGTAGTAAATTATGCTAAAAAATTAAACGTTGATGAAATGTTTGACAAAAACAATAAAAAAATCATTTTTCCAAAAGAAAAGAAAAATATAGAAAAATTATTAAATTTTTTGAATGAGGATTTATACGAATCTCCTATTAGTGGTTTAATATACGAGACAAATTCAAAAAAATTGGTAACTGAATAGATTTATTAATTGAACTTTTTTTAACTAAGAAACAACTTTTAACTTTACGATCTATACTTGATTTTATTGAAGTGATATTTTTAATTAAAGTTGGCTTATGTTGTTAAAAATTGCTTTGTTGGTTTAGAAAAAAGGATAAAGTTGTTTAAAAGTATAAAGATAAAAAGTAAACTATTATTAATTTTTAGTACTTGACAAAATATAGTAGATTGAACTTACTTGATTCACGTATGATTCATCTGGATTATATCCATAAAAAATTAATTCAATGTTGTTAAGATCGATTTTTTTATATAGATCAATTAAAATTTTTAATCCTTCTTTTAAACTTTCTTCATCACTTAAAGGTTTAATCGATTTTACTTGCATAATACCAGTAGTTCTTGATTTTTTGCTAAAAAAGAAAAACTTATTTTCTAAAATTCTTATAAATTTTGGCCTATTAAAATTTTCATATATCATAATTGAGAGAATAATGTTTTTTAAGTTAGGATCTTCAATTTCATTTAAAATTTTAGAAAAATTTTTCTTTAATTTTTGTGCCATTTTGATGATGTAATTTTTTTTTACGTAATCATCCCTTTGGGAAGTAGAATAATTTTTGTAATTAAAAATACTATAAATATATAAAATTATCAATAACCATAATTCATTTGAAAGTGATTTAATATCAGGAATAATTAGGTTTTTATTTTTCAGAAGTTTAAAATATGTTATTAAAGAAAATAAAATTATTAAAATGTCGTTTAGTATTTCTTTTTTCCAATTCGTTAAGTAAACTCTATCGAAAAAAAATTTATAAAAAATTCTTAATAGTATATAAAAAACAGAGACAAAATAAATGTTTTCTATTAAAAAATTAAAATTTAATACATAAAAAAAAGCAGATATTATAAACAAAAAAATTGAAGGACCTAAAATTTTATAGACAAAATTAAAAGCAGGAGAGTAAAATTGATCATTTTCAAAATTTAAAGGTTCATAACCATAAAAAGAGGATTTTTTTCCAAAAAAATTTATAAAAAAGAACAATATAAAAGAAAAAATTAAATGAAAAACAATTTTAATAATTACCATATTAAAAATTTTAATAGATTTTTTTTAAAGTTCAAGATACTGATTAAAAATATTATTATAAGGAAGGTTTTTGAAAAAATATGTGATATCTTTCATTTTAGTTGTTAACTTTCAGGGACGGTGCTTGACTTTTTGACATTTTTGGGGTAATGCTGAAAAAATAATAACTTAAAGGAAATAGGAGATAACTGAAAATTATTGTTTTGTCAGATTAAAATATCTGACATGCTTTATGAAAAACTTTATCAATTATTTCAGAAACGAGAGGTATTTTTTTAGATTAATTTGTTTTGATTTATACTAAAATAAATTTTTAAGAACAAAATTTTTTATTTTATTAATTGACAAAATAAAAATTCTAATTAAATTATCACTAATGAATTTTATTAATTTAATTAAAATTCAAAAAAATAACATAGAAATCATTTTACCCCTTGTTTTTGAAAAAAATAAAATTGAATTAAAAGAGAAATTCCAATCTATCTTGGAAACAGAGAATTTTAATGTTTTTTGGATTAAAGAAATATTTAAAAACTACAGGGAATTAAAAGTTTTTTTAGAAGAAAAAAATTACAACTTTAAAACAGAAATAAGTATAAATTTTAAGAAAACAGAGTTTAAAAATAGAACTTATTTTGTAACAATATACAGGACAAGTTTGGTAGGTTTTTCTTCTTTTAATTTTGAAGGGTTTTTGTTAAATGTTGGAGAAAATTATGATATTGTTAAATGGCTTATAAAATGTAATAAACCTTTCAAAAGAAGGAGGGAGCAAAATGGTTTTTTCCAAAAGATGTAAAAATTTAATTGGTTTAAGAAACCTGGAATTAGAATTTAATGAAACAATCAGGAATAGAATTTATAAGCTAATGGAAAAATTTAATTTAAGTCTAGAAAGAGTTACAGAAAGTAATTATAATTATGTAATTTATTGTTTTGATGAATTAGTTGAAAATATTAAATACACTTATGGTATTATTGAAAATAATATTGATATAAAAAATATCATACATGATTCATCGACTTACTATCTATTTGATATAGTTGAATTATTTTATAATGTTTTAAAAGAGAAAAATGAAGAAAATAATTTTGAGAAAAGGTTTAATGAAATAATGAAAGAAGAAAAACTTCCATGGATAATGTCAGAGGGAGAAATAATTCAGATATCTTCTATATATCATCAAGAAGTAATCCTGAAACCTTTAATTTCTTTGTTAAACAAAAGTAAATTTAAAGGTGCAGAAGAGGAACTTATAGAATCATTAAAATTTTTGACAGGAGGAGAATATAAAGAAGCAATAAACAATGCCTGGAAAGCAACAGAAAGTATTATTAAGTGTATTACAAAAACCCCAGAAGCAAAACCTGGAGAACTTATTGAAAAAATTAGTAAAATGGATTTTATTCCAATTGAGTTACAAAAATCGATAGATGACTTTATTTCTGGAGTTTCTTGTTTAAGAAGTTTTAGTGGTTCAGTTCATGGACAGGGAGAGAAAAATATTGATATACCTCAAAATTTTGCAGAATTAGTTATTAATGTAAACGCTACTCTAATGTTATATTTGATAAAAAGTTATAATGATAAAAAAGAAGAAAAAGAAAAAATAAAAGAAGATATTACTTTTTGATAAAAGGGGGGATAAGTTGAAGGCAAAAGTCAAAAAATTTTTCGTTTTTTTTGTTGTTTCATTTATTTTAATTATTTTTTTTATTGTTTCTATAATTAATTTTCGTTTTTTTATTAAACATCTTCAGATTATAAAAGATTTTCTAACAGTGCTTCAACTATTAACAATAATTATAATTTCAATTTTTTCTGCCTGGTGGACATATAAAACTTTTGGTGAAAAAGAAAGAAGAGAAGAGATAAGAAAAATCAAAAAAACAATCATGGATTCTCTTATAAGAGTAGTGAATTATATTGAAACTACTAAATTAGTCGAGAAAAAAAATAAAGATTTACCGGGCTTTCCCTTTAAATGTAGAATGGAACTAAGAAATTTAATAGTTCCAATTTTTATTGAATTAGAGACATTGGTTTATTTTGATAAAAATAAAAAAGAAAAATTGAAAAATGAACTTTTTACAATTGCTTCTTATGAAAATGTTAAAGATTATATAATTGATGAAAGAAAAGATGTTAAACTTGAAGAGAATAATCCCATAGTCCAAAAATTTGAAGAATGGATTAGATTAATAAATTAGGTCTTTTTTGGAGGATTATGTCCTTCGGGGACGGTGCTTGACTTTTTGACATTTTTATAATACTATCGATAAAACAATAACTTAAAGGAGGGGTGATGGAGAAAAATTTTATCGTTTGTCCCAAATGTAAAACAGAGATTGATGTTAATGAAGTTTTGTATTCACAGATTGAGGAGAGTTTAAAAAAAGATTTTGAAGCAAGATTAAAAGAGAAAGAAGAAAAGTTGAAAAAAGAATTTGAAAATCTCCAGAAAGCACAAGAAGATTTTGAAAAAAAGATAAAAGAAAAGGTGGAAGAAAAATTAATTGCTGAAAAAAAGGAACTTGAAAAGAAAATAAAAAAGGACTATGAGGTTGAATATTCTTCACAGATTGAAGAGTTTAAAAAAACACTTGAAGAAAAATCAAATCAAGTAAAAGAGTTGAATAAAACGAAAGCGGAGATAGAAAGGTTAAAGAGAGAAAAAGAGGAGTTAAGAGATCAAATAATACTTGAAAAAGAAAAAGAATTGAATGAGAAATTGAGAGCAGAAAGAGAAAGAATAAGAAAAACTATTGAAGAAGATATTTATATGAAAATGAAAGAAAAAGATAAACTTATTGAGGATTTAAAAAAAGAAATAGAAAATGCAAAAAGAAAAGCGGAACAGGGCTCAGTGCAAATTCAAGGAGAGGTTCAGGAACTTGAAATAGAAAAAATTTTGAAAGAAAATTTTCCAGATGACAAAATTGAGCCAATTGAGAAAGGGAAAAGTGGAGCAGATGTGTTGCAAATAATAATTGAGAAAGGAAGGCAAATTGGAAAGATATATTATGAAAGTAAAAGAACAAAAACTTTTGGTAAAGATTGGATAAAAAAACTAAAAGAAGATAATCTTGAAAAGAAAGCAGATCTTCTTGTGTTGGTTACAGATGCATTTCCTGATGGGCATAAGAATTTCTTCAACATGGAAGGTGTCTGGGTATGTTCGCTTGAAGAGTTAAAACCGCTTGCGATGATTTTAAGGCATATGCTGGTTCAAATCAATTTACAGAAGAATATTCAAAGCAATCGAAAAGAAAAAGCAGAAATTTTGTATGATTATATAACAAGCAATGAGTTTAAAAATCAATTTGAAGCAATTGTGAACGGTTTTGTTGAACTAAAAAAAGGGTATGATGATGAAAAATTGAAAATGCAAAAAATCTGGAAAGAAAGAGAGAAACAACTTGAAATGATACTTTCAAATGCTGCTGGTTTATATGGATCTTTTAAAGGTTATCTTGGCGGTTCAATGAAAGAGATAAAGTTATTGGAAAGTGAAGAGAAAAAATAAAAAAATTATTAAATTATAGAATTTGTAAAATTGGGGACGGTGCTTGACTTTTTGACATTTTTGAAATAATAATGAAAATTTTTAAACAAAGACAAAAAGACAAATAAAAAATTATACTGCCAAACTTGAAAGGTACTCTCCTGCTGGAATAATTTTTATTCCATCTTTTTTTAATTCATATTTTAGATTATGAACGAGTTGAATATATTCTAATTGAGGAAACAACTTTTTAAAATATAATAAATTTTTATCAGGATTATCATCTGAAAGTTTTACTTCAACCATTTGAATAATTTTGTTGTTTTCAGTTATTACAAAATCAATTTCTTTTTTTTCTTTTGTCCTTATGTAATGAAGTTGAAGATCTTTGCCTTCTGAGTCCTGTAAAAATTGGCAATGTTTCAAAAGTGAAACAGCAACAGTGTTTTCAAGTTTTAAACCATCATCTTTGTCAATAAAACCGGAGTCAAAAAAATAAACTTTTGGTTCTTTTAAAATTGAACGAGAAATATTTTTATGAAAAGGTCTTATTAGGAAAATTATATTCAATGCTTCAAGAATAAAAATGTATTTTTTGACTGTGTTTACAGAAATCTGTAAATCCTGAGCAAGAGATGAATAAGAAATTGGGGAACCAACTCTATCTTTGAGTAAATACAAAAGAGTTTTAATCGATCTTATTTCGAGAATTTTTGCAAAATCAAGGACATCTGTAGTTATTATATCTGAATAATATTCTTTTCTCCATCTTTGAGATTCTGTTTCTGAGTCAGAAAGAAAAGGTTCAGGAAAACCACCAAATTTGTTTAATTTTTCTACAGCATCATAAGGTTTTAAAATATGTTGAAGTTCTTTTACTGAAAATGGAAAAAGATGATATAAATAATATCTTCCTGCGAGTGAATCACCTGTGTGTTTAAAGATGTCAAGTTTTGCACTACCAGTTATTAAAAGTTTCTGTTTTTTTTCTTTTGTATCATAGACACCTTTTAGATAGTTTTTCCACTTTTCAAGTTTTTGAATTTCATCTAAAACGACGAGTTGAGTATCAAGTGTCCATTCCTTGTTTAGAATAGTTCTTTTATCTTTTATATCGTCAAAATTTAAATAAATGCTCTTTTGGAAATTTTTTAAAATCTCCTTTGAAAGATAAGTTTTTCCAACTTGACGTGGTCCAGTTAAAATGACCATCTTTTTATTCAAATCTTTTAAAATAAATCGTTGCAAATACCTTTCCATATTAACTAATATAGAATACTTTGCAAAAAAGTCAAGATTATTTTGCAAAGAACTGCAAAAAAGTCAAGATTATAAATTGTTTATAAATAAAAAATTTTATTTCGGGGACGGTGCTTGACTTTTTGACATTTTTGGGAATAAGCAGTTGAAAATGCTTATCAATAAAGGAGTTTGAGAGTTTTGGAAACAAGGATAAGAAACTAAAAAAAGGGGTAATTTTTGCCCCTTTTTATTGTGGATGACAAATATTTAAAAGTTTTCTAAACCTGTAGATATTATTTTATCACAAAAACTTTTTTGTTTATCTTAGTATCTCCATCTTTTAGTTTAACAAAATAAATACCTGATGGAAGTTGATCGAACTTATAATAATGTGTCCCTATTTTTTTATTTTTCTCTTTATATATTTGGTTGCCCATCAGGTCGTATATTTCGAACTCATTTTCAAAATTTGATACAGAATAGCAAATACCTTTCAAATCAATCTCTAATTTTTTTACTTTTTGATCACGATTTTTTATATCGTTTATACTCCATGTGTTTATTGTAAATGTATCAATTTGGTTTGATGTTGTAACATTATCGAAACTATCAACTGCTTCAACATACCAGAAATATATACCATCTGGTAATGGAATAGGTTCGGTATATGTAGTATCTGTCGTAGTTGCAATTAAATTATCATAAGAATATACTCGATATTCTTTAAAGTGAGCATCGGTTGATTTATGCCAGATATATGTTGGAGTGTTATCGGTAATTTCTCCTGATGGAGATATGAGATCAAATTTGGTTGGTGGAACAAAATCTGAACTTAATATATAAAACCCAGTAGTTCCATTTGCAAGATAAATATAATCGTTGTTTACAAAAACTTCGTAACATTCTCCATAGGTGTTATAATAACCTACTTCTTTTGGAAAATATGGATTTGAGACATCTATGACTCTGACTCCATAATCAAAATCAGCAACATAAGCGTAATTGCCTTCAACATAAACACTATGAGCTATTCCATCTGTATCATAATATCCAACCTCAACCGGATTTGCTGGATCCGTTACATTTATTATTCTTAAGCCACTGTAAAAATCAGCAACATAAGCATAGTTACCTGAAACATAGACACCATAAGCACCACCTGGTGTATCATAATAACCGACTTCAACAGGGCTTGATGGATTTGATATATCTATAATTCTTAACCCATTTAAAAAACCAGCAAGATAAGCATGGTTGCCTGAAACATAAACATCGTAAGTCCACCCAGGAGGAACAATTGAACCAACCTGTGTAGGATTTGAAGGATTTGAGATATTAATTATTCTAAGTCCATAAGAACCATCAGCAAGATATAAATAATTTCCATCTACAAAAAGTTTCGAAGCATAAACAGAAGACTGGAAAGATCCGACCTCTACTGGATTAATAGGATTTGTGATATTTATTACTCTTAAACCTTTATAGTTATCAGCTACATAGGCATAATTGCTAAAAATATGTACACCTGTTGCATAACCTGGAGTATCACAGTTTCCAAGTTTTACAGGGTTTGAAGGGTTTGAGATATCAATTATCTGTAGACCATCATCACCACTTGCAATGTATGCATAATTTCCACTTATATATAAACCCTCTGCGATTCCTGTGCTAATAAAATTTGATATTTCGACAGGATTTGAAATGTTTGAAACATCAATTATTTTCAATCCAGAACTTCCATCTGCAAGGTAAACATAATTGTTTAAAACAAAAATTCCCTGAGATTCTCCAGAAGTGTTATATGAACTTGTTAATCCTGGTGATGCGGGATTTGAAACATTGATTATTTTTAGTCCATTTGTGTCATCTGCAAGATAGGCGTAATTACCAATAACATAGACATCCATAGCATTAAAACTGCTAAAAACACCAGATTCAACTGGTGTTGTGGGATCAACTATATTGATTATTCTAAGACCTCCATTTTTATCTGCAATGTATGCATAATTTCCAGAGACATACACTCCATTAGCATCACCAGGTGTATTATAAGAACCGATTATATATGGGGAAATGGGGTTAGTTATATTAATAATTTTTAATCCTTCGGTTCCAGATGCAACATAAGCATAATTACCCGAAACATAAAGTGCTCTTGCAATACCAGGAATAATACATGAACCTTTTTCCTGTGGATTTGAAGGATTTGAAACATCTAATATATGTAAACCTGTTAAACTGTCAAGAATATAAGTATAACTTGCAACAACAAAAACTGTCCGGATATCGTTTAAAGAATATGTGGTTATTAACGATGGTTTTTTTGGATCTGAAACATCAACAATTTTTAAGCCGTTTGTTCCATTTGCAACATAAGCATAATTACCTGAAACAAAAATGTCTATTGCTGATGTAGAAAAATCTATATAACCTGTCAATTCTGGATTTGCTTTGTTGGATATGTTCAATATCACAAGATTATTTCCCATACCTGCATAAGCAAAAGTATCAACAACAAAAACATCATAAGTTTCTCCAAAATATGGTATCCTTCCAACTCCTCTGATATTCAAACTATCAGAAGCCCAAAAAGGTGAATAGTCCCATAATGTTCTTTGTTGTTTTTCTGTAGTTGTGTTGAACTCTTGAAAAGGTATTTTAATTTTGGAAAACAGGTTCAGTCCAAGGAAAAGAATTATAACAAACAAAAAGAATCTTTTCATATTTCCTCCAGAATATGTTTCAAATTGTTTGAAATAATTTTTTCATGATTTCTCCCTGAGTTTTATTGTAATAAAAGCAAAAAAATTTTCAATATTTTTCAATTTTGGGGACGGTGCTTGACTTTTTGACATTTTTTAAGTATATCGCACCCTAAAGGGTGCGGCTACAAAAAAACAAAAAACAAAAAATTCATGGTAGCCTCAGGCTTCAGTCTGAGAGAAGAAACATAAAACATATAGCGCAACCTAAAGGTTGCGGCTACCATGCGAGGGATTTTGAAATGGTAGCATCAGGCTTTAGCCCGAGTGGAATTTTCGCAACCTAAAGGTTGCGGCTACCAAAAAAAATAAACAAAATAAATGTGGTAGGCGCGGGTTTCAGATTGCGGGATATCGTGCACCCTGAAGGGGGCGGCTACAGATAGTTTATATCTTTGGGGACTGTGCTTGACTTTGTTGGATAATGAAAAATTTTCATACAAAGACAAAAAGAAGAAAAACGAAAAAATGATTATACTGCCAAATTTGAAAGGTATTCTCCTGCGGGAATAATTTTTATTCCGTCTTTTTTTAACTCATATTTTAAATTGTGAACGATTTGAATATATTCCAATTGTGGGAAAAACTTTTTAAAATATAATAAATTTTTATCGGGATTTTCATCTGAAAGTTTTACTTCAACCATCTGAATAATTTTGTTATTTTCAGTTATAACAAAATCAATTTCTTTTTTTTCTTTTGTTCTTATGTAATGAAGTTGAACATCTTTGCCTTCTGAGTCCTGTAAAAATTGGCAATGTTTCAAAAGTGAAACAGCAACAGTGTTTTCAAGTTTTAAACCATTATCTTTGTCAATAAAACCGGAGTCAAAAAAATAAACTTTTGGTTCTTTTAAAATTGAACGAGAAATATTTTTATGAAAAGGTCTTATTAAAAAAATTATATTCAATGCTTCAAGAATAAAAATGTATTTCTTTACTGTGTTTACAGAAATCTGTAAATCCTGAGCGAGAGATGAATAAGAGATTGGGGAACCAACTCTGTCTTTGAGTAAATATAAAAGAGTTTTAATCGATCTTATTTCGAGAATTTTTGCAAAATCAAGAACATCTATAGTTATTATATCTGAATAGTACTCTTTTCTCCATCTTTGAGCTTCAGTTTCTGAATCAGAAAGAAATGGCTCAGGGAAACCACCGAATTTATTTAATTTTTCTACAGCATCGTAAGGTTTTAGAATATGTTGAAGTTCTTTTACTGAAAAGGGAAAAAGATGATAGTAAAAATACCTTCCAGCAAGAGAATCTCCTGTCTGTTTGAAAATATCAAGTTTTGCACTGCCTGTTATTAAAAACTTTTGATTTTTCTCTTTTGTATCATATACGCCTTTTAAAAAAGTTTTCCATTTTTTAAGTTTCTGAATTTCATCTAAAACGATGAGTTCAGTATCAAGTGTCCATTCTTTATTTAGAATAATGTTTTTATCTTTAGTATCATCAAAATTCAAATAAATACTCTTTTGAAAGTTTTTAAAAATCTCCTTTGCAAGATAAGTTTTCCCAACCTGTCTTGGTCCAGTTAAAATAACCATCTTTTTACTTAAATCTTTTAAGATAAATTTTTGTAAATACCTTTCCATATTGACTAATATATACTATATTGCAAAAAAGTCAAGATTTTTTTGCAAAATATTGCAAAAAAGTTAAAATCATTATATCTGGGGACGGTGCTTGACTTTTTGACATTTTTGAAAAATATTTAATGCAAATATATTTAAAATAAAAACTTTTGAGAATTAAAACTTTTTAAAAAAGTGTTGATTTCCATAGAAGTTTTCTTAAAATAATACAATGATTTTTAATGAATATGTTGTAAAACTTCTGATAATTTTACCATCAATTTTTATCGCAGGTTTTGTTGATTCTATTGCTGGTGGTGGAGGATTAATTTCAGTTCCAGCATACCTTGCTGCTGGTATTCCTCCGCATTTTGCTCTTGGAACGAATAAGTTTTCATCAACATTTGGAACTCTTTTTGCCACTATCACATACAAAAAAAACAGAATGATTGATTTGAAAGTTGCTCTGACAGCAGGAATATTCGCACTTTTGGGTTCGTCTCTTGGAGCGAAGACCGTTCTTTTGATTAAACCAGATTTTCTTAGATATATTCTCTTGTTTCTGATACCAGTTATAACGATTTTTGTGTTAATCAAAAAAGATTTTGGGATGGTTGATAGATCAAAAAGTATCGATGGAAGAAGAGCAATTTTTCTCTCATCTCTGGCTGGTTTAACAATCGGTTTTTATGATGGATTTTTTGGGCCGGGAACTGGAACTTTTTTGATTTTATTTTTTTCTTTACTTTTAAAATATGATTTCAGAATGAGTAATGGAAATACAAAAGTTGTAAACCTTTCTTCGAATGTTGCTGCACTTATCACCTTTATCATAAATGGAAAAGTTCTGTTTTTAATAGGAATTCCCGCTGCTATCTGTGGTATCGCAGGAAATCTTTTGGGATCAAAGTTTGCCGTTCAAAAAGGAAACAGATTAATCAAGATATTTTTTGTTTTGGTTCTTGCAATACTTTTTGTAAAAATAGTGCTTGATACTTTTTAATCTATTTCAAAATCAAAAAACCTTCTTTTAATGTTTTATCTCCATCAACAACAAGGAAATATTTTCCAGAGTTCAAAAAGTTAAGATCAAAATCTATATGTCTTTCAACTTTGAAATTTTTGTAAAAAACTTTTCGACCAGTAATATCAAAAATGTTTATTCTCAAGTGTTTTGCAGAGTTTGATAGATTGTTTATCGTTAGAATTCTATTAGAGAAGTTTATCGATAAAGTGCCATCATCTTCTGTATCAGGTAAAGAATCTTTTATTATAGATCTTAAAGTGTAAAAGAAAAATCTGTCAGATTTTTTTGTAAATCCAACAGTGTTGTTATGTGGAGTTACTAAATAATATTTTAAAGTATCATTTGTTGAGATGAAAGTGTCTATGTTAGATGGATATAAAACGGTTCTTGTTTTTGAAGTTGTTATCGGATATATATTATCTATTTTTACTCCGTTTGTATTGATTGTTCCATCATCGTAAACAGTTTTCAACCTTATAGAAATTTCTTTATTCAAAAATTTTGATAAGGGATAAGAATATCTTCTCCATGTTGTGTTTGTGCCAGTAAAAATACCGTTTATTGTATCAAGTGGTTCATAGAAAAAACCATCATAAGAGTACTCCAGGAATGCTTTGTCATAATTGGTTTCAAGGTCATAAGACATATAAAATGTTAAAGAGTCAGTGGTGCTTTGAACTAAAAATCTATCAAAAAATTCAAGAGAGGATATCGTTGTATCTTTTTTCAAAGGTCTAAACGAATAAGGTGCAGAATATGGTGAAGTTTTTGAAAGTTCGATTCTGAAAGTTTTATAGTCAGAAGAAATTATTGAATCAACAGATCCATTCAAACTATCTCGATATGTATAAACTGAATCGTAAACTTCAACTTTATAATAATCTGCCTTGTTTGAATTTTTTAAACTCCATAAAATTTGATTACCAGTTGAACTGATGGATGGTTTTAATGGGACCTCTTTTGGAAGACCATAAACAGATTCACATAAAAATGCTGAATAGAGTATACCGGGAAAAACTCTTCGATGGAGTTGTGCAAGAGTAGTTGTTGGCGGTGAGAATCCGGTATCGATTTCAAAAGTGAAAGGAAGAGTTGTAAATCCTTTAACGAATTTTGTATAGCCGTATATCCATCCATCAGAATCACCAGAGGTTGGATATAAAGCGTCAGATTTTTCCGGGGTGTATGTTCCAGATGTTTGTTTGGTCATCTTTGATGCTATTTTTGTTGCAAGAGAACTCAAAAGTGTATTATCTGGTGCAGTATCTGATGTTGCACCATAAGGGTATAAGACAAGTTCACTGTAAGAATGGAGTGAAATAGAAATGTTGAATGAAAACCTCTTGATAAGGTTCATCAACGATTGAACCTCTTTTTCAGAAGCAGAGTATGGACCACAATAAACATCTGAAGAAGGATAGTGTGTTGTGCTTGAATTGTAGATTGCTCCCCATTCTCCCCTGATATCACCGTTGACCTGTCCGGGATAGTTTCTGTTTAGGTCAACTCCATAAACAGAATTTCTTAAAGTTCTATTTTTTCTCCAGAGTTCATTGTTCTGGTCTCTTGAATAGTAATATCCATCAGGATTAAACATTGGAAGAACAACTATAAAAGTTGAATCTATCAACCTTTTTATAGAACTGTTTGTATTGTATGCTCTTAAAATTGAATCAACAAAAAATAAAGATGTTGAAATCGTCTGCCATTCTCTTGCGTGATGGTTCGCAACAAGAAAGAACTGGTATCTAACAAGACATGTATCAGGATTTTTCCCGTTTATTTTCATAATGACGATAGGTCTATTGTTATAAGTTGTTCCAATAGTTTCAACATCAACAAGTTGTGGAAAATTTGTTGCAAGTTTTGTTATCGAATCATAAACCTGTGCTGTTGTTGGATAAACATCTTTATAAAATTTTTTTTCAACTATAAAATATTTGATACCACTATTTTTCAATGTTGTTATCTGATCTTCATCCATAACGATATCAACTGTTTGGTCGTTTGCTCTTCCTGCAACATCGATGAATTTATATATTGAGGATACTTTTTGAAAATCCTCTCTGTTGATCCTCACAATCTCCTTTGAAAATATGAATAAACTTGAAATGATGATGAGAATTGCAAAAAACTTTTTAATTTTTTCCCCCTTTTAATACCTTATGAAAAATATTTTTGGATCAAAATAGAAGTTATCTATTTCATCTTTTCTTTTTATGTTTATGGAATAAGAATTAAAAATTGAATCACCCCTGTCAAATCCTACAAATTTTGGAGGGACTTTCAACATCTCAAAATGGAGATGGTTTAAAAATTCTCCCCATTTATCAAGGTTTTTGTAATCAATAAATGAACCTAAAACAGTTTTTTCATCAACAGTGTCGTTTATGTTCACCATAATATCTGAAATATGCAGATAAACCGAGTATACTTTTTTGTTGTTTCTTAAAGTGTGTTCAATTATAACTGTTGATGAAGGACCATTTTTTATGACCGATTTTACAACTCCAACTCCACAAGAAAATATTGGTTCCAAAGCACCTTTTTTGCTTCCAGGATTTTTGAAATCTATTCCGGTATGATAATGTCCTTTTATTCCCTTATAGGGTTTTCTCCAGATTCCAAAATCACCTTCAGGGTTTATGTAATAATTTTTCAGAACTCTCCGGTTTTCGACATCTATTGGTAAGTAAAATATATCCGTTATCAACTCTGGAAATGTTTTAGAGAAGATAAAAAGGGAGAAAAAAATTAAAAAAAATACTTTATTTTTTTTCATTTTAACTTATAATCACTATTTAAGGAAAATTATATGTATAAAAAGATAGAAGTCAATAAAAGTGCAAGGAATGCGATACTTGCCGGACATCCATGGATTTTTTCAGGTAAAATTGACTCTCCTCTTCAGGATTACGAAAATGGAGATGTCGTATACATTTTCTGTGAAAAAAAATTCCTTGGAACTGGATTTGTATCACCAAAAAATTCTATAGCGATAAGGGTTATCTCAAAGTCAAAAATTGTTGTTGATGAGGATTTTTTTGTTCAGAGGTTTATCCAACTTCAGAAGTATAAAAGAAAGATACTTTCGTTTAACACAAACATGTATCGTCTTGTATTTTCTGAAGCAGATTTTATTCCCGGACTTATAGTTGATGTTTATAACAGAAACATCGTTATTCAAACCAACTGTGCTGGTGTGATAAAAAGAAGAGATATGATAGTTTCCGCACTTCAAAAAGTTTTTAAGCCAGTAGCGATAATCGATCGAACAACACCGGAAACTTACAATGTTGAACATTGTGAAAAATACAGGTTGAACGAAAACCAGAAAGTTCTGTATGGAAAGGTTCAAAACAATGTTCAGATATTCAGTGAAAATGGGATGCTTTTTTATGTTGATCTACTTTACGGACACAAAACAGGATTTTATCTTGATCAGAGAGAGAATAGAGAACTTGTTGGAAAAATATCCCTTCAAAATCAGGTGTTAAATTTATGTTCCTATTCTGGAGGTTTTACAGTGTATTCTCTTGCAAATGGAGCAACAGGAACAGTTTCTGTGGATATTTCAAAATCGGCACTTGACCTTGTTGAAAGAAATATTGAGTTAAACAAATTTTCCAAAGAAAAGAATGTTAATGTTCAAGCAGACCTTTTTGATTTTATAACAAACGAAAATCTTTCAAAATATGATGTTGTTGTAATAGATCCGCCATCTTTTGCAAAACATATAACTGAAACTGAAAAAGCACTCAAAGCGTATAAATTTTTAAACTCAACAGTGTTAAAAAAAGTTAAAAAGGAAAGTTTTGTTTTCACATCATCGTGTACATCTGTTGTTAACGAAATGATGTTTAAAGAAATTATAGAAAAGTCGATAAGGGATTCCAAAAGGGATGTTAAAATTATAAAAAGAACTTTTCTGCCAGTAGACCATTCATCTTTACTTAACTTCAAAGAAACTGAATATTTAAAATCGTTTCTGCTTTTTGTGTTATGAAACCAAATTTGATGATACTCTCAACAAACAGATCCGATTTTTCACATTTAAAACTTATCGTTGAAAAATTGAAAAGTTCAAAAAAAATAAACACTTTTTTTGTTGCTTCAGGTTCACATTTTGATAAAGAAAAAGGATATTCTTTCGAGGAAATAAAGGATGAAGGTGTAAAGGTTGACTATAAAATCAAAACAACGATCAACTGGAGGTCAGAAGCAAAACTCTTTAATTCGCTTGTATCATTTCAGAAAAAGTTGAGAACACTTATAAAGATGACAAAAACTGATTACATAATGGTTCTTGGAGACAGAATAGAACTCTTACCTGTTATAAACCTTTCTTTGGTAATGGAAAAAAAAATAATCCATATTTCAGGTGGTGAAGAAACAAAAGGTGCAATCGATGATAATATAAGGAAGATGCTTTCTTTAAATTCTTATATTCATTTCGTATCTGGAGAAATGTTCAAAAAAAATCTTGTAGAATTTTTGAAAACTGAAAAGAGGATTTTTAATGTTGGAGATCCGATACTTGAATATATAGATTCCATCCAAATAGAACCATTTGAAAATGTTTTAAACGATTTAAAGTTAGATCTTGAAAAAGGGAAGTATTTACTTTTCACCTTTCATCCTGAGACAAAAAGTTCTGTTGATGTTAAAGAGCAGTTTAATGGGTTGGAAAAATTTTTACTTGAAGTTGATATACCTGTTCTATGTACTTCTCCAAATCCTGATAAAGGTGAAGAGTATATTTTAAAAAGGTTAAAACATATAATTTCTTTGAAAAAAGATATATCTTTTGTTCCACATCTGGGTTTTAGGAAGTATATCTCACTTATAAAAAATTCATTTGCAGTTATGGGAAATTCATCATCACTTCTTATTGAAACACCATATCTATGCGTGCCTTCAATACTTATAGGAAAAAGGCAGGATGGAAGACCTCTTGCTGATTCGGTTTTCAAAACTGGATATCAAGCAGAGGAAATAAAATCTGTGTATAATAAGATAAAAGAGTTAAAAGTGAACGGATATTTTGAAAAGGGAGTAAAAAACCTTTTCTATGAGAGAAAGAATACATCAGATTTGGTATTAAAACATCTTGAGGACGAAATTGGTTTTTAATATTGACACTTACATCACTTTTTGGTATAAGGAAATGTTAAAAATGGAGGATAATTGTATTTAAGTGAGTTGAGGATCTATGGATTTAAGTCGTTTCCAGACCCTATAACGATAAGATTTGAAAGGGGAATAACTGGTTTTGTTGGTCCAAATGGTTCAGGTAAATCAAACATTGTTGATGCGATAAGATGGGTTTTAGGAGAACAGTCAGCGAAAGAGTTAAGGGCAACTTTGCATGAAGACCTTATATTTGATGGAACGAACAAAAGAGCACCATCAAACCTTGCGTCAGTTTCCGTAAGGTTTGTTAACGACGATGGTGAATTGCCTTTAAATTTTACTGAAATAGAGATAGAAAGAAAAATTTATAAATCAGGTGAATCACAATATCTTATAAACAAAGAGAGTGTAAGATTAAAAGATGTTCAGCATCTACTTGCTGAGATGGGACTTGGAACTAAAACATATTCACTATTTAAAAAGTCATTGATAGAGGATATTGTTAACGATAGGGCGGATGCTTTAAGGAATCTATTTGAAGAGTCAGCGGGAATAACTATATATAAAAACTCGAAAAAGGAAACTTTAAGAAAACTGATAGCAACACAGGAGAATCTAAACAGGATAAACGATCTTATAATGGAGATAGAAAAGAATGCAAAAGAGTTGAAAAAACAGGCAGGGAGAACGAAAAAATATTTTGAGATGAAAACTCTATATCAGAATCTTTCTCAGGATTTTTACAGAAAAAAGAATGTTAAACTTGAAGAAGAACTTTTAAAAATTGAAAAACAGATAAATGAAAAGAATGAAAGGATAGAGAACTTTCATAAAGAGATAGAAAATATAAAAAAACAGATAGAAGAAAAAAGAAATGAAAAATATGAACTTGAAAATCAACTTGAGATAAAACTTGGAGAAAAAGAAAGTTTACAGAAAAATCTTTTTGAACTCAAAAACGGTGTTTCAATTTTGAACGAAAGAATAAAAGGTCTTGAAACTCAGATTAAAAATAAAGAAGAGTTTAAGGAAAAGATTACAGAAGAAATGCCTTTGAAAAGGGAAAGGTTAAAAAATGATTTGGAAAAGGTCGAGAATTTAAAAACAAGGATAGAAAAGATTGAAAATGATAGAAATTCTTTAGGGGAAAACGATGTTGAAACACTTTACAGAAAAAGTGAAAACGAGTTTGAGCAAATCTCATCCCAAATCAGAAAGATAGATGGAGAGATAGTTGTTTTGAATTCAAAGGTTAACTCTTTGAAAACAAGGATTGAGTATGAGGAAAATATAATACAAGAAAAGAAAAAAGAGTTGGATGAAGAGAACAAGAAAAGTGAAACGAATTTTGTTGAACTTGAAAAATTAAAAAAAGAGAAGGAAGAGATTTTAAACCAGATAGAAAAGATAAAAGAAGAAATAAATGGAATTGATTCAAAAAGACAGGAGTTAAGATCAAAAGAAAAAGAACTTTATGATAAAAGGGATCTTTTAAACAAAAATATCATCGTTGAAAAAACAAAGATAGAGCAGATTGAACAGAGAATAAGAGAAACAAAGGAAAGTTTTAAAGATGTTTTAAAAATATTACAAAAAGATGATATCGAACTGATAAGAAACCTTGTAAAACCAAAAGAAGGTTATGAGCAAGTAGTTGAAACAGCACTCTCAGTTATTTTGAATGGTATAGTGTTAAGTAAAGATGATATAGAAAAGTTGAAAGGAAAAGTGACTCCTCAGGTTCAAATAATATTGAAAGATTTAAAATATAAAAAAGATGAAAGTGAGGATGTATACCTACTTTCAAATTATATCGATGGACCAGATTTCATAAAGGATTACTTTTCAAACTTTAAAATTGTTCAAAGTGTAGATTTTGATAACCTTGAAGGTGAAAAATATCTTGTCACTAAAGATGGATTCCTTGTTACGCCTGACAAAATCTTTATAAAATCAGGTGAAATAAAAGTTTTGAATTTTGTAAATGAGATAGAGAGTTGCCATAAAAACATAAATGAATATGAAAGGGAAATCGAACAGGTTCAAAAACAAATCGATCAGATAAAAAACGAAATAAAAGATTTGAATTTAAACTATGATAAAAAGAGGAACCTATTGAATGAATTTTCTGCAAAAGAAAAGTTTACTCTTGAAAGTATAAAGGCGTTTGAAAAAAATGTTGAAGCGAAAAAATCTTATATTTTAAAAATAGAGGAGAAAATAAAAGAAGTAAATGAGAAAAAATTGGGTTATGAGAAGGAAATGGATGATAGCAAAGAAAAGATAAAAGAACTTGAACAGGAGAAAGAGAAACTTTTAGGTGAGGTTAAAAGGGTTGAAGAAGAGTTTACAAAGAAAAGGGATGAATACATAGTTTTTAAAAACAGAAAAGATGAAATAGAAACTGTTTACAGAGAACTTCTGAAAGAAAAAGAAAATGTTGAAAGGGATATAAAAGAGATAGAAAACATTTTGGCTGGATATGAAAAAGAAGTTTCAAATTTTAACACTTTCTTTGAAGAAGCGAAATCACAGATTAAAAAGTATGAAAGTGAGATAGATCAAAAAGAAGAGAATATTCTTAAACTTGAAAAGGATGTGGAAACAATAGACGATCAGATCAAAAATCTAAATGAAAAGATAGATGAGATAGAAAGTATTTTGAAAGAGGAAGAAGAAAAGGAAGAAGAGTTAAGAAATCTAATAGAAGAGATTACAAGAGAAAATGAAGAAAATTTACTTGCAAGAGAAAGGGTTTTAATAGAAAAGAAAAATAATGATGAAAAGATAGATTTGAATTTTGAAATAGATTACGATCTGATCTCAAAATATGTTGATACAGAAGAGGAAGAGATAAAATTTCTTGATGAAAAGATTAAAAATTTTGGTCCCGTTAACGAACTCGCTTTTCAGGAATATACTGAAACATCAGCACGTCTTGAAGAAATCTTAAAACAGAAAGAGGATGTTGTTCAATCAAAAGAAAATCTTGAAAAAACGATAAAAACACTTGATGCTAAAGCAAAAATTTTATTCTCTCAATATTTTGATACGATAAGGGTTTCTTTCAAGGAACTATTTTCAGAGATATATAAAAATGGAAAAGCCGATATAATCCTTGTTGATGAGGAAAACCCCCTTGAAAGTGATATAAATATTATTTTTGAACCTGGTGAGAAAAAGATAGGAAATCTTATAAAACTTTCTGAAGGTGAAAGAGGGATGATGATAGTTATACTCCTTTTTGCAATGTATATGGTTAAACCGACACCTGTATGTATAATGGATGAGATAGATGCACCATTTGATGATGCAACAGTTGAAAGTTTCAGCAATTTGCTTAGAAAATTCAGAGATAAAACTCAGTTTATAATAATTACACATAACAAAAGAACGATGGAATTCTGCGATTTTCTATTTGGAGTTACGATGGAAGAAAGTGGAGTCACAAATGTTTTCTCTTTGAATCTTCAGACGATATCAGAAAGGTTTTTGAAAGATGCTACTTCATAAATTAAAAAATATTTTTCAAAAAGCAAAACTCCCTTTAAAAGATGTTGTTCAAAGTGCTGTTTTTGGTGGAAAGAGAGAGGACTATGATTTTATTGAAGAACAGTTGATCCTTTCAGATATAGGAATTGAAACAGCACAAAAAATTATTAAAAAGTTGAAAGAACGAGTAAAAGAAGGTGTAATAATTGGAAGAGAGAATATTGTCGAAGAGTTGAAAAAGATATTAAAGGAAATACTCAAAGATCCAGTTTATTTCAATCTTGATGAAACAAATATAATTCTTGTTTCAGGTGTTAACGGTTCTGGAAAGACAACATCTATAGGTAAACTTGCAAACTACCTTGTAAAAAATGAAAAAAAGGTTCTTCTTGGTGCATGTGATACATTCAGGGCTGCTGCGTTTGATCAGATAGAGATATGGGGTAACAGGGCAAACTCATTTGTTTATATACCTGAAAATGAGAAAGAACCGGCAGCAGCTGCGTTTGAATCGGTAAAATATGGCATTGAGAACAGGTTTGATAAAATTATAATAGATACAGCAGGAAGGATGCATACAAACAAGAATCTTATGGAAGAATTGAAAAAACTTTATAATGTATTAAAGTTAAAATTTCCACAATTACCAATTTTTTCAATACTTGTAATAGATGCAACAAATGGAAAAAACACTTTACAACAGGCAAAAAACTTTAAAGAAGCGGTCAATATTGATACGATTTTTTTGACCAAAATGGATGGAACAGCAAAGGGTGGGTCTGTGATCACGATTGCAGATGAGCTGTGTTTGCCGATTTCATATATTGGTGTTGGGGAAGGTATAGACGATTTAGAGTTTTTTGATAAAGATCTTTTCGTCAATTCTATTCTATAATCTATAAAAATAAAAACTCCCTCTTTTACAAGAGGGAGTTTTCAGCGGGATTGGGAAACACTTTTTATTTTACGATATTCAATTTTAAAGATAGGTTATTGTTCTTCTCTTTTATGAAATAAACACCTGATGGTAAATCTTTAACATTTACAAAGAACTTTGAATAACCTTTTTCTATTATACCAGAAAAAATATTTTTTACAAGAGCACCTGAAGAGTTATATATACCGAGTTCAATTTTTTGCTCCTTTGGGATTGAAAGTTCCAAAACGATGTTATCTTTGGTTAAGTTATTGTTTAATAACATGTTAAACTCTTTAACCAGTGCTTTTGGAGTTATGGATATTTTCCCGATCTCAACAACTTTACCATTATTTGTAATCCCAATAACTCGATATTCTGTTGAAATATTTTTAATATCTTTATCTTTATAAAATCTCTGGTCAGGTTTCAATTCAGCAACAATTGTATAAAATTTTTCATCAATTCTTTTTCTTTCGACTCTTATAAGTGTTATATCATTTATTTCTGAAAAATTCCATTTCAAAAGAATACCGTCTTTCTGTAAAATTGCTGAAATCGATGATTCGTTGATTCCAATATTTGTTGTCATATCGAGTATTGATCTTGGATAAACTTCATAGGTTGACCAGTAAGGTTCAGAAGTATCATACTGAGTTAAAATTCCAACTATCTGCTTTGGCCATGTTGGTTCTGGAGAATCATCTATGTCAGTATCAGAATCAACCCATACAAGAAATGTATCTATTTGTTTTGTTCCATTTTTACTAAACACAGTATCCCTGAAAACAAGAAGTGCATTTGTTCCTGGTGTTGGCCATGTTCCACCTATTCTTGCTGCTGCGTTTATTTTTAAAAGTAGTCCCTCATAAGTATCTCCAACAGTATCTCTTAAATGGTCAGCTGTTAAAAGTATTGTATCGATAAGGTGACCTGTACTTATCTTTGTTAATTTTGAATATGGATTTCCAATTCTTGTTTGACCATTATAAAATGTTATAGTTCCTTCAACAATAACAGAGTCAGTAGGTATAACAGTTTCAGAACCATCATTTTTTATAGAGTCGTTTTTCCAGACAGCACCGAGGATATAATTTTGCTGTATATTTATTATATTCTGTGTTGGGGTGAATGCACCAGTTCCAACAGTTACAATTCCTGTTGTTCTTGTAAGATAACCAAGGTATTTTGGTTTTCCCACAGAATCATTTTCTTTATACCTTGGAATTGGAGTGATACCCCAGAAAAATCTTTCGGGATTTGATTGAACAACTCTATTTAAAGAATCAACTACTTCAACATAACATTCAAATCTACATCCATCACCCCTACTACTTAAAATATATCTATAAAGAGTATCTCCTGAAATTAAAGACATGTTATAGGTATCTATTACCGAACTGTCATAACTACTTGCAATGAGTTTAACTGATTTTAAAGGCACTTCATGTTTTATAATAGCCCAAACAGTATCTTGTTGTGTAGATAAAGGAATAACTGGATTTCTTGTTACGCTTGAGATTACCGTGTTTGCAGCACCGATAGTATCGTTGTAAAGTTCGATATACTCATAAAGGTAGTTTGTTGTATTATCAACAACCTCAGTAATAACCATTCCTCTACCTTTATTTATAATTGTGGATCCAACTGAACCCGGGGTTGCATTTGTGGTAGTGAAAGTGTTGAAAGAAAAATTGTTTAGATTTGTTGAATCCCTAAAATAAATTCTGTTCGTTACCAGATTGAAGAATGTGGTGTCAACTTTGTTTCCAAGATTATCATATAAAGAGAAAGTTTCATCTCCATTTATAGTTGGCATATTGTATGTTGAGTCAATAAAAATCACATTCGAAGGAAGTGTAATTCCATAATGTGCTTCAAAATTTGATTTTGTAGCACCTCTACAAACTATGACAAAATATCCACCAGGGACATTTATATCACCAAAAGTATAGGTATAAGATGAATTATACTGTTTTAACTGCCATCCGTTCAGATTGAAAGATTGTGTTATTTTTTGTTTTACTATAAATGTAAAAGTATCAGAAACGGTTTCGTCTCCATAATCATCTTTTGCTTTTATAACATATCTTACAGTATCATTTGCCGAAAAATTTCCTATTTTATAAAAATAAGTTGTAAGATATAAAGAATCATGTGTTTTTTTATTCCAAGAGCCATTGTTTATGCTGTAAAAAATAGTATCAGAAACAAGCGATCCATCATCTGTTATGTTACAAGAAATTGTAACATTATCGTTTTCAAACGGTATTGCCGGAATAGTCGTGACATTGCTGATTGTTGGTTTTGTATTAACAAATCCACCTGTATCATTGTAAAGTTCAACATATTCGTAAAGATAGTTTGCAGCATCACAAACTTCTGTAATAACAATTCCTTTTCCTTTGTTAAAAACTGTTGAACCAATTGATCCAGGTGTTGCGCTGGTTGTTGAGAATGTCAGAGAAGAAAAAGTGTTTGTGTTTGTTGAATCTCTATAATAAACCCTTCCAGTTGTTAAAGACATATAAGTTGTATCAATTTTAACACCTAAATTGTTATAGAGTGAAAAGGTTTCAGCACCATTTAAAACTGGAAGAGTTCCAACAGAGTCAAGGAAAATCACATTTGAAGGAAGTGTGACTCCATAGTATGCTTCAAAATTTGCTTTTCTTGCACCTCTACACACAATCACAAAATATCCACCAGGGACATTTATGTTACCAAAAGTGTAAGTGTAAGAAGAGTTGTACTGTTTTAATTGCCATCCGTTAATATTGTAATCTGTTGAAAAAATCCAAAGAAATGCCATTAAAATCAAAATAAAAATAAATGATTTTTTCATAAGAAACTCCCCTTAAAAATTTTTATTTTTCTTGAAATGTTCTTCCCACCTCTAAAGAAATTGAAAAATTATCTTTTTTATAAGTTAATCCAATGTTTGAAAGTATAAGATTTTCTTTTAAATTATAATTTAGATACCCAAAACCATAATTAATGATAATATTGTCATTAAGTTTTGAGAAATAGTTAGCATTTAATAACGAATATGATATTTTATAATTGTTATTGAATAAAAATCCGGTTGAAAAAGAGTATGATTGGGAATCAGGTTTTAAAAATGATGAAATAGTTTTAAAGTTTTTGTAATCACTAAAATTTTGTGGAAAAACAGAAGAAAACAAAACGAAAATAATAAACGATATAAAAAATATCTTTTTCATACAACTAAATTTTAAACATCAAAAATATTAAAGTCAAGGGTAACCAAATTTTTTAACAGAAAATTAACATTTTGTGAAGAATTTGACAAAAAATTGATTTTTGACAAAAAAATGTTATAATCTAAAAAAAGGAGAAGAGATGCTCATTGATGAACTCAACAAAAGTATGGTTGACTCATTTTTAGAAAAGTTTAAAAGGTTAAATCAAGAGGAACCTGATAAAAGAATAGTGGAAGGATTTTTGAAAGTTTATAGACATTATTTTGTCCCCTATGTATATGAAGAAAAGGATGGGATTTTTGTGAAGCAGGATTTGAATTATACATTTTTAAAAGATGAACTTTTGAAAAAAATTTATGTAGATACACCACTTGTTGTTCTTGTAGAAAATAACAAAGTTATTTCAACATCTTCTCAACCATTTGTTATGGCGATCATGGCAAGAGATGCAAACATCAGAGAAGGTGGAAAAATCCTTGAAATAGGAACTGGTTCAGGATACAACGCTGCGATACTCGCTTATATATCAGGAAAAGAGGAAAATGTTGTTACAATCGAGATAGACAAAAAAGTAACAGAGTTTGCTTTAGAAAATTTGAAAAGGGCAGGATTTTCAAAGATAAAGGTTATAAACATAGATGGGGGACTTGGATATTCTCAGTTAGCCCCTTATGATTCAATAATAGCAACATGTGGTTGCCCTGAAATCCCTTTCTTTGAACAGTTGAAGGATGGAGGGTATCTTTCCATACCACTTGTAACAAGAGGGATTGAAACTCTTGTCTCCTTTAGAAAAGAGAATAACAAACTTGTTGGAAAACCAACACTTTTTGTGAAATTCCTTCATTTTGAAGGTGTGTTTTCAGATAAAAGACAATTTGCAAAAAATATTCAATCATTACAAAGAATTGTTGAAACTTATGGTAAAAAAAGGGATGATTTAAAGCAAGAACTCTCAGATATTATTGAAAATGAAAACGATGAGGAAAATTTAAAACTCGAAAAAAGAAAAAGAAGAGCAAATTTTAACTTTTTCCTTGCGATTTCAAATGATGATGCCATCATGTATGAGTCAGATATAAAAGGAAGGGAAAGTGGTTATGGTTTATGGCACTCAGTTTTAAAAACATCGGACAATGGACTTGTGATACTTTTTTCGAACGAGATAATAAGTTGGGGAAGCGAGAGTGTTGTTGAGAAATATGTTTCTTTCTATAAAAAATGGAAAGAATTGAATTGCCCATCTCTTGAAAATTATTCTATAGAATTTTTTCCTGAAAATGTTGCTTTTTCATCCGAAGAAGATGACTATACTGTTAACAGAAAATATGGAAGAACTGTTTTCAGATTAACTTAATTTTTAAGAAGCAAAATACGGACTGCAACAATAAATAGGGCAACCGAAAGAAAATATAAAAGAAATTCATCTTTGACTTTTTTTGAAAGTTTTGCTCCAATCTGAGCCCCTGGGATTATTCCGAGAATAAGAAAAAAAGAGTTCAAAAGAATAAATTTATCGATACCGGATAGTATATGGGTTAAAACGCTAACAAAACTCATCACCATCAGAACAAAATGTGATGTTGCGGTCGCTATATGAGGTGGGAAGCATAAAAGTTTTATCATAAATGGAACATGTAATACTCCACCACCGATTCCAAAAATTGGTGAAAGAAAACCGACAATAAAACTTAAAATTAAACCTGTTAAAAGATTATATGAAAATTTAAACTCATTATCAAATCCATCTTTGATATAACAAGTTTTTAAAAAATTAGAAAAATTTTTCTCATTCTGTTCAATTCTTTTAAAGAAGAGTAGAAATAAAGTTATAAATATCAGAAAAATTCCAAATATGAGATTATATCTTTCTCTGTTTATATGGTTTGTTATAATTGTTCCAGCTATAGAACCTGGTATGATTATCAAAGAAAAAAGGAAAGCAGTTTGAAGTTCAACCCTTTTCATTTTTAAATATGCGTATGTTCCTGAAAGTGAATTGAAAAATATTGAAATCATCGATATAGATGTTAACTCTTTTGGTGTTTTGTTTGAAAAGTATACCATCATAAAAGGCATCAATAAAAATCCACCACCAGCTCCCATAAGAGTTCCTATGATTCCCACTAAAAATCCAACAGGTATCAAAATTAATATTTTCATAAACAAGATTATAACAGACCTTTTGAAAATTTAAAAGAAAATTTACATAATTGACTAATGTAAAATATAAAATATACTTTATGATTAGTATGGATAATTTAAAAAAATTTTTTGTTATCTTTTCACTTATTATTATTTTTATAAACATTTTATTTTCAAGTGAAATCACAATTTCAGATTATTATTACAAAACAATAGAAGCGGGCGAAAGATTATACATAAATGGGCTATATGGAGTAGAGAGTTATTCAATAGATTTTAACAGAAAACTTTTTTCAGATGGTGGAGTTTTAAAATTTGAAGGTGATAGATTACTTGTTGGAAGTTTGAGACAGGATCTTATTCCTGGAACCGTTGATACTATAATATTTTCAACAAAAGAAGGAATGGAATATCTTGAACTAAAGATCTCCCCTTCAGATTTTGACCTAAGAATTGATAGTGTTAGAAGTTCTGTTAAAGGAAGAGTTTTGTTTTTTTATAACAACAATTTCATAAAAAATGGAATAGATTCCTTGTTCTTATTGTATGAATCAAACGAGAATTTTGTTTCCCAAAAGATCTTTTCAATTCTTGAAGATAGCTCTAACGATAATAACTCTTTTCCTTTTGAAATAAAAAAACCTGTTGATGAAAAAGATTATTCAATTTCTTTGGTTAAATTTACAGGGTCACTCTCTGATACTTTTTACTACCTTGAAGGTTTTACAACAAAAGCAAAAATTGAGAATTTCGTTTATCCCTTTCTAATGGATTCGAGAAGTAAAATGGTAACAGATAACATCACAGGACTTTATTCAGATTTCAATTTTGATTTTATAAGTACATTTTATAATTATGAAATTCCATCAGAATCGATTATTCAATATGATTCAAAATATTTTGTTTATTTGAATGTTGATGGTGGGAAACTTTTAAAAGAAACAAAATTTCTATCAGAACTAAAAGAGATATCAAAAAAGGTTCCAACTTTTATATTTACAAGAAACATAATACAATTTTTAAATCTACCTGAAAACAGGAGTTCAAAGGATTTTTTAGAGTTGATGTTTGGTATAGAGTTTAGAGAATATGATGAAATAGAGCAAAAAGAATTTTTACTCGATCCACTTGATAATGAAGATGTAGAATTTTTCTGGGACAAAAGTGTTAATGATTACAGTGCATATTATCTATCCGATACAATATCTTTTTTTATGTATCTTCCAAAAAATTTGAACATTGATATTCTTGATCAGATTTTAAGAAATGCAAAAAACATCAAAAAACAAGAAATCTTTGGAAAACTCTCTTCAATTATAGAATTTGAAAATCCTGATAAAAACGAAATAAAAATTTCCTATTATGATAATAGAGGAAATTTTATTGGAGAAGTATTTCAAGATATAAATTATTTAAACATAGTTCTTCTTGATATCTCAAAAACCTTTAAGCAGAATTTTGTTAGTGGTGATGGATTTTATATTTATAAGGTCTATTCAGGTGGGGAAGAAAAAAGAAAGGGTATATTTTTAGTATTTTGATTCTTTTATATCCTTGACAATCTTTCTTTCGAACTTAAATTGAAATAATGGAAAACATTATAAAACTTGTTATTTCTTTACCAGGATTATCAATTTTTTATTCAATGTCAGAATATCTTTTGATTGGTTTTTTAGCAGCAGGTATTGCAAAATTTTTTGTTTCTGAAGATCAAATATATAAAAATTTATCTGGCAAAAGATTTTCAGATATTTTTAAAGCAGCAGTTCTTGGAGTTCCAATTCCAGTTTGTTCATGTGGAGTTATACCTCTTGTTGAACATTTAAAAAGAAGTGGTGCTTCAAAAAAATCAATAGTTTCTTTTTTAATCTCAACACCAACAACAGGTTTTGATTCTATTCTTGCAACATATTCTCTTTTGGGGCCAATTTTTGCTGTTTTTAGACCAATAAGTTCTTTTTGGGGTGGACTGCTTGGGGGAACACTTGTCAAATTTTTTGTTAAAGAAGAAGATGTTGTAATTGAAAAAGAAGTAAAAGTATGTGAATATTTAGATGGAAAAAATAGAAATTTAAAAGAAAAATTTTTACAATCCTTAAAATATTCATTTTTTGAATTGGTTGAATCAACTGGGAAATGGATAATTTTGGGAATAGTTTTAGGAACATTGATCTCCTTTCTTATACCCGATACTGTTTTTAAAAACTATTTTTCAAATAGATTTCTTTCATATCTTTTTATGATGTTTGTTGGAATTCCTTTGTATGTTTGTGCAACAGGTTCGATTCCAATCGCTCTTTCTCTTATCTTAAAAGGTATTTCTCCTGGTGCTGCTCTTGTTTTTTTGATTACAGGACCTGCGACCAATAGTGCAACGATACTTTTTGTTTTAAAAAGATTGGGGAAAAAAACACTTCTGGTATACTTGATTTCTGTTGTAATAATATCAATTGTTTCTGGTTTTATTCTTGATCTTATTTTTAATAATTTTGATTTTACAATACAAAAGAACATGCATAGCCATACACAAGAGATAAATTATTTGAAATTACTTTCTTCTTTAATTTTGATCGTATTAATTTTAAGACCATATTTTATAAGAATCTGGAGGAAAAAGATGGAAGGTAGAAAATTTTATGTTCCGGATATATCGTGTTCTCATTGTGCTAAAACCATAGAGAATAGTGTTATAAAAGTAAAGGGAGTAAAAAAGGTATTTGTTGATATTAAAAGGAAAGAAGTTTATGTGCAAGGAGAGTTCGACAACTTAGAAGTTGAACAGGCGATCAGGGATGCAGGATATACTCCACAATAAACTTTTAAAGTTGATATTTTTTTACAATAATTTATAATTTTTAGTAAGAGGTTTTTATGAATAAAAAAATTCTTTTTATTTTTTTATTGTTTTTATATATCTTAATCTATTCAGAAAAATTGGAAATAAACTTTCAAAAGGAAAATGATCTTAGAGAGATCAGTATTTTAAAAGTAATGGAAAACAAATTTAATGTTAACCTTCCATCTTATATTATATTTTTTAAAGATAAGTCAATCAAACTTCAAAATGTTGAATTTGAAAATTTGTCTGAGATAAAAGATTATAAGTTAGTAAATTTTTTCCAACAACCGTTATCTATAAGAAAAGTTGAACATGAAAAGTTATTCAAAGGAGAATTGAAAGAATATTTTCAGTATTCTCCTTCTAATAATTCTATAAAAATATTTCCATATTTTATAAAAGATGGAAAAATATTTTCATATGAGAAAGCGATTATTTCCTATTCAAAAGGTTTCCCCTTCAAAGAAAAAGAAAATTCTTTGTATGATTATCTTATAATAACTTCAATAAAATATGATACTGTTTTTTCACGCCTTAAAGAATGGAAAATAAAAAAAGGATATAAAACAAAATTAAGTTTCATAGAATCGATACTCCCACACTATTCGGGAGTTGATAGTGCTGAAAAGATAAGGAATTACATAATAGATGAATATAACTCAAACAGGTTCAAATACCTTTTGCTTGGTGGTGATAGAGCGATTATACCTGTAAGACGGCTTTATGCTATGAACTGCAATGCTGATTATTATCCAGATGAGGATTCAATACCTTCAGATTTATACTATTCAAATCTTGATGGAAACTTTAATTTTGATGGAGATAATATTTGGGGAGAGATTGAGGATTCTTCTGATCTTATTCCTGAGGTTATAGTTGGAAGAATACTTTTTGACACGATTTATTATGGTCCATCTCCAATAATATCAAGAATAATAGATTATGATCGTGTAAAAAATATTGAGCATCTTTCAAGAGGTGTTTTTCTTGGAATGGTTCTTTGGGATGATCCGATGACTTCTGGTGGAGTTGCAAAAGATATGATAGATAATGATATAATTCCTCAAGATTTTCATCTTTTAAAATTTTATGAAGATTTGGGACATACTGGAAAGGCGGATATTCTTGATTCTCTTGATATGGGTTACAACATAGTTAACCACAATGGACACGGTTCTTTTAAAGGGGTATGGGTTGATTATAAAACTGCTATCACAAGAGGAGATGCAACAACTTTGACTAACGGAAGTAAAACTGGACTTTTTTATTCAATAGGATGTTGGGTGGGGGCTTTTGATCGAGAGGATACTACCTATATTCTACATTCGATAACAGAAAATTTTCAGGATTCTCCAACAGGTGGGTTTATCTCTCTCATAACAAATTCAAGATATGGTTGGGGTGCTCCAGGTTATCCAGGGTATGGTGTTTCTGAGGTGCTTGATTACAGGTTTTTCCAAATTCTTTTTCAAGAAAGTGAATACAAAAGACCAGCAGAAATTTTAAACCAGGTGAAAAGTGAAATCGAACCTTTTTCGTATGATGAGAATCTCTATAGATGGCATATTTATCAGTTGAACTACTTTGGTGATCCAGAACTTCCAATATTTACACAAAATCCTAACAATTTGAATGTATTTTTCAAAAAGAACACAGATTTTATCGAAATATTTATTAGAGACCAAAACGATTATCCAGTAAACAATGTTTTGGTATGTTTTTCAAAAGATACTATTTTAAGAAGAGGTATTACTGATGGTAATGGATATATAAGTTTTTTAACAAATGGAATAAATGATAGTGATTACATATACTTTGTTGCGAGCAAGGTGAATTATAAAACCGTCTATGATTCATTGGTTTTGAAAAATGTTGGAACCAAATATGTCTCAATCTTTTCAGATAGTTTTTATGCTGGTGCAAACAACTATTTGAAGATAAAAAATTTTGATCTAACTCCACACAATATTAAACTGGTTTCAAAATTCTTGAACGATGAACTTATTTTGCAGGGTAGTTCAACAGATTCTATAATTTATGTTCCGCTGTCTTCAGGTGAAATTATAGATACTCTTTATCTTTATATTGATAATGTTCTTGAAGACACACTTTTTTTAAAAATTTATAAATTGAAATTTTCCGTTGAAAACCTTTACTTTTCAAATTCAAACTTTAATTTAAAAATTAAAAAAGAAAAAAGTCCTGTAGTTGAAAATGCAAAATTCCGTGTTGTTCTTCAAGGTTCTTACAATCTTCTTGATACTATATTTTTTGAGAATATGGACAGTATTATTCAGAAAACATTTTTCTGTGGTGTTCCAACTGGAGAAAATTATTTAAAATTTTCTTTTTACATCTATAAAAACGATACACTCCTTGCTCAGAAAACTGATTATCTGAACAATGGAGAATATTCTTTTTATGATGATTTTATCGGAGATCTGTCAAAATGGGAGCAGTATACTTCAAATTGGATCATAACAAAAAATCAAAATCTTCATCCGGGAAACGAAACTGGTTATTTCAACAACATGTCTGATACGATAACATCCAAGGAGTTTTATATATATCCTCAAACATCGTGTTCTATTTATATATATGCCAAACTTCCTGTTCTTGAATTTTACAACTCTCAGCCGATTTTTGATGTTGATGGTATTTTTATAAACCTTCTGAAAAATGATACAATAAAAATACTTGATTTTATATCCTCAGGAGGTGCATTGACAAAGGATTCATCTCTTGTTGTAAAGGGATGGAAAGTTTATAATATGAAAGTTGATTCTGTTGAAAAAGCAAAACTGCAATTTGTTTTCAGAAGTGATTCTGTTATCATAGATAGTGGAGTTTTTATAAGTTATGTTAAGGTAAAACCAAAATTCTTCTATTCTGAAACAACAGGTATAATAAGAACAGATACAAATGTTATACATAAAGATAAATTAACATACTATTTTAAAGGACTAAAAGGTGTATGGAAAGTTAAAGTTTTCTCGATCGATGGAAGAATTATTAAAAATTTCACATTCGAAAACAAAAACAGTTTCACTTTTGATTTGAAAAATTTTTCAAATGGTGTATATTTTGTGGTGTTTGAAAACGAAAAAATCTTTTTTAAAGATAAGATATTAATCTTAAAATGATGGTATGAAACAAAGAATAAAACAACTTTTCATCTCAGGAATTTTAGTAATAGTTCCACTTTTTGTAACTGTATTGTTTATTACTTTTATAATTTCAAAGTTGGGAGGGTTCTGGGGATTTATTTTTAAAAGTATTCCCTATGTTAGAAATCTCCCTATTTTTGTGATAAATTTTATTGGATTTATTCTTTCAATGATTTTAATAATAATTCTTGGTTATATTGGAGAAATGTATATTGGTAAATATCTTATATCTTTCTTTGAAAATGTTCTCCTTTCAACACCATTTGTAAAAAATATATATATGCCAACAAAAGAGATAGTCAATCAACTTTTCCAACAAAGAAAAAAATCATTTAAAAGGGTTGTTTTTATAAACTATTTTAACAGGGATATGTATACCATAGGGTTTGTAACGAATGATGAAAAATGGTTTATCGATGGAGAGGAAGCATTATCAATTTTTATTCCAACATCTCCGAACCCAACTTCTGGTTTTTTTGCTGTTATAAAGAAAAAAGATGTTATTGAAACTGATTTCACTCTTGAAGAAGCGTTCAATATAATAGTAACAAGTGGTTTGTTTATGAATAAGAATGGAGAGATAACAGATGGAAGGAAAGTTAAAAGAGATTCTTAAAATACTTTTTGGTAAGAATCCAAATACAAGGGAACAGTTTATAAAAGAGATGATAGAGGAATCTGAAGAGAAAAAAATAATCTCTGATGATGAAAAGGATTTGGTAGAAGGTATATTTGAACTTGAAGAAACTTTGATCGGTGAAATAATGGTTCCAAGAGTTGATGTAAAAGCGGTTCCTTTTGATGAGAGTTTAAATGATGTAGTTGAACTCATAAATAGAACTGGAAAATCAAGAATAGTTGTCTATCAGGGTAATATTGATAACATTGTTGGAATAATTTACTCAAAAGATATTTTAAGATTTTTTAAAAGCCAAAAAGAACTTTATGCTGTTGAAATAGTTAGACCTCCATATTTTGTTCCCGAAACAAAATCTGCCCTTTCAGCTTTAAGAGAGTTTCAAAAAAACCATATTTCGATTGCAGTTGTTATTGATGAATATGGTGGTGTTGCAGGTATAGTTACGATGGAGGATATCATCGAAGAGATCGTAGGAGAGATTCAAGATGAACTTGAAAAAGAGGACATAGATTATAAAAAAATTGATGAGAATACCTTTCTTGTATCGGGAATGATGAACCTCGATGATTTCAACGAAATTATCGGTTCAAACTTTGTTTCTGAAGATGTTAATTCAATAGGTGGTTTTGTTGTTTCAAAACTTGAACATCTACCAAGAAAGGGAGAGGTAATTACGATTGATAACTATGAGATAAAAATTCTTGAAACTCATAAGCACAGGATAAACAGATTACTTGTAAAGGACATAGGAAAGGCAAAAGAAAAATGAAAGATTTTGTTCATCTACATCTTCACACCGAATACTCTTTACTCGATGGAGCAATAAACCTTGATAAACTTATAAAAAGGGCTCTTGAACTCGATTATTCTTCACTTGCGATAACCGATCATGGGAACCTTTTTGGGATAATCGAGTTTTACGATAAATGTGTAAAAAATGGTATCAAACCGATTATAGGTCAGGAATTTTACATTGTAAAAGATCTTGAAAAGGATAAAAGTGAAAATATTAAGGATGATGATAAAAATTTTCATCTTTTAATTCTTGCTGAAAATGATGCTGGTTATAAAAATCTTATAAAACTTTCTTCTGAGGCATATATAAAAGGTTTCAGATATAAACCAAGGATAGATTACAACCTTCTCAAAAAACATTCAAAAGGACTGATTGGACTTTCAGCATGTCGAAAAGGAGAAGTACAACATTATATTCTTGAAAACAGATTTGAAGATGCTTTAGATGCAGCAAAAAGATATATTGATTTTTTTGGAAAAGATAATTTCTTCCTTGAACTTATGAGAGTTGGTATGGTTGATGATCAACTCATAATTGAAAAACAGTTAGAGATTTCTGAAAAACTTGGAATCGGTTATGTTGCAACAAATGATGTTCATTATCTTAACGAAGAGGATTATGAGATACATGATGTTCTTTTGTGTCTTCAGACGGGAACAGTGTTGAGTGATGAAAGAAGATTGAAATTTTCTTCGAAAGAATTTTATCTAAAATCGAAAGAACAGATGAACACCCTGTTTAAAGATCTACCTCGTGCACTTGAAAATAGTGTAAAAATAGCTGAAAGATGTAATGTTTCAATAGATACTACCGGTAAGAACTTCAAAATGCCAAAAATTTCAATTCCCGATGAGTTCGAAAATGAAAAAAATTATCTAGAATTTCTTGTAAATCAGGGACTTGAAAAAAAATTTAAAGGAAATCCACCAAAAGAGGTTCTTGATCGAGTAAAGTTTGAAATGGATGTTATAGAGAGAATGAATTATTCAGGATATTTTATAATAATCTACAACCTGGTTAAAAAGGCAAGAGAAAACAATATTCCAGTTGGACCCGGTAGAGGTTCTGCAGCAGGTTCACTTGTTTTATATCTTCTTGATGTAACTAAGGTGAATCCGCTCGATTATGGTTTGTATTTTGAAAGATTTTTAAATCCTGATAGAGTTTCCATGCCTGATGTTGATATAGATATTTCAGATAAAGATAGAGACAAACTTATAAACCTTTTGATAGAAGAATATGGGAATGAAAATGTTGCACAGATCGCTGCATTCAACAACCTTAAATCAAGACAAGTGTTTACAGATGTTGCGAGAGTTTTTGGACTTCCACCGTCAGAGGTGAAAAATATTACTAAAAAATTACCTCCAGACATTTCACTTGAGGAAGGAAAAAATGAGATAACAAACTGGAAGGAGTTAACAGGTGGAAAAGAAGAGTATGAAAAAGTATTAAACTTGGCAATTGGACTTGAGAAGAATAAGAGACATGTATCAAAACATGCTGCAGGAATAGTTATAACTCCTGGACCAGTAACAGATTTTGTTCCAGTATGGAAACAATCATCTGATGATAATGGTATAGTAACCCAGTTCGAAAAAAATTGTATAGAAAAAATTGGGCTTGTGAAAATAGATGTTTTAGGTCTGACAACACTTTCAGTGATCGAATTCACACTTGATCTTTTGAAAGAAAAGAATATTAGTATTGATCTTTACTCTTTACCTCTTGATGATAAAAAAACATATGAACTTTTACAGAGCGGAAAGACGATAGGAGTGTTCCAACTTGAAAGTGCAGGGATGAGGGATCTTTTGAAAAGATACAAACCGACAGAGTTTAACGATATAATCAACATCATAGCATTCTATAGACCTGGACCTCTCGGACCAGAACAGAAAGAAAGTATCATAAAAAGAAAGAATAAAAAAGAGGAAATAACCTATAAACATCCAAAACTTGAACCGATACTCAAAGAAACTTTTGGTCATCCACTATTCCAGGAACAGGTTATGCAAATGGCTAACATGCTTGGTGGGTTCACTTTTGCTGAAGCGGATACTCTGAGAAAAGCGATGGGTAAAAAAGATCCTACAATAATGGATAGGTACACAAAAAGATTTGTTGATGGTGCAGTAAAACAGGGGATTCCTGAGGAACTCGCTTATGAAATCTTTGAAATAATGGCTAAATTTGCAGGATATGGATTCAACAAATCACATGCAACAGTTTATGGTCTACTATCATATTTTACAGCTTATTTAAAGGCACATTATCCTGTTGAATATATGTGCTCTGTTATAAATTCATATATATCGAATATCAAAGATATTGTTTTTTACATCTCTGAAGTTAAAGATATGGGAATTCCGATACTCCCTCCAGATATAAACAGTTCAGATTTTTATGTGAAAGTTGAAAACGATTCTTTAAGGTTGGGAATGGGTGTGATAAAAAATGTTGGAGAGAATGCAGTTAGAGAGATAGTAAACTCAAGAAACGAAGGAAAATTTAAAGATTTTATGGATTTTCTTTTAAGAGTTAACACAACAACTGTAAACCAGAAGGCGATAGAATCGTTGATAAAAGCAGGTGTTTTTGATTCTTTGAAGATAAGTAGAGATACACTTTTTGAAAATCTTTCACATCTTTTGAATTTAGCACAGAGTAAGAAAAAAGAGGAAGATAGTGGAATGATGAGTCTGTTTGCTTCTGCTGTTGATCCATCTTTTGATAATGACTGGAAAAAGAAACTTGTGAATCAAAAAAAGTGGGATAAAGAAACAACCCTGATGTTTGAAAGAGAGGTTCTTGGTTTTTATCTTTCAGGACATCCGATAGAAAAAGAAAGAGAAATATATAGATCCATCGTTTCCGCTTCGAACGAAGATGTAAAAGATATGCAGAATGATACTTTTGTTACATTGATGGGTATAGTTACAGATTTCTCAAAGAAAAAGGCAAAATCTGGTGTTTACTATGCGAATTTTAAAATTTTTACACTTGAAGGATATCTTGACTGTATGATTTTTTCAAACAAACTTGAAGAATACTCAAAAATTCTTTTTGATGATCAACAGGTTATAATTGAAGGTAGAGTTTCTAAAAGTGATAAGGATATTGAGGTTAAAATTGTTGTTGAAAAAGTTTATACTCTAAACCAGATAAAAGAAATGATCGATGGAATCGAGATAAGTTTACCATCAGATTCTTACAAGAACGGAGAATTTGATGAACTTGAAAATGTTTTGAAAAATTTTAAAGGAGAGAAAAATTTGTATTTTAAAGTTTATGATTCTGAACAGAGTTTGATGATAAGATCTAAAAAATATAAAATAAATCCAACAACACAACTGTTTTTGAAGATTCAAGATATTTTTGATGTTGATAGCGTTAAATATAGATTTAGGAGGTAAAGTGAAAAAATTAATGTTTTTTTTCTTACTCGTTGTATCATTATCGCTTTTCTCATATCCTTTGTATAATTATGAAACAATTTTAAACCCAACAACTGGAATTATTCCTCCAAAAAGCTATAACATAAATTTTACGATGTTACCTGTTGGAGGTATGGGTTTTGCAACAAATTTTTCATTCTTTCCAAGAGTTATGTTCGGTTTATCATATTCTGCAACAAACATAGTTTCTTATGATCGACCGCAGTTTTCAAAATATCCTGGTTTTCTAGTAAAAGTTTTACTCGTAGAAGAAGAGGACTATGTTCCTGCTGTCTCCTTTGGAATCTCATCTCAAGGTTTTGGAACCTTTTACAATAACAGATATTACATAAAATCGAAAGGATTTTTTGTAAACACAACGAAGATTCTTTATCCGCCGCTTGGTGAACTTTTGATCGGTGGAGGAACAAATTATTCAATATTTGAAAATATAGATGAAAAGATGATAGATTTCTTCTGTCAGGCTGAATACTATTTTACAGATAACTTTGGATTGCTACTTGAGTATTTCTTGGGTCTTGATGATAGAACGGATGATAACAGTTTTGGAAGAGGTGTAGGATATTTTAATATAGGACTCAAATGGATATATGAAGAAAAACTTGGTATAGAGATAGATTTTATAGATATTTTGAAGAACAATGTGACAGAAAATGGAATCGGAAGAAGTGTTAAAATTACTTATACAGATCTATTTTAAGGGGTTTTATGGAAGCAAAAATAGTTGTAGGTTTACAATGGGGTGATGAAGGCAAAGGAAAGATAGTTGATTATCTTTCGGATGATGCTGATCTTGTTGTCAGATATCAAGGTGGTGCCAACGCAGGGCATACGATCGTTATCAATGGTAAAAAATATGTTCTTCATCTTATCCCATCAGGAATAATAAGAGGAAAACTTTCTTATATAGGAAACGGTGTTGTTGTTGACCTTGATGAACTTCTTACGGAAATTGAAGGTTTGAAAAAAGAAAATATTAATGTAGATAATCTAAAAATTTCTTCAAACGCGCATATACTTTTTGACTTTCATAAACAGATTGATGCATTCGAAGAAGAAAGAAAAAAAGAACTTTCAATAGGAACAACAAAGTCGGGAATAGGACCATGTTATGTTGATAAATATGACAGAATTGGTATACGGATAGGGGATCTTTTGGATAAAGATGTTTTGATAAAAAAATTATCGAATAGAATCAAAAATTATAACGAATTTTATTGTAAAATGTTTTCGGCAAACAAAATAGATGAGAAAAAATTTATTGATGATGTTCTAAAAAAGAGAGAAAAAATAATAGATAAAATTGTTTTTCCAGAAGTTTTTGCAAAGTATGTATTGGATAAAAAAATGAAAATACTTTTTGAGGGAGCACAAGGGAGTTTGCTCGATGTTGATTTTGGAACTTATCCTTATGTTACAAGTTCAAATCCTACCTCATACAATTCTTTTTTAGGATCAGGAATACCTCCATATTTTGATTACAAGGTAATAGGTATCACAAAATGTTATGCAACAAGAGTTGGGAATGGTCCATTTCCTTCAAGGATGGAAGAAGAGTTCGAAGAAAATGTTAGAAAAAAGGGAGGAGAGTTTGGTGCAACAACCGGAAGGAAACGAAAATGTGGGTGGCTTGATCTACCTGCTCTGAAATATACTTCGTTTATAAATAGAACCGATAGCATCATAATGACAAAATTTGATGTGCTTTCTGACCTTGGAAAGATTTTTGTTTTGACAGAATATTCTGTTGATGGGAAAGTTCTCGAAAATTTTCCTGAAAATATAGAAAAATTTGAAAAGATAAAACCTGTTTATAAAGAGTTTGAATGCTGGACACAGGAAGAGGTTGATGATTTGAAAAAGAAAAAAATATCAAAAAGAATAAAAGATTTTGTTGAATTTGTTGAAAGAAATGTAAAAGTCAAGATTACACACCTAACATCAGGACAGGATAGAAATGATATTATAAAACTATGAAAAAATTGTTATCTGTTTTTATTTTGTTTTTTTCAATATCTCTGTTTTGTTTTTATTCAGAAAGGTATCTTGAACAGGATAAATACTATTATTATCTTTTCATAAATGATAGTGTAAAAAATCTCGATGTATATCCTGTTTTCAAAGATGATTATGAAAACAAAAAAATCTTCGATCCATTTTCAGAATATCTTGTTTCAAAAAATCTTTTAACTGAGAATGGTTTTATTAAAAATTTTTCTTTTATAATCGATCCATATTTGGTTTACAGTGAACAATCTAAAGTTGATATCTATATAAAAGGAAAATATGAGAAAAAGATAAATCAGAATCTTTTCATTTCAACTTCAGCGTTCATTTTAACTGATACTTCAAATCCTGAAGGTGTAAAAGTTAAAGCTTTTAAAGATTTTCTGATAGCAGGATTCGAAGAAGGATACATAACATATAGAAACGAAAAAGTTTTTTTGACATTTGGAAGGACATATTTTAATTCTGGTTTTGATTACCAGAATTCGTTGATATTCAGTTACAATGCACCCCCTATGGATGGAATAACTTTTTTCCTGAAATTAAACGATAAGTTAAATTTCATATCAAAATTTTCAAATCTGGGAGAGATGATCCTTGATTCAACTTACAACTTTGATGGTGATGATATTGAAAGGATTTCAAGATTCCTATCATTCCACAGGTTAACATTTTTTTATAGAGATCTTTCTTTATCTTTTTCAGAGTCAGTTATTTTTGGAAGAAATACGATAGCAAACATTTTTGACTATACCTTCCCGTTTTTCATATTCTATGGTGAACAGAACAACATAGATAAAAACGATAATATACTCTGGGAACTCAGTTTAAATTATAAACTGTTTAAAAAGTTAAACATATCATACTCTTTTTTGATCGACGATTATCAATATGAATATGAAGGCATAAAAGATCTTGAACCACCTGAACTTGGGCATCTATTAAATCTGACATATCCGTTTTCAAAAGGTTTTTTAAAAATTACTTATGCAAGAGTTAATGCATGGGTGTATAACCAGAGGTTTCCATGGAATAGATACATTTACAATGGTAGAGTGATAGGATATAAGGATGGACCTGATATGCAGAGCATAAAAGTTTTTGTCGACTATGTTCCGGTAAAAAATTTGAAAACAAATGTTTCAGTAGAGTACAATATAAAGGGAAACAATTATGTTGAAACTCCATGGGTTTTCCCCTCAACGAATATATACTGGTATAAAACACAGATAGGTGTTGAACCTTTATCAAGATGGTTAAATCTTACTTTTGGTTTAGAGTACATTTTCAATAAATTTATTTTCTACTCTTCTGTTTCCTACAATCATCCAATCGAAAACTTTTCAAAATTTTTTGAATTGAAAAGTGGAATCAAAATCGTTCTATGAAATCTATACTCGTTGGTTCAGGAAGAGTTCTATATTCAATAGTAATTTTCCTATTAACTGTTGTATGTTCGAGATTATTCTCTGTTGATTTTTATGTGAATTTCAGAGAATTTATCCTTTATTTTTTAATAGGTATCAACTTAGCGGGAATACCTGCAACAAACACACTCTACTATTTTAGAGAAAGACACAATAAGAACATTTTTCAGATTTATATGATATCTTTCTTTTTCCTTTTGATTTTTTTCTTCATACTATTTTTAATTTCAAAATCGTTTTTGATCCCTTTATCTTTCATTGTTTCATTTTCTTCTATGTTTTTTCTTGTGTGTGAAGCGACATCACTTTCTTTGAGAACCCCTTTAATTTCAGTTTTTTTAAATATTTTTGAATCTTTATCATTTTTTATTCCCATTTTTATAGTTTTTCTTTTCAAGGTTAATGAGTTTATGTTTTTTATTTATCTTTTGTTTCTTGGTTTTATAAAAATTGTTTTCTATCTGTTATTAACATTGCTTATGAACAAAAAGAGCAAAGAATATGATAAAAATGAAATAATAAAATTTTCCTTACCATTATATTTTAATGGGATTCTGGGAAGTATATCAAAACAGATAGATAAATTCATCGTTTCGCTATTTTATTATGGTAAAAGTTTTGCTGACTATTCAACAGGTAGTTTTGAGATACCCCTTGTCGCAAGATTTTTTTCTGGTGTATTTCATGAAAGAGCGGACTATATAAAAGAAAAGATCGAAGAAAATAAAAATGGGGATTTAAAAAGAGATTTTGAAAAAATTTTAATGTATTCAGTTACCATTTTAGGGGTATTAACCTTATTTTTCTTTATAAATTCTAAAATAATAATCAGAATTTTCTTTTCGGAAAAATATGTTGAGTCCTATAAATTTTTTATGGTCTATCTCACGGTTTTACCTTTAAGGAATATTCCATTTGGTTTTTTACTTTCACTTAAAGGTAAAAATTTTTTACTCTTTTTAATCTCACTCCTCGATTCTTTTTTGACAGTATTGTTTTCTCTGGTATTTGCAAAATTTTTCAACATATTTTTCGTTTCTTTCTCTTTTGTTATAGCAACTTTTGTTTCAGTCTTTTTGACGATTTTTTTCATCAGAGATATCTTTCCTTCAAAAGTTTTTGTTAAAAGATATTTTTTGATAATCTTTTTGCTCTTGGTTTTGATACCACTATTAAATCAATTTAATAACATTCTTTTAACCTGTATCTTTATTTTGATCTACATGATTTTAGATATTTTGTTGTTCTGGAGAAAAAGATGAAAATCAAAATCCTTGGTTCAGGAACATCAACGGGGGTTCCAATAATAGGTTGCTCCTGTCATGTTTGTTTGTCAGAAGATATAAGGGATAAGAGAACAAGACCAGGACTGCTAATTGTTAAGGATGATTTCAATCTTCTTATAGATGCATCGCAGGATCTCAGAGAACAGTTGCTGAAAAATAGAATCGATCGAATTGATGGTATTATCATCACACATGCACATGCTGATCATATATTTGGTCTTGATGATACAAGGATGATATCAAAAAAGTATAAGAAAAGTATGGAAATCTTTTGTACAAAAAAAGTCGAAAGAGAAATCAGAAGAGTATACGCTTATGTTTTCAACGGTTCACAGGAAGGTGGGGGAAAACCAAAATTTTCTTTTTACAATGTTGAAAATCTGAAAAATATTGGTCCATTTTCACTGAGAACTTTTGATTATTTCCATGGAAATATAAAGATGAAAGGTTTTATTCTGGATCAACTTGTTATACTTATGGATGGTTCCTATATAGATATGAAAAATTATAGGTTAATAAAAAAATATGGTAAACATATCATAATCAATGGATTAAGAACTCGGCCCCATCCAACACACTTTTCAATCTCCGAAGCAATTTTTTTTGTAAAATCTCTTGGGTTTGAAAGTGGATTTTTAGTCCACATATCTGATTCTCTAAAACACAAGGATATGTTAAAGATCGTTCCAGAAAATATTTTTCCAACCTATGATTGTATGGAAATCGAAATATGAAAAAGTTTAAAATAGTTTCCAAATTTTCACCTTCAGATGAGCAAAAAAAAGCGATAGACAAACTTGTTGAAGGTGTTTTGAATGGTAAAAAATATCAGGTTTTACTTGGAATAACAGGTTCTGGAAAGACATTCACAATAGCAAATGTTATTGAGAGGTTAAACAAACCAACTTTGATAATCTCACACAACAAAACACTTGCAGCACAACTTTATGGTGAATTGAAAACTCTCTTTCCTGAAAACAGTGTTGAATATTTTATCTCTTATTATGATTATTATCAACCCGAAGCATATCTTCCCGATAGAGATATTTATATAGAAAAAGAGGTTGATATTAATGAGTACATTGATAAATTAAGATTAAGAGCAACTGTTTCTTTATATGAAAGACGTGATGTAATAATTGTTGCATCTGTATCCTCCATATACACCCTTGGATCACCTTCAGATTACTATGATCAAATTTTTTCTATAAGAAGAGGTGATTTTTATGATCTTGATAGATTGATAGATAAACTCATAACGATGCAATACCAGAGAAACGATATAGATTTTTCAAGAGGTAGATTCAGAGTGCTTGGAAACACGGTTGATATTTTTCCATCACATCTTGATATTCCAGTAAAGATAATTTTTGATGATCAAAAAATAGATGAAATATACACATTCGATAGTTTAAACAATTCAAAGATTGAAGAACTTGAGATTTTTTCTTTCTTTCCTGCAAAACATTTTGTGACATCAGATGAAAGGATAAAAAGGGCAGTTGTTTCGATAAGAAAAGAATTGAAAGAAAGAGAAAAGGAATTGAAAGAAGCGGGTAAAATACTTGAAGCAACAAGGTTAGTGTCAAGAACAAACTATGATCTTGAACTTTTGAAAGAGGTTGGCTATTGTCCAGGTATTGAAAATTACTCAAGACATATCGATGGAAGAAAAGAAGGAGAAAGGCCTTATACTCTTATAGATTATTTCGGAGAAGATTTTTTGACTGTTATCGATGAATCACATGTGACGATTCCGCAGATAAGGGGGATGTATAATGGAGATAGAGCAAGAAAAATCAACCTTATAGAATACGGTTTCAGATTGAAATCCGCGCTCGATAACAGACCTCTAAAACTTGAAGAATTTGAAAGAATAACCGGATCTATAATCTGTATGTCAGCAACACCCGATGAGTATGAGATAAACAAATCGAATGGGGTTGTTGAACTTGTTATAAGACCAACAGGGCTTGTTGATCCTGAAGTTATAATTAAAAGTTCAAAAAACCAGGTAGAGGATCTTATAGATAATATAAAAGAGGTTGTTGAAAGAAATGAGAGAGTTCTGGTAACAACATTGACAAAAAAGATGGCTGAATCACTTGCAAAATATCTTGAAGAGAAAGGTATAAGGGTAAAATATATGCATTCTGAGATAGATTCGATTGAAAGAGTTAGTATAATAAGAGGTTTAAGGTTGAAAGATTTCGATGTACTTGTAGGAATAAATCTTTTAAGAGAGGGCCTCGATTTACCAGAGGTCTCACTTGTAGCAATACTTGATGCTGATAAAGAGGGTTTTTTAAGATCTGAAACTTCCTTGATACAAACGATAGGAAGAGCATCAAGAAATGTTAACGGTAAAGTTATACTTTATGCTGATAGATTAACAGAAAGTATGAAAAAGGCGGTTGAGATAACTAATAGGAGAAGAGAAAAGCAGATACTTTACAACAAAGAACACAATATAACTCCAAAAACGATATCAAAAGAGGTAGAGGATATACTTGTTATCACAGATATAGCGTCATCTTTTACAAAAGAAATTGAAAATCAGATTGATGAGGATTATAAACAATTATCAACTGTGGAGAAGATAGATCTTATTGAAAAACTGACTCAAAGGATGCACAAATTCGCTGCTGAACTTGAATTTGAAAAAGCAGCAAAATTAAGGGATAAAATAAAAGAGATAAAAAAAAGTATCGATTAACGATCTTTGTTTGTTATAAAATTCAGAAATCTAATAACTCCACTTACGAGAATATTGTCAACACTTTCTCCGACACAAGGGAAAAAGCACCTATCACATTTTGAAAGTTTTTTTATATTGTATTCGTAAATGTTTTTATCTTTCAATTCTGTAAATCCATCAGAAAAAATATTTCCGTAACTTTTCATATCTTCAATAAAGCGAGGTTCACAGGGGTTTATCGTTCCATCGTTTTCTATCTGAATTGAAATTTTTGCTTTATTACAGATATAAGGTGAATTATCTCTCATGATTTTCAATGCTTTTATAGAATTGTTAACAGGATAACCTGTTTTCTTATAGAATATTATTCTATTAAAAACCTCATACCTTTCTTTTTTATCAAGTATTATATTTTCGTTGTAATCCGAAAATATATTTGAGGGAAAAAATTCTACAACTATTCCATACTTTTTTGCAAACCGTAACACATCTAAAGTATCATCCTTATTGATTCTGTTAATATGTGACCAGATTTTTAATCTTACATTTTTTTGATTTTTGAAAAGTTCAATTCCTTCGACAATTTTTTCAAAAAGTTTTGGAGTTCTTCTTGTTTTGTTATGTTTTTCTCCAGTTGATTCTAAAGAAATTATTATTATATCAATGTTGTCTTTAATATCATCATATCTTTCTTTTAAAAGATATCCTGAGGTGCACATGCTTGTTTTGTATCCAATATTTTTTGCGGTTTTGAGAAAATAACCGAGGTCTTTTACAAGTAAAGGTTCTCCACCCCATAAAACATAGGTTGAAAATCCCATTTCCCAACCATTTTTCAAAATCTCACTTATTTTTTCTTTAGAAATAATAATTTCTTTCGGATCAGAATTTTTCCAGAAATCACAGAATTCGCATCTGCAATTGCAGGATAATGTTGGTTTATGATAAAGAATAAAAGGTCTTTTCTTTATGATAGAACTTATCGTTTTTATATAATATTTTATTCCTATATTTTGATCAAACATATATTGATTATATTTGTTTGAAGAAAGTTTATCAATAGTTGAACACTTGATTTTTGTTAAGGCAGGTTTATTATAAAATTATGAAAACAAAAATTTTATTTTTTATTATTCTTGTTATCTTTATAAAGTCTTTTGCGGAAATAAGGATTCTTGTTGATAAGAACGATTTTGATCTTCTGAAAAAAGATTTGAAATCTATCGATATAATAGGATTTGAAAAGGATAAAAATTATCTTCTTAATCTTACAGATGAAGATTTAAAAATAGTTAACAGTTTGAATTTAAAGTATAAAATCTATGAACCTAAAAGTTACAAAATCGATTATAAAAGTTTAGCAGGATATTTTTCCTATATAGATTCTTTAGTTTTAAAATTCCAAAACATAGTAAAACTTGAAACTCTTGGTTTCACTTTCAACAACAATCCTCTTGTGATCTTAAAAATCAATGGAATAGATGCTTCCAACTACTCAGGACAGAACACTTTTCTGTTGATGGCTTTACATCATGCAAGAGAATGGCAAACAACAGTTACAGCAATATTTTTTGCAGAATCTTTACTTGCTTCTTATGGAAAGGATAGTTTGATAACGGAACTTATAGATAAAAATTTTATAATAATATTTCCTATAGTTAACCCCGATGGATACTATTATTCACACGATGATCCTTCAGGTGATAATTACTGGAGAAAGAACAGAACATATAGAAATGGTTATTATGGAGTTGATCTGAATAGAAACTATGGGGGAGCATGTAATCGAATAATTCAGAGTGATTGGGGTTATCCATCAGGTATAACACATAACCCTTCTGATCTTTATACATACTGTGGACCCTATCCATCGAGTGAAATTGAGGTCAGATGTGTTGAGGATATTGTAAAAAACTATAATGTGAAAATTTCTTTGTCACTTCACTCCTATGGAGAAGATATTCTTTATCCATGGACTTCCGTTTACAACTTTACTCTCGATGAACATATAATAACAGATTTTGCTTACAGGATAGCATCCAGAATGAAAAAAAATAGTGGAGAACCTTATGATACTTTAAGGTCTGCTGCTTTATATGCAACAACAGGTGATACTGATGATTGGATCTATGGGTTTTCAAAATTTGTTAAAGGTAAAACAACGATTCCTTTTACTGTTGAAATGGATAACACTTTTCAGCCACCCGCATCAACCCTTGATATTTTATGCAGAAATGTTTTCCCTGGTTTTTTGGAAGGATTAATTTTAACTGACAGTGTTGAGGAAAAAACCGAAGAGATACCTTTAAAACCTAAAGTCGAAATCGTTTCGGATTCCCTTTTTTGGACACTTCAAAATGGTGAATTTTCAGATTTTTATAGAGTAAAAATATATTCAGGAATGGAAAAATTAATTGATAGTTTAAACGATCCTGATCTTTATAACTTGATAAACATAAATATCGATTCGTCAGTATACTATTCTCCAAAATACTCTTTCCATCCAAAAAATCTTAACAGCTCGTTTTCGATAATAGAGGGCAAATATAAAAAACAATATTTCACAAACGATACATTTTATATGATGTTAAGATATGACCTTGAAAAGGATTATGATGTGCTGCTTGTAGAATATTCAACAGATGGGTTCGAGTATCACCCGATAGATACAAATTTTTACAAGTTTACTGGAACGAATCTGAACTGGAACCTTTTGAAAATTCCTTTTAAAGGGGATACAAACTATATATTTTTAAGAATCAGAACACTCTTTGATCCATTCACTTTAAACAGTGGTGTCTGGATTGACAATATTGGTTATCTGACCTCATTTAAAAGTGATTCGATATTTAAAGATTCTATTGTTGACACAACGATGTTGATTGAGATCCCAACAGTTGTTCAGACGCATAAGAATTTTTTTGAAGTTATTCCCCATAAAAATAATTTCGGTTTTACAGTTTCTTCAGATTATATAGAATATTATTTTCCTCTATCTTTACCACCGATTTTTCTTGATAGTTTAAAAGTTGAGGATTACAGTATCGAATTTGATTTTAAAGAAAAACAACTAATTTTAAAATCTCTGCTTACAAAGAGAAAAGATCTATTGTTGAAAATATACGATCTGAGTGGAAAAAGGATTTACTTTGAAAAATTTTCTTTTGAAAAAGAAAAGAAGATCGATTTAAAATTTTTGAAGAGTGGAAGATATTTCTTGCTTTTTGAAGGCAAAGACAGAAAAAAATATTCGGTTTTGATTTTAAAATGAAAGAGGAAGTTCTTGAATTTCTTGAATATCTGAAAAGCAATAAAGGATATTCTGAAAATACCATAAAGTCTTATGAAGATGATCTTGATCAATTCATTTATTTTCTAAAGGAAAATCAAATAAACGATTTTAAATCGGTAAAAAGGAACGATATAAGAAGTTTCATAACTTTTCTTATCGAATCAAAACTTTCAAAACGGTCCATCACAAGAAAAATATCGACACTAAAAACATTTTTCAAATTTTTGAAACATAAAGAGATAATAGAAAATGATCCAATGGCTTTCTATAAAGGGCTAAAGTCTGAAAAAAAATTGCCGCAGACACTTTCTGTTGCTATTGTTTCAAAATTTCTGGATTCATTTAAAGATGATGATTTTCTGGAGTTAAGGGATCACCTTATTTTTGAAATCCTTTACGGCTGTGGCACAAGATCGAATGAACTTATAAACATTGAAGATAAAGATATTGACCTTGAAAATAGGATAATAAGAATAGAGAAGGGGAAAGGGGATAAAGAAAGAATAGTTCCGTTTAACAATAAAATAAAAGAGTTGATCATAAAATATATACCTTTAAGGGATAAAATCAGAAGACAAGAGTGTAAAACACTTTTGATTTCAAGAAATGGGAAAAAACTTGATAATAGTATAATCAGGAAAATTGTAAAAAAAAGAATCAAAAATTTTGCTGAAATATCGAACATTTCTCCACACACTTTAAGACATTCTTTTGCCACACATCTTTTAAATGGTGGAGCTGATATCAGGTTTGTTCAGGAACTTCTTGGGCATTCTTCGATAGGAACTACACAAATATATACGCATACATCAGTTGAAAGATTGATAGATGTTTACAACGATTGTTTTAAAAGAAATGATCAATAACTTTTTCCGTTATCGATAAGATTTTTGGATATACCAATTTTTAGATTTTTCAAAGAATTTTTGTTGTAAAAAAATTGAACAGAATCAGTTTTCGAGAAACCTATCTCTTCAGGTTTTTCCCCATTATATAATCTTATAGCAAGGTTTCCACAGAGGTATCCGTGATATGACGGGTCTGGTGAGATCGCAAAGGTTGCTCCGTTTTTTACAAAGGTTGAATATGGAGCGATTATTGGGATATTTTCGCTTTTTGAAATTTTTAGAAGATTTTCAAATCCTTCCTTAGAGGTTATAAGTTTGTCTTTACCAAGCCATAATGCCTTTATCCCCACAGTTTTTAAAAGTTTGAAAGTTAAAGGAAGATCATCTAAACTTGAAATATTACCAAGTTCAACAAATAACCCTTCCTCTTCTGCGATGGTTTTAAACTTTTTTGCATATTCTAAAGAATTATCAACTGAAAAAATTAAACCCAAAGAATCATAGAGAGGCATATTATTTTTCATCCAGGAAAAAATAGTTTTTTCATTAAGATCAAAGATAACACCACACACATTTTTTTTATTTTTAATGTTATTTGGAACACTTGTAACCATAGACACTATAAGAGGAATTGAATCTATCTTTTCTGCGATCTCTTTTACTGCAAAATAACCAACAAGAAGGGCAGTTGATGGTTTCTCATTTTTTATCTTTTCCACAATAAAATCAACATTTTTTTGCTCGTTGTTCAAGTTGAAATACACAAGATCATATTCGGCTCTTTCTTTAAAAGAATAAAGCATTGGAGAATATATTTCGTTATCCTCAGATTGGATTATATATATATTAAATGAGAAGATTTTTAGGAATAAAAATATTAGAAACAAAAATACACTAATTTTTTTCATAAATGATGCCTTTTTTACCAATATCTGTCCTATAAAAAGTGTTATCGATATTTATTTTTTTAATATTAGTGTAAACTCTTTCAATCGATTTTTCAAGGGTGGTGTCAAACGAAGTTATATTTAAAATTCTTCCTCCCGTATTTTCATAAATATTGTTTTCAATCTCCTTTGATGAAGCATGGAAAAGTATTGTTTTATTATCAAAAATTTTTTCATCGATTGAAAATTTGATTCCCTTTTTGTAGTCGTCAGGGTAACCTTTTGCTGCTATTACAACAGTTGTAGCATAAAAATTGTTTAATTTGATATCTTTTGTTTTCAATTCACCTGATGCTATTTCAAGCATTATATCGTAAAGGGAAGAGTCCAATAAAGGAATTATCGATTGTGTTTCTGGATCACCGAATCTTGCATTGAATTCAACAACAAATATGTCACTACCGCTCACCATAAGGCCAGCATACAATAGTCCCTTGAATGGCTTTCCTTCTTTTCTTAGTGCATAAAGAATAGGATCAACAATTTTTTCAACACTTTTATCAACGAGTTTTTGATTAAGAAGTTTGCATGGAGCATAGGAACCCATACCTCCGGTGTTTGGTCCACTATCGTTATCAAAAGCTTTTTTATGATCCTGGGCAGGGGGAAGAAGTAAAAATTTTTCCCCATCTGTTAAAATAAAAAGTGAACATTCATCACCTGATAAGAACTCTTCAAAAACCAATCTTTTGGCAGCTTCTTTAAAAATGTTTCTATGATAAATATCTTCCAGAGCTTTATTGAAATCATCATCATTTTTAATTATCAAAGCACCTTTTCCTCCTGCAAGTCCTGAAACCTTGATAACGAATGGAAATGAAAATTTTCTTTTAAAATCTTTTGTTTCTTCAAGAGAGTTTGAAATCTCATACCTTGCTGTTGGAACATTGTATTTCTTCATCAGATTTTTAGCAAACGACTTATCGGTTTCAATCTTTGCGCTCTCCTTTGATGGTCCAAAAACTTTTATTCCTTTTGATTCTAAAATGTCTACCGCCCCTTCATCCAAAAATTTTTCTGGTCCTATAACAACCATCTGTATATCTTTTTCTTTAACAAATTCTGCAAGATCTTCGTAAAAATTTGATTTTGAAAATTCGGGAGATTTCAAAGAATAACTTGCTATTGTTGGGTTTGGATCGTATGAGTAAACGAGTGCTTTATCTCTGTTCAACTTATAACAAAGAGCTGATTCCCTTCCACCATTTCCAAGTAAAAAGAGATTTCTTTTCATAGATTAAAGTCCTCTTCAGAGAATATTTCGGCTTGAAACTTATAAATCTGTGTATCTTTTTCTTTATAGCAATCAGGATAAAGCCCTGCCTTTAAACAGGTTTGTTTCAAAAATTGTTCTCTATCATAGCCCCATTCGGTTGCAACCTGGGGAAGCAATAAACCACTTCGAAAACCTTTTTTAACAAGTAGCCCATCTTTTCCCACAGTTATATCTTTTAGATCTTGAACTTTTTGAAGTGGAGTTAAAACAGAAATTTCGATCTTTACTCTTTCAAATTCCTCAAGAGTCAAAGGATAAAATCTCGGATCGTTAAATGCTGCTTCTATAGCCATCTGTGAAACTGCTTTATAAAGTTCCATAACAGGTTGAATATAACCTATACATCCTCTCAAATCGCCATCGATTTTCAATGTTACAAAACATCCAGATTTCTTTTTCAATTCCTCGCTTTCCGGTTCAGTTAAAATTAAACTTTCACCATTCAATTCTTTAAGGATCGTTTGCCTTGCGAGTTTTAAAAGATAAATTTTATCTTTGTTATCCATTTTTTACTCCAACAAAAGAAGTGTATCCAACAGTATAACCCGAGTAATCGTTTGTGACATCAGCGCTTGTTATATGGTGAAGTTGTACAAAGTTTTTTATATTGTACTTTTTATTTAAAAGCAAAATCAAAGTGATCGGCCCAAAGCCACACGCAGGAGAATTTCCAGAAATTTCCTCTTCAACTATATAATCGTAGAAAAGTTTATAGTCATTTGAAGAAATTTTTAAAATAGTTTTTTTATCTGTTTCGATTGCTTCATCATAATCGTTTCCATGATAGAGATCTGAAGATGCAATGAAACATGTCTTTGACAGGTTGAATTCTGAAATCTTTTCAACAAAATCGAGAGCATTTTCAACTGTCTGTTTGGCCATTATCAATGGAACAAAAAGAAAATCTTTTGAAAAGATGTATCTTAAAAAGATCGATTGGACTTCAACCGAGTGTTCATCGTTATGAATGTTTTCATTGAATACAAAATTTTTTGATTTTAACCTGTTTAAAAAATCTCTATCGATTGTTATGTCTCCAAAAGGTGTTTCCCAGATCTCTGATTCAGGCATAACAAATCCATCAAAAAGATGGTGATGGGATGGGCCAATGACAACTATTCTTTCTATATCTTTATCCTTTAACAGTTTGTAAAAGTGGTATGCTGTGAATCCTGAATAGATGATACCTGCGTGAGGAACTATTCCTGTGAAAATTTCACCTTTGATTTTTTGATCTATGTTCTCATCGAATTTTTTAAAAAGTTTTTCTATTTGATTCGCAGAAGAAGGGTAAAAATAACCAGCAAATTTCGATTGTCTTTTTTTCAAATTTTCTCCTTTTTCAAGCCCATATCAATCACTGTTTTTTCAACGAGTTTTTTGTTATTTTCCGATAAAGGAGCGAGAGGTAATCTTAACTCTCCGGAATCGAGATTTAAAAATTTCATGCAATATTTTACAGGAACCGGATTTGTTTCAACGAATAAAACTTTTGAAAGCGGATATAGAAATTCATGAAGTTTCCTGCACTCCTCTAAATCGTTTGCATAGAAGAGTTCGAATAATGATTGCATATAATCTGGAACAACATTTGATATGGTTGAAATTATACCAACACCTCCAACTGAAAGTAAGGGTAAAAACAAAGAGTCCTCACCAGACATAACAGAAAATCCCTTTTTAGCTTTCAAAAGTATTTCCGTTGTCTGGTTTATATTCCCACTCGCTTCTTTTATACCAACTATATTTTTTATCTCTGAAAGATAAGCAACAGTCTCAGGTAAAATATTTACACCTGTTCTTGATGGAACATTGTATATGACTATTTCAAGTTTTGTTGATTTTGCTACCTTTTTAAAATGTTCAACGAGTCCCTGCTGGTTTGGTTTGTTGTAATATGGTGTTATAACAAGAGCATAATCGACTCCGATACTTTCAGCTATTTTTGTTTTTTCAATAGTTTTTTCCGTGTTGTTTGTGCCTGTTCCAGCAATAAGATAAGCATTTTTCTTATTCGAATTTGCAACTCTTACAACTTTTTCCCATTCATCATCGGATAAAGCGGGTGATTCTCCAGTTGTGCCACATGCAAGAATTCCCGAAACATTTTTATCGAGTTGTCTTTTGATCTGTTTTTTAAACAGTTCAAAATCAATATTTTTGTCCTTTTTGAAAGGAGTTATCAAAGCAGTGCAACAACCTTTTAATCCCATATTACCTCCTATTTTACATACATACTATCCATTGTAAGTGGTGGATTTATTTTTATATTCTGATAATGGATATCTTCAACAACATCCCCCTTTTCAAAATTGTAGAAACCTATCAAAAGATTGTTTTCATCGAAAAACATTTTTGTTTCATCAAATCTGTATTTTTCAAGGTTTATGTTTTTTATATGTATAAAATTTGTTTTAACCCCTTTGAATTTTGCTTCACCTGTAAAAATTTCAACACCATTATCATCTAATATATCTAAAGTTCTGTTCAAAACATAAGGCCAGTCGGATTCTGCTATAGTGATACCTCTTATATTTTTTACTAATGAATTCGATAGATCTAAAGTCAATTTTATTTTTGAAAGTATGCCACCCTGTCTTCCGGTTACCTTTTGAGTTTTACAGTCAAAAAATGCTTTGCTGCCAATTCGATCACCTTTTATTGACTCCATTCTTATATACTTTGGCTTTAAAAATTTATAATCCCAGTAATTATCCGTCGATTTGTTGTTTGATTTCACATATTCATGAAGTATACATGTGTATGTTGTGGTTGTATCAAGAATGGATTTAAAAGAGTTTAGAATTTTTAGAGATTCCTCCTTTTGGTCAGAAAAAAGTGTCAGGGAAACAAACAAAAAAACAATAACAAAAAATTTTTTCATTTTTTCCTCTTTTTTGTATTCTTATCGAGTGCTAAATCTATAACCTGATCAAAATTTTTTACAAAATAAAATTTTAAACCTTTCAATGTGTCCTTTGAGATTTCATCAAGATCCCTTTTGTTGAATTCAGGTAATATTATGTTTTTGATTCCAGCAAGTTTTGCACCGATGATCTTTTCTTTTACTCCCCCAATTGGTAGAACCTTTCCTCTCAGAGTTATCTCTCCAGTCATTGCTATATCACTCCTTACAGGAATTTCTGACAAGATGGATACAATTGATGTTGCGAGAGTAATCCCTGCAGATGGTCCATCCTTTGGAATAGCACCTTCGGGAAGATGAATGTGAAGATCATACTTTTCAAAATCCTCTGGTTTTATTTTAAATTTCTTGTAGTTAGCTTTTATGTATGATAAAGCAGCCCGTGCACTCTCTTTCATCACATCACCGAGTTGTCCTGTTAATATGAGGTTACCTTTTCCAATCATCTTTATCGCTTCAACAAAAAGTATCTCTCCACCATTTGGAGTCCATGCCATTCCGGTTGTTATACCTATTTCAGATTTCTTTTCTGCTTTATCTGACAAAAATTTTCTTTTACCTAAATAATCCTTTACATTGTTCTGATCAATACGGAATTTTTTGTTTTTATTTTCAGCGATCTTTTTTGCAACTTTTCTGCATATACTTCCTATAGTTCTTTCAAGGTTTCTCACACCTGCTTCTCTTGTGTAACCATCGATTATCTCTTTCAATCCTTCATCTGTTACAGTCAGGTTATCTTTAGTTAAACCATTTTCTTCTATCTGTCGTGGTAAAAGGTATCTTTTAGCGATAAAAATTTTATCGTTTATTGTATAACCCGGGAGTTCAATAACCTCCATTCTATCCAAAAGTGCAGGTGGAATCGTATAAAGAACATTTGCTGTTGTTATGAACATCACCTGTGAGAGATCATAAGCAAGATCAAGATAATGATCCTGAAAAGTATCGTTCTGCATTGGATCAAGAACTTCAAGTAATGCACTTGATGGATCACCCCTAAAATCTGAACCGATTTTGTCGATCTCATCGAGCATAAAAACGGGATTTGAAGTTTTTGCTTTTTTAATTTCCTGTATTATCCTTCCAGGTAATGCTCCAACATAGGTCCTTCTATGACCTCTTATCTCTGCTTCGTCATGTATTCCACCGAGAGAAATCCTTACAAAACTCCTTCCGAGTGCTCTTGCAATAGATTTCCCCAGAGAAGTTTTTCCAACACCTGGAGGTCCAACAAAACAGAGTATTGGTCCTTTCGAATCATTTTTCAATTTTCTTACAGCAAGGTATTCGAGTATCCTTTCTTTAACTTTTTCGAGATCATAATGATCTTCATTTAAAATTTTTTCAGCTCTTTTTATATCAAGATTATCTTTAGAATATTCGTTCCATGGCAGTTCAAGTATCCAATCGATATATGTTCTTGAAACATTATAATCAGGCATCATAGGGTTCATCATCTCAAGCTTTTCAATTTCCTTTTCTACGGTTTCGATGACATTCTGTGGCATCCTCTTTTTCTTTAACTTTTCTCTCAACTCGTTTATCTCTTTATCTTTGGGATCATCTTCTCCAAGTTCCTCTTTTATCGCCTTCAACTGTTCCCTCAGGAAAAATTTTTTCTGGTCCTCATTGATTTCACTTGTAACTTTTGATTTGATCTTTTGACCGAGTTCGATTATCGATGTCTCTTTTGCAAGTATTTCGCTGATCCTCTCCATCCTTTTGGTTGAATTTTTTATCGTAAGGATTTCATATCTTGTATTCACATCGATGGGAAGATTTGAAGCGATAAAATCTGCAAGTTTCCATCCTTCCTGAATGCTATCAAGTATTTGAAAAATTTCTTCGGGAAACTGTTGTGATAGTTTTATGTAATTTTTGAACTGCTCTTTTAAGTTTCTTATGAGTGCCTGATAAGTTATCGTTGTACTTTCAACTTCCTCAATCTGTTTATATTTTACCAGGAAGTATGGTTTATCGTTTGTTAATATTTCTTCTATTTTTGCTCTTTTCATTCCCTGTAAAAGTATTCTAACAGAACCATCGGGAAATCTGAGCATCTTCATTATATTCGCTATAACACCGAACTCTTCAATCTCTTTTGTTGTAAGATTTGAAAGATTTTCTTTTCTTGTGTATCCTAAAAATATGAGTTTGTTGTGTGATAGCGCATCATCTATAAGTTTTATCTGATTTGGTTCATTTACAGCAACAGGTAGAATTAAAAGCGGATAGATTATAACATCGTTTCTAACAAGTAACGGTAAAATTTCAGGAAGTTCTTTATTCTCCTCATTAACCTCTTGTTCATTGTTTTCAACATTTTTTAGATTTTCATCCATAGCCAATCCTTTCTATTCTATATTTATCTTTTTAATCTTTTTGTAAACGAGGGGAATCTCAATTCTTAAAAATCCGTTGTTGTATTCTACTTCCATGTTATCGATGTCACTGTTTGAGGGAATTTTAAACCTTCTCTCAAATGGCCCATACTCTATTTCCATGTGGTAATAACAGATGTCATTTTCTATAAAAGATTTTCTTTTCTTCTCACCTTTTAAAATTAAAATATCGTCACTTACCGTAAGAGAAATATCTTTCTTTTCTACACCTGGTATTTCGACAACTATTATAAATCTGTCTTTCACCTCATATATGTCCGCTGGTGGTATAAGATGAGTCCTTCTGTAAGAAACAACCCTTGAAAATCCAAAAAAATCGTCTATTAAACTATCCAATTTTTCATTGAAAGGATCATCCTTCATCTAACCTCCTTATTTTCTTATAAGAGAAACATTTCCTCTGCCTGATACTATATTTCCAATCTTTCTATATTCTATTTTAATTTTTTTGAAGAAATTTTCAACATCCAAAACGTCTTTTTTGTCAACTATCAAAACGATCCCGATACCCATATTGAAAACTCTGTATGCTTCTTCAAATTCTACATTTCCAAGTTCACAAAAATTTTTAAATAGGTCTGGAACTTCCCATGAAGAGGTATCTATAAGAGCATCAACTTTATCGGGAAGAATCCTTTTAATGTTATCCTTAAAACCACCGCCTGTAATGTGGGCTATTCCTTTTACTTTCTTATGCTCAATTAAAGGATAAACTTCTTTGAAGTACGATCTATGTGGTTTTAAGAGTTCTCTGTATAAAGGTTCTTTTGAGTTATTAAGAGATTTTTTTAAATCTAAATTTTTTTCCTTTATTATTCTTCTTATCAACGAGTAACCATTGGTATGAAACCCGTTTGAAAAAAGTCCAAAAATCTGATCACCGGTTTTTATCTTTTTTCCTGTTATGAGTTTATCTTTTTCACATATTCCAACTATGAATCCAACGATATCATAATGTGTGAAATTGTAAACATCTGACATCTCTGCTAATTCCCCTCCAACAAGAGAAAGAGAATTTTTTTTGCAGGCATTGACCATTGAAGTAATTATCCTGTTTACAATTTTTCTATCGAGTTTTCCCATTCCAATGTAATCAAGAAAATACAAAGGTTTTGCTCCAACAGCGAGGATATCATTTACAGAGTGGTTGACTATATCCTCTCCAAGGTTATCAAAAAAGTTTACCTGTTCTGCTATTAGAACTTTTGTTCCAACACCGTCACATGATGATATTAAAACCGGGTTTTTGTAACCTAAAAATTTCCCAGAGTACATACTTCCAAAAGTTCCAATATCTGAAAGAACATTTTTGGAGTAGGTTGATTTTACAAGGTCTTTTATATCCTTTACAGTTTCGTTTGCCTGATTGATGTTAACACCAGAATCTTTATACTTCATCTTTATACATCCTTTCTTTGATTGTTATTCCCATAAGGGATAAACCTATTTTTATTATTTCTCTTGCTGCATATAGTACTGATATTTTTTTTAACATTTCTTTTTTATCGTTAATATCGATGATCCTGTAGTCATGATAAAACTGGTGAACCAGAGAAGAAAGTTCTATAAGATAATTTGGAATTTTTTGCAACTCATAAGAAAAAGCGGTATTGTAAACAACGAAAGGAAACTCTAAAAGTTTTTTTGCAATATCTCTTAAATTTTTATTCTCAAAATTTTCAAAATTGAAAACTATTTCATTTTCATTTAAATTTGCCTTATCAAAAAGGGATGATAACCTTGCATAACAGTATTGAACATAATATACAGGATTGTCCATACTTTTTTCTTTTGCCTTTTCTATATCAAAGTTGAAGGGCTGGGATAGTTTTCTTGAAAGGATCATAAATTTTAAAACATCGGTATCTATTTCTTCTGACAGTTCATCTAATGTTATAAATTCACCTGTTCTTTTTGACATCTCATACTTTTTTCCATCTTTGAATATAGTAACGAGTTGTGCTATTATAACATCAAATTCAACTCTTCGGTCTGAAACCATGTTGATTGCTGATTTCAATCTTGGAACATATCCATGATGATCGGGTCCAAGTATATCTATGATTTTATAAAAACCCCTTTCAATTTTATAAAAATGGTAAGCAATATCTGGTAGGAAATAAGTGAACTCTCCATCAGATTTTACGATCACTCTATCCTTATCATCTCCAAAAATTGTTGTTTTTAGGTATAGCGCTTTATCTTTAGTGTATGTATAACCTTTTTCTGATAATCTTTCTAAAACTTTTTCTAAATATCTTTTTCTAATATCCGACTCATACACCCAATTATCAAATTCTATGGAATACTTTTCAAGAGAATCTTTTTGCCAGTTCAATATGAACTCTTTTCCAAAATCTGAAGCGATTTTTATATTTTCATCGTTGAAATCAAGTTCACCAATCTTTTGCTTGAGTTTTTCTGATATATCCCTTATGTAGTTTCCTCTGTATCCATTTTCAGGAAAGATTTCAGGTTTATTTTTAGAAATATGATAAAGTATCGAAGCACCCAGATTGTATATCTGGTTACCGGCGTCGTTTATATAATTTTCCTTTTCAACATCGTACCCGGTGTATTTTAGCACATTCGAAAGCATGTTGCCAGCAACCCCAGCTCTTAGATTTACAAGAACAAGTGGACCTGTGGGATTTGCACTTATAAATTCTATGTTGACCTTTTTGTTATTCTGTTCTTTTTTACCATAGAATTTCTCGGTTACAATTGTTTTACATTCCTGGAAAATTTCTTTGTCATTGAAAAATATATTTATAAAACCTGGAGAAACTATTTCAGTTTTATAGTTGTGTTCTTTTTCAAGTTTTTCTGAAATAATTTTAGATATTTCCAAAGGATTTTTTTTGACCTTTTTTGATAGTTGAAAAGAAATATTTGTTGAAACATCACCAAAATCTGTAAAGGATACCAACTCATAATCTTTAAAAGAAAATTCTACGGAAAATTCATTCTCAACTATTTTTTTTAGATTATCAAGAAAAGTTTTAACCAGCATTATCTTCACCTATATGTGTAATTTTTCCATCAGCCCATAGGGATTCAAGAGAGTATCTATCTCTTTCTTCCTGTTGAAAAATATGAACAACAACATCTCCATAATCCATAAGTATCCACACACCTGCACTCTCACCTTCAATGTTTACATTTTTATAAAGTTTTTTTAGTTTTCGATAAATGTTATCTTTGATAGCGTTTGTTTGAACTGAAGAGATACCGGTTGTTATTATGAAATAATCTGTAAAAGTTGAGATCTCTGACAAATCGATTACAACAGTGTTTAATCCCTTTTTCTCAAGTATAGCATCAACGATCATTTTTACCTTTTTTTCCAAAAAAACTCCTTTTTAATATGTTTTCATAATCTTTTCCAATTATTATTGTAACATCTATATTGAATGTTGAATCAACAAAAGAAAAAATATTTTTACATTTGAAGAGCTGAGCAATATTTTTTGCATATTTCATATTTTTATTTTTTCTATCAACTATACATGTATTATCTAAATCTTCATTTTCTATCATTTCAATAGAAAAAACCTCGTAATTTTTTTTCTTTAAAATTTCTGCAAATTTATAACCAATATCTTTTTTGTCCGTGGTATTTAAAATCTCAACTTTAATTATATAGTTTTCTTTTTCAAATATCAAAAAATAAATTGAACATACTAACACAACAATGAGAGCAAAGACAGCAAATAGAAAAAATTTTTTCATCCTTTTAAATTTGAAAATGGCGGAACGAATTGATCTTCTTTTGTTTCGTAGTTTTCAAGTACTGAAAAGGATGAAATTCTTGTTCCTTTTCTTATTATGGATTTCCCCTTAATCACAACGTATGGTTCTATTGTCACATCGTTTTCAAGAACAACATCATATTCGATGTAACATGTTTGTGGAGATTTTATCGTTACTCCATTTTTTAATACAGAAAAAACTTTTTTGTTTAAAAGAATGGTTTCAATATGTGATAACTGTTCCCTATCATTTATTCCGGATACCTCTAAAATGTTTTCCAATTTTATAGTTTCTATTTTTGATCTTTCTTTTGAACCGATCTTTATAAGATCGGTTAAATAGTACTCCTTTTGACTATTATCATTGGAAAGTTTTTTTAGATAATTTTTTAGAAATTTGTATCTAAAAACATATACTCCAGAATTAACTTCTTTTATCTTTTTCTGTCTTTGATTGCAGTCCTTATCTTCAACGATCATACTGATTTTTCGATTTTTTTCTCTTACAACTCTTCCATAACCTGTAGGATCTTCAAGTTCCATCGTTAGTAAAGTTATATCGTTTTTATCCTTAATATGTTTATCAATCATTCTGGATAAGGTTTCAGAGGTTATAAGGGGAACATCCCCAGCAAGAACAACGATGTTAGAATTTTCGTCAAATTTTTCAAAAGCACACATAACAGCATGTCCGGTTCCGAGTTGTTCTTTCTGATATGCTATTTCAACATTTTTGTCTTTTAAAAATTCAGTAACAAGTTCTGATCTGTTTCCAACAAGAACAATAACTTTATCATTTTTTATCTTTTCAACAGTTTCAAGAATATAACCTAAAATTGGTTTGCCAAGTAGATCAAAAAGAACTTTTGGCTTATCAGATTTCATTCTTTTTCCGAGTCCTGCTGCGAGTATCAGTATGTTGATTTTTTCATTCATTTCAGTTTAACCCTTATGTTATCTATAAGTCGTGTTTTTCCAAAAAAAACTGCAAGAAATATTCTGCAAAATTTTGTATTCTCTGTTACATCTTTCAAACCATCCTCATCGTATATTTCGATATAATCTATCCTGTCTGGTTTTTCATTTTCAATAAGTTTTTTAATTCGTTCTTTTGCTTTTTTAATATCTCTTTCTTTTTCTAAAATTTCTTTTCCTGCTATTAAGGATTTAAAAAGAATCGTAGCTTTTTTTCTCTCATCTTCTGAAAGATAGGAGTTTCTTGAACTCATTGCAAGACCATCTTTTTCTCTTACTATCGGGCAAGGAATAACTTTTAAATTAAAGTTTAGATCTTCTACCATCTTTTTTATTATGAGATACTGCTGGAAATCTTTCTCTCCAAAATATGCTTTGTCAGGACAAACTATGTTGAAAAGTTTTGCCACAACGGTTAAAACTCCTTCAAAATGTGTTGGTCTTGATATACCACACAATTTTTCTGAAAGTTCTTTTATTTTAACTGAAACGAGTTGATTATGATACATTTCATGATCCGATGGAAAAAATAGTATATCGCAACCATTCATCTTCAAGATTTTTTTATCCCTTTCGATATCTCTTGGATACCTACCATAATCTTCATTAACTCCAAACTGGAGGGGGTTTACATATATTGAGACGACAACGATGTCATTTTCCTTTTTTGCTTTTTTTACAAGTGAAATGTGTCCATCATGGAGATAACCCATAGTTGGAACAAAACCTATAGATTTCTGTTGTTCTCTAAAGTTTTTTAACTCTTTTTTTAATTGTGATATTTTAGAAAACACCTTCATACTGATATCGGCTTTAAAAATTTCAAACCTTTGAACGGTTTTTCGATTTCCTGAATGATTTGAGCGATAGATGCTTGATCTTTTGAGAGATCAACATCATCAACATTGACCATGAGCACCGGTGCATCCTTATACATCATAAAGAAGTTAGAGTAATTTTTCGAGAGTTGATTTATGTAATCATAACTTATATCCTGTTCGAATGTTCTGTTTCTCTTCTTTATCCTTTCCATTATTGTTTCACATGATGCTTGAAGAAATATCACCAGGTCTGGTTTTGGAATTTCAGGTTCGATGAATTTTATTATGTGTTCATAAAGAATAAGTTCATTATCGTCAAGGTTTAAATTTGCGAAAATCCTGTCCTTTTCAAAGATATAATCACTTATCACCATATCGTAAAACATCCTTGTCTGTTTTAACTTTTGGAGTTGTTTGTATCTTGCAAAAAGGAAATAGATCTGTGTCTGGAATGCATAATGTTTGACATTTTTATAAAAGTTTTCAAGAAACGGATTTTCTTCAACAGGTTCAAGTATTATCTCAGCATTGTAATGCTTTGCCAACCTTGTTGCAAGAGTTGTTTTACCAACCCCTATTACACCCTCAACACTGATAAACTTGTAAGGGTTTGTCAAAATAAAACTCCTTTTAAACTTTTCATTTTATACTCTTCAACTCTCTTACTTTTATTAATCTTTTGAAAAACATCCTTCACTTTTAGATTAAACTTTGGCATCAAAAAATCAGGATCAATGTCCATCAAAAGTTTTATTATAAAATATCTATCCAAAATACTTTTGTGAGGTATTGTTAACTCCTCACTATCAATTATTATATCATTATAGAACAATATATCAATATCAATTATTCTCGGTCCCTTTTTTATTTTTGAATCTCTTCTTCCTATAAGGTATTCTATCCTTTTTACAACCCTTAACAGTTCTTCTGGTGAAAAATCGGTTGAAATTTTTAGTATTATGTTTAAAAAATCTTCCTGGTTTTCATAATCAACGGCTTCAGTGTTATATAATTTGGAAAAACCTGTTATTGTTATGTTGTTAAGTTTAATAAGTTTTATAGCATCTCTGATATTTTTTTCTCTATCACCTATATTTGACCCAAGACATAGAAAAATCATATCTTTTTGCATTTTTCCATCTCCACATAAGAACAGTATTTCATTCTATAAGGTTTGTTTTTTTTAACGATCAACCTGAAAGAACTTTTATCTTTGAAAAATTTTTTCAACTCTTTCTCAAGAAATTCGAGCATTTCTTCAATAAGTGAAAATTTTTTATTTTTTAACAGGGTTTCAACAGTACTGTAAACTTCAAAATAATCTATGAATTCTTTCTCTTCATATTCTAACAGAATATCGACAAGATTTTTTTTCTTTTTCTCAACTTCATAAACCCCAAGAAAAACGGGGAAATTTTTAATATAAAGTTTAACCTTATACATATTTACCTTCTATGATACCTATTGGAAGAATCATCTCTTCCATTGATATACCGCCGTGTTGAAAGGTATTGTAATATTCTTTTTTGTATTGGTTTAATTTTGTTGAATAAACAAAGTATCCGTTTCCAAAAGTGATATACCATTTATCGTTTGGTTTCTGAACAGGTAATCCGAATTCATCGGGTTTATCGATCACAAGCAGATCTTTGCTTTGAGGGGAGATCGATGAACCAAATTTATATTTTAAATTGATTGAAACATCTTTGCCGGTATTTAAAACGATAGGATCCTTTGCAACTATTGAACCATGATCTGAAGTGATGAAAATTGTGAATCCGTTGTCAACGCTTTTTTCTAAGAGTTCAAGGATTCCAGAAGTTTTTATCCATATACCCATCAAAAATAGAAGAGAACTCTCATCGGGAAGCATATCTTTTAGTATGTTTGATTCACTTCTTATATGTGTAAAGATGTCCATAATGTTTATCACAAGAATATTTAGAGTGTTGTTTTTTAAATTTGAAAAATTTGAAATATATTTTGAAAGGTTTTCGTTTGTCGAAACTTTTGAGTAATGAACATTGTCAAAACCATTCTTTTTTGCGAGGGATTTTAAAAACTCCTCCTCGTATTGGTTTTGGGATAGAGTATCCTCAAACTCCCATCTTTCTGGAAAGATCTTATAAATTTCAACTGGAAGAAAACCACTGAAAATGGAATTTCTGCTGAATGGTGTTGCTGTTGGAATGATTGAAAAATAATGATCGTTTACGATTCTGAAATATTCTGAAAGTGTTGACTCAAGAATAAGGTATTGATCGTATCTCATACAATCTATAAGAAGGAACAGAATTTTTTTGTTCTGTTTTAATACTGGAAAAACTTTATGCTCGAACAACCTGTGTGAAAAAGTTAAACTTTTATCTTTTAAAAAATTTGGATAGTTTTTACTTATAAATTTAGCAAAAACTTTGTTCATATTCTCTTTCGTTTGTTCATGTAAAGATAAAATCTCCTTTTTTAAAAATTCGTTTAAAACGATGTTCATCGAAGAAGAGATGCGATGGAGTTCGTAAAATGATTCCAAAGAGAGTTCTCCGTTTAAATAAATTTCAACTTTTTTTAAAAAGTTTGAGTATCTTTCTCCTATACTGTCAGAAATTATTTTTTTATTTTCGAGTATCCTTTTAATCGTTGTTAACAGTTGCATAGCGTTGATCGGTTTTATCAAATAATCGTTTATTTTTAATGATATCGCATTTTTTATTATATCTTTATCATCAGCTTTTGTAACCATTATTACAGGAATGTTTGAAGAGTATTCCTTTAAAAGAGATAATGTTTCTATCCCATCAAGTCCAGGCATATACTGATCAAGGATTATCAAATCGAATGTTTCGTTTTTTACTCTTTCAAGTCCATCCTGTCCACTGGATGATGGTATCACCTCATAACCCTCATTTTCAAGAAATTTGGAAAGGGATTTGAGATTGTCGATCTGATCATCTATCCATAAAATTCTTTTTTTCATCTTTATCAAGGATTATTAAAAAAGTTGTTCCATCGTTAACCACGGTTCTCTCAAGTATCAGTTTTCCTTTATGGAAATCTTCAATGATTTTTTTTGCGAGAGGCAAACCAAGTCCCCAGCCAAACTTTTTGGTCGTGAATCCAATTTTAAAAATGTTTTCAATGTTTTTCCTTTCGATACCAACACCATTATCCGATATTCTGATAAGAACTCTGTTATTTTCATTTTTTGTTTCTATTTTTATTTTCCCGTCAGAGATGTTTTTTAAGGAATCTATGCTGTTTTTGATCAAATTCTCCAAAGCCCATTTGAAAAGTTCTTTATCAACCATGATATGTTCGTCACTGTCCAGTTGTGTTTCAATCGAAATTTTGTTTTTTCCAATTGTTGGAACTCTTTTTTTGAAATAGGATGAAACATCATCTATGATTTCTTTTAAACTTGTCACCTCAAAAGCAGGATTTGAGCCGATTTTGTTAAACCTGTTTGATACGGTTTCAAGACGGGAACAGTCCTCTTCAATTCCATCAACAATATTTTTATCGATAGTTTGTTTTTCTTTCAGCATATATATCCATGTTTTCAATGATGTTAGGGGAGTTCCGATCTGGTGAGCTGTTTCTTTTGCCATTCCTGCCCATATTATGTTGTCCTCGCTCTTTCTATATAATAGAAAAGCATAAATTCCTATCAGCAGAAAAATAGAGGAAACTATTACCTGAAAAAATGGAGCAAACTGAAGTTTTTTGTATAGTGGATCTTCTCCCATATGGATGACCGCAAGCACTTTTGAATTGTATATAAGTTTTATAGGTCTTTTCTCACCATCAAGTTTTTCGACTATTTTTTTTAAATCAGCAAGGTATTTAGGGTTATTTTCAATCTCAAAAACAGTATCAAGATAACCAACATTTCTCCAGGAAATCGGATAGCCGGATGTGTCAGTTAAAACTATTGGAAAGGAAATATTTTTTATGATTTCCTCAAAAATTATTTCTTCGATTTTCGAGGTTTGATTCTCAGTAATTCCTGTTGCGTATCTTGCAAAGATTCTTGATTGCATCAAGGATTTTTCTTCAAGTTTAAACACTATATCTTGAATGAATAAAAAAGAGGCTAAAGAAACGACTATCAGGGCAACAAAAAAATATGATTTGAAGAAGAATGGGTTTTTGTTCATCACCTACCCATTGATTCTATCTCTTCCTTTTCTTTTAGCGTCGTACAAAGCATCATCAACCCATTTGAGTAATGTTTCAATACTATCACCATCATCGGGATAAGTTACAGTTCCAACAGATACAGTGATCTTGATGCCGTTTGTGAAGTTTGTTCTTTTAACAAGTTTGTTTATCTTTTCCGCTATCGAATGTGTAAACTGTTTACCTGTTCCAGGTAAAATTATGAAAAACTCATCTCCACCATATCTTGTAACGATATCTCCTTTTCTAACAGTTTTAGATAAAAGTTGAGCGAGTTCTCTTATGATCATATCTCCAACCATATGACCATAGTTATCGTTTATCTCTTTGAAATAGTCAATATCAAGCATAAGGATAGAAAGAGGAATGGAAAGTTTTTTTGATCGTTCGAGTTCATCTTTAAGTTTTTCGATGAAGAATCGATAGTTATACATATCTGTCAGTGGATCAGTGTTTGCAATTCTTTTGGTTTCTTCATATTTGAATGTGTTGTCTATTGAAACCGATAGGTGTGAAGCAAGGATTGAGATTATTCTAAAATCGTTTTCGTCAAGAGAATTGATGCCTTCACTTTCTATATCTAATATACCGATCATACCCGAAGAAAGTTGTAATGGAACTGCGATTTCGGACATTGATATATCAAGTCGTCCAACGAATCTTGGATCTGAACGTGTATCCTTTACATGAACTGGAGTTTTATGCTCAGCGACCCATCCAACGATACCTTCACCCATCTTCAACATCTCGTTGATCCGTTCTATATATTTTTCATTGTATCCAGAGAAAGCTTTTATCTCGAGTTCATTGAACTCGTTGTATAGGATTATAGATGTATTATAATGAGGAAAATTCTCTTTTATTGATTTTACAAAATGGTTCAAAAGATCGTCGAGTTGTATATGTGAGTTCATCAAAGCGGAGATTGTGGATACCTTTTCCAAATTTTTAATTAGTTGTTCCATCCTTGAAAACAGTTTTGCATTTTCGAGTGAAATTGCTGCAGTTTGAGCGAATGATTCTAAAATTTCTATCGATTCGAGAAGGTTAACATATTTGTTTATGGGTTTATCAACAGTGATGATTCCTAAAATTTTGTTTTCCTTTGAATAGAGTGGAATTATGAGTATATCTTCAGGATGCCAGTTTACATATTCATCAGGTCGCTCCTCAGGTATCACATAAGCGATCTCATTCAAAGTTTTGTCTATCTGATCAAGGTTCATCTCTTTATGGTTTATATAGTATGATTTTGATATTCTGAATTTATCCTGCATCAAATTTTTTATGGTTGAGAAAGGGACCTTTTGTTTTTTCAATTTTTCGAAAACTTTTTCATTCAAACCGTTCTGAGCGACTCTTTCCATCGAATCTTCTTTTTCGTTGTAAAGGGAGACAAGAACAACCGAAAAACCAAGAGAGGAACTTATTGCCTTTGTGATTATGTTGAGGATCTTTTCAAAGTCAAAAGTTGATTGCAAAAGGAGAGTCAACTGTTGTAAAGTGTACAACTTTTTGTTGACTGTTGCTATCTTCTCTTCTATATCTTTTTCTGAATTCAATTTTTGTAATAGATATATCTTTGTTAAACCGTTTTTTATCGATGGTAAAATCTCAAGCATTTCAAGATTTTTTCTTTCATCATATATTTCACCTTCATTCTGAAAAATCAAAAATAATTCTTCTTGTTTATCAGTTAGAAATATATAATGATTTCCACTTTGTAAAACTACTTCATCTCCAATCCTTATATCATATAAAAGAGAATCTATCCTGTTGATCTGTTCTTTTTCTTCAACTGAGATCCTTTTAAAGTTGTACAGTTCTTTTGTTTCCGCAAAGGCCTTATCTTTTTTGAGTGTTGAATAGAAATAAAAACCGTTCTGAGTTTTTAAACTTAAAAAGAGATTTTTTATAAAATACTCTTTTAAAAAGAAATTTATTGCATCAATGAAATCTTTTTCATTTTCTGAACTCAAGAATTTACTTACAACAGGTTTCATATAAAATCATTATAATATTTTATAAGATAAATGTCAACAAAATGAAAATTCTAATCTATTATCAAACCATCTTTGATATGGATTATTCTATCCGTCTTTCTGGCAACATCGGGTTCATGAGTAACTATTATTATGGTTTTCCCTTTCTGATTTAGTTCCCTTAAAATTTTCATTATCTCATCTGACATTTTGGAATCAAGATTACCTGTTGGTTCATCAGCAAGGATGAACTGGGGATCGTTCGCAAGAGATCTTGCAATTGAAACTCTCTGTCTTTCTCCACCTGACATCTCAGATGGTAGATGGTGTATTCTGTGTGATAATCCGACAAGTTCAAGAAGTTCTTTTGCTCTTTTGATACGTTCATTTCTTTTGACTTTGGCATAGATCATTGGCATTTCGACATTCCTTAAAGCGGTTGTCTTAGGAAGGAGATTATAACTTTGAAAAACAAAACCAATATATTTGTTTCTGATCTCTGCAAGTTTATCATCATCATATTTAGATGTGTCGTTTCCATTCAAAAGATATGTTCCACCAGTTGGTTTATCCAAACATCCAAGAATGTGCATCAAAGTAGATTTTCCTGATCCAGATGGTCCCATTATTGATAAAAATTCTCCTTCAGAAATCGTTAGGTTGATATCTTTTAAAGCTTCAACATAACCACCTTTAAAAGGATAATATTTTTTTATATGAAACATTTCTATTATATTACTCATATCTCAAACACTCCACTGGATCAAGTGATGCGGCCTTTCTTGATGGAAGGATTCCGAAGAATAGTCCTGCTGAAAAAGAGAAGGTAAAACCTAAAAGAACAGACCATAAAGGAATCGCAAAAGGCAAATTTGTGAATTTTGAGATCGTAAACGAGATTAAAAAACCGGTAATTATTCCTATGATTCCTCCAGTAAGAGAAATTGTGATCGATTCAAACAAAAATTGTAAAAGGATCTCTCGGTTTTTTGCACCAATTGATTTTCTTATTCCAATCTCTCTGGTTCTTTCGGAAACCGAGACGAGCATTATATTCATTATACCTATTCCACCAACTATCAAAGATAAAGTTCCAACAGCGATCATAACAAAAAAAATTGCTGTCGTAAGAGATTTCCACTGACTGATCAATGCATCCTGAGTGTTTATATGGAAGTTATCGGGATCTTTAGGTTTTAACGAATGTGACAATCTCATGATCCATCTCAACTCTTCAATGGTTTCATCAGGATTAAAACTTCTCACCATTATCGATATCCTTCTTGACTCATCTCCATAATATTTTATAAGGGTTGTATAAGGAATGTATACCACCTCATCCATCGATTGCCCAAAGATTGAACCTTTTTCTGTTGTTACCCCTATAACAATATATTTTCTACCATCAACCGTTAAAAGTTTTCCTATTGGATTTTCATTTTTAAAAAGGTTTTTTTGAATATCTTTACCTATAACACAAACATTTCTTCTGTATTTGATATCATCGGATGAGATTGGAATACCGATGTCTATCGATATATTCTCTATCTTAAAAGAATTTTCTGAAATTCCCGATACATTGACTGCTTCCAATCTTTCACCTTTATATTTTACTAGAAACCTTCTTGAAATCGAAATACCTACATCCTCTGCTGATCTAATCATCTGTTTAACCATTTTATAATCGTTAAAGTCCACATAATTCCTAAAAGATCTTCTCCAATCGTTTGGACCCATCGAAACCCATGGGAATCTTTCAACATAGATAACATTTGAACCAATTGTTGAGAAAACCTGTTGAACTTTCGATTCTAATCCAGCGATTATTGAGACAACTATTATAACAGTCATAACACCAATGATTATTCCAAGCGTAGTTAAAAAACTTCTGAGTTTGTTGCTTCTTATAGAGTCCAAACTTACTCTTAAACTTTCCAGAAAGAGTTCTATCATCTTTTTCTCCCTGAGGGAAATCTCTTATCAGAAGAAATTTTTACCTTTAAGCCATCTTTGAGAAATTTAAAGGACAAAAAAGGTCCACTTACGATTGAATCTCCAGATTTTAAACTATCTGAAAATATCTCCATTTTTAAATTACCAGTTATACCCGTCTTAACGGGAACAAATTTTATCTTTCCTCCAGAATATTTAAAAACACCCTCTTTGTTCTCTCTGTTTACCATCGATTGTATTGGGATCGATAGAGTACTATCCTTTTTGAGAGTAATTATATCGACATCACAACTCATGCCTGAAACCAAAAGATTGTTATCAGGTGAATCATCGAGAATGATTTTAACTTCGTATTCAACGGCGGTTGAAGTTGATGATGAAAAGGCGGATGATGAGGATGAAGAAACAGAATATTTTGGTCTATTTGCTTTAACAAAAATCTTTCCTGTGAAAGTTTTTTCGGGGAAAGCATCAAAAATAACTTTTGCAATGTTTCCATTTCTTACCTTTGAAATCGATGTTTCATCAACATTCGCTTTAACTATCAATTTTTGGTTGTTTGATATAGTCATAAGAACAGTGCCAGCGTTGTTCATTGTGCCTGTAATTATGTTTTCACCTTCCTCAACATATATAGCTGTGACTGTTCCATCTATGGGAGATCTGATGATGGTTTTTTCGAGGTTATCTTTTGCTATATCGTAGGATGATTTTGCAGATGTTAAAAGGTTCAAACTGTTTTTATATTCGAGTTCAGCGAGCGTGAATTCAGATTTTGAAATAAGATTCTGTTCGTAAAGTTTTTTCTGATTTTCAAATTTATATGAAACATAATCAAAATTTGATTGTGCATAGTTTAAAGCTGTTTCTGACTCCTTCAACCTTGCCTGTTGAGAAATGTCGTCAATTTTTAAAAGTGGAGCACCTTTTTTTACAAAATCACCTTCTTTCACAAATATTTTTAGACATTTTCCCATTATATCAGAAGAAATTTCAACATCAACGAACGGTTCGAGTGCACCCGAAGCGTTGACAGTTTCCTCTATCGTATCGAGTTTTATCTCTGAAATTTCAACTGAAACAAGATTTTTTTTCTTTCCAAAAACAAGAAATAAAATGATCAAAACTATAATCGCTATAATGTATATTCTTTTTTTCTGAAAAATTTTCACCTGATCCTCCTTATTAAATAAAGGTATCTATAATATGTCTTATAGTATTCCTTTTTTGAATTCAGATAGTTTACTAAACTTTCAATGTATGTTTTTTCAATCGAGGTATAATCGGTTGCGTTTAATTCTCCATTCTGGAAAAGGATTTTTGCTTTCTCAAAATTTTTTTGTGCTGATTCGTAGAGTTTTTTTGAACTATCAAGGAAATTTTTTGAAAGTTTTATTCTGTTATCAAAATTATTTATTTCAAGTTTTAAACTTTCCTCTGTTTTTAAAAAGTTAAGATAAGCGCTTTTCTGTGAATAATTTTTTTGGATAACATTTAAACTCCGTGAAAATCCTGTAAAAACGGGAAATGAAACTGATATTCCAAATCTAACCGTTGAACTATCCAAGAGTTCATCCAGATTGAATCTATATGTTGTATCAAGCAAACCGTAGGAAACATTCAGGGATGCTTTTGGAAAGAATTCTGTATAGGATATGATTCTTTCCTCTTCAGAAACAGTGTAATTTTTTTTCGCTATCAGGTATTCTGGAAGATTTTTTAAAATCCTTGTTTGATCAATATCAAAAAAAGATATTTCTGGAAAAGTATCGATATCTAAAAGTTTCCCAGGATATTTTATTCCGGTTAAATTTATGAATTCTTCAAGGTATGTTTGGTAGTTTATCTTATCCTTTTCATAAGAAAACAGAAGAGAATAATAGTTTGACTCAATCTGCAAAAAATTTGATTCTGAAATAAGCCCATTTTCATAAAGAATTTTATTCTTTTTTAGATTTGTTTCCTCAAATGAGATTATCGTTGAATCGGTTTCAAGTTTTATCTGATGGGATAAAAGGTTAAAATATGATTCGATAATCTGTTGAGTTATATCGTTCAAACCTTTTAAATATAAAAGATTTGCTATATCCGAATACTCCTTGTTTTTTAAGATACTTAAAAATGTTGGAAGGTTAAAAATCGTTTGGCTTAAAGATATTGACTGTGAATAGGTCCAGTTTGAATAATTTGATGAATCGATCGATATAGAGTATACTATATATGGTAAAATTGATGGCAAAGAATTTAAAAGTGCTTTGTTGTTAATATCCCTTTCAATAACTTTCAATTTAAAATCGATCGATGAAGTTTTTGTTTTTAACAGAGCATCTTCAAGTGATGTTTGAGAGAAAACATATAAAAATGTTGATAGAATTAAAACAAAAATTATAACAAATTTTTTCATCTGACCTCACAACTTGAATTTGAATACAATTTTAATCGATAATCTTATTTAATCAACAACAATTTAGACGAAAATTTTAAACATTCCCCTCGCTTTTTTTTAAATTTTTTGAAATAAGATAACCTGAAAATATTATGAGTCCTCCACCTATTATAAGAAAAATGTTAAGTTTCAATTTTAAAAAGATAATTTCATTTATGGTTGTGAAAAGAATTGTAAAAATGAAGAGTATAGAGGTTGAATTAACAGGAAGATATGATAGAGCGTAATTCCAGAATATATAAGCGAGACCGCTTTGAAAAATCCCCATTTCAAGGATCCAAAACCAGTGTTCAAATTTTGTAGGTGCATTTTTTGTTGATAAAAATAATATTGGAGAAACGGTTAATGAAGATAATAAAAAGATCTTAAAAAGAAAATTTATTATTTTTTCCGGCTTGTTTCTTAAAGGTGTCACAAGTTTTGATGAAAGGTAAACATAGAAACCAAAACTCATACCGGTTAAAATTCCCCAGAAGATTCCTAAATAGAAATTGTCTTTCAGATCAAAAAAATGTTCCTTTCCCAAAACGATCACTATTATTCCAAAAAAAGATAGGATAAAGGCAACTATTTCAAAAAATGTAGGTTTTTTTCTGTCGATCATTAAGGAAAGAAGTATTACGAATATTGGAGAGAGATTTTCAAATATCATTACAAGTGTACCTGACAGGTATTTTAAAGATATATGGTAAAGTAATGAATTTCCAGTTATACCTATTACTGATATCGCTAAAACAAGTTTAAAATTTTCCCTGAAATTCAAATCCAATTTTTTTGTAAAAATCAGAAAAATAAAGAAAAGAAAAGTTCCTATGAAAAATCTCACTGTTGCGACGAACAACATGTTAACATTTTCACAAGCAAGATATCTTCCAGCAACCCCATGTATACCCCAGAGAAAGAGTGCTATGAAAGCATAAACCAAACCTTTTCTTTTTTCTTTCATCAGTACTGTCCAAAAAATTCAGGGTAGTTGATCGGGTTTCCAAGATGAATATTAAATGTAAAGAAATCTCTTCTTATATTGTTTTTAAAATATCCTATGCCTGTTTCAAAAACTCCAAACGGAGTTGAAAAAGTTAAAGACAATCTTGAGCCAAATATGTATTTTATGAAAAATTGATCTATAATTCCATCAAAAAGAATAGAACCTTCATTTTCACTCTGAATATAAAAGTTATCATTTATGAAATATTTTAAAGTGTAGGCGGAAGATATAGTATACCTTTTTTGAAGATTTTTATCATAAAGATATCTTAACTCAAAAGTTGGTTGAGATGTCGGATAATCGAGAGAGATTTTTGAAGAAATTGGATAATATGGAAAAAGAAAATATATGAAACCATATTTGAAAACTATCGATGAGTTAAACTTTTTTGATAATCTTTTTTGATCCAGAAAATAACCTGTTGATTTTATGTATATTTGTTTTAAAGAATTCAGATCAAAAATATCGTTGTAAGTTTTTAAATCGGTTGTTTTGAGTGTGGGATTTGGAAGATTCAATCCAAGAACAAAACTTTTTTTATCCGTTGAAATGTTTAAACTTAAAGGTTTTTCTTCTTTGTCAAGAAAGTAGATACCAACAGATGTTTTGAAAAGATCCAGAGAAAGAAATCTTTTATACTTTGATGAAATAAAAAATGAAAAAATTTTTCGTTTGTCTATGTTTGTCCCAAACAAAAATGTTGTATTGTAATTTTGCTCATAGTTGAAATAGTTATCAAAAACATTGTAATTTTTGTAGATGTGAAAATTTGAATAGATTCCAGCGAGAAAGTTTGAAAAAAATATACTCGGAGAAAAAAGGTTCAAGGTTAATCCTTTAATATAGTTACCTGCAAAACCATATATGTCCAGATATGAAAGCGTGTTGAAAATATTATTTTTTTGATAAACCCCATAAAGATTGATTCCCGCTTTTGAATCACCGAAACCTCCAAATCTAAAAATTGTTGAATCGATCTCTTTTACTTTAATTTTTAAAATCATTCTCTGGTTGGCTTCATTTATTGTTATTTCAGGTTCGATCGATTCAAATATCGAAAGGGAATAAAGAGTATAGATTGTTTTTTTCAGATTGTCATAAAAGAAAATGTCTCCCTTTTTCATTTTCACAACATTTCTTATTGATTTTTCACTCCATCTATTTTTCGATTCAATAATTAGAGTATCGATGATTCTTCCATTAAAAGTTTTGTATCCTTCTATATAAAATTTTCTGTTTTCTTTTGGGTATTTTTCTTCTTTTTTGATCTTTTCCTTTATCTGGGGAATGATCTGTTTTGCTTTATCGTATCCTTTTTTTATTATCTCCTCAGATTTTATGAATTCATAACCTCTATATTTTCCAACATCAGGTCTTATATAGATACTGTATTTTTCAAGAGTATCAACAGGATAGTTTCTCGTTAACAGATCAACTATTGTAAAAGTTATATCTATAATCGAAGGATTTTTTTCTTCAAGATTTTTTCCATCAGAAGAAACATCAACACTGATTATTACATCAGGATTAAAAGTATCTTTTAAAGATTTTAAAGGAATATTTTCAAACATTCCACCATCGAAGTATGATATTGAATCAAAAATAACTGGCTTGAACACAAGAGGGATAGCCATGGATGCCCTTATACATTCTTCCAATTTTCCTTTGGTGAACACTTTGGGTTTTTCACTTTTCAAATCCGATGCTGTGCAAAGAAATGGCTTATACATTTTTCTGAAATCTGATTTGATCGCATAATCAACATCTGAAAAAAATGAGAAGAGTTCCAGATTTATTATCTTATCATCAACTGTTCCTTCAGGCATTTTGAGTTTACCATCTTTTAGTTCAGTAGTTAAAAATGTTGGATAGGAATTGAGATAAAGATAAACAGGTTGATAATTTTTCAGTGTTGTCTCATTGAGCCAGTTTTTTATATTTTCACTTAAAAAGATTGATTCTATTTCACTGGCTGTATAGCCGGAAGCCCACAACCCACCAATTATTGACCCCATACTTGTTCCTGCAACAAAATCTATTGGTATATTGTATTCTTCAATCACTTTCAAAACACCGATATGTGCAAGCCCTCTTGCAGCTCCTCCACCAAGGACAAGCCCTACCTTTTCTTGTCCATGTAAAAGAGAAAAAAAACAAAAGGTAAAAATGAGTAAAAATTTTTTCTTGTTTTTGAAAATCATTTTTTCTTTTTATACATCTCCTCTATTTTTGTTTTATATTTGTCTATGATAACTTTTCTCCTTTTCTTTAATGTTTCTGTTATCTCTTTACCTATCTGTAATTTTTCGGGAATTATGGTAAAGTTTTTTATTGATTCAAATGGATGGAAGTTTTTTGATCTGTTGATTCGCTCTTCAATAAAATTTTTAAGAAACTCTTTGACCTTTATATTTTCAACAACTTCTTTCAGATTATCTATATTCAGTTTGAGTTCTTTTATAAGATTTTTTAATTTTTCCTCTTCGATAAAAATCAAAGCAGCAAGATCTTTCTCATCATCTCCCACAACAACCGCATGTGAAATGAATTCGCTCTCTTCAAGTTTCTCTTCGATCCTTTGAGGTTCCACATTCTCTCCACCTAAAAGAACTATTGTATCCTTTGCTCTTCCAAGTATTATGAGGTTTCCATTTTTTGTTATGAATCCAATATCACCAGTATTTAACCAACCATCTTCAGTTAAAACCTTTTTTGTTTCCTCTTCGTTTTTATAATAACCTTTCATAACCTGATCACCCTTGACATAGATGATCCCTTTTTCACCTTTTTTTACCTTTTTCCCATTTTCATCTCTTAATGAGATCTCTGTTCGGTCAAATGGTATACCAGCCGTAAAAAGAAAGTTGTAATCGAATCTTCTCGATGTAATTCCTGGCGAGGCTTCTGTCATACCATAGGCGTTTAAAAGTGTTATTCCTACTGTATTAAAGAAATTATCAATATATTTTGGAATCATACCCCCACCTGTGAATGCACCTCTCAGCCTTCCACCAAGATTGTCCCTTATAGGTTCAAAGATAAAATATGCGAGTAACGATGGTATGAGAAATAGAGGAAAAATTATAAGTGACATCATAATTTTAAAAAATCTTTTTTTATAACCTTCTTCATATAGTTGTGTATCTCTGTTGGTAAGAACTCTATAAGAGTATAGATGTTTTTCACGTATGTTTAAAAAAATATAAAAAAATGTTTTTTTGAAAACCTTTTCATTTTTCATTCTATCAATAATCTTTCTATAAATGTGTTCCCAGATCCTTGGCACTGCGCTCATTATCGTTGGTTTTATTTCAATAAGATCTCTTGCAAAATTCTTCACATTTGAATAATAAATTTTTGCTCCACCTGCAATACACACATATTCAAAAGTTCTTTCAAAAATATGCCATACTGGTAAAACAGAAACTGTTACATCTCCCTCTTTTCCGTAAGTTTTAAATTTTATCAATGGAGTTATTGCTGAAACATTATGCATAAAATTTTTGTGTGTGAGTATAACACCTTTTGGGTTTCCGGTTGTTCCTGATGTGTATATGATCGTTACAAGATCATCTTTATCGATGTTTGCTTTTTCATAATCTTTCCCATCATCTTTAAAAAGGTCAGAAAAATTAATGAAATTTTCAGATCTGTTGAAAACTATAATTTTTTCACTTTTTATTATACCTTTTATCGATTGGTAAAGTTTTTCATCCTCAATTATCGCAAACTCTGAATCAGAATGTTTCGCTATGAAACCCAACTCACTTTCAGGTGAAGAAGAACTTCTTGGAACATCTACAGCCCCGATCGACAAAAGAGCCATATCTGCAATAAGCCATTCATATCTGTTATCTGAAATGAGTAAAACTTTTGTTCCCTTTTTTATGCCTAATTTTCTGAATGCGGATGAGACCTTTTTTACTTTTTCAAAAAATTCCTTATAGGTAATATTTTTAATCCCATTTTGCTCTCTATAACTCTGTAAAATTCTTGAGGAATATTTTTCTACAGAATTTTCTAACATTTCAAAAAGTGTTTTTGAGTTCAGTATTTTTTCCATAACGATATTATATCCTTTTTTTTAAGAATGAAAAGATTGAAAAAATTTTTCAAAAAGTTATAATAAAAAAAATGGAGGGAAAATGAAAATTTTAAGAAAAAAAATATTTCCTATATTGGTCATAATTTTATCTATTACCTGTGCTAAGGATTTTAAAGTAAAAACTTCAGAGTATTCCTATTTTTTTAAAGAGAGTAGCACTTTCATATACGATGTATCATCATGGGGAGACAAGTATGAGTTGGTTATCGAGATCAAAAAGATGGACAAAAATCTCCACTATAGATACTGGCTTGAAGATGATACGATATTTAAATTCGTAGATGATGTCGTGGTTTTACAGAAATCTCTTGAAAATTCAGATAGAATATTTATGAATCTGTGGGATTATAATGTGAGTAATCTTGATGATAAAATATCTGTATTTTTTTCAAAAAAAGTTTTTAAAGATCTTGTTAACAAAAAAGAAGTTACAATCGATGTTGGAGATGGAGAAGAACATCTGACTTTTGAAAGAAAAACAACTTACAATTGTGTAATTGATGGAAAAGAGATTGAACTTAAAGCTATTTATGCAACGAGTGATCTTTTTGGTTATTTTTGGATTCTTGATGATGAAAGGTTTCCCTTGATATTAAAGATGGAAGTTGGATATATAATTGAGCTTAAAGAGATAAATACAAAATAGTTTTAAAAAAGATAAAAAAATAAAGTATATACCATAATATTCACAAAAGTTAAAGGTATACCTATTTTTGAAAATTCAAGAATTTTTAATTTTATACCTTTTTTTTCTGCTGTTTGTAATATTATTATATTGCTCGCTGCTCCAAGAAGAAAAATATTACCAGCTATTGTGCTTCCTGCTGCAAGTGCCATAAGTAGTCTATGATCAAGATTTTTGAAGGTTTCAAGAAAGAGTATTACAAAAGGAACATTTGAGATCAACTGGCTTAAAATTATTGATGAGGAAAATATAAAATTTAAAGATATTCTAACATGTTCAAACTTGAACAAAAAGTCAGGTTTTTCTTTTAAGTATAAACTTTTCATAAGAATAAACATAGAAATGAAGAAAATAAGAGTTTTGTAGTCAAGATTTTTCAATATATGTTTTCTGTTTTGGTTTAAAAGAAGTATCAAAAGTGATGATGGTACTGGAATTACAAAAAGTGGTATTTTGAGATTTCTAAAAATTAAAGGTAAAATTACTTTTAAAAAAATCATAAGGATCAGGAGAAACACCGAAAGAAAAGAAATTTTAAAGTTCCTGTTTATCACATATTTTTCCTTCTCGAAAGATATAGTTCTTTTGAAATCTATCTTTTTTCTAAATACGATTTTCATTGTAAAATAGAGTATAAAAAGGTTCAGAAATGTTGGAAGAAATAGATACCTTGTGAATGTGACAAAAGGAGAAATATCGTTTATTCTTGATGCTATCACAAGATTCTGTGGGTTGCCTATTGGGCTTGACACACTTCCAAGAGTGACGCTGTACGCAAGGACTAACAAAAAAGATTCTGTGTCTATTGAAAACTTTTTTGAGAGATATATCGCAAGAAAAGTTCCAACGATCGCTATCGTGTCGTTCATAAAAAAGTATGAAAGAAAACCCATTGTTATTATAAAAAGAAAGAGAAGGGAATCCATATTTTTGGCTCTTGAAAAAATCCTATAACTTAAAGAGTAAAGGAACCCACTTTCGAAAAGGGATTCACCAACAACAAATATTGATGCTAAAAAAATTATGACTTCGAAATCGATCGCTTTAAATGAGTCGTACAGAGAAATACTATTTGTTAAAATAACGAATAGAGCCCCCAAAAACATTACAAGATAAATTTTTATCCTTTCACCAAAAAATTCTCGAAGAAAAATTAAAAGAAAAACTATAATTGTTGTAAAAAATGGAATAAAATCTTTAATTTTACTATAGAAGGATAAAAATGAATCCATCTTCAATTTTTGCTATCTCAAGGGATTTGGATCCGTTAAACTCAAAAGAAAATGTTTTTCTTGTAAATGTCTCATCTTTTAACAAAAAATGTATTTCTGAAGTATAGAAATCTGGGATTATATCTGTAATTTTTATTTCTGTTCCAATATTTTTATGTTTTGCCATGTAGTTTAAAAATCTATCGTTGTAGAAAAATATTTTGAAATTGTTATCGACAGCAAAAAACGGATTTGGTAAAGATTCAAGTATGGAATAATATTTTTTTAACTGGTTGCTCATTTTTTCCTCAAGTATTTTTCTATCTATCAATCTTGAAATCTGCTGTCCCACAAACGAAAGAAATTCTTTATCCTTTTCGGAGTATTTTATATTTTCATCATAACTTTGAACAACAAGAACTCCGGAAAAATTATCACCAAGAAGTGGAACTCCCAGCCAGTATTCAGAAAGAGTCCCAACGATTTCCACTTCACCTTTTCTTGAAAGGTTTATTATATCCTGTCTTGTTAAAAGTTTTGTCTCTTTTGTTTTCAAAACATATTCTGTTAAACCATTTCCAAATCTTTTTGATGGAGCATGGTTATCTTTCTGATCAACAAAATATGGAAAAGAAATGATATTGCTTTCTTTGTTGTGTATCGCTATATAAAAATTTTCTGAGAATATTATATTTTTTATTTCCTGATGTAACTTTGTAAAAAGATCTTCAAGGTTTTTTGAACTGTAAATTATATTTGATATTTTATAAAGAGTCTCATTTAACAATGATGAAAACTTCTTTTCAGTGATATCGTTTATTATCGCTATTATACAATTCTCTTCATCGATTTCTATAAAATCCGCACTGATACTTGCCCATCCGATCGTTCCATCTTTTCTTCTGAATTTGATCTCAAAGTTTGTTATTGGGCCTTTGGTTAATATTTTGTCTATGAAAAGGGCTCTCTCTCGAGGATCAGCGTAAAGTATTAGAGTTGATTGTCCGAGTATTTCATTTTGAGTGTATCCAAAAACTTTTTCAACTGAACTGTTTATTTCGATTATCTTGCCATCCTCAACCCTGCTTATCAAAACAACGGCAGGATTGTTCTGAAAAATTTTTGCAAACCTTTCATTAACCTTTATGTTTTGGTCTTCAACATTTTTTTTGAAGGTTATATCTTTTATAAATAAAAGAACTTTATAGTCCTCGCTTTCTATATCTTCTATTGGAATGAAAAGATTTTTAACCCAAATCTCTTTTCCTTTGATAACAGTTAAATTGTCTATATCCAAAACTTTTTTCAAATTTAATGCTTTTTGTATACCTTCTTTTTTTTGTTCCAGTTCGAAATCTTTAAAAAAATATTTTAGAGGGATTTCGCCTTCACTTTTTATTTCAAAAAATTCTTTTGCTTTTTCATTTAGAAATTCAACTGTGAGATCTTTGTTGATCAGTAACACTACATCATCAAGTAGATTTAAAAAGTTGAAAAATATCTTTTCCTGCTTTATCGCGATCTCTTTCAGTTGTTCGCAACCATATTTTTCAAAATTTAACATTATTTTATTTTATCAATTGGTTTTTATATTGTCAACAAGTAAATTTTTAATGAACTCGACTATATTAAAATGAAAAGGACATATTGAATAACCCTGAAAAACATAATTGTATATCTTTGAGAAATCTTTTGTTTCGATGTAAGGGAATTCTCTACATTCTGTACCTCTAAAAGGATAAACCGAACATTCATTACCTTTGAGGTATTTACATGGGGATTGGTTCATAACAAAAACATTATGCTTTTCATAGAAAATAAAAGTTTTTTCTATAAGTTCTTTTTCATCGATTCCTGTTCCTTGTGAGAGAATTGGAATATCATCTTTTTCAAAAACGATAATAACTTCTCTACAACAGTTTCCGCATTCCCTGCATTCGAGAATTTTCTTCAGATCCTCATAGAATCTTTTTACTGGAATATCAAAACTTTTTTTTACACAATCATCAAGATCTCTAAATTTTTCAAAAAAAATTTCGTTTTCATAAGCTTTTATAGTTGAAATCTTTTTTATCTCTTCTACATTTTTTATTATTTCCATCGTTATATAATAGTTGAATTAAAATATTTTTCAACATGGACGAATTCTGGAAACTTCTTATTGACTTAAAAAAATTTTTAAGTAAAATACTTTCTTTTAAAAATTTATGATGATTTAAGTTTTGGACAGGAGGTATAATGAAACCAACTTATCATCCAAGTAAGATAAAAAGAGTGAGAAAACATGGGTTCAGAAAAAGGATGGAGACTTCAAACGGAAGGGAAATACTTTCAAGAAGAAGAGCAAAAGGAAGAAAACGTTTGACTGTCTCTGATCCTAAAGTATGAGGAGAATTGGGAAAACCCCGATTTTAAAAGAGAGTGAAATAAAGAGTGTCTTTGAAAATCCTAAAAGGATTTCATCTGACTCTTTTGTTCTTTTGTACAAAAATGGAAATGAGAAAAAGGTCGCTTTTACTGTGAAAAAGAGGAATTATAAAAATATAGTTGAAAGAAATAAAATGAAAAGAATTTTGAGAAAACTTTTTCTGGAAAACGAATCGGGTTTTGTTGAAAAAATGAATTATGTCTTTATAGCGAACAGAAAAATTTTACAAAAAGATATCGAACAGTTAAAACAAGAATTTTTTGATGTTGTTAAAAAGGTCAAGCAACAATGAATAGAATCTTCATATTTTTTATCAAAATATATAAAAGATTTATTTCACCAATGTTTCCTCCAACCTGTCGTTTTACTCCGACATGTTCAGAGTATTCATTGCAGGCGTACCAAAAATATAATTTTATCAAAGCATCTTTTTTGACTATCAGAAGAATTCTAAGATGTAACCCATTTTCAAAGGGTGGATATGACCCACTCGAATAGGAGTTTTTTATGAACAATTCAACGAAAATGCTTATCATGTTTTTTTTGATAATTTTGATTTTTGCTTATTATTCTTATATGACTCCAAAAACATCAGTTGTCCAAAGTACAACAGATGATAGTTTAAAAGTTGAGAAAGTTAACACGATTTCCCAAAATATAGAAATCTTGCAACAGAAATCTCCTGAAAATTATATCATACCCAAGGATACAACTTTATTTTATTTTGAGACAGATCTTTTGAGAGGAAAAATCTCATCTCTGTCTGGTTCTTTTTCGTCTTTGGTTTTAAAAAATTATAAAACAAGAAAAGGTGATTCTCTCGAACTTTTAAACGATGGACAGAAACTTTTTAAACTTATTATAAAATCGAACAATCTTGTTATAGATTTTTCAAATATCAATTTTGTTCCGATTTATATAGGGGATATAAATCCTTTAAAAAATGATGTTGACTCATTGGTTCTTGTGGGATTTTTTGATACAATCAGGATAACGAGAACTTTTATTTTTAAAAAAGGGAGTTATCTTATAACACAAAAAATAGGTTCAAATATACCGCTTGATAAAAAGGAATATATTCTTGAAAAGGGAATTTCTTTTACGGAAGACAATATATCGGATGAGTTACAGTACTATGGAGTAAGTTATCATAGTTTTAACAACATTTACAGGATAAAGGAAAAAAATGTTAAAAACACTTCAAATTACTCAGGTACTTATGATTGGATGGGAGTTCAAACAAAATATTTCTTTGCTGGAATCATTGGAAAAGGAGATAACATACAGGTAAAAAAACTTGAAGATAAAAAACTTGAAACACAGTTTTCTATATTTTCCGATTCAGTTGATTTTTATGTTGGACCAATAGATTATAGGATTCTGAGGCGCTTAAAAAATGGAATGGACAAACTTCCAGATTTTGGATGGTCATGGATACAGCCGATAAGTAAATTGATACTTTCTTTTTTAATATTTATGTACGGATTCATTCCAAATTATGGAGTGATAATTATACTTCTTTCGATAATTTTGATAATAATCTTTTCACCTTTGACTTTTACTTCTTTTTCGTCTATGAGAAAAATGCAGATGATTCAACCACAACTTGAAGAGTTGAAGAAAAAATATGCCAAAGATCCACAGAAACTCAATACTGAAACGATGAATCTTTATAAAAAATCTGGAATAAATCCTTTTATGGGATGTTTACCACTTCTAATCCAGATGCCTATATTTTTTGCTCTTTATGCTATATTGAGAACAACTATTGAATTAAGACAAGCACCTTTTGCCTTCTGGATAAAAGATCTTTCGTATAAGGATCCTTTCTATGTGCTTCCAATTTTAACCGGTATAACAATGTTTGTTTCACAGAAGATTTCGTCAACAGCAACAGATGAATCACAAAAAATGCTTGTTTACATAATGCCTGTAATGATCACGATTTTATTCTTAAATATGCCTTCAGGTATAAACCTTTATTGGTTTATTTATAATATTTTGTCTGTAGGACAACAGATTTTAATTAAAAACAGTATAAAAAAACAGATGGGAGAATGATTATGGATAAAGAAAAAAAATATATTGATGTTGAGGATGAAAGTGTTGAAAAAGCGATAGAAAAAGGAGTTGAACTTTTAAAAACAACGATCGACAATGTTGATATTGAAATAATAAATGAGCCTCAGAATGGTTTTTTAAAGTTCGGCAAAAAGAAAGCGGTTGTTAGATTACATCTTTTGAATGGAGAGATACCCGAAGAACTTCTCAAAAAAGAAGAAAAGGTTGAAGAACAAAAAAAAGAAAAAATAAACATAAACGAAGTTCTTGAAAAAGTTTCAACTGAAAAAAAGAATGGGATCTCTGGAAATGAAGTAAAAGAGAGGAGAGAAAATCTTAATGAATCAACAAAAGAATTATTAGAGATAAAAATCATAGAGGAAAAATTTAAGAGGTTAACAGAATTGATGGGATTTACTGTTGAACCCGAGATAAGTTTTTTAAACAACAAATACAGGATAATTATAAAAGACACTCCCGATGCCAACCTGTTGATTGGGAAAAACGGAAAAACCATAGATGCTTTACAACATCTTTTAAACAAGATGTTGATAAAAGAAAAATTTACAAAACCTGTTTATCTGGATATCAAAGGTTATGTAAAGCAGAAGAGAAGGAACAGATTTCTGAAAAATGGTAAAAAATGATACAATATTTGCACCGATAACTCTTGTTGGTAATTCTGCTATTACAGTTGTCAGAATATCTGGTCCTGAGACCTTTGAAATATTAAAAAAGATAACTTCTATCGAAAAATTTGCCCATCATAAAGTTTATGTTGATTATATAAAATATAACGATAAAGTATATGATCATACTGTTATAACAACTTTTTTTTCTCCAAACAGTTATACGGGTGAAGATATGGCAGAGATTTCTTTACATGGAGGTTTTGCTGTTGTTGAAACATTTTTAAAACTGTTAAAATCTTTAAACCTTAGAGAATCTGAAAGGGGAGAGTTTACAAAGAGAGCTTTTTTGAACGGAAAAATCGATCTTGTTCAAGCGGAATCGATACTTCAAATAATAAATTCAAAAACTGAAAGATCACTTTTCTTATCACTGAAAAATGAGATGGGAGAGTTTTCCCAAAAAATAAATGGGATAAAAGATGATTTTTTATCTTTGAAATCGTATGTTCAAAGTGCTATCGATTTCCCTGATGATGTGGATTGGTCATTTGATAATTTTAAAAAAGAATTGGAAAAGGTTAAAATCGAACTTGAAAGTTTGAAAAGATCGATTTCAAGCGGAAGAATGATGGATAAAGGGATAAAAGTTGTTCTTGTCGGAAGAAGTAACACCGGAAAATCAACTCTTTTCAATAGATTGCTGAAACAGGAAAGAGCAATAGTATCAGAGTTCGAAGGAACCACAAGGGATTTTATATCAGAATGGATAGATGTAAATGGAATACCTGTCAATTTAACTGATGGTTGTGGTATCAGGGATACGGATGACCCAATAGAAAAAAAGGGGATAGAGCTTCTGCTTCAAAAAATTGAAACATCTGATTTAGTCATTTTCATATATGATCTAACAAAAGGGTTATTGGAAGAGGATAAAAAAATCCTTCAGTTGATAGAGCATAAAGATCCAATAATTGTTGGAAACAAATGTGATCTATCAAACTCAAAAAAATATGAAGGAATAAAAATTTCGGCTTTGACTGGAGAAAATTTGAATCTTCTGAATGAAGAAATTTTTAAGAGAATAAATTTTTCTGATGAAACGATAATAGTTTCCCAACATCAATTCAATGTGATTGAAAAGATGTTTGATGAAATGGTAAAACTTGAAAATTTAAATATAAAACACGAGCCTGAAATAATAGATTTTCATTTAAAAAATATGATTGATCAATGTGATATGTTGCTTGGAAAGATAACGGACGAGGAAATTCTCGATAGAATCTTTTCGAATTTTTGTATCGGAAAATAGGAGGAATTTTGAGAGAATATTCTTTAAAGATGAACTATTTGAAAAATGAAAAAGCGAGTTGCCTTGTTTCTATGGGAAACACGCAAGTGTTGTGTGTCGCAACACTTCAAAAAAAACTTCCGCCTTTTATAAATCCAGAAGAGAGTGGCTGGATAACAGCTGAATATGCAATGTTGCCAAGATCGTCCACAAACAGAATCGAAAGGGAAAGAGGAAAGATCAACAGTAGGTCAACAGAAATACAGCGGTTGATTGGAAGGTCTTTGAGAGCGTCGGTTGATCTTGGTAAAATGAAAAATGTTTCAATAATAGTTGATTGTGATGTTATCGTTGCAGATGGTGGAACAAGATGTGCCTCAATAAATGGTGGAATGGCTGTTTTGTATGTTTTGGTTTCAAATCTTATGAGAGAAGGAATCATAACTGAAAATCCATTTAAAACTTATATTGGAGCGATAAGTGGTGGGATAGTTGATCAAAAGATTGTTATAGATCTCGATTACGAAAATGATTCAAAGTCCTCATCAGATTTCAATTTTGTGCTTGATGATCAGGGAAAGATAGTCGAAATACAGGGAACTTCTGAAAGGGATAACATTTCAAAAGAGGATTTTGATAAAATTTTTGAAAAAGCAAAAAAGGAAATAATGAAAATAATTGATTTTTCAAAGAAAAAAGTTAAATATGGCAAAATTTAAAATAGAGCACAAAGTAAAAAGTGAAAACCCATCATCAAGGTTGGATATTTTTTTAAAATCTCTTGGAGTAAGATTATCGAGAACAAGGATAGCAAATCTGATAGAGGAAGGGAAAGTTCTTGTAAATGGAAAGATTGAAAAACCATCTTATAAAGTGAAAAAGGGAGATCATATACTTGTGGAATACGAAATACTCGTAAAAACCGATCTTCAGCCTGAAGATATACCTTTGAAGATACTCTATGAGGATGATGATATTATAGTTATAGATAAAGAAAAAGGAATGGTTGTTCATCCAGCAAAGGGAAACAGAGAGGGAACAATTGTAAACGCTTTACTTCATCACACAAAACTGTCAGGTGGAGATGAACAACGACCAGGTGTTGTCCATCGTCTTGATAAGGATACAAGCGGAGTTATGGTTTTTGCAAAAAATGAAAGAGCACATCAATATCTTGCTAACGAGATTGAAAGGAGGAGAGTCAAAAGAACTTATCTTGCTTTGGTCTGGGGTAGTTTTACAAGAAAGGTTGGGGAAATTAACGCTCCGATTGGAAGAAGTAATGTTGATAGAAAACTTATGACTGTGACAGATGTGAACAGTAAGGAAGCGATAACTGTTTACAGGGTTTTAAAAAATTTTAAAATATGTTCTCTTCTTAAAGTCAACCTTCAAACTGGAAGAACACATCAAATAAGAGTCCACATGCATCATATAGAACATCCTGTTGTTGGTGATCAGGAATATAAAAAAAATATTCATCTTGCTTTAAAAAATCTTCCTGTTGACTTGAAAAAACATTTTGATAATATTAACGGACTTATTGATAGACAAGCGTTACATTCTGTATCATTGACATTCAGGCATCCTTCCGATGGTAGAATTGTTTCGTTCTATTCACCTTTGCCAGAGGATTTTTTGGATGTATTAAATTATCTCTGGAATTTAGACAAGGAGAATAATTGAAACTTATAATTGTTGAATCACCTACGAAAGCAAAAACGATAGAAAATTATGCTGGAAAAGATTTCAAAGTGTTATCGTCAAAAGGTCATATAATCGATTTACCTGAAAAGATTCTCGGGATAAACATAGAGAAAGATTTTGAACCTGATTTTCGATTAATCCAGAATAAATCAAAAATAGTTGCTCAGATAAAAGAGGAGAGTTTGAAAAGTGAAAAGATATTTATAGCAACAGATCCTGATAGGGAAGGTGAAGCAATTGCGTTTCATATAGTTTCAATAATGGATGATCAGATAAAATCAAAAGCAAAAAGGGTTCTATTTTATGAGATAACGAAAAAAGGAATAAAAGAGGGACTTGAAAATCCAAAAGATATAAACATGAATCTTGTTGAATCACAGTATGCGAGAAGAATACTTGATCGACTGGTTGGTTACCTAATAAGTCCGTTTTTATGGAAAGTTATAAAAAAAGGACTCTCAGCAGGTAGAGTCCAATCTGTTGCTTTAAGGTTTATATGTGAAAAGGAAGAAAAGATAAGAAATTTTAAAAGTAAGGTAACTTTTAAAATAAAAGGAAAATTTAAACATAAAAATGGTTCATTTTATGCTGACCTTATAAAGTACAATAACGATAAGGCGGTTTTTGAAGAGGAAATAAAAGCAAAAGGAATTATAGATCTTTTAAAACAGGAACAGTTTGTTATAAAAAATGTTTCATTTGATGATAAATCTATAAAACCTTATCCTCCTTTTATTACAAGTACTCTTCAACAGGCAGCGGCGAATATTTTGGGTTTCCCTGCAAAGAAGACGATGAGCATAGCACAGCAACTTTATGAAGGTGTGAAAATTGAAAATAGTATGACAGGTCTTATCACATATATGAGAACCGATTCTACAAGAATGAGTGAAGATGGAATAAAGATGATCAGAGATTATATAGAGAAAACGATGACAAAAGATTATCTTTCCGAACATGTAAATGTATATGAAAGTTCGAAATCTTCTCAGGATGCTCACGAAGCGATAAGGGTTACAGATGTTGAACTCACACCCGAAAAAGTTGAAAAATACCTTTCAAAGGATCAGTATAAACTTTATTCTCTTATATGGAAAAGAAGTGTTGCGACGCAGATGAAAAATGGTGTCTATACTTATACAACCGTTGATATCGAAGGTGGCAAATTTTATTTTAGAGGTGTTGGAAACAGGTTGAAATTTGATGGTTTTTTAAAAATTTATCCTTACGGTGATTTCAGAAACCTGAAAAATGATATACCTGAAGTTGCTAAAAATGATGAGGTAAAACTTGAAGAATCAGAGATAAAAAAAGAGGAGACCCAACCACCATCAAGATATACGGATGCTACCCTTGTAAAAGCACTCGAACAGAAAGGTATTGGAAGACCTTCAACCTATGCATCCATAATCGATATTCTTTTGAAAAGGAAATATGTTTTAAGGGAAAAGAGATTTTTTAAACCAACAGAACTTGGTGAAACTGTAAACAATCTTCTCATAAGATGGTTTCCCGATATTTTTGATGCTGGCTTTACAGCAAAAATGGAAGAAAAACTGGATCAGATTGTTGAAGGAAAATTTTTGAGAAAAGAAATTTTAAAGGATTTTTATACTCAACTTGAAAAAGATTTGAAAAATGCTAATGGAAGTAGTAAAGAGGTTTCAAAAAGTGTTCAACAGAAAACTGATCAAGTGTGTGAAAAATGTGGTTCCCCGATGATTATCAGATGGGGGAGATATGGAAAATTTTTATCATGTACTAACTATCCAAAATGTTCCAATGCAAAACCGATAGTTGAGGATGAAGAAAAACTTGATGAAAAATGTCCAATATGTGGAAAAGAACTTGTTGTGAAAAATGGGAAATATGGAAAATTTATTTCCTGTTCAGATTATCCAAAATGTAAATTTACTAAGAATTATTCAGTTGGAATAAAATGTCCAAAAGATGATGGTGATATCATTCAAAGGAAAAGTTCTAAAGGAAAAGTTTTTTATGGTTGTTCCAATTATCCGAAATGTGATTTTGTTCTCTGGTCAAAACCTGAAAAGATAAAATGTGAGAAGTGTGGTTTCGAAGGTATGGTAAAAGTTAAGGACAAATATAAATGTATAAAATGTAACCATACTCAGACGATAGATGAAAATATCTCTCACGATGATAATCCGGAAGAATAGATCGTATATAGATTTTTTACCCTTTCGATATAATTTTCCGAAGGAGTTTCATTCCTTCGAGCCATAACTTTTTTTATATCTAATACCAATTTTTCGATGTTATAGATGTTGGAATCATCTCCCCATGAAAAAGGTTTTATGTATTTTTTATTTCTGATATCAAGAAAAATGTTCGAAAAAGGTCCTATGACTGTTCCTGTGTTTATCATTGTTCCTATTGCTGTTTTTACATGTTCTCCTATGATACATCCCAATTTTTGCATTCCACTATCAACAAAATCTTCTCCATTAAAAATTCTTATGGTGGAATAATTGTTCTTAAGATCAGAATTCGTTGTCCCAGCACCGAGGTTTACCCAATTACAAATTATCGAATGACCGATGAATCCATAATGATGTTTGTTAACATAATCAAAAAAAATCGATTCTTCAATTTCTCCTGATAGTTTGCACACTTTTCCAGAAACGAACGGTCCCCTTATAGTTGCTGAATCTATGAGATTACCTTCACCTATGAAGACGGGTCCTTCTATCGAATTGAAATTTTTTAACACTGTATCATCGGAAATGAAAACATCTCCTTTTGTAAGATTGATTATTGTTAATCCTTCAACTTTAATATTTTTACCTAAATGAAGTTTACTTTTTTCTCCGATTATAAATAGATTTTGCGGAAACGGATTTTGAGGTAAAGTGATATTCCCAAAAAAGGTATTTAAAATTTTTTCAAGGTTTTTCACAAGGTCATAACTATTTTCAATCTTTGTAAAACTATTGATTTCATTCAAATTCATTCCCAGAATTTTTATGTTCTCTTTATCCATCGTCAACGAAAGTGGAAAAAGATTCATATTTCCATCTCCCTTTTGTATATTTCATAGTATTCAAGAACCTTCTCTTTAAACTCTTTTTTAAATCTTTCTTTTGAAAATCTCAAGGAATTGTTTCTACAATCTTCCTGTGAGAAACTCATCCTATCGAATCTATATATAGCATCTATAAGAGAATCAACATTTTGTTTTTCAAAGAACACTCCAGTTTTATTTTCGATTATTGTTTCAACTGCTCCTCCCATTTTCAAAGCTATAACGGGTTTTCCACATGCCTGGGCTTCAAGTGAAACTATTCCAAAATCTTCAACCTGAGGAAACACAAGGGCTTTACATCTTTGATAGTAGGAAAGCAACTTTTTATCATCAACATAGTTTAAAAATTGAATGTTCTTTTCAGAAATAGATTTTAAATAGTTGTAATGTGTTCCTTGTCCGATTATCACCAGAGGTCTTTTCAATCTGTTGAATGCCTTTATCGCAAGTTCAATAGATTTATAAGGTTTCAAACGGGAGACAATCAAAAAGAATTCCTCCTGCCTTTTATCTTTGTTGGGAATAAAATAATCGGTGTTTACTGGTGGATATATTATAGGTGAATCTATATCGTAATATTTTTTCAATCTTTTTTGGACAGTTTTAGAGATCGTAATGTAGAAATCAGGTCTTTTTGATGAAACTTCATCCCATAATCTTATTTGACTTAAAATCAGTTTAAGCCCTTTACTCACGATTCCTCTTTTATTAATGAGAGGAAAAAATGACTCCCATACAAATCTCATTGGGTTGAGGCAATAGGTTACATGCATCGTTTTTGTATTTGTTATAACACCTTTTGCCCAAGCAGAGGAGTTTGAGATTATGATATCGAATTCTCTTGTATCAAAAGATTCGATTGCTGCTGGATAAAAAGGTAGAAGATATTCATAATAGAATTTTGAAAAGGGAAATTTGTTTAAAAACGACTTTTTAATTTTGTGTTTAGCAAGAACAGGTGAAACTCTATTTTTATCATATATCAAAGTGAATACTGTTGATTCTGGAAATATCTCAAGTAAGACCTCTAAAACTCTTTCAGCACCACCATATTGGTTCAAATAGTCGTGTACTATTCCAATTTTCATTATTGATATTATATGTGTTGAAAAAAAATAGTAAATAGGTAAAATACGCTTTATGAAGAAAATTTTATTTTTTAAAGTTTTTATTTTTTTTTCTTTTATTTTTGTTTATTCTTCTCAGAGATATAATCAACTTTTTATTGAAAAAGCACTTGAAAAAAGAAATTTTAAAGAGTTTGATGATGAAACTTATTGTAAGATTGCAAGGAATTATTTCATTGAAGGTAATTTTGAAAATTTTCTGGGAACATTAAGGAATATCGAGAATGAAGAAATAAAAATTTTTACTGTAGAAAGAAGTTTTAATGATGCTATTGAAAAGAAAAATTATGATTTCGCAATAAAACTCATAGAGAATCTAAATTATTCTTTTAAAACCAGATTCTATTTAAAAATTGCTTATGAATATATAAAGGATCAAAATCTTTCAAAAGCGAAAAAATATTTTGAACTATCGGAAAGTTTTCTTTCATATATAAAGAATGATTTTGAAAAAACTCAGTCAAAAATTCTTTTGGGAAAAGGATTTGGACTTGTAAAGGAAATGTCGAAATCCCTTTCATTGTTAAGTTCAGCATTTTGGGAAACAAATCGAGTGAAGAATAAAACTGAAAAGGCAATTCTTCTTGTTGAACTTTTTGATGCTTATAGAAAATTGAATCTTTCTGTGAATTCGAAACTTGTCGAAATCCAACTTGGTTTTGAAAACGATCCAGAGATCTTGTTAACAGTTTCAGAAAAGTTCTTTGAAAAAGGTGATTCTACGAGTTCAAGAAAATATCTGGATCTTGCTTATAAAAATAGAAATAGGATAAAAAATAATATCAAAAAAACGCTTTTGCTTTCACAGATAACAAATGATTATCATCTGTTAAACGATAAAGCAAAATTAGCAAATTCCTTTAAAGAGACGATCAGAGAGGCAAAAAGTATTACCAAAAGGGTCGAAAGAGTTAAAATGATACTTTCTGTTTTAAGATTTAACAACGATGAAAATCTTGAAAAACTTCTTATAGAAGATATTTCAATGGTGAAAGATGATAGGTTAAAGAATGAGATGCTTTTGAAATTGATCGAAACATATTTGATAAAAGGTGAAGATGAAAAAGGTTTTTTACTTTTAAAGATGTTTATTAACGAGTTAAAGACAAATAATAATGACAATGTTTTATTCTATCTGCATCTTATATCAGAGATGTATGCAAATTATGGAAGTGTTCCATCATGTCTTGATTTTATAAAAATTTTGAAAAGGGATTTCAAAAAATACCCATCAGTAATATCCAAGATGTATATCTATAAGAATGATTTTACATCAGGTTTTGAGTATATAAAATTAGTAAAAGAGAATCAAGAAAAGATACCTTTGCTATACCTCTTTCTCGAAGAAACATTTAAAAAAGAGGATAATAGTTTAAATAACAGAAATTTACAGGAAGTTTTTCAGTTGATTTCTAAAATCGATGATAAAAAATTTAAATCTATGTTATTACTTGATATTTCCTATTTGATATTGAAGTACAATGTTAATATAGATAATAAAACTTTGTATTATCTTGAAACTATTTGATCTTTTTTAAACTATCAACAACATCTTTCAACTCTGTGCCCCTGCCTGTGAAATAACTTTCGATTTTTTTCTTTATTCCTTCATCGATGTTCCTTTCGATTGGATTTATGCAAGAGTTTCCAATAGTTTCAATAAAAAATTTTCCAAAATTTATCAGAGGGATAACACCTTTTTCAGAGATTTGATCAACCGAATCTTTATCTGTATGTATAAACCTTGATGGAACACCACCCGCTCTAAATAGATTGATGGTTGGAACACCTTTGAGTGAAAAAGGCATATTATCACTTGAATATATATCTTTTGAAATATTTATTGAACTTCCAGTAAGTTTTGATACAAAATTTATTGCATTGACGAGATAATCATTTGCTGTAACAATACACTGTGTTGTTCCAAAAGGATCACCTGCAACATCGAAATTGATTCCAAGGATATAGTTTTTTAGATCTTCTTCTTTTCTTGCGACAAAGAATCTGCTTCCCCACAGTCCCCATTCTTCTCCAGAAAAGAATGAAAAAATTATACCCCTTTTTGTTGGATTTTTTGAAAAGTGTGCTAAAAGTTCAGCCATTATTCCAATTCCTCCACTGTTATCAGAACCACCTGGAGATCTTGGAACAGTATCTGTATGTCCCATAACGATTATTTTTTCTTCTGTTTTTTTTGTTCCATCAATTGTTGCAATGATATTTTCTGTTCTTGTTTTATAAGTTTTTCCCTTTCCTTCAATCTTAACTTTTTTTCCTGTATTTTCCAAAAGTTTTAAAACATCAGAATATTTAATATCGATAATCGGGATTATACACTTTTTCTCTATCATCCAGCTTGAAAGATGTAAAGATGAAATTAAATCGTCAGATCTTGAAGCAGTGATTATTCCTTTTATCTTTTTTTCTTTCAAGACAGGAAATTTTGACATATTTGGTCGATCTTTCATGATTACAATTTTATTTTCAAAATTTTGATCAATATTTAATATCTGTTCAAAAGATTCAGCATACTCTAAAATCCCTTCAACTGAATATGGAACCGTTAACCCATAGGGAACACCTTCATATTTTTTAGAACCCAAAACCAGAAAACCTTTTCCGATTTCGGAAATGTATAACGGAAAATCTATCGTTTCATATTTAACTTTTAAATCTTTTAGAAACTGCTTTAAAATATTGTTTGCCTTTTTATGATTTTCTGTTCCAGCAATTCTTTCACCTTTCAACTTTAGCATCAAATCGTATGCTATCTTTCCAGCCATTTCTCCTCCTTTTCATTTAGAGAATTTTAGCATATAAAGTTTTAAAGTAAATGAATTTTTTTCTAAAAATAAATTGACTTTAATAAAAAAAAATTTATAATCAAAGAAAAATTCTCTTTTTTTAAGGGGTTTCTATGTCAGATGATTATAAATTTGATCCAATGGTGAGATTGTTAAAACCAGAACTTGAAGAGATAATAAAAAATAAGGATTGGAAAAATTTAAAAGAATTGATCTCCTTCTGGCAACCCCCAGAGATTGCTGATCTTTTTAGGGAGATAGAATCTAAAGAGAGAGTTGTTATTTTAAGATTGTTGCCCAAGGATTTTCAGCAGGAAGTTTTTTCTTACCTTGATAGTGATATGCAGGAGGATCTGTTAAGGAACCTAACAAACGATGATATTAAGACAATAATCGAAGAACTTGAACCAGATGATAGAACTGAACTGTTTGAAGAAATGCCTCCTGATCTCACAAGAAAGATGATAAATCTCCTTTCACCCGAAGAGAGGAAAAAAGCATTGCAACTTTTAGGATATCCAGAAAACAGTGTTGGAAGGTTGATGAACCCAGATTACATTGCTGTGAAAAATTCATGGACTATAGAGAAAACGATCGCGTTTATTAGAAATTATGGTAAAGATGTTGAAACTATAAACATGATATATGTTGTTGACGACCAATGGCATCTTTTGGATGATATTTCAATAAAAAAATTGATCCTTGCTGAACCTTCACAAACGATAGATTCCTTGATGGACAAAAGTGTTATATTTTTGACTGCAAACACTGATCAGGAAGAAGCGATCAAAATTTTTGAAAAATATGACCTTCTCGCATTACCGATTACAGATGAAGAAAGACATCTTTTAGGAATTGTAACATTCGACGATATTCTTGATGCAGTTCGAGAAGAGCAAACAGAGGATTTTACAAAATTTTCAGGTATCCAGTCACACGATATTGATCTTGATTTTATAACAAGGATAAAAGATGTTCCGATGATTCAAATTTTCAAAGCGAGAATAAGTTGGCTTGTTGCACTTCTTATAATGGATTTTGTTACAGGAGGCATTATTCAGGGTTTTCAGGATACGATAGCAAGGTATGTTGTTTTGGTTTCATTTTTACCTGTTCTTGTTGATACTGCTGGAAATGCTGGTGCACAGTCGGCAACACTTGTGATAAGGGCGTTAGCAATGGGAACAGTTGAAATGAAGGACTGGTTTATTTTAATAGTAAGAGAGCTTTTTATAGCAACATTACTTGGTCTTGTGATGGGATTTGGAATTTCGATTATGGGTTTTATTAGAGGGAAAAATCTTTTAATTGCATCTGTTGTTGTTACCTCAATGATTGTTAATGTCATAATTGGAAGTTTGATAGGTGTTCTTTTACCTTTCATATTCACAAAATTGAAAAAAGATCCTGCGACTGCAAGTACCCCTTTGATAACATCTCTTGCTGATATAATTGGAACAGCGATCTATTTGAGTATAGCGTTTATATTTTTGAAATGATCAATTATTTGAAAAATACTAGACCTTGATTTAGTATAAAAATCAATTTCACTTACAAAAGATCGTCAACAATAAATTCAATTACCCATTTTACAAAAAGAAAAATTTTTGACTTTTGGAAAAAATATGATACAATTTTAAAAATTAAAGGAGGGTTATGAAATTTTCCTTGAAAACATCTTTTTACTTCATTATACTTTTTATTTTTATTTTTTCCTTTGAGCAGGATTTAGGACTTGAGGAGTTATTATCACAAGAAGTGAATGTCGCTACTCAGAAATCTCTAAATATTAGGGAAACAGCAGGGATAGTAACAGTGATAACAAAAGAAGATATAGAAAAAATTGGTGCTAAAGATCTTTTGGAAATTTTAAGCAATATTCCCGGATTCTTTTTTGGTGCTGATGTTTCACAGACGGTTAGTTTAGGAGTAAGAGGTGTATGGGCAAATGAAGGAAAGATTCTTTTACTTCTTGATGGACATGAAATAAACGAACTGACCTATTCTAATATTATTCTTGGTAATCATATATCACCTGAAATTATAGAAAGGATAGAAATTATAAGAGGCCCTGGCTCTGTTAAATATGGAGGTTTTGCAGAACTTGGAGTGATAAATATCATTACAAAAGGAGAAGTCAATAAGGATTTTTTAAAAACTGATTTAATATACTCTAATTTTGGAAAAATATATTCCAAAAGAGGTGGAGTTGTTTCTTTTTATAAAAATTTTTCATTCTTTAGTATTGGTGGTTCTTTCTCATATAACCAATCGATTAGAAGTGTTAGAAAGTATTACGATATGTATCAGGACAGTTTTGAAATGGTTTCAAATTCAGATATAATACCATCTAATGGAAGATTGAATTTTACTTTTAAAGACCTTGAAATCAATTTAATGGTTGACAGATATGATATGAAAATAAGAAATGTTTATGATTATATACTACCCAAAAGTATCTATCAAAAATTTGATTATTATTTTGCTGACGTTAAATACAATTTAAACTTAAATGAGAGAATAAAAATTTTACCAGCAGTAAAATACAAATTACAGTATCCATGGCAAATAACCGATACAAGTGCCAGTGTAGCAGAGAATTACTGGAATCTAAAGGCAGAAAGAATACTTGAAAATGTTTCATTTACTTATGATCATTCCAAAGATCTTTCTTTGATGGTTGGTGAAGAGTACTACTATGAAAGATGTATTGCAAACGATAGTTTACAGGTTGATTTTGCTGATGGATCAAGAAAAATTGTCAATCAAAACATTTCAATTTTTACAGAACTTTTTTATAAAATTCCCAAAATTGATCTTATTTCAATCTCAGGTTTAAGATTTGAATACAACAAATTGTATGGAAAATTTTTGGTACCAAGAATTGGTTTTACAAAAGTGGTTGATAGGTTTCACATTAAATTATTGTATGCCCATTCATTCAGATCACCAAGTTTTATGAATGTTGATGGCAATACAAATATTTTGCCTGAGAAAACAAAAACTTTTGAAATAGAAGCAGGTTATATGATCACACCTGAAATGTTTGTTGTGGGAAATATATTTGATATAAATATTTTTTCACCTATTGTATATTATTTTGATGAAGAAACTTTCGTAGAGGGTTACTTCAATGATACGCATATTGGAACAAGAGGTTTTGAGATTGAATATCGAATTAAAAAAAGTAAGATTGATCTAAAATTTAACTATTCATACTACATCGCTAACAAAAATGAAGTTGAGTTGTTTACTGTTCCAACAGATGAGAAATCATTTTTAGGTGCTCCAAGACACAAAGTAGGATTTACTGGAACATTTAATCTGTTATCAAACCTTTATTTTAATGTTGGTACGATCTATCTTTCTTCAAAATACGCTTATTATAAATATGATGAAAACATAGATGATTTTGTGTTTAAATCTTTTGAACCGAATTTTCTGGTAAATTTTAATTTTATAGCAAAAGATGTTTTGGTAAAAAACTTATCTTTTTCATTTTTCGTAAAGAATATTCTTAACTCTCCTTACTATTTTGTGCAACCTTATAATGGATCATTTGCACCTATGCCAGGACTTGATAGAGAGTTTGGATTAAAGATAACATATTGTTTTTGTAAATAAAAAGAGGATAAAATGAAAAGATTTTTTATTCTAATTATTTTTTTGTTAGTGGTAAAAAATCTCGAATCAAAAATCTTGATTATCAAATGGAAAAATGTCGACATATATAATTTCGCCTTATCTGGAATCAAAGAATCGGGCATAAGGGATTACGATGTGATAGATTGTGATGGCAAAAAGGAAGAAATTTTAAATGGATTAAAAAATGTATAGAATTATGATCTTATCTGTGTTTTGGGAGAAACTCCTTTAAAAGTTGTTATTTCTGAAAAGATAAAAAAACCTGTATTCTATGGGATGGTTTATAATCCTGTTCTGTTTGTTGGTAAAGATGAAAATGTTACAGGTGTAAGTTTAAACATAAATTATTTAAAACAGTTAACGATTATAAAGTCGGTGCTACCAAACTGTAAGAGTATAGGAATACTTTATTCAAAAGAAGAACTGGTTAAACAGTTTGAAAAGGATGCAGAAAATTTTGGTATCAGTGTTAAAAAAATAAAGAGTGAAAACGAGAATGATGTAAATGAAAAAATAAACTTGTTAAAAGATGTTTCATTAATTGTTTTAATAACAGACCCAATAATATCTTCATCTGGGGTTATAAACAATGTAATCTTGCATTCTCAAAAAACAAAAATACCATTGTTTGTAACATCCGATAAACTCGTAAAATCGGGGGCGCTCTTTGGTTTATCTCCTGATTATTTTGAAAATGGAATAATTCTGGGAAAAATGATAAAAAAATACCTTGAAGAAAACAAACTTGAGAATCCCAAAGATATGCCTGATGGCTATCTCTATGTGAACCTTAAAGTTTCATCAGATTTTAATATTAAAATAGAAGAAAAAATTTTAAAAACTGCTAAAGAGATATATAAATGAAAAAGAAAAAAAACAGTTTACTGAAAAAATCAACTTTTATAATAATAATTCTTGTTATTTCAATTGTAATTGTTTTTGAAACATTTTTTTATTTTCACACTGTTGGATCTTTAAAAAGAGAATTCAAATTTAAAGGGGAATCCATAGCATCTTTGTTTTCACTTGCATGTAAAAAATCGGTTGTTGAAGCAAACTGCAATGATATTTCTGAGGTCTTGCTAAACCTTTCTTCTCAAAATGATATAGTTTATTCTTATGTTTACGATAAGGATGGCAAAGTTATTTCTTACCAATCAAAGATAGAAATTGATGATTTAATTGATAATAAAATCGTTGAAATAATGAAAAATGATGAGCCATATTTTACTGAAGGAAAGATCTGGGAATTTTATTATCCAATAAGTGTGAGTGGAGAAGATTTCTTAGAATCGTTTGAAAAAACTTTTATTGGTTTTGTTCGAATTGGTATAAGTGAAGAATATTTAAAAAGTTCAATTTTTAAAATGGTAAGAATTTCTTTAATATTTGCTTTGATAGCACTTTTGGCTGGTGCTTTTACTGCCACCATAATAGTCAGGATTCTTATAAATCCAGTTGTTAAGATATCAAACGAAGTGAGTTCTATTGGAACCGATTTAACAAAAAGAATAGAAAAAAAAGAGAACAATGAAATAGGATACCTGTCTGATGGAATAAATGAATTTCTTGATGAGTTGAGTGAGGTCGTTGTCGAATTAAAAAAATCTTCACCAAAACTTTTTGAACAATCTGATACTCTTTCATCAACGACAGAACAACTTCTTGCTTCCTCAGAAGAAATTTCATCATCTATACAGGAAATCGCAACCAGTTCGCAAAAACAGATGGAGTCGGTAATGTATATACTTGAAAAGGCGAAGATAACCGATAACAATGTTTTTGAAACACAACAGACGGCATTGAAAGCAAAAGAGATGTCGCAGAATACTTTAAAAAATTCAGTTGAAGGGAAGTTTGAGTCGGAAAAAGCGTTTAAAAGTTCTGAAGAACTTGTTAATTCGATTGATTCTTTGTCTATCAAAATCAAAAATCTTGCTGACGAGTTGAAAAAGATACCTGAGATAATGAACACTATAAACAATATTTCAAACAAAACTTCACTTTTGTCGTTAAATGCAATGATAGAAGCAGCAAGAGCAGGTGAATCTGGAAGAGGTTTTTCAGTGGTAGCACAGGAGATAACTAAACTTGCAAACAACAGTAAAGAAAGAGCAAAAGAGATAGATGTGATAGTGAAGGGAATTTTAGAAAAAACCGAAATGCTTATTGAAGAATCTTTAAAAACTAAAGATGGTATAAACAGTTCAAAAGGTATATTTTTTGATATATCGAATAAATTGAAAAACATTTCTGAAGATATGGAAAACTCCGTTTTTGAGATAGAGAATATTGCTCAAAAAAGTGAAATTTCAAAAAATGCTGTAAGTGAACTTTCAACCTATATCGAAAAGATTTCAAAAGAGTCAGAACAGAATGCAGCAGCAGCCCAGGAAGTTTCAGCAGCGGTTGAGCAGGAAACAGCCTCATTTAATTCACTTTCCGAATCGATATTGACTTTAAAGAATATTGCTGAAGAGATGAAAAGATATGTTGACAGGTTCAAGGTTTGAATTTGTGTTTCAAATTTTGCTGGATCAAATTTTTTATAAATCTAAAACTTAAAATTTAAAAAGAGGAGAGTAAATGAAAAAATTTTATTTAATTCTTTTTATTTTATTAGTTTTGATTTCTGTTTCTGCTGGGGAGATGGTATATTTTAAAGATTTCGCCAATCCCAAAGATGTCTATGATAGTTTAAATATGAAAAGAATTGGAAAAGTTTCTTACTATGGTTATGCAAGAAAAGTATATGTTGTTGACACTATAGCTTTTGTTCAAACAGATTATCATGTTCTATTACTTAATGTGAAAAACAAAAATAATCCAGTATTTTTAAGTGAGATAGCATCCCCAGAGTATATAAACGGATTTTCTGTTGAAGGAAATTATCTGTATATTGCTTGTGGTTTAACCGGTATTGGAATCTATGATGTATCTGATCCTTCAAATCCAATATTTATAAGATTTTATGATACATCAGGTTCTGCTTTTAATATTTTTGTAAAAGACACTTTTGCTTATATTCTTGATGGTAGCAATGGTCTTGTAATTTTAAATATTTCAAATGTGTCAAATCCGGTAGAGGTGGGTTATTTTAACTCTCCAGGTTGGGAAATGAGTATTCTTGTTTCAGGAAACTATGCTTACATTGCAGATGGTGATTCTGGTTTATGTATAGTAGATGTTTCAAATCCTGCATCTCCTTCAAAAGTTGCTTCTATTGATACTCCTGGTTATGCGTATGATCTTTTTGTTTCAGGCAATTATGTTTATGTTGCTGATGGATACTGGGGTGGAGTAAGAATTTTTGATGTAACAAATCCATCAAATCCTGTTGAAACAGGATATTATGATACAAATGGCTGGGCTTTAAATGTTAATGTTAGTGGAAACTATGCTTATGTGGCAGATGGTTACTGGGGAATTTCAATCTTTGATGTTTCCGATAAAACTAATCCTGTGTTGTTAAGTAATTTTAATTTTGTTGAATGGGTTGAGTATGTTTTTAAAGAAAACAACTATTTATATGCAAGTGTTTCAGAATTAGGGTTGATGATCATTGATGTTTCAAACCCTTCGATACCAGCGCAGGTTGGGGGTTATGGTGTTTATGGGTTAACTTATAATGTTCATGTTGTTGGAAATTATGCTTATGTTACAAATGGAAGTTGTGGATTTAGAATAATTGATATCTCAAATAAATTTAATCCTTATGAAGTGGGAAGTTATAGTAATGTTTACTATAGCAATGGATCTTATATTGTTGGAAATTATGCTTATGTAACTGATATAAGTTGGGGTTTGCGAATATTAAATATTTCTGATCCTGAAAACATAACACAAGTAGGTATTTATGATACTCCTGGTTATCCAAACAATGTTGTTGTTTCAGGAAACTATGCTTACATTGCAGATGGTGATTCTGGTTTATGTATAGTAGATGTTTCAAATCCTGCATCTCCTTCAAAAGTTGCTTCTATTGATACCATTGGCTATACATGTAATATTTTTATAAGTGGTAATTATGCTTATTTGGCTTTAAATAATGGTTTAAAAATAGTAGATATTTCAAACCCATCATCACCAGTTGTTTTGGGATATTATGATTCTCCTGGTTGGCCAAGGGGAGTATTTATTTTGGGAAACTACGCTTATTTGGCGGATGGAAGTTTTGGGCTCAGAATAATTGATATAACAAATCCAGCAAATCCTCAAGAGGTTGGTTATTATGATACACCCGGTTGGTCCTGGGATGTTTGTGTTGTTGGAAATTATGCTTATATTGCTGATCAAAACACAGGTGTAAGGGTTATAGATGTAACAGATCCGGCTAATCCACAAGAGGTAGGATATTATGATACTCCAGGAGAAGCGAGAGATGTGTGGGCTGATAGTAACTATGTTTATCTTGTATCTGGGTTTTTCTATATATTGAAAAATACTCTCACCAATATCGAAAAAGAAAATCTTAAAGACAATATTACTAAAATGAAGGTTAATCTTAATTCTTTTGAATACACTTTGAACGGAAAAACAAATGAAATAGTTGTTTATGATATTGCTGGTAAACAGGTGAGTTTCGAAAAAAACAAAAATCCAGGAAATTATGTTTTGAATACAAAAAAGCTCAAAAAGGGAGTATATTTTATAAAACTTGTTGATGGTAAAAAAGAGTTTAATGGTAAATTTATTATAGTTAGGTAGTTTGTTAAAAAAGGGACAGAATATCCTGGCCATTTTTATTTTATAACATTTATCATTTACAATATTTAAAACAGCCAAATCCATTTTAAATATTGAAAATTTTTTTTATTTTCATAAAATTGATACAAAGATTAAGGAGTTTTTATTATGAAAAATAACATTAAGGTTTTTTTTGTTTTATTTTTCTTTATATTTAGTTTTTTGTTATTATCTGGAGAAGAGTGTATTGGAAATGTTTGCAAGGTTAACTGCAATCAAAAACAGAAAGAAATAACTTATCTTAGTTTTGATTATGGAGTTTCAACGAACTTTGAATTTGTTGGTGTTGAGGAACTCAAAAATCCAGAAAATTATTTTGAGTATTATCGTTTCAAATATGAAAATGACCTTTTGAGGACGATAGAATATTATCAGCAAAACAAATTAAAAAATGGTGGAATATTTGGTGTTGCTAAGATTATAATCATCTATGATAGTTTGAATAAAGAGTTAATTTTCAAAGATAAAGATGATAATCAGATCAAAACAAGTGATGGTGTATATAGAATGAAATTTTTCTATCAAGTATTCAAAGATAAAAAAGGAAAAGAGTTGAAACTTGTTGTGAAGAACATAAACTTTGACGAGAATGGAAATCAGGTTAGAGATTATTGTGGAGTTGCAGAATATAGATTCTTGTATGATTCTGATGGGAAATGTGTTGAACAACAACATTTTGAAAATGGAGAAATTGCAGAGGATCAATATGGATGTGCTAAAATAAAATGGAAATATGATAACAAGGGAAGATTGATAGAGGAAAGTTTTTATGATAAAAATAATAGTTTAAAAAGTGCAAATGAGCTTTTTGTTCCAATAAAAAGGTGGAAATATGATGATAAAGGGAGAATGATTGAGGAAAGTTATCATGATGAGAAAGGTAATTTGAAAGAGAGTTTTATTGTTGGTTATGCAAAAAAGGGCTTTGTTTACAACTCAAAAGGACAACTTGAAAAAATCTTTTATACTGATGAAGAGGATATGCTTGTGAACAATGTTTACGGGTATGCTATTGAGATTTTTCAATATAAGGAAAATGGTAGTGTTGGTGTAACAAAATATCTCAATAAGAATGGCATGGAAGTGTTTCCAAAATTTTGAGATGGTTTTTATTGACCAAAAGATAATTTCAAGTAGAATACAGATCAAGTTAATATGAAAAACTTAACTGATAAAACTGATATAAAAAAGTATGAATTTCCCCAGAAAGGTTGTGTATTTAAAAATATAGAAAATGGTGTTTTTCTTTATCAAATGGATAGTTTAGATTTGATGGATATTCTTTTAGAAAAATATCCAGAAGGAATTTTTGATATGATTTTTGCAGATCCTCCTTATTTTTTATCAAATGGTGGAATAACCTGTTATGCTGGAAAAATGAAAAAAGTTGATAAAGGAAAATGGGATCGCTCGAAAGGAGTTAATGAAAATCATAAATTTAATTTGTTATGGCTTTCAAAATGTCAGAAATTACTTAAACCAAATGGAACAATATGGGTTTCGGGAACCCATCATATAATACATTCTGTTGGATTTGCGATGCAACTAATTGGTATGAAAATACTTAATGAAATAACATGGGAAAAGCCAAATCCACCTCCCAATTTATCTTGTAGATATTTTACTCACTCTACAGAAACAATTATATGGGCAGCAAAAAATCAAAATTCTAAACATTTTTTTAATTATGAAGAAATAGTTAAATTGAATAAAGGTAAACAAATGAAAACAGTTTGGACTATTCAACCTCCAAGTGTAGAAGAAAAAAAGTTTGGTAAACATCCAACTCAAAAACCTTTACAACTCCTTGAAAGAATAATTTTAGCAAGTACTAAAAGAAATGATGTTATTTTTGATCCTTTCTCTGGAAGTTCTACTACTGGAGTTGCTTCTGTAAAATTGAATAGATTTTTTGTTGGTTGTGAACTTGAAAATGAATTTGTATCTCTATCAATAAAAAGGCTAAATGAAATACTTGAATTTAAAAATAATAATCCAGCACTTTTTGAGGTTTGATTATGAAAAAAAATGGAGTTGGTGGTTCGAAAACATTAACTGGATTAAATTTTGAAAAAAAGGTTGATCTGTATAAGCTGTTAGAAAAAATTCCTGGTTATAACTTGAAAAGGACAAAAGAAAAAGCGGGAATTGAAGTTTACTTTGAAGGTCAATTAGTTGCGAGATGTTTTAGAAAATATGAATTTTATAGGTTTCTTGATGAAAATAAAATTGAATGGAAAAAAATTATTTCAAGAAAACTTTTACCTGATGATGCAATGTTGGTTATTGTTAGAGATACATTGTTTATAATAGAAGTTAAATATCAACAGGTAGCAGGATCTGTTGATGAAAAGTTACAAACCTGTGATTTTAAAAGAAAACAATATTTAAAACTAGTAACACCATTAGGGTTAAGAGTAGAATATGTTTATGTGTTGAGTGATTGGTTTAAAAAACCAGAGTATAAAGATGTTCTTGATTATATCCAAAGTGTTAATTGTCATTATAAATTTAATGAACTTCCGTTAACATGGTTGGGACTACCTGTTAAAAGGAATTAAAATATTGCTATTTATTGAATCAAAAATAAAATCTATAAGGGGTTAAAAATGCAATATCAATTAAAAAACAACTAAAAATTCATGCAATGATTGAAGGATTTCTTTTGGAATTTTATGAGGATTCACATGTTTTTTAATTTCTTTTTTTGAAATGATTTGTGGATTTTTGTTATTAATACTGTTTAAATATCCTCACATAATTTGAGAGTAAGTAATTATAAAAAATTGTAAGAAAAAATTCCCTTTCGTTTTTTTATAAAAAAACTTACAATAAACGCTTTGTTCAAACTATTTTTTGTCAGATTTTTATTCTCATCAAAATATTTTTCTAAATTAATCTTTCCCTTTTTGTCTTTTTTTATAAAATTATAACATATTAAAGCATCAAGAAAAATTGGCCAGACAAGATTTCCATCTTTGTTATAATATTACCTGTTATGGTCTTGGTGAATTATTTTAAATTTTCATTTTCTTCAAATTTTTCAATCTTTTTATTTACAAAATAATATATAGAAGAAATGTTTTTCGTGTTCTTTTTTTAATATATTATGGAAGATTTTCAATATCATCGAGATCTTTATATCTTCCCGATAGTTTTTTGTTCTTCTTTAAATCTGCAAGCGAAATAATATATACTGAAACATCGTCTATTGATACTTTTTGTTTATTTTTTTCTGCTTCATCAAATCTTAAACCGTCCAAATCTGTAATTATATCAATTCTATTCGGTTCAACCCCAAATTGAAAAACCATATTATCTTCAAGGAAATCATGATCTGATAAATCAATATCTGAAAAACCAAAACTTTTTACTATTTCAACTATTTTCTGAGCATTTTCTTTTGTCTTTTTAATCCAAACATCTATATCGCCGGTGTATCGAGGATAACCATAATATGCTACTGCAAATCCGCCAACAATCATGTAATCAACTTTTTTTTCGTTGAAACTTTTTAAAAACTCTTTTAAATCCTTGTTCATTTTTATTAAAAAAATTTTTTGAATAATTTTCTCTTAATTCCTCTACTATCTTTAATCTTTGAGCTGGAGTCATGTTGTGCCATTCGCTTCGATTAAATTCTGCTTCTTCTTTTTGCTTTAGAATTTTTACACGTTTTTTCATAATATAATTATAACAGGTTGTTTAAGATAAAACAAGATTTTAATATGAAAAAAATAAACTTAGGGACGGTGCTTGACTTTTTGACAAGAAATATTTTAACTTATTGTTTTAAAATAACTTATACGAAAAGAAATTGTTAGAATTTTATTTATTTTTTAAAAGCATTTTTTGTACTCTCTCTATTTTTATTATTCTAATACTATCATTAATAAAGGCAAAGGCAAGATATTAAATAAAAAATGTTATTTTTTAGTTTTGAAAAAATTTAAAAACTAAAAATTTATATTAAGTTTAAATCTCGTATAAAAATATAGTTACGAAAAATGTCAAAAAGTCAAGCACCGTCCCCAATAATCCTAATTTCCAAAAAAATTCTAAAAGAAATCCCTCAATCTTTACCTGAATCTTTAGTGTTTTCAAATAATTTACAAAATTACGAAATTTGTTTCTTTATTTTCATAAAAATTCTGTTTTCTAAAAGGATATCTAAAAATTCTATCAAGTCATTCTTAAAACTTTTTTAATTGTGGTAATTAATAACAAAGGATAAAAATGATAAATTATTCTATCAAAAGAATTTTTCACGTCTATCAAACTAAATAATATTATACTAATTAAAATATAGATCAAAAATGATATTTTCAATCTTTTATTATTTTTATCCAAAATAATTATTATAAAACTTGCAAATAGATTTAATGACCAAATTTTTATGTTAAAAAAATAACCTAAAAACAACTTTAAATATTGTGGGAAAAGCGATACTCTGCTTCTGTTTAACCATAAATTCTGCATATCTGTTTCTTCAGATGAGATACTAAATTTCATCATAAAGGAAGTAAATATTAAAAGCATAATAATAATACCAAATATTTTATTCTTTGTAATTTCTTGCTTTATATTTTTAAATTTGTAACCTGAAATGAATAGATATATTAAAAATAATAAAAATCCTTCATTTTTTATTGTCATCATAGTTACTCCATAAACTAATCCTACATTGCAAAATGTTTTTTCATCATTTTTATCATCTTTTTCAGAAAAAATACTAAGCATAAAAAATACAGCTAAAGGAAAATCTGCATATTTTGCTATGAATGTTTTATCCTGTATCCAGTGTATAGGAGTAAGTACAAACAAAAGTAAAATCAATATCTTGATGATTTTATAATCGATAAATCTTTCATAGACAAATAGAAAGATCAATAACATATAATAACTAAAAGAAATTGAGATAATCTCATTCGAATATTTACCATAAAGTAATCCTGAAAAGTATTCTTGTATTGGCAAGAAAATAGGATATTTTATATGACATAAAAATGCATCTTTATCAAAAAGTGAAAAAAAACCATAATCATAAATATGTTTTGCTTTTGCAGCAAAATTGAGAATACCATCATAACCATAAGTTGGTATTAAAAATAGAAAAATTGATATTATTATATAAAATAAAAGAAAAAATAAAAAATCTAACCAAAATATTTTTTTAAGGATTTCTTTTAATCGTTTTTTATTTTTAATTTTAAAAAATGTTAATAAAAAAATTATTACAATGAAAATGTATATCAAAAATCTGTTAATTTTATTTCCAGAAATAGAAATAAAAAGAACAATAATATAAGTAATAGACATTCCAACTGCAAGAAGATCATATAAATATGGTTTTTTCTTTTTAATTATAAAAGTATTAAATAAAATACCAAAAGTAAAATAAGTTGTTCCCTGAAATATGAAACTTAGTAAATAATTAATCATTTTTGTCCATAAAATATATATTTTTATTGATCTTTAAGTTATTTGAATCTACTCGATAAAAAATAATAGCATTTGGCTCTAAATCATAAACAGTTCTTTCAATTGTATAGATATTAGATAGAATATTGTTAACTGTTTGTTTCACACCTCTTATCTCCTTTCTACCAAAAATTTCTCCTTTTTCGGTTAAATACAGAACTTTATACCCTTCTAAATTTTTTTTTGAAAATATAAGTAATTGGTCGATACTTTTTTTTAAAGAATCAACAATTTTTTCATCTGTAATCAAATTTTCTGAATTAATCATTAAAATGGAATCAGCGAAAATAAGTAGTAGATAATTATCTTTGTTAATTCTATCATATTCTAAAAGAAATTCAAAAAGGGTTTTTTGTTTAATTTTGTTTTCAGAAAGATATGCCATCAAGTATAAATCACTATAAGAAAAGAATTCTTTTTCTTGTGGAAGAACAATCTCAATTAAAATTTTATTTTTTTGCACTCTTTTTTCTAAATCGTGTAAATTTAACATTAGATTAAAACCATTTATTTTATAAGAATAAATTTCAATACTTTCTGTTGGTTTTTCTTTCATTACAAAATTTTCCAAATATAATTTTATTAGAGGAAAAACAAATATTGTACTGCAAAAAATTGACAATAAGGAAAAAATAAAAAATTGCTTAATGAATCTATTGCTTTTTTCAACTTTTAAAGAGTTTATTCTATTCATCATTTTTTAAATTTTTACTAAATAATTTATTTTTTTACTAATCCTAATAAAAAATAATAAAAATATCAATAGGGATAGATTTATTATTTTTACATTTTGTGTGTTTTTTCAAATTTTTTATTATTTCTTTGTTTATATCATTCAAGATTTTAATTTTAATAAAAAACTTGACAATTTAAAAATAAACTTAGGGACGGTGCTTGACTTTTTGACAAGAAATATTTTAACTTATTGTTTTAAAATAACTTATACGAAAAGAAATTGTTAGAATTTTATTTATTTTTTAAAAGCATTTTTT